>CAWDWI010000014.1:0-116328 GCA_963806025.1 uncultured Thermoleophilia bacterium | reverse complement strand
ACGTCGTCCATCCGCTCTTCGAGGTGGAGGTCCTGGGCTGTCTGCAACACGACGGACGCAAACGCCTCGTTGACCTCGATCACCGCCATGTCGTCCATCGTGAGGCCGGCTCTCGCAACAGCCCGTTCCATCGCCTGTGGGTTTCCGTGCAACATGCGGGTCGGATCGACACCTGCGATCCCGAACGAGACGAATCGCGCGCGCGGCTCGAGCTCGAGTCGCGCGACCGCGGCCTCGCTCGCGATCAGCACGGCGGCCGAGCCGTCGACGATCTGCGATGAGTTCCCGGCGGTCACGACGCCGTCCGTGCGAAACACCGTTGGGAGAGCGGCCAGCGCCTCGGCTGATGTCTCACGCCGCGGCGCCTCGTCCACCGCGAACGGAGGCGTCGTCTCGGGCAACTCGATCGCGATGATCTCGCGGTCGAACCTACCGCCGTCCGAGGCGGAGAGCGCACGCCGGTGCGATTCGAGCGAGTAGGCGTCGAGGTCCTCACGCGACAGGTGCCACTCGTCGGCGAGCAGCTCGGCCGACGTTCCCTGCATCACGATGTCGTACCGCTCGGTGACCCGCTCCGAGATCGAGCCGCCGTTCGACCCCATCGGGACGCGCGACATCATCTCGACCCCGGCGGAGACGACGAGGTCGAGCTGTCCGGCGAGCACGGCCGCCGCGGCATTGAAGTTGGTCTGCATCGAGGAGCCGCACTGCCGGTCGACGGTCGTCGCCGAGACGGAGACCGGCCAACCCGCCGCGAGCACCGCCATGCGGCCGACGTTCCAGCCCTGCTCGCCGATCTGGGTGACGCAGCCCATCTGCACGTCCTCGATCTCGGCCGGGTCGAGACCGTGCCGGCCGACGAGGCCGTTCAGGACCTGTGCCGCGAGGTCGTCTCCCCGGAGCGCCGACAAGGCCCCGTTCCTGCGGCCGATCGGCGCCCGAACGGCATCGACGATGTACGCCGCCATGGAGCTCACTCTAGCCCGGTCGCCACGGCTCCTCGTGATGCGCCAGATAGACGCACCGGGGCTGCACTGCGTGAATACGGAGGATCGAGGGAGTCACTCCGTCGATCAGCTCACGCATCGAGTACGTGACGTCCCCGCCGAGCACGACGACGCCGTCGTGCGTCTCGACGACGACGGCCTGGTGACCGGGCGAGTGACCGGGAGTGAAGAGGACGGACACGCCGGCGGCAAGCTCCGCGTCGCCGACGAGCTCGACGTAGGACTCGCCGGGGAAGTGAACCCACTCCTCGAGATAGTCCGGCGCGACGGCGGCCTCCAACTCGGCGCTCTGGACGTACGTCGGCAGACCCGCAAACCCGCGGTTCCCCCCGCAGTGATCGAAATGCAGATGGGTGTTGATCACGGCGGTGACCTCGCCGATCTCCGGCCAGCGCAAGAGCTCGGGCCGCCACTCCGAGTCGAGCTCCGGCGTCGAATCGACCATCCCGGTGTCGACGAGAATCGTCCCGTCGGGGCCGTCGATCGCCCAGCCGTAGACGGGCCACGGCCGACCCTCGACCGTGACGTTGCAGAAGTGCAGCGGCCGAACGCCGTTCAATCGGCAAGTGCCGGCTCGAGGGCCGTGACGCGGCGCGCGCGATATTCGAATACGAGGTTCACCGCGACGAACGTCGCGACGGCGTACGCCCAGCCGGCGACGCAGTCGACGACGTAGTGCTCACCGGTGTACACGAGAGAGAACGCCATCGCGGGCGGGTACAACGCGAGCAGTGGCCGCCACCAGCGCGGCACGAGACGCCAGACGTACAGCACGATCAACAACGAGAAGGCGGCGTGAAGCGACGGCATCGCCGCAACGTTGTTCGCGTAGGTCTGCCCCTTTTCGAAGAGCGATCCAAAGTGCGCAATCGGCACGTGATGCCAGACGATGGCAATCGTCCGGTTCGCCGACCCGATCGAACCGTGCCGGGCGGCGAGCCACGGCGGCACGGCCGGGAAAAGCACGTAGGTGGCAAACCCGGCGAGCGAGAGCACGCACACCATCGTCGCGAAGCGGAAGAAGCGATCGTGCGCCCATCTCCACAGGACGGCCGCGACGATCAGCGTCGCGAAGAAATGCGTCAGGTAGATGAACCACGTGGCGTAGTCCCACCAGCGCAAGTCGCCGGCACCGTGCCAGAGATGCTCCTGTAGCCAGACGGTCGGAATCGGCCGTCCGAAGATTGCCGCCTCGATCTTGATCTGAGGGACCTCACGCGCATGGAAGAGCAGACCGTCCGCGTAGCCGCGCAGCCGGTCATAGATGAACAGCACGGCGATGAACGGCGACCACTCGATCACGAGACGCGACGTCCGCCTCCGGACGTCGGTCACCGAGAAGGAGATGATCCCGAGTGCGAACCAGAAGAAAACGAGGTCGTGCGAGGTCGGGACGCCGACGCTCACGATCATTGCGATCGACGCCAGCACCCACAGCGCCGGGGCCCCGATCCGTGCTGCTCTCCGGAAGCTCACGGGAGAACATTAGAGTTGACCTCCATGACGGCCGTCAATACTGACCGTTCCCTGCTGATCGACGGCGAGTCGGTGGACACGGGCGAGTGGACCGAGGTGCGGTCGCCCTTTTCCGGCGACATCGTCGCCCGGATCGCGAAGGGCGGGGCCCCGGAGGCCCGGCGAGCGCTCGATGCGGCAGAGCGCGCGATGAGTGCTCCGCTGCCCGCCCACGAACGCGCGCGGATCCTGGATGCGACTGCCCGGCTGCTCGACGAGCGCCAGGAGGAGGCAGCCCAGATCGTCTCCGCCGAGGCGGGAAAACCGCTCAAAGCGGCACGAGTCGAAGCACAGCGCGCGGTGTCGACCTACACCTTCGCGGCGGTCGAGGCCCGAAAGCTCTCGGGCGAGATGGTGCCGATGGACGCGTCACCCGCGGGGGCCGGAAAGCTCGCCTTCACGATGCGCTTGCCGATCGGGATCGTCGGGGCGATCTCGCCATTCAACTTCCCGCTCAACCTGGTGGCACACAAGATCGCGCCCGCGCTCGCCGCCGGTTGCGCGGTCGTCCTCAAGCCTGCCTCGACGACCCCGCTGTCGGCGCTCTTTCTCGCACAGCTCGAGGAAGAAGCCGGTCTGCCGCCCGGCTGGATCAACGTCGTCTCGGGCTCGGCCGCAGCGATCGGAGATGTGCTCGTCGACGACGAGCGCGTCAAGCTGATCACCTTCACGGGCTCGGGTGCCGTCGGCTGGGGGATCGCCGAACGCGCCCATCGCAAGCGCGTCAAGCTCGAGCTCGGCAATGCGACACCCGCGATCGTCTGCGACGACGCGCCGGCCGGCACCGCCGGCAAGCTCGCCGCGAACGCTTTTTCTTTCGCCGGTCAGAGCTGCATCTCCGTGCAACGGATCTTCGTGCTGCAGGACGCCTGGGACGACTTCGTCGCCGAGTTCGTGCCGGCGGTGGAGGCCCTCCAGGTCGGCGATCCGGCCGATGCCGGCACCGACGTCGGTCCGGTGATCGAGGAGAGCGAGCGCGACCGCATCCTGGAGTGGATCAGAGCCTCGCAGGGCGAGGTGCTGACGGGGGGCGACGTCACCGCCGACGGCCTGATCCGCCCCACCGTGATCGCGCGGCCCGCGTCGACCGACCAGGTCCAGTGCGAAGAGGTCTTCGGGCCGGTTGTCACGCTGACGAGCGTTGCGAGCCTCGACGAGGCGATTGCAGGCGCGAACGCAACGCGCTACGGGCTGCAGGCGGCGATCTTCAGCAGCGATCTTCCGACCTGCCTGCGCGCGGCGCGGGAGCTCGAGTTCGGTGGCGTCACGGTCAACGAAGCGCCGACGTTCCGCGCCGACCAGATGCCCTACGGCGGGGTCAAGGCCTCGGGCAACACGAAGGAAGGCCCGGCGTGGGCCGTCCGCGAGATGACCGAAGAGCGGCTCGTCGTGCTGCAGCTGTAGGCGAAAGCCTCGCCGAACCGCTCGTTACACTCGCCTGGCAATGGCCGCACCCTTTCGCCGGCGGGCGCACGACGCTGAAGGAATCGCTCCGCGCCGGCCCGCGGCCGGGGTGCTGCGCAGGGAACGGCGCGCGCTGCTGAAAGCCCGTGAGGATGCGCTGCGCGACCTCGGCGGACTGCTGGTCGAGATGTACCGGCGCGGTGGCTTCCGCGACGATCTGCTCTCCGAGCAGGCGGCGGCGGTGATCGGGATCGACGCCCGGCTCGCGGAGATCGACGAGCTCCTCCACGTCCACCGGCGCGTCCCACGGTGCGAGTGCGGCGCCCCCATGCTTCGCGGCTCGCGCTTCTGCCCGAACTGCGGCCGGGAGCTCGGGAGCGAGCCGACGTCGGAGGAGACGGTCGTCGAGCGAGCGTCCGACAGCTGATGGGCGCACGGGCGGCCGAGCGCGAGACGGCGATCACGGCGGCCGACGAGACGTGCCCCAGGTGCGGAGCGAGAAGGGACGAGGATCAGCGGTACTGCCTCGATTGCGGCCTCCACCTCCCCGAAGTGACCGGCAGGCTCGCGACGCTCCGCCGGCGGTGGATCCGCCGATTCGGTTGGTATCCGGGCGACTGGATCTGGGCCTCCCTGCTGACCCTGATCGTCGCCGTTGCAGGCGCAGCGGCAGCGATCGCGCTCACGGCATCGGAGGCGAGCGCCAACGTACCGACGCTGGCCGGCGCATCAGCGGTGACCCTGGCAACCCCGGCCCTCGTTCCGCCGCCGACGACGGGGGTCGACACCTCGACGCTGCCGCGGCCGCCCGAGCCCACGACCTCCGCGCGGCGGCGTCCGAAACGGCCGCTTCGCGTGGCCCTCGAACGAGAACGGATGGACGATCGTGCTCGTCTCCTACCCGAAGACGACCGGAGCGGCCTCGGCGCACGACAAGGCCGCTCGCGCCGCGAAGGCCGGCCTCTCCGAGGCCGGCGTGCTCGACTCGTCGAACTACGCCAGCCTGCAGCCGGGCTATCTGGTCGTGTTCACCGGCGTCTACGCGTCGAAGGCCGACGCTGACGCCGCGGTCTCAACAGCCCGCCAGGCGGGCTTCGCAGGCGCCTACTCCCGCCAGATCGCCCGCTGAGAGCGCGCGCTGGAGCAGGTGTAAACCGTCGCAGGACGGGCAAAGAACCTCTGGAATACCGCCCAGGCGTTTACTCGGTTGAAAACATTTGTAACAGCCCCTCCGAGCGTGTAGAGTCGTCGGCGGGTCGCGTCGGCAAGGGAGGATTTACTGCTTCTTAAAGGGCTGGCGGCTAGAGTCGAGGAGAGATAGACGGCGATATGGATGAACGGATCCTGCATATTCAGCACTGCATGTATCAGTACTCGCGAGCGATCTATCGCTCGATCAAGGACCTGATCGACCCGTACGTCGACAACGAGACACAGCTCGAGTACCGCAGAGAGGTGCTCCAGGCCTGTGAAGGCACGATGCAGCGTCTCGCCCAGGACCCGCACTACTTCGCGAAGCCCGACCGGGCCCTCTTCCAGGACATCCGGCGCTACTTCCCGATCAACGTGCAGGCGCAGGTCGCGTGGGCGGTCAACCACGGTGTCGATGCCGCAGTCGACTTCGTCGAGGACCAGATCGAGGCCGGCGCATTCGACGGCGGCGTCGCCCGCTGCCGTGCAACGACACGCAAGGGCAAGGCTTGTCAGCGGACCCCACTGCCGGACCGCGACTACTGCCCGAGCCACCAGCACCTCGAGCGCAGCAAAGCCGCCGCATAGTTGTCGGATAAGCTCGCCCTCACCGGCGAAGGCTCGACGGAGCCGGCCGGAGAGATCAGATGAGCCATGACACCGACAAGCTGATTCGTCAGCTCTCGCTGGTTGCGTTTCTGATGGCGGAGCGCCGCCCTCTGACCGCGCGCGACATCAAGTCGAACGTCGAGGGCTACCAGGAGATGAGCGACGAGGCATTTGCGCGGCGCTTCTACTCCGACCGCGCCGAGCTCGTGTCGCTCGGCGTGCCGCTCGACTCGCAACGCGACGAGTTCACGGGCGAAGAGCTGTACACCCTGCGCTCGGAGCGCTACTTCCTGCCGGAGCTCGAGCTCGACGACGAAGAACTGGCAGCGCTGCAGACCTGTTTCTTCCTGCTCGAAGGACGGTTCGCGTACGCCGAGCCGCTCCGCCTCGCGCTGCAGAACCTCGCACTCGGACGCTCGGCGGGCTCGCTCGCCGCCGCCCCGACCGGCACCGCCTCCCGTGTCGAGGTTCGCGATCCCGACTACTCACCCGAGCTGCAAGGCCGGCTGGGCAAGCTCGAGGGAGCGATCTCGAAGCAGCGAACCGTGAAGTTCCGGTACTGGTCGATCTACCGCGACGAGGAAGAGGAACGGACCCTCAACCCCTTCGCGCTGCTGCCCGAGAACGGGTCGTGGTACGTGATCGGCCATGACCTCGAACGCGACGACATTCGGACGTTCCGGGTCTCGCGCATCCGCTCCGACATCCGCTTCGCAACACGCCGCGAGCGCGACTTCCGCCTCCCGCCCGAATTCGACGTCGAGAACTACCGCGGGCGCGCGGAATGGCAGTTCGGCGACATCGTCGGCGAGGCGCGGATCGAGGTCGCGCCGGA
Source organism: uncultured Thermoleophilia bacterium (assembly GCA_963806025.1). Classification (GTDB taxonomy): domain Bacteria; phylum Actinomycetota; class Thermoleophilia; order Gaiellales; family Gaiellaceae; genus PALSA-600. The sequence goes on along the minus strand of CAWDWI010000014.1, from coordinate 109,767 downwards.
CACGGCCTGGTGGGTCGAGCGCGCCTACGGCGGCACCCGAAACCATGTCGAGGGTGACATCTTCAGCACTCAGTACGCCTCGTCGAACCTGCTCGCGCGGTGGATCCTGCGACAGGACGGCCGCGCGGTCCCGCTCGAGCCGTCGGAGCTGCGCCGCCTCGTCGTCGAAGGCGCACGGGCCGCGCGCGCCGCACACGAGGGCGCACCCCCGACCCCGGCGGCCGAAGTCGTCGCAGGAGTGTCCGACGTCGTCGAGCGCTTTGCAGGGCCGGTCGCACCCGAGCGGTTCGGCGTGCTGCAATCTCTGCTCGCCTACCTCCTCGCCGCGTGCGGCGAGGAACGCGAGGGGATCATCCCCGCGCACGAGCTCGTCAACCGTTTCTCGATCCCGGCCGAGCAACTCGAGGAGCATCTCTCGCTCCTCAACCTGGTCAACTTCGGCGGCGGCTGTTACGCGGTCTACGCAGAACTGCACGGTGACGAGGTGCACGTCGACAAGGAGCTCTTCGGAGACACCTTCCGTCGCGCGCCACGGCTGACACCTCTGGAGGCGCGCGCAATCCGGCTCGCGCTCGAGTTCGTCGGCCCGATGGTCGCCGCTGGGACGCACTCCCCGCTCGATCGTGTGCGCGCCAAGCTCGAGGAGACCTTCGGCGCCTTTGAGCTGACACAGACACCGGCACCGCACGTCGGTGAGGAAGAAGGACTGGTCGACACCCTCACCCACGCGATCGACGACCACAAGCTCGTCGAGATCGAGTACCTCAAACCGGAAGAGCAGGAAGTGGTGACGCGCAGCGTCGAGCCGTACTCGATCGAGCGCCGGCTCCCACACTGGTACGTGCACACGTGGGACATCGACCGCAACCAGCCCCGCTCCTACAGGCTCGATCGCATGCGAAATGCGAGAGTCCTGCGCAAGAGCTTCGTGCCGCGCGAGGGCTTCGATCCGTCGGAGCTCCGGTCTGCGACGACCGCGCGCATCTGGTACTCGCCTGCAGTGGCGCGGTGGGAGGTCGAGAAGGGCGCACGCCCGCTCGTCGACGGCGCTGCGCTCGCCGACAAGTCTGTCGGAAGCGCCGAATGGCTCGTCGGAGAGGTCGTCTCGTACCGAGGCGAGGCGGTCGTGCTCGAACCGGCCGAGTTGCGCGCCCAGGTTGCGCTTCGCGCACGTGCGCTCGCCGCCGAGCTGCGGCCCAAGCGCGCGGCGTCAGCGTAGGGCCGAGGGTGCGGCGCGCTCGGCGCGCCCCTCGATCTGTTCGATCGCCCACCGTGCGTGCTCGTCGGCCGAATGCTGTTCGAGGACGTCGAGGTGCTCGGCGCCGCCGACGTTGCCGAGCGCAACAAGAGCGTTGCGGCGCAGGAATTGCGGGTCGTTCCGGGGCACGTACAGACGGTCGTAGTCGCGGATGAGCGTCTCGGACTCGAGCCACTCGACGAGATCGACGTGCCCAGCTGTGGTCGGCGCGCGGTCGCCCCGGCGCTTCTCGACGCCACGGTTCCAGGGACAGACGTCCTGGCAGATGTCGCAGCCGTACACCTGCGCGCCGAGCCGCGGTCGATAATCCTCGGGAATCGACGTCGGCGCCTGTGTCCAGTAGGACAGGCACCTCGTCGCGTCGAGGGTGCCCGGCTCGTCGAGGGCGCCGGTCGGGCAAGCGTCGATGCAGATCCTGCAGTCGCCGCAGTCGGTGTCGAGCGCAGGCGTCGACTCGAGCTCGCGATCGCTGACGAGTGTTCCGAGGACGACCCAAGATCCGTGGTTGCGCGTGATCAGCATCGTGTTCTTGCCGTAGAACCCGACTCCGCTCCGAGCGGCTGCCTCGCGGTCGACATGCTGATTCGCGTCGACGAGAACCCGATAGTTCCCTCCGATCGCGCGGCCGAGAACCGCGAGCTGTTCGCGCAGTTCGTCGTACGCGTCCGACCACGTGTAACGGGCCAGGCGGCCCTCTCCGGGAGCGAGCGGCGCCTCGGGCTCCCAGTAGCACAGCGCGACCGAGACGACGCTGCGCGCGCCGGGCAGGAGAGACTCCGGATGACATGAACGCTCCGGCTGCGCCATCGTGAACTTCATGTCGGCGAACAGGCCGCGTGCGCGACGCTCCACGATGTGGCGCTCGGTCTCGACATAGGCCTCGGCGCGGGAGACGCCGATCGCGGCCAGGCCGAGCTCGGCAGCCAACCCGCGTATCTCCTCGGCGGTCATGCGAGGATTGTGCCCACGTGAAGGCGATCCGCATCCACGAGGACGGAGGGCCGGAGGTGCTCCGGTACGAGGACGTGCCGGATCCGGTGCCGCGCGACGACGAGGCGCTCGTCGAGCTGCGGGCGGCGTCGCTGAACCATCTGGACGTGTGGATTCGCAAGGGGCTCCCCTCGGTGCCCAAGCCGCGCATCCTCGGCGCCGACGGCGCCGGCGTCATCGCCGGCACCGGAACGCGCGTGGTGATCAATCCGGGGATCATGAGCGGCGGGAAGATCCACATCGTCGGCGAGACGATGGACGGCACCCACGCCGAGCTGATCGCCGTCCCTCGCGGTTCCATCCACCCCATTCCGGACTCGCTCTCGTTCGAGGACGCAGCGGCGTTTCCCCTCGTCTTCGTGACGGCCTATCGGATGCTCGTCACCCGGGCGCGCGTCCAGGAGGGGGAATGGGTCCTCATCTGGGGCATCGGCGGCGGCGTCGCCACCGCGGCCCTCTCGATCGCGAAGTCGCTCGGGGCGAAGGTCGCGGTCACCTCATCGAGCGACGAGAAGCTCTCGCGTGCGCGCGAGCTGGGCGCAGACCTCGGGATCAACCATACGACCGGCGACGTGGTGGCGACGGTCAAGGACGCGACCGGTGGCGGCGCGCACGTGATCGTCGACGATGTGGGCGAAGCGACATGGAAGCGCACCCTCGAGGCGGCACGGGCGGAAGCGCGGATCGTCGTCTGTGGTGCGACTACCGGGCCGAACCCCCCGGCGGCGCTGCACCGTCTCTGGTGGAAGCAGCTGTCGATCCTCGGCTCCTCGATGGGCACTCCGGAGGATTTCCAGGGAGCCTTCGACCTGGTCGTGGCCGGAAAGGCGCTCCCGGTCGTCGATCGCGTCTATCCGCTCGCCGACGCCCGCGCTGCACACGAGCGCCTGGAAGCCGGCGAGCAGTTCGGCAAGATCGTTCTTTCGATTCCCTCCTGAACCGACGAGTGCCCCGGCGGCGGCCGGGGCACTCGAGACAAACGCCGGTGTTCGCTGAGATCTACGGGCCGGTCGCAGCTGCAAGCGTGACCGTCGACGTGTACGTGCCGGCGAACGAGTTGCCGGGGATGGCAACCTGGATCGTCGGGGTCACGTCGACCTTGCCGAGGCCGGTGTTGGCGGCGGCATTGAAGAACTTCGCCGCGGTGCCGGTTACCGTCAGCGGCAGGGTGATGCCCGAGTTCGTTGCTGCGGTGCAGCTCGAGCCGGCGTGACAGGCCTGGACGGCCGCCGTAACGCTGCCCGGAGCGAGGGTGTGCCCTGCACCGTCCGAGAAGTTCGTCGCCGAGATCTGGAGGTTCCAGCCTGCGCCGCTCCCCCGGGCGTCAACCACGTTGAGCAACGGGGAATAGGACGCCGTCTGGTCGGTGCCGTCGAGCGTGGACGAGATGGATGCGGTGGACGGAACGGTGAGCGAGATGCCTGCCGTGCCGGTGACCGTCGCAGTCGCCGTCAGGGTGCCCGCGAATGCCGCGGTGGCCGTCACCAGCGCCAGCGCCGCAATTGCGCCGATGATCAAGATCCGCTGCCTCATATCGTGTTCTTCTCCTGGTTTCCGGGGGATTACGTTCGCCGACCCACGATCGGGCACGAGCGTGGGAAGACGAGGCCCCTCCCGGTATGAAGAAGGAAGGGACGCCGGGCGGGCCGATGACCTGAGCGTCGGCTTCGGCGCCTTGTGCGCACGCCGCGCCGGGCGTACGCTTCGCCGAGAACTGCGGCTCGACCGAGGGAAGAACGATGACCGGATCCGCCGAGCCGCCGGCCCCGAGAGCCGCCGCAGAGAACGAGTTACTGCGTCTCGACTATCAGCAGACGATCGGCCTCCTCGCCGGCATCGGCGACGTTCGGTTCAAGCTGCTCGCCCTCGTCCCGACGCTGAGCGGCGCCGCCGTGGCAGTCCTCGGCCGTCCGAGCTCGAATGCAGAGCTGCTCGCCGTCGGAGCGATCGGGCTGATCGCCACCCTCGGAGTGCTCCTGTACGAGCTCCGCAACACGCAGCTCTACGACTACGGTCTCGGTCGCGCGCAGATGCTCGAACGCGAGCTAGGGTTCGGGTCGACGGCGCGCAGTGGGAGCCCGGGCGGTCTGTTCTCCGACCGCCCCGGCAGGACGCTGCGGCTGTTCGGAGTGCTGCCGGTCGATCGCGATGCGGGTCTGAGCCTGGTCTACAGCGCGGCAATCGCAGGCTGGACGTACCTGCTTGCCTGGGGAGCCCTGCACGCGCTCGGGCTCGGTCACGCACGTGCGATCGGCGGCACGATCGGAGTCGCCGCGGGACTGCTCCTGCTCCTCGAACTGACGCGCGCGCGTGCCGAGTGAACCTGCATCGCTCGCGAGCGTTCAGGTGCCCAGGCCCGCGAAGTTCGGCGAGTCGAAATGCTTCAGCTCGTACGGTGGCCCCTGCGGCTGATAGATCGTCACCGTGACGTAGTAGTCGCGGCCCTTTCGCGGTGCGGGCACCCAGACCGACCAGTCGCCTGCGTCGTCGTCGTTCGCCGGCACGAGCGTGAACGCACTGTTCTCCGAGGCGACGAGATCGTTCGTCGCGGCGTTGGACAGCTCCCAGCGCAGAGGCAGCTTCTTGTGGCGAAGCCCGACGATCTCGTAGTGGAAGCTGACCATGACCCCGGTCCGCGCGAGATACGTCCGGCTCAAGCCACTGCCGATCGGCAGCTGTTGCCGCTGGAGGTAACGCTTGAAGGTGACCGGCTGGAAGACACGCGTGTCGCTGATCGTGGCCTTCGACGCGTTCGACGGCGCCTGAGGCTTCCAGCCGGGCTTGAAGATGAAGACCAGCGCCACGATCCCGCCGATCAGACCGACGAGAGCCGATGCCTGACCGACCGACGGGCGGCGCCGCAACCAGCTCGACTTTGGTGCCTCGGCCGCTGGCGCGGCCGCCTTCTCGCTGGTCACTTCGACCTCGGCAGCAGCACAGCGCGGGCCGGCAGAACGAGCACACCGCCGTCGGGGTTCACCAGAGTGGTCTTCAGCCGGTACGGCCCCGCCGCCAGCCGCTTCGGGATCGGCAAGCGGAGGATGTTGGTGCCCGGCTTGACCGCGAACCGGCGTCTCGCGACCACGGATTGCCGCCGCGCCAGGGTGAGCAGCGCCGACGTCGGCCGGTTCACGCGCAGCTTCACGACGACTCGCCGGACGCCACCGCCGCGATCGATCCCCACGCCGGCGAGTCGCGCTGCGAGCCGGCAGGGCTGGGTCGAGCCGGTGATCGACGCGCGGGCCGACCGGTTGCCGACCTCATCGGCCGCGTCCACTCCGAGTGTGTACTGGTGACCGCAGACCAGGTTGGTGAAGGAGTACGTCGTGCCGATCGTGTCGCCGGCGGCCGCGTCGTTGAGATAGACCCGGTAGCCGGCGACAGCGACGTTGTCCTTCGCGGCCGCCCAGGTGATCTGGAGGCCGGTGCGTGTCTGTGCGGTGACGGTCAAGGCGTCCGGACTGCTCGGCGGGGTCGAGTCGTGATCGAAGAGCGCCTTGATCGAGGTGACCGGTCCGACCGGGAACGTGCAGGTGGTCTGCGTCTTGGGACAGACACCGTTCCAGCCGGAGAACACCGAGCCCTGGTCGGCCGCCGCCGTGAGGGTGATCGTCTTCCCGTAGCCGTACTCGCGCGAGCAGACCGTGCCGCAGTCGAGATTCGATGCGCTCACCCTGCCGCTCCCCGTCCCCCCTCGTTTCAGCTGGAACTGGACGCTGATCGTTGTCGGCAGCCCCGGGGGGTCATCATCGTCGAACCGGGCCCCCACCCACGTCGTCTCGTCGAGGACGGTGACCGTGCAGGTCAACGCATTGGTGGGCTCGCAGCCCGGATTCCAGCCCTTGAAGACATGACCGTCGCTCGGGGTCATCGTCAGCTTGACCTGGGTCCCGGGCCTGAACTCGAGGCACGTGATGTCGTCACCAAGATCGTCGGCGCCACAAGACGCGCCGGCGGGATCCGCGGTGATCGTGCCGGCGCCGGACGTGGAGTACTGCACGCCGAGCCGTAGCGGATCGAAGAGAGCGACGATCGAGGTCACGTCGTCATCGAGGGTCAAATCGCACGCTCCGGTCCCGGGACAGTCGGGAGTGCTCCAGGAGAACAATTTCCGCCCCTGGTCGCTGCTCGCCGTCAGCCGGACGTGGGCACCGCGGTTGTACGTCAGCGTGCACGAGCCCTGATCGTGATTCGCGGAGCAGTCGCTGAGCGAGTCGTTGTCGGACGGTGTCACGGACACCGTGCCGAGCCCGCGGGGCGCGATCTGCAGCGTCACCACCGCCGAGCCGTGGCTCCCGGAGGCAAACGCGAGCGCCGCAAGGAGAAAGGACGCGGCAAACGCCCCGAGAAGCGCCGCAGCAACGACCACAGGACGGACGGACATGTGTCCCCTCCCTCGCTGCCGAGCTCACACGGTTGCAGCTGGACGCCGTTGTGTCAATCCCTACAAACATTCACCGCCCATCCTGTAAACATTCACCGCCTACCCTTGTTCTCGTGGCCCAGACCCCGCCCTCGAGACCGCTGACCCGGCGCGAGTTGATCGTCCGCGGGGCCGCGCTGTCTGCGGCTTTCGCCCTGCCGGCGCTGCGCTTCGAGCCCGAGGCCGGAGCCCGGAACCTGGGGGATCCGCGCATCCGCGCGCTGGCCAAGACGCTGCGAGGACCGGTGATCACGCCCGGGTCGGCGGGATACGAGCAGGCCCGCCTCGTCTTCGATGGCCGTCTACGACGGCGTCCACCCACTCGCGATCGCACAACCGCTCGACGCAGCCGACGTGAGCGAGGTCGTTCGCTGGGCCCGCACAAGCGGGGTGCACATCGTTGCCCGGTCAGGCGGGCACAGCTACGGCGGCTACTCGACAACTCCCGGCGTCGTCGTCGATCTCTCGAGGCTCGCAGCGGTGCACGTCTCGGCGGGACAGGCAGTCGTCGGCCCGGGTGCACGGCTCGGGAACATCTACAACACGCTCGCCGCACACGGGCTCGCGATCCCGGCAGGCACGTGTCCGAGCGTCGGGATCGGCGGCCATGCACTCGGCGGCGGTTTCGGCCTGGCTTCGCGCGCATGGGGCCTGGCCTCCGACAACCTCCGCTCGCTGCAGATCGTCACCGCCGACGGCAAGCTGCTGACCGCGGACGCGACACACCACAGCGACCTCTTCTGGGCGTGCCGAGGTGGCGGAGGCGGCAATTTCGGCATCGTCACCCGGCTCGTCTTCCGGACTCACGCCGTGTCTCAGGGCTCGTACTTCATCGCGACGTGGCCCTGGGCGCAGGTCGAGGCGGTGCTCGCGAGCTTCCTGCGCTGGGCGCCGACGGCGCCCGACGCGCTCGGCAGTCTCTGCCGCCTCGCCACCGGGCCGGGTGGCCCGACGGTGCAGGTGTTCGGTCAGTTCCTCGGGACCGAGACGGCGCTGAAGTCGGCCCTCGCAACCCTCGGGCCTCCGGCGCAGCAGCTCGTCACCGGGACCTCGACCTGGCTGGATCTGGTGCGCCGGTGGGCGGGCTGCCTCGGGCACACCCTCCCGTCGTGTGCGGCTCCCGGGCACCAGGTGTTCGTGGGTGCCTCCGACTACATCGCCCGTCAGCCGACGCCGGGCCACATCGGCACGTTCAGGAGCGTGGTGGAGGCGCGCGGCTCTGCCCCCGGGGCGCTCCTGATCGACGCTTACGGCGGGGCGCTGAACCGTGTGCCGGTGAAGGCGACGGCGTTCGCGCATCGCAATGCGCTCGCCTCGATTCAGTACTTCGCCACCGGTGACGCTGCATCCGCCCGTTCGTGGGTGAACGCCTCACGCGCGACACTCGCGCCCTCGACCTCCGGCGCCGCGTACGTGAACTACATCGACCCCGATCTCGCGAACTGGCAGCGCGCCTACTACGGCTCGAATCTCGCGCGGCTCCAGCAGGTGAAACGCACCTACGACCCGCACAACCTCTTCCACTTCGCGCAGAGCATCCGACCCACCTGAGCCGGCGCTCAGGGAATCCGGATGTCCTTCCGGTCCGCGGCGATTTGCCGTTCGTCCTCGGCCAGCTCGGATCGGTTCACCGGGGTGACGATCGACCAGTGTCTTCCGACCGGGCACCGCTGGATCCGCCACCAGCCGAGCCGGATCGACTTGAAGGACACGCCGGGAATCCAGATCGTCGAGAACAGGTGCCCTCGCCGGCACCTCACCACGACGCTCCCGCCCAGCCCGTAGCCGCGAGCCCGCAAAGCGGCCACCTCGACCAGCACAGCTGTGGCGAGAAACGCCTGCCGGCTTCGCCTCATCGCCGCTCCGAACGGCTACCAGCCGTAGGTGGCAGGCTCCGGATCGGGCATCACGCGAGCCGGAGCCGGCTTCGGCCGTCGAACCTGCTGCGCAGCCCGGGCCGGGGACTTCGGCGCCGGCCGGCTTGCCGGCTCATTGCGTCGACTCTGGAGCTCGCGCACCGCGTCGCGGCCCGCAGAGATCGCGCTCAACTGCCGGCCTTCAGCCAGCCGCACCGCCGTATAGCCGATCGCCGCGGCGACGATGCAGACGAGAGCCGATCCCAGCCCCGCCGTCGCCCAAACTGCCGCGAACGCGAATCCAACCGCGCCGCCGATGTACCGCTGTGCATTTCCAGGCATTCGTGACCGCCTCCTACGTCGCCGTGCCGATTTCCGGAAAGGGGAGATTCGGTTTCTCCGTGCGAGCCCGGCCTCCTGCGGGCCGCGTCTTACGGCGCGACTCCGAAGACCCGCCGATAGAGCGCCTCCCAGTTCGACGCGATCCCCGCCTGGGCAGCGTGGAGGGTGATGGTCCCGGCGCAGACGAGGGCGTGAAGCTCGTTCTCGAGCCTGTCCTTGACGTGGTAGCTCGCCAGGCCCGACCCGGGCTCCGGGTACAGGTTGGCGATGTCGTTCGAGCCGCCGAGCTCAAGTGAGACGATGTGGTCGATCTCGATCGTCCGGCCGTAGCTTCTCGGCACCATCCCGTACTCGACCTCGACCTGATGCTTCTCGGAAACGGGCACGTTGCGGATCGAGCCGGTGCGGAACGCGGAGGAGCAGAGCACCGTCCTCGTGAGGCCGCTGTAATAGGCGCCGGGCGAGCACTGCCGGTCGGGGCGCGGACCTGGTGTGCAACTGCTCGTCTGCGTGCGCGGTGCGAGCTTGACCGTCTGGCCGACCAGGATCGACGTCTGCGGCGTCGTTGACGGCATCGTCGTCGTGGGCGCACGAGCCTTCAGATGGCCCCCGACGCACGCAAAGCCGTAGCGCTCGTAGTCAGGCTCGTGACTCGGGGAGCAGAACTCGCCGGCCCGCAGGCACTTGCGTGCACCGCCGACGACAGCATCCACGTAGCCGGCGCTACAGAGGGCGTGAACCGAATTGAACGGAGACGCGTTGCCGGTGGTGGTTGCCGTGGTTGCCGCCGCTGCCCCGTAGCAGCCCAGACCGAGGACCACGCTCGCCACGCCCAACGCCGCTACCCGCTTGACCATCTTCCCTCTCGCTCGACGTGACTCGTTCTAGTCGCACCGCGAGGGCAGGTCAACGACGATCAGCGCGCACACAAAGGAGCGGATTGGAGGGGGCTTGCTCGAAACCCGCAAATTGGACAGAATCGCCGGGTGTCGACGACCCGGGCTGAACAGACCGATCGGCGCCTCCTCGAGGCTCAAAAGTCCGCCACGGCTCGGCGCCGGCGCGTCCAGCGCCGACATTACGAACGTGACACGCGCCGCGACACCGACGCGGCCGGCACCAGGATCGAACGGCACCACCGCACCGAAGGTGCCTAGCTCCGTCGCCTAGCCGAAGCCGAGGATGAACTTGGCGTCGTCGGACATCCGGTCCGGTGACCACGGCGGCTCGAACGTGAGCTCGCTCGAGACGGTCTCGACGCCGGGTATCTCGCGAACGACGCGCTCGATGTCCTCCTGGATCATCGCCCCGGCCGGGCAGCCCATCGACGTCAACGTGTACTGCACCTTCACATTCGGCCCTTCGATCTCAGCCTCGTAGAACAGGCCGAGCTCCACGATGTCCATGCCGAGCTCAGGATCCTCGACCCCACGGAGCGCTTCGACGACCTCTTCCTGTGACGGCATGACGCCAGGCTAGCTGAGGCGCACTTCCTCGCGGCGGTCGCGCGCGAAGAAGTGGATCCCGTCGACGAACCGCACCCAGTTGCACCGGGTGCACATGACGAGCGAATGCGTACGGGCCGAGTCCGCGAGGAACCGGACACCACGGAGCAGGTCGCCGTTCGACACACCGGTCGCGGCGACGATCACCTCCTGGGGCGCGAGATCGTCGATCGTGAAGATCTGGTCGATGTCCTCGATCCCGTGCTCGGCGGCCTCGGCGATCTCGGCACGGCGCGTTGGCCAGAGCTGCGCCTGAAGCTCACCGCCGAGACAGCGCAACGCGGCGGCGGAGAGCACTGCTTGCCGCGTACCGCCGATGCCGATCGCCAGGTGATCGTTCGTGCCTCGGACAGCCGCACTGATCGACGCCGTCACATCGCCGTCCTGGATCAGCTTGATGCGCGCGCCAGACGCACGGATCTCCTCGATCAGATCATGGTGGCGCGGACGGTCGAGCACGATCGCGGTGACGTCGTTGACCATGCGGTCGAACGCCTCGGCAATCGCGCGGATGTTGTCGGCCACAGGGCTCGAGAGGGAGATGCTCCCGCGGGCGCGCGGGCCGACCGCCATCTTGCGCATGTACATGTCGGGCAGCGACGGCAACGAGCCGCGCGGCGCCGCGGCGATCATCGAGATCGCGTTCGTGCCGCCCCGGGCGACGACCGAACGTCCTTCGAGCGGGTCGAGCGCCAGGTCGTACTCCTCGCCCCCCAGCCCGATGTTCGTGCCCGCGGCGAGCTGCTCGGCTTCCTCGTGACCTCCGATCACGACGTGGCCGCTGATCGGCATCCGCTCCAAGGCGAGCCGCGCACCTGAGAAGGCGGCATCCTCCGCCGCCTGCATGTCCGCGCGTCCCAGCCAACGTGCTCCGGCAAGTGCAGCTCGCTCCGTCACGCGCGCAAACGTCTCGCACTGGCACAGGGCGCGCGTGTCATCGGCGACCTGAGTCATGCGACCTGCCGCGAACGTTCGGCCGCCTGCATGACGTGCTCGATCACCTGGTCGATCGTCCGCTCGACGTTTGCATTCTCGATCACCTGGACGCCCTCTCGGCGGGCACGACCGACGACGTACGTCTGGACTCTCCGAATCGCATCGAGTTGCCCAAGGTACTTGTCCATGGCACGGACCCCGCCGGTCGACGAGTCCCGCACGTGGAAGTGGAGCCGATGCACGTCCTCGTCCGCGATCTCGAGCACGACGTGAACGATCAGCGCGCCCTCGAGCTCGGCCGGCATCAGCCCGGGAACGAGGTGGACACCTTCGAGCACCATCGACCACCCCTCGGTGAGTGCCCGACGGAGGGCCGCCTCGACCCCGACGCACACATGGGTGCATTGATCGAGGAAACCGACGATCGTCGGGTCGCCGGTCGCTTCGTCGTCGAGTGCCTCGCCCGCCTCGAAGCTCGAGAAGTGAATCGTCGGCATGAACTCCGGGGAGAAGAACGCGCGCATCGTCTGGCGGATGAAGTCGGTCGAGGCGACGCGTGTGATGCCGAGCCGATGGGCGACCTCGGCAGCGACGGTCGACTTGCCGGTGCCGGTCGAACCGCCGATCAACAGCACGATCGGCACATCGAGCGACTGGAGATCGGCGAGCCTCCGCAGGCGGCCGATCGCCCGTTCGGCCTCTTCCTCTCCCAGCACCTCGCGCGCGAGTTCGTCGAGGCGCTCGACTTCGATCGCCGAGATGCCACGCTCGGCAAGATCGAGCTCGATTCTCCTCGCGAGCTGATAGGCGTGGTCGGCCGGGACGCCCGCTGCGATCAGCGCGCGCGCCATCAGTCCCTTCGAGTAGGGCAGACCGTCGTCGCCGAGCGGCAGCGGCTCGCCGTGCCGGCGTTGCGTCATGCCTCCACCGGGACGAGTGCGAGCAGCTGTTCGTCGAGCCCGGGCGCGACCACCTCGTTGGTCGCGAGCACGACACGGACCTCGTGCGCCAGCGCATGCTCCACGACGACGTCGATTGCGGCGGCTTTCAGCTCGACCAGGTACGTGTCGGCGTCGACGAGGTCGCGGCGCAGCGCCTCACGGTCCGCGAGGTTGGTGGAGACGTGGACGACCTCCGCGTCGAGCTGCGAGACATCGCGCGAGCCGGCGGTGAAGACCGCGACCCGGCCCTCGAGCGGCCCCGTCGCACCGAGCCGCAGCTCGAAGTCCTCGACGACGACGTCGGAGACGAGCCGCCGGTACGTGTTCAGGTAGTCGTCGCCGGTCTCACCGCGTCCGACCACGAGAATTCGGCGATCGACGTCGATCGGGGGGATCGCGGCGCCGCTGCCGTCGAAGATCACGACATCGGGGCCGCGCTCTGCAGCGATCGCCGCGCCCGCGGCGACGTTCGAGACGAAGACAGCGCCGGCCAGGCCGCCGCCCGCGCGCCGGCAGCCGATCGTCGGCACGCCTGCGAGCGCGGCGATCTCGAGGTGATCGGACGCGGCATGGAGCCCGGAGCGCGACCGCTCGACGAGCTCGTCGAGTGATGGTGGCGTCTCGACGACCTCGGGCTCCGGCGGACCGCCGCGGCCCATCGCGACCACGACGACGCTCCGGTCCCGCGCGAGCAACCGCGCGAGATGCGTGGTCACAGCGGTCTTCCCCACGCGCTTCCCCGTGCCGATGACGGCGATCGACGGCAGGTCGAACGCCTCGAAGGACGGCGGCTCGAAACGAAAGTCGGCTCCGACGTAGGGCAGCCCCTGGGCGAGAGCTCTCGAGGCCCAGCGCAGCCGTTCGGCTGGTCCGAGGACGGGCTCGTCGGAGAGATCGATCACGACCTCCGCGCCGGCGAAATCGCCGACGAGCGGGACGCCGTAATCCGCGTCGCCACGCAGCTTCTCGGTGCCGCCGACGAGGATGGCGCCGACCCATTCGTACGGGAGGGCCCGCAGGGCGTCACGCACCACAGGCGCGTAGTGCTCCCCGTCGATGAGCGCGACCGCCTTCACCGGCGGGCCGTGACCTCCCGCTCGATCCGTCCGGTGTACTTCTCGTACTCCCCGGTCACGAGGTCGAACTGGATGATCTGCTCCTGCCCGTGAAACGGATAACGCCGCCAGATCGCGGCGTGGTTGCCCGAGACCTCCACCACGTTGTAACAGGGTCGTGTGTTGCCGCGGAGCCGCAGGGTCGAGACCGTCCCGGTGTTGACGACGAAGAGGCTCTCCAGCTTCCAGGCGTACGGCACGTGCTTGTGGCCCGAGAGCACCAGGTGGACTCCCGCGCGCTGCAGGCACTCGATCGCGTCACCTGCGTCGTAGACAACATTCCGCTCGCGGCCGGTGCCGGGAATCGGCAACAGGTGGTGATGCAGCACGAAAACACGGAGGTCGGAAGGCTCGGCCGCAAACTGCTCCTCGATCCAGCCGTACCTGCCCCGCCCGATCTGACCGTGGTCCAGATCCGGTTCCGTCGAATCGACGGCTACCACCGTGGCGCCCGCTTTGCGGAGCACGGAGCTGCGCTCGCCGATCAACTCCTCGAAGTGCACGTAGCCCACGTTCCGAGAGTCGTGATTTCCTGGAACGACGACGAGCGACTCGCACTCGATCCGGTCGAGATAACGCTTCGCCTGGGCGTACTCCTCCTTGAAGCCAAAGGTCGTCAGATCGCCCGAACAGACCACGATGTCCGGTTTCACGTCGTTGATCTCCGCAATCGCCCTGTCCATCAGATCCGGCACGAAATGCGGGTCGCCGCAGTGGAGATCCGACAAATGGGCGATCGTCACATTCATACAAATGAGTCTAGGGCATCCGGGCTCACTGCTACCCTGGCCCGAGTGGTGCCGGAAACACCCGTTTTCCAGGCATATTGCGGCTCTGAGCCGCCGCGTTTTGCCAACCCCGCAGAGCTCGAGTACGCAAAGGTGCTCGACTGGTACGGCATTCCGTGGCAGTACGAGCCCACGACGTTCGTGCTGGAACGCGACGAGGAGGGGCGGGTCACCGAGGCGTTCTCGCCCGACTTCTACCTGCCCGACCAGGATCTCTACCTCGAGGTGACGGTGATGAAGCAGTCTCTGGTCACGCGGAAGAACCGGAAGTTGCGCAAGTTGCGGGCGCTGTATCCCGAGGTCAAGTGCAAGCTCTTCTACGAGCGGGACTTCGAACGGCTCGCGGCCCGCTACGGGCTGCGGAAAGCGTCCTGAGCGCACTGGCCGAGCTCGACGAGCGAATCGGGGAGATCTTCCTCGGCGCCGACGAGATCCGCGGACGGGTGCGGGAGATCGGGGCGGAACTGGCGCGCGCCTACGAGGGAAGCGAGCCGTTGCTCGTCGGCTCGCTCAAGTCGTGCATCCCCTTCGTCTGCGACCTCTCACGGGCGATCCAGATCCATCACCACCTCGATTTCATCGAGCTGGCCGGCTACGGCGAGGACGACGACGGGATCCGGTTCCTCAAGGACCTCAACGCCGAGATCGAGGGACGTGACGTGGTCCTCGTGGACGCGGTGATCGACACCGGGCTCACGATGCACTATCTCGTCCGTTCGATGGCGATCCGGAGCCCACGTTCGCTGAGAATCGCCTCGCTGTTCGACCGGCCCTATCGCCGGCTGGTCGACGACCTGCCCGTGGGCTGGGTCGGCTTCACGATCCCCGACGAGTTCTTCGTCGGCTACGGCTTCGAGCTCGACGAGCGCTACCGCAATCTGCCCGATCTGCGCCTCGTCCTCTGAGAAAGTTTAGGTCCGGCTAAATTGGCCGGGTGATCGCCTCCCGGACCGAGCTGCCGGAGGGTCTCCGCACCGTCGACGAGGCCCTCCACCGCACACGCTTCCGCATCCTGCCCTTCCTCGGGCCGGCGTTCATCGCCTGCGTCGCCTACATCGACCCCGGCAACTTCGCCACCAACATCGCCGGTGGATCGCGCTTCGGCTACCGGCTCGTCTGGGTGATCGTCGCCGCCAACCTCATGGCGATGCTGATCCAGACCCTCTCGGCGAAGCTCGGGATCGCCACCGGCCGGAACCTGCCGGAGCTCTGCCGCGAACGATTTTCCCACCGGACCACGATGTTCCTGTGGGCCCAGGCGGAGCTGATCGCGATGGCCACCGACCTCGCCGAGTTCCTCGGAGCCGCGATCGGGTTCCAGCTCCTCTTCGGCTGGGCCCTCTTCCCATCCGCCGTCGTCTCCGGCATCGCCGCGTTCCTGATCCTCGGGCTGCAGCGCTTCGGCTTCCGCGCGTTCGAGGCGGTGATCGCGGTGCTCGTGGGCGTGATCGGCGCGTGTTACGTCATCGAGCTGACGTTCGCGCACGCGGACTACGGCCAGGTGTTCAAGCATGCCGTCTACCCGCAGTTCGGCAGCAGCGAGGCGCTTCTACTCGCCGTGGGCATCATCGGCGCGACCGTGATGCCTCACGTGATCTATCTGCATTCGGCGCTCACGCAGGACCGGCTCGTACCGGAGACGGACGAAGACGCGCAGACGCTCTTGCGCTTCACCCGGGTCGACGTGGTGATCGCGATGACGATCGCCGGCGTGATCAACGTCTCGATGCTCGTGATGGCGGCCTCGACGTTCTATCGCACCGGTCTCTTCCACGTCGCCTCGCTCGACACGGCTCACAAAACACTCGAGCCGATTCTCGGCCCAGCCTCCGGCGCCATCTTCGCGCTCGCCCTGATCGCGTCGGGCCTCTCGAGCTCGGCCGTCGGGACTCTGTCGGGCCAGGTCGTCATGCAGGGGTTCATCCACCGCCAGATCCCCGTCACCGTGCGGCGCCTCGTCACGATGGTCCCGGCCTTCGTCGTGATCGCGATCGGCGTCGACCCGTCAAGAACGCTCGTCCTCTCCCAGGTGGTGCTCTCGTTCGGCATTCCCTTCGCGTTGATCCCGCTCGTCATCTTCACCGCGCGCAGCGACGTCATGGGCCAGCTCGTCAACCGTCGGATCACCACGGTTGCGGCGTCGTCCGTCACTGCGCTGATCGTCGCGCTGAACATCTTCCTGCTGCTCCAGACCTTCGGGGCGGTCTGAGCGGTCTAGAGATACCCCATCGGGTCGACCGGGTTGCCGCCGACCCGTACCTCGAAGTGCAGGTGCGGTCCGGTGCAGTGACCCGTGCAGCCGACGTAGCCGATCACCTGCCCCTGCGCGACGTGCTCTCCGCAGGTGACGGCAATCGAGCTCTGATGGCCGTATGCGGTGGCGAGGTTCCCGCCGTGGTCGATCACCGTCAGGTTGCCGTAGCCCGACTCCCAACCGCAGTAGATGATCGTTCCCGCGGCCGCCGCCTTGATCGGCGTTCCCATCGGCACGCCGATGTCGATCCCCTGGTGCATTCGGCCCCATCGCCAGCCGAACGGGCTCGTGATCGGTCCGCTGACGGGCCAGATCAGCCCCGCGGAGGACGGCGTCGAGCTCTCCCCCACCTGCGCGGCCCGAATGCGCGCTGCGATGTCGTTCGATGCCGCCTGTAGCGCGTCGATCTCACCCGCCTCGGCCTGCTCGGCGGAGGTGAGCTTCGAGAGGTCGGTGAGCTTGTTCTCCTTCGTCGCCGCGAGATCGCCCGCCGCGCCGACCAGCTCGTCCCGCACATCGCGGGTCTGTGCGGCCCGCGCAGAGATGATTGCCGTCTCGCCGTGGACCGTCGAGCGCAGCTTTTTCGTCTTCGCGCGTGCCGCGGTGACCTGGAGCTTCGCGTACCTGACCTGGGCTGCGATCCGCCGATCCTGCTCTCCGATCTCGTTCACGTACTGCACCTGGTCGAGGGCGTCCTGGATCGAGCTTGCGCCCAGAACGACCTCGAGCGTCGACGCCGGTTCGGATTCATAGATGTCGACGAGCCGCCTGTTCAACGTCTCGACCGATGTCGCGTACTGCTCCTTGAGGAACTCGAGCCTGTTCGTCTGCAGATCGAAGAGCGCGTTCAAGGCATCGAGGCGCCGTTGGTGGAGTGACAGGTCGGACTCGAGTGTCGTCAGGCGAAGCGAGACGTCCCCGACCCTGGCCTCGAGCGACCGGATCCGGCTCGTGTAACCCGCGACTTGATCGCGAAGGGACTGCTCGCGCTGCTTCTGCACGGCGAGCCTGTCTTTCAGCGAGGAGATCTTCGTGTCGATCTGCTGCTTCCGCCCGATGTCCGACCCGAGCGCGGGTGTGACGCAGACCAGCGCAACGACGAGAGCGAGCGTGATCCGCCCCATGAACGACGCTTTCGCCGCCGCCCCGGGCTACTCCTGCGGCAGCGTGGCCTGATCCGGCGGCACCGCCGGTGCGAGAGGCGGATCGGGCGGGCGGACAGCGTGCTCCGCGCCTGGAGCCAGACGCCGTTCCTGCTCGATCGCCCGCAGTGCGGCCGCGACCGCCCGGCGCAGCGGACCGACGAGCTCGCGATAGTCGTCGTCGCCGACCGAGCCGGCCCGGTGATCGAATTCCAGCTCCTTGAGCGCGGCGAGCGCACGGTCGCGCTCCTCGAGCAGCGCGAGGAGCCTCAGCTCGTCGTCGCCTCGCGCATCGAGGCGATCGTCCGCGACCGCCGGCTCGCGGAGGAACGGCAGCGCAACGATCAGGACCACGACCGCGGCCAGGACGATCCCCAGGACGAGCGTCATGCCGGTACGAGTCGGGACGCGAGCCGGCGCTGCTCGCGCGCATCCGGCCAGAGTGCAACCGCGGCCCCGAAGAGGAACACGATGCCGGCGATCCAGATGAAATTGACGAGCGGTTTCACGAGCACCTTCGCGTAGACCACGTTCGTCTTCAGATTGACGTCGTCGGCGATCACGTAGAGGTCTTCCGCCCTGGGCCAGCTCGTCTTGATCCCCACTTCCTGAGACGGCTCCGGTGGGAAGAAGTACTGGTTGTTGCCCGACGAAAGGGTGCCGTGCCAGCGGCCGGTGACGTCGAAGACGGCGCGCGTCTCGATCGCGTTCGGAGTCGGGGTGCGGTGCACGCCGCGAAGGGTGAGCGTGTAGCCGCCGATCGACGTGCTCTGGCCGGGCGTGAGCCGCACCTCCTTCGATCTGCCGTAGGCGCTCGAGCCGGCGATCCCGATCGCGAGGAGCACGATCGCGGCGTGCACGATGTACCCGCCGTAGCGGCGGCGGTTCCGCGACACCAGGGTGAACACCGAGCCGGTCACCCGCGTGCCCCGCACCAGCTCGAGCACGATCGAGGCGAGGACGAAGGACGAGAAGGTGTAGGCGATCAGCCCGGGCTTCGACGAGCCTGCGCCCGCGAAGACCAGTGCGATGCCGCAGAGCGACGGCCACGGCGATCGGCCACGCGAGTGTCCGGGCGAGCGCGCGTACGCTCGTCTTCCGCCACGCGATCAGAGGACCGATGCCCATCAGCAGCAGCAGCGGCAGCCCGAACGCCCGGAGGAAGAAGTCGTAGTACGGCCTGCCGATGGTGCGCGTCTCACCCTTCACGAACTGCGTCAGGATCGGGAACAGGACCCCCCAGAGCACCGTCAGGCAGAGCGCGACGAGCAGCAGGTTGTTGTAGAGGAACGCCGCCTCGCGCGACAACGCCGACTCGAGCTTGGTGCGGGCCTTCAACAGCGGCAGCCGCCACATGATCAGCACGAGCGAGAAGACCGTCGAGATGACGACGAACGCCAGGAACCACGAGCCGATCGGGCTCTTCGCGAACGAGTGAATCGAGTTCACGACGCCGGACCGCGTCAGGAACGTCCCGAAGACCGAGAGCTCGAACGCGAGCGCGACGAGCACCATGTTCCAGACCTTCAGCATGCCTTTTCGCTCCTGGATCATCACCGAGTGCAGGAACGCCGTCGCTGCGAGCCAGGGCATCAGCGCGGCGTTCTCGACCGGGTCCCACGCGTAGTAGCCGCCCCAGCCGACCTCGGTGTACGCCCAGTGCGCGCCGAGCAGCTGGCCGAAGCCCAGGAACGCCCATGCGACAAGCGTCCAGCGGCGGGTCGCCACGATCCAGCGCTCGTCGGTCTTGCCGGAGAGCATCGCCCCGGCGGCGAATGCGAACGGAATCGACAGCCCCACGTAGCCGAGGTAGAGCATCGGCGGGTGGGCGACCATGTACGGGTTCTGGAGGCTGGGTGTCAGCCCAGCCCCGTCGATCGGTGCGGTTTGCGTGCCGAACGGGCTCGCGACGGCGACGAGCACGAACGCGAAGAATGTCGCGATACCTCCGAGCACGGGAACGACCCAGGCAGTCAGGTCACGCATCAGCTTCTGGTTCAGCGCGACGGCCAGCGCGCCATAGCCGGTGAGGACGAGAAGCCAGAGGAGCAGCGACCCCTCCTGCCCGCCCCAGAACGCGCTCAGCGTGTACGCCGTCGGCAGCGTACGGTTCGTGTGCTGCGCGACATACGTGAACGAGAAGTCATGGCGAAGGAGTGCGGACCCGAGCACCACCGCGGCGATCAGCGTCGAGGCGAAGCTGCAGTAGAGCGCGTTCCGCGCGGATGCAGCGAGGCGACGGCGATTCGTCAGTGCAGATGTCGTTCCGGCGACCAGCGCGTACACCGACAGCCCGAGGCTGACGACGAGGGCCGCGCGCCCGAGATCAGCCATCTACTTGGCGGTCGATGTCGTCGCCGTGTACTTGGACGGGCACTTGGTGAGAATGTCCGTGGCGTTCAGGCGACCGGCGGCGAAGCTCCCACTGGCGACGACGCTCCGGCCGACCCTGAAGAGCGGCGGTGGATCCTCGCCGCGGTAGACGACGGGGACCATCCCGCTCTTTCCGTCGATGTTCTTCAACGCGAAGCGAAGGCCGCCCGCTGCGTGCGAGTCCCCGCGCACCGGGCCGACGACGACTCCGACGACCGCGAGCTTGCCGGTGTGACCGGCGATCTGGTGCGGCGTCAGCGTCGGCGTCGAATTGCCTGCGACCGCGGTGTAGAGCAGGAAGACGGCGAGGACGGCCGCCACCGCGAGGGCGACGACGAGCCGCGCAGGACTGCGCGTGGGCACGGCCCCGAGTTTAGCTAGACGTCGACGTTCGCGGTCTGCTTCCGCGCCGGAACTCGATAGCCGTGATCGGCACAAAGTGAGCCGGGCAGATCCTCGGTGAGCGCGTCGCAATAGCCCTTGCCGTAGGCGGCCCGCATGAAGGCGGCGACGACGTCCAGCGACCACTCGCTGATCCCGGCCGCCTCCCGCCAGAGATCGGCGAGCCGCAGGTCGATATCGAGCTCGAGGAGGTCGATGCGTGAGGGTCCCGTGGTCATTACGCCTTCAGAGTAGGAATCGCGTCGGACGGACCTGCCGAGACTGTCGGTGTGGCGGCGCGGGCGCCGGCGATACCCTCTGCCGCAATGCCTCGGCGCCTCCACTACGGCCCTGCTCGGGTGCCGTCTCGGGACTCTCCGGCCGCAGCGGTGGCCGCCCTGCTCGAACGAGGGCTGTCGGCGTGTGAGATCGACTTCGAGGGGCGGTTCTGGATGGACTACGACTTCGCAGCCGAATTCGGCGAGCGGTGCGCGGCTGCGGATATCGCGTTGTCGGTGCACGCTCCGATCGCGGGCTTCATGGGGCATGCCGAGCGCGGCAAGAAACTGAACATGGCCGTCGGGATGCTCGACCACTCGGCCGGCATCGCCAAGGCGGCCGGTGCCGAGGTCGTGGTCTTCCATCCAGGTTTCCTGCTCGGCCGAACGCGTGAGGATGCGATCGCGGCGGTCGTCACTCAGCTGGCCGAGCTGCGGGAGCGGCTGGAGGGAAAGGATCGTGCAGTTCCGTTCGGGATCGAGGTGATGGGCCGGGTGCGCGAGCTCGGGTCGATCGACGACGTCTGCGAGATCGCGTCTCAGCTCGATTGGGTTCGGCCGGTGATCGACTTCGCGCACATGCACGCAACCTCCGACGGCGCATTCCTCTCGGTCGAGCCGTTCGCCTCGGCGCTCGAGCAGGCTGACGCGGTGATCGAGCCCGGCGCGCCGTTCCATATCCATTTCTCGGACATCCAGTTCGCAAACCGAAACGAGACGAAGCACCTGCCCTACGGCGAGGGCACGCTGCGCGCAGAGCCACTGCGAGACGCGCTGGCCCGCTTCGAGCGGCCCGCGACGGTCATCTCCGAGTCCCCGACCGCCGAATCGACCGCCGCGATCAAGGAGATCCTCGGCGCGTAGTCGCTAGGCTCCGGCCGTGCTCGACCCGAAGGCCTTCAAGGCGTACGACGTTCGTGGGCTCTATCCCCAGGAACTCGACGAAGCGGGCGCATATGCGATCGGGCGAGCCTTCGTCGAGCAGTTCGGGCCGGCCTCGATCGCCGTCGGCAGAGACGTTCGCCTCTCGTCCCCGTCGATGGCGGCCGCCGTGATCGAGGGCGCGACGGACGGCGGCGCCGACGTGCTCGACCTCGGGCTGGTTGGAACGGAGATGGTCTATTTCGCGGTCGGCGAGCTCGCGCTGGATGGAGGCGTGATGGTGACCGCGTCGCACAACCCGAAGCAATACACGGGGATGAAGATCGTGCGTCGCGGCGCACTGCCCGTGGGCGGTGAGTCGGGCCTGCTCGACGTGCGCGACCGGGCCGTCGCGGCCGCGTGGCGAGACGGCACACGCGGGCAGGTGAGACCGGAGGACATCTGGGACCGGTTCGTCGACCGTGTCCTTTCGTTCATCGACCTGGATACGCTGCGGCCGCTGCGAATCGTCATCGACGCCGCGAACGGAATGGCCGGCGTGATGCTGCCGCCGGTGCTCGCGCGCCTGCCGATGCTCGACATCGTGAGCTGTTACTTCGACCCGGACGGCTCGTTCCCGAACCACGAGCCCAACCCGCTGCTGCCCGAAAATCGCGACTTCATCATCGGGAAGACTCGCAGTGAAGGAGCTGATTTCGGAGTGGCCTACGACGGGGACGCCGACCGGTGCTTCTTCGTGGACGACACCGGCGAGTTCGTTCCGGGCGACTTCACGACGGCGCTGTTCGCGGAGACGATCCTCGCCCGCGAGCCGGGCGGGAAGGTGATCTACGACGTGCGCGCATCCCGCGCCGTACCCGAGACGATCGAGCGGGCCGGCGGCGTACCGCTGATCAACCGCGTCGGTCACGCGTTCATCAAGCAGCGTATGCGCGAGGTGGACGCGGTGTTCGCCGGCGAAGTGTCGGCTCACTACTACTTCCGCGGCTTCTCCCAGGCCGACTCGGGCACCGTTCCGTTCCTGCTCATGTGCGAGCTCGTCTCGCAGCGTGGGAAGCTGCACGAGGTCCTCGCCCCGTACCGTGCGAGGTACTTCATCACGGGCGAGATCAACACCCCGGTCGCGGATGTTCCCGCCAAGCTGCAGGAGCTCGAGGACCGCTTCGGCGCAGACGGCCGGGTCACGCACCTCGACGGGCTCTCCGTCGACTTCGACGACTGGCACTTCAACGTCCGCCCCTCGAACACCGAGCCGCTGCTCCGCCTGAACCTGGAAGCGAGCTCGCAGGCGCAGATGGACGAGAAGCGTGACCAGGTGCTCGGCGTCATCCGCGAGTAGCCGGCAAGGACCGGGCTCAACCCGCCTCGTCCCGTCGCCAAACGAGGTTACGGAAGTGTCACAAACGATCCACAGGGCTGGCATGCTCGCGGCCGTCGGTCGGCCCCCAGCCTCGCGAAACCATCCACACGTGTCGTTTCGAGACCAGTCCCGTGGTCAGACCAAAGGTTTCCGGAGTGTGACGAACGTTCCACAGCCGACCGTTACGATCGCCCGATGATGATCGAGCTCGGGCACGTCACCGACCGGAAGCCGCCGTACCGGTACGCCGCCTACCAGCGGGTCGGATTCTCGGAGACCGATGCACAGGGAGTCGTCTACTACGGCCGCTACATGCCGTACTTCGACGTCGCGCGCACCGAGTACCACCGTCATCTCGGACGCGTGCACCTCGGTGACGTCGACTTCGCGATGCGCGCAGTCAACGTCGAGTACGTCGCAGGAGCGCGATTCGACGACCTACTCGAGATCTTCGTGCGTGTCGAGCGGATCGGGACCACGAGCATCACCTACGACCATGCGGCCTATCGCGTCGACGAGCACGGCGACACGCTGATGGCAACGGCGAAGGCGACCGTGGTCTGCATCGCCCTCGACGTGCGCAAGGCAGTGCCCGTGCCGGACGCGTTTCGCCGGCAGATCGCCGCGTTGGAGGGCCCAATCTGAAGGCCGCAACGGCCGGGCCATCCCCCGGTCGAGGTACCCGCCGGGAATCGACTTGATCGCTCGATCGAGGGAGTCCCCCGCGCTGCTCAGGACGGGGTGACGCGATACGCGTCGAAGACGGCCTCGAGGTTGCGCAGCGCGGTCAGGAGCGTGCGCAGCCCCTTCACGTCGCCGACCTCCGCCGTGTACCAGTTCTTCGCAAGCTGATCCTCGACGACCCCGCCGTAGCCGACGATGTTCGCACCGTGCTCGGCGAACGTCCGCGCCACGTCCTCGAGTAGGCGCGGGCGGTCCCACGAGTCGACAGCGATCTGCACCCGGAAGCTCTTCGCCGACGCAGCGCCGTCCCAGTCGACCGGCGTGAACCGTTCGGGGCTGCGTCGAAGCGCCTTCACGTTCGGGCAGTCGTCCCGGTGGATGGTGATGCCCTTGCCCATCGAGATGTAACCGACGATCGGGTCGCCCGGAACCGGCGTGCAGCATTTTGCGAGCCGGATCAGCACATCGGTGACGCCGGGCACGACGACGCCCATGTCGGAGCCGGAGACGGGTTGCGTCTTCGGCGCCTTGGTGATGACGGGGGCTTCCTCGGCGACCTGCTCGGTCTTGAGCCGCTGGACGACCTTGTTGACGATCGCCCCGGGCTGCAACTTGCCCGAGCCGAGCGCGAGATAGAAGTCCTCGGCCTTCTTGAACCCGGTCTCGCGGATCACCTGCGCGAGTGTCGCCGAGCCGCGCAGCTTCGCGTAGGGGAGGTTCTGCGCCTTCAGCGCCTGCTCGAGCGCCTCCCGCCCCTTGTGCTCGGCGTCCTCGCGCGTCTCGCGCGAGAACCACTGGCGGATCTTGTTGCGGGCCCGCGAGCTCTTCGCGAGTGACATCCAGTCCCGCGACGGCCCACGCCCCTGCTTGGACGTGAGGATCTCGACGAAATCCCCGTTCTTGAGCGTGTAGTGCAACGGGACGATCCGTCCGTTGATCTTTGCGCCGACCGTGCGGTGTCCGACATCGGTGTGCACGGCGTAGGCGAAGTCGATGGGCGTCGCGCCTGCGGGCAGCGTCTTGACCTGGCCCTTCGGGGTGAAGACATGCACCTCTTCGTCGAAGAGGTCGGTGCGGAACGTCTTCATGAACTCGCGGGGGTCGGCCTCGTCAGTCGTGCCCTCGTCCATCAATTGCTTGACCCAGGCCACCCACTCGGCGTCCTTGTCCTTCTTCCCGCGCTTGTAGAGCCAGTGCGCAGCGACACCGAACTCGGCCGTCTCGTGCATCTCCCGGGTGCGCACCTGGATCTCGAGCGGCCGGCCTTGTGGTCCGATCACGGTGGTGTGCAGCGCCCGATAGCCGTTGAACTTCGGCATCGCGACGAAGTCCTTGAAGCGGCCGGGCATCGGCTTCCAGAGGGAGTGAATCAGGCCGAGCGCGCCGTAGCAGTCGCGTGTTCCCTCGTCGGCGCCGCGCTCCACGATCACCCGCATCGCCGTCAGGTCGTAGATCTCGTTGAACTCGCGGCCCTTCTTGGCCATCTTGTCGTAGATGGAGTAGAAGTGCTTTGCGCGCCCCGAGATCTCCGCCGGGATGTCGACCTTGTCGAGCTCCTTCTGCAGGACGAGCGCCGCCTCGCGCACGTGCTCCTCACGGTCGGTGCGCCGCTCGGCAACCATCTGCTTGATCTCCTCGTACTTGCGCGGATGCAGCGTCTGGAACGCGAGGTCCTCGAGCTCCCACTTGAGCGCGTGGATCCCGAGGCGGTGTGCCAGCGGCGCATACACCTCGAGCGTCTCACGGGCCTTCTGGAGCTGCTTCTGCTTGCCGAGATACTCGATCGTGCGCAGGTTGTGCAAGCGGTCGGCGAGCTTGATCAGGATCACCCGGAGGTCCTCAGCCATCGCGACGATCAGCTTGCGGTAGTTCTCTGCCTCCGCGTGCTCGCGGCTCTGGAAGCGAACGCGTGTCAGCTTGGTGACGCCCTCGACGAGCTGCGCGATCTCGTCGCCGAACTCCGCGCGGATCTCGTCGATGTCCTTGTCCGTGTCCTCGACGACGTCGTGGAGCAGCGCCGCCGACAGGGTCGCCTCATCGAGCTGAAGGCTCGCCAGGATCTTCGCGGCCCCCCACGGGTGGTAGATGAACTCCTGGCCCGACTGGCGCACCTGGCCCGCATGCGCGTCCGCCGCGTACTGGAACGCCCGCGTCAGCAGCTCGCGGTCGACGTCGGGTTTATACGCCTCGACATCGGCTATCAGCTCATCGACGAGATCCTGATGGCGTTCCAGAACGGCCATCAATCCAGTGTACCCCCGCTCTTCCGAGGGATCCGTAACCCCTCAGGAGGAAACGCCGTTCTGCCGATGAACGAGAGGAGCCCATGTTCAAGCGTCGGCGGCAGAACAAAAAGCTGATTCAGATCGCCCGCATGCTGCGCGAGCTGGACGCGGTCGCGGCTGCGCCTAGGCGGCCACGGCGAGCGCGGGTTTCTCTTCGAGCAACGCCCTGAACGTCGGCGACTCGAGCAGACTGCGGCGGGCGCCGTCTGCGAGCTCGAGCTCCTCGAAGATCAGGCGCGCCTGCGGCGTCCACGACGCCTCTCCGGCCTTCCACTGGCCGCCGAGCCAGTCGCGCAGCTCGTCGAACCCCTCGACCGCGTCGAAGACGCGCCGAACGACGAGCTGCGGCGACGACACGCCGTTCCACTGGTTCTCCTGCAGGCGGAACGCAACGTCGTAGCGGTCCTCGCGGCGAAAACGGTCGAGCTGGCCGCCCATCCCGAACGCGATCGCCGACCCCGAGTCGCGGCCGCGCTGCCTCACCCGGAAGCGCAGGTGCTTGCCGTCGCCCACCGTCGAGAGGTCGGCGAGCTCGCACCCGTCGACGAGGAGGAGCACGCCGGGGTTGCCGAGCCCGAACGGCGCGAGACGGCCGAGCTCCGCGCAAAGGTCGAGGTTCAGCTTGCTGCCCGGAACGATGGCATCCACCCGGGTCACCGGCCGCAGATCTTCCTCGGTCAGAACCTGGTCGGCGTGAGCGGCGAACGCAACGGCGAACGTCTCGACTCTGTCGCCGGCGATCGTCAGGCCCGCGGCGGCACGATGGCCGCCGAAGCGCTCCAGGTGGGCGGCGCATGCACCCAGGCCGGCATGCAGGTCGAAGGCCGGCACCGAGCGCCCTGAGCCCTTCCAGTCGCCGTCCGTGCCGGCGATCATCACGACCGGCCGGTTGTAGCGCTCGACGAGGCGTGAGGCGACGATCCCGATCACACCCTCGTGCCAGCCCTCACCGGCCACCACGTAGCCGCGGCGGCGGCGGCGCGCCTCCGGCCAGGACTCGACCTCGGCGATCGCCTCACGCAGGATGCGCTCCTCGACCGCCTGGCGTTCGCGGTTCAGCGCCTCGAGCTCCTCGGCGAGGGTATGTGCCTCGCGCTCGTCCTCGGTGAGCAGCAGGGCGAGCGCCGCCTCGGGCCGGCACAGCCGGCCGGACGCGTTGATGCGCGGCGCGAGCCGGAAGCCGATCGACGACTCGTCGATCGAGGCAGGGTCGACGTGGGCGACGCGCATCAGCGCGCGCAGGCCCGGCCTCTGCGTTTGCGCGAGGCGCCGCAGGCCGAGGAGCGCGAGCGCCCGGTTCTCGTCGACGAGCGGCACGACGTCGGCGACGGTGGCGAGCGCAACGATGTCCAGGTGCCGCTCGAGAAACGCATGCTCGGGGCCGAGCAGCGCCTGCGCGAGCTTCCAGACGACCCCGGTGCCGCACAGTCCGGTGAAGGGGTAGTCCCCTTTGAGCGGCGCGACAACGGGGCAGGCGGGGAATGCGTCGCCCGGCCGGTGATGGTCGGTGACGACGACTTCGAGCCCGAGTGAGTGGGCGTGCTCGACCTCAGCGACTGCGGTGATGCCACAGTCGACGGTGAGGACGAGGTCGAATCCTTCCTCCGACAAGCGGGTGAGGGTGTCTGCGTTCAGGCCGTAGCCCTCTTCGAAGCGCGAAGGCAGGTGCCACGCGACGTCCGCCTTCAGCTCGCGCAGCAGGAGGACGGCGAGCGCGGTTGCGCAGATCCCGTCGGCGTCGTAGTCGCCGTGCACGCAGATTCGCTTCCCGGCGTCGACCGCTGCGGAGATCGACGCGGCCGCCTCGCGCATGTCGCCGAGGGCGAACGGGTCGTGTCCGGGAAGGGCGCCGTCGAGAAAGCGGCGCGCCTCGCGCGGCTCGTCGTAGCCTCGGCGAACAAGCACTGAAGCCGTCACCTCGTCGAGTGCGAGCGCGTCGGCGAGCGCGTGCACACGGGCGTGCGAACACGGTTTGAGCTGCCAGGTTCCGGACGCCATGTCAGCGCGACGGTACGGACGCCGTCGGACAGAACGCCCTGGAAACTGGTTGAATTGCGGCTCTGGTGCTCCGGACGTTCGTCGCGATCCTCGCCGCTGCGGGACTGGCCTGCGCGGCGGCCCCGGCCTCGGAGCCGACCATCGTGATCCCGGCCGGGGTCACCGTGGCGGGAGTCCAGGTCGGCGGGCTGAGCGCCGAGCCCGCGCGCGCAGCGATCGACGCTGCCTTCACGCGGCCCGTGACGATCGCGTACGGCACCCGGCAGACGGTCATCGACCCCGCCCAGATCGGCGCGGGCGTCGACGCCGATGCCGCAGTGGGCTCGGCGCTCGCCGCGACACCCCGCAGCCGGATTGCGCTGCCTTTCACCTACTCCAGCGCGCGGGCGGCTCGCATCGTGGACAACCTCTCCGACCACGTCGACCGGCCGCCGGTCGCCGCGCAGGTGATCGGCGCGACGGAGGCAGGGCCGGAGTTCACCGCCGCCGAACCGGGAGTGGCGGTCGATGTGGACGCGATGCGGGACGCCCTGCCTCGGCTGCTGACCGACGGGACGCGTGCGCCGCTGCAGCTGATCACGCGACCGCTGCCCGCACAGCGCACGATCGCGCACTTCGGACCGGTGATCGTCGTGACCCGGGCGACGAACACGCTGCGCCTCTACAACGGGCGGAAGCTCGTGCGCACGTTTCCGGTCGCGACCGGACAGGCGATCTACCCGACCCCGGCCGGTGTGTGGCGGATCATGAACAAACAACGTGATCCATGGTGGTATCCGCCCACCTACGACGCCTGGGCCAAGGGCCTGAAGCCGGTCCCGCCCGGACCGTCCAACCCGCTCGGCACCCGCTGGATGGGACTGAATGCCCCAGGCGTCGGCATCCACGGCACCGACGCACCCACGTCGATCGGCTACAGCGCCTCACACGGCTGCGTGCGCATGCATGTCCCCGATGCGGAGTGGCTCTTCGAGCACGTCCGCGTCGGGACGCCGGTGGTCATTCTCTAGGCAGAGAGACGCCGAGCCATGTGAGCACGACGACCACGCCGACGAGCGCGACGAGGCCGCCGTAGATCCACTTCGGATGCCCCGATTCGCGCACTGTGGCCGCGAACGCACGGCCGAGCAGGATCATCACCATCCCGACGAGCCCGATCCCGACGACGAGCGCCGGCAGCCAGATGACGAGGCGCTCCACGTTGGATGCGGCGGCGATGACAGTCATTACCATTGGGATCGTGCCCGAATCGCTCCCGTCACCCGATTCGAACTACAGCTCCGGCAACGACTACGTCGTGGAGTTCCTCGGCTACCGGTTCTCGTTCAGCAGCACCGACTTCGAGGGACGGGTCGTCGCAGCCGCCGTCAAGCTGGGTGTTGTCGAAAGCTCCGAGCTCGACGAGGACGAGGTCGCCGATCTCGTCGCCCTGGCAGCTCAGGGGGTGGTCGAAGAGCCGTTCTCGCGCCTCGGGCGCTACCTCGTGCGCAACTGGGAGCGCGTCTCGCTCGTCGAGGGGGAGTCCCTCGTCTACTGGCTGCGCAAGCTGATCTTCCGCGGCGCGTGGCTCGATCACCAGGTCAAGCGCGGCGCGCTCGAGGTGGTGTGGGACGAGGGTGAGGCGGAGTTCGCCTACCAGCACCCGGGCGGCGGCGGCCGGCCGCTCCTCGAGCTCGCACCGGTGCCGTCGTGGCACGAGCTGCAGTTCCGGCAGTAGCGGCTGCCGGTGGTTGCGCCTATCTGGCGCTGCTGCTCGCACTCGATCACTACGCGAGCTACCCGGAGCAGCTCGCCCTCGGCGTGCTCACGTTCGCGGTGCTGGGAGCGGCGCTTCTGCGCGTCTCGCCGGAGCGTCGGGCACAGACGCTGGCCGTCGTCGCGTTCGCAACGATCGGGGAGGTCACCGGCTCGCTCATCTGGGGCGTCTACAGCTACCGGCTACACAACCTCCCCCTGTTCGTGCCTCCCGCGCACGGCCTCGTATATCTGACCGGACTGTCGGTCGCGGTCCTGTTCCACCGGCACCGCCGTTGGCTCGTCTGGACCGCCGGCATCGCTGCGGCGACCTGGGGCGTGCTGGGCCTGACGGTGCTGCCGCAGCGAGACGTCGCCGGTGCGATCGGCGTGCCGCTGCTCCTGCTGTTCCTGCTCCGCAGCCGCAATCGGGCCGTGTACGCCGGAGTGTTCCTCGTGGTCGCCTCACTCGAGCTGTACGGCACGGCCATCGGCACCTGGCGCTGGGCGCATCAGCTGCCGGGCCTCGGCGTCCCCGACGGGAACCCGCCGAGCGGCGTCGCGTCCGGTTACGTGTGGTTCGACGTGATGGCGCTCGTGACTGCGCCGCTCGCGCTGAAGCTCGTCAGGAGGCGTCGAGCTTCCCGAACTCGGAATGAAGCCGATCGGCCTCTTTCGAGCACCACTCCCGCGTGAGCGCAACTCCGGCTGCCACATCGGCGCTAGGAGCGGTGGTGCTCACCTCCTGAGCCTAGAAGAGCCGCGCGGAGTCGGCTGGGGCGCCAAGATGGGCCCGGCCGAGGTCGGTGACGATCCGGCCCCGCGGGGTCCGCTGGAGAAAACCGAGCTGAAGCAGGAACGGCTCGTAGACGTCCTCGATCGTCTCCGGCTCCTCACCGAGCGCGACGGCGAGGGTCGAGAGCCCGACAGGACCGCCGCCGAACTTCTCGACGACGCACCGCAGCAGCTCGCGATCGAACCGCTCGAGACCGGCGCCGTCGACCTCGAGCAGCGTCAGCGACTCTTCTGCGATCGCTGTGGTCACCTTTCCTTCGTGGCGCACCTCGGCCACGTCGCGCACCCTCCTCAGGATGCGGTTGGCGATCCGAGGCGTCCCTCGCGACCTGCGTGCAACGAGCTCGGCGGCATCGTCTGCGATCTCGACGCCGAGGATCGACGCCGACCGTCGGACGATCGACGCCAGCTCACCCGGCGTGTAGAGGTCGAGCCGGAAGGTCAGCCCGAACCGGTCGCGGAGCGGCGTCGTCAGCAGCCCGGTGCGCGTGGTCGCTCCGATCAGCGTGAACGGCGGCAGATCGAGGGTGAGCGTGCGAGCGGCCGGCCCTTGCCCGACGATGATGTCGAGCCGGAAATCCTCCAGCGCCGGGTAGAGGATCTCCTCCGCGGCCCGGTTCAGCCGGTGGATCTCGTCCACGAACAGCACGTCCCGCGGCTCGAGCGAGGTGAGGATCGCGGCGATGTCGCCCTTGCGCTCGAGCGCGGGCCCCGCGACCTGCCGGATGCCGACGCCGAGCTCGTTGCGCACGATCTGGGCGAGCGACGTCTTCCCGAGCCCCGGTGGGCCGGCGAGCAGAACGTGATCGAGCGCCTCCCCACGGGCCTTGGCCGCCTCCAGGGCGATCGAGAGCTGCTCCTTGACGCGCTCCTGCCCGACGAAGTCCGACAGGTCCCGTGGCCGGAGCGACCGTTCCAGCTCTTCCTCCGCGTCACCGAGGACCGGCGCGAGAAACTGCGTCACGCCGCCGCCCTGAGGACGTGCCGCACCTGCTCTTCGATCGGCAGCTCGGGATCGACGGCCGCGAGCGCGCGCTCCGCATCCACCAGCGTCCAGCCGAGCTCGACCAGGGCATCGCGTGCGGTCAGGTCGCCGCTCTCGGGCCGCCCGGTCTCCACGTAGGGGAGTTTCTCCTTGAGCTCAAGCACGACGCGCTGTGCGGTCTTCAGCCCGACGCCCGGGATCGCCTGGAAACGCTTGACGTCGTCGCGTGCGATCGCCCGCCGGAGCTCTGCAGGCGTCGACCCGGAGACGATCGCGAGCGCCACTTTCGGGCCTACGCCCGAGACGCCGAGCAGGAGCTCGAAGAGCTCTCGCTCCTCCGCCGTCGCGAAACCGAAGAGTGCAAGCGTGTCCTCGCGAACGACCGTGTGGATCTCGATCGTCACCTCGCCGTCGCCGAGGCGCTGGACCGACGGCGTCGCGCTGACGAGATAACCGACGCCGTTCACGTCGACGATGAGCCCCTGCCCCGCACGTCCCGCGATGCGCCCGCGCAGTCTGGCGATCATGCCGTGAGCCTCATCAGCGGTGGGATGAGTGCATGGCAGATCGCGACCGCGAGCGCGTCCGCGGCGTGGTTCGGCGCCGGCACCTCGTCGAGCCCGAGAATCGCCTTCACCATCTTCCCCACCTGCTCCTTGTCTGCGCGGCCGTAGCCGCAGACCGCCTGCTTGACGCGCGCGGGCGCGTACTCAGCGCACGCGACGCCGGCGGACGACGCGGCGACGAGCACGGCGCCCCGTGCCTGTCCGACGGAGAGTGCGATGCGGGCGTCTGCGCCGACGTACGACTCCTCCAGGGCGACGGCATCCGGGTCGTGTTCCGCGATCAGCGCCTGGACGCCCGTGAAGATCGTGAGCAGACGAGCCTCCAGGCGATCGCGCGGCGACGTTTGCCACCACCCGTGGCACGTGGCCCTGAGGCGCCCGCCGCTTTCGTGGACGATTCCGTACCCGCACGCTGCCGTCCCTGGGTCGATGCCGAGAACCTTCACGCGGACACGTTAGGCACCGCTCCGGACGTTCCTGGCGGGCTCAGCGAGGAACCCTAGGCGTCTCGTTCGAGCACGACCTCGTACTGATCGACGGAGACCCGGCGCATCGTGCCGTCGTCCGGAGGGCTCATCGCCTCGAAGATCGCGGCGCCTTCCTTCAGGGCCTCCTCCGACGGGAAGCGAACGGCGATCACGAGGCGGCCGGTGGCGCGATCGGCGAGCACGGTGATCCTCTTCGCGTTCACGCCGGGAGGCGGGCCGCCGGAGGAGTTGATCTCGCCGACGACCGCGTCGATTGCGGCGTCGTCGGCCTCGAACGTGACCACACGCGCGTACTCGGACATGCCGTCCTCCTTGACTGGGGTTCGGCCGGAGCCTACGCCAAGTCCGGCGGCTCAGCCGGCGCGGAGACCAGGCGGCCTGCGAGCTCGGGATCGTCCGCACAGAGGCGGTCGAAGTCCGCGCGATCGACCGCGAGCACGCGAACGTCGCTGAGTGTCCTGACCCGCGCGGCCCGGAGGCCGTCGGCGGAGAGGAGGGCGCGCTCGCCGATCACCGCGCCCGGCCCGAACTCGAGCGCCCCCTCCGGCGCTTCGACGACGACCGTCCCCTCGAGAACGACGTAGAGGCCCGCGCCGGGCTGGCCCCGCTCGATCAGCACCTGGCCTGCGGCCACCGCGTTCTCCGTGCCGACCGTCTCGAACAGGCGCAGGTCTTCGGGGGTCATCCGGCCACCGCCTCGAGCACCTGTTCCGGGATGTCGAAGTTCGCGAAGACCTCCTGGACGTCGTCGTTGTCCTCCAGCTCGTCGATCAGGCGCATCACCTGACGGGCCTTCGCTTCGTCCTCGACCGCGACGGTCGTCTTCGGAACGAGCATCAGCTCGGCGGAGTCGACCGCAAAGCCGGCTGCCTCGATCGCGCCACGAACGTTGGAGAGCGATTCGGGCGCCGAGGTCACCTGGAAGATGTCGCCGTCGCGTTCGAGGTCGTCGGCCCCGCCGTCGGCCGCGACCAGCAGGAGCTCCTCGTCGTCGATGCCGTCCGCCGGGACGACGACGACGCCACGCCGGTCGAACTGCCAGGCAACGGCACCCGTGGCGCCGAGATTGCCGCCGTTCTTCGCGAACAGGTGGCGCACATCGGCGGCCGTCCGATTGCGGTTGTCGGTCAGGGCCTCGACGATCACTGCGACGCCCTCCGGGCCATAGCCCTCGTAGACGATCGTCTCGAACGCGTCGGCGTCGGCGTCGGCGCCAGAGCCTTTCGCGATCGCGCGGTCGATGTTGTCCTTCGGCATCGAATACGACTTCGCCTTCTCGATCGCGTTCTGCAGCGCGAGATTGTTGGCAGGGTCACCCCCACCCTCCTTCGCCGCGACGATGATCGCCCGCGAGAGCTTCGAGAAGAGCTTGCCGCGCTTCACGTCGGCAGCACCTTTCTTGTGCTTGATCGACGACCACTTGCTATGCCCCGACACGTTGCTCCTCCCTGACGAGCTCCAGGAACTGTTCGTGCAGCCGTGTGTCGTCGGTCAGCTCGGGATGGAAGGCGGCGAGCAGGAAGCGCCCCTCGCGCGCCAGCACCGGCCGGCCGTCGACCTCGGCGAGCACCTGGACGCCGGGGCCGACCTCCTCGACCCACGGCGCGCGAATGAAGACCGCGCGCACGGGGTCGTCGTGCCCGACGACGTCGAGATCCGTCTCGAACGAGGCCACCTGCCGGCCGAACGCGTTTCGCCGGACGACGAGATCGACGAGCGCGAGGTGATTGCGGTCGAGCACGATCATCCCTGCGCAGGTGCCGAACACCGCGCCGCGGAAGCCGCGAATCGCCTCGTCCAGGCCGTACAGATGCATCAGTCGCGTGAAGGTCGTCGACTCTCCGCCCGGAATCACCAGGCCGTCGAGCCCTTCGAGCTGCTGCGGCTTGCGGACCTCGACGACATCCGCTCCGAGCCCGCGCAGCATTTGCGCGTGCTCGCGAAAGTTGCCCTGCACGGCGAGAACGCCGATCCGAAGCGGCTCCATGCGGGAATGGTATCCGCCCGATCAGGCGGGAATCACATAGCCGGAGCCCGCACGGTCCGCCCGGCGCTCCTGCACGAGGCGCTCGAGGTGCGCGAGGGCCTCCGCTGTCGCAAAGCGGCGCAACGTCGTCGAAAGATCCGCTCCGAAGAGCGACAACGAGACCTCGTAGGCCGAGCGCGGCTCGGGCCCGAGCGAAGCTGCCGTGTGGTCCAGCCGCTCGACGTGATGCGCGCGGATCTCACCCGCCCGGCGGGCCGGGTCCGAGACAGGGGTCTTGTGGCCCGCGTACGCGATGCGAGGAGCGAGCTCCTCGACCCGGCCGAGCGTCTCGAAGTAGTCGCCGAGCGGATCGGGGCGCGAGTTCGGATAGAGCCCGATCGCCGGCGTGATCCCGTCGAGGATCACGTCCCCGGCGATCATGACGCCGTCGCGGAGGAGCACGATATGGCCGTCGGCATGGCCGCGCAGGACCTCTACGCGCCAGCCGTCGACCTCGTCCCCGGCGTCGAGCAGCTCGGGGTCCGGCACCCAGTGGACCGCGGCAACGAGCCGGTCTGATTCCTGCGCGAGCCCCTGGACGTGGCTCTCCGGCAGCCCGTGAGCAGCCCAGTAGGCGGCGAACCGCTCCGGGCTCCGTTCGCCCCAGGCACGCACGCATTGAGCGTGGTCCTCGCGTCCCTGGAACACCGGGGCTCCGGTGAGGCCGGCGATGTCGCGTGCGCCGCCGACGTGGTCCGGATGCATGTGGGTCACGACAATTCGCTCGACCGGTGCGTCGAGCTCTTCGAGCACCGCGCGCCAGCGCGCTTCGGGGTCGCGCGAGCCGAGGCCGGTGTCCACGAGGATCCAACCGCCGGTCGTGGAGCGCAGGAAGTAACAGTGAACGTGGTCGATGCCGAACGGCAGGTCGAAGGTGACGCGGTGGATGCCGCTCTCGAGCTCCTCGACCATGCCGGGACCGTAGATGACATGCCGGGGGCAGTGCGTTCCCGCACTGCCCCCGGCGTTCGAGAGTTCTAGCGAGCCTTGCCGAACAAGTGCCCGAAGGGCTCCCAGCCGGTCCCCTTGTACTGCTCGAGGATCTGCTGGTCGATCGGGAACCGCTCCGTGGGCGTCGTGATCATCTGGACGCCCGGGAAGAGGAACGGGTTGTCCTGGTTCATGCTCGTCATCGCGCTCATGAGCCCGGATCGCGTGGGGTTCGGCCCGGCCTTCTTGAGGGCCTGCACCATCGTCCATGCGCTCGCCACGCCGTAGAGCACGTTCGCGTCGAGCGGGTCCGCCCCGCTGTCGTACTTGGCGATGATCGCCTTGTACAGCTTGGTCGTCGCCGTGTCCGGATGGTTCCAGACGTCGTAGACGTACGTGGCGGAGATATCGCCCTGCACATTCGCACCGCTCTTCTGCGCGAGCCCCATGAAGAGCGGCGAAGAAGACACGTTGTTGATGAATGTCGTCGGCTGCCAGCCGATCTTCGTGGCCACGACGAGCGCGGTGATCGTCTGTGTCGGCAGCGCGAACAGCGCGAACACGTTCGCGCCGGCGGCCTTCAGCTTCACGACCTGCTGGCTCACGTCCGTCGATGTCGCGTCGTACTTCTCGACGTCGACGATCTTCGACTTGGCGGAACCGAGGCCCTGGACGAGGCCGTTGTAGTAGTTCTGGCCGTAGGCGTCGTCCTGCATGAGGACGCCGATCTTCGCCTGCGTCACCTTGTTCTTGATGAACTGTCCGTAGACGCGTGACTCACCGGGATAGTCCGGCTGGAACCCGATCGTCCACGGGTACTTCTTGTACTGAAGGCCCCAGTACGAGTCGCCCGTTGCGACGAGCACCTGGGGGACCTTGTTCTGGTTCAGGTAGTCGCGGGTCGCCAGCGTCGGCGCGGTGCCGAGGCTGCCGTACACGGCGAAGACGTGATCCTGCTGCACGAGCTTCTTCGTCAGCGGAACCGTGTTCGCCGGGTTGTACCCGTCGTCGTAGTACTTGAAGACGATCTGACGCTTGTTGACGCCGCCGTGCGCGTTGACGTAGGCGAAATAGGCGGCCTCGGCCTTGGGAATCACGCCGTAGAGCGCGGCCGGCCCGGTCAGCGGGAAGGTCCCGCCGATCGTGATCGTCTTGCTGGTGACACCGGGGGTCGCGGAGGTCGCGGCGAACGAAGCCGAGACGACGACCGCTGCCAGCACCAGTACTGCGAGCGCAAGCGCTCCGTTCAACCTTCTAGTCATCTGCCCTCCGTGCCTTGGGGAACGTCTGAACTCTGACCGATCTGGGATCCGAAATGCAAGACCTGTCGCAGCATGTTGGCCGCGCCCAGGGGAAGCAGGGCCATGACTGCGATGACGACGGCTCCGAAAATCACCGGTACCGCTTGCGACGAACTAACGTGGCTACTGGTTAGGCCGATCGGGAGCAGCTCCACGAAACACGCGCCCACCAGGACGCCCCAGAGCGAGCCCAGACCGCCGACAACAGCCCCGATCAGGATGTACAGCGAAAGCGTCAGCGCGAAGACATCGGGATTCACGAAGTTGTTGACGAGCACGTAGAGCGACCCGGCGACGGCGGAGAACGCAGCGGAGATGCCGAAGGCGAGCGTCTTGTAGGTGGAGAGGGTCACCCCGGACGAGGCGGCCGCGATCTCGCTGTCACGCACCGAGCGGAACGCACGCCCCGTGCGGCCTCGCAGCATCAGCCAGGCGAGCACGAAGATGATCCCCGCCACGATCCATGACGTGCGGTAGAGCCACAGGCCGGTGTGCGTGGGCAGGGCGAGCCCTTCGGTCCCGCCGGTGAACTTCGGGTAGTTCTTGGCGATCTGGGGCACGGCGAGCGCGACCGCGAACGTCGTCAGCGCGAGGTAGACGCCGCTGAAACGCAGCGCCGGCAGCCCGACCACGATGCCCACGCCGAAACCGACGAGCGCCGCCACGGGCAGGGTGGCCAGGTCGTTCCAACCGTGGTTGTGGGTCAGGATCGCCGTCGTGTAGCCGCCGAAGGCCATGAAGGCGCCCTGCCCGATGGAGATCTGCCCCGTGTAGCCCGTCACGATGTTCTGACCGAGGATCGCGATGAAGAAGACGGCGACGAGGGCGCCCGTCGAGAGGTGGTAGTCGGACAGTCTGAACGAGAGCAGGGCGATCGCAGCCGCGACCACCAGCGCGGCCGTGCCGCCGATCGTCGTTGCGGCGTGGCGCCTCATACTCTCCGCACCCTCGTACGACCGAACAGTCCGGACGGTTTGACGAGCAGCACCACGAGCATCAGCACGAAGGCGGCCGGCAGCAGGAGCTGCGGCGTGACCCAGCTCACGTAGCTGCCGAGCAGGTTGAGGATGACACCGATCGCAAGAGCGCCGATCACGGCGCCGGCGGCGCTCTCGAGCCCACCGAGGACGGCGGCGGCGAAGGCGTAGATCAGAACGCCGTCCATCATCGAGGGCTGCAACAGAACGCTCGGGCTGGCGGCCGCCATCATGCCGGCGACCGCTCCGAGGGCGGCGGCGAGACCCCAGCCGAGCGAGAGCATCCAGCTGACCCTGATCCCGACCAGCCGGGCTGCGTCGGGCCGCACCGCGGCCGCCCGCATGGCGAGGCCGAGCTTCGTGAACTGGAACAGCAGGTGCAGGACGAAGACGGCGGCGATCGAGATCACGATCGTCGAGATGTCCTGCCGTGAGAACGCGACGCCGCCGACCCGGTAGATGTGCGCCGGGAACGGCGTGGGCATGAACTTGATCTCGTTGCCCCAGATCCATCCAATCGACCCTTCGACGAGGATCAATAGTCCGATCGAGGCGATCACCACCGTCAGCTGACTGCCCCTCCGTTCGACCGGACGGATCGCAACGACCTGAACGAGCGAGCCTCCGACGAACGCGATCGCGAGCGTGCAGGCGAACGCAACCCAGTAGGTGAGCCCCCAGTCGATCAACTGCCACGCGATGTAGGTCGTGAAGGTCGCCAGTGCGCCCTGGGCGAAGTTGATCACCTCGGTCGCGCGGTAGATCAGGACGAGCGCGACGGCGAGGCTCGCATAGATGCCCCCGTTCGCGAGGCCGGAGATCGTCTGTTGCGCGAACAGCGAGCTCCTCAGCGAGCCGATCACGAGGAGGATGCAGCCCGTGATGATCAGGGAAGGGACGATCCAGCCGGACGTCGGGCGAAACACCGGGCCGCGTTGTTTGATCGAGAGAGCCGCCATCAGTACCCCAGGTAGCTGCGGCGGATCGTGTCACGCGACGAGAGCTCGTCGCTCGTCCCTTCGAACGCGACGTGCCCCACCTCGAGCACATAGGCCCGCGCGGCGGTCGCAAGCGAGGTGCGGGCGTTCTGCTCGACGATCAGGATCGCGGTGCCCTCCCGCTCGTTCAGCTCGCGGACGATCCGGAAGATCTCGGCGGTGACGAGCGGCGCCAGCCCGAGCGACGGCTCGTCGAGCAGGAGCAGCTTCGGCCGCTGCATCACCGCGCGCGCGAGTGCGAGCATCTGCTGCTCCCCGCCGGAGAGCGTGCCCGCTTGCTGGGACCGCCTTTGCTCGAGCCACGGGAAGTACTCGAGCACGCGGCGAAAGTCGTCGCGGAGCGAGCCACGGCGGATGATCGCGCCGAGCCGGAGGTTCTCCCAGACGGTGAGCTCGACGAAGGTGCCGCGCCCTTCCGGCACGTGAGCCACACCGAGCCGCGCGGTCGACTCGGGCCCGCGCCGAGCCAGGGATTGTCCGGCGAGCTCGATCTTCCCGGTCCGTCGCACCGTGCCGGAGATCGCGCGCAGGGTCGTCGTCTTGCCCGCTCCGTTCGCCCCGAGGATCGCGACGATCTCCCCTTCGTCGACCGTCAGGCTGATCCCGCGTAGCACCTGCACCTGCCCGTAGCGCGCATCGACGTCCCGGAGTTCGAGCAGCGCCCCCATGCGGTGGGTCAGTCAACCTGCATTTGACCCATCAGTCAATATTGCCTCATGCCAGAAGCCGTGATCGTCTCGACCGCGCGCACACCGATCGGCCGCGCCGCCAAGGGATCCCTCGTCGCCGCCCGGCCGGACGACCTCGCCGCGTTCGCGGTCGACGCGGCCCTCGCTCGGGTGCCCGGCCTGCCGCCGGAGGAGATCGTCGACGTGATGATCGGCTGCGGCTTCCCGCAGGAGCGCCAGGGGATGAATCTCGGCCGGCGCGTCGCGCTGCTCGCGGGCCTGCCGCAAACCGTGCCGGGCACGACGGTCAACCGCTTCTGCGCGTCGAGCCTGCAGACGATCCGCATGGCCTTTCACGCGATCAAGGCCGGCGAGGGCGAAGCGTTCGTGGCGGGCGGGGTCGAGTCGACCTCACAGGTGAGCGGGTACCCGAAGTCGGAGGAAGAGCTCCATCCCGCCCTCTTCGGAGACGACGCGCCGATCGCGAACGTCTACATCCCGATGGGGCTCACCGCGGAGAACGTCGCCGAGCGCTGGGACGTCTCGCGCGAGGACATGGACCGGTTCGCACAGCAGTCCCAGGAACGCGCGGTCGCGGCCCAGGACTCCGGGTTCTTCGCGCGTGAGATCACGCCGTACGACGGTGTCGAGGCCGACGACGGCCCGCGGCGAACGTCGACCTACGAGAAGCTGGCTGCCCTCGAGCCGGCGTTCAAACCGGGCGGAAAGGTCACCGCCGGCAACGCCTGCCCCCTGAACGACGGCGCGGCGGCGGTCGTCGTCATGTCGGCGAATCGCGCTGCCGAGCTCGGGATCCAGCCGCGCGCGCGGATCCTCGCCTCCAGCGTCTCCGGCGTCGAGCCGGAGATCATGGGCGTCGGGCCGATCGAGGCGGTGCGCAAGGTGCTCGCGCAGGCGGGAATGACGATCGACGACGTCGAGGTGATGGAGCTGAACGAGGCCTTTGCCGCGCAGGTGCTTCCCGTTTGCCGTGAGCTCGGCGTCGACCCCTGGAGCGACAAGCTCAATCCTCACGGTGGTGCGATCGCGGTCGGCCATCCGTACGGCATGACAGGTGCGCGGATCATGAACACGCTGCTCAACGACCTCGAGACCATGGACCGCACGATCGGCCTCGAGACGATGTGCGTCGGCGGGGGGCAAGGGATGGCGATGCTCGTGGAGCGGCTGAGCTAGCTCTGAGCGCACTGGCGCTCGTCCTCGCGCTCGGGTCCTCGATCGTCTGGGGGACCGCAGACTTCTGCGGCGGGTCGCTGACCAAGCGGCTGCCGACCTTCGCAGTCACCGTCGTGTCGCAGGCGGCGGGCTTCGCAGCGCTCGTGGTGATCGTCGCGGTCCACGGCGACGTCGGGGGCCGGTCGTTCACGCTCGGGCTGCTGGCCGGCCTCGGCGGCGGGCTGGGACTCGCGGCGTTCTACCGGGCGCTTTCGCTCGGCACGATGAGCGTCGTCTCGCCGGTGGTCGCCTGCGGCGCCGTCGTGCCGTTCGCCATCTCGATCGCGACCGGCGAACGACCGTCGAAACTGGCAGTCGCGGGTGCGGTGGCCGCCCTCAGCGGTGCAGTTCTCGCGTCGGTGGAGGAACGGCGCGCGTCGTCTCCCGCCCGGGCGCGAGCAATCGGGCTTGCGGTTGTCGCCGCGCTCGCCCTCGGGCTCTTCGTCTACTTCCTCGGCCTCGGCAGCAGGCACGGCGACGCGCTCTCGACGCTGTTCGGCGCGCGCGTCGGTTCGCTGGCGCTCCTGATCGTGGTCGCCTCAGCCCGGCGCGCGTCCATGCGCGTCCCACGCCGGTGGCTCCTCGCCGTCGCGGCCGTCGGGCTCGCGGACGTGGCGGCGAACGCGCTGTTCGCGTTCGCTGCAGGCCACGCGCTGCTCGCGCTCGTCTCCGTGCTCGGCTCGCTCTACCCCGTCGTCACGGTGCTGCTCGCGCACGTCGTTCTCGGCGAGCGCCTGACGCGCACCCAGAAGACGGGCGTCGCGGTCGCACTGGCCGGCGTGGCCGCAATCGCGAGCGGCTGACCGAGAGAGCGGAACGCGACCCTGTGGATCGTTTGTGACACTTCCGTAACGTCGTTCGGCGAAGGGACGTGACTCGGAAGGCGGGGAGCACTTCGTGGCTGCGAGCCGGATTCCGCGACCCTGTGGAACGTTCGTGACACTTCGGTAAACCTTGGTCTGACCAAGAGACTGGTCTCGCAACGACCTGTCCCGAAGGGCTAGCTGCGCTCGTCGAGCCACGGCTGCAGCTCCGACCAGAGGTGCTCCATCGTGGTCGCACGCGACGGGTGGAGCGGGTCGTACGGGATGTAGTTGACCGTCCGCACGATCCATGTGCCGTCGGCGCCGAGATCGAGCACGTTGATGCACGCCGGCGCCTGCTCGAACGTGCCGAAGTACGCACGGCCGCCCGCCAGCGCTTGCGAAAGGAGGATCCGGTTCACCCCGCCGTGGAACACCGCGAGCGCCGTTCGCCACTCGCGCGACACGAGCTCGTCGAGTGCCGGCAGCACGCGGTCGAGCGCCTCGCCGAGCGACTCACCACCCAGGAAGCGCGCGGCCTCGTCGCGGACCTGGAGGGAGCCGACGAAGAGCTCTTCGAGCTCGTCGGGCGGGACATCGTCCAGCCGGCCGCCGCGCCATTCCGCGAACGCCGGCCACTGCTCGGGCTCGCGCCCAGGGACGACAACGGCCGCCGTCTCGAGCGTCCGTACCAGGCCGCTCGTGACGACGAGATCGAAGCTGACGTCGTTCAGAGCGCGATGAGCCGCGGCGGCCTGTTCGAGCCCGCGCTCGGTCAGATGCACGACCTCCGGGTCGCGCTCACCGACGTACGAGACCTCGGCATGCCGCATCAGGTAGAGCCGACGACGCACGGTGCGTAGCATCGCAGCGATGGCCGACCAGCCCCCGCTGATCGTCGAGACGAGCGTCGAGGCGTTCCTGGACACGCACGGCCTCGGTGCTGGGCCGGTCGTTGCAACCCGGATCGGCGACGGCGGGGGCTCGAACTTCAGCTTCCTGATCGAGCGCGGCGACGAGAAGTTCGTGCTGCGCCGTCCGCCACGTCCGCCCCTTCCGCCGACGGCGCACGACATGGTCCGCGAAGCGGGATTGCAAAACGCGATTCGGGCCGCGGGCTTTGCGCGGCTCGCCGAGATCCTCGCGGTCTGCGAGGACGAAAGCGTGCTCGGGGTTCCCTTCTACGTGATGCGCTTCCTCGACGGGCACGTGATCGCGGACGAACTGCCGCCCGGGCTCGAGACCGAGGAGGCGCGCAAAGCCCTCGGGCTCGACCTCGTCGACACCCTCGTGGAGATCCACGCCGCAGACGTCTCACGCGACGAGCTCGCAGCATTCGCGCGACCCGGCAGCTACCTGGAGCGCCAGGTGCGCCGCTTCGCGCAGCTCTGGGAGATCAACAAGACCCGCGAGGTGCAGGAGGTCGATCAGGTGGGCGCGTGGCTCGCGGCCAACCTGCCTGAGCCATTGCCGTCGACCGTCGTGCACGGGGACTACCGCCTCGGGAACATGATGGTCGCGCCGACCGCTCCGACCCGGATCGTCGCGGTGCTCGACTGGGAGATGGGCGCGATCGGCGACCCGCGGGCGGACGTCGGCTACCTGCTCGCGACCTACACCGAGCCGAACGGCCGAGCGAGCGCGCTCGGATCGTCGCCAGTCACGGGCGAAGCCGGCTTCCCGACACGGGCACAGCTCGTCGCGCGCTACGAGCAATACAGCGGCCGGGACGTGCAGCCGCTCGCCTGGTTCGAGGCGCTCGCGCTCTGGAAGGCGGCGGTGTTCTGCGAAGCGATCTACGGACGCTTCATCCGCGGCGAGCTCGGCGGCGAGGACACACGTGCCGCGCGCTTCGAGCACGGCGTGCCGCTGCTCGCCGAGACCGCGCTCGAGGCGATCAGCTAGCCGCCTCGGCGACACCGCGCAACGTCGCCGAGTCTCGCGTCGAAACAAGGAGCGTCGTCGCACCGCTCTCGCGCCACGCAGCGAGACGGTCACGGATCTGTTCGACGGAGCCGATCAGCGCGACTTCGTCGACGAACGCGTCCGGCACCTTCGCTGCGGCCTCGCGCTGATTGCCGCCGAGAAACAGGTCCTGAATCTCACGCGCTTCCGCCTCGTAGCCGTAGCGCGTGAAGAGGTCGTTGTAGAAGTTCTTCCCGCGTGCGCCCATGCCGCCGATGTAGAAGGAGTAGTACTCCTTCAACATCGAGCGCGCGGACTCGGTGTCGTCGGTGACGATCGCCGGCACCGACGGTGCGATGTCGAATCCACCACGTGCCCGATCGACCGGGAAGACGGCTCGCGCCTGCTCCGGCGACCAGAAGATCGGCAACCAGCCGTCGGCGATCTCGAAGGCCTGCTCGACCGCCTTAGGCGCGATCGCAGCGAGATAGACCGGTATCTCCGCGCGCAACGGCCGCGCCATGAGCTTCAACGGCTTGCCGAGCCCGGTGCCTCCCCGGACGGGAATGTCGTAGTGCTCGCCGTGGTGCTCGAGCCGCTCGCGGCGAACGACCGCACGGACGATCTCCACGTACTCACGGGTCTTTCCGAGCGGTTTCCCCCATTCCTGGCCGTGCCAGCCCTCCACGACCTGGGGGCCGGACGTGCCCAGCCCCATCAGGAAACGGCCCCCCGAGAGCAGGTCCAGCGTGACCGCGGTCATCGCCGCATTGGCCGGAGAGCGCCCCGGCAATTGCATGATCGCGGTGCCGAGCTTCAGGCGCGATGTCTGCGCGCCAAGCCAGGCGAGCGGTGTGATTGCATCGACGCCCCACGCCTCCGCGGCCCAGGCCGAGTCGTACCCGAGAGTCTCCGCCTCCCGGGCGAGCGCAAGGAGCTCGAGCGGGTTCGTCCCGGGCTGCGCGTACCCCATGTAGAAGCCGAGCTTCATCAGTGCGATGCTATGGGAATGACGACGTCGACCTTCGCCCCGCCCGCAGAACGCCTCGCCCAGGTGCGCGCGTTCATGAACGACCGAGTGCTCCCGAACGAGCACGTGCTCGACCAGGAGAACGACGAGTCGGACGCCCTGGTTGCAACGCTGCGTGACGAGGTGCGCGAGCTCGGCCTCTGGGCGCCGCACGTGCCGCCCGAGGCGGGCGGCACGGGAACGGGGTTCCTCGACTACGCATACCTGAACGAGCAGATCGGCCTGACGCTGTGGGGCCAGCTGATCTTCGGTTGCCAGGCCCCGGACGCGGGCAACGCAGAGATCCTCCACCTGTTCGGCACCAGTGACCAGAAGGAACGATGGCTCTTCCCACTCGTCGCCGGCCGGATCCGTTCGTTCTTCTCGATGACCGAGCCTGAGGTGCCGGGCTCGGACCCGACGACGCTCCGCACGCGCGCGGTGCGCGACGGAGACGA
This sequence comes from uncultured Thermoleophilia bacterium, assembly GCA_963806025.1. Lineage (GTDB taxonomy): Bacteria > Actinomycetota > Thermoleophilia > Gaiellales > Gaiellaceae > PALSA-600. The sequence continues at coordinate 65,097 of CAWDWI010000014.1, read as the reverse complement.
CTGGGTGATCAACGGCCACAAGTGGTTCTCGTCGGGTGCGGAGGGCGCAGCGTTCGGCATCGTCATGGCCGTCACCGATCCTGAGGCGGCTCCGCATGCGAGGGCGACCCAGATCATCGTTCCGGTAGACACGCCCGGCGTCGACGTCGTGCGTCCCGTACCGGTGATGGGACACGCCGGGCGCGGCTGGTCGACCCACTGCGAGGTGCGATATACGGACGTGCGCGTTCCCGTGACGAACACGCTCGGCACAGAGGGCGCCGGCTTCCAGATCGCCCAGAAGCGACTCGGGCCTGGGCGCATCCATCACGTGATGCGCTGGCTCGCGCAGATGCAGCGGGCATTCGACCTGATGTGCCGCTACTCGCTCGAGCGGCAGACGTTCGGCGAGCCGCTTGCGCGCAAGCAGACGGTGCAAAACTGGATCGCCGACAGCTACGTCGAGATCCAGGCGTGCAGGCTGATGACGCTCGACGCCGCGCACAAGATCGACACCGGAGACGAGGCGCGGGTCGAGGTCTCTGCGATCAAGTTCTTCGCCGCCAAGGTGTTGAACGACATCATCGACCGCGCGATCCAGGTGCACGGCGCAAAGGGATTGACCGACGAGACGCCGCTCGCCCACATGGCGATGATGGCGCGTGGCGGCCGCATCTACGACGGCCCCGACGAGGTGCACCGCCAGGTGGTCGCCAAACGCATACTCCGCGCGTTTGCCGACGGCGACGGGTGGCAGTTCCAGTAGGTGGACTCGCTCCAGGGGAAGCTGCTGGTCTCATCGCCGGCCCTGCACGATCCGAACTTCCGCAAGACCGTTGTCCTGGTCGCGCACCACGACGACGAGGGCGCGATGGGCCTCGTGCTCAGCCGGCCGTCGGAGGTCGCCGCCGTGGACGCCGTGCCCGCGCTCGAAGGTCTTCCGGGGGCGACCGACCCGGTGTTCGTCGGCGGTCCGGTGCAGCCGGATGCGTTCATGGTGCTCGCGGAGTTCGACGACGTGGAGGATGCGGCCGCACCGATCATGGAGCAGCTCGGCTTCATGGCGGCCGAGTCGGAGCCCGAGGACCTCTCGATCCGGCGCATGCGACTTTTCGCCGGCTACTCCGGCTGGGGCACCGGACAGCTCGAAGCAGAGCTCGAGGAATCGTCGTGGATCGTCGTCGACGCGTTGACGGACGACGCATTCGCGGACGACCCGGACGCTCTCTGGCGCGCGGTGCTGCACCGGAAAGGCGGCCCGTTCGAGCTGATGGTCGACATGCCGTTCGATCCGGGCCTGAACTAGCCGCTGATCGGCGGCAGGCCGACCGTCTCTCCTTGCCGTCGGGGCCCAGGGACGTTCGGGAAGCGAAACGGTGCCGGTGTGCGGCCGGGCTGCACGAACCAGCACTCTCCGCTCGCGTTGCTCGTCGCAGCGAGCCACATCGCGTCTGCGACCTCTCCGGGCTCGAGCAGGGGAAACCCGGCCGCCGCGAACATCGCACGCTGATCGTGCTTGTCCAGCATCGGAGTGTCGGCGATCCCGGGACAGATTGCATTGATCCTGATCGGTGCGATCTGCGGAGCGATGCTGCGGACGAATCCCACCACCGCGTGCTTGGTCAGGGAATAGATCGCATCCAGCGGCATTCCGACGAGACCTGCGAGCGACGCGGTCGCGACAATCGTTCCGCCGTCCATCACCTCTGCAAGTCGGCGCACGCCGAGCACGACGCCGTCGACGTTCACCGAGACCGCCGCCCGGTAGTCGTCGTACGACAGCGTCCGAAGGTCCGTGCCCGCGGTGAGGATGCCGGCGTTGAGACAGGCGAGATCGACCGCCTCGACGCGCTCCCACGCGGCCGGGTCGGTGACGTCGAAGCCGGTGGTGAGGTCGAGCGAGGAGACCTCGAAGCCCTCGCGCTCGAGCCTGGCCCGCATGGCACGGCCAAGGCCGCCCTCACCGCCCGTGACGAGCGCTTTCACGGCTCGAGCACGACCTTCCCCATATGCTTCCGAGTCTCGATCAGCGCATGGGCCGCACCGGCATCGGCCAAAGGGAAGGTCGACCCGACCACGGGATCGACCCGACCGTCCGCCCACAGGGCGAGCAACTCGATCGCGCACTCGTGCACGAACCGCGGCTGCAGCTTCATCAGCCGCCCCAGGTAGATGCCGACGACGGAGGCGTTGCGCCCGACGAGCCACTGGACGCTGGGGTCGGTCCAAAGGCCGCCTGCGAAGCCGATCGCCACGATTGCACCGAGCGGGTTGAGGAGCGGCAGCGAGCGTGTGAACACGTCTCCGCCGACCGGGTCGATCACAACGTCGACGCGGAGATCGTCGAGCTCGTCGTACCCGAGCGCCTGGTCGGCGCCGACGTCCAGCGCAAACGCGCGCTTCTCATCCGAGCTCGCGGTTGCGACCACCTTTGCACCGAGATGCTTCGCGAGTTGAATTGCGGCGCAACCGACACCTCCTGAGCCGGCGTGAACGAGCACGGTCGACGCGGGCGTGACGCGCACCTGGTGATGAAGTGGGATATAGGCAGTGAGGTACGTGGTCAGAAACGATGCGCCCGCTGCGAACGAAGCGTCGTCGGGCAGCGTGAACGTCCAGTCGGGGTCGACCTCGACCCGCTCCGCGTAGCCGCCGGCGGCTCGCGCCAGGGCCAGCACGCGGCGGCCGTCGAGCTCGCCGGCAACTTCGTTTCCGAGCACGTACGGAAGCTCAGGCGCCTGAGGGTAGAGGCCGCGACGAATGAGAACGTCGGCGAAATTGACACCCGACGCGCGCACCTCGAGGACGTTTCCGCTCGGCTCGGGCCAGTGTTCCTCGAGCGCGAGCTCACCCCCGACCTCGCGCAACACGACTGCCTTCATGTTCCGGACCAGATCGGGGCGCGCTTCTCGAGAAACGCCGCCACACCCTCCTGCCCGTCGTCCGAGTTGAGACAGGCCGCGAACGCCTGAACCTCGCGGGTGTCGCTGCGCTCGTCGCGCGTGTCCAGGAGGAGCTCCTTGATCTGCCGGATCGCATGCGGGCTCTGCTTGGCGAGCGGCTCGACATAGCGAGCGATTCCCTCGTCCAGATCGTCGACGACGAACTCGACCAACCCCCACTCCCCTGCCGTCTCCGCAGAGATCCGCTCGCCGGACATGACGAGCCAGCGGGCGCGTCCGGGTGAGATGAGCCGCGGGGCACGCTGCGTGCCGCCGCCTCCGGGCAGGAGCCCGAGGTTCACCTCCGGAAACCCGAGCTGCGACTCACGGTGCGCGATGCGAAAATCGCACGCAAGCGCGATCTCGAGGCCGCCGCCGAGGCAGTAGCCGTGAATCCCGGCCACGACCGGCACCGGTGCCTGCTCGATCAGATCGGCGACCGGCTGGATTCCCGCCGGCCGCTCGCCCTCGGCCGCGCCCCCGACGAAGCCGGTGATGTCGGCCCCGGCCGAGAACGCCCGTTCACCCCTGCCGCGCAGGACCACCGCGCGGACGTCGGGACCGAGTTGCTCGAACGCGTCCCAGAGCGTGCCGATGATCCCACTGTTGACGGCGTTGACAGGCGGATTGTCGAGCCAGACGGTCTGGATCATGTGGTTGCCGCCGGCTCTTCGGCGAACATCTCCCGCAGTTCGGTCTTGCGGAACTTGCCGACGCTCGTCTTCGGGATCTCGGCGACGAACTCGAAGCGCTCGGGCAGCCACCACTTGGCGAAGTTCGGTGCGAGGAACTCGCGCAACTCGTCGGCCGTCGCCGTCTTGCCTTCGCGGAGCACGACGGCTGCGAGCGGCCGCTCATCCCACTTCGCGTCGGGGATGGCGATCACCGCCGCTTCCGCAACCGCCGGATGAGCCATGAGTGCGTTCTCGAGCTCGACGGAGGAGATCCACTCGCCCCCGGACTTGATCACGTCCTTCGAGCGGTCCTTGATCATGATGAATCCGCGCGGGTGCATCGCGACCACATCGCCCGTCTTGAACCACCCGTCCTCCGTCCAGCGTTCGGCCTGATCGGGCGTGTCGTAGTAGCCGGCCGCGACCCACGGGCCGCGGATCTCGAGCTCGCCCATCGACTCACCGTCCCACGGCAGCACGGCCCCCTCCGCATCCCGGTTGCGCAGCTCGACGAGCGGCAGCGGCCGCCCCTGCATCGCGATGTAATCGAACTGCGTCTCCTCGTCGGCCTCTGCGAGATCGCCGGGCAGCTGCGCCGTGGAGGCGACCGGTGAGGTCTCCGTCATCCCCCAGCCGTGGACGGCGCTCAACCCGTGTCGCTGCTTGAAGCCCGCGATCATCGAGCGCGGAGCGGCCGAGCCGCCGACGAGCATGCCCTTCATCCCCGAGAGGTCCCACTTGCCGGGATTCGCGTCCAGCAGGGCGAGAATGCCGAGCCAGATCGTCGGCACACCTGCCGTCCAGGTCACGCCCTCCTGCACAAAGGCGTCGAGCAGGCTTTCGGGATCGAGGTGCTGGCCCGGGTACACGAGCTTTGCTCCGAGCATCGTGGCGAGGTACGGATATCCCCACGCGTTCGCGTGGAACATCGGCACCACGGGCAGGATCGTGTCCGCCTCCGAGATGCCGAGCCCCATCGGATTGCCGGCAGCGACGCCGAGCGTGTGGAGCATCGTCGACCGGTGCGAGTACAGCACACCCTTCGGGAGCCCGGTGGTGCCGCTCGTGTAACACATGGCAGCCGCCTCGTTCTCGTCGAGCTCCGGATCGCGCCACGCGTCCGCATCCGCGGCGCTGACGAGCTCCTCATAGGAGTCCTCGACAACGAGCACGTGCTCGATGGGCGTCCGATCCACGAACTGATCCAGCAGCGGCACGAGACTCTTGTCGACGATCACGACCTTGTCACCCGCGTGCGTCGCGATGTAGGCGAGATCGTTCGGATGCAGCCGCAGATTCAGCGTGTGCAGGACGAACCCGCCGCAGGGAATCCCGAGGTATGCCTCGTGGTGCTGGTGGTGGTTCCAGCACAGCGTCGCCACCCGATCGCCACGCTGGAGCCCGAGCTCCTGCAGCCCGACCGCAAGCGCACGAGCCCTCCGGCAGTTCTCGCCGTAGGTCGTGCGGTGGAAGCTCTTGTCCGGAAGGCGGGTGACGATCTCGTTGCCGCCGTTGTACTGCTCGGCCCGCCGCAGCAAGGAGGGGAGCGTCAGCTGGTAGTCCATCATCAGACCGTTCACTTCGGCATCTCCTTCATCGCGATTCGCTTTGCGAGGTCCTCCGGGCTCACGACCTGGCCGTCACGCTCGACGTAACCGCCCTTGCCCCCGACGATGAAAAGAACGAGATCGTCGCCGGTCCGGTTCGAGATCATCCGGTGCGTTGTCGACTCGACGTGGACGATCCCGCCCTCGGCGACCTCTTGCTCATCGCCGTCGAACGAGAACGTCGCCGTGCCGCGGTGGACGAAGTAGAGCTCGTCCTGGTGATCGTGGTAGTGATTCGGCCCTTCGAAGCCCGGCGGCAAGACAAGCGCATTGACGCCGAACGCGCTCACGCCGAGCGGCCCGCGGACCTTGCGGAACCCGTAGCCCTCCCCGAGCGCGTCCAGGGAGGAGATCGAATAGCTCATGCGCGTGATCCTAGGCGTCAGGCGGCCGGCTCGGGCCAGACGCGGACGAGCACCGCGCTCGCCACGGCGAGGACGCCGAAGACGCCGGCGGCGGTCTCGCTTCCCGCCTCGTAGAACGCGACGATCGCCGAGGCGAAGATCACCAGCTCGACGAGCAGGCGCGACGGATCCGGCAGACGGTGCGTCGCCTTCGGCGCGACCACGAGCCCCCACATGACGGCGACGGCGAACGCCACCAGCCAACCGACGAGCGGCCAGCCCCACCAGATGAATGCGATGAGCGCTGCGAGCTCGCAGCCGAACCGCACGATGAGATTGAGCGTCCTCATGACCCGAAGAGGAAGCGCGTCAGCACGCGGTCGCGCAACCGGTCCGGAAGCTTCTGCACGTACGCACGCCGCTTGGCGTCGGGGCCGACGACGTACCGCGTCCTGGGCTTTGCCGAGGTCAGCGCGTGCTCGACGGCCCTCGCCACCTCGATCGGCGAGACGGCGCGCGAGGCCCGCGCGGCGGCGAGTGCGCGGAACTTCGCCATCCGCTCACCGTACAGCTTGGTCGCTTCGACCTGGAACTCCTCGACCGTGCGCTGCGGCTTCGACCAGATCGGCGTGGCGATCGTACCGGGCTCGATGATGGCGACCCGCATCCCGAACGGGGCGAGCTCGATCCGCAGCGCGTCCGCCATCGCCTCCAACGCGAACTTCGACATCGCATACGCGCCGAGAAAGGGAAGCGCCGATCGCCCGCCGATCGAGCCCATCAGGACGATGCGGCCCCGGGACCTCCGCAGCGCCGGCATAACCGCTTGCAGCACCCTGAGCTGACCGACGACGTTGACGTCCAACTGGCGTGTCAACTCGGCGGGCGGCAGGAACTCGAGAGGCGAGGCGATCGCGATGCCTGCATTGTCCACGACCGCGTCGAGGGACTCGAATGCAGCGGCAGCTCGTGTGACACCCTCAGCGTCGGTGACGTCGAAGACGAGCTCGGCCGTCCCCGCCGGCGCATCGCCCGCGCGACGCACCGAGGCGTGGACCGTCCAACCGAGGTCGCGCAGGTGCGCCGCCGTCGCTGCTCCGATCCCGGTCGACGCACCGGTTACGAGGACAGAAGGGATGTTGCGATCTCCGCGCGGTGCTCGCGACCGTACCCGAGCGCGCTTTCCAGCCACAGCGCGCGCTTGTAGTAGCGGTGCAGCGGGTGCTCCCACGTGAAGCCGATGCCGCCGTGCGCCTGGATGGATTTCTCGCAGGCCAGCACCGCCGCCTCGGCGGCCTGGGACTTGGCAGCCGCCACCGCCAGATCGACCTGCTCGTCGTCCTCCGCGACGCACCAGGCGGCCCAGTAGGCAAGCGACCGAGAGAGCTCGACCGCGACGTACCCGTCGACGAGCGAGTGCGAGATCGCCTGGTACGACCCGATCTTCTTCCCGAACTGCTCGCGACCGGAGACGTACGCAAGCGCGAGCTCGATCGCCTTCGAGCCGATGCCGACTGCCTCCAGCGCAAGCGCCGCGAGCAACCGCCGCCGCACGTCGACCCATTGCCCCTGCGCCGTCTCGGCGCCGTTTGGTGAGAGCCGCCCGAGCCCGAGCGTCTCGTCGACGGTTGCGACCGCGTCCCCCTGTGCCTTCGTGGCACGCATGTCCGGCGTCAACACGCGGCCGACCTGGTTCAGGTGGGGAACGAAACCGTCGATCTCGATCGACCACACGTCGTCGCCCACCTGGCCGGCGACCTCGTTCAGCGCGAACGGCCCGTCGTACAGCACGCGCCCGAGCTCCTCGAAGAGCACCGCAGCGTCGAGGAACGTGAAATCGTCTCCGTCCAGGATCCCCACCCAGCCGAGCTCGGCGAGCTGCTCCATCGACGGTGACGCGTTCGCCTCCAGGAAGGAGCGCGCTTCGCGACGAAGATCATCCTGTTCCGGCGTGAAGGAGAAGTCCATCTACCTGCTCCTTGGAAGGTCGAGGACGCGTTCGGCGACGATGTTGCGAAGGATCTCGCTCGTTCCCGCCTCGATCGTGTTTCCGCGCGAACGCAGCTGCTGGTACTGCCAGTAGCCGTCGGCATAACCACCGCCGTTCGTGAGCTGCGCGTGCGAACCGAGGATCTCCAGAGCGAGCTTGGTGAGCCGCTGGTTGTTCTCGGACCACACCAGCTTCGACGCCGAGCCCTCGGGACCGGGGATGCCGGTCTTCGTCAAGGTCGTCAGCGAGCGGTAGTTCGTGTACTTGAGGGCCTGGAGCTCGATCCATTCCCGGGCGATGCGATCGCGAAGGATCGGGTCGGTGACGTTCCGTTCCTTCGCAAGAGCGATCAACTTGCGCACGGCGACATCGAGCGTGGCGGAGAGAGCGAAGCCGAGTGTGCCTCGCTCGTGGAGCAGCGTCGTCATCGCGACCTGCCAGCCGTCGCCGACCGCGCCGAGCAGGTTCTCCTTCGGCACCTGAACGTCGGTGAAGAAGATCTCGTTGAACTCGGGGTGTCCGGTGATCTGGACGAGCGGACGCACCTCGACCCCGGGCGCGTGCATATCGACGATCACATAGGTCAGGTTCTTGTAGCGCGGCGCATCGGGCAGGCCGAGGCCGACGAGAATGCAGAAGTCGGCGATGTGCGCGAACGACGACCAGACCTTCTGTCCGTTGACGACAAAATGGTCGCCCTGTTCCTCGATGCGGGTCCGTGACGCCGCCAGGTCGCTGCCGGCGTCGGGCTCGGAGAAGCCCTGGCACCAGATCTCCTCCGCCATCAGGATCTTCGAGAGGTAGCGCTCCTTCTGCTCGGGTGTGCCCCACGCGATGATCGTCGGCCCCGCCATACCGAGCCCGATCACCCCCAGGTGGGACGGCGCCTCGGCCCGCGCGAGCTCCTCGAGGTAGATCGCCTGGTGGCTGTACGGCGCCCCCGCCCCGCCGTACTCCTTGGGCCAGGTGAGCCCCGCATATCCTGCGGCGCCGAGCTTGTGGCTCCATTCGCGGTCTGCGTCCTCGAAACGCCGGGCCCCGCGCGCCTTCGCGCCCGACGGCAGGTTCTGCGCGATGAAGTCGCGCACCTCCTGCCGAAACGCTGCCTCCTCCTGCGTGTCCCGGAGCTCCATGAGGTGATCTTAATCCTCGCCCTGGCGCAGCGTCATGCAGGTCGAGGTCGCATATGCGACGAGCGAGCCGGCGTCGTCGGTGATCCGGCACTCGAGGAGCGCGAGTGTCCGACCCGCCTTGATCACCTCTCCGACCGCTGTCAGCCGGCCTGTCCAGACCGGTTTGAGGAAGTTGATCTTCAGCTCGACCGTTGCGAACGACTCACCGTCCTCGAGTCGCGAGAGATTCGCGCAGCCCATCGCCCCGTCTGCGAGGTCGCACAGGATCCCTCCGTGGAGCGTCCCGGGTGGGCTCGAATGCTGAGGCCCGGCGTCGAGCTCGAAGGTCACCCGCCCTGTCTCGGCCGCGACCATGCGCATCCCGAGCAGCTCGGCGACCGGTGCGCCGGGGGCCTCGCCCGAGATGATCCGCTGCAGGACCTCGAGCGTCACGGCGTGAGCACCGTGCGGATCACGTCGCCGCTCTGCATCACGTCGAGAGCGTCCTGCCAGTCGTCGAGAGGTGCCGTCCGCGTGACCATGCCGGCGAGGTCGAGCTTGCCCTCGAGCGCCCATTGCGCGAGGCGCGGGAAATCCTCCTGCGGCAGGTGATCGCCGCCGTGCGAAACAAGGATTCGCGCGCGTCGTCCGAACAGTGCCGGCAGCTCGAGCTCCACTGTTTCGTGGGCCGGCGAGAGGCCGATCAAGGTGACGGTGCCGCCTGTCGCGATCATGCCCAGCGCTTGCTCGAAGGTGGCGCGGCGCCCGACGACATCGAAGACGAAGTCGACCCGTCCGGGGCCTGCGTGCGTGGCGCCGAACTGGAGCGCCCGCTCGGTTTTGCGCCCGTCGAGATCGATCGCGCGGATCTCGACCGCACCGGCAATGCGCGCTCCCTGGATGACCGACAGACCGACGGCGCCGCACCCGATCACGGCGACCCGCGCCCCCTCCCAGACACGAGCGGTCTCGAGCACCGACAACACACCGGTTGCGACCGCGCAGCCGATGAGGCACGCCTGTTCGGCCGGCAGCTCCCGCGACAGCTTCACCGCGGAAGCGACCGGCACGACGGTGTGGGTCGCGAACGTGCCGGTGCGCAGAACGGGTGTCAGTTCGCCGCCGTCGGCGCGGAAGAGCCGCCCCGGCGCCGCGGGCGGGCGGGTGCAGCGGCGCGGCTCACCGCGCAGGCACGTGGGACATTGCCCGCACGCGGTCTTCCACCCGAGCACCACCCGGTCTCCGTTCGCGAGCCCGTCGACTCCCCCGCCGACCGCCTCGACGGTGCCCGCGCCTTCGTGCCCGAGGAGCACGGGAAAGGCGTGGCCCCAGCCGTCCTCTTCGATCACGTGCAGATCGCTGTGACAGACCCCGGTCGCCTCGATGCGGACGAGGACCTCGCCCGGCCCGGGCGGCTCGACCCGAATCTCTTCGAGTGCGACCGCGCCCGGCCCCGAGAGGACTACTCCGCGGTCGACAGCCACGAACGATCGAGCTCGCGGATCGACGTCCCACCGGCGAGCGCGAGCGTGAGGTCGATCTCGGCCAGCAGGTTTTGGATCAGCTCCTCGACGCCACGGCGGCCACCGACGGCAAGCGCCCACGCATATGGGCGACCGAGCAGCACCGCGTCGGCGCCGAGCGCGACCGCCTTCAGCACATCGGCCGCACAACGAATTCCACCGTCCATGAGCACGACCGCCTCGGGCAGGGCGTCGCGCACCTCCATGAGCGCGTCGAGCGCTGCCACCGCGCCGTCGACCTGCCGCCCTCCGTGGTTCGAGACGACGACACCGTCCATGCCATGGGCCAGCGCACGTTGAGCGTCGTCCGCTGTGAGCACACCCTTGACGAGCAGCGGCAGCTTCGTCTGCTGCCGCAGCCAGTCGAGGTCGTCCCAGGTCAGGCCGAGGTTCGGGAAGGTCGCGAGCATCGTGGCCGCGGCGGTGAGCGGATCCTCCTGCGGCGTCTTGTCGAGCCGCGACAGGAACACCGGGTCGGAGAAGTACTGCCCGCAGCCCTCTCCCCTGATGAACGGCAGATATGCCTGGCGCAGATCCCGCGGCCGCCAACCGAGGGTCAGCGTGTCGAGCGTGACCACGATCGCGCCGTACCCGGCCTCCTCGGCGCGGCGCACGAAGCTCGCACAGATCTCACGGTCGTTCACCCAGTAGAGCTGGAACCAGCGGGGCGCGTTCGTCGCAGCGACCTCTTCGATCGAATGGGTCGCAGCGCTCGAGAGCACCATCGGAACTCCCGACGAGGAGGAGGCCTCGCCGACCGCGACTTCTGCCGCCTCGTGGGCAATCGAGAGCACGCCGACCGGTGCGAGCAGGAACGGCCCCGGAGAATGCGTGCCGAGGACGTCGACGGAGATGTCGCGCACGGTGTTCCCGGTGAGCATCCGCGGACGAATGCGCCACTTCGCGAACGCGCCGAGGTTCGCGCGCATCGTCGACTCCGCGCCCGCACCGCCCGCGATGTAGCCGAAGGCGCCGGCGTCGAGCCGCGTCTCAGCCGCGTGTTCCCAGTCATCCGCCGTGATCGGCCACTCCGGCGGCTCCTGCGCGATATAGATCGCGTTCTGGATCAGCGCTCCTGAAAAGCTCATTCCCGCTCCAGCGCCGGCAAAGCCGGCACCTCCGCTCCTTGTTCGCCTCCGTCAAGCCTACGGCTCAATTCCCGCTCCAGCGCCGGCAAAGCCGGCACCTCCGCTCCTTGTTCGCCTCCGTCAAGCCTACGGCTCAATTCCCGCTCCAGCGCCGGCAAAGCCGGCACCTCCGCTCCTTGTTCGCCTCCGTCAAGCCTACGGCTCAATTCCCGCTCCAGCGCCGGCAAAGCCGGCACCTCCGCTCCTTGTTCGCCTCCGTCAAGCCTACGGCTCAATTCCCGCTCCAGCGCCGGCAAAGCCGGCACCTCCGCTCCTTGTTCGCCTCCGTCAAGCCTACGGCTCATCGTCCGATCCTAGACTGGCGCGATGAAGACGGAGCGCCTCGAGACGTTCAGCGACGGGGTCTTCGCAATCGCAGCGACGCTCCTGATCCTCGAGGTGCATCGAGCCGGCGGCTCGGTGGCTCACGGCCTCGTGCACGCCTGGCCGTCGTACGTGGCCTACGCGATCTCGTTCCTGACGATCGGGATCATCTGGGTGAACCACCACACGGTGATGCAGCAGATCGACCGCGTCGATCGCACGTTCCTCTTCATCAACGTCGTGTTCCTGATGATCGTCGCGTTCAGCCCCTACCCGACCCGGGTGCTTGCCGAGACCCTGCGCGATGGGTCGAAGGCCGCGGCCTTTGCCTACGGCCTGACCTTCACACTGATGGCGATCTCGTACGGGACGATGTGGTTCTACGCGGCCCTAGGACGCCGGCTGATCGCTGCCGACGCCGACCAGCGGGTCGTCAGCGGTATCTCACGGTCGTTCGGGCCGGGCTGGATCATCTACGGCGTGGCGACGCTCTCGTCGCTCATCTCCGCCTATCTCGCCGTCGCCCTCTACGGCGCGATCGCGCTCTTCTACGTGCTCGAGAGCTCCCTCTTCGGGCGCGACGGCTGACGGACGATGACGGAACGTCCGAGCCGGAACCGTCAGGTGAACGCGTTGACGGCACGCGCGACGACGAGCCCGAACAGGGCGATTGCGACGGTCGACTGCACCACCATCGTGAACTTGGCTCTGTGGGTGAGTGGCATCACATCCGTCGGGCTGAACGCCGTCGCATTCGTGAAGCTCAGGTGGAGATAGTCGAGGAAGAACGGCCGCCAGCCGCGGGGTGCGATCTCCGGGCTCAGGTGCTGCGTGAAGGCGAAGTCGACCGGAGCGGCGTGCCGGAGACGCGAGATCGGCCCGCCGCCGTCCAGCAGCCAGTAGAGCAGGGCGAACGCAAGGTTGTTGCCAACCCACACGAACGCACCGTCCGCGAGCAGGGTCGTCGGCGACTGCGCGACCTTCGCTCCCGTGATCAGGTCGTGGATCAGAAGCCCGGTCGCAAGTAGAGCGCCTGCGAGGAGCAGGGCGACGAGGGCGAACGAGATCCGCCGCATCGACCCGCGTTCGCGGTGGCCCGGGTGGCGACTCGGGTCAGCGAGCAGCAGGACGCCGAGCAGAACGATCTCGAGCACCGGGACGAGCCACGGAAATCCCACCAGCGGCTCATGGCGGAGCCAGAGTCGCAGACCGATGTTGAGCACGATCAGCACGACGAGGGCGGTGATCGGCGGCCAGCGCGGTTCCCCCAGCGGGGCTTCGGGAGAGGCCACGGTGATAACCCTCTTACACGCGCACGGCGGTCGTCCGCAAGGCGCCTAGCAGATTCGAACTGCTGTAAACGGCTTTGCAGGCCGCTGCCTAACCACTCGGCCAAGGCGCCAGGGGGCGGAATGGTATCGGGCGGCTCGGGATGCCTTTCGACGGCCGAAGCACTTTCGCCCGCTGAATGGCGCGTATACAGTCGCGGTTGCCGTGTCGTTGCAGGAACGAAGCGCGTCCGAGCGCGTCCAGGAAGCCCGCGAGCGCTACGTCGCGCGAGGGATCTCGACTCCACCTCTGGTCGTCGAGCGAGCCGAGGGCGCACGGATCTGGGACGCGGAAGGGCGCGAGTACATCGACTTCGCCGGCGGGCTCGGCTGCGCCAATCTCGGGCACAACCTGCCCGCGGTCGTCGACGCGGTGCACGCCCAGGTCGACCGCTACATGCATCAGTGCTTCATGGTCGGGATGTACGAGCCGTACATCGAGGTCTGCCGGCGGCTCGCCGAGCTTTCACCGTGCCGCGGTGCCGATCAGAAATCCATCCTCTTGAACAGTGGCGCGGAGGCGATCGAGAACGCCGTCAAGGTCGCGCGCGTCGCCACGGGACGCCCGGCCGTGATCGTGTTCGACAACGCGTTCCACGGCAGGACGCTCCTCTCGATGACGATGACGTCGAAGGTCGTGCCGTACAAGGCAGGCTTCGGCCCCTTCGCGCCGGAGGTGTACCGGACGCCCGCGCCGTACCCGTTCCGCGGCGTCAGCGAGGACGACGCGATCGACGGTCTCAAGCGGCTCTTCAAGGGGGACGTCGACCCGAGCTCGGTCGCGTGCGCCGTGCTCGAGCCGGTACAGGGAGAGGGCGGCTTCATCGCGATGACGCCCGACTTCCCACGCCGCCTGCAGGAGCTCCTCGACCACTACGGGATCCTGTACGTGAACGACGAGGTGCAGAGCGGCTGCGGCCGGACAGGCCCGGTCTGGGCGATCGAGCACTACGGCGTCGAGCCCGATCTGCTCGTCAGCGGCAAGACGCTCGGCGGCGGCCTGCCACTCGCGGCTGTGACAGGGCGTGCAGAGGTCATGGACACGGTCCCGCCGGGTGGTCTGGGCGGCACCTTCGGTGGGAACCCTCTCGCATGCGCGGCCGCGGCGGCCATTCTCGACGCGCTCGCGGAGCAGCGTCCACGCGCGGAACAGATCGGTGCGCGCCTGCGCGAGCGGCTCGAGGCGATGGCCCCTGCCGGGTCCGAGGTGCGAGGGCTCGGTCCGATGGTCGCGATCGAGCTGCCGGAACAGACCGGAGAGGAGACCGCGCGCATCACCGCCGCAGCCCGCGAGCAGGGCCTCATGCTCCTCTCCTGCGGCCTCTACGGGAACGTGATCCGGATCCTCGTGCCGTTCACCGTCGGCGACGAGGAGCTCGAGCGGGGGCTCGACATCCTGGAGTCGACACTTGGCGGCTGACGTCTCGGTCGCGGGAATCCGAAAGAGCTACGGAGAAGTCGTCGCGGTTGACACCGTCGACCTGACTGTCGGCGAGGGCGAGTTCTTCACGCTCCTCGGCCCGTCCGGATCCGGGAAGACGACGACGCTGCGCATCATCGCCGGGTTCGAACAGCCCGATACAGGCCGCGTCACGCTCGGCGGCGAGGACATCACCAATCAGCCGCCCTACTCGCGCGACGTGAACACCGTCTTCCAGGACTATGCGCTGTTCCCGCACATGACGGTCGCCGAGAATGTCGGCTACGGGCTGAAGGTGAAGGGCGTCGGACGGGCTGCCCGCCGAGCCCAGGTCGAGGAAGTGCTTCGCATGGTGCGCCTCGACGCGTACGGCGAACGCAAGCCGGTTCAGCTCTCGGGCGGGCAGCGCCAGCGCGTCGCGCTCGCGCGCTCGATCGTGAACCGGCCGAAGGTGCTGCTGCTCGACGAGCCGCTTGGCGCGCTCGACCTGAAGCTGCGCCAGGAGATGCAGGTCTTCCTCAAATCGCTGCAGCGCGAGCTCGGCATGACCTTCCTCTATGTCACGCACGACCAGGAGGAGGCGTTGACGATGAGCGACCACGTCGCCGTCTTCAACGAAGGGAAGATCGAGCAGGTCGGATCGCCGAGCGAGGTCTACGAACGTCCGGCAACCGAGTTCGTTGCGGGCTTCGTCGGCACGTCGAACATCCTCGAGCGCGGCGGCAAGCGTTTTTCCGTTCGCCCCGAACGGATCGAGCTGAACGGCACCGGTGAGGCTGGAGTCGTCGCCGACGTCGTCTTCGTCGGCGCCTTCACGCGCATCCTTGTCGACACCGACGCCGGCGAGAAACTGACGGTCGTCCGTCAGAACGACGGCTCGTCGGTCGAGCCCGGCACCCGCGTTCACCTGCGCTGGCGGGACGAGGACGCCTACGAGATCACCCCCCACCAAACTCTCGATCAGGAGGTCAGATGACAAAGCGCATGTGGGCGCTGCTTGCGATCCTCGCGATTGCCGCAGCGTTCCCGGCGGCCGGCGCGACGAGGGCGAGCGGCGGCACCCTCAACATGGTCGCCTGGGAGGGCTACCTCCAACCGCTATGGGTGAAGCCGTTCGAGAAGCAGTCGGGCTGCACCGTGCACGCAAAGTACGCCGGCTCCTCGGACGAGATGGTGACACTCATGCGGTCGGGCGGAGGCAGCCAGTACGACATGGTGTCGGCGTCCGGTGACGCATCGTTGCGCCTGATCTACGGCAAGGACGTGCAGGCGGTCGACCCGTCGAAGATCCCGTCGTTCAAGGACTTCGGGAAGGCGTTCCAGTCACCGCCGAACAACACCGTCGGTGGCAAGCATTACGGCATCTCACTGCAGTGGGGACCGAACATCCTTCTCTACAACACCCAGAAGGTGAAGCCGGCTCCCACGTCCTGGTCGTCGATCTACACGTCGAAGTACAAGGGGAAGATCACCGTTCCCGACAACCCGATCCAGATCGCCGACGCCGCGCTGTACCTGATGAAGACGCAGCCGTCGCTCGGCATCAAGGATCCGTACGAGTTGAACTCGAGCCAGTTCAACGCGACGATCAACCTGCTGAAGCAACAGAAGCCGCTGATCAAGCGCTACTGGCCGTCCGGCGGCCAGGAGATCAGCGACTTCAAGAACGGCAACGTCGTGATCGGCGCCGCGTGGCCGTACCAGTTGAGTCAGCTCCTCGCGGACAAGGCTCCGGTGAAAGACGTCATCCCGAAGGAAGGTGCAACCGGTTGGCTCGATACCTGGATGGTCTCGGCCCATACGAAGAACCTGGACTGCGCCTATAAGTGGCTCGCCTATATCTCGACGCCGAAGGTGCAAGCCGAGCAGGCGACCAACTACGGTGAAACGCCTGTCAACTCGAAGGCGTGCCCGATCATGAACAAGCTCGCAAAGGGCTCGTGCGCGCAGTACCACGCGAACGCGCCGCTGAAGTACTTCAAGCAGATCCACTTCTGGAAGACACCGCTCGCCGATTGTGGCAACGGTCAGAAGAACTGCATGGATTACACGAAGTGGCAGCAGGCCTGGACGCAGCTCAAGGGCTGACCCGCAATGGCCCCGGAGGGCGCCGCCGGCTCGGCGGCGCCCTCTGGCGCAGACGCTGGCTGAAGGCGGTCTCGCTCCTCTCCCCGCCGGTCCTCGCGTTCCTCGTCGTCTACATCACGGCGCTCGTCGCGCTGTTCATCTCGTCGTTCTGGACAGTCGACCCGTTCACCGGGCTGACGATCCACAGCTGGACGCTCGACAACTACCGGGAGCTGTGGAACGGCTCGATCTATCGGACCGTCGCGCTTCGCACCATCCTGATCGCCTCGGCGGTGACGGTGACCGACGCGATCATCGCCTTCCCGTTCGCCTACTTCATGGCCCGGCTGGCCGGCCCACGCGTGCGCGCCGCGCTCTTCGTCCTCGTACTGCTTCCCCTGTGGGCCTCGTACCTCGCCCGGGTGTACGCGTGGCAGCTGATCCTCAACCACGACGGCCTGCTCAACTGGAGCCTGCAGAAGGTCGGTCTGCCGCCGGCGAACATCGCCTACTCGAACACGGCCGTCTGGCTCGTGTTCTCCTACATCTGGCTGCCGTTCATGATCCTGCCGGTCTACGCCGCGCTCGAACGGATCCCCCACTCCTACATCGAGGCGTCACGCGACCTCGGGGCGAAGGGCAACCGGACGCTGCGGAGCGTGATCCTGCCGCTGGCCCTCCCGGGCATCGTCGCCGGGTCGATCTTCACGTTCTCGCTCACGCTCGGCGACTACATCACGCCGCTTCTCGTCGGCGGGCCGTCGTCGCAGTTCATCGGGAACGTCGTCTACGACTCGGTAAACGGCGCGGGGAACCTCCCGTTCGCTGCCGCGTTCGCAGTCGTGCCACTGCTCGTGATGGGCGTCTATCTGATGATCGCGCGCAGACTGGGAGCGTTCGACGCGCTGTGATGGAGAGTCGCCGAACCAGGATCGTGCTCGGCGCGTGGGTGCTGCTCGTCCTCGCGTTCCTGTACATCCCGATCCTGATCATCTGCCTCTACGCGTTCAATTCCTCGAACATCCAGAGCTGGCCGATCCCGGGCTTGACGACGAAGTGGTTCTCGCCTGCGATCCACAACGGCGACATGCAGCAGGCACTCGTGCTCTCGCTCAAAGCCGGCGTGCTCGCCACGCTGATCGCGCTCGTTCTCGGCTCGATGGCGTCGTTCGGCGTGCACCGATTCAGATTCTTCGGGCGAGAGTCGATCTCGTTCCTGCTGGTGCTGCCGATCGCCCTTCCCGGCATCATCACCGGGATGGCGCTCAACTCGTACTTCACGTTCTGGAAGATCAACTTCGGCCTCTGGACGATCGTGATCGGCCATGCGACGTTCTGCGTCGTGGTGGTCTACAACAACGTGATCGCCCGCCTCCGCCGTGTCCCGGGATCGCTGACCGAGGCATCCATGGATCTCGGCGCCGACGGGATCCAGACGTTCCGCTACGTCACCTTCCCGTCGATCTCGACGGCACTCGTCTCGGGGGCCTTGCTCGCATTCGCGCTGTCGTTCGACGAGGTGATCGTGACGACGTTCACGGCAGGCGCGCAGAACACCCTGCCAATCTGGATCTTCGGCGAGATCCGCCTCGGCCAGCAACTGCCCGAGGTGAACGTCGTCGTCTTCCTGATCCTCGCATTGACGATCATCCCGGTTGCGCTCGCGCAACGCCTGACCCGCGAGAGCGGGATCCTTCGTACCGAATAGGAGACGCAAATGGCAACCATCGACGTGATCAACCCATCGACTGCGGAGACGATCGACTCCGTCCCGAGCATGACGGCGGAAGAGGTCGACCAGGTGGTCGAGAACGCCAAGCGGGCGCTGCCCGAATGGCTGGACGCGACCCCGGCCGAGCGCGCGGCCCTGCTGCTCGCCCTCGCCGACGTGATCGACGCGAACGCGGAGGAGCTCGCCCAGATCGAGTCGCGCAACGTCGGCAAGCCGCTGATGGCATCGCGTGACGAAATGCCGTTCTGCGCCGACAACCTGCGCTTCTTCGCAGGGGCGGCTCGCAACCTGGAAGGCAAGTCCGCCGGCGAGTACATCAAGGGTTACACGTCCATGATCCGGCGTGAGCCGATCGGCATCGTCGCGGGCATCTGTCCGTGGAACTACCCGCTGATGATGGCGATCTGGAAGCTCGGACCAGCGATTGCGGCAGGCAACGTGCAGATCCTCAAGCCGTCGGAACAGACGCCGATGTCGCTGCTGCGATTCGTCGAGCTCGCGAAAGACGTCATCCCCGACGGTGTGATCCAGGTGGTCACCGGCGACGGCGTGCCCACCGGAGAACGCCTCGTCAGCCACCCCGACATCGGTCTCGTCTCACTCACCGGAGACGTCGCGACCGGGAAGCTGATCGCGCGCAACGCAGCCGACACCCTGAAGCGCGTGCATCTCGAACTGGGCGGCAAGGCGCCGATGGTCGTCTTCGACGACGCCGATCCGCAGCAAGTCGCGGAGGGCATCAAGATCGCCGGCTTCTGGAACTCGGGCCAGGACTGCACCGCCGGCTCGCGGATCATCGCCGGCCCGAAGATCTACGACGCGCTGCTCGAGGCACTCGTCCCGACGGTCGAGGGCATCAAGGTGGGTGATCCCGCCACGAGCGACGACATCGAGATGGGCCCGGTGATCACGAAGGACCAGCAGGACCGGATTCTCGGTTTCCTCGATCGGGCCAAGGGCGCCACGGTTCTCACCGGGGGCGAAGCGGACGGTGACACCGGGTGGTTCGTGAAGCCGACGATCATCACCGACGTCGCTCAGGACGACGAAATCGTCCAGAACGAGGTGTTCGGCCCCGTGATCACGGTGCAGCGCTTCGCGGACGACAACCAGGCGATCGAGTGGGCGAACGACGTCCGGTACGGCCTGGCCGCGTCGGTGTGGACGCGCGACGTCGGGCGAGCGCTGAATGCCGCCCGCAAGCTGCAGTTCGGAACGGTCTGGGTCAACGACCATCTCGTGCCGATCTCATCCGAGCTCCCGCACGGCGGTTACAAGTCGTCCGGCTACGGCAAGGACATGTCGATCTATTCGATGGAGGAGTACACCCAGCTCAAGCACGTCGCGATGAAGATCGCCTGAGCTGCGGTCGGTTCAGAGCTTCTCGAGCTCGTCGAGCTCCGCGGCCGACGGCACCCAGTGCCCGGCCGCGGCGTTCGCGCGCACCTGCTCCGGCTTCGTCGCGCCGGCGATCACGGAGGCGACCGGCGAGATCGCCGCGAGCCCTCCGACCGCGACCTCGAGCAGCGATACGCCGTGGGTTTCGGCCCACGCCGTCAACCGCTCGACGCGGTCGAGATCGGCGTCGTCGATCGTCCGGCCGTGCAGACGCGTGCCCTCGGCCGGGGGAGCGTCCCGTGTGACCTTGCCGGTGAGCAGGCCGCTCGCGAGCGGGAAGAACGGGATGAAGCCCAGCCCGAGGCGTTCGCAGGCGGGCATCACCTCGGTCTCGGCCTCGCGGCGCAGCCACGAGTACTGGCTCTGTTCCGAGACGTACGCGGCCGACGCGATCGCCTTGGCGCGTTCGAGGGTCGCTGCCCGATAGTTCGATGTGCCGTAGGCGCGAATCTTCCCCTCCGAAACGAGCTCGTCGAGCGCGCCGATCGTCTCCTCGAGCGGTGTCTTGGTGTCCTCCTCGTGATGTTGGTAGAGGTCGACGACCTCTGTCTGAAGGCGCCGCAGCGACGCGTCGAGCGCTGCGCGGAGGTAGCTCCGCGAGCCGCGACGCTCCGCCCCGTCCCCCATCTCCTTGCCGAACTTCGTGGCGAGCACCACATCGTCGCGGCGTCCACGAAGCGCGCGGCCGAGCAGCTCTTCGCTGCCGCCGTGGTTGCCGTAGATGTCAGCGGTGTCGAAGAACGTGACGCCGACGTCGAGCGCCGCGTCGACCACTGCGCGCGTCGCCGGCTCGTCGATTCGGCCGCCGAAGTTGTTGCAGCCGAGACCCACCACACTGACGGTGAGCGGTCCGATGTCCCTCGTGCGCATCGCAAAGACGGTATCGATAGCGTGCCGGGTCATGCGCCATTGGGAGGACTTTCAGGTCGGCGAGGTGACCGAGGTCGGACCGGTCACGGTCACCCAGGACGAGATCGTCGAGTTCGCAACACGCTTCGACCCGCAGCCGTTCCACGTCGACCCTGAAGCAGCCCGCGCACTCGCCGTTCGGCGGCCTGATCGCGAGCGGCTGGCACACGACGGCTCTCTTCATGGGGATGTTCGTGCGTGCCGTTCTGCTCGACTCGGCAGCGCTCGGGTCACCCGGCGTCGAAGAGATCCGCTGGACGGCGCCGGTCCGCCCCGGCGACACACTCACCGGCCGCTCGACGGTGGTCGACGTGCAACCGTCGTCGAAAGACCCGCGCCGGGGAACGGTCATCACGCTGAACGAAGTGTTCAACCAGGACGGAGTGCTCGTCCTGCGCCTGAAGGCACGCAGCTTCTTCGCGCGAAGAGGTGTCTGACACCGCGGTGTCAGACACCAGTGCGCACTTCCATCAACGCCACGTCGCGCGCAGAACGCGAAGCCAGTTCTCGTGCGTGATCAGCGCGACCGCGTCGTCGTCGTATCCGGCTTCCCGCAAGGCCTCCACGAGCTTCGGCAGCCCGGCGACGCCGCCCAGCTCCTCCGGCACGACCGCGCCGTCGAAATCCGAGCCGAGGGCAACGTGCTCGACGCCCATCCGTTCGGCGAGATAGTCGATGTGACGCACGATCTCGGTGATCGGTGTCTCGGGCACGAGCAATCCGTCTGCGCGCAGGAACGTGACAGCAAAGTTGACGCCGACGATGCCGTTCGACTCGCGAATCGCATCGAGTTGGGGATCGAGCAGGTTGCGCGATGCGGCGCAAAGAGCATGAGCATTCGAATGTGTTGCGACGAGCGGCGCCTCGGAGATCGCGGCCACGTCCCAGAATCCCGCCTCGTTGAGGTGCGATACGTCGACGAGGATGCCGAGCCGGTTGCAGGCGTGCACGAGCTCGCGCCCGGCCCTGGTCAAACCGCCGCCGATGTCGGGCGACGAGGGGAAGCGGAACGGCACACCCTCGGCGAACTCGTTCGGCCGCGACCACACGAGGCCAACCGACCGAAGCCCTCTTTCGTGCCACGGTTCGAGGTTGGAGAGATCCGGTGCGATGGGCTCTGCGCCTTCCATGTGCACGATCGCGGTGATGTGGTCGGCGCCGAAATCGTCGGCGGACGTCGCGCGGACGACGGGCAGGTCACACAGTGCGTCGAACAGCTCCTCTGCGATCCGGGCCGCCTCGTCGTGCGGGATCGGCTCCGGAAGCGGCAGCGCGTACGGAGTCCCGGTTGGATCCGGCATCGGCGGCGACGGGACATACAACGCGAAGAAGCCTCCGGCGAACCCCGCAGCCTCCGCGGCCTCGAGGTCGAGATGCTCGGTCGGCTCACCTCGCCAGCGGTGCAGGACGAGATCGTTGTGGCCGTCGATGATCACCGCCGCATCCTACGGGGCGCCTGTGACAGGCTCCGGGCTCGTGACCGACGAACCGCTCCGCATTCTGATCGCCGAAGACGACGAGCAACTCGCCGACCTTGTCGAGAGCGTCCTCGACGAGGACACACGTTTCGTTCTCGTCGCTCGTGCTTCGGACGGCAACGAGGCGGTTCGGCTTTGCGCCGAGCACGAGCCCGACATCGTGTTGATGGACATCGGGATGCCCGGCCTCGACGGGATCGACGCAACGCGCGCGATTCACGCACGCGACGCGGAGCAGCATGTGGTCATCTACACCGGTTCCGACGAGTACGACGACGTCGCACGCGCCGACGCTGCGGGCGCGGCGGGGTTCCTGCACAAGCGCGCGCTCACCTCCCCCGACCTCGCGGAGGCGCTGTACGTGCTGCACACGAACTACGCCAACCGCGTGCCCGATCCCTAGGGCGCTGCTCGCGCGACCAGAATGTGCGCGAGCCGAAGCTCGGCCGCGTGCACCGGGGCCTCGGCGACCAGCGGAGCCGTGGTCGTCAGCGTGATCTCGGTGCTGTTGCGGCCGATCAGGATGAGGTCGACGAACACGCGCGCCGTTCCCGAGGTGGACTTGACGTCCACCGTGGTGCGGTACGCACGGGTGTAGCCGGAAAGTGCGGGGAAGGGGATGCGGCGCACCGAGACAAGCCGCTCCGACGGTGTCAGCTGCTTCTCGAGGTTGCTCCGTAGGCAAGGCATCACCTGCGGCGCGAGCACTGTCCGCTGCCAGTCGAGACGCACCATCGCCGGGTTCTGCAGTACCTGCGCCTCGCTGTCGAACTCCACCCCGGGGTGCTTGAAGACGGTCTCGGCGGCACCGACCAGGACGAGATCCGATTGTTTCGGCTTGAAGTTCGCGCAGCCGGTTCCCGACGACAGGTCGGGCTTCTTCGCCCCGCCGGTCCAACCGCCGCCTCCACCGAGGTCGGCGCGCTGCATGACGGCAGCCCGCGCGGCGGCCTGCCCGGCCGCGGTCAGGTGGATCTGCTCCTTGTCCGCGACTGCCGCGCCGGCGAGCAGCAGCGCGGCCGCGAGCGCGGCGAGGAGCGCCGCAGCGTGCCTCGATACGATTCGCCTCATTCCTCCGGTCCCTGGTTCATTGGCCTGTTCGACGGTATCGGCCGGAACGGCCAAGCCTTGAGCACGCTCGGGCGGGTGCTGCTCCCGATTCACTAGGGTCACGTCCGAAATGGGCCGTTTCATCCTCAAGGCATCGCTCGTTGCTGCCGCCGCGGTGGTCGCGGCCGCAGGAGCGGCAGCCAAGAGCCCGCCCGCGGCGCCGAAGGCCGCGGGCGGCCGCACCGTGACCGTCGTGGCTCGCGGCGTGCCGACCCCGACAGCGTTCGCCGTGGTGGCGGGCCGAATCTTCGTCTCTGGCTACGGAGACGAGTACAACGCCAAGGTGCTCGGCGGCCTCTACGTGCTCGGCGGCGGCAAGGCCGTCAGAGTCCCCGGCTCCCCGGCCCATGTGAACGGGATCGCGGCGGGCGGCAACGGAACGCTCTATCTGAGCACGGGGCCGGCGATCCTGGCGGTCAGCGGCTGGAACGGACGGCAGTTCCGGACAACGCGTGTCATCGCGACGGGGCCGGAGGGGTACGCCACCTTCAACGGCCTTGCCGTCGGCCCCGACGGACTGATCTATGTCGGAGCGAACCCCGATACACCCGATCCGAACTACGCGACCAACTTTCTCACGGTCGATCCGGCCTCCGGAGCGATCTCCGTGGTCGCGACCGGGATCCGCCAGCCCTGGCAGCCCCTCTTCCTGCCGGGCCACCCGCTGCCGCTCGTCTCGGATCTCAACCAGGACGACCTCGGGCCGAAGCGACCGCCCGACTATGTGATCGCGCTCAAACGGGGCGCGAACTACGGCTACCCCACCTGTCCCGCGGATGTGAGCTCGTGCGCGAACTACGCCAAGCCCTTCATCCAGTTTGCAGCGCACGCGTCGCCGATGGGCCTCGGTTTTGTGAAAGGCCGGGTGTACATCGCGCTGTACGGCGGTTTGGGCCAGGGGCCGGAAGTCGTTTCGATGCCGGAAGCGGGCGGGCGGCTGACACCGTTCCTGACCGGGTACAGCGCGCCGGTGATCGCCGTCGGTACAGCCGGGGGCAGGCTGTACACCGGAGATCAGGATGGTTCGATCTACCGCGTGACCCCGTAGGAGCCGGAGTGGAGGCCCGCTGGTGGGCGATGCGGCCCGCGCAGAACCTCAAGCCCGCGAGCTACGTCTGCCCGTTGTGCGACGGGATGCTGCACGCGACGAGCGAACATGCGCTGATCGCGCCGGAGGGCGACGTCTCGCGGCGGCGCCACGCACACATGGAGTGCGTGCTCGCAGCGCGCAAGCGAGGAGAGCTGCCCACGGAGGACGAGTTCAGGAAGAAGGGCGGCCGGTGACGTCGGCGACGTCGAACGACTTCATCGCCGACGGTCGGCCGTAGTGGAACCCCTGGGCGCGCTCGCAGCCCAGGGTCGCGACGAGATCGCTCTGCGTCACTCGCTCGATCCCTTCTGCGACGAGCCGTGTCCCGAGGGCGTTGCCGAGGCCGATGATCGCGCGGAGCAGCCCCTCGCCTCCGTTCTCCTCGTCGATCGTCGCCGTGAAGCTTCGATCGATCTTCACGATGTCGACCGGCAGCTTCTGCAGATACGCGAGGGAGCCGTACCCCGTGCCGAAATCGTCGAGCGCGATCTGCACTCCTCGCTGCTTCAGCAACGCGAGCCGCGTCTCGACGTCGCCGGTATCGATGACGACGCTTTCGGTGATCTCCAGCACGAGCTGCTCCGCAGCGAGCCCCGACTCGCGTAGCGCGTCCTCGACGTGCGTGACGAACTCAGGATGCTGAAGCTGTCGCGCCGACACGTTGACGGCAATCTCGAACACCCGACCGGCGCTCTCGCCGAGCCGCGCGATATGACAGCACGCTTCACGCAGGACCCACTGACCGATGGGAACGATTTGCCCGCACTCCTCTGCGAGAGGGATGAACTCCAGAGGTGCGAGCTCGCCGAGGGCCGGGTGCTGCCACCTGATGAGAGCCTCGTAACCATCGGTCGCGCCTGACGCGAGCGTGACGATCGGTTGGTAGTGGAGTACGAACTCGTCGCGGTCGACCGCGTCGCCGAGCTCGGCGATCCGTCGAAACCGCACCAGTGCAGCCTCGTCGAGGTCCGGGTCGAAGAACGCGAACCCGAGGCCCGGATGGGACTTCGCCCGGTACATCGCGGCGTCCGCCTCCTTCAGCAGGAGCCGCGGATCGTCGCCGAGCGCGATGCCGATGCTCGCGTCGATCTTGATCTGGCGTCCCTCGATCTCCAGGGGCGCCGCCAATGCGGTGTGCAGCCTCTGGGCGACACTCGAGGCCTCGGTCGGGTCGTGGACGCTCTGGAGGATCACCCCGAACTCGTCGCCCCCGAGGCGTGCAGCCGTGTCACCGGTGCGAATGACCGACTCGAGCTGGTTCGCAAGCGTCTGCAGGGCGGCATCGCCGGCGGGATGCCCGAACCTGTCGTTGATGCTCTTGAAGTTGTTGAGATCGACGAAGAGGAGAGCTGTCTGCCTGCCCGACCGCTTGCGGGTCGCCACCGCATGCTCGAGCCGCTCGGTGAAGTGGACGCGGTTGGCAAGACCGGTCAACGGATCGTAGAGCGCCTGGCGCCTGAGCTGTTCCTCTGCCTCGCGCTCCGTCGAGATGTCGAGGAGGTAGCCCTGGAGATGCAGGGGCTTCCCCTGCTCGTCCGTCACGACGACGCCCTCGTCCCGGATCCAGACCCAGCGGTCGTCGCGCGCGCGGAGTCGGTACTCGACGCTGAGCGGCTCGTGCGTCCGGTGCGTCCGGGCGTGGGCGGCGAGGACGCGGTCCCGGTCGTCGGGATGCAGGAGCTTGACGAAGAGCAGCTCATCGGAATGCCAGTCCGAGACCGAGTAGCCGAGGATGCCCTCGATCTGGCGGCTGGTGAAGATATTCGAGCTGACAGAGTCGAGCGCATCGGCGTAGATCACGAGCGGAAGCTGTTCCACGAGCGTGCGATACCGGCGGTCGATCTCGCTGCGCTCGGCAGCCTCACGCGTCGCCGAAGCGAGAGCTCGTTCGCGCTCGAGCACGATGCTCGCGATCCCTGCCGCCACGTTCACCAGTTCCAGGTCGCTTTCGCTCGGACGCCGGACCCTGTCGTAGTAGAGCGCGAACGTCCCGATCACCTGATCCAGACCATCGACGATCGGCGTCGACCAGCACGCCCGCAGCCCATGTGCGCGAGCGAGCTCACGGAACGCATCCCACAGGGGATCGGTGGCGATGTCTTCGACGATGACCGTCTTCTTGCACGCGGCCGCCGTCCCACACGAGCCGGCGCCTTCGGCGATCAGCACTCCGTCGATCGCCGCGCTGTATTCGCTGGGAAGTCTCGGAGCGACGAGTGTCCGCAAGGTCCAAGTCTCCGGCTCGACCAGGAGCACCGATCCGATCGCCTCGGGCACGTACGCCTCGATCAGCTCGACGAGCAGCTCGAGAACCTGACGCGTCTCTACCCCCGAAGCGGCTTGTACCAGCAGTTCGCGCTGCATCTGCAGGAGCGCAGGGACGCGATCGGGCTCGGTGTGACCATCGGCGGCCGCAGGACCCACAATGGCTTCTCATCGGTGCTCCGCGGGACGCTGGCATCCCCCGCCCAGGGGATGCGGGGCCGGTCGAACCCGCCTGCCGGCCTACGCGCGCCGGCCGGTGCCGCCCGCGACGGGCACGATCGGGGAGCGTCGCCAGCGCTGGGCGGGCGCGGGCACGCTCTCCATTTGCGGACGGCGATCGACGGGGTGCGCCCGGTACCAGCGCGCATAGCGGTCGGTCAACGGCTTCGCGGACAGGCCGTGGAGGTAGACGGACAGCACGATCGTGAAGCCGACGGCGACCGTGATCTCTGAGGCGTGGGCGAGCGATCCGGTCTCGAGGGCGATCACCGTGAAGACGATCGAGGCGAGCCCGCGTGGGCCGAACCAGCCCACGAACGCGACGGTTTGCACCCTGGCATGGGTGCCGATCAGCGCCACGGCGACGGGCAACATCCGCACCGCGGTGAGGCTGAGCACGCCGTAGACGACGGTTCGCCAGGTCAGATCGGCGAGCACGGTCCCGGCAATCGCCGCACCGAAGACAAGAAACGTCACGGAGTTCGCCAGTCCACCAAGCTCGCCGAGGAGGTGCGTCGTCTCGCCGTCCTCGTCTCGGTGCAGCCTGCCGAACGCGAAGCCCGCGACGAAAGCCGCGATGAAGCCGCTGCCGCCGAGCGGTGCGGCGAGCCCATACGCGAGCGCGGCGGTCGCGACCGGCAGGATCTGGCTCCATTCCGAGTCCATCAGGCCGTGTTGCCGGGCGAGCCGGGCGATCAGACCGCCGGCTACCCCGGCGATCACTCCGAAGAGCAATCCGTATCCGATCGCGTCGACCACGAGGACGAGCGCGCCATGGTTGGTCTCCGATCCCGACTCGGCCTCGGCGAGCGCGAGCGCGATGAACAGGAGCGGGACGCAGATCCCGTCGTTGAGCCCCGACTCGACGTTCAACCCCTGCCGAATGCGAGAGGGCAGGCGCGGATCGATCACGACCTCCTGCCCGAGCGCGGCGTCCGTCGGCGCGAGGATCACGGCGAGGATGAGCAATTCCGCGAGACCGACCGAGCCGAACAGCCCGGCCCCCACGGCCCAGCCGGCCGCGATGGTCAGCGGCAGTCCGATCCCGAGCAGGCGCGCAGGCAGGCTGTACTCGCGTCGCAGGGCAGGCACGTCGATCCTGGAGGCATCCGCGAACAGGACCAGGGTCAGGGTCAGCTCGGCGAGGATTCGGACCTGCTCGCTCGAGGGACCGATGTCGATCCACCCGAGTCCCTTGCCGCCGACGATCAGGCCGGCCGACAGGAAGAAGATCGGCGCGGAGATCCAGGTCCTGGCCAGGCTGCGCGACAGGGCCGCGTAGACGAGGAGGATTCCGGCTGCCGTTGCGAGGGCCCAGGTGGTCAGAGCGCGACCCTACGCGGCACGGCCGGCTCGCGCGCTCGTTAACCAAGTCTTTAGCGAGCTCGACAATTCACCCAATCTCCTCCGACTAGCGTTCGGACATCGACGTCGACCGTCGATTGCGCCGGGCCGGGGAGTCGTTGCCTGCCACTCCCCGGCTCGTCGCCTTTTCCTCGCAGGTTAGGCTCCCACGCGTGGGCAGCACCGTCGAAACCGTTCGCGGGCCCGTCGCGCTGACCGAGCTGGGGCCGACCCTGATGCACGAGCACGTGTTCGTGCTCGATCCCGAGGCGCTCATCAACTTCGGCCACGTCTGGGGCCCGCGCTACTGGGACGAGGAGGTGCGGGTCGCCGACGCGATCGCGAGGCTGAAGCAGCTGCGCGACAGCGGCATCCACACCCTCGTCGACCCAACTGCGCTCGGGCTCGGCCGGAACATCCCGCGCATCCAGCGGATCAACGCCGAGGTCGACCTCAACATCGTGGTCGCGACCGGCGTCTACGCGTTTCTCGAACTGCCGAGCTTCCTCGCCTACCGGTCGGACGATGCGATCGTGGAGCTCTTCGTGCGGGAGCTTCGCGACGGGATCGACGATACGGGCGTCAGAGCCGCGTTCCTGAAATGCGCCGTGGAGGTGCACGGCCTGGTCGGCGACGTGCCGCGGATCCTGGCCGCGATCGCCGCCGCGAGCGTCGAGACCGGCGCCCCCGTGATGGTCCACACCAACGCGGTTGCGAAAACGGGCCTGCCGGCTCTCGAGGTGCTCACGAATGCCGGGGTCGACCCGACCAGGATCGTGATCGCCCACGCAGGCGACAGCAACGACCTGGAGTACCTGCGTGCGATCGCGGACACGGGTGCCGCGCTCGGCTGCGACCGCTTCAACATCGAGCACTTCAACCCCGATGAGAAACGGATCGAGACGCTCCTCGCGCTGATCGCCGAGGGCTACACCGACCGCGTGCACCTCGGCCACGACGCCGCGTGCTTCAACGACTTCATGATCGGCAACCCGTTCTTCGTGGACGAGAAGCCGGACTACCTCCACCTCTCGACGCATGTCCTGCCGGCTTTGCTCCGGGCCGGGGTGACACAGGGGGAGATCGACCAGATGCTGGTCACGAACCCGCAGCGCTTCTTCGAAGCCGCCGGTTAGCCGAGAGGAGGCGGTCGAACCTGTCCGCCCGCCTCCCCGCTCTCGGCCGCCGCGGCGAAGGCTGGGTCGGTGCCCAGGTGCTGCTGATGGCAGCAGTCTTGCTCTCGCCCTTCCTCGGCGGCGGCCTCGGCGGCGGGGCCGCTGTCGTCGTCCTGGGAGGGCTGCTGTTCGGCCTCGGGGTCGTTTTCGCCCTCTGGGCGGTCGTGCGTCTCGGTTCCTCACTCACGCCGTTCCCGGCTCCGCGCCCGGACCAGGGCGTGAAGACAGCCGGGCCGTACGCCCTCGTCCGTCACCCGATGTACGGCGGCGCCATCTTGATCGCTCTCGGCTGGTCACTGCTCTTCACGACCATCGCCGGGCTCGCGCTGTCGCTCATACTCGCCCTGCTCCTCGACCTGAAGTCACGTCGAGAAGAGGAATGGCTCTGCGAACGGCTCGAGGGCTATTCCGACTATCGCCGACGAACGCCGCGCAGGCTGCTGCCGTTCGTCTACTGAAACCGGGCGGCGTCAACGCCGGTCGACGACGCGCACGGCCTTGCCTTCGCTTCTCGGCACCTTTCCGCGCTCGAGAACGTCGGCGTGCACGCGAACGCCGAGCTGCTCGCGGAGCGCGCGCTCGACGGCCGTGCGCAGGCTCGTGGGATCCACGTCCGAGGTAGCGGGCTCGCACTGGACGGTCAGCTCGTCCATCGCGCCGGTTCGCTCTACGACGAGTTGGTAGTGCGGGGCAGCCTCGGGGATCGTGAGGAGCGCATGCTCGACATTGGAGGGGTAGACGTTGACGCCACGCACGATGATCATGTCGTCGCGCCTGCCGCGCAGGCCCCGGACCCTCGCCGTCGTCCGACCACAGCTGCACGCCTCGAAAGTGACCGAGGCGATGTCGCCGGTGCGGTAGCGGAGCAACGGCATCGCTTCCTTGAGCAGGGTCGTGAAGACAAGCTCGCCCTCGACTCCCTCCTCGACCGGCACACCGGACTCCGGATCGACGACCTCGACGACGAAGTGGTCCTCGTGGACGTGCAGGCCGTCGCGCGCCTCGAGGCACTCGGTTGCGACACCGGGACCGCACATCTCGGAGAGCCCGTAGAAATTGACTGCGCGAAGGCCTGGAAGTGCGCGTTCGATCTCCTCGCGTAGGCCCTCGGTCCAGGGCTCGCCGCCGAACAGGCCGAGCCGGAGCTTGAGCTCTGCCGGGTCGATTTCTGCGTCCTGCACTGCCTGCGCGATCACAAGCGCGTACGAAGGCGTCGCGACGAGCACCTCCGCGCCGAGGTCATGGAGGAGCATCGCCTGCCGCATGGTGAAGCCGCCCGAGACCGGGAGGACCGGAGCCCCGATCCGCTCCGCTCCCTGGTGGAAGCCGTGCCCGCCGGTGAACAGCCCATAGGTGTTCGCGTTGTGCACGAGCATTCCGCGCCGAACACCCGCGAGCGTCATGGACCGCGCCATCAGCTCGGTCCAGGCCTCCAGATCTGCCGCCGTATAGCCGACCACCGTCGGTTTCCCGTGCGTGCCGCTCGACGCATGCAGGCGCGCGAGCTCCCCGACCGGCACCCGCAGCAACCCGAACGGATACGCGTCGCGGAGCGAGGACTTGTCGGTGAACGGAAGCTCGGCGAGCTGCTCGAGCGTGTCGAGCTCCACCCCGAAGGCGGCTTGCAGGCGCTCGAGTTGAAGAGCGTGCAGCTCGCCACGTGGCAGTTGCTCGGCGGGGCTCCAGATCACGGGCTCAGAGGCGGCGCTCGTGAGCGTTCCAGTGCTCTTCGAGGTTGCGTACGAGCGCGGGGCTGAGGTGGCAGTGGGCCTGCTCGCGGCAGAAGGTGGCCATGTACTGCCGGAAGACGTCGAGCGGCTCTGCCCCGACGCGCAGCGCCCGCCGGTTCCCGGCCGCGTTCACGAGCCCGGAGCTCGTCAACGCCTCGACGCGCCGGGCGACAGCCGCGTCCAGCTCGTCGGAGGACTCGACGATCTCGTCGCAGAGCAGATCGCCGTGCGGGGTCCCGGCCTCGAACTCGAGCCCGGAGAGGATCGCCTGCCGCGCCAACCGGTCTCCGACGGAGCGGGCCAGCCGCAGATTGGATGCGCCCGGCAGAATTCCCTCCTTGCGGGCCGGGAGATAGAGGCGCGCGCCCCGCGTGGCGATGACGTGATCGACCGTGTGCAGGATCTGGCAGGCACCGCCGATCGCGAAGGTCTCGACCGCAGCCAGCCAGAGCTTCTCGGTCGTCTCCTCCGGCTCCGCGGGCCGGTGCTCCTCGTGGCTCAGGCCGCGGAAGAGCTTGTTCACATACCCGAGGTCGCGCGTGACGAAGAACAGATAGTCGATGCGGCCGTGATAGAGATGGGTGAGGTTGAGGCCGGCGCCGAAAACCCGGCGACCTGCGTAGCGCGGGTGGCTGACGACGGCCCCGCGGATAACACCGACCTCGACCCCGGGATCGAGCAGCGCCAGATCGACCGCGACCTCGGTGGTCGGGAGCGTGTCGCAGTCCTCCGCGTTCAGGTGCCGGTCGTTTCGGATCTCGAGATACGCCGCTCGCCCGCGGCGTTCGAGGTACGTCCCACCGAGATCGGCAACGCCGGTCGCCCGGAACTCCTCGAGGCGCGCGAGCGCTGCCTCTGTCGGACGCAGCATCGACCAGACGAGGTGCGCGCCGCAACGAGGCGACGCGAGCACGAACGAGAGGAACAAGCCCTGGGCGATCTCGATGCCCTCCTTGTCGGACAGGGCCCTGGCCCGCTCGGCCGCCATCTGCGCCCGCGTCGGCACGAGCCCGGGGAAGCGGTCGGCAGCGGCGTAGACGAGCGCTTCGTCGCGCACTGCGAGACACAGCCCACCGGTCAGGGCGTCGTAGACATCATCCGCATGAACGCGCAGGAACCGTGCGCGCGCGGCGTCGAGCTCGGACTGCAGGAGCGCCGCCGCCTCGGCTTCCGCCCCGTTCCGGTCGCGTCGAGACGGCAGGCGTGCCAGCAGCTGCTCGCCGTGGGTGAGGTAGGCGCAGGTCGCCGCGCTCGCCGGCTCGAAGGCGGTCGCGAGCGCAGGCTCGCCTGAGCACCAGGCCTCGACATCGGCCGCCGGTAGACCCGCCGTTTCGAGAACCGCGCCGAGCTCAGGCATCGGCCAGCAGGAGCCCCGCGGCACGCTCGCCGATCATGATCGTCGGTGCGTTCGTGTTCCCGGTCGTCACCATCGGCATTATCGACGCGTCGGCAACCCGCAGCCCGTCGAGCCCGTGCACGCGCAGCCGAGGATCGACGACGGCCGTCGCGTCAGTGCCCATCTTGCAGGTACCGACCTGGTGGTGATACGTGATCGCGGTCTCGCGCACATAGCCTCGCACCGCGTCTCGCGTGTCCAGGGACGGGCCGGGGTAGCGCTCGATGGCGCCCCACTCGCGCAGCGCGGCTGCGGCCCCGATCCGGCGGCACAGATCGACGGCGGCTACGAGGCTCTCGACGTCGGCCTCGCACGCGAGAATGTTCGGGTCGAGCGCCACCGGGTCCTCCGGCGCCGGCCCGGTGAGACGCAGCACGCCGCGACTCGCGGGCCGCACCATTCCGCCCATCAGCGTGAAACCGTTCTCCGGCCCCTCCATCCACGGTTCGTACATCGGGACCATGAAGTGGATCGGCTGGATGTCCGGCACGGCGAGTCCCGGCCGCGAGCGCCAGAAGAGGTGCGTCTGGCAGGCGGGCAGACCGCGGGAAGGCGGGCCGACCTCCCGCTCCGCGCTGAAGATGACCGGGGAGAGCAGGTGGTCGTGCAGGTTCTCACCGACTCCGGGCAGGTCTGCAACCACGTCGATCCCGAGCGAGCGCAGGTGATCGGCCGGTCCCACTCCGGAGAGCAGGAGAAGCTGCGCCGAACCGATCGTTCCGGCGCAGACGACGGTCTGCTCGGCCCGCACGCGTTCGAGGCGGCCGTCCTGCGACCACTCCACCCCGACGCATCGCGTGCCGTCGAACAGGAGGCGGCGCGCGGTCGCGCCGGTGACCAGTTCGAGGTTCGAGTCGGCTTCCACCGGACGGAGGTACGCCGCGGCAGTGCTGTGCCGCACACCGTCCTCGATGCTGTATTGCATGAACGACACCCCGTCCTGCGACGCACCGTTGTAGTCCGCGTTCAGGGGGATCCCGCACTCCTCGGCCGCGTCGGCGATCGCCAGGTGGATCGCGTCCGGCTGGAAGGATGTGAGGAGGCTCACAGTCCCCGCCCCATCCGGCTCTCGCCGCTCGATCGCCTCGTAGACCGGGCGTACGTCCTCCCACGACCATCCGTCCGCACCCAGGTATGCCCAGGTGTCGAAGTCCTCGGGCGCGCCTCGAACCCAGATCATCGCGTTGAGACAGCTCGAACCGCCGAGGACCCTGCCGCGGGGCCAGGCGAGGCGGCGGCCCGCCGCATGCACCTGCGGCACCGTCTCGTACGCCCAGTCGACGTCGGAGAGCCAGAGCTCGTGCACCCGGCCCGGATCGTGGATCGCGGGATTCTCGTCGTGCCCGCCCGCCTCGAGGAGCAGGACGCGGACAGCACCGCTGTCCACCAGCCTGCGTGCGACCACCGCGCCCGCCGAGCCGGACCCGACGACGACGACGTCTGCACTGCGCTCGCTCACGCGCCGGCGGGGGAGGTCGGCATGGGCGGAGCCTACGGTGGAGCCACCGCACACGCCAGCGGAGACATTCAGCAGAGCCGGTACCAACTGCGCCCCGCCGACTGCCCCCAAGGATCGCCGCCAGCCCGGCCCAACCGTCTTCTCTCCCCCAGATTGGTCGAGCCAAGTGCTGGACCCTCACCCCAGTAGACGCGCGCGCCGGGGGAGATCTTCCCGCGTAGCCGTCGGCTCCGCCAACTTTTCGGCGTCGTGCGAATCGAAGTATCCGAGTGATCGGCCCGGCCGGTCGAGGCTCGAGGCGTCCGCCGCACTGACTTGTCTCCCCCACGGCGCGGCGACGCCTCGCCTCCCGGCGGCGCGCCGCTACACGAGCTCCACGCGGATAGTCCGACCTGCGGCGCGCTGCGTGGCTTCCCACGCACGCACACGCAGGTCGATCGCAAGGCGCATCGCCTCGAGGCTGTAGGAGCCGAGCAGCGAGACCTCGATCGTGTTCTGGTCGACCGGCTCAACGACGAGATCGATCCGAGTCCGGAGATCGGCGATCAGCAGGTCGCGCAGCTCGGGGTCGCTCAGCCGCAAGGTCGTCACGAGTCACGTCCGCAGACGCGCCACCGTAGTGATGCGCCCACCGAGTCGAAGCCAGTCAGCAGCCGCATGCCGATGCCGGTCCTTTCCGCAGTTGTCGATCCCATCATCGCGGCACACTTGCGCGATGTCTCTCGCCTGATCGAGGGGTTGCAGGCCCTTTCAGTCGAGGCCGAGCACGCGCCGGTACACGAGCGTCTCCATCTCATCGGCGACGCGGCGCATGTCGAAGTGCTCGACCGCGCGTACGCGCGCGTTCCGGCCGAGTTCCGCACGGAGCTCGGGGCTCTCGAGCAGTGCGAGGATGTTCACCGCCAACCGGTCGACGTCGTCGGCCGGCCCGACGAGCCCCGACTCCCCGTCGACGACGATCTCGGCCGAGCCACCGTCGTCGACGGTCACGATCGCCTTCGCCATCGCGAGCGCCTCGATCAACGCGTTCGGCCCCGGATCGCCCACGGCGGGGTGCGCGAGCACGTCCGCGCTGGCGACTATTGCGCGCGCGTCCGACCGGAAACCGGCAAGTTGCACGTTGGCGCCGAGTTGCAGCTCGTCGATCAGCCTTCGCAGCTCGTCCTCGAACGGCCCCTCCGGCCGCCGCCAGGGCTCCTGCTCCTGTCCGACGAGCAGGAGCTGAGCCGCCGGGAACCGCGGCACCACCTGGGCGAAGGCTTGCACGAGGAGGTGTTGACGCTTCCACTCCGCGAGCTGTGCGATGCAGACGACGAGCGGGACGTGGTCACCGATCCCGAGCTCGCGGCGAACAGGCCCGCCGTCGACCCCCGCGGGATCCCAGCTCGCGGTCTCGGTGCCGTTCATGACCGTGACGACTCGATCGGCCGAGATATGGCCGCGCTCGACGATCAGGCGCCCCGTCCAATCGGACACGGCTGCGATCAGATCGGCGTGCCGCAACGTGGTCTTGGCGACGGGCGACATCCAATCGCCGTACTGGGAGTGGAACCCGCTCACCCACTTGACCCGGCTCACCCTCGCGAGCAGGAAGCAGTACAGCTGGTTGCGAGTGGTGTCGTATCCGTGCACGACACCGATCCGGTGACGACGCAGGTAGCGGACCGCGCGCACGAAGTCTCTGACGGTCGCGACGAGCTCTAGCGGCACCGCCCACCACGTGCGGCGCTCGAGACCGAACCGCATCGGGAACCGCTGGACGCCCGGTGGGATGAGCTTCGAGACCGCTCCAGCGTGCGACGCGTACGGGTCGACGTCTGCGCGACGGTCGTAGAGAGCGTGAACATCCACATGATCCGGGAGCGCGCGCATGAGCAGCGTCCTCCCCGTGACGGCCGGTGCAGTCAGAGGCTGCGACAGCACGAACGCGATCCGTACGGTGGTCTCCCGCTTCTGTGGGAGCGGAGCCGGCGCCAGATTGGCGGGGCCGGCCCTCCGGTCGTCACGCGTTCTCGTGCGAGTCCGCGGCCTCGCGGGCGCGGTGAAGAACCGCTGGTTTCCATCCATCTGGCCGTTATCGACCGAGCGGGAAGAAACCTGTACTCAAAACGGTGCTTACATGTGTGTTTCTATGGCCGTACGGTCATCTCAATCAGGCTCACGGCGGCCGACGGCGACGACGAGCCCACAGACGTCGGCGATGTGGGATTTGAGCAAATAACGGACGGCGCCGGCCGCATGAGCTCGTTCGATCGCCCGAGGATCGTTCGAGCCCGTGAGGACGATCACCGGCGGGCCGGCTCTGTGTCGTGCGATCTGGGTGATCGCTTCGAGCCCGCCCATGCCCGGCATATCGAGATCCATCAGGACGACGTCGGGAGAGAGCTCGATCGCTGCGTCGAGAGCCTGCTGGCCGTCGGCCGCCTCGCCGATGACATTCAGCCGGCGGTCCGTTTCCAGCAGCGTTCGAACTGCCAACCGAAAGAGGTCGTCGTCATCGACGACCAGGACTCGGAGCGCCGCCCGTGGGGTCGATAGCTGCCGGGGATCCGTGTCGGCGTGTGCCTCCTCGTCGGGCCGGTCGGTCGTCACAGCCATGGCTCGGGGCCCTTTCGACAGGCTGAGAGAACACGAGTTGCGGTGGAGAGATGAAGAGCTCTGCGCGGCAAAAGCACCGTCCTTCGTCATTGTGGGAACCGACGAGGCGGGGACAGGGCCTCAGTTTTGCGACTTCAACCAACCTACCACCTCAGCGCGAGTGTCCCAAGAGCGCTGCCTCCGCCCGAGCTTCCAGGCCGGACCCGAAATCGATCGTGCTTGTACAGTTGGGGCCGCGCCGGACGAACTCGGCATCGTCTCTCGGCGAGACAGCCCGTGACCTCGAGGTTCCCCGATGCGAGAGAAGGTCTCATGGCAGATACGAGCATCGACGGCGCCACCGACCCCAGAGACGAGCAGATCGCGCAGTTGCAGCACGCACTCGCATCGCGCGTCGTGATCGAACAGGCGAAGGGAATCATCTTCGAGCGGTTTGGCGTGAGCATGGCCGAGAGCTTCGAGCTGCTCCGGCAGGCGGCTCGTTCACATCAGATCAAGATCCGCGCTCTCGCCGAACGCGTTGTCGAGACACGCGAGACGCCGGCCGCGATCACCGACGCGCTCGCCAAGATCGGACAGGCGCACCCGGAGAACTTCGCCGCGCGGGCCGCACTCGCAGAGAAGCTCTTCGCGGAGCTGAATGACTCGCTGATCGCATCGAACAGGACGGCCGAGTGGACCGAATTCGTCTGCGAGTGCGCCAACCCACTGTGCGAAGACACAAT
Organism: uncultured Thermoleophilia bacterium; assembly: GCA_963806025.1. Lineage (GTDB taxonomy): Bacteria > Actinomycetota > Thermoleophilia > Gaiellales > Gaiellaceae > PALSA-600. The sequence goes on along the minus strand of CAWDWI010000014.1, from coordinate 28,032 downwards.
CGACGTGACCGCAGCCACACTCGAACGGATCCACAGCTACCCCGGGCACTACGTCGTCAAGGCCGGGCACGAGGTCGACGCCGTCGAATCCGTGGTCGACCGAACCGACGAACTGGTCATCGTCAAAAAGTTCGTCGAGCCGACGGGCGGTCACGAAACCTGAGGCGCGAACGGTCCGTGAGAACACCGTCGAGCTCGAACAGCCGCGCACGGACCTCGGACGGAAGGGCGAGCATCTTCTGGCCGGCGTCATTTTCGATCGGAGCGAGCAAAGAGCGCCTTTCGGCGCCCTTTGCTCGCCCGCTAACGTTCCGGCGTCAACTAACGCCCACAGGCTCGGCCTTCTCTGCGCCGACGTGCGTGGGCATCGCTGGCACGGGCTCGGCCGTGAGCACCACCTTGAGCGCGTGTGTCTCCGCGGCTGCCGCGAACGTGTCGTAGGCGACCTCGGCATCGCCGAAGGAGAACCGGTGCGTTGCGAACGCGCTCGGGTCGAGCTTCCGCTCCTGAATCAGCTTCAACAGTTGCGGAGTGGTCTTCGCGTCGACGAGCCCGGTTGTGATCGTGATGTCGCGGATCCAGAGCGTCTCGAGATGCAGCGTGGCCGAATGCCCGTGGACGCCGACATTCGCGACACGGCCTCCTGGGCGAACGAGCGCGGTGCAGAGCTCGAAGGTCTCGGGCACCCCGACCGCCTCGATGGCGACGTCGGCTCCGAGGCCATCGGTCAGCTTCATCACAATCGCGGTTGCATCCTCGCGACCGTTGTTGATCGTCGAGTCGGCACCGAACTCCAGCGCCTTTTCGAGACGTGCGTCGGAAAGGTCGATCGCGACGATGTGACCCGGGGTGAAGAGCCTCGCCGTCATGATCGTCGCGAGGCCGATCGGTCCTGCACCGACCACCGCAACGGTGTCACCGGGCTTCACGCCGCCGTTCAGAACGCCGACCTCGTAGGCCGTCGGAAGGATGTCCGCGAGGAACAGCACGTCCTCATCCGAGAGGCCCTGCGGCACCTTGTAGAGGGACGTGTCGGCGAAGGGCACGCGAGCCAGCTCGGCCTGCAGTCCGTCGATCGTGTGGCCGAAGATCCAGCCGCCACCACCGGTGCAGAGCCCGTAGTGGCCGTCCTTGCAGAACTGGCAACGCCCGCAAGACGTGATGCACGAGACGAGCACCCGATCGCCGGGGGCGACGGTCGTGACAGCCGAACCGATCTCGACGATCGTCCCGACCGCTTCGTGGCCGAGGATCGTTCCCGGTGTGACTTCCGGGACGTCACCTTTGAGGATATGCAGGTCCGTGCCGCAGATCGTCGCCGAGTCGATGCGAACGATCGCATCGGTCGGCTCCATGAGCTTCGGATCCGGGACCGTGTCCCACGACCGCTGACCTGGGCCGTGATAGACGAGAGCTTTCATGGCTCCTCCTTTGTCATAGAGATGATGTGGCGTGCTCGAGGCTTGGACATCCGCGAGGTCACTGATTCAGCCTCCGGCCGGCACGTATTGCGCACTGGCAGAGAGCGCCGCTTGCGCCGCCGCGAGGCGCGCAACCGGGATACGGAACGGCGAGCACGAGACGTAATCCAGACCGATCGATTCGCAGAATGCGATCGACGCAGGATCGCCTCCATGCTCACCGCAGATGCCGATCTCGACCGACGGCCGCACGGCACGGGCCCGCTCGACGGCCAGGTGAACGAGCTCGCCCACCCCGTCGACGTCCAGTGTCTGAAACGGGTCGCGTTCGAGCAGCCCGTGGCGGAGGTAGAAGGCCAGGAAACGCCCTTGCGCGTCGTCGCGCGAGACGCCAAGCGTCGTCTGCGTCAGGTCGTTCGTCCCGAATGAGAAGAACTCGGCTTGCTCCGCGAGCTCGCCCGCGCGCAACGCCGCCCGCGGGAGCTCGATCATCGTGCCGACGCGATAGTCGATTCCGCCCTCCTCCGCGATCGTCCGAGCAGTCAGCTCGACCAGCCGTTCGAGTTCGGACACGAACGCCACAAGCGGGTGCATGATCTCGACGATCGGCTCGACACCCGTTCGACGCGTGACGGCGCGTGCGGCACGCGCAATCGCTCGGATCTGCATCTCGTAGATCTCGGGCCGCTCGAGGCCGAGTCGGCAACCGCGTGTCCCGAGCATCGGGTTCGCTTCGCGTAGCGCTTCGATCCGCTGCCGGACGGCTTCGTCCTCGACTTCAGCGGGATGCGGAAGGAACTCGTGCAGCGGCGGATCGAGCAGCCGGATCGTCACCGGCAGGCCCGCCATCGCAGTAAAGATGCCCTCGAAGTCCGATTGCTGCATTGGCAGGAGTCGTGCCAGCGCGTCCTGGCGCTCGGCATCGGTCGAGGCGAGAATCATCTGGCGCACGATCGGAAGCCGGTCAGCCGCCATGAACATGTGCTCGGTGCGACAGAGCCCGATGCCCTCGGCACCATTTTCGCGAGCACGCTGCGCGTCGATCGGACTATCCGCGTTCGCGTAGACCTTGAGACGACGAGCGTCGTCCGCCCATTCGAGAATCGTCGCGAGGTTCACGTCCGGCTCGGGGTCGACCAGCGGCGCGACTCCGAGAATGACCCGGCCGGTGGTCCCGTCGATTGTCAGGGGATCACCCTCGCGGATGACGGTGCCACCGATGGAAGCCGTCCGAGTCTCCAGGTCGATTTCGAGCGCCGAGCATCCGGCGACACACGGCTTCCCGAGGCCGCGGGCAACCACTGCCGCGTGAGATGTCATCCCGCCCCGCGCGGTGAGGATGCCTTGCGCCGCAAGCAGGCCGCGGATGTCGTCGGCCGTCGTCTCCGGCCTGACCAGCAGAACGCTCTCGTCTGCACCCCGCGCGGCGGCGGTGTCGGCGTCGAAGACAGCGAGGCCCGAGGCCGCGCCGGGAGAAGCACTAAGCCCGGTGGCGAGCTCGACGAGCTTTGCGTGGGGATCGATGGTCGGATGAAGAAGCTGCTCGAGTTGAGCCGGGTCGACGCGCTGGATCGCGTCGACGCGCGTGAGCAAGCCTTCTGCGGTCATGTCGACTGCTGCACGTAGCGCCGCTGTCGCAGTTCTCTTGGCGGCCCGCGTCTGCAAGATGTAGAGCCGCCCGCTCTCGACCGTGAACTCGACATCCTGCAGGTCGCGATAGTGCGCTTCGAGCTTCGCAACCGCTGCCTCCAGGTCGTCGTAGGCGTCCGGCAGGAGCTCACGCATCCGGGCGACCGGCTCCGGCGTCTCCGTGCCGGCGACAATGTCCTCGCCCTGTGCGCGGAACAAGAACTCGCCGTAAAGCCCGGGTTGTCCGGTCGCCGGATCACGACTGAAGCACACACCGGTTGCGGAGTGGACGTCGCGATTGCCAAAAACCATTTGCACCACATTCGCGGCTGTGCCAGCGTCGTTGTTGATGCCGCACTGCTCGCGGTAGACCTGAGCACGCGGTGCATTCCAGGAGTCGAAGACGGCGGCGACCGCTGCGAAGAGCTGTTCATCCGGATCCTGCGGGAAGCCGACGCCGGTTGACGCCCGATAGACGTCGCCGTAGGCGTTGACGAGCTCGATGAGCGCGCCAACTGTCGGCCCGGCCCCGTGCCGCTGCTCGACTCGTTCGCGCTCGTGCGCGAACTGGCCGGGCTCGATTCCGGCGACGACCTCGCCGTACATCTGAATCAAGCGCCGGTACGCGTCGAGCACGAAGGCGAGATCGTCCAACGGGGCCTGGCGGATTGCCGCGTCCGTGAGCCCGAGGTTCAGAACCGTCTCCATCATGCCGGGCATCGAGACCGGCCCGCCCGAGCGGACGGAAACGAGCAGCGGGTCCGCGGGATCCCCGAAGCGCTTGCCCGTCCGCGATTCGAGTTTTCCCAGGTGAGCCGCAATTTCCGCTTTCAGCTGCGCAGGCAGAGGCCCGTGGTCGGCGAGATGGCGGCGGCACGCCTCGGTTGTGACCGTGAAGCCTGGCGGCACGGGGAGCTCGAGCGCTGTCATCTCGGCGAGGCCAAGGCCCTTGCCGCCGAGGAGCTCGCGCCCACCCTCGCAGTGTTCATCGAAGTCGAAGACGAGTTGCTGGTCGATCATGGTGCGCACCTCCCGGTCAGTTCCCTCCAGTCGGCGTCGACCTGTGCCTGAATTCGGTCGAGCACCGGACGGGCGTCCGGCTGAAGAAGATGGGCGAAACGGGTCTGGAGCCGCAGCCAATCCGCGACGGGAATCACCGGGTCGGGCTCATGGCTCAGCACGTAGCGGCCCTCTACGACCTCGTAGAGCGGCCAATAGTGAGAATCGACTGCCGCGCGTAGCACGCTCGGCATCAACCGGGGCTCGTGACCCCAGCCCACTGGGCAGTCGGTCAGGACGTTGAGGAATGACGGACCGTCGACCGCGACTGCCGAGGCGACTTTGCGGCTCAGGTCCTGCCAGTATGTTGCGACGGCCTGGGCGGCGTACGGCACGTGGTGGCCGACCGCGATCCCCGTCATGTCCTTGCGCTTCTGCGCTTTTCCGAAGCTGTCCGTCCCGGCCGGGCTGGTGGTCGTGCTCGCGCCGAAGGGCGTCGCGCCGGAGCGCTGCACGCCCGTGTTCATGTACGCCTCGTTGTCGTAGCAGACGAAGAGGAAGCGGTGGCCGCGCTCCATCGCGCCGGACAAGGCCTGGAGCCCGATGTCGTAGGTACCCCCGTCCCCGGCGAACACGACAATCGCCACCTCGCCGTCCGGCAACCCGTGACGACGAGCGAGCGCACGCTGCGCGCTCTCGATGCCGCTCGCCACAGCGGCCGAGTTCTCGAACGCCACGTGGATCCACGGCACGTTCCAGGCGGTCGTCGGGTAGCGCGTGGTGGCCACCTCGAGGCAACCGGTCGCGTTCACCACGACGACGGGCCGTTCGATCGTGCTCAGCACGGTCCGAACCACCATCGGGATGCCGCAACCCTGGCACAAGGAATGCCCGCTGCGAAGTGGCGGCACACCCGCCTGGTTGAGCACGAGGGTCTTCAGGCTGGACATGCCTCACCTCGCACGCCCACGTAAGCGCCACGATCGGACGCGAAGATCTCGCGGATGTCTTTCGGATGCAGCTCACGGCCGCCGAGCCCGTAGACGTGGCCGCGCAAGGCGGACTCGCTGCCGTACAGCGCAGCAGCGAGCTCGGCGTGCAGCGGCGGCGTGCCGCCAGGTGAGTCGGCACGGTCGAGCACGATCACGGTCTCGACCCCGTGCAGCGCGGCCGCAACGGCCGTAGCCGGGAACGGGCGAAACGAGCAGATGCGCAAGAGGCCGACCTTGTGACCCTCGTCCCGAAGCTCGTCGATCGTGTCCTTGACGGTGCCTGCGGTCGAGCCCAGAGCAACCACGACACGATCGGCCCCATCGAGCCGGTATTCCTCGAGCGCGGCCAGACGCCGCCCGGTCAGCAGCGCGAACCGATCGCCCGCATCGGCGAGCGCCATCTGTGCCGAGTCGAGCGCAGCCGCCTGCTGCCGACGCAGCTCGAAGTAATGGTCGGGCATGGCGAACGGCCCCTGAGACGAGGGCTCCTTCACGTCGAGCATCGGATGCGGGAGGTCGTAGTCCCCGACGAAATGCCGCACGTCCTCATCAGGAATGAGCTCAACCGGTTCCGACGCGTGTGTGATGGTGAACCCGTCGAGACAGACGAGCACCGGCAGCAGAACGCCGGGGTACTCCGCGATGAACGGTGCGACGACCATCAGGTCGTACGCCTCCTGAGCGTTCTCGGCAAACAGCTGGACGACACCGGAATCGCGGATCAGCATCGAGTCCGAGTGATCGCAGTGAATGTTGATCGGGCCTGAGAGCGCGCGGTTCCCGACGGCCATCACGATGGGCGCGCGCATCGACGCGGCGATGTAAACGACCTCGGCCATCAGCGCGAGCCCCTGAGACGACGTCGCCGTGATCGTGCGTGCTCCTGCGAGCGCCGAGCCGATCGCAGCGCTCATTGCGGAGTGCTCAGACTCGACATCGACGAGCTCGGCGCGCGCACGACCGTCCGCGACGAACTTCGCGAATCCCTGGATGATCGGCGTCTGCGGCGTGATCGGGTACACCGGGACGACATCGGGGTCGATCTGGCGCATCGCATGGGCGACCGCCTCACCGCCTGTGAGCAACTGCTTCATGCCGGCTCCTCGACCATGGTGATTGCACCGACGGGGCACACCTCGGCGCAGAGCTCGCAGCCCTTGCAGTAGTCGAGGTCGAAGCCGTCGAACGTCGTGCCGTCCAGCTTCACCGCCGAGTCCGGGCAATAGAGCCAACAGAGCAGGCAGTTGACACACGCCGCGAGCTCGACTTCCGGCACGACGCCGGTGCGCCAGCCGCCGGTGTGCGGCCGCGGAGCGGTAATGGGAGAGACTCGGCCTCCCGGAGGCAGATCGCGCCAGGAGCTCAACTCTGCCATTGCCATCCCGTCCTGATGGCGGCGCGTACCGCATCCGACGACACCTTGCGGCCCAGCTGTTCGGCCGCGGCATCTTCGAGACATTCGAGCGACGGCGCGCCCAGCGACGCTGCGACCGCTCCGAGCATGACAACGTTGGCGAAGCCCGACCCGCGCTCTGCCGCGAGTCGCGTCGCGGGCACGCATTTCACACGGAGGCCCTCGAGCTCGGGCGGCGTCGCTTCCGCGTTCAGCAGAATCGTGCCCCCGGGGCGCAAGCCGTCCGCAACGTCGGACTCACGCACGAGGCTCGGCTCGAGCACGACCACCAGATCCGGCTCGGTCACGGAATCGTGACGTCGGATCGGGCTGTCGGAGGTGCGCGTAAACGCCTTCAGGGGCGCGCCGCGCCGTTCAGGCCCGTACTCGGGGAACGCCTGGACACTCTTCCCGCCGTGGAGCAGTGCGAGCGCGAGCACCTGGGCAGCGGTCTTGGCGCCCTGTCCCGCGCGTGCGTGCCAGCGGATCTCGGTCGTCGCGTTCACGTGAGGCTCCTGTCGATGGCGAGCGCGGCACGTTTTCCCTGGCGCACGGCCTCCACGACGCTCGCGCCGCCGTTGACGGCATCGCCTCCGGCGAAGACGCGCAGATTGGTCGTGCGGCCCTCGACGTCGACGACGATCTTGCCGCCGGCCACCTCGAGGCCACCGAAGCGCCCGGACAACTCGGAGCGCGGCCGCTGACCGACCGCCTTGACGACGGTGTCCGCGCGCAGGTTGAACTCGGTTCCCTCGACGGGCACCGGGCGACGACGGCCGCTTGCATCGGCCGGTGCCGGCCGCACCGAGACGCATTCGACGGCCTGGACATGCTGCTCGCCGAGGAAACGCACCGGCAAGGTGCGCCAGGCGAACGTGACGCCCTCGCGCTCTGCCTCCTCCACCTCGAATGCGTAAGCCGGCATGGCAGCGCGCGTACGGCGGTAAACGATGGTGACGTGCCTCGCGCCGAGCCGCCGCGACTCACGCGCCACGTCGATCGCTGTGTTGCCACCACCGATGACGACGACGCGATCCCCGATCTCTCGTAGCTCTCCATCCTTCAGAGCCTCGATGAACGGGAGCGACTCCCAAACACCGGCAAGGTTGTCGCCCGGCAGTTCGAGCGGAACGTCATCGCCCAACCCGACACCCAGGAAGACCGCATCGTAGGCGGCGAGCGCATCGACGCAGCTGACGGCTGCGCCGAACCGGAACCGCACACCGAGCGCCTCGAGCGCCCGTTGTTCGGCCGGGAGCGGAGCGACCTCGATGCGATACGGCGCAATCGCGAATCGCACGAGGCCGCCGATCTCATCACGCTGCTCGAAGACTGTGACGGTATGGCCACGAGCGGCAAGCTCACCGGCGCATACGAGGCCGGCGGGGCCTGCACCGACGACGGCCACCGAGCGCCCGGTCGGGGCCGCCTCTTGCCTGAGCGGCAACTCGTGAACGAGCGCCCAGTCCGTCGCATGGCGCTGAAGTGCTGCGATCCGAATCGGCTCCTGGCCCTCGTGCGCGAGGACGCAGGCGCCCTGGCAGAGGATCTCGACCGGACAAACGCGGGCGCACGTGCCGCCAAGGATGTTCTCTGCGAAGATCGTCTGCGCTGCGGCAAGTTCGTCTTCTCGCGCAAGCGCATCGATGAACCCCGGCACGTCGACTGCCGCTGGGCAAGCCAAGGTGCAAGGCGCGACCGCGTACGGCCCGCTGCACACGAGGCAGCGTTCCGCCTCGAGCACGGCCTCCTCGTCGGTGAGCGGCGGCCGGAGCTCGCTCGGGAGGTTGGTCGAGGGCGATTCGGTGACGCTCATTGCCTCAAGTCTGCGTCTGCGCCGGGTCGCGAACATCGGCAGGATCCCCGATCGCTCCGCGGCAATCCCGCAAGACCACGACCCAACGGCACAAGCAGCCTCGAGAAGCGAAGCGGCGGCGCGCGGGAGACGAAGCCGTCCCCGCGCGCCGCCTTGCGAACGGACGTGGTCAGACCGCGTGCGCTACGGGCGCGAAGACCCGTTGTGCGAGCTCGACGAGCCGCGTCGAGTAGCCCCACTCGTTGTCGTACCACGCGATCACCGTTACCTGGGTCTCACCGGAGACACTCGTCAGGCCGGCGTCGAACACCGAGGAGTACGGCGACTTGATCACATCCGACGAGACGAGCGGCTCCTCGCTGTACTCGAGGATGCCGGACAGCTCGCCCGGCGCCGCGGCTGCGAACAGCGCATTCACGTCGGCCGCGGACGTCGGCTGCTCCACCTCCACCGTCAGATCGACCATCGAGCCGGTGAGCACCGGCACGCGTGCTGCGAATCCCTGCAGCTTGCCGGCGAGCTCGGGGATGACGAGCCCGATCGCTTTCGCGGCACCTGTGGACGTCGGCACGATGTTGGCCGCGCCTGCACGCGCTCGGCGCAGGTCCTTGTGGGGCAGGTCGACCAGCTTCTGGTCTCCGGTGTACGCGTGGATCGTCGTCATCATTCCGTGACGGATCCTCAGGCCTTCGTGGAGCACTTTCGCGATTGGCGCGAGACAGTTCGTCGTGCAAGAAGCGTTGGAGATGACCCTGTGCACGGCGGGGTCGTACGTGTCGAAGTTGACACCGAGCACGACAGTCGCGTCGACTCCCTTGCCCGGCGCCGAGATGACCACCTTTTCGGCTCCCGCCTCGAGATGGCCGGCTGCCTCCTCCCTCCCGCGGTACTTGCCGGTGCACTCGAGCACGACGTCGGCCGAGACCCGGTCCCACGGAATCGCCGCAGGTGAAGTCTCGGCGGACACTGGGATCCACATGCCGGCAACGACGAGGGCATCATCAGCCACCTCGATCTCGGCAGGGAATGGGCCATACACCGTGTCGTGACGCAGCAGATGAGCGAGGGTGGCCACGTCGGCGACGTCGTTGATGCCCGCCCACTCGACCGGCGCCCCACTTTCGAACGCCGAGCGGAACGCGCAGCGTCCCACCCGTCCAAAACCGTTGATGCCTACACGAACAGTCATCTGCTCCTCCTTCAAGTCAGCGCCGGCTCGAGGACCGTTTCCGGGACCACGAGCACTGGACGCGTCGTATCGCCGATCAAGGCCCGTGACGTGCTGCCGAGCAAGAACCGCTTCATGCCCGAGAGGTGGCGCGATCCGACGACGACCAGGTCGACGTCCAGTTCATCGGCCACCGCGGCGATCTGCGCGGGCGGATAGCCCACCAGCAGCTCGGTCGTGCAGGGCACGCCGACGGCCTGGGCGGCTTCCGTCGCGTCCACGAGCACCTGCGTGCGGGCACGGTCGGGCACGCGGTCCGGCTTGTGATCAAGCGGCGCGAACTGCTCCCCGATGATCGAGACGACGTGGACGAAGATGACCTCGGCATGATCGCCGGCGGCGAGGGCGAGTCCCTGCTCCAAGGCGGTTTGCGCCGAGGACGACTCGTCGACGGCGATCAAGATGCGATCCAGCTTCTGTCTCATGACCCGCCTCCTTGTTGTCGAACACCAGCGTGCATCGATCGGGGCTGCCGCGCACCAGGGTTTCTCCCACAGCACGCTCAGTGTGTTCGCCGATCCCTGAGCGGCTCGGCGGACGGATGATCGGTGCACAACGAAAGGAGTTGCCATGTACGAGACGGTGCTTTGGGCAACCGATGGCTTTCCCCTGGCAGACGGCGCGCTCGGGGTGGCCTTGGAGCTCTTGGCGCCGGGTGGGCGTTTGATCGCGTTTCACTGCGACGAGCGCTTGCTCGGCGGTCGTCCGACGGGGCTGCCTCTGTTCGCCGACGAGGACGACCGGCGCGACAAGCTCACCCGCCAGGTCGAAGAGCTCAAACTCGACGGCGTCGACGCACAACTGCTGATCGAGATGACCCATCACAACACGGCTGGAGAGATCGCCCGAGCTGCCGAGGCCTGCAACGCCGATGTCATCGTTTGCGGGTCGAGGGGATTCGGTGTCGTAGCGGGCGTCGTCGCCGGCAGTGTCGGGATGCGGCTACCTCATGTCGCATCCTGCCCGGTCGTGGTCGTCTCCGAGAGGGCGATGAAGCCACCTGCGGCCGCGACGGCGTAGCTGACGCCGGGGCGCTCTCGACCGCTTGCGTTCAGACTAGGCGCGGCGACGCTTGCCGCGGAACCCCGTAGCCGTCCACAGGCCGCGCGCGGGCTTTCCCCGATGCGAGGCCTGCACCGTGGCGGAACAGTGGAGCCATGACCCCTACCGGCAACGCGCTCGGCTTCATCGTGGCAACGCTGCTGATGATCCTGGCCGGGATTTCCAAGAAGCGGATCGAGTGGAAGCCAAGACCACGCAACGACTCGCGGCATCGCCGGCTCAAGCCGCCTCGCAACGCTCCGTAGCCCAGGAGGACCCATTGCCGTCCACCGGCATGCCTGCACTCGACCGGATCGCACTCGACTGGGAGCGAGCGTTCGACGCCGACGACCGTGCACTGTCTTCCGCCGCCGTCCATCCACTCGACCTGGATGTAGCCAAACGCCGTCGCGAGCTCGCGCTGGAGCGCGTTCAAACAGCCGATCTGCTCGCACGCGTGGCTCAACTCTCCGGAGTTCAGCCCGCGCCCTGGCTCTCCCTGATCCCAGTCAGCCGGCAGATGCTCGGCCTTCCACCCCACGTCCGTGCCTGCCTGTTCGACCTCGACGGCGTCCTCACCGACAGCGGCGCCCTCCATGCTCGAGCGTGGGCTGACACCTTCGACCCGTTCCTGCTCGAACTCTCCGAGCGGACCGGCTGGCAATACGTGCCGTTCGACCCTGAAACGGACTACTGGACGTATATCGACGGCCGCCCTCGACTCGAAGGAGTCCACCTGTTCCTCAACGGGCGCGGCATCCACCTCCCAGAAGGGCACCCGGCCGACCCGTCGGACACGGCGACCGCTTACGGACTGGCAACGCGCAAGGGCGAAGCGCTGACACGGGGGCTGCATGCGCGTAGCGTCAATACGATCGGTGGAGCCCGTCGCTACCTCGAGGCGAGCGGGTCGGCCGGCCTGGCCCGCGTGGCTGTCTCGGCGAGCACCCGCACGGCTCCGATGCTCGAGCTTGCCGGGCTGGCGGCGCTGGTCGACGACTGTGTCGACGCCGATGTCATCGCTGCCGAGGAATTGCGCTCGCGGCCGGCGCCGGATCTGCTGCTCGCAGCGTGTGAACGCGTCGGCGTCCGGCCCGACGAGGCTGTCACGTTCACCCAGAGCCCCGAAGGGGTCGCCGCCGGACACACGGCGGGTCTCGTCGTCATCGGCGTGGATGCCGGCGGGCGCGGAGAGCTTCTGCACGGATTTGGTGCCGAAGTAGTGGTTCCCTCACTCGGCTCGTTGCTCGACCCTCGGCTCACGCACACCGTCATCGGATGACTCGGGCAGGCGACCGAAGCGTGCGGGGAACTACGGAGTCGATACCGCCCGCGCTCGGATTCTGCGCTCGGCGTCCAAGAGGCACGATCGAGTTGTCCAATCGGGAGGTCCCCATGAAGCCCATCGTTCTTGCCACTGACGGATCGCCTTCGGCAGCAGAGGCGACCCTCGAGGCGGTTGCGCTCGCGAAGTCGCTCGACGCGCCACTCGTCGCGATCTCGGTCGAGCATGTCTCTACGCCCAGTTACGCGCACTACGGTTACGCGGATCTCGTTGCCGAGCTCACCACGGTCGCGCGCGACCACGTCGAAGAGACGCTCGCGCAGACGAAGGCGGTGGCGGTGGAGGCCGGAGTCGAGTGCGACGTTGTTCACGGCACAGGCCTCGTCGCCCAGGAGATCGGCCGCCTGGCAATCCAACGCGACGCGCGCATGATCGTGATCGGCGCGCACGGTTGGGGGCCGGCCCGTCGGCTCTGGCACGGCAGCGTCTCAGGCGCGGTGCTTCACGAAGCGCACTGCCCCGTGCTCGTCGTGCGCGGCGGCCCTGAGCTGCTCGCGGACGATCTTGCCACGGCCTGCGACACGGTCGCACGTTGATCCGAACACTCGGCCGTGACCGCCCTCGGCGTGCCTCACGCGGAACCGATATGACTTCGGCAGCGACCGGGAGAGCACGATGACCGATAGAGGCCCGCTGCGGCGAGGGCACGAGATCGCGATTCAAGCGGCACAAGCGCGCCTGCTCGAGACCGGTGGCTACGAGATCGTGCACGAATCGCCGGGCCTCGAGCTCGGCGTCTACGTGCTCGTTGCCCCCGAACCGGATCGCCAGCAGCCGCACGAGTACGACGAGGTCTACGTCGTTCTGGAGGGCCGCGGCACCCTCGAGCTGGAGGGTGATTTGTTCGAGCTCGATGTAGGTGGCTCCGTCTTCGTTCCTGCCGGCGCCGAGCACCGGTTCGTCGGCTACGAGCAGTTGTGCGTCCTGGTGATCTTCGAGAAACCTCAGCTTGCGCCGCCGAAGCGCAACGCCGACTAGGTGGAGGATCTCCGGCTGACCGACGCGTACTGGCGCGCGGCCAACTACCTCTCCGTTGGCCAGATCTACCTCCTCGACAACCCGCTGCTGAGAGAGCCGCTGCAAGCCGAGCAGGTCAAGCCGCGGCTGCTTGGTCACTTCGGGACGACCCCGGGGCTGAACTTCGTCTACGCCCACCTGAATCGAGTGATCAAGGAACGCGACATTTCCACGATCTACATCACCGGCCCCGGGCATGGCGGGCCCGGCCTGGTCGCGAACGCCTACCTCGAAGGGACGTACTCCGAGACCTACCCGCACATCTCCGCAGACGAAGCCGGACTGCGGGCATTGTTTCGCCAGTTCTCGTTCCCCGGCGGCATCCCGTCGCATGTGGCTCCGGAGACGCCGGGATCGATCCATGAGGGCGGCGAGCTCGGCTATGCCCTCTCGCACGCCTTCGGCGCCGCGTTCGACAACCCCGACCTCCTCGTCGCCTGCGTCGTCGGCGACGGCGAGGCCGAGACCGGCCCTCTCGCGACGAGTTGGCACTCGAACAAGTTTCTCAACCCCGTCACCGACGGCGCCGTCTTACCTGTGCTGCACCTGAACGGCTACAAGATCGCCAACCCGACCGTCCTTGCCCGCATCCCCGAGCGCGAGCTCGTCGCGTTGTTCGAGGGCTACGGGTGGCGGCCGTCGATCGTCAGCTGCGAGCTCGACGAGCCCCCGGGCGACGTGCACGTACGCTTCGCCGCCGCACTCGACGAGGCGCTCGACGACATTCGTTCATTCCAGGAGGCAGCTCGGAGCGGACAGGCCGGCAAGCGCCCGCAGTGGCCGATGCTGATCCTGCGCACACCGAAAGGTTGGACTGGCCCGCGCGACGTCGACGGGGTCCAGATCGAAGGCACCTGGCGTGCGCACCAGGTGCCGGTCCTCGGCGCGCGCGAGGATGCCGGCCACAGAAAGATCCTCGAGGAATGGATGCGCAGCTATCGCCCTGGGGAGTTGTTCGACGCAGAGGGCCGGCTACGGGCTGAACTGCGCGCGCTCGCACCGGAAGGCGAGCGCCGAATGAGTGCGAACCCGCACGCCAACGGCGGCGCTCTGCTCGAGGATCTTCGTCTCCCCGACTTCCGCGATTACGCAGTCGAGGTCAAGAAGCCGGGAACGACCTCGACGGAGCCCACCCGTACCCTCGGCACGTTCCTGCGCGACATCATCGTCAGGAACCCGCGGACGTTCCGGCTGTTCGGGCCTGACGAAACAGCCTCGAACCGCCTCGGCGATGTCTTCGCCGTCACCGGCCGCGCCTGGGACGCCGAGCGCGAATCGACGGACGAAGGACTCGCCACCGACGGGCGGGTGATGGAGGTTCTCTCGGAGCATCAGTGCCAGGGCTGGCTCGAGGGTTATCTGCTCACCGGCCGTCATGGCCTTTTCAACTGCTACGAGGCATTCATCCACATCGTCGACTCGATGTTCAACCAGCACGCGAAGTGGTTGAAGGTGACACGCGATATACCGTGGCGCCGGCCAATCGCCTCGTTGAACTACCTCCTTTCGTCGCACGTTTGGCGACAAGACCACAACGGGTTCTCACACCAGGATCCCGGGTTCATCGACCACGTAGTGAACAAGAAGGCCGATGTGATCCGCGTCTATCTGCCACCCGACGCCAACACCCTGCTGTCGGTCGCTGATCACTGCCTCCGTTCGAGCAACTACGTCAACGTGATCGTCGCAGGCAAACAGCCGGCGTTGAACTACTTGTCGATTGACGACGCGATCTTTCACTGCACGCGGGGGGCCGGAATCTGGGACTGGGCCTCGAACGACGAGAGTGGCGAGCCGGATGTCGTCATGGCCTGCTGTGGCGACATCCCGACCCTCGAGACTCTGGCCGCTGTCGCTCTGCTGCGCGAGCATCTACCCGAGCTCAACGTGCGCGTCGTCAACGTCGTCGACCTCATGCGCCTACAGCCCGACACCGAACATCCGCATGGAATGTCGGACGCCGAGTTCGACTCCTTGTTCACACATTCGAAGCCGGTCGTCTTCGCTTACCACGGCTACCCATGGTTGATCCACCGCCTCACATATCGACGCACCAACCACGAGAACCTGCACGTTCGCGGGTACAAGGAAGAGGGGACGACGACAACACCGTTCGACATGGTCATGATGAACGACCTCGATCGCTTCCACCTCGTGGTCGATGTGGTCGACCGCGTGCCCGGACTCGCCGACAAGGCGGCACATCTTCGTCAGCAGATGACCGAGCGGCGCCTCGAAGCCCGCGCTTATACGCGCGCACATGGCGACGACGATCCCGCCATTCGCGACTGGACCTGGCCGTACTGAGCGCGGACGTCCTGGTCGTCAACGCCGGTTCGACCAGTCTGAAGCTCAGCGTGGTCGGCATCGGTGAGGAGTCACGCCCGCTGGCCTCGCTCGGCGACGCACCCACAGTTGTCGCCGTCGGTCACCGCATCGTCCACGGTGGGGCGAGGTTCAGCGAGCCGACGTTGATCGATGATGCAATGGTCGAGGAACTCGCGAAAGTGGTCGAGCTCGCGCCGTTGCACAATCGGCCCGGACTTGCGGCGATCGTCTCGGCACGCGAGGCACTGCCCAACGTCCCCCAGGTGGCGGTCTTCGACACTGCCTTCCACAAGACCCTTCCCGCTGTCGCGTCGACGTACGCGCTGCCGGCCCGATATCGGCATCTGGGTATCCGCCGTTACGGGTTTCACGGCCTGTCCGTTCAATGGGCCGCGCAGCAGGTGCGAGCCTCGCGCCTCGTCGTCTGCCATCTGGGTGGCGGCGCATCGGTGACCGCCGTCAAGGACGGACGCTCGGTCGACACGACCATGGGCTTCACCCCGCTCGAAGGGGTGCCGATGGCGACGCGCGCCGGCTCGATCGATCCCGGCTCGCTCCTCTACCTGTTGCGCCACGGCGTCTCACTCGATGAGCTCGACCATGCACTCGAGCACGAATCCGGATTGACCGGACTGGCCGGCAGCGGTGACGTCGCGGCGCTCGAGCAGGATGCCTCGCCCGAGGCGAAGCTCGCCCTCGAGATCTACTGCTACCGGATAGCGCAAGCCGTCTCCGCGATGGCCACCGCGCTCGGAGGACTCGACGCACTTGTCTTCACCGCCGGTGTCGGTGAGCACTCAGCGGGCGTACGCGCTGACATCTGCCACAGACTCGACCAGCTCGGGCTCACCCTTGATCCCGAGGCGAACGCCGCGCTCAACGGCGAGGGAGCGATCGAGGCGGCCACATCGACCGCCCGAATACAGGTGGTGCACGCCCGCGAGGACGTCATCGCCGCGCGCGCGGTCCGCGCACTCGTCGGTTAAGGCGCGTCTCCGAAACCTCCCCCAGGAAGAGCCTCTCGACGATCCGGCAACGCGCTCTTGCCCAGCCGGGAGTCGGCGTGTAGCCTCGGGACGCGCGGGCCCATTCGAGAACGAGGGAGATCCTTCATGGGCACCACTGCCGAGACGGCGACGGCGATCCGGCCCTTCCGGGCCGAGTTTTCGGAGGAGCAGATTGGCGATCTGCGTCGGCGTATCGCCGCGACACGCTGGCCGAGCAAGGAGCTGGTCGACGACCGGTCGCAGGGCGTGCAGCTCACCGCCGCGGAGGCGCTCGCCCGCTATTGGCTGGACCAGTACGACTTCGGGCGCATCGAGGCGCGGCTGAACGAGCTGCCGCAGTTCGTCACCCAGATCGACGGCGTAGACATCCACTTCATCCACGTCACGTCGTCGCACGAGAACGCGTTGCCACTGATCATGACCCACGGCTGGCCGGGCTCGGTGATCGAGCTGCTCGACACGGTCGGCCCGCTGACGGACCCGACCGCACACGGTGGGAGCGCCGAGGAGGCGTTCCATCTCGTGCTGCCCTCCCTCCCCGGGTACGGGCTCTCGGGCGAACCGGTGGAGATCGGCTGGGATTTGGGCCGAACCGCACGCGCCTGGGCCGAGCTCATGCGACGTCTCGGCTATACCCGCTACGTCGCTCAGGGCGGCGACGTGGGTGCCGGCGTTACCGACGCGATGGGCCGCGAGGGCACCCGAGGGCCTGATCGGCATCCACACCAACCTGCTCGTGCCCGCGCTCGGCGGCACCATGCCGACGGACACGGACGAGGAACGCGCCGCGGCCGCGCAGATCGCGACCTTCGGGAAGTCCGGGAACGGCTACTTCGTCGAGATGGCCACCCGGCCGCAGACAATCGGCTACGCCTTGCTGGACTCACCGATTGCCCTCGCCGCCTGGATGGTCGACCACGACACGGACGCCTACTACAAGATCGCACGCGCCTTCGTCGACGGGCGGCCCTCGGGCAACCTCACATGCGACCACGTCCTCGACAACATCACCCTGTACTGGCTGAGCGGCACCGGCGCCTGCGCGGCTCGGTCGTACTGGGAAGCCTACGGGCCTGACGCTCCGGCCGCGGGCCGTCAGCCTCTCCCACCTCCGACGATCCCGTTCGGCTTCACGACGTTCCCGGGCGAGATCTGGCGGACGCCGCGCAGCTGGGTCGAGGCGAGCTACCCGCACGTCATCTACTTCAACCAGGTTGACAAGGGCGGACACTTTGCTGCCTGGGAGGAGCCGGAACTCTTCAGCCAGGAGATGAGGGCGGCCTTCAAGTCGCTCCGCTGACGAAGGGTCACCATGGCCGAGCCCACGCAGCCCGCAACGCGAATGATCGTGACCCACTTCATCGTCTCCGATGACGTCGAGCGCTCCCGGCGCTTCTACACGGAGGTGCTTGGCGGGACGGTGGTCTTCGGCCCAGAGCCGACCAATATCGCACTCGCCAACACGTTCATCATCATCAACGTCGGCGGAGGTCCCACCGACGACAAGCCGACAGTCACTCTTGAGACGCCAAAGAGACCCCGACCGGGTCAGCAGCTTCCTCAATATCCGGGTCGCCGACATCCACGCCGTGTACGCCGAATGGAGCGCCCGGGGTGCGCAGTTCCTGACGCCGCCGAAGCAACACCAGTATGAGATCCGTTGCTACATCCGAGATCCCGACGGCTACATCATCGAGGTCGGGCAAACGACCGACCCACAGGGAGACTGGTGGCCCGCCGACTGGCCACCGATCACCCCCGGCGGCGGCCAATCCGACTGAACCGCCCATCCTCGGTGTCAAGGGACCGCCTGTAGCAGCGGCGGGCGGTTCGCGGGCTCATTGCACCAGGCCGCCGGCACGTACCGAACCCGACCCAACCCCAATGTGTTGCCGTTGCCACGCGGGGCTACAGGCTGCTGCGAAACGGTCTAGCTGCTCTCGCGTTCCGTCAGGCGCCGAGAAGCGCAGCCGTTCGTCTGATTGCCAGAGAGCGAAGCTTGAGTTGGCGAGCTTTTTCGAGACGCGCTCGCGCGCCTTCTCCGAGGGGGCCGGCGGAGTCTTGCCCTAAGGCTTCGATGCGCTCTTGAGGACTCGCCGCAGTTCCCGCGATAGCTGCTTCGCCTCTCGCCGGCTGAGTGCAGCCATGATGTGCTTGGTCGCGTCGTTGACGATCCTGAAGGTGCCAAGCTCGTCGCGCCCGACGCTGAACTGCCGATAGGTCGAGGTCGGTTCGGTCATGCCTGGTGAGATCGGCACGACCCCACGGTCGCTTGAGTCTCAACTCAGGGAGTCCGGCCCGCCCGAGAGCAAACGGCGAACTTCGTATCATTTAGAAAGAAGAAAGCCCCGTCCCCGGGGCTTTCTTGGCTCTAACACTGGAAGCGGATGAAGAGACTCGAACTCTCGACCTTCTGCATGGCAAGCAGACGCTCTAGCCAACTGAGCTACATCCGCGAACGCCCGCCAGTATAGCCGGGGCCGCTGCGGGCTCAGGCGATGCCGAGACGGGCGGACATCGTGGCCGCGACCGCCTGCAGGCCGGAGAGCGGGCGGATCATGACGGTGAAGCCCTCGATCAGGCCGTCCTCGTTCTCCTCGAGGATGTCGATGCCCTGGAGCTCTCGATCGCCGACCTCGGCCTCGAAGAAGAGGATCGTGGTGCGGCCGTCCCGCCATTCGCTCGTGTAGCGAAAGTTCTCGAACACCGTCGCGACGAGGCGAAGTATCTGCTCCACCGTTTCCTTGCCCTCGTACGGTTTGTAGACCGCAGGGCTGCGGAAGACGACGTCCTCGGCGAGCGTCGACATCGCGGCTTCGTGATCGTCGGCAAGCACGGCGACACCGAAGGGATGCTGCACGGTCACGCTGCGTCCAATGCTTCGTTGACGAGCCTGTCCGCCAATTCGTTGTGTGCGCGCTTCACGTGTCGATACTCGACGTTCGCAAACTCCCGCGCAAGCGAAGCCGCTTCGACCGAGAGTGCGCGTAGCGCAGCGTTTTTCACCCGATACTCGCCTCGCATCTGCTTGACCATCAGCTCGGAGTCGGAGACAACCTCGACGTCGGGCACGTGCAACTCGGCGGCCTTGCGCAGCCCGGCGATCAGGCCGCTGTACTCGGCGACGTTGTTGGTCGCCGACCCGATCGCCTGCCCTTCGGCCGCCAGCACGGTTCCGTCGTCCGCCTCGAGCACGTAGCCGTACGCCGCGGGGCCCGGATTGCCACGCGCCCCACCGTCCGTGAACAGACGCGCCTTCAAGAATTGAGCCCAGGGAAGTCGCGTGCCGGCGCCTCGACCGCGGTGTCTGACACCCGTGGTGTCAGACACCTTTCCGACGGCCACCTTCGGCCGGCCGGCAGCCTCATGCGTTGTCGATCTGCGCGCGCTGCAGCCTGCCGCTGTAGTCGACGTAGACCGACTTCCACTCGGTGAAGACGTCGAGAGCCGCCTGCCCCGCCTCGCGGTGACCGTTGCCCGTCTGCTTCATGCCGCCGAACGGCAGGTGCACCTCGGCGCCCGTCGTGCCCGCGTTGATGTAGGTGATCCCGGTTTGCAGGTCGCGCATCGCCCTGAACGCCTTGTTCACGTCACGCGTGAAGATCGACGACGACAGCCCGTACTTGACGCTGTTCACGGCGCGCACCGCTTCCTCGAACGAGTCGACCGGGATGAGCGCAGTCGTCGGCCCGAAGATCTCCTCCTGCGCGATCCGCATCTGCGCGTCGACGTCCGCGAAGACGGTGGGACGGTAATAGAACCCGTGACCTTCGACGCGCTCGCCGCCGGTCAGCAGCTTCGCCCCTTCGCCCTTGCCGATCTCGGTGTACGAATGGATCTTCTCGACGGCGGTCTCGTTGATCACCGGCCCGATCTGCGTATCGTCCTCCCACGGTGCGCCGATGCGCATCTTCTCCGCGCCCGCGACGAGCTTTTTCTGCAATTCCTCGTAGACCGCGCGATGCACGATCACGCGCGACGCCGCGGTGCAGCGCTGTCCCGCAGTGCCGAAGGCCGACCACAGGATCCCCTCGACCGCGAGATCGACGTCGGCGTCCTCCATCACGATGATCCCGTTCTTGCCGCCGAGCTCGAGATGGACGTGCTTGAGCTGGTCGGCGGCGTTCTTCGTCACCAGGACACCGGTCTCGCGCGAGCCCGTGAAGGTGATCACCGGCACGTCCGGATGACGGACCAGCGCGTCGCCGGCCTCCTCTCCGAACCCGTGCACGACCTGGACGACCCCCTCGGGCAACCCGGCCTCGTACAGCAGGTCGACGAAACGCTGCGCGAGGAGCGGGGTGTCCTCGGCCGGCTTCAGGACGACGGTGTTGCCGCAGACGAGGGCGGGACAGAGCTTCCATGCCGGAATCGCGATCGGAAAATTCCACGGGGTGATCGCACCCACCACGCCGACCGGCATCCGGACGCTCATCATGAACTTGTCCCGGAGCTCCGACGGTGTGGTCTGGCCGAAGAGCCGCCGGCCCTCCCCGCCCATGTAATAGCTCATGTCGATCGCTTCCTGGACGTCGCCGCCGGCCTCGGCCTTCACCTTCCCCATCTCACGGGTCATCAGGTCGGAGAGCTCGGGCTTGCGCTGCTCGAGCAGCTGCGCGAAGCGGAAGAGGATGTTGCCGCGCTCAGGCGCCGGGACGAGGCGCCAGTCCTCCCAGGCCTCGCGCGCCGCCGAGACCGCGTGTTCGACGTCGGACGCCGTCGAGCGTGGGAAGGTCTCGATCACCTCGCCCGTGGACGGATTCAGGGATTCGAAGGTGGTTGTCGCCATCCGGCGATCGTAGCGCCCGTCAGGAGTCGGGCAGGCCGGTATCGGGGAAGGTCCCCGTCACACGGGCGCGGCGCCGGTCGCGAACGAGGCGGCGCTCCTTGAACTCCGCGTCGTCGTGGCCGGCACGGCGATCGGGGCCTTCGCGTCGATCGATCATCACCGTCACGTTCGGGTTGTCACGGTAATACTCGACCATCTTGTCGAAGAGCTCCGCCTCGAGCTCCTTGGGGATCACGCAGTAGATCACCGGCTCAGTGTAGGCAGTAGATCGGCGAGGTCTAGGGCTCGAGGCGGCATTTCGCCGAGCCCTCCTACAGGCGAGCGATGTTCGGGACGATCCGACCGTCGTCTTCCATGTGCGAGTTCCAGTCCGTGATCGGCCCCTCGAGCTCCTCCGGATCATGCCCGCGCTCCTCGAGACGAACGGGATTGTCGGAGTCGAGCGAGACCCGGTACTGGTACCAGGAGATGTCCCAGGCCACAGTCACGACGACCTCGGCATTCACCCCGGAGAGAACGACGACCGAGACCTTGGGCGGTCCCAGCGACTTCCCGATCCCGCCCACGGTCCGGCGGTACTGGGAGGCGTTGAAGATGTCGGCGGCCTCGACCATGGAGAGCTCGTGCTCCGAGAGGCGGCGAAGGATCGGCTCCGAGGCGATCGTCTCCTCAGGGCCCCGCGGTCTGGTGCCGAGGATTCCCGAGAGGAAGCTGCTGCCACGCCGTCGCCGCTCCGCGGGCACGGTCGGCGAGGTCGGCGCCCCTTCTCGCACCCAGCCGTACTCCACCGCGGTGTCGGCGCACAGCGGGCAGACATCGACGTAGTCGGTGCCCCCGTTCGGCGAGAACCGAATCGCCCGTTCCCCCATCAGCAACGTGCGCTCACAGATCGCGCACGCACGGTCCACGGTGACCCGTGTGATGCGTGTCATAGACGAAGCGTAGCGAGGTGGCATAGGGCTCGTCCCTCAGGCCGGGACGGCCTCGTTGTCCTTCTTCGCCGCTTCGATCAGTTTCTGTGCGATGTGGGCCGGGACTTCCTCGTAGCGCAGGAATTGCATGTGGTAGTCGCCGCGACCGCCCGTGAGCGACGTGATCGCCTGGTTGTACGTCAGGACCTCGGCCATCGGGACCTCGGCCTTGATCGTGGTCATACCGCCCTTCGGCTCCATGCCGTGGAGGCGTCCGCGCCGCGAATTGAGGTCGCCGTTGATGGAGCCCACCGCCTCGTCCGGCACGGTCACCTCGAGCTCCATGATCGGCTCGAGCAGCACCGGCTGCGCCTGCTCGTACGCCGAGCGAAACGCCATCGAGCCGGCGATCTTGAACGCCATCTCCGAGGAATCGACGTTGTGGTAGCTGCCGTCGACCAGCGTCACGCGGACACCCTGCACCGGCGCGCCGGCAAGGTTGCCGTGCTGGAGCGCCTCCTGAATGCCCTTGTCCACAGCGGGCCGGAAACCCTGCGGGATGACGCCGCCGACGATCTTGTCGACGAACTCGTAGCCGACGTGGTCGTCGAGCGGCTCGAGCACGATGTGGCAGTCGCCGAACTGGCCGCGGCCACCGGTCTGCTTCTTGTAGCGCCCGTGTGCGCGCGCTTCGCCCTTGATCGTCTCGACATAGGGCACGCGCGGCTGATGCAGCTCCATCTCGACGCCGAAACGACGCCGCGCCCGCTCGACCGCTACCTCGACGTGCACCTGGCTCATGCCCGAGAGCAGTTCCTCACCGGTCTGCTGATCGCGGGAGAGCCGAAGCGTCGGGTCCTCCTCGCCGAGGCGCCGGAGCGCCTGAGCGACCTTGTCCTCGTCGCCCTTCGTCTTGGCGGACACCGCAAAGCTCATCACCGGCTCGGGAAACCCGAGGGCGGGAGGCTCGAGATCATGCTCGGCGTCGACGAGGACGTCCCCCGTCTGCACCTCCTTGAGCTTCGCGACGGCGCCGATGTCGCCCGCGCCGAATCCGGCGGCCTTCTCGTGCTCCTTCCCGTCGAGCGTCATCAGCGAGCCGAGCCGTTCTTTCGAATGGTCGCGATGGTTGACGAGCGTCGTGTCGCTCTTCACCTCGCCGGCATAGACGCGGAAGATCGAGATGCGGCCTGCGAACGGGTCAGCGACCGTCTTGAAGACAAAGGCAGCGACATTCGCGTCGGTCTCGATCGGCGAGCCCTTCTTGGCCGGGCTCGGGACGCCCTCGACGATCAGGTCGAGCAGGGCGTGAGCCCCGAGGTTCTTGGTCGCGACGCCGCAGGCGACCGGATAGATCTCGTCGCGCGTGACGGCGTTCTTGAGGGCGGCTGCGATGTCCTCCGGCGGGATCTCCTCCCCGCCCAGGTAGCGCTCCATCAGCGCCTCGTCGGTCTCGACGACGGCGTCGAGCAGCTTCGTGCGGTACTCCTCGACGGTCGAAGCGAGCTCCTCCGGGATCGCAACGGGATCACCCTCCTTCTCGCCGCTGGGGTCGAGGTACGCGCAGTTGTGCAGCAGGTCGACGACGCCCGTCAGTTCGTGTTCCGCGCCGATCGGCAACTGGATGGCGATACAGCGATCGGACAGCTGCTCCTGCACCGCGGCCAGCACCCGGTAGAAGTCGGCGCGCTCGCGGTCGAGCATGTTGACGTAGACGACACGGGAAAGCTCGAGCTCGTCCGCCCGGTTCCACACGCGCGTTGTGTTCACCTCGACGCCCATGACGCCGGAGACGACGACGAGCGCGCCCTCGACGACACGCAGCGACGCGACCGTGTCGGCCTGGAAGCCCGAGTCGCCGGGTGTGTCGATGAAATTGAGCTTGCGTCCCTCCCACTCACACGCGCAGAGTGACGCGGACAGTGACATCTGGCGCTTCTGCTCGTCCTCGTCCCAGTCCGAGACGGTCGTACCTGCCTCGATCGTGCCGAGCCGGTTCGTCTTGCCTGCCTGGAAGAGCAGAGCCTCGACGAGCGAGGTCTTGCCCGTTCCGCGATGTCCGACGACGGCAACGTTGCGGATCTTCCCGGCTTCGATGGGCATCGAGTCCTCCTGGGCGCGTAGAACGGGTCGCGCGAATCCTATGCCCCGGCCGCGTCCAGGGCGAGGCGTCCCGTCACCGTGTGGTCGGAAGCGATCGACCAGTCGATCCGCACGGCATGCGAGCCGCAGGAGCCTCTCACGCCGTCCGAGGCGAGCGACGTCACCGTGCCCCGGCACGAGGCGCCGGTCGGGAAGTTCAACGCGAGCGCCGTCTGCTCGACCTGCCCCTGATCGACGAGCACATCGATCCGCAGACCCGCGCCGCCCGCGTGCCCGACGACGGAGAGGACCGGTGAGGAATCGGTGCTCACGATCTGCGCAGCGACGGTGCCCGTGAACGCCGTCGGAATGCCCTTGACGGCTGTCGCGGCGACCGTCGACTGCTTATGAGGTGCCTTCGGCTGCGGCACGAACCCGAGCGCCAGAACCGCGACGACCGCTGTGGCGGCAACCCCGCCGACCGCGCCGATGCTCACCGTGCGCGCGAAGCGCCCGAGGAATGCGAGCCCGACGGTGCAGACGGCAACGCCCACGAGCGCCATGAACCAGAAGTCCTGCCGGTCGGTGCCGGAGAGCAGGCCGTGCGCGGTCGCGGTCAGCCACACGGCGATGGTCACGTAGTGGATGCGCCGCCAGACGCGATACGGCAGCCGTTTACGGACCAGATTCGAGAGGGCCACCGCGAGGAGCAGAAGCGCCGACGTCACCCCGAGCCCTACTCCCAGCGGCCGGTAGGTCGTCTGGAAGGGGATCACGAGCTGGACGATCGAGATCGGGACGACGCGGTCGGCGAGCAGCGCGATCCCGTGCAGCGCGAGGAACACACCGGTGAGGATCGCCAGGAAGCGATGCACCTCTTCGACCGCGAAGCGCGGCCACGAGAGCTTCGCGCGCGCCGACATGAGCACGCCGACCACGACCGACGTCGAGAGGAGGAGGTAGGCGACGATCCCCGCGGAGCGGGCGACATACCAGGTGAGAGCGCTCAAGCTGCCGCCTCGAGCAGCGCGCTGCTGGCCCAGACGCCGTTGGTCGAAACCGTGCCGTCGTGGTCGACGAACCGGCCCGCGAGCCCACGCTCGTCGAGCCAGGCGGGGCCTGCATCATCGAGCAGCAGTGCAGCCTTCGCGGCGATATCGGCCACGAGGCAGCTGGGCGCGGCGACCGTTACGTCACGCCACCGCGACCGGGAGGGCAGCCCGCTCGCCGGATCGATCAGATGGTGCTGGCGCCGGCCGCCCCGCAGCCAGGAGCGCTTCGCGATGCTGCTCGTCGCCATTCCGCCACGGTCGAGCGTCACCGCATCCCCGCCCGGGAGGCCGACCACGATCGGATACGTCGTTGCGAGGTCGCCCCCGGCCGAGACCCAGCCATGGCCGAGCAACGCCAGCGCGTCGTCGACCGTCCTACCCTTGACCACCCCGTTCAGGTCGAGGACGAGCGGCTCGACGCGCAGCAGGATCCTGCCGCGCAGCACCATCGAGTCGACCGACGGCACCACTGCCGGCTCGACCGGACTGCTGTCAGGGGGGAGCAGCGAGAAGTCGCGGTCGTAGCCGGCTGCGAGCAATGCGCCACCGACGGCGGGGGTGACAAGCCCGCCGGTGGCGCGAGCGGCATCGAGTGCCAGGGAGAGCATCGACGCCAGGTCATCCGAGACGACCGCGACCCCGCGAGGGGCGGCGTTGATGCGGTTGAGCTCGGACGATTCGATGAAACGGCTGAACCGGCGGTCACGCTCCTCGAACAGCCGGCGCACGTCCCAGGGGGGCACGCCGGGCGGCAGCACCACCTCGCAGCCCATCGAGCGAAACACGTTCATGACCCGGAGCTCTGCACGACGGGCGGGCTGGTGGCGGGCGCCGGGCTGACGGAACTGCCGCTGCCGGAGTCGTCGCTCGAGCCGCCGAACACGCTCGAGTTGGCTGCGGCAGCGACCGCGCTCGACTCATTCGGGATCGCGGCCTCCCCCGACGCCGAGTGGTGGTGGCTGCCCGGGTGAGCGGCACGTGCGATCGCAACTCCGCCGGCGAAGACACCGGCGGCGATGATGCCCACGGCATAACGAGTGACCTGCAAGCGGCGGCGCGCAGAGTCCATGCGAGAGGAGCTGGTCATGCCCACAAGCCTGCTCGCCCGTCCTAAGCCGCGCCTAAGGCCCTGGTTCAGATTGGCTGTGGATTCAGACGCGGGCGGCTGCGCCCGCGAGGCGCGACTTCAAGCGCAGAATCGCCTTCGTATGGAGCTGGGAGACGCGGGACTCGGTGACCCCGAGGACTTCTCCGATCTCGCGCAGGGTCAGCTCCTCGTAGTAATAGAGCGTGACCACGAGCTTCTCCCGCTCAGGCAATCGGGCGATTGCGTCGGCGAGCGCCTCTCGCATCTCCGCTTCGTCGAGCACTTCGGCAGGACGCGGCCCGGTCGTGTCCTCGATCGTGTCGAGGAGCGAGACCTGGTCGCCCTCGCCCGAGACCGACCACAGCTCGTCGAGCGCTGCGATCGAGGAGCGCGAGATGTCGGTCAGCGAGTCCTCCAGCTCGGAGACGGTGATGCCGATCTTCGCCGCGATCTCCTCGTCGGTCGGAGCCGTGCCGAGCTTGGCCTCGAGCTCGGCGATCGCACGTTCGATCTCGCGCGCGCGTGATCGCACCGAGCGGGGGACCCAATCGAGGGCGCGCAGCTCGTCGATGATCGCGCCCTTGATCCGAGCGATCGCATAGGTCTCGAACTTGATGTCGCGCCCGGGGTCGTAGCGCTCGATCGCGCCGATCAGGCCCAGCAGACCGTACGAAACCAGGTCACCCTCATCGACGTGCGCCGGCAGGCCGGAGCCGAGGCGGCCGGCGACATATTTCACCAGTGGCGCATAGGTCAGGATCAACCGGTCGCGGATCGCCTGATCGTTGGTCCGCCGGTATTCCAGCCACAGTGTTTGTGTTTCCTCCCCCGCCACTACTGGAGAATACGCGCTAGGACCTCGTTTTCCTTAGTGCCGAGTACGCAAGCGAGCCCATCCAGGCCGCCAAAGCACCTGAGGCGACCGCAATCGGCCACTGCGACGCGGTCGCGCTGTACACGGCGATCCCCGCAAAGGCCACGGTGATCAGCGTGAAAAGCGCGGCCAGGGGCACGCGAAGATGCTACTGCGGAGACCGCCGATACAATCCGACCCGCGAACCGAGGGGCGTGGCGCAATTGGTAGCGCACCGGTCTCCAAAACCGGGGGTTGCAGGTTCGAGTCCTGTCGCCCCTGCTCGATTTGCAGGCCGAAACCCCGTAGCAACGGGGTTTCGTTCGTTCAGACCCTGACTCCCGCATTCGACGAGCAGCTCACTGGGTCACGGATGCAGTGGCCGGCTGCTGGACCCCGAGCGGGAGCCTGACCACGAACGTCGAGCCTGCGCCGGGAGCCGACTGGACCTCGAGCGTTCCTTGGTGTGAGGTGACGATGTCCCGCGCGACCGCGAGACCGAGCCCCGTGCCGCCCACGGTGGCCGCGGCGTCGGGCGCCCGGAAGAACTTCTCGAAGACGTGCTGCGCGTCCTCCGGACTGATGCCGATGCCGTCGTCGGAGACGGCGACGACGGCATTCGGCCCGTCGGCTCGCACCGAGACCCTCACCTCGCCTTCCTGTGGCGAATACTTGATCGCGTTCGAGAGCAGGTTGCCGACAACCTGCGAGAGCCGGTCCCTGTCCCCGTCCACAACGAGCGGTTCCGTGGGTGTCTCGAGCACCAGCTGGTGACTGGCAGGTTGAAGGAAGAACAGCTCCGCCTGCTCGTGCACGAGGTCGACGAGATCGAACGGGGTGCGCACGATCGTGAGGTCCCCACCCGCCAGCAGCTCGACGTCGAGGAAATCGCCGGCGAGTGCGGCAAGCCGGCGGGCTTGAGCGTCGATGATCTCGAGATAGCGCCGCTGCTCGTCCGGTGGGAACTCCCGCTCGAGCAGGAGCGCGGTGAAACCGAGCACCGCAGCGAGCGGCGTGCGCAGTTCGTGCGAGACCATGCTGA
>CAWDWI010000013.1:0-183224 GCA_963806025.1 uncultured Thermoleophilia bacterium | reverse complement strand
CTCATCCTCATCACGTTGCGCGGTCTTCTTCATCGCGCCGGTTATCTGGCTCATCCTCGCACCGACGAAAAGCGATCCGGCGCTGATCACGAGCAACCCGTTCTCGTTCGGCGACTTCACCACCTCGCTCTCGCGTGGAAGCATCTCGACGGGTTCAGTAGCCACATTTACCGACGTTGGCTCGGCGACACGTCTTATTACGCGCTGAGCGCGACTGCGATCACGCTCGCTGTCAGTGTGCCCGCCGGGTACGGTCTGGCGATTGACGTGTTCCCGGCCGGAGGCTGATCCTGCGGTGACGCTCGTGGTCATGATCATGCCAAGTGCGGCGCTGGTGCTGCCGATCTTCCTCGAGCTCAACGCCGTCCATCTCATCGGAACCGTCCTGTCGATCATCCTGCCGTTCGCGTTCTACCCGTTCGGCGTGTACCTCTTCTACATCTACTTCGCGACGTGCCTCCCGCCCGAACTGCTTGAGGCCGCTCGATCGACGGCGGCAGCGAACTGCGGACCTTCCCCCGCATCGTCGCCCTCCCGCTCGCGACACCGGTCATCGCGCTGGTCTTCTTCTTCAGCTTCGTCGCCGACTGGAACAACTTCTTCCTGCCGTACGTGGTGCTGGCTAACTCCACGCAGTACCCGATCCACCGTGGGGCTTTCGGACCTTGCTCTCCTCAGGCCGATCATTAACCCGGCCGTGGGCGGCGGCGGGCCAGTCGCTGGAAATCTTCCGGCCCGAGCTTGCGCTCGCAACGCTGCTCGCCGTCGTGCCGGTGGCGATCGTGTTTTTGTTCTCGATCGCGCCCTTGTGCGGGCACGCTTGGTGGAGCCGTGAAGGCCTAGTCATGGCAAGCGTTGTGTTCGAAGCAGTCTCGAAGGTCTTCGGTGACGGCACCAAGGCCGTCGACGGTCTCGATCTCGACGTCGTCGACGGCGAGTTCATGGTGCTGGTCGGCCCCTCCGGCTGCGGAAAGACAACTGCGCTTCGGATGGTCGCCGGTCTCGAGGAGATCAGTAAGGGCGTCGTGCGAATCGGCGGTGGCGTGGTCAACGGGCTGTCGCCGAAGAGCCGCGACATCGCGATGGTCTTCCAGAGCTATGCGCTGTACCCACCTCACCGTGTACGACAACATCGCGTTTCGCGCTGAAGATCAAGAAGACGCCGAAGGACGAAATCCGTCGGCGCGTGGCGGGGCCGAGGCATCCTCGACCTGGAGCCGTACCTGAAGAGAAAGCCACGCGCGCTCTCCGGTGGACAGCGTCAGCGCGTGGCGATCGGCCGCGCGATCGTACGACAGCCGTCCGTCTTCCTGATCGATGAGCCGCTGTCGAACCTGACGCGAAGCTTCGCGTGCAGATGCGTGGCGACATCAAGAAGATCCAGAAGCGTCTTGGCGTGACGACGATCTACGTCACCGACCCAGTGAAGCCATGACGATGGGGCATCGCGTCAGCCGTCATGCGAAAGGGCGAGCTACAGCAAGTCGCGCCGCCACAGGAGCTGTACGACAGCCCAGTGAACGCGTTCGTCGGTGGCTTCATCGGCAGCCCGGCGATGAACATGATCGAGGCCCGGATCGAGCGGCGAGACGACCGACTTGCAGTGGTCTTCGGTGACACGGTGGTTGCGCTGGACGAAGAAACCCTGTCCCGACGGCCAGCGCTGGCCGCCTACGATCCGCGAGGTCATTCTCGGCATCCGGCCCGAAGATCAACGACGCCGCACTCACCGACGGAAAAACGGAGCGCGAATCAAAGGCCGCGTCGAACTGCGCGAGGCGCTCGGGGCGGAGGTGCTCGTCCACTTCGTCGAGGCGGCCCGGCAAGCGGTGCACCGAGGAAATGCGCGAACTCGCCGAGGACGTGGGCGACGACCGCGTCCTCGACCAGCTCTGCAGTCCGGCGACCGAGGCCGCGGCGCTCGTCGGTCGCTTTCAGCCCGCTGACTCGCGTCCTCGAAGGGAGCATCGTTGAGGTCTCGGTCCGCGACGGGCGCTCCACTTCTTCGACCTACAGACCGGGCTCGCGATAAGCCGCGACGTCGGCACGCGGTGAGCGGTGGAAGTCGGAAGGCCACCCCCAACGCGGGAACGCTCTTGTGCGGCGCCGGCTCGAGCGCGACGACGGTCGGCAGGAACGCCTGGTCTACGGACGCCGTCCCAACGCCCCTGATCTAGCCGGCTTCCGGGGTCTCGATCGGCGCACGGGTGAGATCCACCGGCGCCTCGACCTGCTCACCGACGAATGGGTCGTTATCTCCCGGAGCGCAACGTCCGCCCGAACGACCCGGAGCAGGCTGAGAGGACTGACGTCGCTTGCCCGATCTGCCGGGCGGGCTCGAGCTTCCTTTCCCCTACGACGCAGCCGTCTTCGAGAACCGCTTCCCCGCACTCGCCGGCGAGCCGCCTGAGCCACCG
The DNA here is from genome assembly GCA_963806025.1 of uncultured Thermoleophilia bacterium. Lineage (GTDB taxonomy): Bacteria > Actinomycetota > Thermoleophilia > Gaiellales > Gaiellaceae > PALSA-600. Next base: position 180,807 of record CAWDWI010000013.1, on the reverse strand, counting down.
GCTGCCGACGGCGCCACAGCGCCCGCACTCGGCCGCTGCGAGGTCGTCGTGTACACGCCGCGACACGAGGCGAGCTTCGCCGAGTTGACGCCGCCCGAACTGGGAAGGCTGCTCGCCATCTGGGTCGATCGCAGCCGCTCTCTCTGGGCGGACGGGCGACATCAGTACGTCTTTTCATTCGAGAACCGCGGCGTCGAGGCGGGCGCGACGCTCTCGCACCCGCACGGACAGATCTATGCCTTCGACCACCTTCCACCGATCACACGGGCGAAGGTCGCCGCTCACCGGCGCGAACGCGAGCAGCGGCGAGCCTGCCTCGGCTGCGTCGTCACCCGCTCTGCCGATGGTGACCGCGCGGTCACCGAGAACGAGAGCTTCGCGGTCGCGGTGCCGTTCGCGCCGCGCTGGCCCTACGAAGTCACGGTGCGAGCCCGGCGCCACGGGCTGAACCGCCTCGCCGATCTCGGCCACGAGGAGCGCGTGCACCTCCTCCAGGCTCTCCGGGACGTCGCGCTTCGGCTCGATGCGCTCCTCGGCGCTGGGGCGCCGTATCTACATGGCCGTACAGGAGGCCCCGCGTGACGAGCCGGACTGGCACCTCGCCTTCGACTTCTTCCCCCTGCGGCGGGGCCGGACGTCGACCAAGATCCGGGCGACCGTCGAGACCGCGACCGGTCTCTACCTGAACGACGTGCTTCCCGAGATGGCGGCACGGCGGCTCGCAGAGATCGATCTCCCTCCGCAGGCCGAGATCGGGCCCCCGGAGCACCTCTTCCATGTCGAGGCCGTCAAGAAAACGCCGGAGGCGTTGTCCGAACATGAAGCCGCTCGGCGACCGTGAAATCTGGCTCGTAGTGGGCGCGCAGGAGCTGTACGGCTCGGCGGCGATCGCTGAGGTTGCACAACACGGCCGGGAAGTGGCAGCGGCACTCGATGCCCCCCGGAACTGCCGGTACGCGTGGTCGAGACGGGTGTCGCGCTCTCTTCGGACTCCATCCGTCGGTTATGCCTCGACGCGAATGCCTCCGACGCGTGTGTCGGGCTACTCGTCTGGATGCATACCTTCTCGCCGGCCAAGTCGTGGATCGCCGGGCTGTCCCTACTCCGCAAGCCCCTGCTGCATCTGCACACGCAGTTCCACCGCGAGTTGCCGTGGGAGGAGCTCGACATGGCATTCATGAACCTGAACCAGTCGGCACACGGGGACCGCGAGCTCGGGTTCATGCAGACACGAATGGGCCTCCGACGCAAGACGGTCGCCGGGCACTGGGGCGACCCGATCGTCGTTCACCGGATAGCGACGTGGGCGCGCGCCGCCTGCGGCTGGCACGAGCTCCAGCGGTTGGAGGTCGCGCGCTTCGGCGACAACATGCGCAGAGTCGCCGTCACCGAGGGTGACAAGGTCGAAGCGCAACTTCGACTCGGCGTCGCGGTGAACGGCTACGGCGTCGATGATCTCTCACGGGCGGTGCGCGAGGTGCCGGACGCGGAGATCGACGCTCTCGTAGGCGCCTACGAGCAGGAGTACGACATCGTCCCAGCGCTGCGCATGGCCGGCGAACGGCGTTTCGCCCTACGCGACGCGGCGCGGATCGAAGCCGGACTCCGCTCGTTCCTCGACGCCGGTGGCTTCAGGGCGTTCACCGATACCTTCGAGGACCTCGGCGACCTGCCGCAGCTGCCAGGGCTCGGCGTCCAGCGCTTGATGGCCGACGGCTACGGGTTCGGTGCCGAAGGCGACTGGAAGACGGCGGCGTTGCTGCGCGCCGCGAAAGTGATGGGAACGGGCCTGGTGGGCGGCAGCTCCTTTCATGGAGGACTACACCTACGACCTCGCCCCAGGCAGCGAGCGAGTACTCGGCGCCCACATGCTCGAGGTCTGTCCGACGATCGCCGACGGACGGCCTTCGTGTGAGATCCACCCGCTCTCGATCGGCGGCCGGGATGACCCGGTTCGGCTCGTCTTCACCGCGCGCAGCGGCACGGCGGTGGTTGCAGCACTCGTCGACCTCGGCGACCGCTTCCGGCTGCTCATCAACGAGGTCGAGCTCGAAACGCCAGACTGCCCCTTGCCGAGGCTGCCGGTCGCACGAGCGCTCTGGCGGCCCCAGCCCGACCTCGCCACCGCCGCTGAGGCATGGCTCGTGGCAGGCGGCCCGCACCACACCGTGCTCAGCGACTCTCTCGACACGGAGGCGTTCGCCGACCTGGCGGAGATCGCAGGGATCGAGCTCGTCGTCATCGACGAGCACACGAACGTACGCGACCTCGGACGCGAGCTGGGCTGGAGCGATGCCCACTACCGCCTCTCCCGGAACCTCTGATGCATTTCGCGCAGCTCCGAGAGCGGGTCGTCGCCGCGAACCTCGCACTCGTCGAGGCGGGTCTCGTGATCTTGACGTTCGGGAACGCGAGTGTCGTAGATCGCGCGGCAGGAGTTCTCGCAATCAAACCCAGTGGAGTCGCGTACGACGCACTTCGGCCCGAAGACGTTCCCGTGCTCGACCTGACGACCGGCGCCGTCGTCGCGGGCGACCGGCGCCCATCGTCCGACGCACCGACGCACCTTTTACTCGTGCGAGCGTTCTCAGCGGTTGGCGCTGTCGTCCATACGCACTCGCCTTTTGCCACCGCCTGGGCTCAGGCGCGTCGTGACCTGCCTTGCCTTGGCACAACACACGCCGATCACTTCCGCGGTTCCGTTCCCGTCACCCGGGCTCTCACCGAGGCGGAGATCGGCGGTGACTACGAGGAACAGACGGGAGCCGTGATCGTGGAGACGTTTGCGAAAAGAGAACTTGACCCGATGGCAATCCCGGCGGCTCTCGTCGCCTCGCACGGGCCGTTCGTGTGGGGGGTCTCGATCGAAGCGGCAGTCGAGAACGCCGTCGTGCTCGAGGACGTTGCTGCAAGCAGCTACCGGTCGATCGGCCTCGCCGGAAACATCGAGTCGATCGCGGAGCCGCTGCTCGCGAAGCATTTCGAGCGCAAGCACGGCGCCGCGGCGTACTACGGGCAGCCTGCGTGACCTACGCGGTCGGGATCGACTTCGGCACCGAGTCCGCGCGTGCGCTGCTCGTCGACTGCTCCGACGGCAGCGAGCTGGGCACGAGCATCCACGCCTACGAGAACGGCGTCCTCGACTCCCGCCTTCCGCCGCCCGACGACGACGTCGAGCTCGGGCCGGATTGGGCCCTTCAGGATCCTCGTGACTACGTCCGCAGCCTGCAGTCGACCGTGCCCCGTTTGCTCGCGGAGACAGGCGTTTCCCCGGGGGACGTGATCGGGGTCGGGGTTGCCTTCACCTCGTGCACGATGCTGCCCACGCTCGCCGATGGGACTCCGCTATGCCTTTTGGACGACTTCCGCCGGGAGCCACACGCCTGGGTGAAGCTCTGGAAGCATCACGCAGCTCAACCGGAGGCCGATCGGATCAATGCGGTTGCGGCAGAGCGTGACGAGCCGTGGCTTCGCCGCTACGGAGGACGTATCTCGTCCGAGTGGTTCTTTGCTAAGTCGTTGCAGATCCTCGACGAAGCACCGGAGGTCTACGGCCGCGCAGATCGGCTGATCGAAGCCGCCGACTGGATCGTCTGGCAGCTCACCGGCATCGAGACCCGCAACGCCTGTACTGCCGGCTACAAGGCAATGTGGTCCAAGCAGGACGGCTTTCCCGCACCGGAGTACTTCGCTGCGCTCGACGCCCGCTTCGAGCACGTAGTCGACGAGAAGATGTCACGAGCGCTCCGACCCCCTGGCAGCAACGCCGGGGGGCTCTGCGAACGGGCGGCAGCCTGGACGGGCCTCATGGCCGGTACGCCCGTGGCCGTCGCCAACGTCGACTTCCACGCGTCCGTACCGGCGGTGAAGGTGACGGCGCCGGGGACGCTTGTACTGATCATGGGCACGAGCAACGGCCACCTCGTGCTCTCGGGCCGGCTCGCCGACGTCGAGGGGATCTGCGGCGTCGTCGAGGACGGCGTTGTGCCGGGGCTGTTCGGCTACGAGGCGGGGCAGTCTGCGCTTGGTGACATCTTTGCCTGGTTCACCGAGAGCGTGACGCCGGCGCGCTACCGGGACGAGGCTCGGCGGCGCGGCGTGAGCATCCATGACGTGTTGGAGGAGGAGGCAGCCGACCTGCGCCCGGGCGAGTCGGGCCTACTCGCGCTCGACTGGTGGAACGGCAACCGCTCCGTACTCGTCGACGCAGATCTGCGGGGGCTGATCGTCGGGATGACCCTCGCCACGAGCCCGCCGGAGATCTACCGCGCACTGCTCGAGGCAACGGCGTTCGGCACCCGCGTCGTGATCGAGACACTTGAGCGATCTGGAGTATCCGTGGATGCGATCGTCGCGTGCGGGGGACTGCCCGACCGCAATCCACTGCTGATGCAGATCTTCTCAGACGTCACAGGCCGCGTGATCGAGCTCGCCGGCTCGCTACAGGTGCCGGCACTCGGCGCGGCGATGTTCGGCGCAGTCGCCGCCGGCAGCGGCGGGGGCGGATACGACTCGATCGTCGAGGCATCGCGGCGGATGGCACATCTGAGCAGCGAGAGCTACAAGCCGCGGGACGACTTTCTTGAGCCGTACGACCGCCTCTACTCGGAGTACCTGCGTCTGCACGATCTGTTCGGACGTGGGGGAGAAGATGTGATGCGTCGATTGAAGAGCCTGCAGTTCGAGGCAGCAGCGCGGACACCGGCACAGGCATGAGCGATTCGGTCGTCACGGCGCCTGGGCGCGTCAACTTGATCGGCGAGCACACCGACTACGCCGGTGGTCTCGTTCTTCCGGTAGCGATCGACCTCGAGACCAAGGTTCGGTGGCGGCCACACCCGGAGTTGGTTCGGGTACGGTCGCTCGCGTTCGGCGAAGCCGTCGGAGTGCCGGCCGACGGCTCCGCCACCCCAGCCGATCTCCCCGGCTGGGGCTGCCGAGTCGCGGCTGTCGTCGCTCTACTCCACGCCCGAGGACGCCCTGCAGTCGGCATCGATGCGGTCGTTTCGTCGACCGTCCCGATCGGGAGCGGGCTGTCCTCCTCCGCCGCCCTCACCGTTGCGCTCGCATTGGCGCTCTGCCGCGCGGCGTCGTTCGAGGTCGAACCGCTCGAACTGGCACGACTCGCCCAGGAGTCCGAGCTCGTCGCCGCCGGCGTCCCCGTCGGACCGATGGATCCCGCCTGCATCCTCCTTGCCCGTCGCGGCCACGCGCTGCTGCTCGATTGCGGCACCGGCGAATACCGTCACGTACGGCTTCCCTCGCGGCTCTCGCTCGTCGTCGTTGACTCCGGCGTCCGCCACGCCCTCGAGCAGTCGGGCTACGCCCAGCGCCGACGGGAGGTCGAGCGAGGCGACCCGCGCCGCCTACGCCACATCGTCAGCGAGAACGATCGCGTCCGCTTGGTTGCGGCGGCGCTCGAGTCCGGCGATTTCGATGCGCTCGGAACTCTCTTCCGGGAGGGGCACGAGAGTCTTCGCGACGACTTCGAAGTGTCCACGCCGGAGCTCGATCTCCTGGTCGACCTTGCCTACGAGCACGGTGCCCTGGCGGCGCGAATGACCGGCGGCGGATTTGGCGGCGCCATCATTGCACTTGCCGAGAGGAACACAGGACCAACGCTTGCCGAGCGAATCACCAAGGCTTATGCGGGCAGCACCGGACGCGAAGTGTCCGCGTATGTCTGCAAGTCCGCGAACGGTGCGGCTGCGCGCGACCACGGGAAAACCGCCGCACACGGATGCGGTGCACTGTGATCGTCGATGCGCACGTCCACCTCTGGGACCTCGAGCGTAATCCGCAACCTTGGATCAGGCCTGAGCACGCTTCGATCGCGCGGACGTTTGGGCCGGATGATCTCGAGCCGCTGCTCGCGGCTGCCGGGATCGACGCAGTCATCGTCGTGCAAGGCGCGTGCTACGACGCCGACACCGATTATCTCTTCGAGCTTGCGAAAGACTGTGAGTGGATCGCTGCGGTCACGGCCTGGGTCGATCTACTCGACCCTCGGAAGACCGAAAGCCGTCTCGATCAACTCTCCTCGCACGGCAAGCTCCGCGGCATTCGCCACCTGGTTCAGGCCGAGAACGACCGGCATTGGCTCACGAGGCCGCCCGTGCTTGCGTCGCTCGCCCTCCTCCAAGAACGCCGACTGATTCTCGAGGTTCCGGCCGTCTTCCCCTTGCACCTCGACGATGTCTGCGACCTCGCGAGGCGGTTCCCATTACTTCGTATCGTCGTCGACCATCTGGCCAAGCCTCCGATCGGGACCGATCGGATGCGCAACTGGGAGACGGACATACGCGCCGTTTCAGCTCACCCGAACGTTTTTGCCAAGGTGTCCGGTCTCAACACCGCGATCAGCGGATCCGACTGGCGAGCAATCGATCTACGCCCCGCCGTCGAGGTCGCCCTCGACGCGTTCGGGCCCGGACGACTCCTCTGTGGCAGCGATTGGCCGGTGGCGCTTCTCAACGGTACTTATGAGACCGTCTGGACTGCGACACGGGAGATCGTTTCCACCGTCGGAGGCCCTGAAGAGGCACGTCTGCTCGGTGCGACCGCGGCAGACCTCTACGACTTGGCGCCGGCTGCGACGCGGCGGCCACCAGCCGCCGAGGAGGCTGGCTGAGACCACGCCCGATCTCCAGACCTCTGCCCTCGACGCGGGGCGCAAGGGTTCGCTGCACGCCTTCCTGCAGCGAACGCAAGGCAGTTCTCGCCGTTGGGGCGGCGGGGCTGGCTGCTGAACACCGGGGGTGTCGAGCTCTCGAGCGCTCGACACCCCGGTCGTCCCAGAGAGTTCAGGCTGTCCGGGCTTGCCCGCGAGTCTTCATCGACCGCGTCCGCGACTTCAGACTGAGCGTCTCGGCTTCAACCCGCGTTGCCGAGCCGGGCCGGAACCGGAGCGTCATTGCGCAGAAGGTCGGCTGCCTTCAAGTCCGCCCAAAGGGCGTCTGGCACTCCCGACCGGTACAGCCGAGTGTTCCGCTCGATCTGATCGGGTGACCGCGCCCCGACGCAGACGCTGGCGACTGCAGGATGTCCGAGTGGGAAGGCAAGTGCAGCCGAGGGAAGCTCTGTACGGTGGCTTCGGCAGATGGCGTCGAACTGCTGCGCCCGCTGGACGAGTTCCGGCGGCGCTTCGCCGTAGTTGTACCTCGCGCCGGGAATCGGGCCGGAGCGGGACAGCAGTCCGCTGTTGAACACGCCGGCTGCGACCATGCGAATCCCACGCTGCTCACAGAGCGGCAGAAGGTCGTCGAGCGCAGACTGCTCCAGCAGCGTGTAACGACCTGCCAGCATGAGCAGATCCATGTCGGTGTGGCGGGCGAACGCGGCGAGCATGGTCGTTTGGTTCATGCCTGCGCCAATTGCCGCAACGACATGCTGTGCGCGTAGCTCCTCGAGCGCCGGATAAGCGCTCTCGATCGCCTCGTTCCAGTGGTCGTCGGGATCATGCAGATAGACGATGTCGACGCGATCGAGGCCGAGGCGTCGCAGGCTTTCATCGATCGAGCGCAGCACTCCGTCCCGGCTAAAGTCCCACACGCGTCGGTGTGTCGCGGCCACCTCGAAGCCCTCGCCGTCGAGCCCACTCACGACACCTGCAGGTTCCAAAAGCCGCCCCACTTTCGTGGAGAGCGCGTATTCACTTCGAGGACGCTCAGCAAGTGCTGCCCCCAGCCGCCGCTCCGAGAGACCCAGCCCGTAATGCGGAGCGGTGTCGAAGTAGCGAATTCCCTGGTCCCAGGCCGCATTGATCGTCGCGTATGCCTCCTCATCGCTGATGGCCGAATAGAGATTTCCGAGCTGCGCGCAGCCCAACGAAAGCTCGCTCAAGCGCAGTCCCGAGGCCCGAACGGTTCGCGTCGCGATCTCAGACAATGGCTGATCTGGTGATCCTGGTCTCCGTGGTTGCGCTACGCCGCTGTTCGGATCGCCGCCGCCTTCCTTGTCATTCACTCTCGCCTTCCACCGAAGGTCAGGCGCGGCCGAGATGCAACGGCTCCGGCCGCAGTCACCGCCAATACCTCCCTGGATGCGTCGCCTCCCCGTGGTCTCGCGGAAGCCACGGCCCCGAGTCATCGGAAGCCGGTGGCACGGCAACATCGGCCGTTCTCTCTCGCGGAGCCGGAACCAGCAGAAGTGAAGCGGAACGGAACTGGTCTTCTCCAGCGTGAGCATTGTCTCGCCGAGACGGATCATCGGTTCCCGCCCGCGGTGAAGCCCAGCGACCGCCGGCAATCCCTTCAAGGCCAGTCTCGGTATGGACGTGCACCAGTGGTTGCCTACGCCGGAGCCAAGCCAACATCGTCTGGTCATCATACGTTTTTGCTTTGAGGCGCGATAGGCACCCGTGACTGCTGTTTCGTCGGTGGCACCTTCAGTGCGGGCGGCCCCGGTCGCGCGCGTGCAGTTGTAGGTCTGGCAGGATCGCGTTGTGGCCATTCCGTTGATCACGCTGAATGATGGGAACCTGATCCCGCAGCTTGGCTTCGGTGTTTTCCAGATTCCGCCGGCCGAGACAGCGCGCCCGGTCCGTTTGGCGCTGGAAGCGGGGTACCGGCATTTCGATACGGCAGAGATGTATGGCAACGAGCAGGGTGTCGGCCGGGCGGTTCGCGCGTCTGGGCGCAACCGTCGTGAGGTGTACATCACGAGCAAACTCAACAACGGCTATCACGATCCTGACGTCGCGCGGCGCGCTTTCGAAACGACGCTCGAGATGCTTGGTTACGACTACGTCGATCTCTTCCTGATCCATTGGCCGTTGCCGACGCTGTATGGCGGTGACTTCGTTTCTACGTGGCGGACGCTTGAGGAGTTCAGGGCCGACGGTCGCGCGCATTCGATCGGTGTGTCGAACTTTCAGATTGCCCACCTGGAGCGGCTCGTGGCCGAATCCGACACTGTGCCGGCGGTGAATCAGATCGAGCTCCATCCGTATTTCCAGAACCGCGAGGTCGTTGCCTACGGCCGCGAGCAGGGGATCGTTACCGAGGCGTGGGCGCCGATCGCGCAAGGGAAGGTGCTTGATGATCCGGTGCTGATCGAGATTGCCGAGCGCTACGGCAAGTCGGTGGCGCAAGTCGTCCTGCGCTGGCAGATCCAGCGGGGCAACATCGTTTTCCCGAAGTCGGTCACGCCGGAGCGGATCCAGGAGAACATCGCGATCTTCGATTTCGAGCTCGAGCAAGCCGATCTGGAGACGATCGACGGGCTTGATCGCGGCGAAGCCGGGCGCGGTGGCCCGAACCCGGACACATTCGCTTACATCCCGAGCTGAGCGTCGAAGGCGTTGCCAAAGACCCGCTCGGGGTCAAGGCGGGCGCGTAGCGCGCGAAACGCCGGTAGTCGCGGATACCACGGAGCAGGCGACTGGATGAACACCTTGCCCCAGTGCGGCCGGGGCTGGAACGGCGCGAGCGCAGCCTCGATTCGTGGCAGTACTGCGTGAACCTTCGCGCCGAGTGGCTTCCAGGTGAAATGGATGCAGATGCTGTCGCGCTCGTGGAACGGGCTGAGCCAGAGCGAATCAGCCGCGACCGCACGGATCTCTGAAGTGAGCAGGAGAGGGGTGAGGATCGGCCCAAACGGTCTGAGCGCTCCCAGGGCCTTGACCCCGTCCTTGTGTGCGATCGCATACTCGGACTGGAGCTCGTCGCCGCCACTCGGCGTGAAGCCGAGACGGAAGTGCGGCAGCCGCTCGGCCGACGGCCCCGGCACGCCAAGCTGTTCGGTGGCGTTCGCCGGGTCAGCGCCGGCGATCGGGTGTCGCGGACCGTCCGCGACTGTCGCGCCGAAACACGTGTCGAGAGGCGCCGTGGACTTCACCCAGACCTGATCGATCCCAGCATCGGTCCAGCGCGTGAAAAGGCTGGTGCTGTAGCCGAGAGCGAGCAGCTCATCGAGATTTGCCTCAACGGCAGCCCAGGGCAGCGCCTCGAACACCTGCTGCTGGAGCTCGAAGCTAGGGACGACATCGAGGGTCGCGCGCACGACGAGTCCGAGCGTCCCGAGCGCCACGACTGCCCCTTCGAACTCCTCATCCCCGCGGGCAAGGTGCACAAGCGAGCCGTCTTCCAAGACGATGTCAAGCGCAGCGACCGATGCGGCGAGCGACTGGTTGCGGGCGCCCGATCCGTGCGTACCGGTAGCGATCGCTCCGCCGACGGAAATGTGCGGCAGCGATGCATGGTTCGGGATGGCCAGCCCGTGCCGAGCAAGCGCGCTCCCGAGATCGCCGTAGCGAATGCCTGCTTCCACGACGACTGTCTGTGTCCCGACCTCGACGACCTGATTCAGATGCTCCGTAGACAGAAGGACGCCAGTCGTGTCGGCAACGCGACTGAACGAGTGGCGCGTCCCGAGCGGCCTGAGCAGGTCCGCCTGCGCAACCATCGCCTGCGCCTCGGCGATCGACCGCGGCGTCAGGAGATGATCAGTCGAGTACGTCACGTTGCGAGCCCAGTTCTTCATGCCATCGGGAGAATCGCAGCCCGAGAAAGCACGCCGCGATCGCCCCGCGGTCGACAAGCTGGGGTCACTGGTTCGAGCCCGGTACCGCCCACTACTAGAAGCCCTGCAAATCGCAGGGTTTCTCCTTTTTGGAGGTCGGGGCCGGAAAGGCAGGATCCTCGTAGTCGAAGCGTGACGAGAGGTTCGAGTGCGCGTCGGTTGCGTACGCTCCGAACGTGCCGGATCTCGTGGGTCGCGAGACAGAGCTCGACGTGGTCGATGGGTTCCTCGAGGACGCGGAACCCGGGTTGTGCGCGCTTGCGATCGTGGGGGAGCCCGGCATCGGCAAGACGACTGTGTGGCAGGAGGCGGTGCGCCGCGCCCGGCTTCGCGGGCTGACGGTCATCGCAGCCCGGCCGGCCGCCGCGGAGGCGAAGCTGGCGTTCACCGGCCTGACCGACCTGCTCGCCGGCGTCGAGCCGGAGATGCTCGCGCGGCTGCCGGTGCCCCAGAGACGCGCGCTCGACGTAGTGCTGCTGCGCGCCGAGGCCGGGCGCGCGCCAGGCCGCCGCGTCGTCGGCACGGCGCTCCTCTCGATACTCACGGAGCTAGCGGGTGAGGGCGAGCTTGTCGTCGCTCTCGACGATGCGCAATGGCTTGACCCGCCGTCGAGCGATGCGATCGCGTTCGCGCTGCACCGGCTCGGCGAAATGCCTCTCCGTGTGATCGTGGCTGCGCGTTCGCAGGCGCCGCGGCCGGCCGTTCTTTCTGTCTTGGATCACATGCGCCTCGAACGGCTCGACCTCGGCCCGCTGTCGGTCGCAGCGCTGCAGCGAATCGTCGCCGACCGGCTCGGCGTCAACTTCTCGCGGCCAACGCTCGTCAGGCTTGCCGCGGCGTCGAAGGGCAACGCCTTCTACGCCCTCGAGATCGCGCGCCTGCTCGACGATCGCGGGCCTGGCGCGCGGAGCTCTGACCCGCTGCCCGTTCCGGATGATCTCCGCGCGCTCGTACGGGCGCGTATCGAGCGGCTGCCGCGCGCGACGCGCTCGGCGCTACTCCGCGCGGCTGCGGCGGTCAGGCCGACCGCCGAGGTCGTCGACGTCTCCGCCCTCGTACCTGCGGAAGAAGCCGGCCTGATCTCGATCGGCCGCGATGGCAGCGTGCAATTCACGCATCCACTCTTCGCCTCCGCCGTCTATGGCTCGGCCGGTGCACACGACCGCTCGCTCGCCCACGAAGCGCTTGCGGCGGCGTCGCGGGATCCGGAGGAGCGCGCTCGACACCTTGCACTCGCGGCGCGCGGTCCGCACGCAGCGACCGCCCGAGCGCTCAGCGAGGCGGCCAAGAATGCACGAGCGCGAGGCGCTTCCGATGCAGCCGCGGAGCTGGCGCAGCTTTCGATCGAGCTGACCCCGGAGGGCGATGACGCCGGCGACGAGCGCCGCCTCATGCTCGCGGAGCATTTGCTGCTGGCCGGGGACTTCCAGCGCGCGGGCGAGGTGCTCGAGGCTCTCGTCGCGTCGGTGTCTCCCGGCGACCTGATGGCACGCGCCTTGCTCGTGCTCGCAGACATCGAGTACTGGCGGGAGGGCGAGACCTCCGCCGTCGCGGCCGATGCCGCTGCACTGGAGGCGGCCGCCGATCCGCTGCTCCGCGCCCGGTGCCTTGCAGCCATCGCGATGCATGCCGGCACGAGCGATCTTCCGCGCGCGGCAGCGGCCGCGCGAGAGTCGCTCGCCGCCCTCGATGGGCGGGAAGACGCGGAGCCGGAGCTCGTCAGCGTCGCGCTCAGCGCCCGAGTGCGCGCTGATCTTTTCCTCGGCCTCGGACTTGATCGGCAGGCGGCGGAGCGCGCACTCCGGCTCGAGCGCAGCTCGGATGCCCAGCCGGTCGCGGTCGACACGCGTGTCTCGTTCAAGCTCGGTCAGTGGCTGCGGTACATCGATGACTTCGACGGGGCGCGGGCGCATCTCGTCGAAGTTGAGCGCGCCGCGCTCGAGGAGGGCGACGAATCTTCGCTCGCCAACATCTTGCTCAACCGGACGCTCCTCGAGTGCTGGTCGGGGAACTGGGCCGTCGCGTCGGAGCTGGCCGAGCGGACGAAGGAGCTCTTCGCCCTCACCGGGGTCCCCGTCGAGTCGAGCGGAATCTGGGGCGCATACGTTGCAGCGCACCAGGGACGCATCGACGAGGTTCGCGCAGCTGCCGAACGCGTCTCCGCGCCGTCCGAGCCGGTCGTACGCATGCTCTGGGGAAGAACACTGGGCCTCGCCGAGCTGGCCGCCGGCGAGACGGCGGATGCGGCCGAGCACCTCGCCGACGCGCTGGTCGCTTTGGGGGAGATGGGCTTTCGCGAGCCGGCCGTGTGGCGGGTCGAAGGAGACGCAATCGAGGCCGCCGTTGCGAACGGCGAGCCCGAGAAGGCCGAAGCCGTGCTGGCGAGATTCGAACAAGCGGCGGCGCGCTCGCGCATCCCCTGGAGTCTCGCCGTCAGCGCCCGCAGCCGTGGGCTGGTACTCGCTGCGCGTGGGGAGGTCGAGCAGGCATGCGCCGCGCTCGAGCAGGCGGTCACACATCACGCTCGAAGTCCTGTGCCGTTTGAGCTTGGACGCACCCTCCTGGTGCAGGGCCGTACGCTTCGGAGGCTGAAGCAGAAGCGTGTCGCCCGCGACGCGTTGGAGCAGGCCGCCGCAATCTTTGTGTCCCTCGGCGCCGCTCCGTGGGCCGAGCGAGCTGCCGACGAGCTCAGTCGCACGGCTGCGCGTGCCGCGCCGGATCGCCTCAGCGCCACCGAATACCGCATTAGCCGGCTCGCGGCGGCCGGCCTCACGAACGACGCGATAGCCGCAGAGGTGATGCTCACGCGGAAGACGGTCGAGGCGAACCTGTCGCGCGCCTACCGCAAGCTCGACATCCGCTCGCGTGCCCAGCTCGCCCGTGCGCTCGACGCGCGGGATCGTGACCCGATTTCGTAGGGTTTCCCCCCTTTGCTCGTCGCGGCGGCGCGCCTAGCGTCGACGACATGGAGAAGGCGAGCGTCGATTGCTTTGTCGCTGAGTGCTTCTGGCCCGACGTCGACGAAAACGCGGTCCGGGACGCAGACGCGCGGATTGCCGAGTGCGTGCGGACGGTGGGCGGCGGCGTTCGCTACTGCGGCTCCATCCTGTTACGGGAGGATGAGGTCGTCCTGTGCCAGTTCGAGGGCACGGCGTCAGGCGTCCGCAAGGTCGTGGAGTGCGCCGAGGTCCCGTTCGAGCGGATCCTCGCGACCACGACGTATCCGGCACGAGGAGGGTCCAACCGATGACCCGTACGTCGAGATCGATCACGGCCGCGGTGGCGGCGGCCCTCGTCGTGTTGGCAGCCGCGCTGACCGTCGGAAGCGCCGGTCGTGCAGCCATGCTGGCGCCCGTCGGGCCCTTCAAGCGGCTCGACACGGTGAAAGCAACCACGTCCCAGGCCGTCGCGGCCGCCCGCACCCCGGACGGCGTCCTGCACCTCGTCTACCAGACGCTCTCCGGCACTTCGGTGACGGGGCTCAGCACGATCGCGATCAGTCCGGCGGGAAAGGCCGGCCCAGCTGCGTCCGTCGTCTCCGGCTGGCAGGCCGGTCAGCCCGGTCTGCTTGCGCTCCCGGGCGGGACCCTCGAGACGGTCTTCGGGGCGATCTCACCAAACAACGTGTCGGGTGTCTGGGGCGTCAGTTCGACGAATGGCGGCGTCGGTTGGACGTCGCCCTCCCTCGTCGGCGCCGGTGGAGACTACGAGTCACTCGCCTACGCCGCGGACGTGACCGGTGCCGTCTCGGGCACGCAGCCGGTGCTCGCGCTGCCATCGGCGGGCAACCTGGTCGTGCAGGTCGGTCTCGGCGGCGGTTCGACACCGGCGGTGATCACCACGCAGGCGGACGGCTCGACGACCGACGCCGACCTCGCGGTCGACGCCGCCAGTGGTCAGGTCGTGGCCGGGTGGCCCTCGGTCGCGCATGAGCCCGCCCTCTACCTGCAGGGCGTCTCGCCCGGAATCGGCGCCGCGCAGAAGGTTCCAGGGCAGAGCCGCAACGCGGTCGTCCTTGCCGGGCGTGACTCCGGTCCGGGCGTCTTCGCCGCCTATACGAGCGACGGGAAGCACGTTCGCCTCTTTCGCTACGGCGGTGGCTCGGTTGCCGTCGGCTCGAGAGCAGGCACGACTGCGAAGGTGCTCGCAGCCGCGACCGGCCCGGCCGGCCGCATCTGGGTGATGTGGGGAGACGACTCGGGGGGCGGTGTGGCCGTCACGCGCTCCAACAGAGCGATCACGCGCTTCGAGACGATCCAGCAGGTAGCTCTGAACCCGCTCAGCCTGTATCGGCTCGAGGGCGACGGCAGGCTTGGCCCGCTCGACCTTCTCGCAGATGTGATTCCGGGGAAGGGGCCGGCCGTCTCCGGTCTTTACTACGCGCGCGTCCTGCCGGTGTTCTCGACGACCGTCGCCGTGCACGCGGTCAAGAACGGCAAGGGAGTGATCGTCGGCCACATGCTCACCGTCACCGTCACCGACGCGGGCGACCCGGTCACGGGCGCGAAGGTGTCGGCGGGCGGCAAGCAGGCGACGACGGGGAAGAACGGTTCGGCTGCGTTGACGTTCGGCGTCTCGACTGTCGGAGCGCTGAAGCTAACCGTCACCGCGCCCGGTTACGCGCTTGGTTCCCAAACCGTCCACATCTGATCGAGGAGGCTCCATGAAGCTCGTTTCCCTACTGGTCGTCGTCCTTGCGTTGGCCGCAGCAACCGCTGCATCTGCCGGGGCGACCCCGTCCGCGCAAACGGGCTCGCGCAGCTTCTGCAGCACCGCCCGCGGCGTGGCGCGCAGCATCGTCGACTCGACCACGCTGCCGAGCGGCAGGGTTACGCCCGCTGCACTCAAGACCGCCTACACCAAGGTCGCCGCGGCCGAGCCGTCGTTGCTTGCTACGGCGCCCGCGTCGCTCAAGCCCGATCTGAGGCCGGTGTTCGGCTTCATCAACGTCCTGATCGCCGACTTCAAGAAGGCGAACTGGAAGGTCTCGAACCTCACACCGCAACTGCCGACGCTCGCCGCCCAGGCCGACAGGGTAAGCCCTCACATTCGCAGGGTGCGCGCGTACCTCAACACCACATGCAAGCTGGACGTCTGAGCTTCCCGTTCACGAGGGCGACCGGCGATGTTCTCCGAGACGGCGGACGGGCGACGGTCGCTTATCCAGTAGCGAGGATCTGTTCTCTGAGCAGCCGGTCGCTCAAATCGTGCGCGTCGCGACGGCCGAAGTTCGTGGTCGTGATCACGACGACGCGCTCGCTCTCGGGGAGCACGTGCACCCGGTTCCCGCCCATGCCGGTCATGAAGAAGCAGGACTCGCCTCCGTACTCGCGGAGCCACCACAGGTAGCCGTACTCCAGCTCGTCGTCGATGCGCGCGTGTGGGCGGATCGACTCGGCGACCCACGTTGGCCGGGATCAGATCCTCGCCGCCGCCGAGGTACAGCTCTCCGAGTCGGAGCAGTGAGCGGCTCGTCAGCTCGAGGCCACCGGCCGCTGAGGTCTCGCCCTTCGGCGTGTAGACCCACTGCGCGCCCTCGATGCCGAGCGGAGTGAACAGCTCGCGCTCCGCGAAGTTGGACAGCGGCTCGCCAAGGGCTCGTTCGAGCGCGACGCCCAGCGCCACGACGCCCGCGGTGCAGTAGCTGAAGCCCCTCGATCGTCGCAGCGGCAGCCGAAGCGCGAAGCTGAGCCAGTCCTCCTGCGGGTACATCAGCTCCTCGTTCCCGGGAGAGCCGTCGTCCCAGTCATTGCAATCGAGACACGAACTCATCGTCAAGAGGTCACGGAGCATTACCGGCGGCGCCGGTTCGCCAAGCAGCTCCTGGAGCGGCGTCTCGACTCCCGGAACGATGCCTCGGTCGATCGCCATACCGAGCAGCATCCCGACAACGGTTTTCGTGCACGAACGCGTGTTGCGCAGCGTGCTCACGTCACCGTCCAGGTACTCCTCGATCACCACCTCGCCGCCCTGCGAGACGACGACGCTCGTGATCTCTCCGTAATCGTCGAAGCGCGCGGGCTCGGACACCAGCCTTACCCTACGCAGCTCAGGAGCCATTCCGGGACAGTCCCGCCGGCACGGTTTGGAACGGCCGACCAACTGCCTTATCCTTGCCTCACGGTCTTGCGGTCGATCGTCGCAATAGGAGTTATCTCGCTGGTGTGCGCCTCGGCAGGTGCGGCCCATGCCCGTAAACCAATAACGTGGCTGACCGGACTCAAGCCGGACGGTTGGGGACAAACCCCGTCAGGGGCTCGGGTCGAACTGAGGCGGCAGTACCCAGGCATCATCCCGACCTCGATCGAGTGTTCAGGGATCCTGATGCGCGGTTATCCGCCGTGGTTATCCAGTTCGGTCGCCGGTCTGAGCCGCGACTGGGACAAGCTCTATTGCACAGGCTGGACGTGGTCATCGCCGCGGTCGGTCTTCTCGCTCGTTTTCGACCAGAAGAGCCGCTCGTCCTGGATCATTTACCGGCTGCGGGGCAGCTCACTCACTGAGTTACGAACAGCCGGTCCGTAGAGGAGCTCGGCCACCCGCACTCCATCACGGATCGCATTGCCCGCCGCTAGGACTGGCTGCCTTCGGGCGGCGTGCCGTCGCGCAGCCAGCGGATGTGCTGCCCGATTTCCGCCACCGGGTCTGACGCCAGATGCCCTGCCTCGCCGTCGATCTTCACGACGCAGCCGGGGACATGAGCCGCCAGCCATTCGCCGTGCGCCGGCGGGACGAGCACGTCGGTTGCGCCATAGCGGACAAGTGTCGGCACCGAGACCTGCGCGACGTCGAACCCCCAGGGCTTCGTAAAGGCCAGCTCGTCGTCGACCCAGCCGCCGACGCCGTGCACGCAACGCTCGTACGTCGACTCCCGGATGATCTGCTGGAACTCCGCCTGCTGGAGAGCCTCGCGGTCGGCTTCGCTCAGCTCGAACCCTTCGAGGACGTTCGCCGGATCCTCTGCAACGCGTTCCTCGATCCGGGCCTGCATGACGGTCAACTCGCGGCTGAGAACGTCTTCTCCGGCGAGCGCCCATTCGAACTCCTTCACGTTCTCCGGGTCCATGCCGGCCAGCCAGTCGTCATGCTCGAATCCCTCCGGCCCATAGGGGACGACCCCCACCAGACAGGCCGCCCGGATCACCCGGTCGCCGAGAAGCGCCGCGCAAGCAAGCGCGTGCGGGCCGCCGCCGGAGCCTCCGCCGACCGCGAACCGGTCCCAGCCAAGCTCGTCGGCGATCGCCACCACGTCAGCGACCTCGTCGACGACCCTGCGTCCCGGACGCCGCGACGACTGCCCGTAGCCGGCCCGATCATGCGTCACCCAGCAGACGCCGTGTTCTGCATACACCTCATCGTGCGGCCAGCGCTCCAGCCGACACCCCGGCGTGCCGTGCAGCGACATCACCGGGAACCCGGTCGGGTCGCCCCAAATCGCGTAGGCAAGCCGGCGGCCGTCAGGCGTCTCGAGCGTCCGCAGCGGCTCGGGCATCGGCAGAGACTACGGGCTCATCGAACGACGAACAAGCATCCCGGCTCACTTCGCCAGAGCCCCAGGCCTACCCCATCGTGTCATGGTCGTTCCGACAGGTACGGGCTACCGTGATCTTTGCGAGAGAGCAGCGTGAAGATCCCAGGCCGAACACTGCTCCCGCCTCATCGCACCGTGACGGCCGGGGTCAAGAGAGGAATCAACTTGAAAAAAGGAATCACCCTAGTCGGGGTGCTCGTCGCAATGCTCGCGATCACCTCGGGCGCATTCGCCGCCCATCACTACCTGATCACGTCGTCCAGCCAGATCAAGGACGGCGCAGTCTCGCTCGCCGATCTCTCGCCCGCCGCGCGCAACGCGCTGCAGAGCCAGAACAGAGGGACCAGCGCGGCCGGTCCGCAGGGGCCTGCGGGCAACCGGCGCTCGTGGGGCGCAGGGGCCTGCTGGTGCAGCCGGCGCTCCGGGCCGGCAAGGCCGCGCCGGCGCAAGTGGGTACGAGGTTCGCACCTGGCGGTACTCGAAGGACGACGCCAACTCGGACATGGGTCCCGGGGTACGTCGGTGTGGGCGGCGGCGCCATCGCTACGGTCGCCTGCTCCCCCGGCAAGGTCGCGCTGGGTGGCGGCTACCGGTTCACGTCGGCGGGGGACAGCGGGTTCAACTCGCAGGCCCTCTCGGACGGAAGTGGCGTGATCGCGTCGTTCCCTGGTCGCATGGACTGGAGCACGACAACGGTCAAGCCGAACGACAATTCCGGCTGGATCGTGCAGGTCAACGACAAGGTGAACCTCGCAGACATGACGTTGTACGTCATCTGCGTGAGCGCCACCTAGCGGCTCGAGCCGGCTCCGGATGCCCGCGCTTTGATGCGCGGGTGTCCGGAGCTCCGCGTTTTCGGCGACCCGTGACAGACCGTTGTCGATCGACCACACTGTGGGAATGGCAGCAACGGCTGGCGGGCTGACGGTAGGCGGCGACGTCGAGCGTGCCCTCACCGGGTTACTCGTCCCGAGTTACGTGCTCGACACGGCCGGGGTCGTCCGGTGGATCAACCCGGCGGCCGAGCGCCTCCTCGGCGACGTTCGCGGTCGGCACTTCACGTCGGTTGTCGGCCCGGAAGACCGGGCGAGGGCGCGCGAGCTCTTCGCGCGCAAGGTGCTCGGCACGACCGCGGCGACCGAGACAAACGCCGTCTTCGTCTCGACCGACGGAACCCGCCTCGCGCTGGAGGTGAGCGCCGTGCCCCTGATCGGCGGAGAGCGTGTGGTCGGCGTCTTCGGGCTGCTGACCGGTCCGCTCGACGACGCGGCGAGCCCACCGCCCGCGCACCTGACGCCGAGGCAGGCCGAGGTGCTGGGTCTGCTCGAGCGGGGTCGCTCGACGAAGCAGATCGCGCAGGAGCTCCACCTGAGCACGGAAACGGTCCGGAACCACGTCCGCCATCTGCTGCGCGCCCTCGGGGTGAGGACGCGCCTCGAAGCCGTCGCCGCCGCCCGTCACGGCCCGGCTCGTATCCCGACGAGGCGCCGATCTTTAAGTGCTGCCTGCCCGAGGAGAGTCATGTCGTCGTCAGTCGGATCCGCTGGTCCAACGCCCCGAGCATTCGGCGGTCTGACTCGGCGGAAGGCTCCGGCGTCCGGCCTTCGACCGACGGTCCGCTTCGCGATCGCACTCATCCTGACTCTCGCCTGGGTCGGGTTCAGCGTCTGGGTCTCCGCGACCTGGCGAGGCGAGCTGGAGGAGGCGATCGGCCCGGTGATGGCCTGGGTGATCCCGATCTTCCTCGCCTACATCCCCGGTCTGGTCATCTGGTTCATGATCTTCACGCTCCTGATCACACGCTATGAGGAGCTACCGCTCGACCCTCCCAAGGGTGATTGGGCCGCAGGCGAGTGGCCCTCGGTGACGATCCTGGTGGCGGCGTGGAACGAGAGTGCCGCGATCGTGCGGACACTCGAACATATCGGCGACCTTTCGTACCCCGGTCGTCTTGAAGTCGTCGTTGCGGACAACAACTCCACCGACGACACCGCCATGCTGGCGGACGCAGCGGGCGCTCGCCTCCCTTTCCCGTACCGACGCGTCTTCGAGGAGAGACAGGGCAAGCACCACGCCCTGAACGCCGCCCTCGAGACCGTGACGACAGCGCTGGTGGTAACGGTCGATGCCGACACCCTCCTGCAGCAGCAGGCGCTCACGCGACTCGTCGTTCGCGTGTCGCGCAGGCCGCAGGGCCAGCACGTCTGTGCGTGTGCGGGCGCCCTCGTCGCCGAGAACCCGCAGGCGACGTTCGTCACCCGGATGCAGCAGTGGGACTACCGACTGGGGATCAACGGTGTGAAGCGCATGCAGGCGGCGTACAACACCGCGCTTGTCGCCCAGGGCGCGTTCTCGGCCTACTGCACGAGTGACCTTCGCGCCGTCGGCGGCTGGCCCGATGCGATCGGCGAAGACATCGTGCTCACCTGGTCAATGCTGGCGGCACGCGGGCTCGTCCAGTATGAGCCGGTCGCGCTCGGCTTTACGGTCGTCCCCGACCGGTTGAGCATCCTCCTGAGCCAGCGCTCGCGCTGGGCACGCGGCATGTTCGAGGGCCTCCGGACGCATCCACCCGCGATACAGCCCCGCGTCCTGGCGAAGCTGGTCGCCGGGATCGACTACCTCGTCCCCTGCCTCGACATCGGGGTCATCTTCTTCTGGGTCCCTGGAGTCATCCTCTTCCTCTTCGGCTACCCATTGATCTTCGGCTGGTGGTCGATGCTCCTGCTCCCGATCACACTCGCCATCTTCGGGTTCCTGCAGCGGTGGCAGGCACGCCATGTGTTCCGCACGCTCGACATCCACCCCAAGCACGACAAGCGAGGCTTCCTCGGCTATCTCTTCGCCTACCAGGTACTGACCTCGGCAGCCGCACTGCGCGGCTACGGCCAGTACATCGCCGGAGCAGGTCGCCGCTGGAAGTAGGAAGTCGCTGAGGGAAGTTACTCCGGCACGTTGCCGTCTTCGCCGTGGCCGACGATCGAGCCCGGCGGAGACGACTCGTCGAAGCTCGCGAGCGGCATCCGCACGACCGCCGTGCAACTCAGATGACCGCACTCGCAGACGAAATCGCACGGCTCGAGCCCGCTCGCCCCGGCCTCTCTCGCGGTGCGGGACAACGACTCGTTGACGTAACGGCGAACCTGCCGCCCGCCGTCGCGTGCGATTTGGTCGGCGATCGACATCGAATCAGCTGTGAGCGACATCATCCCTCCTCGGAACGGGCTGGGGCTTGGTAGGTTGTCGAGTCAATTCCAGGTGACGTAACCTGATACCGGAATCAAAACATACGACTTTATTATCCTCTATGTCAAGCAGAAACGCTCAGGCTGGCTGGCATTTCGTCACAAATCACACGCAGGTTCTGCTCTGCATCTCCACGAACCCGGATATCCGGCTGAGGGACATCGCGGAACGCGTCGGGATCACGGAGCGGGCGGCGCAGCGGATCGTCGCCGACCTCGTCGCGGAGGGCTACGTGACGCGTCAGCGGACAGGGCGCAGAAACCACTACGCGATCAACCGCGAGAAGGAGATGCGCCATCCGGCGCAGTTCGGATTCGAGATCGGGCCGCTGCTCGACCTGCTGCGCCGTGAGCCCGGCGACGGCCCCGCCGAGCCGGGTCAGGCGACGGCCTGACCGGCCGGTCGCGCTGTCAGCCGGCGTCCTGGGACGGGAAGATGACGGTCGGCACCTCGACCTCGGCCGGGTCGACTCCGCGGAGTGACACATCGACGACGGTCGCGACGACCGCTGCGATCGGCACCGACAGCAGCACGTAGAAGCCGCCGAGCAGGACCCCTGTCACCGACACCGCGATCAGGGTCAGGAGCGGGGAGAGGCCGACTGCACCTCCGAGCACGCGCGGGGTGACGAGGTAGTCCTCGGTCAACCGAATCACGAGCAGTGCCGCGCCCGCGAGCACCGCCGTGTGCCACGACACGGTCAACCCGGCACCGACGGCCAGAACGAGTGCCGCGAGCGGCCCGACCACCGGAACGATCTCGAGGATCCCCACCGCGATTCCGATCAGCAACCAGTACGGCTCGCCGACGAGCCAGAGCGCGATCGACGCGAGCGTCGAGACGAACGCGATCAAGCACGAGCTCGCCTCGCACGAACGCGCCCAGCTTCTGGTCGATCAGCGTCCACGTGTCCCGGAGAGTCTTGCGCCGTGGCCTGGGCAGAAAACTCGCAACCAGGTCGACGGTGCGCTCGCGCTCGAAGATCCAGTAGGCGGCGACCGTGAACGTGAAGAGGATGCCGATCAGCACCTTGAGCGCCTGCTCGCCGGCCGACAGGGCGGGCTGGACGAGCTTGTCGGCGGCGGGAAGACTGTGCAACCGGCGCGAGAGCACGTCGAGCACCCTGGCCTTGATGCCAACGCCGGAACCAGGATGGTGAGTCTGCGCAGCGTGCAGCGCCGCCTGAACCTGGTCGGTGAGTGTCGGCACGACGAACGACAGGAACAGCCCGATCACCGCGAGCAGCCCGAGGTAGTGGAGCAGCAAGCCGACCGGGCGCGGGATCCGCCACGAGGCGAGACGATCGATGCCGGGACGCATCGCCGCTGCGATCGTGAAGCCGAGGAGGATCAGCGCAAGGACGACCTTGAGCTGCCACAGGGCGAACGCGACCACGATCACGACGAGAGCCACGATCGTCGCGACGAATGCATGTCGCGCGGTCGCGGCGGTGGTCCACGTTTCCTCGTCCACGCTGCCCTGCGATCAGGAGGCCGAGAATGGGGACGTGGGGCTGCGGAGCTCCGTCGTAAACCGGCGCGGCGGTCACCGTGCTCGCTTCCGCCCGTCGACGGCTCGCTGAAGCTGTGCCTTGTTCATCGTCGACCGACCCGGGACGTTCAGCTTCTTGGCTTCACCGTAGAGCTGGTCGTAGGTGCGGCCCTTGTCCCGCTTCGTCCCCGAGCGCAGGCCGCCACGCCGTCCGGACGAGATGTCACTCGTCGAGGTCGAGGAGCTCGTGCGCGACTCACCCGACCGGGCGCGTTCCTTGTTGACGGTCCGGGCGGCGATCTCCTCGGCGCGAGCCTCGGAGGCGCCGCTCTGCCGCTCGCTTTGCTTGATGTGCTCGTACTGACGGGCGCGCTTGGTGCCCTTCTTCACGCCTCTCGGGGGCATCTTGCCACCTCCTCGGTTTGTCGTTTCGACGACCCATCGTCGCCCTCGCTCCCTCTGTCGGGGTCGGGGTCGGGGTTCGGGATGTCGAGCTCGTCGGGCGGGGGATAGGGCTCCGGGACGGGAACGGGCGCGGGCGGAGTGGCCTCGTCCCCGTCTTCGAGCGACGCTGCCGACAGCCCGTCGTCATCCGAGACGCCCAGCCACGGCTCCAGCAACTGCTCGATGTCCCTGCACCCGCGCACCCGTTCCAGACGTGCACGCACGCGCCGGTTCTCGACGACGACCAGTGACGGGACAGTCTCGGCGCCGAGCTTCTTCGCCAGATCCGGCCGATCGACGCAATTGATGCGCTGGACGACGAAGGTCTGATGGTTCTTCCGTCGTTGCAAGACCTGGGCGAGGAATCCTTCGGCCCGGCGCGACGGGCCCGACGTCGGCGAGTAGACGAAGCACAGCAATGGTCGCGCGGTGCCGGTTGTGGTCTCAGCGAGTCGTTTCGAGGGCGCAGACGACCGGTTATGTGCAAGCACGGACATTCAAACCTCCAAAGGGCCGCCTTTTCCCGCCTCGCCCGATCGCTCTGTGTGATTCCGGAACGGCAAAACGGGAAGGGATATCGATGAACACCCGACTGCCTTCACAAGACAGAACGGTCTGGTCATCTATTTCCGGACTTACATTGCGTCAAACATACGACACACACGATCGTCGCCGCGGCCGCGGGGACAACGATGCTGCCCGGCGGGCCGCCCGCCGGCAGAACCCGATCGAGCAGCATCGCGCACTGCTCTGACCGGGGCGAGGGGCCGCAGCGTCAGCCGTCGACGAGGAGGCCCGAGACCGGACCAAGCGCGCGGGCAGAGCGTCGTGAGACGTGCGGGAGCCGCACGAGACGGTGTGTCAGTGGACGGCCCGCCGTTCGGCGTTCGAGCTGCTCCTTGCTGACGGGCTTCCACACCTCGTCGATTGCCTCGACGGGATCACTCGGTATCTGCTTCTCGGACAGCTCGAGGTGCTCCGCCCAAAGACGGAGGCGGAGCCGTCGGGCGAGCTCCGGGTCTCGGCTCACGATGTTCAGCTCGGTGTCGTTGAACAACGAATGCTCGTTCAGATTGGCGGAACCGATCGTGAGCCACTCGTCGTCGACGATCGCGATCTTGGAGTGGACGTAGATGGGGTCTGCGAGATCGCCGGCGCGCGCGAAGAGCGTGCAGGCCAGCACATGTCCGGCGTCTCCATCGGCGGAGATCAGATGACCGAGCACGCCGCGCGTGTTGTCGGCGCCGCTGTTCGGTTTCGACGGCAGCAGCAGCACGAGGCGGAAGTCGGGGTGGGGCGGATCAAGGATCTTCCGGTACAGCACGCCTTCGATCTCGGGCGACCAGAGAAACTGGTTCTCGATGTAGATGAAGCGCTGCGCGGATTCGAGCGCGCGCACGTACGACTCGAGAATGGTGAACTCGCCTTTCGGCTTCGCGTCGTAAATGCGCTCGGGCACGGTGCGCACGACCTGGAGCTCGACGTCGCCCGCCGACTCCGACGGCGTTGCGGGGGCGAGCTGCTCACCGGTGACCTCATGCCAGCGCATGCGGAAATGCTCCGCAACATCATCGACGGCGGGGCCTTCGATCCGCGCACAGCTGTCGTGCCAGCCGACCTCGGAGCGGGACGGATGGTCGTTCGTGTCGAACCGGTCGCCCGACTCCGAGGTGAGGTCGATTCCGCCGACGAACGCGACGCGGTCGTCGATGATGATCGTCTTCTCGTGGTGGCAATGCATCGGCCGCTCTTTCGCATCGAGCGCGCACTGAATCTTCGTGTGCATGGTCAACCGGTCGCGCATCGTCGAGACGTCTCCCCGCGAGGGGCGGAAGAGGGGAAGCGGCGCCCCGGCCCAGGCAAGCACGCGTACGTCGAGCCGCTCTGCCAGCTCGGCGAGGAGATTCCGGAGAACGAGCGGTTCGCTGCTGCCGCGCTCGAGCGCGAACGACGGGGTGAAGTACCAGCCGGTGATGTGAACGTGCGATTCCGCACCGAGCAGCGCGTCAACCATCGACGGCAGTGCTTGCGCGCCGTCGATCAGAATCTCCACGCTGTTGCCGGGCCGAGCCGGAAACTCGCCCGTGGCCCACTTGCCCGGCTCGGGCTCGAGCGCGTGTGACCATCCGATCCGCTCGAGTCGCCTCCGGTGGTGACGGCAGATCTGCTCGGAGATCTGTTCACCCACCCAACACTCGAGCGGATAGGTCATTCGCCTGAACGGATCGAGCCGGGCGGCCACTGTCAAATCCTTCGATAGCGCGCGTCGCTGAACGAAAAGAGCGCGAACGCGATCAAGCCGACAGCGACCACTCCGAGCAGGTACGGGCCGTAGGCGGCGTGCACGAGCTTGGCCAGTGCGCCGTCGAGGCCGACTGCCTTGTTCGGATTGAAATCGACGGCAGCCTTGATGAGGAAGATCCCGACGAGGCCGAACACGACCATGCGCGCCAGATGCCCGACCGTCCCGAGCCGGCCGATCCACGTCTTCACAGCGGGCGGCATCTCCTCGACCTTCGAGTCGTCGAGAAACTGCCTGCGACACGCCACGGTACCCCTGGTAGAGGGCGATCCCGACCAGGCCGGCCCCGACGAGCCCGACGATCCAGGCGCCCGCCGGCCAGCCGAGGACCCCGGCCGCCGACTTCTTGGGCGATGCGCTGCCCGAGGAGCCGGCCCCGAGGAGGATCTCGACCGCGAGGACGCACAGCGCGCCGTAGGCGAGGCCGCTTCCGAGCGCAGCGAGCCGGTCGAAGCCTTGATCGGCGCCCTCGGGCCCACGCCCGAGCGCAGCGCGGAACAACCGCCACATCGCGTAACCCGCGAGACCGATCGCGAGCAACGTGAGCAGGTACTTGCCGAACGGCTGGTGCGCCAACGTGCGCATGGCTCCCTGCTGGTTCGTCAGCTTGCCGCCATGCCCGATAGCGAGCTTGAACGCGAGGATCCCGATGATCGCGTAGACGGCTCCACGCGCGACGAACCCGGCACGCGAGAGCCACTCGAACGCAGGCGTCTGGACGAAGCCGGCGCCCGCGTCCTCCACGGCGCCGACCGCTCCGGTCGATCGTATGTTGCTCATAGCTTGATCCTCTCTGGATAGACGGGCTTCACGTCACCGTGGGCGAACGGCGAGTCGTCGCGGGGGACGCGCACGGTGATGGCGGCCGGCTCGACCTTGACCTTGAACGACTTCACCTTCGAGCGGTCGCCCCCATCGAGCTCGTACAGGATCTTCCGGTTCAGCTCGACCTTCACTGAGCGCGCTTTCGTGGTCCGTGCGAACGGCGACTTGCTCGCGGTGCCGACCGCGGCACGGGCGATGATCCGGCCCCATTCCACCAGCCCCTCGGCCGTGACGACACCCAGCTCCAGCTTGCCGTCGTCGGGTCGCGCATCCTCGAACGCACTGACTCCGCCGAACAGCTCGCCCGTGTTCCCGAGCAGGATGCAGCTGGCCTTCCCCTTGTACCAGCGGACACCGTCGACCTCGATCTTGGCCCGAAACGGCTTCGAGCGCAGGTTCTTCGAGCCCGTCCAGACGTACGCGGCGCGACCGAGCCGCTCCTTCAGCCCCCCGGTGCCGGCATCGCGGATCATCGCTGCGTCGAAGCCTGCGCCCGCCATCACCGCAAAGCGCTCGCCGTTGAACCGTCCGACGTCGAGCTTGCGGTCGGCGCCGCGCAGGCCGATGGACACTGCCTGGCCGATGTGCTTCGTGATGCCGAGGCTGGACGCGAACAGGTTTGCGGTTCCCGCCGGGACGATTGCCAGGTGCACATCCGAACCGGCGAGCACATCGACGGCCCGCTGGACCATTCCGTCCCCGCCCCACACCAAGACGAGCTGCGCCCCTTCCGCGACGGCGCGCCGAATCTGCGCCGGCGCCTTGCGGCTCTTCGCGACCTCACACCAGAACGGGTCGGTCACGCCCTCGGCCTCGAGGATGCGACGGAGCTCCGGCAGTCCACCGCCGAGCGTCTTGCCCGAGTGCGCGACGACTGCAACCTTCATGCTTCTCCGCCGTGGTGCGCGTCGTAGACGGCGCCCGCGAGACGGCATGCGAACACGAGCACGGCCAGTGCTGCAATGCCCACGAGCAGCCCGCCGCCCACGTCGAGCGGATGGTGCATACCGCGGTACATGCGCGACAGTGCGACGAACACGACCATCGCGACTGCGAACGCCCACGTGAGCGCGCGGACCGCGCCTGCTCTGGAACCTGGAGGTGACGAGGAGCGCGAGCCCGCCGTAGACCGCGACCGCCGCAGCGGTATGCCCGGACGGATAGCTGGCGTTGACCGGCAGCTGCTCGAGTCGGACGACGCGCGGCCGATGAACGTGGACGACCAGCGTCGTGAGCCGGTAGGTCGCCGCTTCGACGGCGAGTGCGAAGACGACGAAAGCCGCAACCCGCCATTTCCGCAGGACCGCGCAGGCCAGCCCGATCACGCCCGACCAGGATCGGCAGCACCACGCCACCCGCGACGATCGAGCCGATCAGCGACGCGTGCGTCCGACCCGGTGTGCGATGCGCTGCGAGCCAGACGTTGACCCGCTCGTCGGCCGCGCCGATGCCCCATGCGCGCTCGATCACCCTCGTCACGAGGAGGCCGGCTCCGATCGAAGCGGCCGCGATCACGAGGAGCCCGGCGAGCATCGCGATCGTGAAGACGATCGCGGCATTCGCGCTGAGGCTCGCAGCGAGCCGTTCGGCCGGGCCGCCGGGCCGTGCCCGGAGCACGCCGACACCGCCCTGCTCCTTCGAACCCGCAGGACGGGATGTGGGAGCAGGGCTGACTGCAGTGGCTGGTTGCGTTTTGACAGAGACGATGGGGGCATATCCCCGTCCTTCGCTTCCCGAATCTTCCAAACACACAAATGCCACTCCTTCTTCTCTTCGCCCTTGCCCTGACCGCCGGTCTCGCGGTCGGTCTGCTCGCGTGGCGATTTCCGCGCGCAGCCGACCCGGCCCGCAGTGCGGCACGAAAAGTCGGCGAATCGGCTGACGCGCATCCCGGTCTGCGGGCGGCGCTTGCTCCTCGACTCGACCCTGAGGTGGCAACGGGCCTCGCGCTGACGCTCGCCCTGGTGCTCGCGATTGCCGGCGGCGTCCTCTTCGGAGTGCTCGCGTACCTGGTGCGTACGAATGCGCACCTCCTCGGGATCGACCAGAGCGTCGCGAGGTGGGGAAACGCACACGCATCGGCGTTCTCGACGCACGTCCTCAACGGCATCACCCAGCTCGGGAGCATCTACGTCGTGGTCGTGCTGTGCGTGATCCTCGCGACTGTCGAGACCGTGGTGCAGCGCAGCGCCTGGGTGGTGGCCTTCATCGTTGCCGTGATGGCGGGCGAGGAGGTTCTCGTGCTGACCGTGAAGCAGTTGGCCGATCGGGTCAGGCCCTCGTTCAATCCCGTGGCCGCGACGCTCGGGCCGTCATTCCCGAGCGGTCACTCCGCGACGGCAGCTGCGTTCTATGCGACGGCTGCATTGCTGATCGGTCGCCGCCAGGCGCGTCCGCGGCGGGCTGCGCTGATCGGGCTGGCCGCCGGGATCGCCGTCGGTGTGGCGGCGAGCCGCGTGCTGCTGGATGTTCACTGGCTGACCGATGTGATCGCCGGCCTGGCGCTCGGGTGGGCCTGGTTTGCGGTGTGCTCGATTGCGTTCGGCGGTCGCATCCTGCGCTTCGGCGCCGGCGCGGAACTGGCGGCCCGGGCTGCGGGGTCGGGCTCGCCCGGGCGCGACGTCGATCCGGAAGAGCGAGCGGCGTAACCGTCCCCGATTGTTCGGAGGTGTCCGCCGCCCGCCTTCCGACAGGAGTCAGCGCCTGATGATGTTGTGCACCTCGACGACCTCCGGCTCGCCGGGGTCGATGCCCAGCTCGGCGAGGATCGGTCGCGAGGCGCTCGCCGAACGCGGCCATCTGCTCGGGCGAGTCCCAGACCTGACTGACGCGATGTTGGTCGCCCGACCCGAAGCAGATCTCGAACTCGAGCCCGTCGGCCGGGAGGACGCCTTCCTCGCGCAGTCGACGTACAGCGTTGTCGTACTGCTCGGCCGTCAAGGACGGGGGAGCGAAGCGGATGAGCGTGCTCAAGGCGAGCCTCCATGTTGGGGTCGTGCCAACATAGCCCGCAACTGGTTGTCGCGTTGGTATGGCGGTGCGGGGATCCTGGCGACGTGCGAGAGTTCGAGCCGCCGATGAGGACGCCAGGGGGTCGGATGAGAATGTGCGTGGTGCTGTTGTTCGCCGTCGCGGCATGTGTTGCTGCGAGCTCCGTTCACGCGTCGAAGGGCATTCGGTACGGGATTCAGGACGACGCGTGGCTGGAGTTCGGGCCGGGAACGCTCAACCAGCGGCTGGCGACGTTCAAGAGGCTCGGCGTGCCGCTCGTCCGCTTCACGCTCCGCTGGAACGAGATCGCCCTGCGGCGGCCGACCGAATCCGAGCTCGCCGCGCGATCGCGCCTACGACTGGCGTCGACCCGACAGGATTCTGCGCGGCCTCCGCCGCTACGGCCTGACGCCGGTGCTCACGCTGGTCGGCACGCCGGCCTGGGCGAACGGGGGCCGTGGACCGAACTTCGCGCCTCCGCGACCGCGGGACTTCCGGGCCTTCGCGCACGCCGCCGCCCAGCGCTACCCCTGGGTTCACTACTGGCTGATCTGGAATGAGCCGAACAAGCCGCTCTGGCTCAGACCGACGAAGGCGGCGATCTACGTCCAGCATCTGCTCAACCCCGGGTACGACGCGATCCACGCCGTCCTCCGGCACGCGCAGGTCGGCGGCGGAGTGACGGCGCCTCGCGGCGGGCTCGGGGGCGTTGCGCCCGTGGTCTGGGTTCGCGGCATGGCCGCCGCACACGCGAAGCTCGACGCCTACGCCCACCACCCCTACCCCTCGAGACCAGGCGAGACGCCGTCGAGCGGCGGCTGCAAGAACTGTCCGTCGATCACGATGGCGACGCTTCCGAAGCTCCTCATCCTCGTCAGGCGCGCCTTCGGGCCGAAGCCGATCTGGCTCACCGAGTACGGCTACCAGACGAACCCGCCCGACATGTTCCTCGGCGTTCCGCCCCGGAGGCAGGCGACGATGCTCAGCCTCGCGGCGATGCGCGCCTGGCGGCTGCCGCGGGTCACGATGCTGATCCAGTACCTCTATCGCGACGAGGTCGCGCTCAGCCGCTTCCAGACCGGGCTCCTCTTCGCGAACAGCCGTCCGAAGCCCTCGCTGCAGGGATTCAAGCTGCCGTTCGCGGAGATGAGGCGAGTCGGGTTCCAGACAGTGGTCTGGGGTCAGATTCGCGGCGGCCGGCCGGGCCGCAAGCCCTATCAGCTGGAGGTGCTCCACCGGAACGAATGGAAACTCGTCGGCCGTGCCCGGCTGACGAACAATCAGGGCGTCTTCATCAGGACGATTCGCCTCCAGCGCGGCTCGCTGCTCCGGATCTGGTCGCCGCGCCAGCGCCGGCTCAGCCTCCAGGTGCGGGTCAGGTGAGTCTCAGCGATCGATCATGCGCCGGCCCGAGATGATGAGTGCACGCAACCGATCCTGACTTGGAGGCCAAATTGCAGATCACGAGGAACATCGGCGACACCACGGTGGGGCCGAGCGACTGGTTCACCGGCACCGTGCACATCGACGCCGTCGCCGCTCCGTCCGCCGGCTCGCGCCTGAGTGCGAGCCGCGTTCATTTCACGCCCGGCGCACGAACCGCCTGGCACACACATCCGAACGGCCAGACGATCTACGTGCTCGAAGGCGTCGGCCACGCGCAGCGGCGAGGTGGCCCCGTCGAGGTGATCCGCCCCGGCGACCGCGTGTTCTTCGAGCCCGGGGAGGAGCACTGGCACGGCGCTGCCGCGACGCGTTTGATGACCCACCTCGCGATGCTCGAGGTCGACGACGCGGGAATCCCGGCAAATTGGGGCGACCACGTCACCGACGAGGAGTATGCGAACGCTCCGGCCGTCGACCGCTGACGCGGGCGATCACTTCTCCGAGCCGGTCGGCCCGTACTCGATGTAGCTGAGGAGCGTGGCGCTCAGTCCCAGGTCGAGCGTCACGGACCCTCCGTCGAGTCGGAGACGGTCACCGTCATCGGTGATCTCTGTCTGCCAGTCGTGGAGGTCGACGAAGCGGATCGCGCTCTGCTGCACCCAATGCGCGCGGTCCACGCGCGTGCTGCCGTGGGTGTTGAGATTGAGCTCGAGCGCGAGCTCGTAGTCGATCTCGGACGGCTTCCGGTCCCGCAGTCTCTGGAGGTTGAGGTCGATTGCCGCCGCCACCGGCGCGAGCGCCAGGTCGGTCGTGCTTTTCGGATGGAGTGACATGCCGGCAGCTTCGCCGACGTCGTCCCGCGTGGAATCCAGGAGATCACTGAGCCGGGGTGGGGGTTTCCCGCACGGCCGGGGCGGCCGCCGACGCGCGTAGGGTTCGCTGGAGACGAGCCGATGCCCCACGATCACGCAACGACGATCCCCCGCAAGCTGTACGAGCAGGAACTGCTTCGCCTGCAGGGGGAGCTGGTGCAGTTGAAGGAATGGGTGCGAACAACGGGCGAGCGGCTCGTCGTTCTGTTCGAGGGGCGCGACGCGGCCGGCAAGGGCGGGGCGATCAAACGGGTGACGGAGTACCTGAACCCGCGGGCGGCGCGCATCGTGGCGCTGCCCGCGCCGACGGAGCGCGAGCGGAGCCAGTGGTACTTCCAGCGGTACATCGCGCACCTGCCGAGCGCGGGGGAGATGGTCATCTTCGACCGCAGCTGGTACAACCGCGCCGGCGTCGAGCACGTGATGGGCTTCTGCACGCCCGCGGAGTACCGGCTGTTTCTCGAGCAGTGCCCGATCTTCGAACGGCTGTTGGTCGAGGACGGGATCCGGCTGGTCAAGTACTGGTTCTCCGTCAGCGACGAGGAGCAGGAGCGGCGGTTCCGCTCACGGCTCGAGGACCCGCTGCGCCGTTGGAAGCTGTCGCCGCTCGATCTGGAGTCGCGCGCGCGCTGGGTCGACTACTCGCGGGCGAAGGACGAGATGTTCGTCCACACCGACGTCGACGAGGCCCCGTGGTACGTGGTCGAGGGTGACGACAAGCGCCGCGCCCGCCTCAACTGCATCGCCCACCTGCTGTCGATCGTGCCCTACCAGGACGTGCTGGAGACCCCGGTCGAGTTGCCGCCGCGCCCGCCGGAAAGCGACTACGAGCGGCCGCCGCGCGACCTCTACCGCTACGTCCCGGACCACGCCGCGACCTTGTTGGGCTGACGGCGGCTACGGAACGATGTTGTGGTTGTGGCGGAAGACGTTCTGCGGGTCGAAGCGCCGTTTCAACTCGACGAGGCGGTCGTAGTTCGGCCCGTAGGCAGCGCGCACTGCGTCGTCCTGATCGTCGCCGAGGTAGTTGAGCCAGCGGCCTTCCGTCAGGTGAGGAGCAAGCGCCGCGTGCGTCTCCCGTGTCCAGGCGATGTTGGCTTCGGTGTCGGCGGGGTCGGTCCAGACAGACGGCAGGAGCAGGTTCCAGCCTTCCTCACGGTGCGGGACGGCGGTGTCGGTGACGCCGACACGGCAGACCGCACCGTGGAACTGCTCCAGTAGCACCGCGCTCATCGTCGACGGAACGGTCGCGAACCGTTCCACGGCCGTGTCGATCAAGCCGTCGGGCAACCCGCTCGTGAAGCTCGAGAGCCAGTAGTTGAGCGAGCCTGTCGGATAGTTCGCGTCGAGCACCGTGTTCATGACCTGGTACGGCATCGGCCCGACCTCGACCGCGAGCGGTGAGCCCCAGTTCTTGAACGGTGCGAGCTCTCGCTCCGCCTCTTCAGGGGTTCCGGTGTGGAAGACGACCATCGCCGACAGCTTGTGCCCCGAGCCGTCCGGCGCATGCACCAACCCTGCGAAGACGGTGAGGTCGTCCGATACAGACGCGAGCGCCTCGCGGTAGAACCGGAGCAGGTCGCCCGCGGCGTCGATCGGATGGGCGATCAGCCCTCCGGTGATCATCTGCAGCGGGTAGAGCCGGTATTCGAACGACGCCGCGATGCCGAAGTTGCCGCCGCCGCCCCGAAGCGCCCAGAACAAATCCGGGTCCGACTCAGCCGTCACGTCGCGCACATCGCCTTCGGCCGTCACGAGCTCGACCGCGTTCACGTTGTCGGCCGCCAGCCCGTACTTCGCCATCAGCCAGCCGAGACCGCCGCCGAGCGTCAGCCCGGCGATGCCGGTGGTCGAGATCGCGCCACCTGTGACGGCAAGCCCGTGGGCGGCCGTCTCGCGATTCAGCTCGCGCCAGAGCACACCGCCCTGCGCCCGTACGGTACGCGCGCCCTGGTCGACGTAGACCCCCTTCATCGGGCTCAGATCGATCATCAGCGCCCCGTCGACCACGGCACGTCCGGCAACGTTGTGACCGCCGCCGCGCACACAGATGTCGAGGCCCTCCGCGCGCGCGAACCGAACCGCGTCCGCGATGTCGGCGGTGCTCTGGCAACGCGCGATCAGCGCCGGGTTGCGGTCGATCAATCCGTTGTGGACTCGGCGTGCTTCCTCGTAGCCGCCGTCGCCCGGCGCCAGGAGAGTCCCGGAAACGGAACCTCTCAGCGCGTCGAGCCGGTCGGCATCCATGCCTGTCGTGGTTGCCATCTCGGCCTCCTTCTCGTCGGATTCGCGCGAGTCTAGAAGCCCGCCGTGCGACCCGCAACGAAAGGCCTCCCTCGGTCGAGGGATGCCGCCCTCGCTCGCCGGCGGCACCCGCGAGTGAATTGCCGCAAACTGCGGGTTCGTTTACAAACTCCGGTCTTGAACGTGCTCCGCGCCATCGCTACGTTGCTGAATGCACCGAGCGCGGAGCGTTAGTAGACCGAAGCCGTTCCTGAGGGCCATAGGCGCAAGCCGAAGGTTTGTGGGGGCGGTGGACGAAAACGCCACCGGCTCGGTGAATTTTTGCCCTGATACGCCCCGGGGAGACCGCGTGCGGAGCGCAGGGCTGTTATCAACATCGAAGACCGGTTTCCGCGTGCTCGCAGGGACTGGTGGTGGTGCATTGTGGAAAAGCTGTTGACAGTCTCGCTCGCTCCCGCCGTTATGAAGGCCTCTTGAGCCTCCCCCAGCAGCGCCTCGACGAGGCGAAGGTGGAGACGCTCCGGAGCTGGGGCGAAGGGCTGCAGACCGATCCGCGAGAGGAGGTGCGTGCGGCCGGGCGGGCGATCACCATGCTCGTCGAGGAGATCGAGCGCCTGAACATCGACCTGTGGCACGCCCGCACGGATGCGCGGCCTGCGGCGGCCGAAGAGGCCACCGGGGCGGTCGCAAACCTGAGCCGCCCGCTCCCGCCGCCGCTTCCCGCCTACTGACGGCCTTGCATCGCCCGGTTCGGCTGTGGATGATCGGCTGAACTCGAGGAGGAAACGTGCCACACAACTTCGTGAAGATCAACGCGATGACACCGAATCCGGGTCTGCGGACACGCGAGAAGGTCGAATCGGTCTGCAAGAGTCATCATGGGAAGTTCGAGAACCTCTGGTTCGACGGTGCCAACAATCCCACCTACGCCTACGTGCTGGTGAAGGACGGCGACCTCGACGGGATCCTGCACGACCTGCATGGGCTGGAGGTCATCGAACTGTTCGAAGCGCCCTAGCGCACGGCTACTCGGCGAGCGCGAGTGCGATCGCCCGGTCGAGATCGAAGTCCGCCATACCGACCGACGGGCCTAGGCCCGCGAGCGGCCGCTCGGTCTTCGGCGACGAGCGCGTCGTCCGGATCGTGCTCGATGCCCATGCTGTCTCGAAGCGCCTGCGCGGCTTCGAACAGCGCTCGCGCGCGGTCATGGTCGGCCGATCGATACGCCACGGCCGCAAGTCCGTTCAGGCTGAAGACCAAGCCGTGGAGATAGCCGAGCCTGTGCGCGACGCGGGTTGCGGCGGTCAGCGCCCGACGCGCCTCGGTCAGCCGGCCGAGCCCGAGGTGGGCGTACCCTTCGATCGCGAGTGCGAGCGCCTCGCCCTGCCCGTTGCCGACCTCGTTCTGGATCGTGCGACTCTCCACGGCGAGCGGCAGGGCCTCGCCGGGTGAGTTCGAGCGCAGATAGGTGTTGGCGAGATCGCCCAGGACACCGCCGAGGCCGAAGCGTTCGCCGCTGCGGCGGAAAACGGCCGCGGCGCCCTCGTAGAGGGCGATCGCCTCGCTCCACGCGCCCGCGTCCGCGGCGACGTGCCCGAGTGCGCTCAGGCTGCGCGCCTCACCAAGTTGCTGCCCCTCCGCCCGGAATCGGTCGAGTGCGTCCTGGAACACGGCGCGACCGCGCGCGGTGTCGCCCCGTGAGATGACGATCGCGCCCAGCTGGTACTGGAGCTCGGCGTGCTCGAGCGGGGTGGGGCTGAGCCCGAGGGCCCGCTCGATCGCTCGTTGCCCCTCCTCGTAGCGTCCCCGTACGAGCCAGAAGCGCCAGAGTGCGATCGTCAAGCGCGCCACGTCCTCCGGTGCTTCGAGCGCGAACCAGTCGAGTGCCGCCAGGAAGTTGCCGTAGTCGGCGCCGATCGCGGCGAGCCACTCCTGCGCGTCGTGTCCCGTCAGTTTCGGCGCTGCCTGCTCGGCTGCCGAGAGGTAGTACTGCGCGTGGCGGGTCGGCAGCCTCATCGCCTCTTCGACCGGTAGCCGCCCACGAGCGAACTCGCGAATCGTCTCGAGCACGAGGAAGCGGCTGTCGCCGCGGGCCTTGAGGAGACTTGCCTCGGTGAGCGTCGTCAGGGTCTCCAGGTCGGCGTCGGCGACGGAGTCGGCAGCCTCGATGCCGAAGGAGCCTGCAAAGATCGACAGCCGTAGAAACACGTCCTGCACCTCCGGGTCGAGCAGGTCGTAGCTCCACGCGATCGTCGCCTCCAGCGTCCGCTGTCGTTCGGGCAGGTCGGCAGGCCCGCGGGTGAGCAGCGACAGCCTCGAATCGAGGCGATGGAGGAGAGCAGCCGGGTCGAGCAGCCTCAACCGTGCCGCTGCGAGCTCGAGTGCGAGCGGAAGACAGTCCAGCCGGCGGCAGATCTCCTCCACCTCAGGTGACGGCTCAGCGCTTCTGCGAACGCTGTTGGCGCGGTCGAGGAACAGCTCGACGGCTGCGAGCTGGGGCAGAGGATCGAGCGGATACTCGACCTCCATCGAGACGTGCAACGGGATCCGGCTCGTCACGAGCAGCGTCGGCCCGGGCGAGCTCGCGAGGAACCCGGCGATGGCCGGGGCTGCCGCGCGAAGGTGCTCGAAGTTGTCGAGGACGAGGAGCGAGCGCTGGTCGGCATTGTCGGCCTCCGAGAGGCCGAGCGCCTGCAGGGCGACCGGCAGCACGAGGTCCGCATCGGTCAAGGCTGCGAGCGGGACGAAATGCACCCCGTCGGGAAACTCGTCCAGGAGCTCCGCAGCGATCTGCAGTGCGAGACGTGTCTTGCCCGTGCCGCCGGTGCCGGTGATGGTCACCAGCCTGACGCGCCTGAGCAGGTCCTCGACCTCGAGCTGCTCGACCATGCGTCCGACGAGCGGATGCGCCACCTCGGGCAGGTTCGATCTGTTGAGGCTCCGGAGCGGCGGAAACGAGCCGAGCCCCAGCTGGTAGATGCGCTCCGAGCGGGTCAGGTCCTTCAGGCGGTGCTCGCCGAGATCGACGATCTCGTCCTCGTCCACGAGCAGGTCGCGTGTCGCGTGCGACAGGAGAATCTGCCCGCCGTGGCCGGCGGCGGCGATCCGAGCGGCGCGGTGCACGTCCATTCCGACGTAGCCCTCCTCCGTCAGCAGCGGCTCGCCCGTGTGGATGCCCATCCGCACACGGATGCCGTGCTCCTGCAGAAGAGCCTGCGCGCCGCGGGCAGCGGCCGCCGCATCGCCCGCCCGGCTGAAGGCGACGAAGAAGGAGTCGCCCTGGGTGTCGATCTCGACGCCGTCATGCGACTCCCAGGCCCGGCGCAAGGCCGTGCGGTGGAGCTCCAGCTGAGTGGCGTACGCCGCCGCACCGAGCTCGCCGAGCAGCGACGTCGAGCCTTCGACGTCCGTGAAGAGAAAGGTGACCGTGCCAGAAGGCCGAGGCCGCATGAGCAGAGGATCTCCTCATTGCGCGACCCTGGCAAGCACACCGGGGATCGTTACGTCGGCAGGGAGGGCTCCGAGTCCGCGGTGGAGCGTGTGAGTGCGCGCGGACTGAGTCGTTCGACGCGATCGAGCCACGGCGTTGCCTGCAGACGCTCGAACGTCGTGGCGGCTGCTGTGAGCAGCGGCTCGGCCTCCGGCTCACGATCGGCCGCCAGAAGGCGCGCTGCTGCCTCGAAGCGGGTGAGCGCGAGGAAGAACGGCAGCTCGAGGTCGGCGAACACGCCCTCAGCAATCCGAAACTCGGCCTCGGCTTCGGCCTCGGGCAGGTAGGCGCGGAAGCGCGCTCGGGTCGCACGAATCGTCGGTGTCACCTGGCCGGGCCGGAGGACGTCGAGTTGAGCGAGGAGGGTGCGCAGCCGCTCGAGCTCGCCGCGCTCGGCGGCTACCTCGAGCGCCTCGAAGAGGGTGTACTTTCGCGGCCCGGCGAGATCCATGCCCAGGCCCAGGGCCAACGCGCGGTCGCTCGCAGCCAGGGCACCGTCGAGGTCCCCTTCGGCACGCAGGAGGCACGACTCGACCATGGCGTAGCCGCCTGAGAAATCGGCGTTCTCCGACTGCGAGATGCTCGCGTCCTCGACGAGGATCTCTCTCGCGCGGTGGAGCTCTCCACGTGCAGCGAGGATGCGAACCACTTGCAGCCGAAGGCCGCGCGCGAACTCGTTCGTCGCAAGCTCATCTGCCTCGACGCCACGGGCGAGCGCCTCGTCCCAGCGACCGAGCATGTCGAGCGTGCCGATCGACCCCGCCACGAAGTTCGCCTCCCAGTTCCGGTGCCCGACGCGCCGCGCGAGCTCGAGCGCACGCTCCATGTTGGTGAGGTTTGCCTTCCAATCGTCGACCGACCACAACAGGACCGACAGGTTGTTGTAAGCGCGGAGCGCCGCCGAGTGGAGCTCCTGCGCGAGCGCGATCTCGAGGGCTCCTTCGAGGAGGATCCGCGATTCGCGCAGACGGCCGTGCTGGATCGCCAGCACCGATTTGCTGTTCAGGGCCTGAACGAACGTCTCCGGCAGATCGAGCAGCTCGGCGAGCGTCAGTGCGCGCTCCAGGTACGGAGCGGCGCGTTCCGGCTCGCCGGCGAAGATCAGGAAGCGGCCAAGCTGGCCCGCGATCTCCGCGAGCACCGCATCGGGCTCCCCAGCCTCGAGCTCCGCGATCACGGGTTCGAGCCGTGCAACCGCCTGCGGCGGGTGGCCGTCCTCGAAGTCGAGCGTCGCGAGCAGCGAGACAACACCGGCGGTCGCTCGCACATCTCCGAGCGCGGTGAAGGCCGTCTGGGCCTCGTCGAGCAACGCCTTCGCCGCGCTGGGCTGCGACGCGCTGTAGGCCATCTCTCCGGCTCTGGCGATCAGGCGGGCGCGGACATCGTCCGCGGCGGCGAGCCTCGCGGCCTGCTCGAAATAGCGCTTGGCCTCGGCGGCGGCTCCGAGCGACGCCGCACGCTCGCCGGCCAGCAGCAGCGCCCCCGCAGCGCGAGCTTGCAGATCCTCCGCGTCGGCAGCATCGGGCGAGGCCTCGAAGGCAGCGAGCAGGTGGGCGGCGATCACCTCGGCCAGTTCGTCCTCGGCTCCCGACGAGCTCAGAAAATCGGCCGCGGCGAGATGCAGCTGCTTGCGCTGCTGTCTGGCCAGCGTGTCGTAGGCGACCCGTCGCACGAGATCCTGAAGGAAGCCGTACTGACCGTGCTCCGGAGCTCTGGCGTCGGCGTGGAGCGAGAGCACCTCTTTCCGCACGAGCGCGGCGAGCAGCGGTTCGAGCTCGGGCTCCGACAATCCGGAGAGGCTGGCGAGCGACGTGCGTGTGAAGGTCTTGCCGAGCACGGACGCCACCTGGAGCAGTCGCCGGTCGGTGTCGCTCAGGCCGTCCAGCCGCGCAGCGATCAGCGCCTGCAGTGTCTCGGGCACCTCGAGCGTCTCCAGCTCGCCGGTCGGGAGATAGAGATCGCCGGACCGCTCGAGTGCGCCGCGGTCCAGCAGCATCCGCACCGTCTCGACCGCGTAGAGGGGGACGCCTTCGGCGCGGGCGAGGATCTGGGCGAGCAGCCCGCCCGGCAAGCCGGGGACGAGCCCGGCGAGCAGCTCGGTCATTGCGCTCTCGGAGAGCGGTTCGAGGTAGATCGACGTGAAGTTCCGCTGCGCAGCGCCCCAGTCGGGCCGCCGCTCGTGCAGTTCCGGCCGTGAGAGGGTGATCACGTAGACGGGGTGGTTGCGCGCCCATTCGAGCAGGTACTCGATGAAGTCGAGCAGCGAGGCGTCCGCCCACTGCAAGTCCTCGAAGAGCAGGACAACAGGGTTCGAGTCGGCGAGGCGCTCGAAGAACAGACGCCAGGCGGCGAACAGGTCCTGCCGGTCGCTCGATTCGCGGTCCGCGAGGCCAAGCAGCTGGGCGAGGCGAGGCTCGACGAAGCGGCGCTCGTCGTCGTCGAGCAGCTGCTCGCGGAGCGTTTCACGCAGCTTGGTCAGAGCGGCCTCGACAGGCTCGTCCTCGGAGATGCGGCAGCGCATCCGCACCATGTCGGCAAGGGCCCAGTACGCAACGCCGTCGCCGTACGCAAGGCAGCGGCCGCGGTGCCACCAGATCTGCTCGACGATCCCGTCGAAGTACTTGTAGAACTCCCAGCCGAGCCGCGACTTGCCGATGCCGGCGATCCCGGTCACCGAGACGAGGTGCGCCCGCCGCTCGTCTGCGCAGGCATGGAAGAGCTCTTTGATCCGGCGCAGCTCGCGGTCACGGCCGACGAACGGCGCTTCGAGCCCCTGCGACCGGAGCTGACCGCCCACGCCTGAGACGACGCGCAGTGCACGCCAGAGCGGCAGCGCCTCGGCCTTCCCTTTCAGGACATGCTCGCCTGCCGAGTCATAGGCGACCGAGCGCTCGGTGGCGCGTCGCGTCGACTCGCCCACGTAGACCGATCCAGGCTCAGCGGCCGACTGGATGCGGGAAGCGGTGTTGACCAGATCTCCCGCGACCATGCCTTCGCTCTTCGCCCCGATCGTCACCGCGGCTTCGCCGGTCAATACGCCGGCCCGCGCGCGAAGTGGCGCCCCGAGCTCGTCGCCGAGCGCCGAGACGGCGGCGACGAGGTCCAGCGCGGCCCGAACCGCGCGCTCGGCGTCGTCCTCGGTTGCCGTCGGCGCGCCCCACACGGCCATCACCGCATCGCCGATGAACTTCTCGACCGTGCCGCCGTAGAGCGTAATCAGGCGCCGGGAGTTGTCGAAGTAGCGGGAGAGGATCTCGCGGACGTCCTCCGGATCGCGAGACTCGGAGAGCGTCGTGAAGCCGACGAGGTCGGCGAACAGGACGGAGACGAGCCGGCGCTCGGCGGCCGGCGGTGCCGCAACCGTTTGAGCGGACGCTTCCGGGGCGGCCGTCGCGCCGACCTCATCGAGCGGGTGGGCGCACGCGCCGCAGAACCGCATGCCCGGCTCGTTCGCGGCGCCGC
This sequence comes from uncultured Thermoleophilia bacterium, assembly GCA_963806025.1. Taxonomy (GTDB): domain Bacteria; phylum Actinomycetota; class Thermoleophilia; order Gaiellales; family Gaiellaceae; genus PALSA-600. The sequence continues at coordinate 140,002 of CAWDWI010000013.1, read as the reverse complement.
AGGCGGGACACGCCAGCTCGAGCGGCGCGGCGCACGCCCCGCAGAATCGACGACCCGCGCTGTTCTGTGTTCCGCAGTTCGGGCAAGTCATCGAGCAGAAGCCTACTGCGACGGCCGTTCACCAGTTCGTTCCGGCGCGTCCCCCGCCCGTTCACCAAACCTCTACCCGGCCCGGTGTAGGTTCGTGCGCGATGGAGACTGAACGGCTCGCGGCGATCCCCTTGTTCGGCGACCTGGACGGCGCAGATCTCGAGGCGGTTGCCGCCGCGGCCACCGAGGTCGAGGCAGGCGAGGGACAAACTCTGGTCACGGAGGGCGATTTCGGCCATGCGCTGTACGCGATCGAGAGCGGCACAGCGGACGTCAATGCCAACGGCACAACAGTGGTCAGCCTCGGGCCGGGCGACGTGTTCGGCGAGATGGCAGTCCTCGCGTCCGGCCGCCGCACGGCGTCCGTTGTCGCAACTTCTCCGATGCGGTTGATTGCGCTCTTCAAGCCTGCCGTCTGGGCCCTCGAGCGCAAGGCCCCGGAAGCGGTGGAGCGGCTGCGTGCATTGATCGCGGAGCGCCGCGCCTCGGATCTATAGAGCGTTCGCGTTGGCAGCGTCGAGGCGCGCGAACACGATGCTGTCCGCATGCCCACGGGCACGTGCGTGGCCGCCGACTGCAGCCAGGAATGCGTCGCGGTCGAGCCGCCAGAGGACAGCGTCGCCGCCCGCCCTGACCGTCGCGGTGCGTGGAATGTCGTGGAGCAGGGCGATCTCCCCGACGAACGCGGGCGCCGTCTCACGTTTCACGCCTTCCGGCAGGTCGATCTCGAGCGTGCCCTGGTCGAGGATGTAGAACGAGTCGCCGTGATCGCCGCGGCTGAAGAGCGCGCTGCCGCTCGTCAGTTCGATCCGGCTCATCTGTCCGGCGAGATATTCGATCATCTGAAGCGGCAGGAGCGTGAGGAACGGAACGGTGCGGATCGCTGCAATCTGGTCCAGCGGGATGTGAGCTGCGTCGTCGATCACGCTGAGCCGTCCGCGCGTGACGAGTGCGAGGAACGGGAGGACCACTCCTACGGTCAGAAGCGCGCCGCGGGTGCCGAGCCACGTGATCAGCGCGGGGGCGGTGAGTGCGCCGAGTGCGAGCGACGCGACGATCGAGCTTTCGAGCACGCCGAAGATCCGGCCTGCGACCTCGGGGACGGCCGTGCGCTGGATCAAGGTCATGGTCGAGATGTCGACCAGCGTGTTCCCGACCCCGAGCACGGCGAGCGCGATCACCGCGACGAACGAGTAGGGGAGTGCGCCGACGACGATCAGCGGCACGCCCCAAAGGACGAGACCCAGAGCGAGGCCGCGGCCGAGTCGTGAGCGAGAGACGAGTGTGAGTGCGACGGCGGCCCCTGCGATCGCACCGACACCGCAGGCCGACTGGAGGACGCCGACGCCGGCGTTCCCGATGTCGAGCAGATCGATCGCGGTGGCGACGATCAGGACGCCGAGCGCGCCCGCGACGAAGCACTGAGCGTCGTAGAGGCCGATCAGGAGTCGCAGGCGCGGCTCGTGGGCGATCGTGCGGAAGCCTGCGAGCAACGAACGCAGGCCACCGGTCTCGCCGCCGTCCTCCTCGGTCTCGGACGTTTCTGCTGGCGCGCGCGCCGGAGGAGATCCGCACGACGAAGAGCGCGCTCCATGCGAACGTCGCCGCGATCACGGTGAAGGAGGCCGTATAGCCCGAGAAGGCGATCAGGAACGCACCGAGCGCCGGTCCGGCGAACACGCCGACGCTGTCGAACGTGCTCGCCGCCACGTTCGCAGCGGTCAACTCCTGCGGAGACCGAGCGACGAGCGGGACGAGCGACGCCTCGGCGGGACGGAAAACGGCGCCGGAGACGGAGGCCCCGACTGCGAGGGCGTAGACGGCGATCGTCGGCGATCCACTCGAGACCAGCACCGCGATGCCCGCGGAGCAGCCGATGCGGCCGGCGTCGGAGGCGAGCATCACGCGTTCTCGACGGAACCGATCGGCGAGCGACGCGGCAAACGGCGCGACCGCGGCCGCTGCGGCCTGCCGAACCGCGGTGACGATGCCGACCGCGGCCACGCCTCCGTGATGGAAGGCGAAGATCGCGATCGCAACCGAGAATGCGTAGTTGCCGATCGCCGACCCGGCGAACGCGAGCTCGATCCGGCGCAGGTTCGGGTTGGCGAAGACGCGGCGCACCGCGCCCAGGGACTCCGAGAATTGGCCGCCCAGCCCCACCGGCGGACAATTGCATCCAATGCGACTCTATGGAAGGGTGAGGGAAGATTTCTCTCCCCGCGACCGTCTAGTAGGTGTCATCCGCGATTGAGCGGGTTCAAAGTTCCAGGAGGAGGCTTCTAATGTCTGAGGATCGCAACCGGCTCAACGAGAACGCAGATCCGGAGCAGGCTGACGACGACGTCGAGGCGCACCGCCTCGCGAAGGACCCGACCATCGAAGAGAACAGCGACGACAGCGACGACGTCGAGGCGCATCGCCTCGCGTAAGTCAAAGAGTCTGCGGTTTTGACGATCGAGAGCCCCGCCAGCGCGGGGCTCTCTCGTTTTCGGAATCAGTGCCGGCTGCCGAGAAGCTCGGTCAGGCTGCGCAGCAGAGCGTCGGCCGAGTCCCTGTGGCCGCCCTCGAGGCGGTCGAGCGCGCCAGCGAGACCGGCGACGAGGGATGCGTCGGCATCACCGGCGAGGGCGGCCCTGGCGCTCCGCGCCGTCATCAGCAGCGACAGTGCGATCGCGGCCTGGCCCGCGAAGAGTCCCAGCAGTTCCATCTCCCGGAGTGAGAAGCGCGCGTCCGAGGGTCGGTCGAGGACCTGGAGCACGCCGAGCACGCGTTCCTCGTCGAGCAGCGGGACGGCCATGATTCCCTTGGGCACGTAACCGCTCCGCTCGGCGATGTCGCGCGCGAAGCGAGGGTCGGCTTGCACGTCCTCGAGGACGAGCGGCGTCTGGGAGGAGGCGACCCAGCCGGCGATCCCGGTCGAGGACGGGAACCGCTGACCGATCAGGAACTGCTCCTCTTCGCTCGCAACGGCGGCGAAGACGAGCTCGTCCGTTTCCTCGTCGAGCAGGAAGATCGACGAGCCCTGCGCGCCGAAGATCGCACGAGCGACCTCGACGATCGAGCGCAAAAGACGCGTGAAGTCCTCTTCGGAGGCCATGACACCTGCGGCAACGGCGGCGTAGAGACGATCAGGCATGGCTCTCCTTGACGTTTTGGGAGGTCAGGTGCAGCACCGTCTTCAGCTGAAACGGTGTGAGGCCGGGATGCTTGCCGAGGATCAGCGAGGCGATGCCCGAGATGCAGGGCGTTGCGAAGCTGTTGCCCGAAGCCCGGATCGTGGTGCCGCCGAGCCACGCGACGTCGACGTCGACTCCGCGCGCGAAGAACTCGACCGGCGGATCGGGATTGGCGTAGTAGACCAGGGAGTCGTCCTCTTCGTGGCTGCCCACGGAGATCACGGACGAGAAGCGCCATGGAAACGAATCGACGGGCATGTTGTGGGCAGCGGCGACGAGGACCGTTCGACGAAAGTACGCGGTGTCGGCGAGCTCGTGCAGGTGGTCGCCGAGCTCGCGCTTGGTGGTCGAGAGGCTCATGTTGATCACGTCGTAGCCTTGCTCGATCGCCCAGCGCAGCCCGGCGAGCAGGATCTTTCCGGACCCCTTGAATCCCGCCCCGAGGACCCGCACCGAGTAGATCTCGACCGCCGGGGCGATCGACCGGACAATGCCTGCGCACGCCGTTCCATGCCCGCACAGGTCACCCTCGGTGTCCTCGTCGGCGACGGGCCGGCCTTCCGGGTCGAGTGAGATCACCACTGCCCCCGACACGTCACCCACCAGCGGGTGGCCCTCTTCGACTCCGCTGTCGAGGATGCACACCTTGATCCCTTCGCCCGACGATCCGCCGAATGCCCACTCGGCATCGACGCGTTCCGGCAGCGGGTTGGCGATCCCGATCTCGGTCGCCGCCGCACTGGTCAGCGACCAGGCCGGCATCGGCTCCCGCCGGACGGCCTCCTCGTTGCCGCCTGTCATCGCGGCATGCTAGATCCCGCCGGCGAGCTGCGCGACAACCTCGGCCGCGGTTGTCGCCGCGCTGCGTGCCGCGACGACGTCGCCTTCGTTGTCGTCGGCGAGGAGATTGACGGCGACGAGAGCGGCAGCGGCCTGCGCCGCGCCCGCGGCGAGGATGGCTGCGGCCGCGACGTCGGCGGTGAAGTCGGGCTCCACCGACCCGTGCTCGGCGGCGGCGAGCTGCGCGACGTCGGCGCAGGTCTCGGCGATCCCGGTGGGCACGACCGACGCGTTGCGCAACGCCTGTCCGAGCGCGAAATCGCGCCCCGCGGCCGGCGCGGGAGCGGCCCGGGACTGGAGAGCCGCGCGGGCCTCGCCGAGGACCTCGGCATCGGCTCGGGCGAGTCGGAGCAGGCGGTCCTGCAGCGAGATTGCCTGCGCCGCGGAGGCCGGTCTCGAGGCAGCGCGGGCTGCCTTGCAGACGATCGCGGCGGCGAGCGCTCCCGTCAGGGCCGCGGCGGAGCCGGCTGCTGCCGGCTCGTCGACCGAGGCGAGAGCGGCGATCAGCTCGTCGGCGGAGCGCTCGGCCGATTCGAGATTCAACTCGGCTTCAGGATCCCAGCCGGCGCCGAGCTTCGGCGAGGCTGCGCGGGGTGGGCTCGATGCCCGACTCGGCGAGCGCCGACTCGAGGTCGGACACGAGACGGGCGCGCAACTCGGCATCCTGCTCCGCCCGGGCCACCAGGTCGTCCAGGCCGGCGTGGAGTCGCGGAAGCTCCTGCGCTGCTTCGACCCAGCCCCCCGGCGCCGGCTGCATGACGGCAATCAGGCGTGCCAGTTCTTCGATTGTCTCGTTGCTTCTCATCGAATCACCCGTCTACAGGACGGTCGGGGTGGCCGGGATCTTCCAACTGAAGCTTCAATTTCTCCAGGCAGCGTGAAATGCGGCTCGCAATCGTTCCTGCGGCAAGATCGAGCTCGGCACCGATCGTCCGGTAGCTCTGATCGCGGGCGAAGAACCGGTCGAGCAGCTCGTGACACGGCTCCCCGAGCGTGTTGAGCGCCTGTTGGACGTCGAAGGCCTGTTCGACGTCGTGGAGATTGTCGGACGGGTCGGCGACATCGACGTCCGGCTCGGCGTCTTCCTCGCGCGTGCTGCGGAGCCTGTCGATGCAGCACCTCCGTGTGAGCTGGCCGATCCATGGCCGGATCGCGCCGTCGTCGCGCAAGCGCCCCAGCCGCTCGTGCGTCTTCGCGAACACGTCCTGGAACACGTCCTCGGCGTCCTGCGGCGAGAGACGGAAGCCGCGGACACAGATGGCATAGACGTACCGCGAGAACCGCTCGACGAGCACCGCCCACGCTTCGGAGTCGCCGCCGCGGCAGCGGGCGACCAGGTGCTCGTCACTGAGGTCCTGAACCGGCGTCACGCGCCGATCCTAGTCGCCTCCGCGCCGATCCTCAGCTTCGCTGTTCGAGCTCGCGGGTGCGTTTTGCCATCGCCTGCAGCAGCGGCCAGGCGATCGACGCATTCTCCTCGACGAGCGGCCGGAACTGCCATTGCGTGAGGCCGTACATCTTGCCGTCGCTCTTCGCGGTGACCGTCGCCGTGCGGAGACCCGCGTCGAGGAGCGCGATCTCGCCAAACCAGTCCCCGGCTCCGAGCGTGCGCCGCTCCTCGCCTTCAACGGTCACGACCGCCTCGCCCGACTCGATCACGAAGAACCCGACGCCGCCGCTGCCCTCGACCGCGAGCTCCTGGTCCGGGACGAACGCCCGGTCGATGAACGTCTCCGACAGCCTCTTGAGGCTCTTGTTGTCCAGGCCCTGGAACAGAGGAACTTGCTTCAGCAGTTCGATGGGCGCAGCCATGGCGCGATCCTAATCGATCCTGTCCGGCGGTGTGTCAACCGATCTCGATCTCGAGGCCCTCGTGGCCGAGCGAGAGATCGTCGTGCCCGGAGGCAGTTTGCGCCTCTGCCAGCATCTCTTCGAGCTGCGTGTCCGCGTGCGCGGGATCGTGGTGGACCATCACGGCGCGCCGCGGAGCGGCGGCGCGAAGATACGTCGCGAAGTCGCTCAATGAGGTGTGGCCCCACCCGACGCGCGTCGTGTACTCCTCGTCCGTGTACTGAGAGTCGTGCAGGAGGACATCCGCGCCGCCCGCGATCGTGAGCCCCGAGTCGGGCTCGAGCCCGGGCTCGTTGTCGGGAATGAACGCGAATGTCGCGCCGTGTTCTTCGATGCGGTACGCGAGCGTCGGCCCCGGGTGGCACACGGGAGCCGAGGAGATGCGCAGGCCGTTGATGTCCCACGAGTCCGTCTCGATCTCCTCGAAGCTCAGCCTGGCATCGATCCGTTCGAAGGGAACGGGGAAGTACGGAGGGGAGAGGTACGCGGCGATCTTCTCCTTGAGCGTGCCGTCCGCCGGCCGGGGGCCGTGGATCTTGATCGTCGATTCCGGATCGAACAGGAGCGCGAAGAAGCCGAGGCCCTCGATGTGGTCGAGGTGGAGATGGGTCAGGAGCAGGTCGAGGTGGTGGAGCGACTCGTCGGCCAGTGCGCGGCCGAGATTCCGGATGCCGGTGCCTGCGTCGATGACGACGACCGCACCGCCGGCGCTCCGCAGTTCGAGGCACGTCGTGTTGCCGCCGTAACGCACGGTCGTCTCGCCCGGTGTGGCGAGTGAGCCTCGGCATCCCCAGATCCGCGCCTTCACGGGGGCGAACCGTAGTCGACTCACCGGGGGCGTCGTAGTTGGAAGGTGTGCGATCGACTACGATCGCCTCGATGGCGCTACGCCGCAACGCGAAGGTGGAGCTGCTGAGAACCGTGCCGCTGTTCGCGCGCTGCTCGAAGGGCGAGCTGGCGGCGATCGCCGCTGAGGCCGACGAGCTCGACGTTTCCGCCGGGCGCGCGCTCACCGTCGAGGGGCAAAGCGGCCGCGAGTTCGTGGTGCTCGTGAGCGGCAGCGCGGAAGTGTCCAGGAAGGGCGAGCAGCTCAACACCCTCGGTGACGGCGACTTCCTTGGTGAGATCGCGCTTCTGACCGGGATCCCACGGACGGCCACGGTCACGACGACGACGCCGTGCCATCTGCTGATCCTCACCGACCGCGCGTTTCGGCGCGTCACGCACGCGATGCCGTCGGTGGGCGAGAAGGTCCTGCAGGCGCTCGCCGAGCGGCTCCCGCCAGACGCGGTGTAAGAGTGATCACCGACACCGTCTCGGCCTTCCGGCCGTTCGTCCCGCGCCTGGCGGCGACCTGGCAGCGGGACCGAAGCGGCGAGGTCGGACGGGTCCTGGATGCGTCGCTGCTCGGCCTCGACATCTCGGGCTTCACGGCCCTTTCGGAGCGGCTCGCGGAGCGCGGCAAGCTCGGCGCCGAGGAGTTGATCATGCTGATCAGCGGGTGTTACTCCGGCCTGATCGACATCGGGAAGCGTTATGGCGGAGACGTCCTGAAGTTCCGTGGCGACGCGCTGCTCCTGCTCTTCGACGGCGACCGGCACGAGGAGCGAGCAGCACGCGCTGCGCTCGCGATGCAGGCATTCGTCGCCGAGTCGGGATCCGGCGAGTCGAGCGTCGGCCCCGTCCGCCTCGCCATGGCAGCCGGCCTCGTCTCGGGGCAGTGCCACTTCTTCCTCGTCGGCCGGTCGCACCGCGAGCTGATCGTCTGCGGCCCCGCCGCCTCGGCGACGCTCGGGCTCGAGGACGCGGCCGAGTCGGGCGAGGTGCTCGTTTCGGCTCGGACGGCCGAGGCGCTCGAGGGGCTGGTCGCGGCGGAACGCGACGGCGCCTTCCTGCTCCGCAGCGACGCTGCGGTTGCCGAACCGCCTCTGCTGGAGGAAGAGCCGGACGGCCTGGGCGACCTCGCCGCCCTCCTGCCGTCGACGCTTCGCGGCCCGATCGCAACCGGGGCGATCGAAGCCGAGCATCGGCAGGTGACCGTCGCGTTCGTGAAGTTCAGCGGGACGGATCAGCTCGTCGAGGCGCCCGACGAGGCCGCGGCGGCGCTCGCCGCCCTGGCTGACGCGGTTTCGTCCGAGACAGACGAGCTGGGCATCACCTGGCTCGAGTCCGACATCGACCACGACGGCGGCAAGCTCTACCTCGTCGCCGGCGCACCGTCGAGCGCGGGTGACGATGAAGATCGGATGCTCCGCGCGGTGCGCGCGATCGTCGACGCAGGCGTCGGGCCGGCGATCGGTGTCGGTGTGAACCGCGGTCCCGTCCTCGCAGGGCCGATCGGCTCGTCGATCCGGACGACCTACGCCGTGATGGGCGACACCGTGAACCTCGCAGCGAGGCTGGCGGCGCGGACCGAACAGGGCGAGATCCTGGCCACGGGTGACGTGCTGCAAAGGGCACGTACGAGGTTCGACACCACGGCGCGCCAGTTTCTGATGAAGGGGAAGGCGAGGCCGGTCACCGGTCATGCGGTCGGCGCGGTCAGCACCGAGACGATCGAGGAGACACGCCCGCTTTTGCCGCTCTTCGGCCGTGAGCACGAGCTCGCGCTGCTGGCGGGGGCGGTCGACGCTGCGCGGCTGCGCCAGAGCCGCGCCGTGGAGATCGTCGGCGAGCCGGGTGCCGGCAAGTCGCGGCTGGTCGAGGAGCTCGTCGCCATCTCCCTTGGATTTCAGTTCCTCCGCGGCCGCTGCGAGCCGTATTCGGCATCGACGCCGTTCGGCCCGTTCAGGGCGATGCTCCGTCCGCTGATCGGGGCCCTTCCCGATGAGTCGCCGGAGAGTGCCGGCGCGAAGCTGACGGCTTTCGCGCAGACGGTGATGCCGGATCTCGCTCCGTGGCTGCCTCTGCTCGCGCTGCCGTTCGACGCCGACGTGCCGGACACCGACGAGGTCGACCAGATCGATTCCGTGTTCCGGCGCGACCGCCTGCACGACGTGCTCGACCAGTTCCTGGCCCGCATGCTCCTCATGCCGACGGTCCTGCTGGTCGAGGACGTGCACTGGTTGGACGACGCCTCGCAGCTCCTGCTCGCGAAGCTCGCTCAGCCGGGGCCGCGGCCCTGGCTCATCGTCGCCACGCGGCGCCCGTCGGGCCTGCCGCTCGCCGCCGTCGATGTCCTGGCACTCGAGCTCGAGCCGCTTGGCGTTGCGGAGGCGCGCGCCCTGGCGCTCGCTGCGGCGGGCGACCTCGCATTGTCCGAGGACCAGCTCGCCGCAGTCACCCAGCGCGCGGCCGGCAACCCGCTCTTCATCCGCGAGCTGGCGGTGGCACCGGCCGATGACGACGCGTTGCCCGAGACGGTCGAGTCGCTCCTGACGATTCGCATCGACACACTGGAGGCGAACGATCGCCTGCTGCTCCGGCACGCCTCGGTGATCGGCCCGACCTTCGACCTCGACCTCCTCGCCGAGATCCTGCCGGACGAGGCGAACGATCCCGAACAGTGGGTGAGGCTCGCCGACTTCGTCGACTGGGTCGGTCCCGGGCTGCTGCGCTTTCGACACGATCTGGTCCGCACCGCCGCCTACGACGGTCTCTCGTATGCGCGCCGGCGCGAGATTCACGCGCGCGTGGGCGATGCGATCGAGCGCCGGTCGGCCGGCGGGCCGGCGCCGGCGGATGTCTTGTCGCTGCATTTTCTCGAAGCCGGTCGCTTCGACGAGGCCTGGGCCTACGCGGTCGAGGCCGGCGACGATGCGCGTTCGAAGTACGCGAACATCGACGCCGCGACGCTCTACGAGCGCGCGCTCGCCGCCGCGGGGCACTTCGATCCGGACAGTGGGGATGTGGCGCGGGTGTGCGAGGCGCTCGGTGATGTGCGCGAGTTGGCGGCGCGGTACGACGACGCCGAGGCGGCGTACGGCCGCGCCCTGGAGCACGGCGGGACCTCCGCACGGCTGTTGCGAAAGCAGGGTGTCGCCAGCGAGCGCCGCGGCAGATACGACGAGGCACTCGAGCTCTACGAACGGGGCGCGTTGGACGCGGACGCGGCCGACAGTGTGGCGCTCGAGCTCGCTCGAGCGATCGTTCTCTACCGGCAGGGAAAGATCGAGGAGTGCGCGACCGCCGCCATGCGTGCTGCCGACGGCGCGTCCGCACTCGGAGACCGGGCAACGCTGGCCGACGCGTATTACGTCCGGGCGGCCGCCGAAGGCGATCGCGGCGGCCCAGCCCGCGAGTATCTCGAACGGGCGCTCGCGATCTTCGACGAGCTCGGCCTCCTGCACCGTCAGGCGACCGTCCTCAACAACATGGGCGTGCGCGCCTACTACGAAGGCTCCTGGGACGAGGCGCTCGCGCTCTATCACCGCTCCGAAGAGGTTGTCCGGCGGGCCGGCGACGTGCTCACCGGTGGGCATGCGACGAACAATCGCGCCGAGATCCTCCTCGACCAGGGGCGTCTGGACGAGGCGTCGGAGCTGTTCGATGTCGCGCTGCGCACCTACCGGGCGGCGAAGTTCCCGGCCGGTGAGGCGCTCGTGATGATCAATCTCGGCCGCCTCGCGGCGGAGGAGGGGCGGTTCGCCGAAGCCCACCGATACCTGGACGACGCGCGTGCTCAGCTCGAGGCGCTCGGTGCGGAGAGCTATCTGATCGAGGCGGACGCCCGCCGTGCGCAGGCGTTCATCCTCGAGGGGCGCCACGCCGACGTGGTCGAGCTGGCGACGACGGCCCTAGGGCGCATGCGCAGCGCGGGCGAGCTCGGCGTGCGCTCGGCCCTGCTCGAGCGGCTGCTCGGCCTCGCCGCCGTGCAGGCGCGAACGCCCGAGGAAGGGGAGCCGCATTTCGACGAGAGCATCCGGCTTGCACGTTCACTCGGCGCCGAATACGAGCTCGGCCGCACCTTGCACGCAAAGGTTGTGACCGGCTTCGCCTCGGAGGCGGAAGCGAGCGAGGCGGAGGCGATCCTCGAGCGCCTCGGCATCGTCGCCCTGCCGCGCGTGCCGCTGCCCTAGCGGACTTCGACTCAGCTGTTTCCGGAGACGGTCACAGGGCCGGTGACCGTGTTCCCGGAGTAGGCGAAGCCGCCCTTGTTGTTGGTGATCGTCAGCGGCCCGACCACCTTGTTGCCGACGAAGCTGAGGCCACCTGTGCCCTTCGTGACGCTGACGGGCCCGGTGAACGTGTTGCCGGCGCAGCCCGTGCCGCCGAAGAGGACGTAGCCGACCGATGTGGTCACGGTGACAGGCCCGGTCATCGTCGAGCCGCACAGCGTCAGAACGGCCGCGCTCGTCGCGGTGAACGGGCCGGTGACGGCACCACCGTTGATCCAGAGCGAGCCGCCCGCCTGCACCGTCACAGGGCCGACCAGCTTGCCGCCGCTCGAGACGCAGACGGATTGGCCGTTCGCGACGGTCAATGGGCCGGTCCTGCTCGTGGTGATGCACGCTTGTGTGAAGCCGACCGAGATGGTGACGCTCTTCGAAACGGTGGTGTAGTCGGTCGAATCGGTCGGCGTGAACGTGACCGAGAGCGTCTGGCTGCCCGGCGCCAGAACGGTGCCTGCCGGCGGGCTGTAGGAGAAGGTGCCCGGCAGGGGGAGGCTGTTGGCCGAGGCGGTTGCGTTCAGCTGGATCGCGCTGAGCTTGGTGCCGTAGCTGATCGGGGCCGGCGCGGGCCAGGTCAGGGTCGGCGTTGCCTTGACGATCTGCACCGTCTGGGCGGCGTCGACCTGATTGCCGACGACGTCGGTGGCGTGCGCGGTCAGTTGAACGGTTCCCACGCTCGACGTCTTCAGCAGATCGCCGCCGTTGGCCGGCAAACCGTTCTGGGTGCCTGCGCACACTGCGGCGCCGGATCCGCTGTCGAGGCACGTGAAGGCCGGCACGTGTGAACCGAAAGCCACGGTGCTCGGTGCGAACGCGATCGTGGGCGCCGTCTTGTCGATCAGGACGACGGTCGTCGCCTTGGAGCCGTCCGAGCCCAGCGCCTTGAGCGTGTGTGCGCCGTCGCCCGTGAGCGTGATCCCCGTGTCCGGAATCGGCGCGAACGGGCCGCCGTCCACGCTGACGGTGATCGTCACGCCTGGGGTCGAGCTGGTTCCGGTGACGTTGACGCTGCTCCTGTACCAACCGCCGGTTCCGACCGTGCCGCTTGGCGTGAGCGTGATCGAGCCCGTCGTCGTCGGCAGAGGCACGGCGTCGAAATAGCGTCCCTTGTTGGAGCTGTAGCCGCAGTTGCCGGCGGCGTCGCAGACCTCGGCGAAGTACTGCACACGCGTTCCGGTGAACGGCGCGCCGCCCGACCAGGCGCCGGTCCCGTCCTGAACGAGTTGCACGCTCTTCCAGGTGCCGGTGTTGTTGACGTCGTACACGACCTGGGCGAACGTGACGGTGCCGGCGGCACCGGTTTCGGTGCGATCGCTGAAGTGCCCGGTGAACGTCACGGTGCTGCCTGTGAGGTAAGCGTCGATCTGGTCGACGGTCGGTGGCACGAAGTCCGCGCTCTGGGAATAGGTGACTCGGCCGCCGATCTGCGTCCAGAGCCGCTCGGTCTGCGTGCCGCCGTCCGTGGACGTGAAGAACTGCCCGGTCGTCAGGTTCAGCCGCTGCTGAAGCCCGTTCGGGTCGGTGAGCGACACGAGGGTCGGCACCTTGGTCGGCCAGGCCTGGTCGGTGAACTGCGGCTCTGGCTCGTTCGCGGTCAGGTCGACGGTCGGCCGCACGTTGTCCGGGTTGAACCCCGTGTGGTCCTCGCTGGCGAGGGTGTCGATCACGACGCCGTGCGCGGTCATGTTGGTGCGGCTCGCCGGCAGCGTCACGTACGGCTGGAGCGGCCGGTAGTTCGGCGCCTGAACCTGTCCGGCGTTCGTGTAGTAGCTGCCGTGCTGGCCGGGGGTTGCCGGGGTGGAGAAGATCGGCGTGACGTCGAAGCCCGCGGCCTGCACGGACCCTGCGAACGGGGCGAGCAGGCCGGTGGAGGGGCTCGTGGAGCTCGCGGTGCCGCGCACCGGATCCGGCAACGTGCGCGGCGACGGGGCGGGCGCCCCGAGCGGGGCCGGCGGGGCGCCGACGCCGTACATCGGCAGGCCGTAGAGCTCGGCTTCCGAGAGCGTCTTCTCGTCGTAGGAGCTGAAGGCATCGCGCGAGAGGAAGTAATCCTCCTTCGCGAGGTTGAGTGCCTGACCGATCGAAACGGTCCGATCGAGATGGCCGGCGAAGTCGGCCATCAGCTCTTCGGAGAAGGCGACGCTGTCCGTGTTGCCGAGGCCGAAGCCCGTATTGCCCACGAAGCCGGTACCGGTGCCGGCGAAGTACTGCGCCCAGTCGGCCACGGGTGTCCCGATGATCGCGTCGGTCGTCTGGAAGCCGGCGTGGCAGCCCATCGTGAGGAAGATGCCGCCGGAGAAGGCGTGTGTCCCCGTCAGTTCGGAGGCCGACAGGAGGTCGCCGTTTGCCATCAGGGCGCGCGTGTTGTCGTAGTGGCCGTTCCAGTCGTTGATCGCCGCCTGGCCGAGCGGCGGGAATGCTGCGTTGAGCAGGCCGTTCTTCGACCAGGACGTCGCGGGCACGAACGGGGTGGTCGTGTCGATCAGGCTCTTCACCGAGGGCGTCCCGAGAATCGACTGAAGCCGCTGCGTGACGAGCTGGCTTCCGTCGGTGACGAAGTCGTAGCCCGAGACGAACGCTGTGGAGCTGCGGAGCGTCCCGTTCGAGTTCTCGAAGCTCGTGACGGCGTTCGCGATCTGCGTTGGGGTCTCGACGAGGCGGCCGCCGGCGAGGTCGGGGATGAAGAGTTGCCGCCCGCTGGCGGGGACGGGCCGGGTGTCGAGGTACGGGTTGTCGGTGAGCAGGTCGCTGCTTGCCAGCGCGCCGTAGTACTCGTTGTTGTTGAACATGCCGGCGAAGCCGGTCTCGTTCGCGATCCGCGAGAGATCGGGGGTCCGGAAGAACGGGATCTGGTCGTCACCGCCGGCGAAGACCACGTACTTGAGGCCAGGGCGCTGCGTCTTGACCGCAGCAATCTCGTCGGCGATCGCGTTCGCGACGGCGTTCGCCGCGTTGACGTTGCACGGGTTGGCGTCCCAGGCGGTGTACTGGGCCTGGGCGAGCCCTTCGACCGGGATGACAGCGCCGCTGACGCCGAGCGTCGCGTCACCGGCGAGATGGGTGAGCGACGAGACGACGCTCGTCTCGTCCGCTGCGCCGTAGGTGGCTCCGATCCGCTTCTCGTTGACGAGGATCAGGGTGTTCAGGTTGCTTGGCAGGGACGCGATGCTCGGCACCGTTCCGGCGGTGCCGCCGGTCAACGTCCGAGGCGAACAGTTGATGCCGGGTGGCGCCTGCGTCGTGACGCGCAGCGAGTACGGGTCGGGGCTCGACGCGCCGTTGTAGCCGAAGACGGCGATCGTGGCGAACCCGCCGCCCCCAGGGGAGACCATGCCCACGTCCTCGTCGTCGGTGCCGCGGTTCGCCGAGACCTGAACGACGGGGATGCCCGGATCGGGGATGTCCTGCAGTGCGGTCGGCGTCAGCTGCGTGTTCGAGCCGCCGTTCTGCAGGCTGAGCGACTGGTCGGCGATCGTTCCGTCCTGGAGCGGCGGGCCGGGGACGGCGGACGTGCCGGTGCGGACAGACGTCGTCGTCGGCGAATAGAGCGCGAGGTCGTAGTCGGCGGGCAGGTTCGTCAGGTGCACCAGCAGTCGCGTCCCCGCGGGCGGCATCGGGATCTTGTAGTAGTCGACCTCGCCCGGGCTCGCGATCGCCGACATCTCGACGTTCGTGTCGGGCGAGATCGTCGTGGCCGTCGCGGGTGTGTTGTTGTCGAAGCCGTCGGTGACGGAGAACGGCACCGTGCCTGACCCGGTGAAGCCGCCCGACGTCACGGACTCGGTTGCCTGCGTCGGCCCGACGCTGCTTCCCGACCACGTGTCGAAGGAAATGGTCGACGGCGTGTTGAAGGGCACGTTCGGGACGGTCCAGGTCAGTGTGTTCGCCTGCGTATCGATCGTCGGGTCGCCGAGGCCCGCGGACGGTGGACCGCCGATCTGCAGCTGGGCGGAGCCCGGCTTGAAGTCGAAGCCCGCCGGCAGCGTCACCTTGACGGTCGCGCTCCCGGTCCCCTGCCCTGTGCCCTGCAAGGTGAAGTTGGCGTTCATGTGCGCGGTCGGGCGGCTGGTGTCGAACACCGAGAGGAGGCGGGGCGGGAGCGTCTCCCAGGGGACGTCGGCGCTCTTGATCAGCAGGCCCATCACGTCTCCGAGCGTCAGCGTGTTCTGTACCGGGCTTCCGTCCGCCAGCAGGATCCGCAGCAGGTCGAGGATGGTGGCGGTCGACTTGATCCCTCCGAGGGCCGCCGCCTCCCCGAGCGTCTGGCTGCTCAGGCAGTGGACGCCGGCCTTCGTGCAGTCCACGACGGTGGCGAGTGTGACCGCGGGAAGCCCGTTGATCGGGAGCCCGTTGATCGGCAGGCCGTTGATCGGGAGCCCGTTGATCGGCGAAGCGGACAGGTTGAGCCCGTTGATCGGCAGCCCGTTGATCGGGAGGCCGTTGATCGGCAGGCCGTTCATCGGGAGCCCGTTGATCGGCAGGCCGTTGATGGGTGCACCGGCGAGACTGAGCGCGAAGAGGTTCTGGCTGCCGATCGAGGCGAGCGAGCAGTTCGCGGCGCCGGCCACACCCGTGCACCAGGCCTGAAGCTGGGTCTCGATCGATGCTGCCTCGGTCCCGAAGCGGTTGATCGGCGTCGTGCCGAGCGTCAGTGCCCCGATCGTCTCCTGACCGAGCGCGCTGTCTGCGACCAGGAGGTTCCCGAGCGTGAGGTTGCGAACCGCCGCGGGCTGCGGGTTGAGCGCGAGCACCTGTTGCAGGGTGATCGTCTGCAACGGCTTCCCGGCGAGCGCGGTTCCGGCCAGCACGGCTGTCCAGCCGCCGGGTATCTGGAGCCCGTTGATCGGCAGGCCGTTGATCGGCAGCCCGTTGATGGGGAACCCGCTGATGGTGAGCCCGTTGATCGGCAGGCCGTTGATCGGGAGCCCGTTGATCGGGAGCCCGTTGATCGGCAGGCCGTTGATCGGCAGGCCGTTGATCGGGAGCCCGTTGATCGGGAGCCCGTTGATCGGCAGCCCGTTGATCGGCGCGGGCGTCACGCCGGGCTGCGCGGGCGCGAAGGCGCTCAGTGGGATGCTCGAGATCGGGTCGTTCGGGCCGGACATGGCCACGGACCCCGCGCCCGTGAGGTTGCTCGCCACGCCCGTGGGGGTGCTGCCCTGGCCGGCGGCAAGCGCGGCAGCGTAGATCACGACGTCGTCGCAGGCAGGTAAGCAGCCGTTGCTCGCGGCCTCCGTCCAGGTGACTGTCAGTTGCTGGCCGCTCTGCGCAGCGCGTAGGTGAGCGCGAAGACCTCCGGGACGTTCTCTCCCGTGTTCGTGAACTGACCGGCGACCGCATGGACGGTGAAGCTGAAGGGCTGAGCGCTTCCGTCGGAGAGGGTCGCTGTCAGCGTCCCGTCCGCGTAGTGCGACGACGTCCAGACCGTCAGCGTGCGCAGGGTCGTATCGGCAGGAACCGTGAACGAGAAGCCCTGTCCAGCCTGCGGCGCGGTGATGCCTGCACTCGCGTGCGTGGCCGAGGCGGGCGCGATTCCGTTCGACCAGTCGAAGCCGAAGGGCACGAGCGGGAACGCGAATTGGCCGAAGTTCCGCGCCGGGCCGTCGCTCGGAGTGCTGGGGCTGAGATCGCTGATGCCCGCTCCGCCCGCCTTGCGTACGTTGGCGGTAAGCGAGGCGCTGTTGCCGAACCCCCAGACAGCCCAGTCCAGCGGGCCGGCGGCTGTGAGGTCGATGTCCTGGTTCACAGGCTGCGAGAGCGTGGCCGAGAGCGAGCCGACCACGGTCGACGCGAGACAGCTCGAGAACTCCGATGTGTCCACGGTCGCCGTGTCGGTGGTGGTTGCCGTGAGGAACGCCGTGCCCGGGCCCGTCGGGAAGGAGAACGAGAACTGACCCGACCCGTTGCCGTCGGCTGTTGGGGTGACCGAGCCGAGGTAGTTCTGGCCGCTGCCGTTCGGGTCGCAGCTCGGGCTGCTGAAGAGCTCGATGAAGGCCGGCGCGTTCGGGGAGCCTTGGAAGGTGCCGTGCCCGGTCGTCGTTCCGCCCGCCGTCGAGGCGTCCGTGATCACCGGCGCGGCGATGTCGTCGTTGGCGCCCGGGGTGAGGAGGATGCCCTTGCCGCCGTTGCCGAAGATCGAGTTGGCGACGATGCGCTGTCCGGAGGACGTGTCGATCTGGACACCGTCGGTCGTGTTGCCGGTGATCGTGTTGCCGGGACCGATCGTCGCCTTGCCGGTTGCGCCGATCACGCGGACACCCTGGTCGTTCCCGAGCCCGGCGCTCCCCTGCCGGTCGGTGCCGATGAAGTTGCCGGCGATCGAGGTCCCGTCCGAGGCGCCCGTGACGATGATGCCGACGTCGCCCGTCGCGCCGACGATCACGTTGCCGAACGTCGGGTCGGCGATTTCCGGCGGGACTGCGCTGTCGCCGATCACCGTGCCCGGGCTGCTCTCGACGCCGATTCCGGTGTCGCTGTGCTGGTTCATGGCACCGTTGGCATCGAGGCCGATCGAGTTGCCGGCGACGACGTTGCCGCTGCCTGCGTTCCGGACGTCGACGGCATCCTGGCCGAAGGCGTACAGAGTGTTGCCGACGGTGTCCTTGCCGCCGATCGTGTTGTCGTGTGCGCTGCCCGTGATGACAATTCCGTTGAGGGAGTCTGCGGAGCTGGTCCCGTCTGCTCCGAGCCCGATCCAGTCGCCCGCGACGGTGTTGCCCGAGCTCCCGGTACCGGTGATCTGGAGCTCAGTCAGGCTGCCTTCGCCACCGTTCCCGCCGATCACCACGCGCCCACCGGCGCTGCCGCTCCCGATGTGGTTGTTGGGGCTCGAGACGATCGCCACCCCGGTGTCGTCGTTCCCGTTGAAGGCGGAGCTGCCCGGATCCCAGCCGACGAAGGACGACTCGAGGGTGTTGCCGCCGAGCCCCGTCTCACTCCCGTCGAAGACGACGCCGCGCCCTGCGAAGCCCACCACCGCGAGGCCCTCGATCGTCGAGCCGCCCGACTGGACGACCAGGCCCTCGCAAGGCCCGGATTGAGCGGAGCACTGGCTTCCGTCGAGCACGATGTCGGGAGGATTGACGCCCGGCTGGGTCAGGCCGTTGATGACGACCGGTGAGGTGATGACCGGCAGCGGTGAAGCGAGGGTGATCCTCTGGACGCCGGTGCCGATGGCGAAATCGATCTCCGAGCCGGAGGCCGAGCTCGAATCGATGATCGCCTGACGCAGGGATCCCGCGCCCGAGTCGGCCGTGTTCGTGACGACGAACGTGCCCGCGAAGGCCTGAGGCACGAGGACCACGCCGAGGAGAGCCACGACTGCGACCGCCAGCAAGCGCGTCACACGCCGAAGGCCGCGTACCGCCGCAGGCCTCAGCACCCCCATCCCTTCCCCCAGATAACCAGGAAGAACGTGAGTTTGCAAGCAAATCACCAGTCGACGAGCTTCCAGATCTCGGGCTCCATCGCTCCCTCCTCGCCGATCTCGGCGAAGATCGCGACCGCCGACTCGAGCCGCTCCATCGCCTCGTCGTGCCGGCCGGCCGCCTGCAGCAGGTCGGCGGCGTTGTTCAGGAGCGCGGCCTCGCGGTGGCGGTCGCCGACGGTGACGGCCAGGACGAGCGCCTCTTCGGTCAGTTCGAGCGCGCGTGTCAGGTCGCCGTCGGCTCGGTTGAGCAGAGCGAGATTGTTCAGCGCTGCGGTGCCGAGTCTGATCGAGGGATCGAGGGCCTGAACGCCGGCGTCGATGTCCGGTCGGACAACGTTGTGCCAGGAAGGAAGAAAAACATGCGGAGATTGTTCGTGGTCGCCCTGTTCGCGCTCGGGCTCTCGGCGGTCGTTGCGGCAAGTGCCGGAGCGGTCGGGCGAAGTGACGGTCGCTCGTGCACGACCCAGCGGTTCGGAGCGGTGATTCAGGCACTGAGTGCCGATGGAGTGGCGTTGAAGGTTGCCGGCCAGGATCGTCCGGTGAGCTTCCGACTGCTCCCGCGCACCCAGATTCGCAAGCAGGATCGACCCGTCGGTGTGACGGCTCTCGCGGTCGGGCAGAAGGTCGTCGCTCAGGTTCGGACCTGTCAGGGAGGCGGCGGGCCGACCGAGGTCGCGCTCGTCTCGCTGACACTGGTGGGCGTCGGGCCGGCGAACGGCGACACGGCCCCGGTGAGCCCGCCGGCTCCCCCTGCGGCCGCCGGCTGCGCACGCGGAGATTTCACGGCTCCCGTCGCGGTGGTCGGGGCCCGCAGCATCAGCTTCACGTCGAACGGCGCCGAGGGCCCGAAAACCTTCTCGGTCGCCGTCACCGGCGATACCTCCATCCTGAAGAACGGTGCTGCTGTGGATCTCTCGGCGCTCGCCCCCGGCGACCGGTTGCACGTGTGGGTCGTCAGGTGCCAGGGCACCCCGCCGACGTTGCGGGCGACGAAGATCGTCGATCTGAGCGGCACGCCGGACGCGTCTCCGCCGGTTGCAAGTCCTTCGACCAACTGAGAGCCGAATGCGGCTGCGCGAGGGCGAATCGGGCCCTCGCGCAGCCGCCCGGCCGCATGCAGCGACCCTGGGAGGTCTCTACGGGTACCGCGAAGTGGTCGTTTCGTCGGTCGTCGTGCTGGACGATGTGGTGGTGGCCGAGGTCGTTGTCGGCGTGCCGGCGGTCGACGTCTTCGTGACAGCCGTCCCGCGGGCGGATACGGCCCACCAGCGGCCACCGAAGGCGTTCGCTGCTTGTCCGTTCACCTGACCGGCCTGCTTGTCGAGCGAGAAGCCGTACAACGGGTGATGGTTGTAGGTGAGCTGCTTGGTGCCGTCGCTGCGCTTCGTCGTTCCGAGCAGAGCCGGCTTGATCCCGGTTCCCGCAGTCGGCTTCGAACGTGCGATTGCCGGCGGCCAGTACGTCGCGCACATGCCGCTGCACGAGCTCTTGGCGCTCTTGTCCTTCGTGAACAGGTAGAGCGTGTGGCCCTTCGCGTTGACGAGGATCGCTCCGACTTTCGTCGTGCGGAGCGACACCGATGCGCTGCTCACGTTCTGGTGCGTCGCGCCTTGCGCATTCGTGCCGGCGACCAGGAACCCGATCAGGCCGAGCGTCCCGGCAGCGAGCACCGCGAGCCCGAGCCGAATGTTGAGATGTTCTCCACGCGCAACCATCAGCTGACCTTGAAGTGCTGGAACATCTCGGACTCATGCGCGGAGCAGTACGCCTTGTAGGCGCCCGCGGCAAATTTGATCGTCATCGTCTTCGTGCCCTTGAACGGCACCGAGGTGAAGGTCCAGGACTTTCCGTGCGGCCCGTCCAACTCGTAGTTGTGGATCGCCGAGTCGTCGTGGATCACCAGTGAGTAGGTGCCCGGCTTCAGCGTCTTCACGAGCTTTCCGGCCGAAGTCGTAAGCGTGATCTTGTAAGCGTCGTTCTTGCCGACGACTCCGATCAGTTTCGGGCTCGCCTGTGGGCGAGCGAGTGCCGTGACTGCGAAGGCGGCGGCCACGACGAGCACGGCGGCCCCGATGACTGTGAGGCGAAGAGGTTGAGACATTTGCGACGTCCTTTCAAACCGATTGCATTGCTGCGTCTACGTAATCGTCCTACGCACCGATCGGCGGACTGGATTTTCGCTGATCAGGCCGAGGCGGTGATTGTGATTCCGCCGCGCGGTTTCTGGACGAGCGTGACCTTCACGTCCGAGGCGTCGAGCGCGAGCGCAGCGGCGACCTCGTCGCGGATCTGAACGGCGAGCTGCTCGCAGAATGCGCCTTGCTCGCGAAAGCGAGCGAGGTAGAGCTTGAGCGACTTCGACTCGAGACAGCGTTCTCGTGCCCGGTAATGGATCGTCGCGGTGTAGAAGTCGGCCTGGTTCGTGATCGGACAGACGGCGGTCAGTTCGTCGCTGACCAGTTCCACTGTCGTGACTCCCGGGTTCGGGAACGTCTCGAGGCCGGCGTACGCATCGCTGCCTGCGTGACCGAGGGCGACGAACTCCTGCTCCACCGGGTCACTGTAGCTCCCACCGGCGCAGCGTGATCAGCCGCGGTACAGGCGCGAGCCGCGCTTCCGCAACCGCCGCCACGCCGCCGGAATCTGATCCTTCGCGCGAGCCATGCGCGCCGGCTGCCGCTCGGCGATCCTGCCCGCGACGAACGCTGCGGCCGTCGATTTGTCGACGACCGTAGCTTCACGAAGAAGCGACTCGGCGACGGCGGCGTCCTGATGCTCGCCGAGGAGGCCTTGCAGCGTCTTCGCAGCCTCGAAGAACAAGTCGGCCGAGGCTCCGGTCGCTGCAGACAGTTCGGCGGCGTAGCGCGCGCGCTTGAGCGAGATCCGCAGCTCGTGCAGCTGGCTGTCCTCCAGGCGAGGCCCAAGGCGCTTGGTCGTCTTCGTGAGCGTGCGAAACTCGCGCCGCGCGATTCGCTCGAGTGGGATCGCCTCCACGCCTGCCCGAAGGCGGGGAGGGAGATGGAGCCGCGCAAGCAGTTGCTGGTACGACTCCTCGTTCAGCGCTTCCAGCAGCCGCCGCTGGGCCTCGTCGCGGCGATGCTCGAGAGTTGCCAGCAGGCTGGCAGCCCCGGGCTGATCCGCCTCGTCGAGCCGCTCCAGTTCCGCGCCGAGATGCTCGAGCAGGACGTCGAGGTCGCGGGCCGGTCCGGTCGTCTCACTCAGGCGGCTGAGGGGCTGTGCCAGGCTGCGACGCCAGTTCGGGTCGACGTAGGCACGCGTCGCGCGGAGGAAGGTGCGGCTGCGGCGCGCTGCGACACGGTGCCGGCGGACGTTCTCGGGAGAGGAGCCGAGGCGAACGCCTGGATCGTGGACGAGCAGTGCGCGACGTTGCGCCTCGAGCATTTGGCGAAGGCGCGCGGCGCCGCCGTCGCTGCTGACAGGCGCGGAAGGGATCAGCCCCTTGCCGCCGACGACGCCGGAGACCAGCCGCAGGATCTCGGCGGGCAGAGCCAACCCCGCGTTTCCCGGCTCCCATGCTTCGACCCGCTCGCCGTGCGGGAGCGTGAGGCGCCAGACGACTCCGGCCTCCGATGGGAGCCGCGAGATCGTCATGCCGAGGCGTTCGAGGTCCCGGTCGACCGTGTCGTAGTCGTGCACGACCAGGTGCTCACGCTCCGCCCGGAGCCAGTTCCCGGTCGAGGCTCCGCGGTCCTCGCCCTGGGCAAGGTCGGAGCCGAGACGGCGGACCGCGGGCCGGCCGTCCTCCTGATCGTCGATCACAGACAGTGATTTCCCCGCCCGGCACTGGCCTTCCTGCCGGTGGCGGAAAGTCTGGTCGCCGAGCTCGCCGGAGCGTGGAATCGGGGCAGAACCAGCCGTGCGGTGTGCTAAAAGGTGCGCCGATGGGCCGCCACACCTGCGCGACGATTGTCGCCTTGGCGTTTCTCTGCGTGGTGTGTGGTCGCGCAGCCGCCTCGCCGGGAACGATCAACTTCGGTGTCGCCGACGACACGGGTAAGTACGCCGCCGATTCCGGCGCGGAGTTCTACGCCCGTATCGCCGCGAGCGGGCTCGGCAACGACCGCTTGACGGTGATGTGGGATCCGGCGAACCCCATGACGATCACGGAGCAGCCGTTCCTGGACAGGACGATTCCCGAGGCCGCATCGCTCGGCGTGAACCTCATCCTGTCGGTGCGGCCTGAGCGCGCAAATGCGATCGGCGGCAGCCTCGTGCAGGCGAAGCGCTTCGCCGCCTTCGTCGCGCTCCTCGCAACGACCTATCCGACGGTCAAGACGTTCGTGATCGCGAACGAGCCGAACCAGCCGCGCTTCTGGCAACCGCAGTTCCGCAACGGAAAACCGGTCGCAGGTCACGACTACGAGCGGGTGCTCGCTCTCTGCTACGACGCGTTGAAGAAGGTCGACCCGACGATCACAGTCGTCGGCGGCGCGCTCTCGGGCCGCGGGAACGACGACGCGCACGCGCTGAGCAACCGCTCGACGTCACCGCTGCGGTTTCTCTACGACGTCGGTGTCGCGTATCGCGCCAGCAAGCGCAAGGCTCCGCTGATGGATCTTTTCGCGTTCCATCCGT
This sequence comes from uncultured Thermoleophilia bacterium, assembly GCA_963806025.1. Lineage (GTDB taxonomy): Bacteria > Actinomycetota > Thermoleophilia > Gaiellales > Gaiellaceae > PALSA-600. The sequence continues at coordinate 116,906 of CAWDWI010000013.1, read as the reverse complement.
ACCCGCGCTCGTCGCTCGATTCGCTCAAGAAGGGCCTCGAGTGGCCGATGGCGGGCTACGCCAATCTCGATCGGGTGAAGCAGGGGCTCTGGGACGCGTTCAACGGCACGGGACAGCCGACGACGGAGACCGGTCTCGGGATCATGATCGATGAGATCGGGTGGCAGGTCCGGGTCGCGTCCAGCGCCCCCGACAGTCCTTACATCGGCGTCGAGAACGTCCCGGTCACGACGGAGGCGAAGCAAGCCGCCATCTACGGCCAGCTTGTCCGCTCGGCCGAGTGCGACCACACGCTGAAGGATCTGTTCTTCCTGCCGTTCATCGACGAGACGTCACTGACGGGATTCCAGAGCGGGCTGTTGCGCGCCGACGGGTCTGAGCGGCCGTCGTTCACGACCGTGACGAACGCGATCGCCTCGACCGGAGGTCGCTGCGTCGGTCGGCGAGTCGTCTGGAAGCACGCGCGCACTGTTCTCGGCGCGCAGGTCTTCTTCCATGGGCTGGCCGTTCCGAAGGTCGCCGCGAGGCAACGCGCGTGGGGCTTCGCCGTCCGCACGGCCGAGGACGCACGGTACGTCGCGACCGTCGTGCCGGTGAGTGGATCGAAGCGCGCCACCGCCGACGTGCCCACGGCTCCGGTGGCGAAGATGCGCACCGTCGGCTACGCGAAGGCCAACTGGACACCGCTCGTGCGGTTCCCGAAGCGCCATCTTCCGGCCGGTCGCTACGCGTATCGCCTGGTCCTCCAGGCGGCGTTCAATCCCGCGCGGAAGCGGGTTGTCGTGAGCCGGACCTTCGTCGTTCGCTAGCAAGCGCACGCTGCCTCACCTTCACAAGGACAGTCGACTCGCTCGCCGAATGTTCCGAGAGTCTCCGGGGGAGTCGGAGACCGCGTGGCGGTTCGGCGGCTCGGCTCCGTCCCTCTCCCCTGGAGCCGGCCGCCGGCCGACGCGTTGCCGGCCGCAGAAAGAAATGAGCCGGGAGAGAACGAAGGCTGCGGCCCCCCTGCTCTCGATCCCGGCTCGAAACACACCCTAGGGGTTGCCGCCGGATCCGCCCTCCCCGTTTTGGGGGATCAGAGCCGGGTCCGATCTGCCGATGAAGCGGCTGCGACCGGGTGAGAGCCAAGGCCCGATGCGGCGGGGCCCCTTTCTCGCTCTCGCCCGGTTGCGCACCAGCACTCCCGAACGACACCGCCGGCCAACGGCTGGGTTACCCCATCCGGGGGAGCCGTTCCACGGCGAACGGTGCCGAAACCGAGGCTGTGACTGCGTATTCGGTTGCCCGGCTCGCAACGAACGAGGCCGAGGCCGACTCCCTCTGGGCGAGGCGGCTGTGCGTCTTCGGCCTGGCCGCAGCGACCGCAACCTTCGTTGCGCTCGCCGTCCAGTTGCGCACCGGTTTTGGTGACGCCGAAGTGTCCTCGATCTTCACGAACTACGTCTATGACGCCGTCGGCCTGCTCGCCGGCGCGACGTGTCTGGTGCGGGGCCTGCGCGGGGGCGGTGGAGCTGCCTGGATCTGGATCGCGGCCGGAATCTTCGCGTGGACGTTCGGAGACATCTACTACACGGTCGCGCTGCAGGACCTCGCCTCGCAGCCCTTCCCGTCGTTCGCCGATCTCGGCTACCTCGGCTTCTACGTCCCGGTCTTCGTCGGCCTCGGGCTCCTCGTCCGTTCGTCCGTCGTCGATTTCCGCGGCTTCGTCTGGGTGGACGGTCTGATCGCCGGATTCACCGTTTGCGCGCTCGCCACGGGTCTCGTGCTTGGCCCCGTGTGGCGGACGTCGACCGGCAGCTTCGCAGCCATCGCGACCAACCTCGCCTACCCGGCCGGAGACGCCCTGCTCCTCTCCCTGGTTTTCTGTGCGTTCGGGCTGTCGGGCTGGAAGCTGAACCGGATGTGGCTCGTAGTGGGCAGCGGTCTCGTCCTGTTCGCGGTGGCCGACTCCGTCTATCTGGTCGAGGTCGCGCACGGGACCTACGAGTACGGCGGCTGGCTCGACCTCGGCTGGCCCGCCGGGTTCGTTCTGATCGCCGCCGGATCGCTCGTGGCCCCGGCCTGGCGACAGCGCGGCCGGCTCGATGGGATGGCGATCGTCCTCGCCCCGGTCGCGATGGCGCTGGTCTGCCTCGGGATCGAGTTCTGGGACCACTTTCATCGGGTGCAGACGGTTGCGCTGATCGCGGCTTCGCTCGGCCTCGTCGCCGTCATCGGGCGTCTCATGTTCACGTTCAAGGAGTACCTGGTGCTGCTTCAGCTGACGCGTGTCGAATCGCTCAGCGACGCCCTGACGGGTCTCGGGAACCGCCGCGCGCTCGTCCGCCGCCTCGACGAGTACTTCGCGACGACCGGCGATGAACCGTCGCTCCTGCTCCTCTTCGATCTCGACGGCTTCAAGGCCTACAACGACACGTTCGGCCACGGTGCGGGCGATGCGCTGCTGCAGCGGCTCGGCGCACGGCTCCGCGACTCGGTCGGCTCGCGGGGCGAGGTCTTTCGACTCGGCGGCGACGAGTTCTGCATCTTTGTGAAGGGATCGAGTGTCAACCTGCCCTGGGTTCGTGCGGCGGCGACGGCAAGCCTGCGCGAGTCAGGCGAGGCATTTGCCATCAGTTGCTCGAGCGGCCACACGCTGCTTCCAGGGGAGGCCGAGAACACGCATGACGCACTGCAGGTCGCCGACCGGCGGATGTACACCGAGAAAGGTCTCGGCGTCGGCGGAGGAGAGGGTCGCGGCGTCCTGCTCCAGGCGCTCGTCGAGCGGGACGAGTCGCTTGGTGCGCACACGAACGGCGTCGCCAGGTACTCGGCCGCGCTGGCCATGGAGCTCGGGCTCGTCGGGAGCGACGCCAAGCTCGTCCGTGCGGCAGCGGAGCTCCACGACGTCGGCAAGCTCGCGCTGCCGGAGACGATCCTGCAGAAGCCGGGGCAACTCGATGAAGAGGAATGGAAGATCGTTCAGCAGCACACGCTGATCGGCGAGCGGATCATCGCCGCCGCCGAGGGTCTCGAGCATGTTGCGCTCACGGTCCGTTCGACGCACGAGCGATGGGACGGCACCGGGTATCCCGACGGCCTCCGGGGCAAGGAGATCCCGCTTGCCGCACGGATGATCGCGATCTGCGACGCGTACGACGCCATCACCTCCGAGCGCCCGTACCGGACTGCGCGAAGCAGCGATCGCGCGATCGAAGAGCTGCGCGCGTCGGCTGGGACTCAGTTCGACCCCGAGCTCGTCGAGGCATTCATCCTCGGTGCGCTTCCCGCTCTGCAGCCGAAGGTGGTCGAGCTGCCTCGGCGCACCGTCCGGACCACGCATCGCTGAGCCGTTCGCGGCGGGCCTACTCTCGGAGACGGATCCAGACCGGCAGGCCGAACCAGAGCAACGCGATCAGCGCGATGAACGCCAAGGTCGCGATCGCCGCGGGGCCGCCGCCGAACACGTACCGGCAGACGAAGTACAGATTGATGGTGAGCGAGACGCCGAGTGAGAAGATTCCGGCAATCGCGAGCCGATTTGCGTGCCGGATCAGCAGTTCCTTGTCGTGGTGGCGAAAGAGCACGCGGTGATATGCGCTCGGCGCCATCAACAGAACGGTTGCGATGAGCGCCGATGCAAGAGCGCCGAAGTAGAGATTGCGCTCGAACCTCGTCGTCGTTGCGAACCCCCGGGCAAACGGGATAGCCAGGAGAAACGCGACGAGCACCTGCACGCCGGGAAGCGCGACGCGCAGCTCATTCAGCAGTTCCAGCAGTTCCCGGTTGAGGCGGTCTCGGTCGGTTTCGACCATGCCGGGATTATGTGGACGGGCCGTCACGGCGAAGGTAGCTGCGGCGCGCGGAAGGGGATAGTTGCCGCACAGTCCGCAGCCGCGCGCCGCCTGACGAGTATCCCTCTTTCGGGCTGAGACGGAGCACGTGCCGGTCGGAGCGGCACGAGCAGCGACCCGCAAATTGCGTATTTTTCGGCGCCCGCGCGCATCCATCCGCCTCGCCGCCGTGAGATGCTCGCAGGAAGCGGCTGGGAGGGCCTCGAGATGTCACTGGTTCACCAGTGCAGCCGGCAGGGCTGCAGAGTGCTGACGATGGGCGAGTTCTGCATCCAGCACGAGCCTCCGGCTCGCCCGGAGCAGGCGGTCACGGCGCGCGTGGACGTGAGGACGGTGACCGGCGGTAGGGTCGTCCGGCGCCCGACGTACAGTCCTTCGCGCGGCAATGGTCAGGCTTGAGATTCGAGGTCAGCTCGTCGTAGTTCCCCGCGCACAGGTCGAACGTGCGCAGAGGCTCGCGCACGCCGAAGCAGGGGGCTCATCGAGACTTCGCGATCTCGCGCTCGTGCTCGACTGGGCGCTCAACAGCACACGCGTCGTCGCTCTGAGGCGAAGCGAGGCCCGCGAGCTCCAGCGGTTGGCAGCCGGCGATTCGCACCTCGCCGAGCTGGCGGGAATCCTCGCGGTCCCCCGGCGCGACGCACGCGCGGCGTAATCCCTCGTTCGGGGCACGCCGTAGGTCGCAACGAGTCAACTCGAACGTAGGTGGCTCGAACCTGCTCGCCGTTTCAAGGTGACGGAACAGGGAGGGAGACAAGTGAACGCGAGCAGCCGGGATCGTCACAATCACAAGGCCACGACCGTCCAATGCGTCGAGTGCGAAGCCTCGAGCGGCCTCTGCTGGCACGGATGGCGCGCCTACCGGATCGACGAACCGGGAACCGATGAGTCTCCGGCGCTCGCGTTCTACTGCCCGACCTGCGCGCGCCTCCAGTTCGGCAAGCGCACTCGCGTCGGTGAAGGGGACCGTGACGACTCTCCGGCTGAGTGACCCGGGGATGAGAGACGTCCTGATCGCCGATCTCCAGTCACGGACCGATCTCGTCGTGGCTGCCGCCGGCGACGACACGATCGAGGTGTCCCTGCTCGGGTCGTACAACCTCGAGGCGATGCGGATGGCGATCTATCTCCGGGTTCGAGCCTGGGAAGCGGCTCAGCGTGCGCAGGGCCGCCTGGTTCGCGTCGAGCTTCTGTAGCGGGGGCGCCGAGCGCGCTATTCGTGCTCGTAGAGCGGGCTGTCGACGAGGCCCTGTTGGTAGGCGTAGCGGGCGGCCTCGGTCCGGTTGGAGACTCCGAGCTTGCGGTAGACGTTCGTCAGGTGGAACTTCACCGTCTGCTCCGCGACCCAGAGCTCCTTCGCGATCTGCTCGTTGGAGAGACCTCGCGCGAGCGCTCCGAGGATGACGGCCTCGCGGTCGGTGAGCCCGGCCGCCTTCGCTGCGCCGGCGGTCGTCGCGTCGGGGAGCCCGATGGTGCTGAAGACGTTCCCCTCGACGGCCTGGCGTAGAGCTCCCGGCAGATCGACCGGGTTGACGCTCTTCACGATGTAGGCGCTCGCGCCGCGTTTGAGGACGTTCTCGATCAGCTTCTCGTCGGTCGAGACCGACAGCACGACCACCTTGATCGAAGGATGGCGCTTCTTGATCTGGTCGAGGCAGATGAGGCCGTCCATCCCGGGCATGCGCAGGTCGAGCACGACCAGGTCGGGGCTCGTCTGCGCGACGAGCGGAAGGACCTTCTCGCCCGTGCTCGCCTCGCCGACCACCTCGAACTCGCCGTCGTCCTCCAGGGCGCGTTTGATCCCGGCCAGGATCAGGCGGTGATCATCCGCGATGACGACTTTCAACATTGTTCTCTCTCTATCGGCCGAACGGGGACTTCCCTGAGGGGAAGCTGTGTGGACTCGTTCGCCTGCCGTCGGCCGACCCCTGCGAGGGGCGGCTTCCGCTCTCAATCGAGCCGGAACACCTCCTCGAGCGCCGGCGGTCCTCCGTCCGGGACACGCTGGTCGAGGAGCTCCGCCATGGCGTCCTGCCAGCGCGTCGAGACCTCTTGCCGCGCGAGGTGGTTCGCCGCGGCGTCGAGATCGTCCGCCTCGAAATAGCCGAACATCTCGGTGCCGTGCCGGAAGATCGTGTAGTTGCGGATTCCCGCGTCCTGGAGCGCTTGGAGCATCTCGGGCCACACTTCCTTGTGGGCCTGGATGTACTGCTCGATCTTCTCGGGCCGGACGCTGAGAACGAACGCGGTGCGCTGGGTCATGACGACTCCTTCACGACGAGGACGACGAGATCCCGGGGACCGTGCACGCCCTCGACACGGCTCAGTTCGATGTCCGATGTGGCCGACGGGCCGGAGATGAAGGTGAGCGGACGCTGCTCGAGCCCATCGTGGGCAAGCCGGGCCAGTGCTTCCGGCAGAAGTTCCACGATCTGTTGTTCGTAGACCACGCAGATGTGAAGGTCGGGGACGAGTGAGAGCGCGCGGCGGCCCTCGGTTTCGCCGGCAGCGAGGACGATCGTCCCCGTCTCCGCGATCGCGACGGTGCACCCGGTGAGCGCGCCGTCGACCATGTCGAGCTGACGCGCCGACAGCCCGTGATCGGCCACGAGCTCGACGCCGCCCGGGTGCCACCAAGAAGGGATTCCGTCGGGAACGACCAGCCTCGTCGCACCCCTGTCCGCGCAGACCGTGGTGATCAGCATCGCCAACTCGGGCGCGGAGACGCTTCGCACCTCCGCGCGGTATTCGCCAACTCGTTGGCGGAAAAGCTCGATCCGCTCATCAGCAGTGAGCGTGCCGGAGCGCCGGTAGGCCGTGCGCAACTGATCGCTCGGCGGCGTGCGCACCGCTCGCTGCGGCGATCCGTTCCAGGATCTGTTTCCGGGCTTGGCTCACTTGCGCTCCCGCTGCCACCAGGAGCGGAAGCTCTCGCGGGGGAGCGGTTGGAGGTCGCGTGTGCGGGTCCAGCGGGCGAGCGGTCCGGGGAGGCGGTGGATCGAGCCTTGGTGGACGAAGGGCCGCTGGCCGAGGCGGCCGAGTCGCTGGGCGGCGGCGAGTCGGCGAGGGCCGGCGAAGACCCAGGCGAGCGAGCGCATCAGAGCTCGTTCGGGTGAGTTGCCTTTTGCTTCGACTGCTTTTGCCCGCAGGTGCAGGAGCACTTTTGGGATGTCGATCTTGACCGGGCAGACCTCGTAGCAGGCGCCACAGAGGCTGGATGCGAAGGGGAGTGTTGCAGCGTTCTCGATCCCGATCAACTGCGGCACGAGGATCGCACCGATCGGGCCCGGGTAGACCGAGCCGTACGCGTGGCCGCCGGTGCGGGAGTAGACCGGGCAGACGTTCAGGCAGGCGCTGCAGCGGATGCAATGCAGCGCCTCCTTGCCGACATCGTCGCGCAGCACGCGGGTGCGGCCGTTGTCGAGCAGCACGACGTGGAACTCCTGGGGGCCGTCGTCGGCGGTCACGCCGGTCCACAGCGACGTGTACGGGTTCATTCGCTCGCCGGTGGAGGAGCGCGGAAGCAGTTGAAGGAACACCTCCAGGTCGGAGAAGCGGGGCAGAAGCTTCTCGATCCCGAGCACCGTGATGAGGACAGGTGGCAAGGTGGTGCACATCCGACCGTTACCTTCGGATTCGACGACGCAGACGGTGCCGGTCTCGGCGATGCCGAAGTTCGCGCCGCTGACCCCGACACGTGCAGCCAGGAACCGCTCGCGCAAATAGAGCCGCGCCGCCTCGGCCAGGTCGCTCGGCTCGTCGGAGCCGATGCCGGGAGCGATCGTCCGTGCGAAGAGGTCGCGGATCTCGGTGCGGTTGCGGTGGATCGCCGGCACCAGGATGTGCGAAGACCAGTCTCCGTCGAGCTGAAGGATCAGCTCGGCGAAGTCCGTCTCGATCGCGTGGATTCCTTCTGCCTCGAGCGCCTCGTTGAGCCCGATCTCGTCGGTCGTGAGCGACTTGACCTTGACCACCTCATCGACGCCGTGTGCGCGAGCGACCTCGGCAACGATGCTGTTCGCCTCGGCCGCGTCACGCGCCCAGTGGACGTGACCGCCCGCAGCCTGGACCGCCGCTTCGAACTGGAGCAGGTACTCGGGGAGCTTCGCGAGCACCTCGGTCTTGATCGCCTTCCCCGCTTCGCGAAGCTCCTCCCAGTCGGGCAGTTCCGCCACGACCCTGGCGCGTTTCGCTCGGATCGTGTCCGTCGCGTTTCGGAGGTTCGTCCGCAGCTGGACGTTGGCCAGTTCGACCCGGGCGGCGTCCGGAAAGCTGGTCACGTCGACGCGAGGATCTCGGCGAGGTGGACGGTTCGAACCGACGAGTCGCGGCGAGCGAGGCCCCCGCCGATCTGGAGCAGGCACGAGCTGTCGAGCGCGGTGCAGACCTGCGCGCCGGTCGACTCGATCGCAGCGCACTTGTCCGCGAGCATTGCACTCGACGTCTCGGCGTTCTTGATCGCGAACGTCCCGCCGAAGCCGCAGCACTCATCGGCACGCGGCAACTCGACCAGCTCGAGTCCGCGCACATTGCGCAGCAAGCGGAGCGGCGCGTCGCCGACCCGAGTCACGCGCAACGAGTGACAGGTGGAGTGGTAGGTGACGCGGCCCGAGAACGATGCACCGACGTCTTCGACCCCGAAGCGCCGTACCAGCAGCTCGGACAGCTCGAAGACGTTGTCCATGGCCAGCGTCTCCCGCACCGTCCCGACACACGAGGAGGACGGCGACACCACCGCCTCGAAGCCCCCGAAGATCTCGCTGAACCGGCGTCCGAGCCTTCCGGCCTCCCGCGCATAGCCGCTGTTCAGGTGCATCTGCCCACAACAGGTCTGCTCGTCGGGGAACACCACCTCGTGCCCCAGCTGCTCCAGCACCTGCACCGTCGCGCGTCCGGCGTCGGGGAACAACGTGTCGCCGATGCAGGTCACGAAGAGGGCGATGCGCACCGGGTGCCACCCTTCGTCGTCACGTTTGCTCGTATGCGCTCTCGACCGACGCCGTGCCGCGCTCGCGTGCGAGCTCAGCTCCGTACCCTCCTTCGCGAAAGGCCGCCACCGGATCGTCTGCGACGCCGAGCTGAGACCGAAGCCGCAGGAGCAGTGGGCGCACGTCGGTCTCGTACGCCTCGAGGAGGATCCGGTAGCCGCCGAGCACGTCTCCGGCAAGCTGGGTCTCCGCGAGGCGCTGCTCGTCCACGAGCAGCGCCTTCGCATAGGCGGTCTGAATGTTCAGCACCGACTGGATCATCGCGTCGATCTTCCCCTCGACGTTGTGCGACTGGTCGATCATGTACGCAACGTTGCCTGCATCACCGGCCGCGATCTCGCGCATGATCCGGAAGAGCTCGAACGGATCGATGGATCCGACGATCAGGTCGTCGTCGGCGTACTTGCGGTTGTTGAAGTGGAAGCCGCCAAGCAACCCTTCACCCAGCAGCACTGCAACGATCTGCTCGACGTTCGTGCCCTGCGGATGGTGGCCGGTGTCGACGAGCACCTGCGCCTGCGGGCCGAGGCGCCGGCAGAGCATCGCCGCTGTTCCCCAGTCGGGCAGGTCGGTGCTGTAGAAGCCCGGTTCGAAGAATTTGTACTCGACTAGCAGTCTCATCTCCGGGGGAAGCGACGCGTAGATCTGCTCGAGCCCGTCGATGAGGCGCGCACGGCGGCTGCGGAGGTCGTCCTGGCCGGGATAGTTGGTGCCGTCTGCAAGCCAGAGGCTGATGACGTTCGAGTCGACCTGCTCGGCGATCCGAATGCATTCACGGCAGTGCTCGACCGCCTTCTGTCGCACGGTCAGGTCGGGGTGGCAAAGGCTTCCGAGCCGGTAGTCGTCGTCGCCGAAGAGGTTGGGATTGATCGCGCCGATCCCGAGGCCTTGCTCGGCCGCGAGCCGTCGCAGGTCGCCGTAGTCGGCGACCGCATCCCAGGGGATGTGCAACGCAACGCGCGGGCAGGTGCCGGTGAGCCTGTGCACGAGGGCGGCGTCGGCGATCCGCTCCTCGACCGTGCGCGCGGCGCCCGGCCAGGGGTAGACGTGGAAGCGCGTGCCCGAGTTGGCATAGCCCCAGGAGGGCGTCTCGATCTCGAGCCCGCGGAGGTGTTCGAGGGCAGAGGTCTCGTCCATGGCCGAGAGTCTGCACGATTCGCGATCAATTTACGAATGAGCTTTCGATTTGATCAGTTTCGAAAGCTGAGACAAATCGCTCTTGACACCTTTCGGGTGGGGGCGTAGGGTCGCGCTCATCGACCAGCCTCGTGATTTCCGTGGTTTGTCGCAGGAAGAGCGCATGCGGCGGGTGCTTGAACTGCTCGAGACGCGCGATTCCGTTCCGGTTGCGGAACTTGCGGAATCGTTTTCAGTTTCGGAGGTAACGGTCCGGAGCGATCTGACCTCCATGGCACGGCAAGGCCTCGTCGCCCGGGTGCGCGGCGGTGTGCAGGCGCTCAGCCGGGGGCATCTGGAGGTCGGGTTCGACCTCAGGCTCCGGCTCGACGTCGCGCGCAAATGCGCGATCGCGAGGGCCGCGGCCGCGCTGGTCGGCGAAGGCGAAGCGGTTGCGCTCGATGCGAGCACGACCGCCTACTACCTCGCGCTCGAGCTGCGTGCCAAGCGTGAGCTCGTGGTCGTGACGAACGGACTGCTGGTCGCAACGGCGCTCGCCGACGCCCCAGGCATCACCGTCCTCGTCACCGGCGGGACGCTCCGGCTCTCGGCGATGTCGCTCGTCGGCGACCTCGGCACCGACGTTCTCCGGACCACACGCATCAACAAGGGATTCCTCGGCGCCCGTGGGCTGAGCCTCGAGCGTGGTCTGATGGACCTGAATCCCGACGAGGTGCGGATCAAGCAGGAGATGGCTGACGCCTGCGAGCAGGTCTACGGCATCTGTGACGGCACCAAGTGGCATCGCAGTGCGCTCCTCTCGTTCGTCTCGACAGAGGACCTCACGGGGATCGTCACCGACTCGAGCGCGCCCGACGAAGAAGTGCAGACGTGGCGCTCTGCCGGCGTCGAGGTGATCTCCGTCGATCCGGGCCCGGGCGAGCCCATGCCGGTCCGGCCTCGCGACCTCCGCCGCTCGGTTCGCCGGGACGAGGGCCTGAACTAGTGGCGACGATGGCAGCCGTCGATCTCGGTGCCCAGAGCGGGCGTGTCGCGGTCGGGCACTTCGACGGTTCAAGGCTCTCGATGCGCGAGGCACATCGGTTCGCCAACGGTCCCGTCGCACATGGCGGCGGCTTGCTGCGCTGGGATGTGCAACGCCTGCATTCTGATGTTCTCGACGGGCTGACGGCTGCCGGACGCGACGACGTGATCGACTCGGTTGCTGTCGACTCGTGGGCGGTCGACTTCGGTCTGCTCGACTCCGCCGACGAGCTCGTCGAGCCCCCGCTGCATTACCGCAATGCTCGCCGGGCCGCGGCGGCCTCGGGCGTGTTCGGGCGGGTCCCGCCGCGCGAGCTGTACGAGCGCACCGGCATCCAGTTGCTTCCGATCAACACGATCTTCGAGCTGGCGGCGATGGCCGCCGACAACGACTCGGCGCTCGAGGCAGCGTCGACGCTGCTCCTGATCCCCGATCTGTTCCACTTCTGGCTCTGCGGCAGCAAGACCACCGAGTTCACGAACGCGACGACGACCCAGTGCTACGACCCGTCTGCCGGCGACTGGGCGACCGATCTCCTGGGGCGGCTCGACATCCCCACGAAGGTGTTTCCGGAGATCGTCGCGCCGGGGACGCCGTTGGCGCCGCTCTTGCCGGACGTCGCCGACGAAACGGGGCTGGACCGCGCGCAGGTGATAGCGGTCGCGACGCACGACACCGGGTCGGCTGTCGTGGCGGTGCCACTCGTGGACGACGCTTCCGTGTTCCTGAGCATCGGCACCTGGTCGCTCGTCGGTGTCGAGGTCGGCCGCCCCGTGATCAGCGACGACTCGTTTGCCGCGAACCTGACGAACGAGGGTGGCGTGGCGGGAACCTTCCGGCTCCTCCGCAACGTCACCGGCCTGTGGCTGCTCGACGAATGTCGGCGTCACTGGGCCGGCGAGGGGACCGAGCTCGGGCTCGACGAGCTCGTCGCACTGGCCGCAGCGGCGCCGCCGTTCGTCTCGTTCGTCGACCCGAACGCCACGATGTTCCTCGAGCCCGGCGACATGCCGGCTCGCATTCGTACGTTCTGCCGCGAGACGGAGCAGACCGAGCTCGGCGGCATCGGAGAGACCGTCCGCTGCGTCCTCGAGAGCCTGGCGTTGAAGCACGCCGAGACCATCGACCTGCTCCACTCGGTGACCGGCTCGACACCCAGCACGCTGCACGTCGTCGGCGGAGGCGCTCGCAATGCCCTGCTCTGCGGCTGGACGGCGAGTGCGGCCGGCCTGCCCGTCGTCGCCGGACCGGAGGAAGCGACCGTGGTCGGCAACCTGCTCGTGCAGGCGATGGCGCTCGGTGAGATCGGATCCCTGCAGGAGGCGCGCGATGTCGTCCGTGCGTCGTTCGAGCCTGTTGTTTACGAGCCCGCGCCCGATGCCGGCTGGCAGGAAGCACGCGCGCGCTTCGCCGGTCTCGCGAGCGGTGCAGGGCTGGAGAGGATCGCATGAGCGTGACCGGTGTGCTGCGGGGGATTCCCGCGCCCCAGAATCGGTGGGAGTCGCCTGCCGAGAGCCTGGACGTCCTCGACGCTCTCGTCTATCGCTCGAACCTGCTCGGGGCCGATCGGGCGCTCGCGAACATCGGGGGAGGGAACACCTCGGCGAAGGAGACGGTGACCGACCACGTGGGTCGCGAGGTTCGCGTTCTCTGGGTGAAGGGGTCGGGCACCGACCTGGCGACGATCACGGCCGGCGGGTTCCCGGGACTGCGGCTCGACGAGCTGCTTCCGCTCGAAGGTCGCGAGGAGATGGACGACGCGACGATGGTTGCGTACCTCCTGCGGTGCAGTGTGCGCCCCGATCAGCCGAGGCCTTCGATCGAGACGCTTCTGCATGCGTTCGTTCCAGCGGCGCACGTCGACCACACGCACCCGGACGCGGTGATCGCGCTGACCTCGACGCCGAACGGCCGGCAGCTCGCCGCGGACGCGTTCGGGGACGAGGCCGTCTGGCTGGACTACCAACGGCCTGGATTCGACATGTCCCGCCGCATCGCGATCCTCCTGCGCGAGCATCCGGAGGCGCGGGCTGTGCTGCTCGAGCGGCACGGGCTGGTGACCTGGGGAGAGAGCGGTGAGGAGAGTTACGAGGCGACGATCGAGTTCGTCTCGCGGGCCGCCCGCGCGATCGACACAGCAGCGCGCGGTCGGTTCGGGCTGGGGGGCCAGCCGGTCGCGGAGCTCGGGGAGAGGAGTGCGCGCTCCTTCCTTTCGCAATCCCTCCCTGCGCTCCGCGGCGCCCTTCTGGTGGACACCGAGCAGCTCATCCTCGAGGTCGACCAGAGCCCGGAGGCGATCGCCTTTGCGTCATCGGCTCGAGCGCCCGAGGTCAGCCAGATCGGCGCGCCTTGCCCCGACCATTTGGTCAACACGAAACATCGCCCGCTCGTCGTCGACTTCGATCCGGCGAAGGACGGTGCCGCCGAGCTGTCCGCCGCGCTTCGTCGAGGAGTCGAGGAATTCTCGACCTGGTATCGCTCCTACTACGAGCGTCACCTCGACGACGAGACTCGGCGGTTCCCGATTGATCCCGCAGGGCCGCGCGTGGTGCTCATCCCGGGCATCGGCATCGTCACGACCGGCGCCGACGCGTCTCGGGCGCGCGTCTCACGCGATCTCTATCACCGCGCGATCGCCGTCGAAGGCGCGGCCGATGCCCTGGGCGGGTTCCGCTCGCTCAGCGAGGCAGAGGCGTTTGCGATCGAGTACTGGCCGCTCGAGCGTTACAAGCTCGCCCAGGCACCGCCCGCGGGCGAGCTCGCCGGCCGGGTCGCGTTGATCACCGGTGGGGCGAGCGGTATCGGCCGCGCCGCTGCGCGTGCGCTGGCGGCACGCGGGGCGCACGTCGTCATCGCGGATCTCAACGTCGACGGCGCAGGCGAGGTGGCCGACGAGATCGTTGCCGAGCACGGTCTTCGTCGGGCCTGCGCCGTTCATGTCGACGTGACCGACGAGCAGGCCGTCGTCGAGATGACCCGCAGCACCGTGCTCGAATATGGCGGCCTCGACATCCTCGTCGCGTCCGCAGGTCTTGCAACCAGTGCCTCGGTGACGGAAACGAGCGTCGAGGAGTGGGAACGCAACTTCGCTGTGCTCGCTCAAGGCTATTTCCTCGCCGCACGTGAGACGTTCCGCGTGCTGATCGAGCAGGGGCGCGGCGGGTCGGTCGTGTTCGTCGGATCGAAGAACGCCCTCGTCGCCGGCGCGAATGCTGCGGCGTACTCCTCCGCCAAGGCAGCATCGCTTCATCTCGCGCGTTGTCTCGCCGAGGAGGGCGGTCCGCACGGGATCCGCGTCAACACGGTCAATCCCGATGCAGTGATTCAGGACTCCGGCATTTGGTCGTCCGACTGGAAGGCCGAGCGGGCGAGCACGTACGGCGTGACCGAGGACGATCTGCAGGGCTTCTACCGCAAGCGCACGAAGCTCGGCGTCGACGTCTTTCCCAACGACGTCGCTGAAGCGATCGCGTTCTTCGCCGGGCCGCGCTCCAACAAGTCAACCGGAAACATCGTCAACGTCGATGGCGGCGTGACCGCCGCGTACCCCCGGTAGTGCGAAGGAGGCGCACATCCACCGGTTCGTCCATCCAACCATCAGGCGAAAGGAACCATCGATGCACAAGCGCAATTGGGCGATTGTCGTCGCGGCGGTCCTCGTAGCAGGTGTCGCTGTGACGGCCGCCCTGGCGGCTTCGAGCCGCTCCACGGCCGGGAAGACGTTCTACTACATCCCCAAGGACACACTGAACCCGTACGAGGTGATCGCCGACCACGGCGGCAAGCTCGCCCTCACGGAGCTCGGCGACACGCAGGTCGTCTCCTCGGGGACGGAAGACACCGCTGCCGCGCAGCAGCCGGCGATTCAGGCCGCAATTCAGTCACACGCCGCCGGCATCGTCATTGCCGGCAACGACCCGCAGGCCGTGTGCCCGGCACTCCAGCAGGCCCAGGCGCAAGGCACGAAGATCGTTGCCTTCGACTCGGACGTCAACTGCCGCCAGCTGTTCATCAACCAGGCGGACACCGAGACGATCGGCCGGAGCCAGATCCAGCTGCTGGGCAAGCTGATGAAGTACAAGGGTCAGTTCGCGATTCTGTCCGCGGCCTCGACGGCCACGAACCAGAACGCCTGGATCAAGTACATGAAGGACGAGCTGAAGAAGTCCACGTACAAGAACATGAAGCTCGTGAAGATCTATTACGGCAACGACAACCCAGCTCAGTCCCGCCAGGCGACCGTGAGCATGCTGCAGGCGTACCCGAACCTGAAGGGGATCGAGTCGCCCACGACGGTCGGGATCTCGTCCGCCGCGCAGTACCTCTCCCATTCGAAGTACAAGGGCAAGGTCGTTCTCACGGGTCTCGGGCTGCCGAGTCAGATGAAGACATACGTCCATAACCACACCGTCACGGCGTTCCAGCTGTGGAACCCAGAGGACCTCGGGTACCTCGCGGGCTACGCGGTTTCCGCGCTTGCCGACGGCAGCATCACGGGCAAGGTCGGCCAGACGTTCAAGGCCGGCAAGCTCGGACATTACGTCATCATCAGAGGCCCGGACGGACGGCCGCAGGTCGTCCTCGGACCGCCCTACACGTTCACCATCAAGAACGTCGACAAGTTCAAGTTCTAGGAACGACCAAGGGGGCGCCGCCGGTGCGGCGCCCCCTTCTCAACGCCGATCGTGACCACACCCCAGCCAAGCCCGGTCCTCTCACTCGAACACGCCCAGAAGAGCTTCGGCGCTGTTCATGCCCTCGAGGATGGAGACATCCAGCTCCGTGCCGGTGAGGTGCACGGGTTGGTCGGGGAGAACGGCGCCGGCAAGTCCACCTTGGTCAAGATTCTCGCGGGCGTCCATCGGCCCGACGCCGGCCGCCTCCTGCTCGACGGTGACGAAGCGATCTTCGACAACGCCAAGCAGTCACAGGGTGCCGGGATCGCCATCATCTTTCAGGAGCCGACGCTCTTCCCCGACCTGACGGTCGCCGAGAACATGTTCGTCGGCGTGCAGCCGCTCAAGCGATTCCGTCGTATCGATGCCAGGCGGATGCGGCGCGAGGCGACGGCGGTTTTCGGACAGCTGGGTGTCCGGCTCGACCCGGACCGCCTGGCGAGGGGGCTTTCGATCGCCGACCAGCAGCTCGTCGAGATCGCCAAGGCGTTGACGACGAACGCTCGAGTGATCGTGATGGATGAGCCGACGGCTGCGTTGACCAGCACCGAGGTGGCCCAGCTGTTCGAGATCGTCGAGACATTGCGCGAGCACGGCAACGCCGTGCTCTTCGTTTCGCACCGGCTCGAAGAGATCTTTGCGATCTGCCAGCGGGTCACCGTCATGCGCGACGGCCGTCATGTTCTGACGAAACCGGTCGAAGAGCTGACGACGCAGTCGGTGATCCTGGCGATGGTCGGCCGGGACATGGACGCGCTGTTCCCGAAGGTTCCGACTGAGGCCGGGCCGGTCGTCCTCAAGGTCGACCGGTTGACGCGCGAAGGCGTCTTCACCGACATCTCCTTCGACGTCCGGGGCGGCGAAATCGTCGCGCTCGCCGGGCTGGTCGGCGCGGGACGGACGGAGGTCGCCCGCGCCATCTTCGGGATCGATCGCTGGGATGCCGGATCGGTGGAGATCGCGGGCAAGTCGCTGCCCCCCGGCTCGCCCACGGCTGCGATGGGAGCCGGGATCGGGCTGGTGCCAGAGGATCGCCGCCAGCAGGGGCTCGTGATGGACTTCTCGATCGAGCGGAACATCGCGCTCGCCTCGCTGCGCGGTCTCCGGCGGGCAGGGCTGATCCCGCACGGGGCCGAGCGGACGTTCGCCAGGGACTGGGCGACGCGGCTGCAGCTCAAGTACGGCAAGTTGACGAACCCGGCCTGGACCCTCTCCGGCGGCAACCAGCAGAAGGTCGTGCTCGCGAAATGGCTCGCACGAGATCCGACCCTGCTCATCGTCGACGAGCCGACGCGCGGTATCGACGTAGGCACCAAGGCCGAGGTGCACCGCCTGCTCTCCGAGCTCGCTGCGCGCGGTGTCGCCGTGCTGATGATCTCGTCCGAGCTGCCAGAAGTGCTCGGCATGGCCGACCGGATCATCGTGCTGTTCGAGGGCCGTGTCGCGCGGGAGTTCACGCGCGCGGAGGCGGACGAGCAAGCGATCATGCGCGCGGCCACCGGTGTGGCCGAGGAGGCCGCGTGACGACGCTCGCCGAGGGGCAGAGGGTCGTCGAGCCGGCGCAGCGCTCGCACAGGGTCGCGGAGACGCTGCTCCGCTTCCGCGAGCTCGGCATCGTGCTCGCGCTCGTGCTCGTCGTCGGCGCGACCACGATCGACAATCCTCACTTCCTCTCCGTCACGAACGTCCAGCAGATCCTGTCCGGAGCGGCGATCATCGCGCTGCTCGCGATCGGTGAGACGATCGTCATAGTCACACGCAACGTCGACCTCTCGATCGGCTCGGTGCTCGGTATCTCCGCGTATGCGACCGGAGTGCTCTACGTGCACCATCCACATGCTCCGCTCGTGATCGTCTTCCTGTTCGCCCTCGCGATAGGCGTCGTGTGTGGCTTGGTCAACGGCGCGATCGTGACGATCGCCCGTGTACCGAGCCTCGTCGTCACCCTCGGGACGCTTTACATCATCAGGGGGATCGACGGAGCGTGGGCGGGCGGCAACCAGGTCAACTCCTCGATGCTGCCGGGCAACTTCAACAAGATCGGCTACGGCACGTTCCTGGGCGTCCCGTATCTGGCGATCATCGCCATCGTCGCAGTCGCGGCTGCGACCTACGCAATGCGCAGCTTCCGGACGGCTCGCGACTTCTACGCGATCGGCTCGGATCCGGCCGCCGCGCGCCTCTCCGGCATCCCCGTGGGGTCGCGGGTGTTCCTCGCCTTCGTCCTCAGCGGAGGTATCGCCGGGTTCGCCGGGGCCGTCTGGCTGTCGCTGTACGGCTCGGTCGACGCGATCGCTGGAGTCGGTTACGAGTTCCAGGTGATCACTGCAGTCGTCGTCGGGGGCGTCGCCATCTTCGGCGGCAGCGGCACCGTCCTCGGAGCCGCGCTCGGCGCGCTGCTGCTGAACGCGATCAACAGCGCGTTGGTGGTCGTCAACGTGTCGTCCTTCTGGAGCTCGGCGATTGCGGGGGCGCTGCTCCTCGGGGCGATCGCCTTCGACCGGCTGGTCGCAGTGCGCGTCGCGCCGGCCCTGCGCACTCGGAGGCGGGATCGTGGCTGAGCTCGACGATTACAAGCCCGGTGACGAGGCCGGCAGCCGTCCGGCAAGGTGGCAAAGTCTCGGCTTCGTTGTCCGTTGGGAGATGCTCCTGGTCATCCTGCTGGGCTGCACGATCGCTTTCGGCGCCAGCGTTTCTCCGTACTTCCTCCAGTCGACGAATCTCTTCTACATCTGTCTGAACGTCGGCGAGGTCGCGATCATGGCTCTGCCACTGACCCTGATCGTCATCACCGGCGAGATCGATCTGTCGGTCGCGTCGATGCTCGGCCTCAGCGGGGTCGCGATGGCCGAGCTGTTCAAGCACGGTTGGCCGATCTGGCCCGCGATGGGCGCCGCGATCGTCCTCGGCATGCTCCTCGGCGCGTTCAACGGCTTTCTCGTCACTCGCGTCGGACTGCCGTCGCTCGCCGTCACGATCGGAACGCTGACGCTCTACCGAGGCATTGCGCAGGGGATCCTTCCGACCGACACGATCGGCGGCTTCCCGGCCCACCTCACGAATATCGGCGTCGTTCCGATTCCGGGCACTCACATCCCGTACTCGATCGCCTTCTTCGCCGTGCTGGCCGTGGTCTTCGCCGTGGTTCTCCACGCGACGCCGCTCGGTCGTGCGATCTTCGCGATCGGCGCAGGCCAGGAAGCAGCGTTCTTTGCGGGGATCCGCGTCAAGCGAATCAAGTTCTGGCTGTACGTGCTCTCGGGGATGCTGTGCGGGTTCGCCGGCGTGCTCTGGACGCTCCGCTTCGCGTCGGCCCGCTACGACTCCGGGATCGGGCTCGAGCTGTACGTGGTCACGATCGTCCTGCTCGGCGGCGTCTCGATCTTCGGTGGTCGCGGGACGATTCTCGGAGTCGTCCTCGCCGTGGCGGTCCTCGGCACGCTCCAGACGGCGCTCACCGCCGATCTCATGCCCGCGCAGGACCAGAACATCGTCGTTGGGGCGCTCCTCCTTGCGAGCGTCATCGTCCCGAACGCCCGTGACATCTACCAGCGCGCACGAGCAAGGCTGCGCAGCGCGGAGGCCCGCAGGCACCGAGCCGCGGCCGCGCAGGCGGAGGGCCAATGAGGGTCGGCGTCTTCGGCATCGGCCTCGCCGCATACTGGCCGCAGTTCGACGGCCTGCGCGAGCGGCTGGAGGGTTATCAGCGCGGGATCGAAGCGCACCTCGAGCGGATGGGCGCTGAGGTGGTCTCCGCCGGCCTGGTCGACACGGCGCAGGCAGCCCGGCAAGCCGGCGAGACACTCGCCAAGGCCCGGCTCGACCTCGTTCTGCTCTACACAGCGACGTACGCGACGTCGTCGCAGGTCTTGCCCACCGTGCAGGCGGTCGACGCGCCTGTCGTCATCCTCAATCTCCAGCCGACGCGAACGCTCGACTACGAAGCGATGACGACTGCGGAGTGGCTGGCGAACTGCTCGGCCTGCTGCGTCCCCGAGATCGCCGGCGCCTTCACCCGGGCGCGGATTCCCTACCGGACGGTCACCGGGACGTTGCTCGACGGCGATCCTGCCTGGGAGGTGCTCCAGGAGTGGCTCGACGCGGCCTCCGCGGTTGCAAGCCTGCGCACTGCTCGCGTGGGCTTCCTCGGCCACACCTATCCCGGCATGCTCGACCTGTATTCCGATTTCACCCAGGTCCACGCGCAGACCGGGGCGCACGTCGAGGTGCTCGAGATCGACGACCTCGTCGAGCGAGTCGAGTCTGCCGACGACGCCGCTGTCGCGCGCAAGGGTGAAGAGATCCGGCGGACATTCGAGCTCGCAGACGCCGGCAACGACCCGATCGCAGCCGAGATCACGCCCGAGATCTTCGACTGGTCGGCGCGTGTTGCGGTGGGGCTCGACCGCCTGGTCGAAGACTTCGAACTGAATGGGCTCACCTACTTCTACCGAGGCGTCGGAGACAACATTGCGGAGCGCGTGTCTGCGGGTCTCATCGTCGGCAATTCCTTGCTGACCGCACGGGGCGTTCCTGCGGCCGGCGAAGGCGACCTGAAGACGAACCTCGCGATGCTCCTGCTCGACCGCCTCGGCTGCGGCGGCTCGTACACGGAGTTCTACGCGCTCGACTTCGACGACGAGTTCATCCTGATGGGGCACGACGGCCCGGGTCACCTCGCGATCGCTGACGGCCGGCCGATCGCCCGCGCGCTCAAGCTCTACCACGGGAAATCGGGCGCCGGACTGTCGATCGAGATGAAGGTCAAGCTCGGGCCGGTCACGATTCTCGGTCTGACGCAGACCGCGGACGGCCGTCTGAAGCTGCTCGCCGCCGAGGGCAACTCGATCGCAGGCCCGACGTTCAAGATCGGCAACACGAACTCGCGGATCCGATTCAGCTCGGGCACGACCGCGTTCTTCGATGCGTGGTGCGCCGAAGGCCCGACGCATCACGTCGCTCTCGGCGTCGGGCATCAGGTGTCGCGCCTGCGCAAGGTCGCCGACCTGCTCGGCCTCGAGTTCACAGTCGTCGAGTAGCGAGACCCGCCCGGAAGTGGCGCCTAGTGCGCGCTGCCGGCGAGCTTCTGCAGGCGGGGCCGCAGAAAGGCTGCGCCGTCGCGCGCCAGCTGTTCTTCGTTCGAGAACGTCTTTCGCCAGACCTTGGTTGCTGCGGCGAACTCGGGCACCGAGTCGCCGAACGCCTCGATCACGACCCAGCCGGTGTAGCCGATCTCGGCGAGGGTGGCGAAGGTGGCGTCCCACTCGACCTGCCCGCTGCCGGGTGTGCCGCGGTGGTTCTCGGCCGCATGAAGGTGAACGAGCACGTCTGCGCACGAGGTCAGCGCCGTCCGCGGGTCTCCCTCCTCGATGTGCGCATGGAAGGTGTCGTACATCATCCGGCAGTTGGGGTGGTCGACCGCGCGGACGAGCGAGGCTGTGTCCTCGGCACAGTTCACGAGGTACATCTCGAAGCGATTCAGGTATTCGACGGCGATCGTCACGTCGAGCGCCGCCGCGTGCTCCGCGGCGGCATGCAAGCTCTCTGCGGCGCGTTCGCGCTCCTCGCGGGTCGGCGGGGCTCCGCTGAGGACGCCGAGTGGTGCGGCGAGCGGCCCGCACAGTGTTCGGGCGCCGAGTTCCGCACAGGCGTCGAGGGCCGCCTTCGTGCCGGCCAGGCCGCGGGCCCTCACCTGCGGATCGGCGCTGATCGGGCTGTCGTCCGGGAACCGGGCGCTCACGGCGAGCGCGGCGAGCCCGAGCTCGGCGAGCCGCTTGCCGAGGCGCTCGTACTTCCCGACCTCGCTGTCGAAGATCGGGATCTCGACTCCGTCGTATCCGATCTCGCGCAGCAGCTCGAAGGTCGCGTCGTGCTCGGGCCCGGTCACGTCGGGCGACCAGAGCATCATGTTCATGCCCAGCTTCGGCGGCGCGCTCGTCGTTGCCATCGCATGATCCTACGGATGGTTGATCGGTAAATGCCGTCGTTGCGGGGAGGGTCTGCACCAAGCAGCGTGGACGGATCGATCGGTGCCAAGGCCGGTGGGCCTTGGTGCCGGGCGAGTCGGCTGCGATGCGCCGTGTGCAGGCCCCCAGCCGCGGCGGCGTCGATTTATCGATCAGCCATCTAGCCCGGGTAGATTCGGTGTCGATGAGCTTTGCGCCGCTCGCCGGCATTCGGGTCGTCGACGTCACGTCCTCGCTCGCCGGTCCCACGTGCACCGAGATCCTCGGCGGGCTCGGCGCCGACGTGGTGAAGGTCGAGCATCCTGCGCGCGGAGACGAAGCTCGTGCCTGGGGGCCCTCGTTCTTCGACGGGGGCAGCGTGATGTTCTTCGCGGCGAACCGCTCGAAGCGCTCGCTGGCGCTCGACTTCAAGGACGACCAGGGCCTGGAGGCACTCCTGCGGCTCGTCGACGGCGCGGACGTGTTCGTGCAGTCGCTGCGCGCGGGGACAGCGGAGCGGCTCGGACTCGGCAGCGATGCTTTGCGTGCACGCAACGACAGGCTCGTCTACTGCTCGGTTCGCGCGTTCGGCCGATCGGGGCCGCTTGCCGGCGAGCCGGGCTACGACCCGCTGATGCAGGCCATCGCCGGGCTGATCAGCATCACCGGCGAGCCGGACCGCCCGGGTGTGCGAGTCGGCACTTCCGTCGTCGACCTAGGCACCGGGGTCTGGGCCGCGCTCGGGATCCTGGCCGCCCTGTTGGAACGCGCCTCGACCGGTCGCGGTCGTGACGTGAGCGTGGCGCTGTACGACACGGCGCTCTCGCTCGTCGGCTATCAGCTGGCCGCCGTCCTGCGCAGCGGCGTCGTGCCTGGACGCCACGGGACCGCCTTCCCGTTGATCGTCCCGTACGAGGTCTTCCCGACCTCCGACGGCGAACTGATGATCGCAGCGGCGAACGACGGTCTCTTCCGCCTGCTCTGCGAGCGCATCGGCCGCCCGGAACTGGCCGACGATCCTCGGTTCCTGACGAACCCCGACCGCGTCGCGAACCGCGAGCAGTTGCTGCCGGCGATCCGTGATCGGCTCGCTGCCGGAAGCTCGGCGCACTGGCTGGAGCGGTTGGCGGGCATCCCTGTCGCCCCGGTTCAGGATCTCGCTGCGACCGTCGGGCACGCCCAGACGCGCGCGAACGACATGCTCCAGGACGTCGACGGTATCGAAGCGGTTGCTTCCCCGCTCCAGGTCGACGGGGAACGCTTCGAGCACCGGCTGCCGCCGCCGCTGCTCGGCGAGCACTCGGCTCAGGTTCTGCGTGAGCTCGGGTACGGCGACGACGACATCGCGGCATTGATGCGCGCCGGAACAGTAGGCTCGCCCGCGTGATCGACCTTCCGCAGAAGATCGTGTGCGTCGGCCTCAACTACCGCGATCACGCGGAGGAGCAGGGAGTGACGCTGCCTGAGCGCCCGTTGCTCTTCGCCAAGTGGCCGAACACGCTGCTCGAGAACGGTGCCCCCATTCGGATCCCCGCGATCTCGAAGCGGGTCGACTACGAGGCCGAGCTCGGGGTCGTCGTCGGCCGGCGCGCGAGCGGCGTTGCGGCCGAAGATGCGCTCGACTTCGTCGCCGGGTACGTCGTCGCCAACGACGTCTCCGGCCGCGACCTCCAATTCGCGGACGGCCAGTGGGTGCGCGGCAAGTCGCTGGACACGTTTCTGCCGGTGGGCGACCTCGTGCCTGCGAGCTCCGTGCCCGATCCGCAGGCCCTGCCGATCCGGGCGATCCTGAACGGCGAGGTGATGCAGGACTCGCACACCTCCAACATGGTCTTCGGCGTCGCGGAGATCGTCTCGTTCGTCTCGCAGGCGATCACGCTCGAACCGGGCGACCTCATCATCACCGGCACGCCCGCGGGAGTCGGCGCGTTCCGCGACCCGCCGGTCTGGCTGAAGCCGGGCGACGAGATCACGATCGAGATCGACGGAGTCGGCTCGATCAGCAACCCGGTCACCGGGTAGAGCATTCCGTGAAGCGGGCGCCGCTGCTCGTTGCGCTGTTTCTGGCTGCGCTCGCGCTGCGGCCCCAGCTCGTCGGCATCGGCCCGCTGCTGCCGCTGATCCAGGACAACCTGGACATCACGCATGCGGTCGCAGGCCTGCTCGGGACGATCCCGATCCTCTGCATGGGCCTCTTCGCCCCGCCGGCGCCGTTCGTCTCCGGCCGGATCGGGGCTCGCCGGGCCGTCGCTCTGTCGCTCGGGCTGATCGGCGTCTTCGGTGTCGTGCGTGCGATCGCCCCGGGCGCAGTCGGCGTGATCCTGTTGACGATCCCGATCGGCGTCGGGATGGGTATCGCGGGCGCGATCCTGCCGGTGACGGTGAAGGAGCGCTTCGCCGACCGTCCGGGCTTCGCGACGGGCGTCTACACCACCGGGATCACGATCGGCTCGGCCGTCGCCGCGGCCACGGCGGTCCCGCTCGCGCACATCGCAGGCGGCTGGCGCGCACCCTTGGTCGTCTTCGGGGCGGTGTCGACAGGGCTCGCTGCACTGTGGCTCTGGCTGACGCGCAGCGAGCCGGCTCACTACCGCGCGACCATCCGCCCCCTGAAACTGCCGTTTCGGCGCTTGCTCGCCTGGCGGCTCGTCGCCGCGTTCTTCTTCATGTCGTCGGTCTTCTACGGCCTCAACGCGTGGTTGCCCGACGTGTACGTCGAGCGCGGCTGGAGCGATGCCTCCGCCGGAGAGCTCCTCGCGGTCCTGAACACGGTGACGATCCCGTGCGGGTTCCTGGTCGCGTGGGCGGCGGACCACTGGGGCTCGCGCCGCGGTTGGCTTGCCGGAGCTGCATCGCTGCAGTTCGTCTCGCTGCTCGGGATCCTGCTGTGGCCGGCAGGCGGCTGGGGCTGGGCCGTACTGCTCGGCGTCGCCTGTGGCCCGCTCTTTCCGTTGACGATGACCCTGCCGCTCGACGCGGCCGACCGGCCGGCCGAGGTGGCCGCGCTTGCCGGGATGATGCTCGGCGTCGGCTACACGCTGTCCGCGGTCTCGCCGCTCCTCCTGGGTGTCCTGCGCGATGTGACCGGCGGCTTCGATGCCGTGCTGGCCGCGCTCGTGGTCGCGTCTGCGATCTTGATCGTGGTGGACGCGTCGTTCAGTCCGGCGCGGCTCGCAGCCGGTCGATCGTCAGGCGGACCCCCTCGGCGAGCGGCGTCCAACTGATCGGCCCGACGGCGTCCTCGAGGGCGCCGTTGTCGAACTCGTCCGGGAACGGGAGCCGCGTCTCCTCGTCCACGGTGCACGAGACGTTCCCTGTCGCCTCGATCGCGCGTGCCGCGTCGGCGACGGCGACTGCCGGTCCGCCGAGGCTGAAGACGCGCGCGCCCTCGGTCGCGGCACGCGCAGCCGCTACGAACACGCGGGCCGTGTCGGGCGCAAACTGCAGCTGCGTGCGGCCGCCGAAGGCGATCCGGGAGTCCTCACCGCGCGCCGCGGCGGCCATCGCGAGGCTCGGCGAGGCGGTCAGACCGGAGTCGCGCCCCGGCCCGTAGACGATGAACGGGCGGATGCCGATCGACGCGACCTGCTCCTCCTGCCAGAAGATGCGCGCGAGCCCTTCGCATGCCTGTTTGTGCACGCCGTAGAACGTCACCGGATGACCAACTGCGTCGTTCGGGACGGGGCCTCCCGTGTCGTCGACCTTCGAATACACGGCGGCCGAGCTGGCGTATGCGACCTGGATGCCGCGGCTCTTGGCCGCGTCGAGGACGCCGACGGTCCCGCCGACGTTGATCGCCGTGCCGCGCGGTGGGCTTGCCTTGATCTGTGGAATCAAAAGCGCGGCGAGGTGGATCACGTGCGTGATCGCGTGCTCGTCGAGCACGCGATCGAGTGCTTCCCGGTCGCAGATGTCGCCGTGCACTACCGTGACGTCCTCGGCACCTGCCAGCCGCAGCCGCCGGTCGTCCGTTCCCAGGTCGTAGCCGACGACGGGGGCGCCCGAGCCTGCGAGCACCGAGCACGTCCACGCGCCGATGCAGCCGAGGGCGCCGGTGACCAGGAACCGCTCGTCGGTAGGGCTCACGGGTCGACCGTATCGCCTCCGGGCGTCGCTAGAGTCCACGTCGAAACGGAAACGGAGGCCTGAAGGTGAAGGAGATCGTCGGAGACGTCGAGCGGTGGCGGGAACGCGGTGAGAAGGTCGCCATCGCGACCGTCGTGGCGACGCGCCGTTCCGCGCCGCGTCCGGTGGGTGCGAAGTTCGCGGTCTCCGAGAAGGGCGAGATGTGCGGCTCGGTCTCGGGCGGATGCGTCGAGAACGATGTTGCCGTGCAGGCGCGCGAGGTGATCGAGTCGGGCGAGCCGAGGCTGTTGAGCTACGGGATCACCGACGATCAGGCTCTCGGTATCGGCCTGCCGTGCGGCGGCGAGATCGACGTCTTCCTCGAGCGGCTGGATTGACAATCACAGAGCACGTGCTCGCCCTCGCGCACGGGGACGAGCGTGCTGTGCTGTTCACCGTCGTCGAGGGCGACCGCGCAGTCGGGAGCAAGGTGCTGGTGCTGCTCGACCGCGGCGAGGTGATCGGCGACGACCCGCTCGGGCTCGCGCCGCTCGCCGCCGAACTGCGACGCAACGGCAGCTTCGAGCACGAAGGACTGAAGGTCTTCGCCGAGGTGTTCGGTCCGCCGCCGCGACTCGTCGTCGTCGGTGCAGTCGACACGGGTGAGGCGCTGTGCGCCGCTGCGAGGCAGGTCGGCTGGCGGACGATCTGCGTCGACGCGCGCGCGCAGTACGCGACACCAGAGCGCGTGCCGAGCGCCGATCAGATCGTGGTCGAGTGGCCCGAGCCGGCGTTCGCGCAGATTCTTCCCGACCGTGACACCGCTGTCGTGGTGCTCACCCATGACGACAAGTTCGACATCCCGGCGCTCGCAATCGCGCTGCGCTCGGAGGCGTTCTACGTCGGTGCGCTCGGCAGCCGGCGCGCGCAGGCGAAGCGTCGTGAGCGGCTGCTCGAGGCGGGCGTGACGGAGCAGCAGCTCGAGCGCCTGCGCGGGCCTGCGGGCCTGGACATCGGCGCCGAGAGCCCGGCCGAGACCGCCGTGTCGATCATGGGCGAGGCCCTCGCCCTCCGTGCCGGCAGGCTGGGCGGCCCGCTCCGCGAGGCCGCAGGCCGGATCCACGTCGAGCGCTAGCTCAGAGGAGGCTCAGAGGAGGCTCAGAGGTAGAGCGCGGCTCGCGCCGACTCCGGCGTCTGCGGGATCTGGTCGGCGAGGCGCCTCAGGGTCGGGTACCTCGACCGGTCGAGCGTTCCGGCGTCATGCCAGTTCAGCTCGACGAGGTTCCCGCCCGGGTCGCGGAAGTACAGCTGCACCTGCCCCGAGGGGAGCTCGACGAGCTCCGCGCCCCATTCGGCCGACGCATGCGCGGCGACGGCGTCGTAGGCCGCGTCGAAATCGTCGATCGTGAGCCCGATGTGGTGGCGGGGAGGCGGCGCATCGTCCTCCGCGAGGAAGATGTGCAGTTGCAGGTCGCCGATCCGGAGCCATTGCACGGGCTGGTCGAAGATCGGGGTCGGGATCCGCTCCATCCCGAAGATCGTCTCGTAGAAGCTCGCCGATTCTTCGAGGTTCTTCGCCGAGATGCTGACGTGGTTGATCCCGGTCGCCCGCACGGCGCGAGTCTCACCGGTTCGTCCGCGGAGGTCAAGCGTCTGCGAGATGCGCTCGTCTGGCATCAGCCGCGAGCGCGCGTGCATTTCACGTCAAGCCTCTAGCATCACGGGATCGCCGTCCCCGGATGAAAGGAACGGAGAGCCGATGGCCCGTCCGTGCACATTGTTCACCGGCCAGTGGGCCGACCTGCCGCTCGCAGACCTCGCTGCGCGCTGCGCGGGCTGGGGGTTCGACGGGCTCGAGCTTGCCTGCTGGGGAGACCATTTCGAGGTCGACCGGGCGATCGCCGACAGCGGCTACGCACGCAGCCGGCGCGAGCTGCTCGAGAGCCACGAGCTGGGTGTCTGGGCGATCGGCGCCCACCTGGTCGGCCAGGCCGTCTGCGACGTGATCGACACGCGACACCGCGCGATCCTGCCGCCGGAGATCTACGGCGACGGAGAGCAGGAAGGTGTTCGCGCGCGCGCCGCGGAGCGCATGAAGGACACCGCACGTGCCGCAGCGCAGCTCGGCGTCACACAGGTGAACGGGTTCACCGGCTCGTCGATCTGGCATCTCATCTACTCCTTCCCGCCGAACGACTTCGCCACGATCGAGCGCGGGTACGAGGACTTCGCCGAGCGTTGGGGGCCGATCCTCGACGTGTTCGACGCGGAGGGCGTGCGATTCGGGCTCGAGGTTCATCCGACCGAGATCGCCTACGACTTCGTGACGACGCGCAAGACACTGGACGCGATCGGAAACCGCCAGACCTTCGGCATCAATCTCGACCCGAGTCACCTGGCGCCTCAGGGTCTCGACGCCGCGCAGTTCGCGTTCGAGTTCGGCGACCGCATCTACCACGTGCACGTGAAAGATTCGATCAAGCGGCTCGATGGACGGCGTTCCATCCTCGGTTCGCATCTCGACTTCGGCGAGGAAGCTCGCGGCTGGGACTTCGTCTCGCCCGGTCACGGCGACGTCGACTTCGAGAGCTTCATCCGGGCGCTGAATCGCATCGGCTACCAGGGGCCGTTGTCGGTCGAGTGGGAAGACAGCGGCATGGACCGCGAGTGGGGCGCACCCGACGCACTCGCGTTCGTCCGCCGAGCGGACTTCGCTCCCTCCGGGATCGCCTTCGACGCGGCGATGCAGAAGGCTCCCGTGGATTCATGAGCGCTCCTTCAGGGCTGCAGACCGAGATCGCCGCCGAGGAGCAGCGGGCTGTCGTCGTCGAGGTGGGCGGAGGACTGCGTTCGTACCGGATCGGGGACGCCGATCTGCTCGACGGCTACGGGCCTGCGGAGATGAGCACGTCCGGCCGGGGGCAGGTGCTGATGCCGTGGCCGAACCGGCTCGAGGGCGGGTCCTACGAGTTCGGCGGCCGCCGGCACCAGTTCCCCCTCGACGAGCCGGAAGCGGGCAACGCGATTCACGGCTTCGTCCGCTGGGAGAACTGGACGGTTGCCGAGCGCGAGCCGAACCGGGTGGTGATGCGCCACCAGGTGCATCCCCGGCCTGGTTATCCGTTCTCGGTCGACCTGTCGATCGAGTATTCGCTCTCGCAGGCCGGTCTACGCGTGCAGACAACTGCGACCAACGTCGGCCCCGAGCCGTGCCCGTTCGGGGGCGGCGCCCATCCGTATCTCACGATCGGGACCGACACGATCGACTCGGTCGTGCTCCGCTCCCCGGGTCGAACGGTGCTGTTTGCGAACGCGCACGGCATCCCGACGGGTCGCGGCGCGGTGCGGGGGACCGAGCACGACTTCCTGCAGGCGAGGCCGATCGGCGCGACGCGGCTCGACCACGCGTTCACCGACCTCGAGCGGGATGCGGACGGCGTCGCCCGCGTCGAGCTCCGGCGGCCGGGCGGTGACCTCGGGCTCGCATTGTGGGTGGACCAGAGCTACGGCTGGTTGATGCTGTTCACCGGCGACCCCCTCCCGGACGTCGCCCGTCGCAGCCTGGCCGTCGAGCCGATGACCTGCCCGCCGAACGCCTTCCGCTCGACGGAAGACCTGATCGTGCTCGAGCCCGGCAGTTCCTTCGTCGGCGCGTGGGGCCTCAGCCCGCTCCTCAGCTGAAGTTCACGGTCTTGGAGCGCCCGAGCGGCCTGCCGTCCAGAGTCAGCCGGTCGGCTCGAGGGCTCCGGCAGGCGCGGTGGTCTGGCGGGCTCGCTTCGCCGGGGCGGGGAGCTTCAAACAGAAGAAGCACGCCGACGGCCGGCGCGACGGCGCAGATCGTCAGCGCCGCCTTCAGGTCGACGGCGTCGGCGACCGCGCCGAGCACGACCGCGGCAACGCCGCCGACGCCCATCGCGAGGCCGACCGAGAGGCCGGAGGCCATCCCGACGTGCCGTGGCAGGTAGAGCTGGCTCAGCACCATCGTCACGCCGAACGTGCCGACGACGCAGACGCCCACGAGCATGAGCGCGACCACACCTGCAATGCCTCCGACATAGATGAAGACGATGATCAGCGGCGCAATCAGTGCCTGTGTGACCACGAGCGTCGTCCGGAGTCCGATCACGTCGGCGACCGCTCCGAGGATCAACGTCCCGACGGCCCCCGCAAGCAGCATCAGGAAGAGCAGCCTGCTCCCGTCCGCCTTCGAGTGTCCGAGCGAGACGACCCACAGTGGGACGAATGCGAGCAGGGTGAACCAGGCGACGCTGCGCAATGCGATCACGATTCCGAGCAGCGTCATCGCCCGCCGCTGATCGTCGCCGCGCACCAGACGGCCGGTGTCGGACAGGGGCTTGAGTCTGGAGAGATACGGCGCAAAACGCGCGAGCGCAAGCGCGGCGCCGAAGACGGGGATCATCGCGACCAGTCCGCCGACGAGCCCCAGCCAGACGACGAGCTGGCCGGTCACGAACGCACCGAGCGCGTAGCCGACGTTCCCACCGCTGTTGAAGTACGACATGCCGCTCGCCTTCTTGTGGCCGCTCGCATACGACGCGAACTTGGCCCCCTCGGGATGGAATGCCGCGACCCCGAGCCCGCCTGCGAGCACGAGCAGCAGGACGAGCGGATAGACCGGTGCGATCGCAGCGCCGCCGACCCCGACCGCTGCGAGCAGCGCACCGCCGGAGAGAAGCCAGAGCGCGCCCCGCCGATCCGACCAGAGGCCGAAGAGCGGCTGCACGAGCGAGGACGACGCGGTCGCTGCGAGCAGCAGCATCGCTGCGAGCGCATAGCTCAGGTGGAAGCGGTCGGTCATGAAGGGAATCAGCGCGGGCACGCTCCCCGACGCGAAGTCGACCGCGAGATGCCCGCCCGAGAGCGCGGTCATCGCGCGTTTGTCGATCCCTGCGCGCTCGGCCGCCATCCTTCGATGCTAGATGTCGGTCGGCAGGTCGGGCGCTAGCGGCGGGAGATCTCGACCGCGACCCCGGCCTTGCCGAGCAGCGTCGAGAAGGGGCATTCGGCGTGAGCTCGCTCGATCGCGGCTCCGATCGCGGCCTCGTCGGCGCCGTCGGCATCGACGCCGATCGTCACGTGTGACGCGACGATCTGATGCCCTTCCCCCTCGACCTCGTCCATGACGATTCGACAGGTGACGTCGAGCCGGGTCGGCGGGGTCCCCGCCTGGGTGAGCTCGCCCGCCAGTGACATCGTCAGGCAGCCGCCGTGGGCCGCTGCGAGCAGCTCCTCCGGGCTCGTCTTGCCCCCCGGGTCGCCGATCCGGCTCGGCAGCGAGAACGGGAGCGAGCTGAAGGCTCCGGTGCCGCCGGTGATCGCTCCCCCGCCGCGGGCGAGGTTTCCCTCCCAGACGACCTCTGCAGTCCGTTCGATCCTCGGCATCGTCAGTTCCTTTCTGGGAGGGCGGCGAGAGTGCCGTCGGGGTAATAGGCCTCGGCGGGAGAGCCCGCCGGCGTGAAGACGCCGAGCAGCCGCAGGTCGCTCTCGCCGGTGTTGGCGAGGCAGTGGACGAGGGTCCGCGGCAGGTGGATGCAGCTTCCGGCCCGGAGCGGAGCCTGCTCGCCGCCGATCTCGAGCACTCCCTCGCCTTCGAGGACGTAGATCACCTCGTCGTAGCGGTGGAAGTGATCAGGGGCGCGCCCGGGCGGGACGAGCCCGACGAACTGGGTGACCGACTCGCAGCCGACGTCGGGCGTCGCCCCGAGGAGAAACGAGCGTCCCGCGGTCGCCTGGCCCTCCTCGACGGCGTTCAGGTCGACGACGGCGTGGGTCGCAGCGGCGGGCGCGGGGTCGTGCACCAGCA
This sequence comes from uncultured Thermoleophilia bacterium, assembly GCA_963806025.1. Lineage (GTDB taxonomy): Bacteria > Actinomycetota > Thermoleophilia > Gaiellales > Gaiellaceae > PALSA-600. Next base: position 85,414 of record CAWDWI010000013.1, on the reverse strand, counting down.
CGGAGACACCTCGAGCGTCGCCCTCGGCCGACCACGGTGTGCCGCGGGCGAGAAACAGCGCGGTGCCTGGTCGCAGGTCGTGCTCTTCGCCGTCGATCCGGGCGCTGCCCGAGCCGGAGAGGACGTAGATCACCTCGTCGCAGCTGTCGTCGCGGTGCTCACCCGCGACGGCCCGGACACGCTGGGCGAATTCGGCACATTCGAAGAGGCGGCCGTCCGCGGCCTCGGATTCGTGCATCGCGTACTGCATCGGGACGTAACCTACGTGGATGACTTCGATCGAGATCGTCAAGCGCTCCTACGACGCCTTCGCCCGGAAGGACCTGGCGGGCGTCATGGCCGATATGCACCCGGAGATCGAATGGCAGCAGGCTCAGGGCCTTCCCCACGGCGGCACCTACCGCGGGCTCGACGAGGTCCGCCGCAACATTTTCGACCCGCTCGACGTCGAATGGTGGGATGAGTTCAGTGCTCAGCCCGACGAGTTCCTCGATGCAGGCGGCGAAGTGGTCGTCCTCGGACGCTACCGCGGGATCGCGAAAGAGACCGGCAAACGGCTCGACGTGCCGTTTGTCCATATCTGGACGCTCCGAGGGGAGCAGGCGATTCGCTTTCGCCAGTTCCTCGACACGGCGGGCTGGGTCGAGGCGCTCGGGATTTGATCATTGACACCGTGAGCGTCACGGACGACACTCACGGCTTCAGCGCCAACCCCCGGCAATCGAAAAACGTCGTGCCCCCACTAAGGAGGACACCTAGATGAAGAAGGCGATCGGCCTCGCCCTCGTCATGCTCATGGCTTCGGTCGTGGCAGCGAGCGCGCAGGGCGCCCACAAGGTCGCGGCCTCCGCGGCCTCTTCGCAGTCGATCAGCTGCAGCAGCACCATGACGATCCCGTTCCTCACGCCGCTGACCGGTGGTGCCGGCTTCCTGGGCACCGAGCAGGCGAGCTGGGCGAAGTACGCCGTCCAGACGCTGCCGGCGAAGTACGGTCTGAAGGTCAAGCTCGCACTGGGCGACACGCCCGTCGAGCAAGGCCCCGCGCCAGCGCAGGCACTCGCGCAGAAGTACATCTCCGACAAGAGCGTCGTCGCCATTCTCGGGCCGTCGACCTCGGGTGACGCAGCCGCCACCGCGAAGCCGTTCTTCGCAGCCGGTCTTGCGGCGATCTCCCCGTCGGCGACTCACACGGACCTGACGATCGGCACCGCGGGTGACCCGCTGGTCGGAACACCGGCGTTCTTCCGTGACGTCCCGGGTGACTACATCCAGGGCCCGACGGATGCCCGCTTCATGCTCACGAAGCTCAAGGTCAAGAACGTTGTGACAATGGACTTCCAGGAGCCGTACTCCGTCGGCCTCTCGAGCGCAGTCGACCAGGTGCTGAAGAAGGCCGGCGTCAACGTGACCCACCTGTCGGCCCCCAACACGACGACCGACTACTCGGCCTACGTGACCAAGGTGCCGAACAACGCCGACGTCGTCTTCTTCCCCACGCAGAAGCCGGGTGACGCTCAGACGTTCGCCCAGCAGCTGCTCGAGCAGGGCAAGAAGGCCAAGGTCTTCGGCGGTGACGGATCGAACGACCCGACTCAGTTCAAGGTGCCGGGCTCGTACGTTTCCAACTTCGCAGCGCCGATCAACCTGTTCGCGTACAACAAGCCGATCATCGCCGGCTGGATGAAGGCGAACCCCGGCAAACCGCTGGGCTCGTTCGGACCGCCGACCTACGGCGCGATCCAGATCATCCTGCAGGCGGTCAAGCTGACCTGTGCACAGCACCACGGCGTGATCCAGCGGCGTGATGTGTTCCGGAACATGAAGAAGGTCAGGATCAAGAACTTCATCCTCGGCGGCAACTTCGCTTTCTCGACGAAGACGAACGACCCGCTGAACGCGAAGTTCACGATCTTCCAGATCCAGTCCAACGGCTCGTACAAAGTCGTTCAGTAGTCCAAGATAGAGCGGTTGCAATGTCCGGGGGCGGCCCAAAGTGGGTCGCCCCCGGTCTTGCCTGAGAGACCACGTGGACACATTCATCCAGCTCACCGTCGACGCTCTCACGCTTGGCAGCGTCTACGCGCTGATCGCGCTCGGCTACACCCTCGTCTACGGTGTCCTCAAGCTCCTGAACTTCGCGCACGGCGACGTGTTCATGGTCGGCACGTTCATCGGTTTCGGCGTGCTGAATGCGCTCGGCGGACCTGAACATCCGAAGGTGCCCATTTGGGCTGTGATCACGATCATGACGGTCGCGGCAATGGCCGGCTGCGCGGCGCTGGGCGTCACCATCGAGCGATTCGCGTATCGACCGCTGCGGGACGCGCCCAGGATCGCGCCGTTGATCAGTGCGCTCGGTGTGTCGTTCTTTCTCGCCAACTCGATGCAGTTGCTGTTCGGCGCTCAGCCCAGGAACTACAACACCTTTGCGTTCAACAACGGCGAGCTCTACCTGAAGGGGATCCAGATCGGCGACGTGAAGGTGCCGCTCCTTCGGCTCATCACGATCGGCTCAGCGTTCGTGCTCATGATCGTGCTGTGGTTCCTCGTCAACCGCACGCGGACCGGCAAGGCGATGCGCGCAACCTCGTTCGACCGTGAGGCGGCGGCGATGATGGGAGTGAACATCGACAAGGTGATCGTCTTCACCTTCGTGCTCGGCTCGGCGCTCGCAGGCGCCGCGGGAGTGATGTTCGCGCTTCGAGTTCCGACCACCGTCTCGATCGGGTTCGTCTCGGGGCTGAAAGGCTTCACCGCAGCGGTGATCGGTGGCATCGGATCGATCCCCGGCGCAATGGTCGGCGGGCTGATGCTCGGGTTCCTGGAGTCGTACACCGAGGGGTACATCTCGACGAAATGGTCCGACCTGATCGTGTTCACGATCCTGATCGCGTTCATGATCTTCCGCCCGCAGGGCCTGCTCGGGCGGGCGGACATCCGGAAGGTATGAGCGTAGGGTTCCGGCAGCGGAGGAAATGCCCGTGAGCGACTCGACACCGCACTCAGACGGCCCCGAGCCTTCAGCAGCTGGGGCCACCGGCCCGGCCGTCGGCCAGGACGAGTGGGTCGCGCGGCACGGCGAGCACCGGGTTGGCCGCGGAGGGCCCCTCGGGACGATCGAGGACCGCCTGCGACGCGTCCCGTGGTGGGTGTGGCTCGCGCTGTTCCTGGCTGCGTTCTCGCTGTTCCCGCTGTTCGAGCAGAGCGGCTATGTGCGGCTCGTCGCGTTCGACACGGTCCTGTACATGCTGCTCGCCCTCGGGCTGAACGTCGTCGTCGGCTGGGGCGGCCTGCTCGACCTCGGCTTCGTCGCGTTCTACGGCATCGGTGCGTACACCTACGCATTCCTCGACTCGAATCAGTTCGGTGTCCACCTGCCGACGATCGTCTCCGTGCCCGTGGTCGTCTGCGTCGGCGCCCTGATCGGACTGATGGTCGGCCTGCCCTCGCGGAGGCTGAGCGGCGACTACCTGGCCATCGTCACGTTGTTCTTCTTGCAGCTCTTCCAGACGCTCACGACGAACGGCGACAGCGTTGCTGGTCACAACATCACCGGCGGGCCGTTCGGGATTCTCAATGTCGATCCGTTCAGCTTCTTCGGCCACACGCTCGTCGTCGCAAACGCCGGTGTGTTCGCCGTGTCGTATCTCTATGTCGCGCTGGGGTTCTTCGCCGTCGTGTTCGTGGCGCTTCGATTCGTCAACAACTCCCGGACCGGCCGGGCGTGGCGGTCGCTGCGAGAGGACTCGCTTGCAGCCGAGGCGATGGGCATGCCTGTCAACCGGCTCAAGCTCGTCGCCTTCGCGTCCGGTGCCGCAATCGCGGCGCTCACCGGAACGCTCTTCGCCTCGCTGACGGGAAGCGTGTTTCCACTCGCCTTCTACTTCGTGCTGCTGATCACCGTGTACACGATGGTGATTCTCGGGGGCTCCGGCAGCCAGGCGGGTGTGGTCCTCGGCGCCCTCATCATCGGGCCGCTGCTCGAGGCTCTGCGCGACCCGAACAAGTCACGCGCCATCTTCTTCATCCTGCTCATCGGCGGGCTGGCGCTGGCCGCACGGAAGTCGCGGCCCGTCGCCGTGGCCGCGGTGGGGCTCGTCGTCTTCGGGTTCGTGGTCCACGCGATCGCCGGCGGGATGCACTCGTCCTGGATCGCCGGTGAGCACGCGGGCGGCCTCGCGGGCTTCCTCGCCTACTGGGTCGTTGCCCCGACGCAGTTGGCGCGCTGGGTCGCTCCGGTCACGTATGTCGGGGCAATCGCGGCCGTGCTCGTCGTGACACAGCTCAAGGGAACGTGGCGGTTGATCGCGCTCGTGCCGACCCTCTATCTCTGCGCGTTCGTCTGGGAGAACGTGATGCTCGCGAAGCCGGAGCCCGCGCGGTACATCGTGCTCGGGCTGATCCTGATCGGGCTGATGATCCTGCGGCCGAACGGCCTGCTCGGCGAGCGCCGCGTGGAGATCATCTGATGAGCCGTAGGCTCGACGGAGGCTCACAAAGAGCGGAGGTGCCGGCTTGGCCGGCGCCGGAGCGGGAGCTGAGCCGTAGGCTCGACGGAGGCTCACAAAGAGCGGAGGTGCCGGCTTGGCCGGCGCCGGAGCGGGAGCTGAGCCGTAGGCTCGACGGAGGCTCACAAAGAGCGGAGGTGCCGGCTTGGCCGGCGCCGGAGCGGGAAATCTAATGGGGGTACTGGAGCTCCAGGGGGTCTCGCTCTCGTTCGGCGGGCTGAAGGTGGTCGACAGACTCGACATCGATGTCGAGGAAGGCTCGATCGTCTCCGTGATCGGGCCGAACGGCGCCGGCAAGACCACGCTCTTCAACCTGATCACCGGCATCTACGACCCCGACGAGGGCGACATCAGGCTGGACGGCAAGAGCATCGCCGGCCTGCAGCCGCACCAGATCACCGGCCGGGGCATCTCGCGCACGTTCCAGACACTCCGCCTCTTCCTGAACATGTCGGTCAAGGAGAACGTGATGGCCGCCGCGTACTGCCACACGAAAGCCGGGCTGTTTCGGTCGATGGTCCGCACGCCGGGCATGCGGCGCGAGGAGCGCGAGATCGAGCAGCTCGCCCGCGACCGGCTCTCCTTCTTCGGTGAACGCCTGATGGGCTACCGCTGGGACCAGCCCGCCTATTCGCTCTCCTACGCAAACCGCCGCCGCCTCGAGATCGCGCGCGCGACGGCGACCAATCCCCGGATCCTGCTGCTCGACGAGCCCGCCGCGGGGATGAACCCCAAGGAGACGCACGAGATCACCGAGCTGATCGCCAAGCTGCGCGAGGACGGCGGCTACACGATCCTTGTGATCGAGCACGACATGCACGTCGTCGAGGGCATCTCCGACCGTGTGATCGCGCTCGACCACGGCATCAAGATCGCCGAAGGCTCCTACGAATCGGTCGCGACGAACGAGAAAGTCATCGAGGCCTACCTCGGGCTCGGGACGGCGCAGAGCAAATGAGCTCGGTGCAAAGCCTGCTCGAGCTCGACGCGGTGGACACCTACTACGGGCAGATCCACATCCTGCAGGCGCTGTCGATCAAGATCGCGCCGGGCGAGCTCGTCTGCCTGCTCGGCGGCAACGCGTCGGGCAAGTCGACAACGCTGAAGACGATCCTCGGCATCGTCAAGCCGCGCAACGGCGTGGTGCGCATCGACGGGGAGGACGTGACCAAGCGTCCGACGAGCTACCGCATCGGCCGCGGCCTGGCGATCGTTCCGGAGAACCGGCGCCTCTTCGGCCCGATGACCGTGCTCGAGAACCTCGAGATGGGCGCGTACCTACGTGGCGGAGGCTCGAAGGAGGACTTCGACCGCGTCTACGAGCTGTTCCCCCAGCTCCGTGACCGGCGCTCGCAACTTGCGGGGACGCTGTCGGGCGGCGAGCAGCAGATGGTCGCGATGGGCCGCGCGTTGATGTCGAGGCCAAAGCTGTTGCTGATGGACGAGCCGTCGATGGGGCTCGCGCCGATCCTCGTCGAGCGCAACTTCGAGATCATCAAGCAGGTGCATGAGTCGGGTGTCGCGATCCTCGTCGTCGAGCAGAACGCGAACGTCTCGCTCTCGATCGCCGACCGCGGCTACGTCCTCTCGACCGGCAGGCTCGTCCTCGAAGGGAAGGCCGCGGAGCTCCGCGAGGACGAGAACCTGAGGAAGGCCTACCTTGGCCGTTAAGGAGGGAGCGGCCTCGGTCAACGGTTGCCGCTCGCGGTTCCCGATCTTCGAACGGCTGACGTACATCAACTCGTGCTCGCAGGGCGCGCTCTCCGACTCGGTGCGCGCCGCCTACGGCGACTATCTGACGGGTTGGGACGAGCGCGGCGCGCCGTGGGAGTACTGGGTGGAGCGCGCCGAGACCGCCCGGGCGACGTTCGCCCGCTTTGTCGGCGGCGCGCCGGACGACGTCGCCGTGACCACCTCGCTGTCGGCCGGAGTGAGCCCGTTCGCCAGCGCGATCGACTTCACCGCGCGGCCGAAGGTCGTGATCAGCGACTTCGAGTTTCCGACCATCGGCCAGATCTGGCACGCGCAGGAGCTGCGCGGCGCCGAGGTCGTGCACGTGCACGCCGATGGGGCGGAGATCCCGGTCGAGCGCTTCGACGAGGCGATCGACGAGCAGACGGCGGTCGTCTCGATCGCGGCCGTCTGCTACCGCAACGGGTCGCGGCTCGCGGTCGAGGAGATTGCGCGGATCGCTCACGAACGCGGCGCACTCGTTGTGCTCGACGCCTACCAGGCGATCGGCACGTATCCGCTCGACGTGGCGGAGCTCGGGGTCGACGTGCTCGCGGCCGGAGTGCTCAAGTATCTGCTCGGCTCGGCCGGGCTCGGCTTCATGTGGACGAGGCCGGGTCTCAGCGAGCAGCTCCTGCCGACCCAGACCGGCTGGTTCGCCGACCAGAACATCTTCGAGATGGACATCACCGACTACTCGCCGTCGCCCACGGCTCGCCGGTTCCAGTCGGGCACGCCGCCGGTCCCGGCCATCTACGCCGGGATCGCCGGGCTCGAGCTGATGGAGGAGATCGGCGTCGCGGAGACCCGTGCTCATGTGACCGGGCTGAACGAGCGCCTGATCGGCGGCGTCGACGAGCTCGGAGGCGTGGTCGTCACGCCGCGCGACCCGGAGAAGCGCGGCGCGCTCGTCTGCATCAGGTCGACCGATGCGCCACAGCTCGTCGCGACGCTCGGCGACGCGGGCATCGTCACCTCGGAGCGGGACGGGAACCTGCGGATCTCCGCGCACGCCTACAACACCGAGGAAGACATCGACGAGGTGCTCGCCGCCCTGGCGCGGCACCGGAACCTCATCTGAACCTGATTGCCGGCGCAGCCGGGAACCAGGTTCACGAGTTTCTCGCGAGGCCGACGCGGTTCCGACTTGCGCTCGCCCTACCTGACATTTTATAAGACGTACTGAGAATGCTTCTTCGTGAGGTCGGATATGCGCGGCCGGGATCGCTTGCAGAAGCGATCGAGCTGCTTGCGGCCGACGACGGTGCCCGGGCGCTCGCAGGCGGTCAGACGCTGATCAACGTGATGAAGGCGCGCGCGGGATCGCCGGACGCGTTGATCGACCTGGCGGCGATCGAGGAGCTGAAAGGGATCGAGCTCGGAGCTGACGGCACGCTGGAGATCGGCGCGATGGCCACGTACACCGAGCTCGTCGAATCGAGTGAGGCGCGCGCACGCCCGATCATCGGCGACGTCTGCGCGCAGATCGCCGATGTCCAGGTGCGAAACCGGGGCACGATCGGCGGGAACCTCTGCACGAGTGACCCGACGAATCATCTTCCGCCTCTGATGGCGGCGCTAGGCGCGCAGATGACGATCGCCGGGGCGGACGGCGAGCGCACCGTGCCTGCGGCCGAGTTCTTCCTCGGCGTCTACCTGACGGCCGTCGGCGTCGGTGAGGTGCTGACGAAGATCACCGTTCCGGCCGGCCGCGGCGACGGGTTCGCCGCGGTCACGCTCGGGGTCGACGGAACCTGTATCGCGAGCGCAGCCGCATCGGTGAACGGCAGCGTCACCGTCGCGCTCGGCTGTGTCGACGCGGTGCCGGTCGTGCTCCATCCCGGCTCGGCCGAGGAAGAGGCCGTGCGCGAAGCCGTGCGCGATGCGAACCTCGATCCGCCGTCCGACGTTCATTCTTCGAGCGAGTACCGCAAGCATCTCTCCGAGGTGCTCGCCGTACGCGCCGTCAACCAAGCCAGGAGCTGAGATTGAGCACCGTCACTTCCTCGAGGTCGATCAAGGTCACGATCAACGGAACGACGTACGAGCGCGAGGTCGAGGCGCGCAAGCTCCTCATCCATTTCATCCGCGACGACCTCGACCTGACCGGCAGCCACATCGGATGTGACACCGGCAACTGTGGTGCGTGCTCGGTGATCGTCGACGGTTCGCTTGTGAAGAGCTGCATGATGCTGGCGGTCCAGGCCGACGGTGGGAACGTGGAGACGGTCGAGGGGCTCGCCGACGGTGAGGAGCTTTCGAAGCTCCAGCAGGCCTTCAAGGACAACCACGCCTTGCAGTGCGGCTATTGCACCCCCGGGATGTTGATGAGCGCGACCGCGCTTCTGCGCTCGAATCCGCACCCGTCCGAGGATGAGATCAAGAAGGGCCTGCAGGGGAACATCTGCCGGTGCACCGGCTACTGGAACATCTTCGAGGCGGTCAAGGCGGCGTCCGAATGACCTCGTCGTCCACGACGACCACGGCGCCCGAGACCACCGAGGTCGAGGCGCCGGCCGAGGAGTGGAAGGGGCAGAACGTCCCGCGCAAAGAGGATCGCCGGCTCGTGCAGGGGCAGGGCGTCTTCGTCGACGACGTCAAGCGGCACGGGATGGGCTTCATCCACTTCGTGCGCTCCCCGTACGCGCATGCGCACATCACCTCGATCGACGTGTCGAAGGCCGAGGAGCTGCCGGGGGTCTACGGAACGCTGACCGGGGAAGAGGTGGCCGCGCTCACCGACCCGTTCTTCCAGATCTCGTCGGTCCCGGGCGCGAACCTCAAGGACTACGCCCTGGCGGTCGGCAAGGTGCGCTACGTCGGGGAGGCGATCGTCGCCGTGGTGGCGGAGACGCGCGAGCGCGCTCGCGACGCGTCGGAGCTGGTCGAGATCGAATACGAGCCGCTGGACGCCATCACCGATGCGCGCCGCGCCCAGGACGACAGCGTTCCCACGATCCACGACGACGCCGGCGGAAACCTGATGTGGCACGGCACGTACGAGTGGGGTGACCTCGACGCGGCGTTCGCCGAGGCGGACAAGATCGTGAAGATCGACGAGCTGCATTTCCACCGGTTCAACTCGACACCGCTCGAGTGTGACGGGGCGCTCGTGGAGTACAACCGAGGTGTCGGGCAGTGGACGATCCACACGAACAACCAGTTCCCGGGCTTCGCCGCGATCATGATGGGGCCGGCGATGCGCACGGGGCTCGACAAGCTTCGCTTCGTGACGCAGGACATCGGCGGCGGCTTCGGCAACAAGATCACATCGCACCCGCAACTCGTCGCGTGCTGCCTGCTCGCGCGCAAGCTCGGCCGGCCGGTGCAGTGGACCGAATGGCGCACCGATTTCCACATGTCGATGTCGCACGGCAACGAGCGCTGGTTCCACGAGACGGAGGTGGCGGTCAAGAACGACGGGACGCTGCTCGGCTTCCGGACGAAGGCGCTCGACGATGCGGGCGCGTGGCTGCGTTATGAGCCGCTCGGCGGCGTGATCTGGGCCCAGGTCACCCCGGGGATGTACAAGTGGCGCAACATCCGCGTCGACTTCACGCAGGTCGCGACCAACAAGGCGCCCGTGTCGCCGAACCGCGGCTACTCGCGCATGCAGCATCTGTGGTTCACCGAGCGCGTGATCGACATCGTCGCGCACGAGCTCGCCCTCGATCCCGTCGAGGTGCGGAAGCTCAACTACGTCAAGACCGAGGACATGCCGTACGAGACCCCGAACGGCTGCGTCTACGACTCCGGCGACTACTCCCGCATGCTCGACATCGGCCTCGACCTGATCGACTACCAGAACGTGGCGCAGCGGCGTTCCGAGGCGGAGGCGCGCGGGAAGCTGCTCGGTGTCGGGATCGGCTCCACGCTCGACAGCGGCACGAACAACTTCGGCCAGTCGCGGATGATCAACCCGGAGCTGCAGTTCTCGGGTAACAACGAGGTCGCCACCGTCAAGCTCGACATCTTCGGCGAGATCGTCGTCACGCTCGGCACGACGCCGCAGGGTCAGGGCCACGAGACGACGGCAGCGCAGGTCGTCGCGGACATCCTCAAGTGCGCCGTCGACGACGTCCATGTGCGCGCCGGGCACGACAGCTACTGGAACTCGCACGCCGGCTTCTCGGGCACCTATGCGTCGCAGTTCGCTGTCACGGGCCTCAGCGCCGTGAAAGGTGCGACCGACCTGCTCGCCGGCGAGATCAAGAAGCTCGCCGGCGCCGTTTTCGGCGGTGTGCCCGCGGAGGCGCTCGAGCTGGCCGACGGCGGCGTTCGCATCAAGGACAACCCGGATGCGTTTCTGCCGTTCATGGCTTGCGGCGCGATCATCAACGCGAACAACGCAGGCCTGCCCGAAGACCTCGATGTCACGCTGAACTGCCGCTACGTGTACCGGCCGCCCTTCCAGGTGCCGGACATCGAGCGCAAGTTCGGCAACCTGACGCTCACTTACGCAACGCAGATCCACGTCGCCGTGATCGAGATCGACCCCGAGACGGGCGCGTACGACATCGTCGACTACGCGGCCGTCGACGACTGCGGCAACCGCATCAATCCGCAGATCGTGGAGGGCCAGGTGATGGGCGCAACCGCGCACGCGCTCGGCGCTGCGACGCATGAACATTTCGCCTACGACGAAGACGGCAATCTGCTGACGCCGAACTTCTACGACTACCACGTCCCGCACGCGATGGACATGCCGCCGCTCAAGACGGGCGCCACGGAAAGCCCATCGCCGTTCACGCCGCTCGGCACGAAGGGGATGGGGGAGGGCGGCGGAGCCGGCATCCACGCCGTCTGTGCCGCCGTGCAGGACGCTCTGCGCGGTCACGGCGATGCGATCGTCGCGGACAGCTGCAACCCGTACCACCGCGTGTGGGAGCTGCTCGAGCAGCCCCGCGAGGCAGGCGGACGCGTTACCGTGGTGGACGTATGAACGTTTCCGGAGAGCGCACCTTCGCGGCGCCGCGGCAGGCCGTGTGGGACGTGCTCAACGATCCGGCCTCGATGGCGCAGACCATGCCCGGGGTCGAGAGCTTCGACGTGCACGACGCGGAGCGTTGGACGGCGAACGTGAAGATCCCGCTCGGGCTCGGCGGCCTGAAGATGAAGATCGACATGGACAAGACCGAGGAGCGCGCGCCCGAGTACGCAAAGCTGAACATCAAGGGCAAGGGCGTCGGCGCGATGCTCTCGATGGTCACATCCTTCGAGCTCAGCGACGTCGGCGGAGGCACCGCGATGAAGTGGGCGGCCGACGTGAAGATCGCAGGCCCGGTCGGCTCGATGGGCCAGCGCGTGCTCCAGCCGATCGTGAATCAGCAGGTGGAGCACGTGCTTTCCGCACTCGACCGCCAGGTGCAGGACGCGGTCGCGGGCGGAGCTGCTTGATGGCAGTGCCGTTCCGGATCGGCGTCATGCAGCTCACGATGGAGCCGCTCGACGAGATGCTCGCGTCGGCGCGTGCGATGGACGAGGCGGGCCTGGACACGATCTGGCTCGCCGAGGCCTATCCCTGGTGGCGCAAGCACGGGATGGAGGCACGTTCGTCGACCGTCGTCTCTGCGCTGATGGCACGCGAGACGAAGCAGCTGACGATCGGCTGGGGGATCATCGCCGCCTCGACGCGACATCCCGTACAGGTCGCCATGGACGCCCGCGTCGTGCAGGAGGCCGCAGGTCCGGGCCGGTTCATCGTCGGCTTCGGCACGTCGAAGATCTTCCTCAACAACACGAAGATGCAGACCAAGAAGACACTGGGGCCGATGCGAGACGCGGTCGAGATCGTCCGCGGAGTGCTCGGCGGTGAGCGCTTTGAGTACGACGGTGACACGTGGAGTGCCGACATCCCGGCTCTGCAGGCGGAGGCGCACACCCCGCGCGACGTGCCGCCGGTGTACGTCGCGGCGACGGCGCCGAAGATGCAGGCGCTCGCCGGCGAGATCGCCGACGGGTGCCTGACTCCGTCGATCACGACGCCCGCCTTCGTGCGGTACACGCGCGGGAACGTGAACGCGGACATCGACATCGGCTGCACCGTCGTCGCCTCGATCCACGCGACCGATCGCGCCCAGGGCCGTGACGGCGCCCGCGAGATCGCCGGGATGTACCTCGCCAACAAGGTTCAGAACATCCAGGGCTCCGCCGACACGCTGCTCGACCTGGCCGGCCTCGAGCAGGACGAGATTCGCCCCGTGGCCGAGGCGATGGAGCGCGGCGGCCGCCTCGCGGCCAAGGAGCTGGTGACGGACGCGATCCTCGACAAGTGCAAGCCGATCGCGGGCACGCCCGACGACTGCATCGCCGCGATCGAGGAGTACAAGGACGCCGGCTGCACCCACGTCATGCTGGAGCTGTGGGGCGCCGACCGTCACGAGCAGATCCGCCTGTTCGGCGAGCGGGTCCTGCCACATGTCCGGAGCTGAGCGGCCGATGCGGTTGTGGACGAAATGCGACCGTTTCGTACCGGTGGCTGCCACCGGCGCGGGCGGGCCTGAAATCGGCCGGGAGCAGGGCAGATACGTCGGGCTGTGGAACGACTGTGGCAGTCCCGTGACGGTGGCTGCCACCGGGTTGACCGGGTCTGGGCCGCGGTGGGGAGGGGCCGGATGAGGATCAACAAGAACCGGCTCGTCGACACGGCGAGCGCGCTGATCGACGTGCACAGCTTCACGGGTGACGAGCAGCGCATGGCCGAGCTGATGGTCTCGGTGTACGAGCAGATGGGGCTGCAGGTGCAGTGGCAACAGGTCGAGGAGGGCCGTGCGAACGCCCTCGGCACCTGGCGCGGGACGGGCGGCGGGAAGACCCTGATGTTCAACGGGCACATGGACACCTCGTACTCCGGCCGCGAGCCGTGGCTGAAGGACGTGCCCGGCTTCCAGCCGAGCGCATTCGTGAAGAACGGTCGCCTCTACGGGCTCGGGATCTCGAACATGAAAGGCGCGCTCGCCTGCTACATCGAGGCCGTCCGGTCGCTGCAGGACGCAGGCGTTCGCCTGCGCGGCGATGTGCTGATCGCCGCCGTCTGCGGGGAGATCGAGAAGACCCAGTACGCGGAGGCGCAAGGTGCGCAGTACCGGGGCTACGCGGCCGGTACCAGGTACCTCGTCTCGCACGGCGGCGTCGCCGACATGTGCCTGCTCGGCGAGCCGACCGAGGGCAAGGTGGTGCTCGGGCACTTCGGTGCGCTCTGGCTGCGGATTCGCACGCACGGCAACTTCATCCACACCGCCTTCAGCGAGGGCAAGCGCGGCGAGAACTCGATCCTGCGCATGCACGAGGTGACGAACGCCGTGCTCGAGTGGATCCCGACCTGGGAGGACGACCCCGCGAATGCCTACCGCGGAGCGAAGGCGATCGTCAACGTCGGTGCCGTGCGCGGCGGGTTCGGCTGGCGCGTATCGCGGACGCCGCACCACACCGACCTCTTCCTCGACATCCGGGTGCCGCCGACCAAGGAGATGGGCGTCGCACGCCGTGAGGTGCTCGAGTTCGTCCGTACGCTGGGAGCCCGCTTCCCCGACTACGGGATCGAGGGCGAGGTCTACGTCACCGCGCCGGGGGCCGAGATCGACGAGGGCCACGAGCTCGTGCAGGCGGTCGATGCGGCGCACGAACAGATCTTCGGCGAGGTGCCGGGCCGCGACGTCACCCGCTGGTTCAGCGACGCGTCCGCGCTGACGCGCTACGGCATCCCGACGCTCAACTACGGGACGTCGACCGGTCTGATGGATGTGGAGCTCGGCGAGAACCTCGACATCGACGGGCTCGTGAAGACCGCCGAGACCTACGCGCTCGTCGCACAGAGGATCTGCGCATGAAGTTGGTGACGTATGACGATGGAAGGGTGGGCCGGATCGAGGGCGACGAGGTCGTTCGCCTCGACGTCCCGACGATGCGCGACTACTTCGAGCGCGGCGGCGCGAACGACACCCCAGAGCGCGAGGCGCTCGCCGATGTTCGCCTGCGGGCACCGATCGTCCCGAAGAAGTTCTTCCACACCGCGGGCAACTTTCGTGAGCACGAGGAAGAGTCGAAGAACGTCAACTGGGCACACGCGATCGCGCCCTGGATCAACTTCTTCCAGAACGTGGACGCGATCGTCGGTCCGGACGAGCCGATCATCTATCCCGAGCATCTGACCGAGGAGCTCGACTACGAGCTCGAGCTCGCGGTTGTGCTGAAGAAGGCCGGCAAGTGGTTCTCCCCCGAGGAGGCGGCGGACTACATCGCGGGCTACGTGATCTTCAACGACATCACTGCGCGCGACATCCAGCGCGGCGAGATGAAGTCGGGTGTCTTCAGCTTCTGCAAGGCGATCGATACGTTCTGCCCGCTCGGCCCGTGGATCGTGACCGCCGACGAGATCCCCGATCCGCACGACCTCGCGATGGAGCTGCGCGTGAACGGCGAGCCGAGGCAGGAGTCGCACTCGAGCCGAATGAGCGTGACGATCCCGGAGATCCTCTCGAACTTCTCGGCCCTCGGCTACTCGGCCGGCGACGTCCTCTCGACGGGAACGGTCTCCGGCGTCGCGGGCTTCAAGTCGCCGGAGGAGCGCGCACTCCTCTACCTGAAGCCGGGCGACGTGATCGAGGCCGAGATCGAACGGATCGGCGTGCTGCGCAATCCGGTGGTCTCGTGGCAGGAGGGCCACGGCGAGCCCGCGCCCCCGCGGATTCGCCCCTGGGGCGACCATTGACGTGGAACCGCGACGACGCGAAGCTCGACCGCGTCCGCGCGTTGATGGCGGAGCGCGACCTCGATGCGCTCGTCGTGCGGGCTCCCGACAACGTGCTCTACCTGACGAACTTCTGGGGCATGAAGGGCTACGACGCCTGCGTGTTCCCGCGCGAGGGCGAGCCCGTGCTGATCTGCCTCGAGGCCTCCGAGGAGGATGCGGAGCGGATGTCGTGGACGAAGGACGTTCGCCTCGTGCAGGGCTACGCGCCCGACGACCCGCGTCCGGTTCCCGCGCGAACGCTCGAGGCGGCGCTCGCAGCGACCACGGACTATCGGAACGTGGGGCTCGAGCTGTCGATGGGGACTCAGGCGACCGACCGCATGGTCGGTGAGCCGACGACCTTCACGAAGGGCTGGTTCGATGCCTGGCCGGATGCGCACGACGCGATGTCGGTCATCGTTCCGGCACGGTCGATCAAGACGCCGCAGGAGATCGAACGGATGCGGCTTGCAAACGAGATCTGCGCCGCGGCGACCGAGCACGTGCGCGGGCTGATCAAGCCCGGGATGAAGGAGAGCGAGGTGGCCGCGCTCTGGCAGGGCTTCGTGCACGGACAGGGCACGGGCTGGAACGGGCAGGTCGAGCTGGCCTTCGGCTTCTCGCTGATCTGGGCCGGCCGTGGGATCAAGACGTTCACGGCGACAGGCGACCTCCCGGTGGTCGAGGGCGAGCCGACGCTGTTCGAAATCTGGGTCTGCGCCGACGGCTACTGGGCCGACCACACGAAGCTCCTGTGCATCGGCGAGCTGCGCGCCGACTACCGCGTGCTCGAAGAGGGGTTGATGGCCGTCTACCGCAGCGCCATCGATCACTGCGAGCCTGGCGCGAGCATGAGCGAGCTGGACGTGCTCGTGCGCGACGGGCTCGAGGACCTCGGTTATCCGGGCCAGCCGACACACCCGATCTGCCACGGCATCGGCGCGCGGGCGCACGAGCCGCCGTACCCGCATCGCGCGGCCGGCGGCACGATCGAAGCGGGCATGGTGTTCGCAATCGAGCCCGGTTGCTACTGGGAGGGCGGCGGCGGCCTGCGCGTCGAGGACAACTTCCTGATCACCGAGACGGGAGCCGAGCAGCTCTCGCCGTTCCCCGACGGGGTCGTCTATGTCTGATGGCGTAGGCTCGACGGAGCCATCCAGGAGCGGAGGCGCCGGCTCCGCCGGCGCCGGGAGCGGGAACGAGCTGATCTGGACCGGCGCGCTGAACGACGCATACGAGATCGGCGGTCGCGTCGGTCTCTACGACACGACGCTGCGCGACGGCGAGCAGACGGTGGGCGTCGTGCTCGACCCCGACCAGAAGCTCGAGATCGCCCGCCTGCTCGACGAGCTCGGCGTCGACCGGATCGAGGCCGGCTTTCCGCGGGTGTCGGACGACGACTGGCAGGCGGTCGAGCGGATCGCCGCCGCCGGCCTGCGCGCCGAGATCTGGGGCTTCTCCCGAGCCGTGCCCGCCGACCTCGAGGCGCTCGTCGAGCTCGGTGTCTCGTTCTCGGTGATCGAGTCGCCGATCTCCGACCTCAAGCTCGATGCGATCGGCGTGTCGCGCGAGAAGATGCTCGGGCGGATCACCGCCGCGATGCGTTTCGCGGCCGAGCACGGCATCCACGCGGCGTTCTTCGGCGTCGACTCGACCCGTGCTGAACGCGATTTCTACGACCAGGTCTACTCGGCGGCCGTGGAGGCGGGCGCCAGGGAGGTCGTCGTCGTGGACACGCTCGGGATCGCCTCCCCCGAGGCGGTCGCGGAGCTCGTGGGCCACACGGTCGAGCTCGTCGACGTGCCGGTGCATTTTCACGGCCACAACGACTTCGGCGTCGCCACGGCCTCGGCGGTGGCAGCGGTGCGCGCGGGAGCGACCTACGTGCACGGGACGATCAACGGGATGGGCGAGCGGGCGGGCAATGCGAACCTCGGCGAGGTCGCCCTGACGCTGAAGGCGCTCTACGGTGTCGAGTCGAACCTGCGGCTGGATCGCATCCGCGACGTGTCGGCGCGGGTGCGCGAGTTGTCCGGCTACGAGCTCGAGCCGTGGAAGCCGGTGACAGGCGAGACGCTCTACCGGCGTGAGTCCGGTGCGGTCGCCTCACAGTTCCACGACCCGCAGTCGATCGAGCCCTACTCGTCGGAGCTCGTCGCAACGGAGCGCTCGATCGTCCTCGGCAAGAAGAGTGGGCTCGACTCGGTGCGCATCAAGGCGGAGGAGCTCGGGCTCGACCTTCCGGAAGAGCGGCGCGCCGAGGTGCTGGCGGCGGTGAAGAAGCTCGGCGCCACCGAGCGGCGCCTCGTCACCGATGACGAGTTCAAGAACATCGTTGGCTGACTTCGACGCCCTCATCGTCGGCAGTGGCGTCAACGGCCTGGCCTGCGCCGCCCTGCTGGCGAAGGGCGGCTGGAACGTCTGTGTCCTCGAACGGAACGACTGGTTCGGCGGGGCGATCAAGACCGACGAGATCACCGTGCCGGGTTTCAAGCACGACGTGTTCAGCGCCTGGCATCCGCTCTGGGTCGGCGGGGCGGCGCACGCGCAGCTCGGCGACGACCTGGCGCGGCACGGCCTCGAGTACCTGAACACCGATCTGCCGACGGCGACCGCGTTCCCCGACGGCGAAAGTGCGTTTCTCCTGCGCACAGCCGAGGGCAACACCGCGGAGCTGGGTGAGGAGTGGGGGCCGATGCTCGACGGGTTCTTTCCGAACGCGGATCTCGCCTTCGGGATCCTCGGCACGGAGCTGTGGTCGCGACATGGCGCCGGTCTGGGCTGGAAGGCGGTGCGCAGGCTCGGGCGCGACGGAGCCCGCGAGTTCACCGGTCAGCTGCTCACTTCGGCGCGCGATTGGCTGGAGGCAACCTTTGCATCGCCCAGGACGCACGGGGTGCTCGCGCCGTGGGTCCTGCACACGGGGCTCGGGCCCGAGGCGGCGAGCTCCGGCTACATGGCGCAGGTGATCGCCGTCGCGGTGCAGGAGGGCGGCATGCCGATCCCGCGCGGTGGTGGTGCCAAGCTCGCCGAGGCGCTCGTCTCATACATTCGCGCCCAGGGCGGCACCTGCGAGACCGGCGTCCACGTCGAGCGCGTGTCGAGCGGCGGCGCTCGTACCGCGGACGGACGGAAGCTGACGGCCGGCCGCGCGGTGATCTGCAACGTCACGCCCACGCAGCTCTACACGGAGCTGCTCGACGGCCTGCAGCACAAAGCGCAGGGCTTCCGGTACGGGCGCTCGGAGATGCAGATCCACTTCGCGTTGAGCGAGCCGCCGAAGTGGGAGGGCGACGAGCGCCTGGGCAGGACGGCGATCGTCCATCTGACGCCCGGCCTCGACGGCGTCTCACGGGCCGTGAACGAAGCCGAGCGGGGGCTGCTGCCCGCGGAGGCGACGGTCGTCGTCGGGCAGCCGCTGACGATGGACGAGTCACGTGCGCCGGAGGGGAAGGGCCTGCTGTGGATCCAGCTGCAGGAGCTGCCGTGGCGGGTCAAGGGCGACGCCGCGGGTGAGCTCGACACCGGCGACGGCACCTGGACGGAGGAACTGCGTGAACGCTACGCCGACCGCATCCAGGCGCGCATCGCGCGCGCGATCCCGAATCTGGAATCGACGGTTCTCGCGCCGCACGTGCCTGTCGCCTGCCGACCTGCAGGCCGCGAACGTGAACCTCGTGCACGGCGACCCGTACGGCGGGTCACTTGCGCTCGACCAGAGCTTCCTCTGGCGTTCTCCGCACCGGACTCAGGTCGAGAACGTGTGGCACGTCGGCGCCTCGACCCACCCCGGCCCCGGACTGGGCGGCGGCTCGGGAGCGCTGGTGGCGGCTCAACTGCTCGAGGAGCCGTTGGCGAAGCGCGTTGCCGCGCGGTTCAAGCGTTGACCCCGGCGTCGCCCGCCATCGTCTGCGTCCAGTCCGGGTCCCAGAGGCGAAAGCCGCCGAGGAACGCGAGCTCGTTGTTCCCACGCCTGGCGTTCGGCGGCAATTCGTCGAGCTCCTTGACCCCGCCGCCGCCGATCACGACGTAGTCGGACTGCATTCCCCGCGCGAGCACCTCGACGACTTCGAACACGAGCTTGCGCCACTTCTTCTTGCCGCGCAGCTCGAGCGAGCGTTCGCCGACATAGTCCTCGAAGGTGCCGTCGCGGAACGGGAGGTGTGCGAGCTCCAGCGGCTGAGCGACGCCGTCGGTCACCAGCGCCGATCCGAGTCCCGTGCCGAGGCCGATGAACAGCATCCGGCCGCCGTCGTAACTCCCGAGCGCCTGCATGACCGCGTCGTTCACCACCTTCGTCGGACGGCCGAGCGCGCGCCCGAAGTCGAAGTCGACCCAGCCCTTGCCGAGATTGGCGGGCTCCAGGACGGGCCGGTCGTGCCGGACGGGCATCGGGATCCCGATGCTCGCGACGTCCCAGGACCAGCCCTCGGACGTCGCGACCACTTTCTCGACCATCTCGCGCGGAGTCATCGTCGGCCCGGACTCGACCTTGCGCGGCTCGACCTCGCCCTGAAGGAGGAGCTTCACGTGAGATCCGCCGACGTCGACGGCGAGGACACGCTGCTTGGCTGGCATGGCCCCATCATGTCTAACTCGAGCTCCCGGAGGCGCAGACCCCCTTGCCGAAGCCGTACGACGCGGTGTTCGCGCTCACGCTGTCGAAGAGGGTGAACGCCTTGCCTGCTGCCGATTCGACTTGCGGGTCGGGCGCCGTCGCTGCAGCCCGCAGCTCTGCCGCGACCTTGCCGATTCCGCTGAGGTAGGCGTCGAGCAGTTCCTTGCCGTCGCTCGGAGCCTTCAGCTTCGCAAGGCCGGTGCGAGAGTCGTCGAGAGCCTTCGCGTAACCGACGAGGAAGGTGCGCGCCGTCCGGCGTTCGTGACTCGACGTCCCCGGGGCGAAGGGATGCTGCGTCGTCAGCTGCGGTAGTGCGGTCGACCTCCTGCTCTGCGTGTTTGCAGATCGCGCTGCCCCGGCTGATCACCTGTGCCTTCGTGAGCGTCGGCGACGCCTGGCTCCCACAGCCTGCGGCTGTCGCGACCACGGCGGTCGCAAAGACGAACGGGATGCGATTCATGTGCTCCTCCTCGATTCGATTACTCGGGGAGAGCGTCGCCCGTGAGGTCGCGATCCGCATCGGCCGCGCTCACGATTCCGAGCCGCTCCTGAGAGCGAAATCCGAAGCACGGATCTCGCTCCTGAGAGCGATGGCCGTCCGTCTTCGACCGGGCTACTGTGCGTGCCGATGATGCTGCGCCGGTTCCTGACCACGTACGGCGACCTCGTTCTCGCGGGCTCCATTGGTGCGCTCTACTGCTTGGAGCTCGCGTTCGAGGGCGACGTGGAGCACCGCCTGCCCAGCATGGCCGTCGCCGTCTGCTTCGCTGCGGCGCTGGCTGTTCGACGCCGTGCTCCGCTGGCCGTGCTCGCGGTCGGGCTCGTGGTGATCGAGCTCGACAACACCGTGCTCAAGGGTCTCGCGGAGGCCGGGGCGTTTCTGCTCGGCATCGTGATCGGGATCTACTCCGCCGGCCGCTACGCGCGCGGCTACTGGGCTGCCCTGAGCATCGTGTTCGTCGGCGTTTCGATTCCACTGGCTGCGATCGAGCCGGGCACGCCGGTCGCGTTCACGGACTTCGCCTTCTTCGGGATGTTCTTCGGCGGGCCGTACGTGGCAGGTCGTGTGATCAGGCACCGTCGCGAGCGCGAGCAGCAGCTCGAGAGCGAGGCCGGCGCGTTGAAGCTCGAGCGAGATCTCAAAGCTCGCGAAGCCGTCGCAGAGGAGCGCGTGCGCATCGCCCGCGAGCTCCACGATGTGGTCGCGCACGCGATCAGCGTGATCGTGCTCCAGGCGCGCGGCGGCCGTCGAGTGCTGCACAGCGACCCGGGGGAGGCGCGCGAGGCGCTCGATGCGATCGAGCGCGCGGGCGAGCAGGCGCTCACGGAGATGCGCCGCCTGCTCGGGCTGCTGCGCGACGGTGACGAGGAGCTCGCCCTTGCTCCGCAGCCGAGCCTCGCCCGCATAGACGACCTCGCGGCGAGCCTCACCGAGACGGGACTGCCGGTCGAGGTGCGCGTCGAGGGGACGCCGGTCAACCTGCCGCCGGGAATCGACGTGACGGCCTACCGCATCGTCCAGGAGGCGCTGACGAACACGCTCAAGCACGCCGGGCCGGCGCGGGCCTTCGTCGTCGTCCGCTACGAGCCCGGCGTTGTCGAGCTCGAGGTGCTGGACGACGGGCCCGGCGCGGCCGGCGGCAACGGCTCCGGCCACGGGCTCGCCGGAATCGGTGAGCGGGTCGCCGTCTACGGCGGCGAGCTCGCGTCGGGGCGGCGTCCCGAGGGCGGCTATGCCCTTCGTGCGCGCCTGCCGTTCGGCGAGCCCGGATGATCCGCGTCCTCCTCGCGGACGACCAGAGCCTCGTCCGTGCCGGGTTCCGGATGATCCTCAAGGGCGAGCCCGACATCGAGGTCGTCGGCGAGGCCGACGACGGCAACGAAGCAGTTCGTCAGGCGGCCGAGCTCGGCCCGGACGTCGTCCTGATGGACATCCGCATGCCGAACCTCGACGGGATCGAGGCGACCCGCCAGATCTGCGCCCGCGACGGTGGGACGCGCGTCCTCGTGCTGACGACGTTCGACCTCGACGAGTACGTCTTCGAGTCGCTTCGGGCAGGTGCCAGCGCATTTCTCCTCAAGGACGCCCGTGAACAGCAGCTCGTGGCGGCGATTCGAGTTGTCGCGGAGGGCGGCGCCCTCTTCGCTCCGTCGGTGACCCAGCGGCTGATCGAGGAGTTTGCGAAACGCGTCGATCCGGCCGAGCGGCCGGCGGGGCTCGAGCTGCTGACGGCGCGAGAGCTCGAGGTGCTGCGCCTCGTTGCGAAGGGAAAGTCGAATGCCGAGATCGCCGCGGAGCTCGTGATCAGCGAGCACACGACGAAGACGCACGTCGCGAGCATCCTCCAGAAGCTCGACCTTCGGAACCGGGTCCAGGCGGTGGTCCTCGCCTACGAAACGGGCGTCGCCCAACCCGGCGGCTGAGAGCGGGCGGTCTCAGCCGCCGGCGAGCTTGACCGTGTACCCCTGCGCCTCCAGACGCGCTGCGATCTTCTCCCGCTGGTCGCCCTGGATCTCGACGGCGCCGTCCTTCACTGTCCCGCCGGAGCCGCAGTGCCTCTTGAGATCCTTCGCGACCGTGGCGAGGTCGCGGCGCGGCAGGCCGCGGACGACACTGACCGCTTTGCCACCGCGACCGCCCTTGCCACGGAAGATGCGGACGACGCCGTCATTCGGCAGTTCGGGCGCGGGCGCCTCGTCGCGCCGCGCGCGCCGGTCGCCGTCGCCGGTCGAATAGACGAGGCGGCTGTTGCTCACGTGTCGAACTCTCGCACACCGATGTCTGACACCGAGGTGTCAGACACCGCTCACGCGAGGCGCTGGGCGTCCGGTTTCAGGTCGATTCCGCGCTCGGCCAGCACGCGGAACACGAGCGGCCGCTTGCTCGCCGTGTAGCCGTCCTCGCCGAGATGAGCTGCTTTCCAGTCGGCGTACTCGCGTCGCAGGCCGGCGTCCTCGCGGAGCGCGTCGCGAAAGGCGAGCCGCTCGCGCCACAGGTCGCTCCCCGGCTCGGTGAGGTGCAGGTGAAACTCCTCGTCGCGATGGAAAGCGTGCGCCTCGGGGCGATGCACGCGGTAGACGTAGCCGAGCTCTTCCAGCGCAGGGGCGGCGGCCCACGCGGCGTCCAACGACTCGACCCCGGCCATCATGTCGATGATCGGCTTGGCCGCGAGGCCCGGCACCGACGTCGAGCCGATGTGGTGAACGCCGGCCGAGAGC
The DNA here is from genome assembly GCA_963806025.1 of uncultured Thermoleophilia bacterium. GTDB lineage: Bacteria > Actinomycetota > Thermoleophilia > Gaiellales > Gaiellaceae > PALSA-600. The sequence continues at coordinate 62,607 of CAWDWI010000013.1, read as the reverse complement.
CACGGCGCGAGAACGTTCTCGAGGACCACGCGTTCGGCATCGAATCGCTCCGACCACGCGGGGTCGTATTCGTCGACCCTCACCGCGGTTCGAAGATGCCCTGCCCGCCGAGCTCGGTCTTGAAGAACACACTTGCGAGCTCGAGATGCTCGTAGAGCGCATGAGCAGCGGCCTGCGGATCGTGCACCGAGCACGCCGTGAGCAGCCGTTCGTCGAACGTGCGGTGGAGATCCTGCGGGTCGCCGGCCGAAGCCAGGAGTGCCGGCCGGAAGCGTTCCGAGCGATCCCACGCAGGGCGGATCAACGACACGAGCCACGGCTTCTGCGAGGCCTCGTAGAGCGTGAAGTGGAAGTCGGTGTGAGCGCGCATCGTCTCGCGGACATCGCCGGCGCTGCGCATCTCGTCGAAGCGCTCGAGATGTCTCGCGGCAGCCTCGGCATCGGCGTCGGTGAACCGCTCGGCGGCGCGCCGCACCGCGAGCGACTCGAGCGCGAGCCGCACCTGGAAGAGGTCGCGGAGCTCGTCGACGTCGAAGTCGAGCACCTTGGCCCCCTGGTGCGGCACGTGTTTCGCGAGCCCCAGTGCCTCCAGTTGCCGGACCGCCTCCCGGATCGGGGAGATGCTCATTCCCAGCGAGCGAGCCAGTTCGTCGAGCCGCAGCGGCGTTCCCGCCGGCAGTTCGCCGAGGATGATCGCCTCGCGCAGCTGCTCCAGCGCGTACTCGGCCATCGTCCGGTGGCGCATCGGCTGCTTCGGCTCGACCTGTCTCGTTTTCGCCATTTCCACCCGGACGCTCCCACAACCCTTGATCAGATGTCAAACCCCGTGAGAGGATTCGCGTCTAGAGGTCTGGTGCTTGGCCCCCCCAAATCGATCGAAGGAGTCAACATGAAGAGACTGGGTTCCCGCGCGGGGCTCATTCTGGCGGTCGTCGCCATCGCCGTTGTCGCGCTCGCGGCAACCGCGGCCGCTCGTACGACGTCGTCGAAGGCCAGCCCGATCGTCATCGGCTGGGCGTACGACAGCACGGGCGCGATGGCGCCGTTCGACGGTCCGGCGTTGGCCGCGGCGCAGTTGCGCGTCAAGCAGGTCAATGCAAGGGGCGGGGTCGGCGGACGTCCGCTGGAGATCAAGACGTGCAACACGCAGGGCAACAAGCCGGCCGTGGCGAAGGCGTGCGCGCTGAAGCTGCTCGGCGGTGGCGCGAACATCATCTTCACGACCTGTGACGTGGACTTCGCGGCACCGGTCGTGCAGGAGACGATCAACCGCGGCGTGCTCGCGGTCGCACCGTGCATCGGCACCGATCAGATGGGGCCGAAGCGCTTCGGGCCGAAGGGCAAGCTCGCGTTCAGCTTCGGCAACGTTGCACAGGACGAGGGGTCGGCCATGGCGCAGTACGCATGGGGGAAGGGCTGGCGGAGTGCCTCCCTGGCCACCGACTCCGTCATCGTCTACTTCAAGAACGTCGTCCAGGCGTTCAAGGCCCGCTGGCAGCAGTTGGGCGGCAAGATCGTCGACGAGGAGACGTATCAGGATCCCACGTTCGGCGGCAACAACGTTCAGAACGCGGTCAGCCGCCTGAACGACAAGAAGGCCGACGTGATCGTGACGTCGACCGCCGGTGCCTATGGCGCGCTCGCGCCGTTCATCACCGGGTTGCGGACACTCGGGAACAACACGCCGATCCTCAACTCGTGGGCCGGCGACGGCAACTACTGGCTGCCGAAGAGCCCGAAAGTGACGAACTACTGGTTCGTCACCTACGCGTCGGTGTTCGGTGACGACCCGAACCCGGCGATCAACAAGCTCGCCAAGCAGGTCCATGCGGGCACCGGCGGATTCGTGGCCGGGTCGGCCGCGATCGACGGTGTGGTCACCGCGATCAACCGTTCGCACGGCTCGACGACGGGCGCTGTGCTCGCCGCGACGATGCAGAAGTTCCACAAGGTTCCGACCCTGTCGGGCCTCGTGAGCTTCTCGCCGACGCTGCACACCGTGTTCGGCCGTCAGTACCGCGTGATCAAGATCCAGAACAACGTGCCGAAGGTCGTCGGCACTGTCGTCGCCAAGGTCGTCCCGAAGATCTAGGACGGCTTGACCGACGACATGCAGTCGGAGCGGAGGCCCGGAGAATCACTCCGGGCCTCCGCCATTTCTCGTTCGTTCGAGGGAGTCCAGGCGCTCGACAGCGTCGACCTCGACCTTCACCGGGGCGAGGTGGTCGGCCTGATCGGCCCGAACGGTGCCGGCAAGTCGACCCTCGTCAACGTCCTGAGCGGCTTCGACCGGCCCGACAGCGGGACGGTCACACTCGGTGATCAGAACGTGACGCGCTGGACGCCGCACCGCGCGGCCGGCACGGTCTCGCACGAACGTTCCAGCACACACGTGGCTTCAGCACCCTTTCGGTGCGCGAGAACGTGGAGGTCTCGGCGCTCGGAGTCGGCGCGGGGCCGCGGCTGGCTGCCGCGCGCGCAGACGGGCTGCTCGAGCGGCTCGGGCTCGCGCGTTACGCCGACGCGCCGGCGTCCGCGCTCGCCCACGGCGACGAGCGGCGGCTCGGCGTCGCACGCGCCCTCGCCACGGAGCCGCGCTTCGTGCTCCTCGACGAGCCGGCCGCGGGCCTGCCCGAGGCGGAGGTTCCCGCCTTCGCCGAGCTCGTCCGCTCGGTGCGCGACGAGCACGGCGCCGGCGTGCTGCTGATCGACCACAACATGGCGCTGATCATGGAGATCTGCGATCGCATCCACGTCCTCGATCAGGGACGCACGCTGGCCGAGGGCGCACCGGCCGAGATCCGGGGCAACCTCGACGTGACGGCGGCGTATCTCGGCGAGACCGCGGTGGCCGAGGAATGAGGACGCTGGCCGTCGAGAATCTCGACGTCCGCTACGGCGGCGTGCACGCCGTCCGCGGGCTCTCGTTCCAGGTGGCGCCCGGCGAGATCGTCGGGCTGATCGGTGCGAACGGCGCCGGCAAGTCGTCGACGCTGCACGCGATCATGGGCGTGGCTCCGGCGACCGGCGACGTGCGCCTCGGCGACGCGCTCGCTGCTCGGCCGTCGCCCCGAGGACGTCGCGCGCGACGGGATCGCGCTCGTGCCCGAAGGGCGCCGTATCTTCGCCGAGCTGACCGTCGAGGAGAACCTGCGCCTCGGGCTCGCCGCCCGGCGCACCCGGGCGGGCCACGACGCCGTGTTTCGCAGCGTCTACGAATTGTTCCCGATCGTCGAGGAGTTCCGCACGCGTCAGGCCGGCGCGCTCTCGGGCGGCCAGCAGCAGCAGCTGGCGATCGCCCGCGCGCTCGTCGCGGAGCCGGACATCCTGCTGCTGGACGAGCCGTCCCTCGGGCTTGCGCCCACCATCGTCGACGTCGTGTTCGCGCTCTGGCGGCGATCCGCGAGCGTGGGCTCGGCGTGCTGCTCGTCGAGCAGCGCGCGCAGCGCACTGTCGCGGCCGCCGATCGCTGCCACGTGATCGCGGGCGGCGAGCTCCGCGTGACGCTCGGGCCCGAGCAGGCCGACGACACCGAGGCCCTGGTGGCGGCCTACTTCGCCTGATGCTCGCGTTCTGGAACATCGACTGGCAGACGCTGGCGGATGCGCTCGCGTTGGGCGGTCTACGCGCTGATGGCCGTCGGCATCGGCCTCGTCTTCGGCGTGCTGCGCCTCGTCAACTTCGCCTACGGCCAGCTCGTGATGGCCGGGGCCTTCGCGCTCGCGCTCGCTTCGCAGTGGGGCTGGCCCGTCTGGGCGGGGATCGTTCTCTGCTTCGCGGTCGTGCTCGTCCTCTCGATGCTGATGGACCGGCTCGTCTTCCGGCCCGCTCCGCGGCCATTCCCCGGCCGTGATGCTCATCGCCACGTTCGCGGTCGCATTCCTGCTGCAGAACATCGCGCTGCTCTGGTTCGGGCCGCTCGGGAAGATCGCGTCGTCGCTCGCGTTCCTGAACCAGCCGTGGACGATCTCCAGCGTCGACATCCGGAAGATCGCCATCGTCTCGGTGGTCGTCGCGGCGGTCGTGTCTTCTCGCTGCTGCAGCTGCTGCTCGAACGGACCGACATCGGCCTGCACATGCGCGCCTCGTCGATGGACTTCGAGACGGCGCGCATGCTCGGCGTCCGCGCCAACCGCGTGATCGGTTTCGCGGTGCTGCTCTCGGGCGCGCTCGCCGCGGTCGTCGCCGTGATGCTCACGGTTCAGAACCCGCTCGTGACGCCGGACTTCGCCCTGCGCGACACGATCGTGGTGCTCGCGGGCGTGGTCGTCGGCGGCATGAACCGGCCGGTCCCGGCGACGCTCGGCGGCTTCACGATCGGCTTCGCCACCGGCCTGCTCGGCGGCGCGCTGCCGACGAGCCAGAGCCAGTACATCGACTCGTTCATCTTCGCCGCGGTGATCGTCGTGCTGCTCGTCCGCCCGAACGGGCTGTTCACGCGCACGAGGACCGTGGAGCGCGTGTGAAGCGGCTCGTCGACCTGCAGACGCTGGGCGGCCCGGTCGTGCTCATCGTCGTCGCCGCGCTGCTCGGCACGACGGTCTCGCTCTCGACGCAGAGCTACTTCACCGACGCGCTCGTGAAGGTGGCGATCGTCGTCGGGCTGTACGTCTTCGTCGGCAACTCGGGCGTCGTCTCGTTCGGGCACATCAGCTTCGTCGCGATCGGCGCCTGGACGGCAGGCGTGCTGTCGGTGCCCGCCGCCGAGAAGCCGGCGATCATGCCCAACCTGGCGCATTTCCTGCGCGACCGGACGACCGGCAACGTCTCGTCGCTCGTGCTGGCCGGGGTCGTCGGCGGTGTCTGCGCGCTCGCCGCCGGCGCTGCCGCTGATGCGCCTCTCGGGCCTCGCCGCGGGCATCGCGACGTTCGCCGTGCTCGAGATCACCCACAACCTGCTGCGGTACGAGGAGAAGATCGGGCCGGGCCTCAACACGTTCTCGTCCGTTCCCGAGACGACCGGCCTGCGCCAGGCGGCGCTCGGCGCCATCTTCGTCGTCGTGGTCGCGTTCGCCTACAGCCGCAGCCGCTACGGGCGCCTGCTGCGTGCGACGCGTGAGGACGATGCGGCCGCGCGCGCCGTCGGCGTCGGTCTACCGCCAGCGGCTGATCGCGTTCACGATCTCCGGCGCGCTCTGCGGGCTCGCAGGCGGCCTCTACGTGCACCTGCTGCCGCTGAACACCGAGTCCGTGTACCTCGATCTGACGTTCATCACGCTCGCGATGCTCGTGATCGGCGGCGCGACGAGCCTGTGGGGGGCGGTCGTCGGAGCGCTCGCCGTGAGCGCGCTCGACTCGTCTCTGGCAGTGGCCGAGAACGGCACGTCGTTCCTCGGCTGGCACATCGACCTGCCGGCAGGGACGCGCGAGATCGTCGTCGGCGTCCTGATGGCGGTCGTCCTGATCCTGCGCCCGTCCGGCCTGACGCGGTGGGCGAGAGTTCAAGCTGTGGCCGAGATGACACGGGTCTGCATCGCCGGCGCGGGCGTGATCGGCAGCCTGTTCGCCGGGCACCTCTCGCGCGTCGCCGAGGTTTCCGCGCTCGTGCGCCGCGAGGAGCACGCAGCGGCGCTCGAGCGGGACGGCCTGCGCATCAGCGGGCGGGCCGACTTCACCGGCCGGCTCGCGGCCGCCACGACCCCGGAGGCATTGCCCGTGCCCGAGCTCGTGATCGTCGCCTGCAAGAGCCTCGATCTCGACTCCGTCGCGGCCCGGCTGGCCGGTCACTGGCCCGAGGCGATCGTCATGACCGTGCAGAACGGGATCGGTGCGGACGAGGTGATCTCTCGCTACGGCGACTGGCGGCAGCTCTCGTCGGTCACGTTCATGAGCGGGACGCGGCACGAGGACACGCACGTCCAGTACGTGCTCGACACGGCCACCTGGATCGGCCCGGCTCGCGGCACGACGCCTGCCGACGCTCAGGCGGTGGCGGACCTCATCGTCGAATCGGGCCTGAAGGCCGAGGCGTTCGACGACCTCAAACCGGCACAGTGGTCGAAGCTGATCTTCAACGCGACCGTCAACACCGTCGCGGCGCTGACCGGGCTGCCGCACGACCCGCACTTCGCCGCGCTCGACCAGCCGAGCGACCTCGGCCATCTCGTGCGCGCGCTGATGGACGAGGGCAAGGCCGTCGCCGCCGCCGCGGGCGTCACGCTCGGCGAGGATCCGTGGGAGATGAACGTGCTCGCGACGAGGCGCGGCAGTGCCCACTACCCGTCGATGCTCGAAGACGTCGAAGCGCATCGTCCGACGGAGATCGACATGATCACCGGCTCGCTCGTGCGCGAAGCGCACCGTGTCGGCGTCCCGGTGCCGCTGCACGAGACGATGGAACGGCTGATCAAGGCGAAGGAGGAGTCGTGGCAATGACAGTCTGCGTCGTCGGCTGCGGCGCGGTGGGGTCGCTGTTCGCGGCGAACCTCGCGACGCTCGACGACGTCGAGGTCTGGGCGTACGACCTCGCGCAGGCGCACGTCGACGCGATCAACCGCGACGGCCTGAGGCTGACCGGTGCGGGCGAGGTCGTCGGGCGCCCGCGCGCGACGAGCGACGCGGCCGAGCTCCCCCAGTGCGACTTCGGCATCGTCGCCACCAAGGCGATGCACACCGAGTCGGCGATCGCGGCGACCGCGCACGCCTTCGCGGGTGGCTGTGTCGCGACGGTGCAGAACGGCATCGGGAACGAGGAGGTGCTCGCCCGGCACGTCGAGCGCGTGATCCGCGGCACGACGTTCCCGGCGGGAAAGATCACCGCGCCCGGCGTCGTGCAGTGGGACGTGAAGGGCGACACGACCCTCGGCCCGTTCGAGACCGGCCGGCTCCGTTCGGCGAGGTCGAGCGGCTCGCCGACGCGTGCACGCGCGCCGGGATGCCGACCACGGCGGTCGAGGACGCACGCGGGCCCGCAGTGGCGCAAGGTGATCTTCAACGCCGCGACGAACCCGCTCGGCGCGCTGACCGGGCTCACCCACGGCCGCGTCTGCGAGCGCCCCGATCTGCGCGCGCTCGCGTCGCGCCTCGTCACCGAGGGCAAGGCGGTCGCGGCGGCGCAGGGGATCGAGCTCGACGCCGATCCCGAGGAGCTGATCGACTACGCCGCGCGGCCCGAGGTCGCGTACGACCACAAGGCGTCGATGCTCCAGGACGTCGAGGCGAGGCGGCAGACGGAGATCGACTACCTGAACGGCGGCATCGCCGACTTCGGCGGCGGCTCGGCGTCGCCGACGCCGACACAGAACGATCTGGGCACTCGTGAAAGGGGTTGAGGCTGCGTGGGAGCAGTGATGCCGAAGGCAGAGATCGACCGGCGGTACGGGCTCGTGCGCGAGGCGATGGCGCGCGACGGGCTCGACGCAGTGATCGTCTCGGGCAACGAGTACACGGGGTTCGAGGGCGCGGTCACCTACATGTCGGGGTTCGTGATCGTGCACCGCTACGCGTACGTGCTGCTCCCACTCGAGGGCGATCCCACGATCGTCTTCCCGCGCGAGGCGACCTACGTCGGTGAGCACGGACGACGTGGATCGACGAGCAGGTGTTCGTCGACAAGCCGGGCGACTGGCTCGCGGACGCCGTCCATGGCCTCGCGCGTCGGCGTCTACGGGCTCGACTACGTGACCACGGTGCGCGACTACCGCGCGCTCGACGGCGCCGCGCGAGCTCGTGCCGTGGGACATCGAGTTCGACCACGCGCGCGCCGTGAAGAGCGAGCTCGAGCTCGACTCGGTCCGCGACAGCGTCCGCATCAACACCGAGGGCTTCTGGATCTTCCTCGAGCAGTTCGCGCCGGGCAAGACCGAGCGCGAGATCCTCGCGCCTTGCGAGCAGTACTTCGTCGAGCAGGGCTGCGGCCGCCTGACGATGGACATGGTGCTCACCGGCCCGAACGGCGCGGCGCTGCCGGAGTTCAAGATCGCCGGCGACTACCGCATCAAGCCGACCGACATGGTTCTTCCGTCGCTCGAGATCGCCGGCGTCGGCGGTCACTGGGTCGAGGTCTCGCGCGCGATCTGCCCGGGCGCGCCGAGCGCCGAGACGCTGCAGATGATCGAGGCCTACGAGGAGTACTACGCGGCTGCCGAGGCGTGCTGAGGGACGGCGCGACCGCACACGACGTGCATCGTGCCGTCTGCGAAGGGATTCCTCGACCGTGGCTTCAAGCTCGGGCACGTCACGGGCCACTCGATCGGCATGACGATGATCGAGTGGCCGAAGATCGGCGAGGGAGACGAGACGGAGCTCCGCGAAGGGATGGTGTTCTCGATGCACCCGCACGCGATCTCGCAGGACGGGCAGGCGTGCCTCTACATGCAGGACACGTGGCTCGTCACCAAGGACGGCGGTGTGCCGCTGGCCGACCTGCCGATGCGGATCTTCGACGGAACGGAGGCACGAGCCATGAGCGAGCTCCCGAAGCCGGTCCTGGCGGGCGAGGGCAGACTCGGACTACGAGCGCTACCTGCGCACCGACGAGCTGCTGCGCGCTGCAGAAGACGGCCGACGAGTGGATCCACCGCGACGAGCTGCTCTTCCAGTCCGTGCACCAGACGTCGGAGATCTGGCTGAAGCTCGCCTGGAACGAGGTCGAGGAGGCGACGCGGCTGGTCGACGCGGCGAGTTCGCGGCCGCGCTGCGGCTGCTGCGGCGCGCGAGCGACTGCTTCAAGCTCGTCACGTCGGCGCTCGACATGCTCGAGCACATGTCGCCGTGGGAGTACACCGAGGTGCGCAAGGTGCTCGGCCACGGCAGCGGCTTCGACTCGCCGGGCTTCCGCGAGCTGCGCCGCGTCGCGAAGCCGCTCGGCGATGCGTTCCACGCGGCGCACGAGCGCGCCGGCCTGTCGCTCGTCGAGGTCTACACGCGCGGCCGCGAGCACGAGGACCTCTACCAGCTCGCCGAGCGCTGATCGAGCTCGACGAGCGCGTGATCAACTGGCGCGTCCGCCACTTCAAGATCGTGCAGCGGGTGATCGGCGCCGACGTCATCGGCACGCAGGGCACGCCGGTCGAGGTCATGGGCCGCCTGATCCACCACTCGTTCTACCCCGAGCTCTGGGATGTCCGGAACGACCTCACCGACATGAACCCGCCCGATGACTCCGGTATCTCGCTCGGCTGCGGCAACTTCGGCGGCGTCGGCTCGGCGCCCGAGTTCTTCGGTCAGGGGATCGCGCGACGACGAGGCGTTCGCGATCATGGATCGCGCGTGGGACGCGGGATCACTGGTTCGACACCGGCGACGCGTACGGCGGCGGCGCGAGCGAGCGTGGATCGGCGAGTGGCGCGCGCGACCGCGGCCACCGGCCCGAGCTGACGACGAAGGTCTTCCACTCGACCACCGGCACGCCCGGCGACACCGGGCTCGCGCCCGACCGGATCCGGCGGCAGCTCGAGGGCGAGCCTCCGCGGCTCGGCGTCGAGCGCGTCGACCTCTACCTCGCGCACGAGCCCGACGCGCGCCGCCGCTCGCCGACACGATCGCCACCTTCGAGCGCGTCGCGACGAGGGCCTGATCGGCGCGTGGGGGCTCAGCAACTACGACGCCGACGGCGTCGCCGAGGCGCTCGCGCACGGCCGCCCGGCGCTCCTGCAGAACTCGTTCTCGCTGCTCGACCGCGGCGACGAGCACGAGGTGCTGCCGCTCTGCGCGGCGACGCGATTCGCTACGTCCCGTTCGGGCCGCTCGCCGGCGGCTGGCTGACCGGCAAGTACCGGCGCGGCGAGGCGTTCCCGGAGGGCTCGCGCATGACGCAGCGGCCGGGGCCGTACGAGCGCTACGTCGACGACGCGAGTCTTCGACGGGCTCGACCGGCTCGACGCCGAGGCCGCCGAGCGCGGCGTCGACATGGCGACGCTCGCGTTCGCGTGGGTGCTCGCCGGCCGGTGCGACGGTGCCGTGTGCGGGCCGAACCGCGCCGCGCACCTCGACCCGGTGCTCGCCGCGCGCGAGCTCGAGCTGTCGCCGGACGACCGAACGGATCGGAGGCTTCTTTGCACTGACGTATCGCATCCTCGACGAGCACGAAGTGACCGCCGGCTGCTGCCGATGGACGAGTGCATCGCCGCGATGGAAGAGGTGCTCGCGTCGCTCGCGCGCGGTGAGCTCTACAACCCGCTGCGCTCGGCGTGCGGCCGCCGGACGCGAGCCTGATGGGGCTGATGACCGCGTACCGCGCGGCCGGCGCCGCTGTATGCGCTGAAGGCGGTCGCGATCGTCCCCGGCAACTGGGCGCGCGGCCTCGACCCGCACCAGGGAACCGTCACGCTGTTCGACGGCGTGACCGGTGTGCCGCGCGCCGTCCTGAACGCGAGCGCGATCACGCCGATCCGCACCGCCGCCGTCTCCGGCGTTGCGACGCGCCCTGCTGATGCGGGAGGACGCGCGCGTGCTGGCGATCCTCGGCACCGGCACCAGGGGCGTCCGCACCTCGAGGCGATCGCGCCGTGCGCGACTGGGACAGCATCGTCATGTGGAGCCGCACGCCCGGGCCGCAGTTCGACGGCGTCGAGGAGGCAGCGTCTGCCGAGGAGGCGGTACGCGACGCCGACGTCGTCGTCACCGTCACGTCGGCCGCGAGCCGATCGTCGAGCGCGCGTGGCTGAAGCACGGCGCGCACGTCACCGCGGCCGGGTCGAGCATCCCGACGACGCGCGAGCTCGACTCGGCGACGATGGCGACGCGTCGCTCTTCGTCGACCGTCGCGAGTCGACGGTCAACGAGGCCGGCGACTACCTCTTCCCGATGCGCGAAGGGCGTTCGGGCCGGAGCACATCAAGGCCGAGCTCGGCGAGGTGCTGATCGGCGCCGCGCCGGGCGGCACGTCGGACGACGAGCTGACCGTGTTCAAGTCGCTCGGGCTCGCCGTCGAGGATCTCGCGGCCGCCGAGCACGTGCTGCGGCGCGCCGAGGCGGAGAACGTCGGAACGGTGGTCTCGCTGTGATCTCGATCGACGAGATCCGCCGCGCGCGCGAGGTGATCGACGGGCGTCGCCGTGCGCACGCCGCTCGTCCGCCTCGACGTCGACGCCGACGCCGAGATCTGGCTGAAGCTCGAGCTGCTGCAGCCGGTGCGCTCGTTCAAGATCCGCGGCGCCGGCAACGCGGTGCTGCAGGCGACCGACGAGGAGCTCGCGGGCGGCGTCTTCACCGCGAGCGCCGGGAACATGGCGCAGGGCGTCGCGTCGCGGCGCGGCTGCGCGGCGTGCCGGCGACGATCGTCGTTCCCGACCACGCGCCGCAGGCGAAGCTCGACGCGATCGCGCGCTACGGCGGCCGCGTCATCAAGGTGTCGTACGACGAGTGGTGGAACACGATGATCACCGGCCGCCACGAGGGCGCTCGACGGCCTGTTCGTCCACCCGGTCGACAACGAGCGCGTGATGGCCGGCAACGGGACGATCGGGCTCGAGCTGCTCGAGCAGTCGACCGACTTCGACGCGGTCGTCGTGCCGTGGGGCGGCGGCGGGCTCTTCACCGGGATCGCCTCCGCGGTCAAGGCGGAGCGGCCGGGCGTCCGAGATGTGGGTCGCCGAGCCGGAGACCGGCGCGCCGGTGACCGCGAGCCGCGCGGCGGGCGAGCCGGTCGAGGTCGAGTTCACGCCGTCGTTCGTCGACGGCTCCGGCGCCGCGAGCTGATCCCGCGCGTCTGGGAGCAGGCGGCCGGCTGCTCGACGGCTCGCTCGCGCTGCCGCTCGCCGAGGTGGCCGCCGCGCTGCGTCTGGTCGCCGAGCGCGACGCGCGTGATCGCCGAGGGTGCGGGCGCGCTCTCGGTCGCCGCGGCGCTGTCGGGTCGGGTGCCGGCGGAAGAAGATCGTCTGCGTCGTCTCCGGCGGGAACATCGACCCTGCTGTGCTCGCACGCATCCTGGCGGGAGAGACGCCGTGAACATCGAAGCAGTCCGCGAGCGGTTCACGTCGCTCCAGAAGGGTTTCGCCTACTTCGACGCGCCGGGCGGCACGCAGGTGCCGGACGAGGTGGGGGACGCCGTCGCGAACGCGATGCGCGAGGCGTCGTCGAACTACGGCTTCCGTACGCGTCGAGCCGCGCGGCCGCCGAGATCATGGAGCGTGCGCGCGCGACGCCGGCCGGTTCCTCGGCTGCACCGCCGGACGAGATCTCGTTCGGCATGAACATGACGACGCTCAACTTCGCGATCTCGCGCGCGGCCGGTCGCGACTTCCGCGAAGGCGACGAGATCCTGACGACCGAGCTCGACCACGACGGCGGCGTCGCGCCGTGGGTGGAGCTCGCCGACGACCGCGGGCTCGTCATGCGGATCGCGAAGGCGACCGACCAGCTGACGATCGACTACGACGACCTCGAGCGGCTGCTCTCCGAGCGCACGCGAGTCGTCGCCTTCGCGCTCGCGTCGAACGCGACCGGCTCGATCGCGGACGCGAAGCGGATCTGCGCGCTCGCGCGCGAGGCGGGTGCGATCTCGTGGATCGACGCGGTGCACTACGCGGCGCACGAGCCGATCGACGTTCGCCGAGCTCGGCTGCGACGTGCTGCTGTGCTCGCCGTACAAGTTCTGCGGGCCGCATCTCGGGATCGCGTACGTGCGGCGAGGAGCTCGCCGAGTCGTGGCGCCCGTACAAGGCGCGGCCGTCGGCGGCGACCCCGACCGGGCGGAAGTTCGAGACGGGGACGCTGCCGTACGAGCTGCTCGCCGGCTTCAGCGCGACGATCGCGTACCTCGACACGATCGGCGGCATCCCGGCGGTGCGCGACTACGAGCGCGAGCTCGGCGAGCACATGCTCGAGAACCTGCCGGCGAACGTCGAGCTGTACGGGCTGCCGACGATGGAGGGCCGCGTGCCGACGTTCCTCTTCAACGTCGACGGCGTACCGGCCGCGACGCCGCCGACCGTCTCGCCGAGCAGGGCTTCGCCGTCTGGGCGGCGGACAACTGGTACTGCGTCGCGCTCGGCCCGCGCCTGCCCGAGCAGTCGCTCCGCGCCGGGATCGCGCACTACAACACGCGCGACGAGGTCGACCGCCTGCTCGCGGCCCTGGCCGCCCTCTAGGAGAACGAAACCCTCGAACCTCGTTCGAACCTCGTTCGAACGAGGTTCGAGGGTTTGCGAGCACCGCGCGGCCGCGCTGCACGAGGGCGAACTCGCGAACCACGTTCGAACCAGGTTCGAACGTGGTTCGCGCTTCTCACTTGCGAATCAGATTTCCCTAACAGGTGTGCGCAATCCTCGTGGGGCGTGAGAGGCAGCTCACTCATCGCCGCGGTCGTCGCCGTGGTCGTCCTGATCGGCGCTTCCGGCAGCTCGGCGGCGCCGAGCGCGGCGCGCGCCGGTGTCTTCACCGGCTACGCCTTCGACGCCTGCACTGCGCCGTCGAGCGCCGCGCTGAACTCATGGCTCGCTTCGCCCTACCGCGCGCTCGGCATCTACATCGGGGGCGCGAACCGCGCCTGCAAGGACGGCAACCTGTCCGCGAACTGGGTCGCGTCGACCCTGACGGCCGGCTGGAGCCTGCTGCCGCTCTACGTCGGCCTGCAGGCTCCGTGTGTTGCGCAGAGCGGACTGCAGAAGATCTCGACCGTCACCGCGACGGCCGCCAACCAGGGGCGGGCGGCCGCCGACGATGCGATCGCCAAGGCGAACACCTTCGGCCTCCCGGCAGGCAGCCCGATCTACTTCGACATGGAGGGCTACTCGGTAACGAACGCGAGCTGCTCGGCCGCGGTGAAGTCGTTCGTCGCCGCGTGGACGATCGCTCTGCAGGCGCAGGGGTACCTCTCCGGCGTCTACGGCAGCGCCGCGTCGACGATGCGCGACGTCAGCTCGCTCGGCGCGGGTCTGCCCGACGCCGGCTGGATCGCGAACTGGAACGGCGTCGAGAGCGTCTTCGGCGACCCGTACGTGAGCGACAGCGTCTGGGCGAACCACCAGCGCGTGCACCAGTACAAGGGCGGCCACAAGGAGACCTGGGCCGGCGCGACGATCAACATCGACTCGAACGTCGTCGACGGCCCCGTCGTCGGCGGCTCGGCTGCGCCGCCACCACCACCGCCGCCCGTCGAACCGCCCGCGGGCTCGGTCGGGTCAGGTGACTCGAAGGCAACCGCGACGTGGCCACAAGGAGCCTTCGCGTCGACCGCAGTCGTCACGCTGACGCCGACCACGCAGCCGCCTGCGCCGTCCGGCTACGGCGTGCAACTGACCGTCACCGATCCGGCGATCGCCGCGCCGGTGACGAGCTTCGCGAAGCCGGTCATCCTCCACCTGCTGATGACGACCGGGCCGCTGACCCCGTCGTACTCGGCCGACGGCACGACCTGGAAGGCGCTCCCGCTGCTCAAGGCTGCCGCGCTTCCACCCGGCGTGACCGCGGGCTACACGCTCGACCCCGACGGCACGATCGAGATCCAGACGCTCGTCCCCGGCTTCTTCGGGCTGCTGCCCGACACGGTGCCGCCGACGCAGCCGAGTCGTTCCGCGGCCATTTCCCGAAGAATGCGCTCACGCTCTCGTGGCAGGCCGCGACCGACAACAGCGGCGTCGTCGCCTCCTACCAAGTGCTGCTCGACGGGACGCCGTCGGCGACGCTCGCGGGCACGAAGCGCCGCGTGATCGTGCGCTCGTTCCACGCCGCGCACCGACCGTGTACCGCGTGCAGGCGGTCGACGGCTCCGGCATCTACGGCAAGCCGTCGGCACCGGTCGTCGTCCTGCCGACCAAGCGGCCGAAGGATCTGCCGCAGACGCTGCCCCGCTGGGCCTGGTCGCTCTTCACGTGGCAGCAGCACGGGGGCACGCGCCCGAACGCGGCGCCGAAGAAGCCGCCGGCGTGGTACTGGCACTGGGCTGCCTGGCGGGTCGCGCCGTTCCACCTCAGGGGTAGCGATACGATCGCGCGTGATGAAGGGGGGCCTTGTGATCATCCTTGCCGTGCTCGCCTTCGCTCCGTTGACGGGGCAAGCGAGCGTGGTCCGCCTGCAGCACGTCACCGTGATCGGGGACTCGGTCGCGACGGGATCGCCGGTGACTCGAAAGCGCGGGCGATCCTCGGCTCGGACATCGACCTGGATCTCGAGGTGGCTCCGTGCCGGCGGGTCGACCAGGACAGCTGCCCGATCAACGGTGTCCGGCCTCCCACCCTGGTTCAGCTCGCGACGAGCATGGGCTCGAAGCTCGGGCCGAACGTCGTGGTCGCGGTCGGATACAACGACTTCGACGACCAGTACGCAGCGAACATCGAGACTGCGCTCGGCATCTTCAAGGCGGCGGAAGTGAAGCGCGTCTGGTGGCTGACGCTGCGAGCTGCGCATCACCCGTACATCAACATGAACGCGGACATCGTGGCTGCGGCGCAGAAGCATCCAGAGCTCGAGGTGATCGACTGGAACGTCTACTCACGCAGTCACCCCGAGTGGTTCCAGAACGACGGCCTGCATCTGCTCGCCGTCGGCTCGGAGTCGATGGCCGGTCTCATCCACCAGCAGCTCGTGACTGACGGGATCGCTCCGAAGCCGGTGAGCGTGGTGACCCACGCGCTGCCGGTCGCCCGTCGCGGTCACGCCTATCGCGCCACCCTGGTTCCGGCGAACGGGCTGCCGCCGTACCGGTGGTCGCTGCTCGAACGTGCGCCCAGGGGCCTGCGGCTGCTCGCCGGGCGGAAGATCACGGGCAAGCCGAACACGGCGGCCGGGCGGTACACGTTCAACGTGCGCGTCTGGGACTCGGACGGCTCGACCGCCACTCGGCGGCTCACGCTCCGCGTTCGGCCGTAGCGTGCTCTTTCCGACAGTCACGTTCGCGATCTTCTTCCTGATTCGTGCTGCCTGTCTCGTGGGCGTTGATGACGCACAACGGACCTGGCGCGTCTGGATCCTCCTCGCCAGCTACGTGTTCTACGGCTGGTGGAACTGGCACTTCATCTTCCTGCTCGCCGCGTCGACGGTCGTCAACTGGGTGCTGGCCCTGGCGATCTACCGTACGGAGGGCGGAGGCCCGCAAGGCCCTGCTCACGCTCGCGGTCGGGTTCGACATCGGCCTGCTCGTGTACTTCAAGTACACCGGGTTCTTCGTCAACTCTGCCGCCAACGTCTTCGACACGGCGTGGGTGATCAGCGTCACGCTTCCGGTCGGCGTCTCGTTCTTCACGTTCATGGCGATCTCGTACGTCGTCGACACCTATCGGCGCCAGCTCGTGCCCGCGACGTTTGCGCGTTTCGCGGTCTTCCAGGCGTTCTTCCCGCACCTGATCGCCGGCCCGATCGTGCGCGCGAGCGAGTTGCTGCCGCAACTCGAGTCGCCACGCGATCCACGCAAGGTGAACACGTCGCGCGCGTTCATGCTCATCGTCACGGGGCTCTTTCTGAAGGTGGTGATCGCGAATCACCTGGCGACTCACATCGTGGACGAGGTCTTTGCAGCGCCGAACCGCCACTCGTCGCTCGAGGTGCTGGTCGGCGTCTACGCGTACGCCGTGCAGATCTTCGCCGACTTCTGCGGCTACACGAACATCGCGATCGGCATCGCGTTGCTGCTCGGCTTCGAGTTCCCGCAGAACTTCAACTCGCCGTACGCCGCGGTCACGCTGCAGGACTTCTGGCGGCGCTGGCACATGACGCTCTCCCGCTGGCTGCGCGACTACGTCTACATCCCGCTCGGCGGTAACCGGAAGGGCCCGCTCATGACGTACCGGAACGTGATGATCACGATGCTGCTCGGCGGGCTGTGGCACGGCGCGGCGTGGACGTTCGTGGCCTGGGGAGCGATCCACGGGATCGGCCTGTGCGTGGAACGCGCGTTGCACTGGCAGCCGACGTCGAACGGCGGGGCGTTGGTTCGGCCGCATCCTCACCTTCCAGATCGTCTGCTTCGCCTGGATCTTCTTCCGAGCCGATTCGTTCGCGCGCGCCGGGCAGGTGATCGAGCGGCTCTTCACCGCGTGGGGTCAGCCGTCGCCGCTCGTCACGACCTCGGTCGTGCTCGCCATCGTCGTCGGGATCGGCGGCCAGTATGTGCGGCCCGGCCTGCTCGGCGGCCTGCTCGCCGGCTTCCAGCGCCTGCCCGTCGTCGCCCAGGCGGCCTGCCTGGGAGCTTCGTTGCTCGTGATCAACACGCTCGGCCCCGAGGGCGTGGCCCCCTTCATCTACTTCCGCTTCTGATGAAGTTCTTCTCGACCGCGGCAGGCCGCGGCTTCCTCGTCTCTCGCCCTCGGGCTCGCGTTCGCCGCGGTCCTCGACGCACGGGGCCTGCGCAAGCAGGCGGAGATCCAGCCGGCGGGTGCCGAGCGCAATCTCGCGCTGGCAGTGACGCGGCCGCTCGTGCGGGTCAGCGCGGCGCTGCACCTGACGACGCCGCGGCACGACCTGCAGGTGGCGATCGGTCGGCAGGACGAGGATCGAATCGACTCGCAGGTTCACCTCGACCTGCCGCCGGTGCGGGCGCAGCCACCCGCAGCACGGCCACCCGGACGCGCCCGCGCCGGCCAGAGTGGTGAAGGCTCTCTTCACGACCTCGCACCCGCTGCGGGTATGGGTCGCGGGCGACTCGCTGGCCGAGGTGCCGGGGCAGGCGCTCGAGCGCATCGGAGGCGCGGTGGACGTGGTCGGTCTCGAGAGCAGGCTCTCGACCGGGCTCGCGCGGCCCGACCTCTACAACTGGTTCACCCGCATCGAGGAAGTCCCGCACGAGCTGCGTCCAAAGGTGGCCGTGCTCTCGTTCGGGGCCGACGACGCGCACGACTTCATGGCCGGGGTGCCCGCCGGGCGCACGGTCGGGCCGATCGGCTCTCGCTCCTGGAGCGCCGAGTACCGGCGCCGGGTCGACGGCGTCACCCGTGAGCTCAATGCCGACGGGATCTACGTCGTCTGGCTGGGCCTGCCGATCCCCGACGGCCCGGGCTTCAAGAAGAGCTTCCCGGTCGTCAACAGCGTGCTCGAGGCGGTCGCCGCCCGGCATCCGAAGACCTCGACCTACGTCGACACCTGGCATCTCCTCGACGATGCGCACGGCCGGTACACGCCCTATCTCCGGGTGCACGGCACGCTGACCCTGATGCGGCTGCCCGACGGCGTGCACTACACGGCGGCGGCGGGCGACCTGATCGCCCAGCAGGTCGTGGCCCAGCTGCGTACTTCCTACGACCTGCAGTAGCCGGTTCGTGTAGAACGCTCTTCGCCGCGGTAGGATCGACTCGTCGGCGTGGGCCAAAGGCGCCGACGCACGAAAGGGCGCTGGATGCGCACGACTCTGTTCGCCGGTCTTCTACTCGCCGTCGTCACGGCGGGGTGCGGCGGCGCGTCACACTCCGTCCTGCATCTCCAGGTGACGCCGGCGGCATCGGTCGAGGACCAGCCGGTCAGCATCCGGCTCGAAGGGCTCAGGCGGCTGCAGGGTGTCTGGCTCGAGCTGCGTTCGACCGACGCGAAGGGCAGGGTGTTCCTCTCGCGGGCGGCATTCGGTGCCGGCGAGGACGGTGTCCTCGATCTCGCTCGTGCTCGGCCGCTCGCCGGCAGCACCTATTCGGGAGGCGCCTGGCAGATGGGCCTCGTGACCTCGATGGCGGCGCCCAACGCCCTGGCGTTCACCGACTACGCGTGGGGGAGCGCGCCGCGGCGGTTCGTCCTGACGGCGATCTCCGCATCGCGAACCGATCGCGTCGACGAGCTTCGTGCGGCGCTGGCGTCGAGGGACGTACACGACGGTGCGAGAAACGGTCGACCACGGCGGTTTCGTGGGGACGTTCTACGCCCCCGTCGGGGCTCGGCGCCGGGAGCGGTGCTCGCGATCGGCGGCGAGGAGGGCGGGAGTCGGATCGTCGTGGCTGGGAGAACGACTCGCCGCGCACGGCATTCCGACGCTCGTCGTCGGGTACTTCCGCGCTCCCGGTCTGCCCGACCGGTTGAAGGACATCCCACTCGAGTACTTCCGCACGGCGCTCGCCTGGCTCGACCGGCGGCCGGAGGTCGACGTGCAGCGGGTCTCCCTGCTCGGCGTCTCGTACGGCAGCGAGGCGGCGCTTCTGCTGGCAGCGCACTATCCGACCCTCGTCCACGGCGTCGCAGCGCTCGTTCCGAGCTCGGTGGTCACCTGCGGAACGATCGGTGCGGGTCGAGGCGGCTTCCGGTCGCACGCGTGCATCGGCTCGCCGTGGACGCTCGGCGGCAAGCCGCTCCCATACGCCGCTGTTCCGAACAAGTCGCAGCCGGCCGAAGACCCGCAGGCCGTCATCCCCGTCGAGCGGATCCCGGCTCCGGTCTTTCTCGCGTGCGGCGGCCGCGATCAGATCTGGAACTCCTGCCGCTCGGCCCACGCGATCGTCGCCCGGCGCAACGCACACGGCGGCGAGCTCACGCAGCTCTATGTCTATCCAGCCGGAGGCCATTTCGTCGGCACACCGTCCCTGGTGTTTCAGCCCGGATCGCTGGCGAGCGACTTCTTCGTCCCCGCGGACGAACGCGGCCGCGAGGATCTCTGGCCCCGCCTGCTCGCGTTCCTCCATGCCGCCTGATCGCTCAGGTCGATTCCGCAGGCCACGACAACCGAACGCCGCGTTTTGCAGGGTCCGGAGGCGCGGCGCTAATACATTGCGCAGTCGTAAAACCGTTAGGGGGAGGGCGCTCAACGCCCTCCCCCCGGGCACGTCACTCGAGGCGCGGCCGAGGGACGGCCTGACACCGGCCGCAGCCCGCTACGAGTTCCGTCGTGCTCGTTTGCCGGCCGGCTTTGGTCCGAAGGTGACCGCGCCACGAGCCGCCTCGTGACGCGGCCGTACGTCCGAGACCTGTTAACCGGAGAACGGGGCCCCGACGAGCCGCCGGGTCGAGACGCCCGCGAGCGGGTCCTCACCCGGCTTGGTCGCGCGAATGAACAGCGTCAGCTGCTGCTGCTGGTCGCTCGCGGGGAAGTTCGCGTCCCGGTGAAAGACCAGAATCGCGGTGCCGTCGTCCCCGGTCAGCTCTTCTGCCGGGATGCTGAACTGGTTGTACGGCACTGCGGTCACATAGACACTTGCGCCTTTGATGTTGACGCTGCAGGTGCTCCCGACCCGGACCTTGAGCGTGAAGCTCTCGGTCTGCGCGTTGATCGATCCGGACAACACGTCGAACGCCACGATCTGCAGGCGCGCGGGCGGCGCAAGGTCGGCGATCGGGGCGGTCTTCGCGCTCTTGTTGGTCGGGCAGCCGTTCGGGCCGGGCGCGGTGCCGCTCCGCGGTCCGTTTGTCGCCGCCACACCCGCCGCTGCCAGGACAGCAAGCGCAAGCACCGTGACGACTGAGATCATCAGAGGCCTCGGGGTAGAGACGTGCCGCAATGTCGGATGCCAAGGAAACCGTTCCATGGTGTCCTCCTCAGTTGACTGGGCTCGAACTCTTCGCAGACTGAGCGAGGCGAAGAGCATCCCTCAACAAAACCGTGAGGGTCGGCGCCGCAACCCGACCTTAGCTACCGTCGCGACGGTTGGCCCCTGGCGTTGTCAGTGCGGCTCCGCTCCGGGAGTGCCAACCGCCTGACTCGCCCAACGGGTGTAGGGGTTCCGCTCTGGGGGTGCCAAACGTCTGACCGACCCCACCTGGGGGTGGGGGGCGTCGCCGCTGGCCCGCCCGGTCGTCGAGCTCGGGCTCGACCGCGTTCGCAAAGCAGGTGCCGCGGCGGCGTAAGCTCGGCGGGACGGCCGGCGCGCCGAGGCTCAACGCTTGACGTGGCTTGCGCATTGGCCTAGGTCGCGTTGCCCTCTTTGACCTCATCGGCAAGGTTGGTCGCTGCGTTGGTCGCATCGTCAGCCCCTGCGGCCACCCTGTCGGCAGTCTTACCGGCCTCATCAGCTGCTTCTGACGCATTTCCTTTGAGCTGATCGCCAAGGTCGGACGCCGCGGTGGTTGCCTGTTTCGCTGTCGCCGTCACCCTGTCGACAGCCTTGCCGGACTCGTGGGCGGCGGTCTCACCCCATGCGGAACTCGAGTCCTTCATCGACTTCCACGTTGAACCCCAAGACTCTCCGCTCTTCCGCTGGAAGAAGAGAACGGCCGCTACGGCACCCGCCAGAACCACAGCGAACAGTGCAAAGAGTTTCGACATGACTCTCCTCTCGTCTGCTCGAATGCTACCGGGGTTCCGGCGCCAGGCCCGCAAAACACCGTCTAAGCCGTGCTGGTTGAGGCGAGAACCTAGAAGAAGGCGTTCTCGCCGGTCAGCGCCCGGCCGATCAGCAGCTTCTGGATCTGGCTCGTGCCTTCGTAGAGCGTCGTCACGCGGGCATCGCGCAGGTACTTGCCGACCGGGTACTCGTCGATGTACCCGTAGCCGCCGTGGGCCTGGACAGCGGCGTTCGCCGCGCGCACCGCCACCTCGCTCGCGTAGTACTTCGCCATCGACGCCTCGACGGTGTGACGCTCGCCGCGGTCGGCGGTCGCCGCCGCGCGCCAGACGAGCAGGCGGGCCGCCTCGGTCTCCACCGCGATGTCGGTGAGCAGCTCCTGGACGAGCTGGAAGCTCGCGACCGGCTCGTCCGAACTGCTTGCGCTCCTTGGTGTATGCGATCGACGCGTCCAGGCAGCCCTGGGCGATGCCGACGCAGCCGGCGCCGAGCGAGATGCGGCCGTGGTCGAGGGCGGACATAGCGATCTTGAATCCCTCGCCCAGCTCACCGATCCTGTTCTCGTCGGGCACACGCACACCGTCGAGGAACAGCTCGGCGGTGTCCTGCGCGCGCAGGCCGAGCTTGCCCTTGATCGGCCGTGCCTCGAAGCCGGCTGCGTCGGTCGGGACGACGAAGCAGGTGATCCCGCGCGGCCCGGCCTCGCCGGTGCGTGCGAAGACGAGCGCGTGCGCCGCCCACGAGCCGAGCGTGATGAAGGTCTTCTGGCCGGTCAGGGCCCAGCCGGCGCCGTCGCGCTCGGCACGGGTCTCGAGCCCGCCTGGATCGGAGCCGGCGCCCGGCTCGGTGAGCCCGTAGCAGCCGAGCGCCGTGCCGGAGGCGAGGCGGGGGAGGAGGCGCGACCGTTGTTCGTCGGTGCCCCAGCGGGCGACCGTCTTGCCGTACAGGCCGTTCGAGACGGAGACGATGCCGCGCACGTTCGAGTCGGCACGCCCGATCTCCTCGACGACGAGCGCGTACGTGACCATGTCGAGCCCCATCCCGCCGTGCTCCTCGGGCAGTGCCGCGGCCAGGAAGCCGAGGTCGGCGAGCTTCCCGACGATGCCGCGGTCGATCGTCTCCGTGCGGTCCCACTCGGCCGCGTACGGTGCGATCTCGGCCTCGCAGAACTCGCGCGTGGTCTGCCGGATCAGCTCCTGCTCGTCGGAGAGCGTCAAGTCCACGCGGCGATCCTAGCCGTGGTCCAAAGAAAAACCGCCTGGTGCGGTGAGCGCTTTCGTCCACCTCACCGACCGGCCTGTTCCGGGCTTGCACCCTTCACGACTGCTCGGTGGAGCTTCGACCTACTTGCGCGCCGCACCCGGCGGGAGCGCCAATGTAGGCCGGTCCGCACCGCCGTGCAAGAGGGCCCGGAGAAAATGTCCGCTCTTTACCGCGAAATCCGCTCTGAACGTAGGCTGTCTTCCTGATGAGCACAGGTCGGCAGGCGACCATCAGGCGGCTCGGCCCCGGCGACGAGGAGGTCGTGCGGAAGCTCGCCGACGGCGAGGCGCAGACGGCGCTCCTCGAGGACGATGCGACGATCTTTCTCGCCGCGTTCCTGGACGACGAGCCGGTCGGCTTCGTCTTCGGGTACGCGTTGCCGCGGCGGCACGGTGCTCCGTCGATCCTGTTCGTCTACGAGCTCGACGTCGCAGAGGCGCACCGCCGCCAGGGCATCGCCGCCCGGTTGATGAGCGAGCTCGCGGAGATCGCACGTGCGCGTGGTATCGAGGACGGGTTCGTCCTCACCGAGCCCGACAACGATCCGGCGAACGCCCTCTACCGCTCGCTCGGCGGCGAGCGGGTCGAGACGGTGATGTGGGACTTCCGCTACGCGGGCGCCTGACCGTCGTCAGGCCGGCGACGGACGACGACGCCGACCTGCTCGTCACCTGGCATGCCGATCCGGAGGTCTCCCGCTACTGGGACGACGAGACGTTCACGCGCGACGAGGTGCTCGAGCGTCTGCATCGCGGGCCGGTCGACGCGTGGATCGTCGAGACGGAGGGTGAGCCGGTGGGCTATCTGCAGTCGTGGTGGGAGGACGACGAGCCGCGGCGCGGCGGGCTCGACGGCTTCCTCGTCCCGGGAGCCCGCGGGCGCGGCCTGATGCCGGACGCCGCGCGTGTCCTCGCCGAGTCGCTGCTCGATGCGGGCTGGCGATACGTCACGGTCGATCCCTACGTGTGGAACGACGCGGCGATTCGCGCCTGGGCGAAGGCCGGCTTCGTCGAGGTCTCTCGCACCGGCGAGCAGGTGCTGATGCGCTTCGACCCGCACCGCTGAATCTGATTCGGCGAAGCCGAACCAGATTCACGAGTTTCGAGTGGTCAGCCAGCTCCCGAGAAACTCGCGAATCAGATTCACAAACCGAATCTGGTTCGGGTGCAGGTACGATTCCAGCGATGTACGCGAGCCCGATCATGACGACGACGCTGACGCCGACGCGCTGCCGCGCGCGGGCGACGGTCGCCGGCTCGCGCGCGGCTTAACTCTCCTTCCGGATCGTCTCCGGCGACTCGCTCAGCGCTTTCGCTCCTGTCGTTCTCACGGAGGTGATTACTCTTGTCCGGTTCCATGAAGGTCGTCCTGCCCGACAACTCACTGCTCGAACTGCCCGACGGCGCGACGGGGCTCGATGCCGCGCGCGCGATCGGAGCGAAGCTCGCCGAGCAGGCCGTCCTCGTCCGCGCCGACGGCAGGGCGCAGGACCTACGGCTGCCGCTCGCCGACGGTCAGAAGATCCAGCTCCTCACCACCCGCGACTCGGACGACCCGGACGCGCTCTACGTGCTCCGGCACTCGGCGGCGCACCTGCTCGCGGAAGCCGTGCGTCGGCTCTACCCGGGCGTGAAGATCGCGATCGGCCCGCCGATCGAGAACGGCTTCTACTACGACTTCGAGTTCCCGGAGCCGATCACCGAGGCCGACCTCGCGAAGATCGAGGACGAGGTCAAGCGCGAGCTGAAGGAGGGCCGGGACTGGTCGCGCGAGACCATCTCGCGTGGCGACGCGATCGCGCGCTTCGAGGCGGAAGGAGAGCCGTACAAGGTCGAGCTCGTCGACACCGCCGAGGGAGACATCACCCTCTACCGGCAGGGAGACTTCACCGACCTCTGCAAGGGGCCGCACCTCCAGAACTCGAAGCCGATCAAGGCGTTCAAGCTGACCGGGCTCGCGGGTGCGTACTGGCGCGGCGACGAGCACAACACCCAGCTGACCCGCATCTACGGCACCGCGTTCTACTCGCAGGCCGACCTCGACGCCTATCTGGAGCGACTCGAGCAGGCGCGCGCCCGCGACCACCGCAAGCTCGGCGTTCAGCTCGATCTGTTCCATCTCGAGGAGATCTCACCCGGCTCGCCCTTCTGGCACCCGAAGGGCATGGTGATCTGGAACGAGCTGGAGGACATGCGGAGACGTGAGGACGCAGCCCGCGGCTACGTGGAGGTCAAGACACCGCTGATCTACGACAAGGTGCTCTGGGAGCGGTCGGGCCACTGGGAGAAGTTCCGCGAGAACATGTTCCTGATCCCGGAGGACAACGGTCAGCTTTTCGCGCTCAAGCCGATGAACTGCCCCGGGCACATGGTCCTCTTCGCCGACCAGCTGCGCAGCTACCGCGAGCTGCCGCTGCGCTACGCCGAGGCTGCACCGCTCCATCGAAACGAGCGCGCAGGGACGCTGCACGGGCTCACCCGGGTCCGGCACGTCACGCAGGACGACGCGCACATCTTCTGCACCCGCGACCAGATCGAGGACGAGATCTTCGGGTGCCTCGACTATGCGAAGTTCGTCTACGACCTATTCGAGCTCGAATCGAGCTTCGAGCTGTCGACCCGCCCGGAGAACCGGCTCGGGACCGACGAGGAGTGGGACTTCACCGAGGGGGCG
The DNA here is from genome assembly GCA_963806025.1 of uncultured Thermoleophilia bacterium. GTDB lineage: Bacteria > Actinomycetota > Thermoleophilia > Gaiellales > Gaiellaceae > PALSA-600. The sequence goes on along the minus strand of CAWDWI010000013.1, from coordinate 37,603 downwards.
CTGCGCGCCGCGCTCGAGCGGCGCGGTCTCGAGTACTCGCTCAACGAAGGCGACGGCGCGTTCTACGGGCCGAAGATCGACCTGCACATGCACGACTCGCTCGGCCGCGCGTGGCAGATGGGCACCGTCCAGCTCGACAGCCAGCAGCCGGGGCGGCTCAACTGCCGCTACGTCGGCGCCGACAACACCGAGCACGTCCCGTACGTCATTCACCGCGCCCTGATGGGCTCGTTCGAGCGGTTCATCGGGATCCTCGTCGAGCACTACGCCGGCGCCTTCCCGTTCTGGCTCGCGCCGGTCCAGATCCGGGTGCTGCCGGTCGGCGAGGGTCACCGTGAGGCCGCTTCGGCGTTGGCGTCCAGGCTCGAGCCGTACCGGGTCGACGTGGACGGCTCCGACGACACCGTCGGCAAGCGAATCCGGAACGCCGAGGTCGAAAAGCTCCCATTCGTCGTCGTCTACGGGGACAAGGAGTCCGACGAGGCGCTGGCGATCCGCGAGCACGGTGGGGGTCAGAGCACCCTGTCGCTCCATGATTTCCGGGAAAAACTTGCTACCCTGAGTCCCTGGCAAGCAGGGGCGAAACCGTCTCTCACCTCCTAGCTCACGCTACGGAGGTTCAACCGATGGCTCAACCGAGTCGGTTGTTCGAGAACCTTCGCCGCTGCATGCCAGCGGTTTTTGTCGTTCAAAGGGAGGTCAACACGAGCTTGGTAGAGATCATTTGAGGCCGCGCAGGCGTTCCGGATTCGAACCGCCGCGCCGTCCCGAGCCCCAGACGCGCATCAACGATGCGATTCGCGTCCCGAAGGTTCGGCTGATCGGCGAGAACGGAGAGCAACTCGGAATCAAGACGACCGACGACGCCCGTGAGTACGCATACGGGAAGAATCTCGATCTGGTCGAAGTCGCGGCCCAGGCGGACCCGCCGGTTGCCCGGGTCATGGACTACGGGAAGTACCGGTACGAGCTCGAGCAGAAGGCGAAGCTCGCCCGCAAGCACCAGACGCAGATCAACGTCAAGGAGATCAAGCTCAGGCCCAAGATCGGGATTCACGACTACGAGACCAAGAAAGGCCACGTCGAGCGCTTCCTCAATCAGCGCGCGAAGGTCAAGGTCACGATCATGTTCAGGGGCCGCGAGCGCGAGCATCCGGACAGGGGGCGTGACCTCCTGATGCGTCTGGCAGACGACGTCAAGGAGATCGGTCTCATCGAGACGCAACCGCTCCTCGAAGGGCGGAACATGACCATGGTGCTCGGCCCAACGAAAAACGCAGGAGCAAAAAGAGATGCCCAAGCAGAAGACACACTCGGGAGCGAAGAAGAAGTTCAAGGTGACGGGCACGGGGAAGCTGATGCGCCGGTCGGCGAATCAGAGCCACATGCTGGAGCACAAGTCACCGAAGCAGAAGCGGGCGTTCAGTAAGGACCACCCCGTCGACAAGGACAATGAGAAGACCGTCAACCGAATGCTGGGAAGGCGGTAACTCATGCCTCGCGTCAAGCGCTCCGTTCACGCCCGCAAGAAGCGGCGCAAGGTCCTCGGCGAAGCCAAGGGCTACTGGGGGCTCAAGAAGTCGAACTACAAGTACGCGAAGGAGCAGGTCGAGCGCTCCCTCGCCTACGCGTACCGCGACCGCAAGGTGCGGAAGCGTGAGTTCCGCAAGCTCTGGATCATGCGCATCAACGCCGGAGCGCGCGCCCACGGGCTCTCGTACAACCAGTTCATGCACGGCCTGAAGGCGGCGAACGTCGAGCTCGACCGGAAGGTGCTGGCCGATCTGGCAGTCGCCGATCCGGCGAAGTTCGGCGAGATCGTCGAGCAGGCCAAGTCGGCGCTCGCCGGCGCTGCGAAATAACGCGGCAAGCCGAGATCTTCAACCGCCAGGCCGCCTACTGCGACGGCCGTTCGCCGCTGTATGCGGAGCTGTGTCGCCGACTCGCGGACGACCCGCGCGTCGGTGACATCGCTCCCGACCTCGCATGGGATCTGCCGCTCCGCCTGCTCGCCGGCCTGCACTACCTGGTGCTCGGCGACCTCGCCTCGTGGGACGACCTCGATGCGGCGCTCGACGGCCAGGCGGCCTTCCTCTCACGGTGGGCGGCCGAGCAGGCCGTGCAGACGAACGAGGTGCAACGTGCCTGGGGCCTGCTCCCGGCGTTTCTGTTCGTCGCCGACGGGCGGCCGTTCGACCTGCTGGAGCTGGGCCCGTCGGCCGGGCTCAACCTGCTCTGGGACCGCTACCGCTTCCGGTATTCGAGCGGTACCTGGGGGAGCGGCCCGTTCGAGCTTGCCGGCGACGATCGGATGCCGCCGCCTGCCGATCTGCTCGAGCGGGAAGTGTCGGTCGTGCGCCGCCGCGGCATCGACCTGAATCCCGTCGACGTGACGACCGAGGAAGGCTCGCGGCTGCTGCAGGCGTTCGTCTGGCCGGACCAGCCGGGGCGGCTCGACCGTCTGCGGCGCGCGATCGAGGTCGTGCGTCACGACCCGCCGGAGCTGCAGCGCGGCGACTACGTCGAGCTCCTGCCGGAGCTGCTGCAGGACCGTCGCGCGGGAGCGCAGCTCGTGATCTTCCAGTCCGCCTCCACGCAGTACCTCGATGCGGCGGCGCTCGAACGGCTCCACGCCGCGATGCACGTCGCCGGGCGCGACGAGCCGCTCGTCTTCATCTCGACCGGACGCGGGCCGGACGACAGTGGCTACGGACTGGAGCTTCAGCGGCATCCCGGCGGGCGCCCGACCCGGCTCGCCGTGATCGACTTCCACGGCGAGTGGCTGGAGTGGGGCCGATGATCACGTCCAAGGACAACGAGCGGTTGAAGCTCGTGCGCAAACTGCACGACAAGCGGTGGCGCGAGAAGCTCGGGCTGTTCTTCGTCGAGGGCGAGGACGCGGTCGCCGCAGCTGCGGCGCCTCCGGTCGACCTGCTCTGGGCGGGCGAGGACGTCGAACCAAAGCTGCTCGCGGACGTCGCGAGCACGCCGCACCCGCCCCGCGTCGTCGCGGTCTACCGGCGGGCGGATCTGCCGGCCTGGGAGGAGCGCGATGCGACGCTCGCGCTCTGGCACGTCTCCGACCCCGGCAACGTCGGCACGCTGCTGCGCACGGCCGAGGCGTTCGGTGCGGCGGTCGTTCTCTCCGAGGGCTGTGCCGACCCGACCTCGCCGAAGGCGCTGCGTGCGAGCGCGGGCTCGATCTGGCGCGTGCCGCTCGGAACCTGGGACGACCTCGGCGGCAGGCGGGTCGCGCTGGTCGCGCACGGTGGGGAAGCCTCTTCCCTCGGTCGATCTCGCCGGCCGGGTGGCGTTCCTGCTCGGCGCGGAACGCGTCGGCCTGCCGGACGAGGTGGAGCGCGACGTCGACGCGACGATCCCGATCGTGGGCGCCGAGTCGCTGAACGTGGCCGTGTCCGGAGCGCTCGCGCTCTACGAGCGTCTGCGGCAGGTCGAAGCGGTGTCTGACACCTAACGGTGTCAGACACCTTTGCGTTTGCGGCAGACGTAGATCGAGTCCTCGCCGCCGCGCCAGGGCTTGCGGTCGAACCAGCCGTAGACCTGCTCGACGACGAACCCCTCATCGCGAAGGAGCGCCTTCCACTCGCGCACGTCGAGCCAGGCGAGCGACATCTCCGCCGCACCGGCTCGCCGCGCACCTGGAGGATCAGCGTCCGCGAGGCCTCCTGCCAGTCCGCCCGCTCCCAGATTCCGGGCTCACGTTCGAGCCACCGGCCGTGCGTCTCCTCGATGTCCTCCTTGCTCGGCGTGAAGACGTCGAAGATGAAATGCCCGCCCGGCGCGAGATGGCGCTGCACCGCGCGCAGCACCGCGCGGCGGTCGGCGTCGGTCTCCATGTGCAGCAGCGAACGGAACGGCGCGGTCACGAGCGGAAACTCGCCCTCGACCGGCGGGTCGCGCATGTCGCCGTGCCGCAGGTCGAGCTCGACGCCGGCGAGCGCCGCGGTCTCGCGCGCGACCTCGAGCATCCCGGCGGAGAGGTCGATGCCGACGACCTCGAAGCCTGCGGCGGCAACAGGCACCGCGATCCGCCCGGTGCCGACGCCGAGCTCGAGCACCGGCCCGCCGAACCGCTTCACCTCGGCGAGATAGAACGGCACGTCCTCGACCACGGTCACCGACCAGGGGTCGTAGACGCGGGCGATCTTGTCGTAGGCGGACACCTGGGTATGCTTTCTACCGATGCAGACGACGTCGCTGACGCTCTTTAGCCGGCCCCGGTGCGCAACCGGGGGCGTCGTCTAGCGCTCCTTCGCCGCACCGGGGCCTCATTGTCAGCCCCGTCGAACCGAAGGAGGAACCTTGGATAGTCTCGCCGCGATGTCGTCAAATGACGCTGTGTGGAACGCGTATGAAGCCGAAGCGCTGAGCGCCGTTTCGGAGGCTCTGTCGGAAACGGAGCTCGACGAGGCGCGCGTCAAGTTCCTCGGCCGTAAGTCGGAGCTCGCCCAGGCGCTCCGCGCCGTGCGCGACCGGGAGAGCGGGATGCTCCTGAACGGCATCCGGGCGCGGCTCGAGGAGGCGGTGGCGACGCGCGATCAGGATCTGCTCCGTCTCGTGTACGAGTCGGCCGTCGGCTCCGGTCTCGACGTCACGATTCCCGGCCACGCGGTTCGCCGCGGGCGGCTGCATCTGTTGACGCAGATCAGGCGCGAGATCGAGGACATCTTCCTCGGCATGGGCTACGAGGTCTGGGACGGGGCCGAGGTCGCGACCGTCTGGGAGAACTTCGACGCGCTGACGAGCGACCCCGGCCATCCGTCGCGCTCCCAGTTCGACACCTTCTACCTCGACGACGCAACCGTCCTGCGCACGCACACGTCGCCCGACCAGATCCGGGCGATGCAGCAGCGGACGCCGCCGATCTACATGGTCTCGCCCGGCCGCTGTTACCGGCGCGACACGCCGGACGCCACGCACTCGCCGATCTTCCTGCAGGTGGAATGTCTCGCCGTCGACCGCGGGATCACGCTGGCCGACCTGCAGGGAACCGTGCTGCAGTTCTTCCGGGCGCTGTTCGGCCAGGAGCGAGAGGTGCGCATGCGCACGAGCTTCTTCCCGTTCACCGAGCCGTCGGTGGAGTTCGACGTCACGTGCTTCATCTGTGGCGGCAAGGGCTGCGGGACCTGCAAGCACTCGGGCTGGATCGAGATGGGCGGCGCCGGCTGGGTCGACCCCGACGTGTTCCGCAATGTCGACCTCGACCCCGACGAGTGGCAGGGGTTCGCGTTCGGCTTCGGGATCGAGCGGATCGCCATGCTCCGGCACGGCCTGCCCGACCTGCGCGCCTTCTGGGAGAACGACCTGCGCGTGCTGGGGCAGTTCTGATGAAGGTCCCCGTTTCCTGGCTGCGCGAGTACGTCGACTTCGACCTGCCGGTCGAGGAGCTCGCGCGGCAGCTCGTCTTCACGAGCTGCGAGGTCGACCGGATCGTTCGGCGGGGGGTGCCCGGCGGCGACAACCTCGAGTATTTCGTCGTCGGCAAGGTGCTCGAGGCGGGCAAGCATCCGAACGCCGACAAGCTGCAGCTGACGAAGGTGGACGTGGGCGAGGGCGAGCCGCGCTCGATCGTCTGCGGCGCCTGGAACTTCGGCGCGGGCGCGACGGTGGCGGTGGTCGTGCCCGGCGGCGTCATGCCCGGCGGCGAGTTCACGATCGAGAAGCGGAAGCTGCGCGGCGAGGTCTCCGACGGGATGATCCTCTCCGAGCGCGAGCTCGAGCTCGGCCAGGACCACGGCGGGATCATGGTGCTGGCCGACGAGCTCGCAGCCGGAACACCGCTGGCCGAGGTGCTGCCGCTCGGCGAGGACGTGCTCGAGATCGAGACGCTGTACAACCGGCCCGATCTCACGTCGATCTACGGAATCGCCCGTGAGGTGGCGGCGCTGACCGGGGGCGAGCTCAAACCGATGCCGGGCACGACGGGCCGCGGCCCGGCGCGCGAGGGAGACGAGCGCGTCGACATCGCGATCGACGACCTCGAGGCATGTCCTCGTTTCATCGCACGGTCTCTGCGGGACGTGACGATCGGCGAGTCGCCGGTTTGGCTGAAGGCGCGTCTGATCGGGGCCGGCATGCGCTCGATCTCGAACGCGGTCGACATCACGAACTACGTCATGCTGGCACTCGGCAGCCCGCTCCATGCCTACGACGCGGAGACGCTCGCCGGCGGACGGATCGTGGTGCGTCGGGCGCGGCCCGGTGAGGAGCTCGTCACGCTCGACGGCACGCGCCGTGAGCTCGATCCGGCCGACCTGGTGATCGCCGACGCCGAGCGGCCCATCGGCCTGGCCGGCGTCATGGGCGGCGAGAACACCGAGGTTTCCGACTCGACGACGTCGGTGGTGCTCGAGACGGCGAACTTCGAACAGCTGACCGTGCTCCGGAGCGGCGAGCGCCATCACATGCGCTCCGAGGCCCAGACGCGCTGGGAGAAGGGCGTCGACTTCGAGCTCGCGCCGGTCGCTGCGAGCTACGCGACCGAGCTGTTCGCGGAGCTCGCGGGCGCGCGCTGGACGGGCGAGAACGAGGTGCGATCGGATCCGCCCTCGCCGCCGCGGATCGCGTATCGCCCTGCGTATGCGAGCGAGGCGCTCGGGCTGGAGGTGCCGGAGGACGAACAGCGGGAGCGGCTTGGCCGGCTCGGGTTCTCCGTCGAGGACGACTGGACGGTGGTCGCTCCGACGTGGCGCGCCCGCGACGTTCGGCGCGACATCGACGTGGTCGAAGAGGTTGCGCGCTTCCGGCTCGAGGACGTGCCCGCGACGCTGCCCGTTCGCCAGGCGATGTTCGGTCGGTTGAACCATTTTCAGCGGCTGCGCCGCCAGGTCGAGGACGTGCTCGTCGGGGCCGGGCTGTACGAGTCGTACACCTACTCGCTCCAGGCCGAGGATCCCGACCCGGCTGCACTCGAGCTGCCGGTGCCGCTCAGCTCGCAGCAGCGGTTGCTGCGCACGACCCTGACGGTCGGCCTGATCGGCGCCGCGCGTCACAACGTCGACATGGGAAACCACGATGTCGAGCTCTTCGAGGTCGCGCACGTCTATCTGCCGGTCGCGGGCTCGAAGGTGCCGCTGGAGCGCTGGCGGCTCGGCGGGATCCTCCAGGGCGACTTCTTCCGTGCGAAGGGGATCGTCGAGGCGGTCTTCGCCGCGCTGCACGTCGAGCCGACGTTCGAGCGTGCGCAGGTACTCGCGGGCTCGCCGATCGGAGCGCGGGTCCAGTCCGGCTGGGTGGCGCAGCACGGTCCGGTCGGTCTTGATCTCGACGGCGAGTGGAGCGCGTTCGAGCTCGATCTGGAGGATCTCTTCGCACTCGTGCCGGAGCGGATCCTCTACCGCGACGTGATCACGTTCCCGCCGTTGCGGCAGGACCTCGCCTTCGTCGTCGACGACAACGTGCCTGCGGGTGAACTGCTCGCGGCCGCCCGCGAGGCGGCCGGGACGGAGCTGCGGGAGGTGCGGTTCCTCAGTGACTACCGCGGCGACCAGATCCCGGCGGGAAAGAAGTCGGTCGCGTTCGCCGTCGCGTTCCAGTCGCCCGAGCGCACCCTGTCGGACGAAGATGCCACGAGGCTCCGAGGCGTGGTCGTCGCTGCGCTCGCGGCGCGCTTCGGTGCCGAACTGCGCGCCTGACGCGCGGCGGTCGTTCGGAGCGCTTCAACCGGGGTCAGACCCCGGCCGTGTCCGAAGCGGACACGTCAGTGGTGACAAGAGTGCGAACTTGTCTCCGGGCGGCTGTCGGAACGTGAACGTCGCCGCTACCGTCGAAAGGAATGGCACGCGACCTGCGTCTCGAGGCTTCCGACGTCCTCTACCACGTCGGTTCGCGCGGCGTCGAGAAACGCCAGATCTTCGATTGCGCTCATCGTGACCGCGAGTACTTCCTCGAGCTACTGGCGAAGGTCGTCCGGAAGTTCGTCTGGCAGGTCCACGCCTACTGCTTGATGGGAAACCACTTCCACCTGGTGCTCGACACTCCGAACGCCAACCTCTCAGCGGGAATGCAGTACCTGAAAGGTCAGTACGCGCAATGGTTCAACGCCGTTGCCGGGCGCGAGGGAGCGCTCTTCGAACGGCGCTTCTGGTCGCGGATCGCGCTCAGTGAGGCCTACGTCCTCGAGCTCTCGCGCTACGTCGTCCTCAACCCGGTCCGGGCGGGATTGGCACGGCGGCCGGACGAATGGCCGTGGAGCAGCTACCAGGCAACCGTCGGGCTCGATGGGGTGCCCGAGTTCCTCTCGGTCAACGGCGTGCTCGATCTCTTCGGCGGCGGTCGCAACGGGTCGGTCCGGTACGCGCAGTTCGTGGGCGAGGCGATCGGCCGGCCTTCCTCGGACGAGCCGTACCTCGTCCAGTAGCCCACGCGGCCAGCCTCCAGGCATGTCCAGATCAGACGCGTCTGGGGTCTGACCCCATGCGTTTAGCGCGAGCGGCGAACGGGCCTGATCAGCCCCGCATGCTCGCCGCCCGCGGCTTGGATCTCCGCATGCCGGTCGAGTTGCGCGTTCAGCTCCGCGCCGAACAGGACGGCCCACGCCGAGTAGTTCAGCCAGAGCAGCAGGATGATCCCGGTGGCCAGCGCCCCGTACGTCCTCGTGTATGAGCTCGAGAACGACGTATAGAGCGCGAACAAACCGCTCAGCGCCAGCCACATGAGGCCACCCGTCACGGCCCCCGCCGAGACCCAGCGCCAACGCCGCTCGTCCGTGTTCGGCGCGAGGTAGTAGATCAACGCGAACAGAAGGAGCACCGCACCGAACGCGATCGGCCAGCGGAGAATGTTCCAGACCCAGGTGAAACTGCCGTTGTGCGCCCGCCGCGAGATCGCGTCGCCGAGCGTGCCTCCGAGCACGATCAAGAGCAGCATTCCCGCGGTGACGAGCGCCGAGACGAGCACGAGGAAGATCGAGATCAGCTTCACCTTCCAGAAGGGCCGCGTCTCCATCCGGTCGTAGGTGCGGTTGACCGCCTTGACGACCGAGCCCATCGCTCCCGACGCCGCCCAGACGGCCAGAGTCGAGCCGAGGACGAGCGCAAACACCGACCCGGAGCCGCCCGAGTCCCGCTCGAACGAATCGATCAGCTGGATGACCGCCTGCGGCGCGACCGGATCGAGAAAGCTTCGGAGCGCGCCGTAGGCGTTGATCAGATCCAGCAGCCCGACGAGCGCGATCACCGCCGGGAAGAACGCGAGCAGCGAGCTGTACGCCACCTCCTGCGCGAGCCCCATGCAGTCGTCTGCGACGAACTGCCTACCGGTTCGCTTCGCGACAGCGAACCACTCGCCCCACGACAGACGTCCGTGCTTCAGTGCCGCTCGCGGCTGCGCCGCGCGAAGTAGCGCATCGTGGCGCCGATCCCTCCGGCGAGCACGAATCCGACCGAGGCCGCGCCGGCCGCGAGCGCGGGCAGCTTCGGCATCGGGTTGAACGAACCGCGCAGCTCCTCGACCGCGTCGGCGAGCCGTTCACGCTCGGCCTCGATCTCGCTCTGAACCTGCGCCTGTGTCCGGGGCGTGGGCGTGGTCATTGCCTGAGCGCCTCGCCGGTGAGCTTCGCCTCGCGGATCGCCTGTTCCGGCGTGAGCGGCGAGCCCTTCTGGATCCTGCTGCGTCCGACCAACCCGAGCGTCGCCACGAGCGCGGCGAGCAACAGCGTCACGATCAGGAGCGCAAGCCACCACGGTAGGAAGGTCGCGAGACCCGCGGCGATCGTCGCGAACAGGAACCCGACCATGAACAACGCGAGCACGCCGGCTCCGACCGCGAGCCCCACCCCGATCCCGACCGACGTGAGCTTCTTCTTCAGCTCGAGGCTGGCGAGCTCGAGCTCGAGCCGCGCGATCGCCGAGGCATGCTCTGCGACCTGCTTGGCCGCCCCGCCAACTCCCCCGTTCGTGTTGTCAACGGCGGGGATGGGCCTGTCCTCTCCAGTCGATCGTCTTCGCCAGCACGTAGCCCGCCACGAGCGCCCCGCCGATGACCGCCAGCGGGTTCGGCGAGCTGCTGCGCTTCGCCGGCTTGGGCCGCTCGAACTGCGGGATGGAGGGGGCGGCCGGCGTGGAAACCGCGCCGTCGCCCGGCTGGGTGTCACTCACCATGTGTCGAGCTTATCTGCCTCGTGCTTGCGGGCCTAAACGTGAACGGGAATGCTGAGCCCGTGCAGACGGAGGACCAGCTGAGCAAGGCCGACCGTCAGAAGCTCGTCGCGAGCCTCGTCGAGCGGCTGCGGATCGGGACGCAGCAGGAGCTGATCACCGCCCTGGCGGGCGTGGGGTGCGTTGTGACCCAGGCGACCGTCTCACGCGACATTCGCGAGCTCGGGCTCGAGAAGGCCCGCGATGCCTACGGGACGCTGCGCTACGTCCTCCCGAACCGCGAGCGCCGCGCCGACCCCCGCGAGACGCTCAATGCACTGCTCGGACAGTTCGGGCGCCGGGCAGTGGCGGCGCAGAACGTCGTCGTGCTCCAGTCGGAGATCGGCTCGGCCCCGGCGATCGCGCGGGCGCTCGACCGGTGTGCGCACCCGCTGCTGCTCGGCACGCTCGCGGGCGACGACACCTGTCTCGCGATCGCGGCCGACGCTCAGAGCGCGGTCGAGCTCGCGGCAGAGCTCAACGCTGCGATGCGCTGAGCAGCCGCTGCGCCCAGGGATGGGCCTCTTCCAGCTGCGCGGCCAGGCGGAAGAGCATTGCCTCGCCGTCCGGCGGGCCGATCAGCTGCACGCCGACCGGAAGGCCTTCGACGACGTCGAACGGCACCATCGCGGCCGGCTGCCCGGTCACGTTGACGATGGGCGTGAACGGCGTGAACTCGCCGCCGCGGCGGAACTGCTCCCAGGGGTCGTCCGGCTCGAAGACCCAGCCGATCGGAACGGGGAGCTTGCCGAGGCCGGGGGTGAGCACGATGTCGACGTCGTCCCAGAACGAGACGATCCGCCGCGCGGCGAGCTCGAGCGCGGCAACGGCCCTCGCGAAGACGACGCTCGAGGTCTCGTGTGCCGCCTCGGCGAGTGCGCGGTTGAGCGGCTCCAGCAGCGAGAGATCGCTGAGCGGGAACATCGCCGGCCCGACCTGCCAGATCTTCGCGAAGCCGCCGAGCAGCGCCTCGTCCGACCATTGCGGGCCTCCTTCGATCACCTCGTGACCGAGCGCGGCGAGCGCGTCCGCCGCGGAGCGGGCGACGGCAACGACGCGCGGATCGATCTCGTGCGGGATCGGCGGTTCCGTCGTGAACGCGATCCGCAGTCGGCCGGGGTCGGCGCCGACCTCCTCCAGGAACGGCCGCTCCGGCGGCGTCGCCCAGTGCGCGTCGCCCGGCTCGTACCCGGCGATCACATCGAGGAACGCCGCGGCGTCGCGGACACTCACCGAGAGCGGCCCGTTCTGCGACAGCTCCAGCGAGCCGCTCACATACGGCGCGGGGGAGACGCGGCCGCGCGAAGGCTTGATGCCGAACAGCCCGCAGCACGACGCAGGAATGCGAATCGAGCCGCCGCCGTCGGAGCCCTGTGCCAGCGGCATCGCGCCGGCGGCGACCGCCGCGGCTGCGCCGCCCGATGAGCCGCCCGGCGTGTGCTCCGGGCTCCACGGGTTGCGGCACGCGCCGTTCAGCGCCGACTCGGTGACCGCGGTGCTCCCGAACTCGGGCGTGTTCGACTTCCCGAGCACGACGAAGCCCGCGTCCTTGATGCGCCGCACGACCGCGGAGTCGCTCACCGGCACGTACTCGGCGAACGCGCGCGATGAGAACGTCGTGCGCACGCCCGCGGTCTCGTTCAGGTCCTTGATGAGGATCGGCACGCCGCTGAACGGCCCATCGCGCGGCTCGGCTGCGAGTGCCTGCTCGAAGCAGTCGGTGACGAGAAAGTTGAGCTCCGGGTTCGTCGCCTCGATCCGCGCGATCGACTCCTCGGTCAGCTCTCGCGCCGAGACCTCGCCGTCGCGAACGCGCGCCGCCAGGCCGAGGGCGTCGGTCAACTCAGAGCGTCTTGCCGCCGGAGAGCCAAACGGGGCCCTGAGTCGCGACGAGGTGCGTGTCGCTGAGCACGCGCAGCACGCTGATCGAGCCGCGGATCCCCTTCTCGTCGCAGCGCTCGAAGCAGCGGCGCGCCATGCCGGGCGCCACCCCGTAGCCGGCCTGGCGGCCGGCACGGAAGTTGAAGGCGGCGCGCGTGCCGTCGCGGCGCGGGTTCATCTGGATGCACAGCACGGCGGCCGGCTCGATGTAGTCGCTCGACGTGAACTCGATCTCGGCGTAGAGATCGCTCCAGTCGGACGGCAGCCCGGCGAGCGCCGCGTCCCAGCCCTCGACGAGCGAGGTGATCTCGCGCTCTTCGAGCCGGGGCGAAGCCTGCGAATTGGACAGCGACAGCGTGCCCTTCGGGATGCGGGCGAGCAGTCGTGTGATGCCTTGGGGTCCGAGAGCGCTCCCGTCGCGAGCGACCGAAAACTGCAGGATCGTCGGCGAGACGCGGTAGGGGCCGGTCGGGCCCAGCGTTGCAGCGGCCTGGTCGGCGGCGGCGCGATCGTGCAATTCGAGCCGGAGCGAGGCGCGCGCCCACGAGTCGGGCAACTCGGATCCAATGACTTTCCACTGCCGCGCGACGCTCATGTTCAAAACGTACACTGCCGGAGCTTTGGCCAAGGTCGAGAGGAAACGCGCCTTGAATGAGGAGACGCTGCGGGATTTCCTGCGCGAGATGCTCCTCATCCGGCGCTTCGAGGAGAAGGTGGAGGAGCAGTTCCGCGCGGGCGAACTGCCGGGCTTCCTGCACGTCGCGATCGGCCAGGAGGCGGTGGCGGTCGGGGTCTGCCAGGCGATGGAGGACGGCGACACGTTCGCCTCCACGCACCGCGCCCACGGACACACGCTTGCGCGCGGGACGCACCCGAACGCGGTCATGGCCGAGCTGTACGGAAAGATCGAGGGCTGCTCGCACGGCTACGGCGGCTCGATGCATCTCTACGACGTCGAGCGCGGCAACTACGGGGCCAACGCCGTGATCGGCGGCGGCCTGCCGGCCGTCACCGGCGCGGGGCTCGCGTACAAGCTGCGCGACGAGCCGCGGGTCGCGCTCGCGTTCTTCGGCGACGGCACGACGAACATCGGCACCTTCCACGAGTCGCTCAACCTCGCGCAGCTGTGGAAGACGAAGACGGTGTTCGTCTGCGAGAACAACCACTGGGCCGAGTCGACTCCGGGCTGGCAGCACTCGCCGGTGTGGGACGACATGTCGAAGCGCGCGCTCGCATTCGACATGCGCTCGATCAAGGTCGACGGCCAGGATGTCGAAGCCGTCTTCGAAGCAGCCCACGAGGCGCTCGAGTTCGCGCGCTCGGGCGAGGGGCCCGTCTTCGTCGACGTCGAGACCTACCGCATGCACGGCCACTACATCGGCGACCCGCAGGTCTACCGCTCGAAGGAAGACCGTGAGGAGGCCGCCGAGCACGATCCGATCAAGCGGCTGCGCAACCGGCTCAGCCTCGCGGACGAGGAGTTCGACAGCTTCGACGCGCAGGCGCACGAGATCGTCGACGCCGCGCTCGAATTCGCGCAGAACGGCACCGATCCGCAGCCCGAAGACGCCCTCAAGAACGTCTATGCCTGAGATCACCTACCGCGAGGCCGTCCGCGACGCGCTCGCCGGCGCGATGCGCAAGGACGACGACATCTTCATCATGGGCGAGGACATCGCCGAGATGGGCGGCTCGATGGGCGTCACGCAGGGGCTCCTCGACGAGTTCGGCCCGGAGCGCGTGCGCAACACGCCGATCTCCGAGATGGCGATCGTCGGCGCCGGCATCGGCGCGGCGATGGCGGGCATGCGGCCGGTCGTCGAGATCATGTACGAGGACTTCCTGACGCTCTCGCTCGAGCAGATCGTCAACCAGGCAGCCAAGCACCGCTACATGTCGGGCGGCCAGGTCAAGGTGCCGCTGACGATCCGCACGCAGGGCGGTGCCGGCTGGTCGCCGGGCGCCCAGCACGCGCAGCAGCTCGAAGCGTGGCTCGTGCACGTTCCGGGGCTCAAGGTCGCCTATCCCTCCACCCCGGAGGACGTGCGCGGTCTGCTCTGGTCGTCGATCTACGACGACAACCCCGTGATCTTCTTCGAGCACCGGCTGCTCTATCCGGTGAAGGGAAACGTTCCGGACGAGCTCGAGCCGATCCCGCTCGGCAAGGCGCGCACGATCCGCGAAGGCACCGACGTGACCGTGATCGCGATCGGCCCGCTCGTGCACCGCTCGGTCGAAGCGGCCGAGCGTGCTGCGGAGGAGGGGATCTCCGTCGAGGTCATCGACCCGCGCACCCTGCAGCCGCTCGACGAGTCTGCGCTCGTCGAGAGCGTGAAGAAGACGAACCGCGTCGTCGTCGCGCACGAGGCCGTCACGCGCATGGGCTTCGGCGCCGAGGTGACCGCCGTGCTGCAGTACCAGGCTTTCGACTACCTCGACGCGCCGATCGAGCGCGTCGGCGCCAAGTTCGCACCGCTGGCCTTCGCGCCGGTGATGGAGCAGTTCGTCGTCCCGAACGCGGACGACGTCCTCGCAGCGATCCGCCGGACCGTCGGGAGAGTAATGGCGAACGAGGTCAAGCTCCCGCGCCTCGGTCAAGGCATGGAAGCCGGGACGGTCAACAAGTGGTTGAAGTCGGAGGGCGAGACGGTCGAGAAGGGCGAGCCGCTCTTCGAGGTCGACACCGACAAGGTCACGCAGGAGGTCGAGTCCGACTTCGCCGGAGTGCTGCTGAAGATCGTGCTCCCGTCCGGCGAGGCACCCGTGGGCCAGACGATCGCCTACATCGGCGAGGCCGGGGAAGAGGTCAAGGCGCCCGAGGCGCCCGCACCGAAGACCGAACCTGATTCGGCGAAGCCGAACCAGATTCGCGAGGTTCCCGCCAAGCCTGCAGACACCCCTGCGAGCAGCAACGGCGGCCGCATCAAAGCCTCTCCCTTGGCCAGAAGGATCGCCCGTGAGCGCGGGATCGATCTGCGTGCGCTGCGGGGCACCGGCCCCGAGGGCCGCATCGTCGCCGAGGACGTGGAGCGCGGCCAGGTCGCTGCGCCGGCCCCGGCTGCCGTCCCGACGGGCGAGATCGAATCCGTTCCGCTGACGAACATCCGCAAGACGATCGCCCGCCGGCTCACCGCCGCGTGGCAGGCGCCCGTCTTCCAGCTCACGGTGAGCGCCGACATGACCCGCGCGAACGAGCTCGTCGCCGCCGCCCGCGAGCTGAACCCCGACGTGCGCGTGACGGTCACCGACCTGCTCGCCAAGGTGTGCGCGCACGCGCTGATGCGGCACCGCGGCGTGAACGTGCAGTACACCGAGGACGCGCTGCTGAAGTTCCCGACGGCGAACGTCGGGATCGCGGTGGCCGCGCCCCAGGGCCTCGTCGTGCCGGTGGTGCGCAGCGTCGAGCGCCTCACGCTCGCAGAGCTCGCTGCCGCACGGGGCGATATTGTGAGCCGTGCGCGCGAAAGCAAGCTGACGGCGCAGGATCTGGAGGACGGCACGTTCACCATCTCCAACCTCGGCATGTTCGGTATCGAGCAGTTCGTGGCGGTGCTCAATCCACCGCAGGCGGCGATCCTGGCCGTCGGAGCGACACTGGACACGCCCGTGGCCCGCGAAGGGGAAGTAACGGTCCGGCCGATGATGAGCATGACGCTGACCGTCGACCATCGCGCCGTGGATGGGGCAGAGGGTGCGGACTTCCTGCGCACCGTCAAGCAGTTCGTGGAAGAGCCCGCGCTGGCGTTGTGATCCGCAACGGCTCGTTCGCCGACGTTCCCTTCATGCGCTCGATGCTCGCGCACGCGTATGCCTGGCGGGTGAACGCGCTCGACGCCGACATTCCACTCACCCGCTACGTGGACAACTGGGGCCGCGCCGGCGACCTGTCGCTCGTCGCCCATGAAACCGGCAACCGCGTGGGGGCCGCGTGGTTCAGGCTCTTCACCGCCGGCGAGCCCGGCTACGGCTTCGTCGACGAGCAGACACCGGAGCTGTCGATCTCCGTCGTCCCGTCGCGCCGCCGCCACGGCGTGGGGCAGGAGCTACTCGATGCGCTGCTCGGGAAGGCGAAAGCGGTCGGTCATTCCTCTGTCTCGCTGTCGGTGGAGAAGGACTCGCCTGCAGTCGCCTTCTACGAGCGCAACGGCTTCGAGCCCGCCGGCGAATCGGACGGCGGGCTTGTCATGAAGCGCGCTCTCTAACGCGAACCTGATTCGGCGCAGCCGAACCAGATTCGCGAGTCTTGACCCACGGCAGCGGCTGAACGAAGGAGAACGGCACGTCGAAGCTGCTCCACGGCCATGGCCGTCGCGGTGGGTTCTCGGCGACGTAGTCAGGCAGCCGGTACGCGTGCCCTTCCTGCACGACCTCGGAGGCCGTGTACGGGGAATCGAACACGTGCCCGCGACGGTCGTGCCGCCGATTGAAGCCGCCGGCGTACCGTCGATTCAAGCGCCGCACCGCCGGTGCGAGCTTGTCCTCCTCGAACGATGCGATGAGGTGGTAGTGCGTCGGCATGAAACAGAAGCCATGGCAGACCAGGTATCCCTCGGTGACCAGCTCGGCGATGATCTGGATGCCGTGGTGATAGTCGCGGTGGTCTCGGAAGATGTGCTCCTCCGCGATCGACCGTGCGGTGACGTGGAACGTGCCTGCGTGCGTCGGGCGCATCTCTCCAGGTTGCCGACGAACCCGGCGCGATCTGCAACGCAACTGTGAAACTCGTGAATCTGGTTCGCTTCGCGAATCAGATTCATCCTCAGCGAACCTGATTCGGCGCAGCCGAACCAGATTCGCGAGTTAGGCGTTCGATCCGCCTCGCGAATCAGATTCATCCTCGGCGAACCTGATTCGGCGCAGCCGAACCAGATTCGCGAGTTAGACCTTCGCCGACAACCAGCGCTGAACGTCAGCGAGAAACGACGGGTCGAGCGTGTGCGGCAGCGGGTACTCCTCGTAGAGCAGCTCGGCTCCCGCCGCGAGCAGCTGGTCGCGGGCGGCGCGGCCGAACTCGACCGGGATCACCGGATCCAACGTGCCATGGCCCAGCGCGACCGGCGGCAAGGGACGCGCAACGTCCAGCGACCAGCCCTCCACCACCGGGATGAACCCCGAGAAGCCGCAGATCGCCGCCGGCCGCGGCCGCCCAACACCCAGCCCCAGCGCCAGCGCCATCACGCACCCCTGCGAGAACCCGCCGAGCACGATCTGCGCATGCGGCAGCGAGTCGAGCCACTCCGATGCCTCGGCATACGACGACGTAAAGGTCGGCACATCCGGATAGCCGACCCGCGGGACGATGTACCAGTGCGCGCCGCCCGGCGGCAGCGACAGCGGGCCGCGCGGGCAGTACCCGTCCAGCCGGCGCTCGGGATCCAGCACGTCGAGCAGCGGAAAGAGATCGTTCTCGTCGGCGCCGCGGCCGTGGAAGAGGACGAGCGCGCCGGCCGCCTCGCCCTCGGCGGGACGCTCGCGGACGATCACGCGGAGCGTTCCGCGCGCAGATCCGGCAGCGGGGTGAGGATCCGCTCGACCTGGTCGCGGTACTGCTCGTAGTTCGGCGGCAGCGAGAGCGATTCGCCGAGCGTCTCGAGAGGCTCGTCGGAGGTGAAGCCCGGCCCCATGGTCGCGATCTCGAACAGCACGCCGCTCGGCTCGCGGAAGTAGATCGACTTGAAGTAGAAGCGGTCGATCACCGGTGTCGGCTGGCCGCCCGCCTCGAACACCCTGGCCCGCCACGCCTCGTGCTCCTCCGGCTTCGACGACCACGCGATGTGGTGCACCGTGCCCGCGCCCTGCAGGCCGCGCTGCTCCGGCGGGGCGTCGTAGCGGTAGAACCCGCTCCGCGAGTCGCCGCGCACCTCCCAGCCGGGCTCGAAGCCGAGGCCGACCAACAGCTCGTTGCTCCGCTCGGGCTGTGACGCGTACGCGCGCGCACCGGCGAAGCCGCGAAGACGGTGCTCCTCCGGGATGTCGGGCGCGTCTGCGATCAGCGGCGGCTCGCCCGAGTCGTCGACGACCAGCTCGAGCTTCAGCCCTTCCGGATCCTCGAAGACGAGCGAGCGGCCCGAGACAACGCCTCCGACCCGCTCGCGCCAGAACTCGAGCGACTCCTCGGAGCCGACGCGGAACGAGACCAGATGCACCATCCCGTCGCCGGCCCGGCCCCTCGGCGAGCCGGGGTACTCGAAGAACGTGATGTCTGCCCCTGCCGAGCCGCGCTCATCGGCGTAGAAAAGGTGGTAGACGGTCGGGTCGTCCTGGTTGACGGTCTTCTTGACCATCCGCAGGCCGAGCTCCCCGCCGTAGAAGCGCACATTCGCGGGCGCGTCACCCGTGATGCAGGTGACGTGGTGGACGCCTTCGAGCTTCATCGCCGTAGCATGCCGGAATGCGGGCGGCTGTCATCGCGGAAGGCGCACTCCACACCGAGGAGCGGCCGGATCCCGTGCCCGGCGAGGGCGAGCTCCTGATCCGCGTCCACGGCGCAGGAGTGAACGGAGCCGACCTGTCCCAGCGCGCAGGCCGCTATCCGCCGCCGCCCGGCGCCCCGGTCGACATTCCAGGGCTCGAGTGCGCCGGCGAGACCGAGGACGGCGAGCGCGTGATGGCGCTGCTCCCAGGCGGTGGGCAAGCCGAGCTGGTCGCGGTGCACGCCTCCCACACGCTCCCGGTGCCCGAGCACGTCACGTGGCCGGAGGCCGGCGGTTTCGTCGAGGTCTACGCGACCGCGCACGACGCCCTCTTCACGCAGGCGGAGCTGAAGCCCGGCGAGCGCCTGCTCGTGAACGGCGCCGCGGGCGGCGTGGGCGTCGCGGCGGTGCAGCTCGGTATCGCCCTCGGCGCACAGGTCACCGGCACCGCGCGCCACCACCAGGAGGAGCTGGAGGAGCTCGGCGCCGACACCGAACTGAGCGGCCTCTACGACGTGATCCTCGAGCTCGTCGGCGGCGACAACCTCGCCACGAACCTGGAGCTGCTCGCGCCGCGGGGACGCATCGCCGTGATCGGCATGGGAGCCGGGTCGGTGGCGACCCTGAACTTCGGCCTGCTGATGGGCAAGCGCGGCCGCATCCACGGCTCGATGCTGCGCTTCCGCACGCGTGAGGAGAAGGCCGACGTGATCCGGGGCCTCCGCGACGACGTGCTGCCGCTGCTCGCGGACGGACGAATCCGCGTGCCGGTCGAGGAGACCTTCCCGCTCGACCGGGCTCAGGACGCCTACGAGCGGTTCGCCGCCGGCGGCAAGTTCGGCAAGATCGTCATCGTCCCGTAGCACGACGGTACGATCGCCTCATGGATGTCGATATCGCAGTTCTGGGCGGTGGCCCCGGGGGGTACACCGCAGCGATCCGCGCCGCCCAGCTGGGCGCGAAGGTCGCGTGCATCGAGAAGGAGCCCGAGCTCGGCGGCACGTGCCTGCGCGTCGGGTGCATCCCGACCAAGGCCTGGGTGCAGACCGCGCACTTCCTCCACCAGGCGAACGACACGTTCGCGAAGCTCGGCGTCCGCGTCGAAGCCCCGCAGCTCGATTTCCCCGCAGCCAACGAGTGGAAGGCCGGCGTCGTCAAGCAGATGACGGGCGGTGTCGCCGGCCTGTTCAAGGCCAACGGCGTCGACTGGGTGAAGGGCTACGGCAAGTTCACGGGCCCGAACACGATCGCGGTCGAGGGCGGGGAGGACGTCAACTTCAAGACGGCGATCGTCGCGACGGGCTCGTTCCCCCTGCGGCCGCCGATTCCGGGCCTCGAGTCGGACCTGTGCGTCGACTCGACCGGGCTGCTCGCCCAGACTGAGATCCCCGGCCGGCTCGTGATCCTCGGCGGCGGGATCATCGGCGCCGAATTCGCCTCGATCTTCAACCGCTTCGGCTCCGAGGTGACGATCATCGAGATGCTCGACACGCTGATCCCGCAGGAGGACGCCGATGCCGCGAAGGAGCTCGCGAAGGCGTTCGGCAAGCGCGGCATCACGCTGCAGCTCGGCAAGCAGTGCACCGGCGTCGAGCAGCAGGGCAACTCGCTGAAGGTGACCTTCGGCGACGGCGAGACGGTCGACTGCGACCTGATGCTCGTGGCCGTCGGCCGCGGGCCGCTCGTCGAAGGCGTCGGCCTCGAGGCAGCCGGGATCGAGTTCGACAAGCGCAAGGGCGTCACCGCCGACGAGCACCGCCGCACGACCGTGCCGCACATCTACGCGGTCGGCGACTGCGCCGGCTACTGGCAGCTCGCCCACACGGCGTTCCGCGAGGGCGAGGTTGCCGCGGAGAACGCCATGGGGCACGACGAGATCGTCGACAACCGTGCGGTGCCGCGCCCGATCTACACCGATCCCGAGATCGCCGGTGTCGGCCTCACCGAGGCGCAGGCTCGCGAGCAGTACGGCGACGACGTTGCGGTCGGCGTCTTCCCCTGGGTGGCCAATGCCCGGGCGGTGATGCAGGCGGAGACCGTCGGCTGGGTGAAGTCGATCCACGAGACGCGCTACGGCGAGCTGCTCGGCATGGTCATGGTCGGCCCGCACGTCACCGACCTGATCGAGGCGGGCACGGTCGCGATCGACGCGGAATCGACCGTCGAGACGGTCGCCGACGGCATGGCCGCGCATCCGACGCTCAGCGAGGCGATCAAGGAAGCCGGCCTCGTCGCGCTCGGCCGCGCGATTCACCTGCCGAACAAGAAGAAAGCGGCGGCGAAGGCCTAGACGTCCACCTCGCGAATCTGGTTCGGCTTTCGCCGAATCAGGTTCGTGAGGGCTGGACTGAATCTGATTCGCGCAAGCGAACCAGATTCACGAGTTTCTTCCCTCGGTCGATGAGACCTAACTCGTCCGAGGGATGGTCCGCCCCGCCAACCGGACCAAGGTAGGACCCCACCTATCCCTACGGGTGTGTTTGGCCTCCGTGACGTCCCTACGGTGACGGATAGCGGTTTCCACTTCATCGGAATCTCGTTACTAGCGGAGCAGGTCGGATCGATGTCCGGCCGGCAAACAATTCAAGGAGGGCTAGAAATGATTGAAGCGATCAACAGCGTCGTCGTGCGCGCGTACCTCGGCCTGAAGCGCGAAGAGGGCCAGACGTTCGTCGAGTACTCCCTGATCGGCGTGCTCGTCGCCGTCGCTCTCGATCCTGCGGTTCTCGGCACCTTCGAGACCAAGATCGACGACGCCTTCGCGAAGATCGGGCACGCGCTCTAAGCAGCAACTCGACTGGTGGCGGCAGGTGAGCAATGCGGCGCTCACCTGCCGCCCACCCCGGAGGAGCATTGACATGACAAAAAGGATCAGGAAAAACGAGGACGGCCAGACGCTCGTGGAATTCGCGCTGATCGCGCCGATCCTCTTTCTGATCCTGTTCGGGATCGTCCAGTACGGGATCGCGTTCAAGAACTCGATCACGCTGTCGGACGCGGTTCGCACCGGTGCTCGTCAGGCCACCGTCAGCCGCAACGCCCCGGACCCGATCGCGACGACGAAGGCCTCGGTCGTCGGCGCCGCGAGCGATCTCGACACCTCGAAGCTGAACGTGACCGTGACGGCGCCGCCCTGGCAGCCGGGCGCCACCGTGACCGTCACTGCGACCTATCCATATTCGATCAACCTCCTCGGCATCGTCGTCGCCTCGGGCAACTTGCATAGCTCGACGACCGAGCGTGTCGAGTACTAGCGACAGGGGACCCAGATGCTGGACATGTCATACAGAGTCAGGAACTCGGTCGTCTCGTACCGGGTCAGGAATCTGCTCATCGCCGCGGCGCTCGCTCTCTGCGCGGTCGTGCTGATGCTCATCTACGCCTCGCACGCCAAGTCGACTGCGACTCCGGCGGCGGGCAGCGCGACGGTGTACGTCGCGACGCGCGACATCCCGATCGGCACGACGGGCGCTCAGATCGCCTCCGGCGGGTGGCTCGTTGCGCGCAAGTTCGCCGGCAACAGCGTCGCCTCGGGCGCCGTCGTGAACACCACGACGCTCAGCAACCTGGTTGCGATCCAGCCGACCTACGCCGGCGAGCAGATCGTTGCGCGCCGCTTCGGCACCGCCCAGCAGGAAGGACTGCTGTCCGACCTGAAAGGCGTCTCGCGTGTGATGGAGCTGCCGGGTGACCCGCACCAGCTGCTCGCGGGCACCCTCAAGCAGGGCAACCGCGTCGACGTGATCGGCAACGTGACGAACCCTGAAGGCAGCCAGAACCACTCGACGGTGATCGCACTGCGGAACCTGCTCGTCGTCAAGGCTCCTTCGTCGCCGTCGTCGAGCGCGACCGGCCAGGTTCTGTCGGTCGACCTGCAGCTGACCGGCAAGCAGGCGCAGCGCCTCTACTGGCTGCAGAAGAACGGCGACTGGTCGCTGCTCCTTCGCCCGTCGGTTCATGCCTCTGACCAGCGCGTGACGCCGGCCTCGGTTCGAGGCAGTCATCGAGGGCTCAAGTGGCCACTGATCGCCGCCTCCGCGTCGCCCTCGCCGGGAACGGCGAGGCGGCGTCCGCGCTGCGCGAGGGAATGACCACGCTGGACTCCTTCGAGCTCGCGGAGCTCGCCGGGCGCGACCAGGCGGAGCTCGACGTCGCAGTGCTCGTGCACGAGGGCGAGTCGGAGCCCCGCGAGGAGCTGGCGCAGCTGCGCGAGCACAGCGGCGCACCGGTCGTGCTCGCGACGACCGCGCCTTCGAGCGGGCTCGTCCGCTGGGCGCTCGACGCCGGCATCGCCGACGTGCTGCCGCTGCCGGCCGGGCGCGAGAGCGTGCTCTTCGTGATCGAGAAGGCGGCCCAGACCGCCCGCCAGGCCGAGCTCGGCGGCGACGGTCGTGTCGTCACCGTCTTCTCGCCGAAGGGCGGCTCGGGCAAGTCGGTCGTCTCGACCAACCTTGCGGTCGCGGCAGCGACGCATGCGGGCAAGAAGACGCTGCTGATCGACCTCGACCTGCAGTTCGGCGACGCCGCGATCATGCTCGGCCTCGCCCCCGACAACACGGTGCGTGAGCTGCTCGGCACCCCGGCCGCCCTGGACGGCGAGAAGCTCGGCGTCTACACCGAGCGCCACTCGTCCGGCGTCGACGTCCTGCCGGCTCCGATGAGCCCGGAGGATGCCGAGCTCGTCGGCGAGGAGGCGATTCGCACGCTGCTCCAGGTCGCCCGCGAGTCCTACGATCTCGTGGTCGTCGACACGGCGCCGTTCTTCTACGGGCCGATGCTCGCGACGCTCGACCAGACCGACCAGCTGCTTCTGCTCTGCAACCCGGACGTGCCGACGCTGAAGAACGTTCGGCTGACGCTGAAGACGCTCGAGCTGCTGTCGTTTCCGGAGGACCGGTTGCGCATCGTGCTCAACCGCGCCAGCGCGAATCTGATGGACCGCGGCGACGTCGAAGCGGCGCTCGACCGCAACGTGGATTGGGTACTGCCGCTCGACCCGTCGGTGCCGCTTGCGGTGAACGGGGCGAAGCCCGCAGTGCTCGCCCAGCCGGACGCACCGTTCGGCGTGGCGATGTTGGAGCTCGCTCGTGCAACTGCCGGCGGCGGCGATTGGGTCGCCAAGCAGCAGCAGCACCGGGCGGCACGCCTCTTCAGCTTTGGGAGGAATTGACCATGTCTCTGCAGCAACGGATCAACGGCGCGGACGGCTTCGACGAGCCGCCCGCTCTGCAGCCTCGCATCGGCAGCTCGAACGAGCGTCCGATCGATCGCTTCGCGGAGTTGCGCGCGTCGCTTCACGACGTCTGTGTCACGAAGATCGGGCCTGAGCTTCAGACCCTGAGCTCGTCTCCGGACGAGCTGCGGGGCCGCGTGCAGACCGTCGTCGAGGTCGAGCTCGACCGCCGCTCCGAGCGGATCACCGGGGACGAGCGCCAGCGCGTCGTCGAGGACGTGATCGACGAGGTGCTCGGCTACGGGCCGATCGATCCGTTCCTGCGCGACGACGGGATCACCGAGGTGATGGTGAACGGCCACGACCAGGTGTTCGTCGAGCGCGCAGGTGTGCTCTACGAGACCGACGCGTGCTTCGCCGACGACGCCCATCTGATGCGCGTCATCGAGCGGATCGTCTCGGCTGTCGGCCGCCGCGTCGACGAAGCCTCGCCGATGGTGGATGCCCGCCTGCCCGACGGCTCGCGCGTCAACGTGATCGTGCCGCCGCTCGCGCTGAAGGGGCCGATCCTGACCATCCGCAAGTTCTCGGCCGACGCGCTGACCGGGAGCAATCTCGTCGACCTGGGCACCCTCTCGCCGGAGCTCGTCGAGGTGCTCGAGGGCTGCGTGCGCGGGAAGCTCAACGTTCTCATCTCGGGCGGCACGGGCGTCGGCAAGACGACGCTCCTGAACGTGATGTCGAGCTTCATCCCCGACAGCGAGCGGATCCTGACGATCGAGGACGCAGCCGAGCTGCAGCTCGACCAGGAGCACGTCGTCTCGCTCGAGGCGCGGCCGGCCAACATCGAGGGGCAGGGCGAGGTTCGCATCCGCGACCTCGTGCGGAACGCTCTCCGCATGCGGCCCGACCGCATCATCGTCGGCGAGGTTCGCGGCCCCGAGACGGTCGACATGCTCCAGGCGATGAACACGGGCCACGAGGGCTCGCTCACCACCATCCACGCGAACTCGCCCCGCGACGCGCTCGCGCGCCTCGAGGTGCTCGTCCTCACGGCGGGCGTCGATCTGCCGCTGCGGGCGATCCGCGAGCAGATCGCGAGCGCGTTCGACGTCGTCATCCAGATCTCACGGTCGGTCGACGGCACCAGGGTGGTCACCCACGTGACCGAGGTGCTGCGGATGGAGTCGGAAGTGATCACGATCCAGGATCTGTTCCTCGCGAAGCCGGGCAGCGGCCCTGCCCGCCCGACCGGGATCCGGCCCCACTTCGCCGACAAGCTGGCGGCGTCCGGTGTGGTGCTGCCGGTCGACGTCTTCGACCCCAGCGAGCCGCGGCTCGTCGCGGCGGGCGGGCGGAGGGTCTCATGAGCATCGAGCTCGTCGTCGTCGCGATCCTCGTTGCGGGACTCGTCTTCTGTGCGGTGCAGCTCACGCTCGTGACGCGCCGGCGCGAGCAGGTTCGCCGTCAGCTCAGCCCGTATCTCGCGGAGGCCGAGCTCGAACGCGCGCCTCGGTCCAGCGTGATCGTCGAGCGGCTCGGCGCCCGTGCCGAGGAGCTGCTCACCCGGTTCGGGTCGCACGAGTCGATTCAGCTCCACATCGATCGCGCCGGCATCGACGCCCGCGCCGGGGCGTTCGTGTGCCTCGACGTGCTGATCGGCTTCGTTGCGTTCGCGCTCCTGCTCGACTGGAAGGGCACCGGTGCTGGCGCTCGCCGGCGGCGCGCTGCGCTCGCGGCGCCGTGGATCGTCCTGCACGTCAAGGCGCTCAGGCGCTCGCGGGCGTTCGAGCAGCAGCTGCCCGAGATCCTCGACACGCTCGCGGCGTCGCTCCGGGCGGGCCACGGGTTCGACCACGGCCTGCAGACGGTCGCCACCGATGTCGGCGAGCCGGCCGGCCGGGAGTTCCGGCGGGTCATCGCCGAGGTTCACCTGGGTCGGTCGCTCGAGGACGCACTCGCGGAGCTCGGCCGGCGCATTCGGTCGAAGGACCTTCAGTTCGTGCTCGACGCGATCGCCATCCAGCGGCAGGTCGGCGGCAGCCTCGCCGAGCTGTTCGAGCTCGTGGCGACGACGGTGCGGGCGCGAGAGCAGTTCCGGCGCAACCTGCGCGCGATCACTGGGCCAGGTTCGCATGTCGGCCAACGTGCTCACGGCGCTGCCGATCGTCGCGGCCGTGCTGCTGACGCTCATCAACCCCGGCTACATGAGCCCGCTCTGGCACACCTCGAGCGGGCGCCTCCTGGCGCTGGTTGCTCTCGGACCATGATCGTCTGCGGCTCGATCGTCCTTCGGCGAGTCGGAAAGGTGCGGTGGTAACGGTGCTCCTGCTCGTACTTGCAGCGCTCACGCTCTCGGCGTCGATCTTCGTCGCCGCGAGCGCCGTCACGGCCACGGGCCGGCGCCGCCACTCGGCCGTCGCGGTCGTCCGCCAATGGTCGGCGGCCTCCGGCGAGCTGCGCGGCGACACGTCGCAGGGAAAGCGACGAGCCGTGCGATCCAGAGGCTCGGCCAGCGGCTGATCTCGGAGCGGCTTGCCGACGCCCTGCCGCAGCGGCTTGCCGCGGCCGGTCTCGCCGGGCCGGGTCACCCCGCAGGCCTATGTCGTCTACCGGTTCCTGCTCGTCGCCGGCGGCGTCGTGGCGGCCCTGCTTTGGCGGCGATCTCGGGCCAGCCCTTCGGCGCGACGCTTCTGCTCGCGGGTCTCTTCGGCGTCATCGCCTTCGCCATTCCCAGTCTTCTCCTCGGCCGTCGCGCGCAGCGCGCCGATCGGAGATCAGCAACGACCTCCCCGATGCACTCGATCTGCTGGCGGTAACGGTCGAAGCAGGCGTTGGCCTCTTCGGTGCGATCGCGCGGCTCGTCGAGTGCATGGAAGGGGCCCTGGCGGACGAGTTCTCGCTCGTCCTGACCGAACTCCGCGTCGGCGAGAGCAGCGAGCGGGCGCTCAAGCGCATGGCCAAGCGGCTCGACACGCCTGAGGTGACGTCGTTCGTCCGGTCGCTGCTCCAGGGCGAGCAGCTCGGGCTCTCGCTCGGCCAGACGCTGCGCAATCTCGCCGACGACTCTCGCCGGCGCCGCCGCTCGCTCGCCGAAGAGGCTGCGGCCAAGGCACCGATCAAGATGCTCTTCCCGGCCGCGCTCTTCATCTTCCCGGCGCTGTTCATCGTCATCCTCGGCCCGGCCGATCCTGGAGCTCGGAAAGTACCTGTGAGCCGTCTGCGGCAACGCGTGCAGTCCGAAGACGGTCAGGCGCTCGATCTCGATCGTCCTGTTCATGCTCGTCCTGCTCGGCTTCTGCGCCCTGTGCCTCGACGTCGGCCACGCCTACCTGGCGCAGCGCCGGCTGCAGTCGGCGGCCGACGCGGCGGCACTCGCGGGCGCGCAGGAGCTGCCCGACGTGACGTCGGCGACCACCTTCGCGAACACCTACGGCTCGAACGGCAACAACGCGCCGAGCGGGCTCGACAGCTCGTCGATCACCGTCACCACCAGGTGCATCGCCTCCGTTCCCGGGCTGTGCGCCGTCCAACGCTGTCGTCGTCAAGGAGACGGGTGTCATCAACACGACCTTCGCGAAGCTCCTTGGCGTCCCGACGATCACGGTGCACGCCTCGGCGACTGCATGCTCGCCGTGCGGCGAGAAGCCGCTCGACGTGATGCTCGTGCTCGACCGCACCGGCTCGATGTGCACGAACTCGGCGGGCCAGCCCGACCCGGCGTGCACCGACATGGAGAACGCACGCGCGGGCATGAAGACGTTCCTCGGCCTGATGAACCCCGCCCTCGACCATGTCGGCCTCGCCGTGCTGCCGCCCGCGTCGAGCATGGCGACCAAGTGCGACAAGCCGCCGAACACCGCCAGCTACGACGACCCGACGGCGCCCTACGTGCTCGTCCCGCTCTCGAGCGACTACAAGACCGGCACCGACCTGAACACGGCCTCCAACCTGGTCTCGACGATCAACTGCGTGCAGGCGAACGGGAACACCGCCTACGCGAACGCGATCGACGCCGCCCAGGCGGAGATCGTGAAGGACGGCCGGCCGGGGACGATCAAGATCATCGTGCTCCTCTCCGACGGCGCGGCGAACACCGGCCCGCTCTACTACCCGGCCTCGTCGCCGTACCTGCTGACGCCGTGCCATCAGGGCATCACGTCCTCGCAGGTCGCGCATGCCGCCGGAACGTCGGTCTACTCGATCGGCTACGACGTCGGCCACGACATCTGCCAGAAGGAGATCAAGGGGCCGCCGGTCAGCCGGACGAACGAGAGCCCGGCGATCACCGGCCTGCAGGCGCTGCAGGGGATCGCGAGCGACCCGTCGCAGTTCTACAACCAGCCGAACGCGGCGGAGCTGAACACCGCCTTCTCGGCGGTGGCGAACGACATCCTGCACGGCGCCTCGCGGCTCATCGACGACAACGCGCAGTAGCCCTGGATCGAACCTGATTCCGGCGCAGCCGGAACCAGATTCGCGCGTTTCGCAATTGTTAAGAGAAATGTAAAACGGGGGTTTAACCCTGCTGACTTGTCCGTCAGTGGGCATGGGAGGGGTGGACGTGCCCTCGTCCTGCCGGGGCACTGCTGACCCGCAGTCCTCGGCGCTCTCCCCTGGGGGCTCTGCCTCGTGCCGCATGAGGCGGAGCCCCCGCTTCCCGTTTGCTCGCCGACGCGGGCCAGATAGGGTGGCGGTGTGAGCACCGTCTTCAATCGCCGGAACGCCATGATCGGCTGGATCGCCTGGTCGGCCGGCAAGCGGGCTGCGTCCTATGCCGCCAAGGATGCCGCGAGGGGCGCGAAGCCGGCGATCCATCCGAAGACGAAGAAGCCGAACAAGAGCGCGATCCTGCTCGGCGTGGCGGCTGCCGTCGGGGCGCTCGCCTATCTTGAAGTCGCGCGCCCGCCGGAAAGACGATGCCCCGCCCGAGGTTGCCGAGACGCCCGAACGGGTGTCTGACACCGCAGGTGTCTGACACCTTTTCGCTGGTCTAGGCGCCCGACAACCCGAAGGGACTTCCCTCCGAGTCGCGGCAGATCGCGAACCGCTCGCCGGGATGCACGATGCTTCCGCCAAGCTCGACGACGCGCGCCTGCGCCGCGGCGATGTCCTCGACGCGGAAGTACGGCAGCGAGAAGCGGTCGCCAGGCCCCGCACCACGTTCGTGCACGCCGAGCGCCGCGCCGTCGCCGTGCGACTGCCGCCCCGATCCTTCCGCGGCAGTCCGTTCGTCGAGCGACAGGTCGAGCAGCCCTTCCCAGAAGCGTGTTGCGCGCGCGAGATCGTCGGCGGGGAACTCGATCAGGTCGAGCGGCATCAGGAGTACGCGAGCTGCTTGGACGGGCGCGCGTCGAGCCGCTCGAGGTAGGCGAGCAGAACCGGCGAGTCCGGGAAGAGGTCGTACTGGCGTGCGCTGTGGAGCACGCCGCCGAGCACGATGTCGGCGACGGTGAACCGCCCGCCGACGATGTACTCGTTGCCGGCCAGCTGTTCCTCGAGCGCCGCCGCGACCTTCGCCATCCGCGTCCGGCCCGCCGCAACCGCTTCCTCGTCCTTCCGGTGGCGCGCCGTGCCCCAGCTCACCATTGTCCGCTCGAGCTCGGTCATCGTGAAGAAGACCCACTGGTAGGTCTGTGCCCGCTCGCGGGTGCCGAGCGGCGCGATCAGGTTCGCCTCGGGGTTCGAGTCGGCGATGTGGAGGCAGAGCGCGGCCGACTCGAAGAGCAGTCCGTCGTCGGTCTCGAGCACGGGAACGCGTCCGAGCGGGTGCCGTTCGGCATGCTCCGGGCCGTGGCCCTCGGCCTCGTCCATGACCACGTATTCGTAGGAAGCGCCCGCTTCTTCGAGCGTCCAGCGGACGCGGGGAGGGCGACCGGCGCCCTGCCGGTGATAGAGCTTCTGCAAGGAGACCACTCTAGTGCCTACTCTGTTAGGTCGTGCTTTCTCTTGAAGTGATCTGGCGGAGCGCCGGCGCGTATGCGTTCGCGCGTGACGGCGAGTCGTTCTCCGACGGCGGCCTGCGCGTGGGCGAGCCCGCGACGGTGCACGTGCTGGAGCACGAGGTCGACGCGCGGCTGCTCTCGGTGCCCGAGCTGCTCGAGCTCGCCGCGTCGCCGCCCGCGCTCGAGCTCGGCGACAGCGCGCGCGTTCTGTTCGCGCTCGTCGCCGTTGCGCACCGCTCGGTCGCGGAGGGGATGGTGCATCCGCAGCTCATGCGCGGCGGCGGCAGTTGGTACGCGTTCTGGGGCGCGACGCTCGACGATCACATCCAGCGCTCGCTGGCGGAGATCGCGAGCGCGCTGCCGCTCGTCGGCGCGGAAGGCTTCCACGACGACCGCGAGGCGACCGTCGCCGATCTCTATCCGCAGCTCGTCGACCAGATCGCGCGCGACCGGCTCGTCGCCGCGGGCGTGAAGCTCGGCGACACGTCGCGGATCGGCCGGCGCACCGCGGTCGACTCGTTCCTCGCCGGGCTTGTCGTCGCCCGATCCGGAGCTGCCGCAGAACGCGAGCTACGCCGGGCTCGAGCGGCGGCTGTCGCGCTGGGTCGACAGCGGGCTCTCCGAGGTGAAGGAGACGACGTGGCGGCTCGGCCTGCATCTCGACGAGCGTCCGCGCGATGCGCTGGCGCTCGAGCTGTGGCTGCATGCCGAGGACGACCCGACGCTCAGTCTGCCGGTGTCGCTCCTCTGGGAGGCCGGCGACGATGCGTTCGCGTTCGTGCGCTCGGGCGATCCGCTCGGCGACCTGGAGCGCGACCTCGCGGAGCTGCGGCCGCTGCTCGCGACGGAGGGGATCGAGTTCGACGAGGAGCGGCCGTTCGAGGTGGAGCTCGACGCCGAGACGGTGTCGTACTTCCTGCGCGACCTGATGCCGAGGCTGGACGAGCTCGACGTGCCGGTCGCGCTGCCGTCGGCGTGGCTGCGCGCGCCGACCCGGTTGCGGGCGAACGTGACGGCCCGCAGCGAGCCGCATGCGCCGAGCAGCGGGCTGCTCTCGACCTCGGTGCTCGCGTCCTTCGACTGGCGGCTCGCGGTCGGCGACACGGAGCTCACCGACGAGGAGCTGCGTGCGCTCGCGGCGGCGAAGAGCCCGGTCGTGCAGGTCGACGGGCGCTGGCAGGCGGTGCGCGCAGCCGACGTGAAGCGCGCGATCCGTTTCCTGGAACGACGGCAGCAGGGCGTCGGCTTCGTCCAGCTCGTGCGGGCGGTGTCGGGTCTCGAGACCGACGAGGCGGGGCTCGAGCTGGGGACGGTGCAGCTCGACCGCTCGCTCGACGAGCTGCTCTCGGGCAAGGACGCGCGCTACCGCCCGCGCGGGACGCCGGCGGGGATGCGGCACGACCTGTTCCCGTTCCAGGAGAAGGGGCACGGGTGGCTGCGGCTGCTGGGCGATCTCGGGATCGGGGCGATCCTGGCCGACGACATGGGGCTCGGGAAGACGGTGCAGGCGATCGCGATGCTCGTGTCGGAGCGCGAGGAGGCCGGGGCGGAGGCGTTCGGGCCGACGCTCGTCGTGTGCCCGATGAGCGTGGCGCGGCAGTGGGTGGCGGAGGTGCATCGCTTCGCGCCGGGGCTGCGCGTGCATCTGCATCACGGCAGCGATCGGCTCGCGAACGAGGAGCTGCACCGCAAGGCGAACGCGGTCGACGTGATCGTCACGTCGTACGACATCGCGACGCGCGACGTCGAGGCGCTCGCGGACGTCGACTGGGACCGGCTGATCATGGACGAGGCGCAGGATGTGAAGAACCCGCAGACGAAGCGCGCGCGGGCGTTGCGGACGCTGCAGGCGCGGCGGCGGGTCGCGATGACGGGCACGCCGATCGAGAACCGGCTGAGCGAGCTGTGGGCGATCATGGACATCCTCAATCCGGGGCTGCTCGGCTCGCGCGAGTGGTTCAACCGGGTGATCGCGCAGCCGATCGAGGTGGAGAAGGACGAGGAGGCGCTGGAGCGGCTGCGGGCGGTGGTGCGGCCGTTCATCCTGCGGCGGGCGAAGGACGAGCCGGAGGTCGAGCTCGACCTGCCGCCGATCACGGTCGAGAAGGACTACTGCAAGCTGACGATCGAGCAGGCGAGCCTCTACCAGGCGACCGTCGACCGATGGTTCCCGCGGATCGAGCAGCACGAGGACAGGTTTGGTCGCCGCGGCGCGGTGCTCGCGATGCTCGGGCACCTGAAGCAGGTGTGCAACCACCCGGAGATGCTGATGCACACGGGCGCGCCGCTCGACGGCCGCTCGGGCAAGCTGGAACGGCTGGTCGAGCTGCTGCAGGCGATGCCGGCCGACGACAAGGCGCTCGTCTTCACGCAGTACCCGAGCTTCGACCGCCTCGTGCCGTATCTCGCGGAGAAGCTCGACCGGAAGGTCGGCTTCTTCCACGGCCGCCTGAACGCGCGCCAGCGCGACGAGCTGCTGACCGAGTTCGCGAGCGAGGAACCGGGCGGCCCGACGGTGCTGGTGATCTCGATCCGAGCCGGCGGCCGCGGCCTGAACCTGCCGGCCGCGAACCACGTCTTCCACTTCGACCGCTGGTGGAACCCGGCGGTCGAGCAGCAGGCAACCGACCGTGCGCATCGCCTGGGGCAGCACAAGCCGGTGTTCGTGCATTCGCTGATCTGCACGGGCACGCTGGAGGAGCGCATCGACCGGCTGCTCGACTCGAAGCGCGAGCTGGTCGAGAAGGTGATGGCCGGCCGCTCGGAGGACTGGCTGGGCGATCTCGACCTGGGCGCGATTCGCGCCGCGGTCGCGCTCGCGCCGAGCGTGGTGGAGGAGGCAGCCTGATGGGGCCGTGGTCTCGCTCCTTTATCGCCGCCGTCGCCGGCAATGCGGAACGCCCGGATCTGGCCGTCGAGGACCTGCGGATCGAGCCGGGCGTGATCAGCGCGCGAGTCGACGGCTGCGAGGTGACGCTGACCGCGGCACCGATCCCGCAACGCATGTGGACGGCGATGACCCGCTATGCGCAGGGGATGGGGCAGCTGGAGGACGCGGTCGAGGGGAAGTTCCAGTCGGTGCACCTCGAGCATCTGCTGGAGGAGGACTGGGGCGAGCAGCTCGTCCCGCGGCCGCGCGCGATCGCGCGGGTGTGCTCGTGTGACGCGGACGCGGTGTGCGAGCACGTGGTCGCGGTCGCGTATGCGGTGGCGGACGAGGTCGAGCGTTCGGCGCGGGTGCTGCTGCGCTGGCGCGGCGTTGCGGGAGTCGACGACGAGACCGCCGAGGGCTCGCGCGACCCGTGGCGGGGCAAGGAGCTGGGCGAGCTCGAGCCGGCGCGCAACATGCCGAGGCATGCGGTTCTGAAGCGCCTTGGCCCGACGGGGATGCAGCTTGGCGGAGATGACCTGGCGAATCCGCTTCAGATCGCTTACGACGCTCTCGTAAACCGGCCGGCCGAATCGCGTTGACGATCAGCACCGGGAGCCGGACTTCACGGGAAGACAGGCGGTCGCAGGCTCAAGTTTCAGCCCTGCGCCGCCGAAATCTGCTGTTGTGTCTGCCGCGGAAGCTGCCTGACGAAATCGGCCCTCGCCGGCTAAAGCTGCGCTACCCCGCGGTGTGCGGGATCTGTGGGATTCAGTTGTCGCGAGGTTCTGAAGCTGGTTGGGACTGCGTACACGAAAGAGGTGACTTGCCTCGCCTGCACGCCGGGTCGGCCTGAGCCGGCAGCGGGTGTCGCCGGAGCATCGGCTGCGGCCGAAGGTGAACGACGCAAAGAGAAGCGAGTCGATGAGGCCCGTCGTCGCTACGGAGACCACGCCGCCGCCGTGGCTGAAGCGATGGCCGGTCGTGACGCGGCCGCGTCGTGGGGCAAGGGAAGCGACGGCGAGAGCAAGCTGGCTGCATTCGTGGCAGCGGGAGGTCGGAGACGCGGTCATCCCGCTTCATGACCGGCTGATCCCCGGTACGCGCGGCAACATCGATCACATCTTCGTCGCACCCACCGGCGTCTGGGTAGTCGATGCGAAGGCATACAAGGGAAAGGTCGAAAAGCGAGAGGTCGGCCCGATTTGGCGCCGCGACAACGAGGTCTTCGTCGGCGGTAGAAACCGCAGCGCCCTTGCGAAGGGCGTCGAGAAGCAGGTGGCGGCGGTGACTCGCAGCACTCAGACCAGATCCATCGCTCAAGGGCATTGACGTCCATGGGGCGTTGTGTTTCGTCGAGTCCGAGTGGGCGCTGCTCGACTTCCCGTTCCAAATCGGAAGCTGTCTGGGTGCTCTACCCGGGCGCACTGCGGAAGCGCCTCAAGAAAGCCGGGCCACTAACACGCGACGCGATGGAACACATCGCACGAAGGCTCGATCTCAGCCTTCCAGTCGCAGCGAGTCGCCGCTAAGTCGCCGCCCGATCTGAAAGGCAGCAACGGCAGCCGCCGACGGTGTCAAGACTCGTCCGCGGGCTTGATGAGGTCTCTGCGGATATTGAGGGCCAGTTCGACTTGATCGGCCGCTTCCTCGGTAGGTACGTGTTCCCAAATTCGAAGGACATCCCAGCCTTCACTGCGAAGCACTGCTGTCACACGAGCATCGCGGTCGCGGTTCTGCTTGAGCTTCCACACCCAGTACTCGGCGTTGGACTGTGGGTGTCGCCCGTGGTCGGGGCAACCGTGCCAGAAGCAACCGTCGACGAACACCGCGACCTTGAGGCGCGGAAAGACGATGTCAGCACGGACTGACCGGCCGTTCGGCCGAACGCTCTTGTCCACATAGAAGCGCAGACCTCGTCGGTGGAGAATGCTTCGAATCTGCAGCTCCGGTCGTGTATCGCGGCGTTGGTTGCCGCGCATGGTGGCAGTCACTGCTTGTGATGACGGCTCCGGATAGGGGAGACCGCCACGACCACGTTTCGCGCCGTCGGCCATCAACCGACGGTAACGGATAGCTCTGCTCTACGAGGCGTCCGACGCGGCGAGGGGCAGGCCAAGCGCCCGGGATACTGCGGTCGCAACGCAGTAGGCCAGCTGGGGAGGCACAGCGTTTCCGATCTGGCCAAAACGATCACTGACGCCACCATGCCAGTTCATCCCTGGCGGGAATGTTTGTACCGCAGCCGCCTCCTCGACAGTTAACCGTCGCAGCCTTCTTGGAATCCGCTTAGCCGGCGGGGCGCCTTTCCAGAGGCGGTGGTGGTAGGAGATAACCCACGGCTCAGCGTCCTCATCAAGTGAGAGCTGATCAATGACGGGCGTTTTGTTGCCGCCCATCGAGGCGGGCAAGGTCGTCGCGGGGGCGTCCAGGTTCAGCGGTCGTCCTTTTCCGTTGAAAAGCATTCCCGCGAAGGGCGATCGTCTCAGAACGGGGTTCTTGGCGGGTGTGATCTTTGCGCGACAGAGCGTGTTGTTCCCTTGCTCACCAACCGGAGGAAGCGATGACAGTGCCTCCCGGACAGTCGGGCGACGGTCGCGAGTGATCGGCTGGACCGAAACTCGCTGGGCGTCGCGAGTGCCAACGAGGAACATCCGCGTTCTTGCTTGTGGAACCCCGTACTCGGACGCATTCAAAATCATCAGCGTGGTTTCGTACTCAAGCTCGTCGGCTCGACGTTTGAGCCCGGCGATCAGGGGGGCCCAGCGTCGATTCAGAGCAAGGGCCCGCGACGTTCTCCATGACAAACGCGCGCGGTTGTATGCGATCCACGACCTCGAGGAACCGCCAAACGTGCCGGCTTCTTGGATCGCTTGGGTTCATTTTCCCTGCTACCGAGAAGCCCTGGCACGGAGGGCCGCCTATGACGATGTCCGCGGCGCCCTCGCCCGGGACGGCCCCTTTATCCAGTAACTCGTCAATCGATCCGCACGTTGCACGGTGCCCGGGTGACAGGGTCGCAAAGAGGTCGTTGTAGGTCGCGACGGCATTTGGGGCAAAGTCGTTTGCCCACACGGGTTCGAGTCCCGCCGCGACGAATCCGATATCCATGCCCCCAGCGCCTGAATAAAGAGACAGGAAACGAAGCGGCTCAGCCGCAGCTGGCAGCCTGATCACGTTTGACGTCCGCACGGTCGCGTAAGCTTCGCAGGCGCGCCAGACAGCCTGGTTTGGCGCCAGAATCTGATGCCTCCGACCAGAAATCAGCTGTACGAAACGGGACGTGCCCTACTCGACCAAGCTTGGGCCGCTTCTGATGCGGCCCCTTTGCTGACGTCCGATGTCGGCTACGAAGACTTCGATCGAGTTGTTCGTGGGCCTCAACTTGCCGCCCGATTCGCCCTCGTGACGCAGCTCCTCCTAAAGGCAATCGTGCCGGCGGCTCCAGCTCGACAGCTCGAAGAGATGCCGGATGTCCCTGGTGGGTTCTCCGCACGATCGCTCGCGAAGAACGCGGTGGTCCCGTTCGATCAAGCTCATGACGCCATCTTGGGCGGGTCCTCTTGGACCCGTACGTGTCGAACCCGCTTCGCAGACAGACGGTCGAAGACAGTCTCGCCGAGGGTGCCCCAGCCGGCCAATGGGCGGCATTGCTCAAAATCTTGAACGCCGCTCAGGCGGCGCCGGAGGAGGCAGAGAGCCTCTTGACGATGGCCCTCCACGTCGCACGCGCCAGGCAACTTTCATTGAAGACGCTCCTGGCCGAGGGCCTCGTGCTGCAGCAACGACGTGCCGCCGATGAGGATGTCACTGAAGAGCGAAACGCTCTTTCATCGGCGCGGGCCTGCGTATCTCGAGCGCGTCTTGCCTCCTGGGCTTGGATCCGACGGTGGGGCCCAGACGGGCACCGAGGCCGAGATCCCGTGGATTCGAATCTTCTCCCCGGAGCTTGTACCGTCCGCGCAGGAAGGCTGGTATCTCGTCTACCTCTTCGCTGCCGATGGGTCTGCCGCATTTCTGTCGCTTATGCAGGGCGTCACAAATCCGACGACGTCCACCTTCAGTGAGGGAGCATCTTGGGCTGCGGAGATCCTGGGCCCACAGCCGGGACTAATCCCCACAATCGATTTGCGCTCGAGTCAGGGGTCGGGTAGTCGCCCGGAGCGCTACGAGCGCGCCGCGACCTTTTCCGTTGCGTACGACGGTGCGGCGCTTCCTGACGAAGAACAGCTCCAAAAGGGATCTAGTGAGGATGCTCTGATCCTCTGGAATGCCTCTATCGGGAGGTGCGCACGCTGATTCGTTGGCCACCGACATTTCGGCTTTGACACTCGTAGCGGCTACTGCAGGCTGCGGCCGACGACGGACGGTCTTCTACTGACCCCCCGTTGCACAAGTCGTTGCGGCGCTGCGTGCCGGCAAGCACATCCTCTTAACTGGTCTGCATGGAAGACGTCATTGGCGCAGGCCGCCGCGCCAGCAGCCGCCGGCATCGGCATCTGCAATGGCTTCTCGCTCACCACCGGGACGTCTGACTGGACCTCGGTGGACACCGTCGGCGGCTATTGGCCTTCGCGCGAGGACACGTCGTCTTGAATTCCGTCCAGGGGCGGTTCTGAAGCGCAATCGAAGATAGAAGGTGGTTGATCATCGATGAGTCCTACCGGGCGGACATCGACAAGGCGATCGGTCAGTTGTTCACAACGCTTTCGGGCAGACCGTCGTTCTGCCATTCCGAGCGGGAGGTCGACGGCGTCTTCCTACCAGTTGCATCGTCCCCATGATCAGGATAGGCTCCGCTTGGCACAGCGCCGTACAGGATTGCGCCACAGTGGCGATTGATTGCGACCCTCAACACGGTAATCGCGACCTGCTCTTCTCACTTTCGTACGCGCTCATGCGGAGGTTTGCAGTAATCGACGTACCGGTCCCGACGGCCGAAACGTGCGCCGAGATTCTCCGGGCTGCTGGAACGCTGGCTTCGCTTTCTCTTGACCAAAGGGTCGCTGCACTTCGGACACTGGCCTGGCAGGCCTATTCGGGCCGGCTGATCCTGCTCGATGTCCAGGCGTATCTTCGGGAACGGGTGTCGCTCGGCATCCTTGATGAGGACGACGTGTTTGCCGAAAGTTTCTGGTCGCCTTGCAGTGCCAACTCGATGATCT
>CAWDWI010000012.1:47500-218549 GCA_963806025.1 uncultured Thermoleophilia bacterium | reverse complement strand
GACGCTGCGCCGGCCTGATGAATCTCGACGGGTCGGCGGGGGCGCTGGCCCTCGCCGACCTGTGCCTCGAGCTCACGGAGCTCCGAAACGAACCGGGGAGGGCATGTGATGACGTCGCATTCTGAAGACGGAACCGAGAAGACTGCCGGGAATCCCGCGCCTGCCGCGAAGGCGGTGCCGCACTTCACGAGGGCAGAGCGGGCGGCGCGGGGGAGGGCGGCGCGCGCCGAGGTACCGCGGTCGATGCATGCACAGATCGAGTTCCCGGGCGAGCGGGATCCCGTGGCGCTGCTGGAGGAGCAGGCTGTCTCTCGCGTCCAGGAGCTTGTGCCCATTCGGTATGGGCGGATGCTTGTCTCACCGTTTGCGTTCTACCGCGGCGGTGCTCTGATCATGGCCGAGGACCTTTCGCGGACGCCGGTCTCCGGACTTCGAGTGCAGCTGTGCGGCGACGCCCACCTGTCGAACTTCGGAGTGTTCGGCTCTCCTGAACGGAATCTCGTGTTCGACATGAACGATTTCGACGAGTCGGCGCCCGGCCCGTGGGAGTGGGACGTGAAGCGCCTCGTGGCGAGCTTTGCGATCGCCGGACGGGAACGTGGCTTCACCAAGAAGGAGCGGCGCACGGTCGCCCTCGACGACGGTGCGCTCCTACCGTGAAGCCATGCGTGCGTTCTCCGCGATGCGGGATCTGGAGGTGTGGTACTCGCACCTCTCGGTCGACCAGGCGTTTCGGGAGTTCAGCGAGGGTGTCGATCCGAAGCGACTGAAGAAGATCGAGGCGGACATCGCGAAGTCGCGCACGAAGGACAGCATGCACGCCTTCTCGAAGCTGACCAGGACCGTCGACGGCGAGCCCCGCATCATCAGCGACCCGCCGCTGATCGTGCCGATCGACGAGCTCGCCCCGGCCGCGGTGGATCGGAACGCGCTCCAGAGCGAGCTTCACGACATCATCCGGTCCTATCGGCGAACACTCGAGACGGATCGACGTCATCTGTTGGAACAGTTCCGGTTCGTCGATCTGGCCCGGAAGGTTGTCGGGGTCGGCAGCGTCGGCACCCGCGCCTGGATCGCGCTCTGCCTCGGAGTCGACGACGACGATCCACTGTTCCTGCAACTCAAGGAGGCGCAGCCGTCCGTGCTGGAACGGTTCGTCGGGAAGAGCCAGTACGCCGAACTGTGGCCAGCGGGTCGTCGCCGGCCAGCGACTGATGCAGGCGACGAGCGACATCTTCCTCGGCTGGCAGCACGTGGGTGCGGGTCTCGACGGGCAGGCCAGAGACTTCTACGTCCGCCAGCTGAAGGACTGGAAGGGCTCGATTCGCGATCGAGGCGGCCCTCCCGCCTGGAGCGGACGCCTACGGCCGAACCTGCGGCTGGACACTCGCACGCGCTCACGCTCGCTCCGGCGACCGGGTCGCGATCTCTGCGTACCTCGGCGGGTCGGACGCCTTCGACCAGGCGATCGCGGACTTCGCGGAGACCTACGCCGACCAGAACGAACGCGACTACCAGGCGCTGCAGGACGCCGTGACCCAAGGACGCCTCAAAGCCGAAAAGGGTCTCTGACGACAGGCGGGGAGGAGTTCTTCATCCACCCTCGCCGGGCAGTCGGCGGGGGAAGCCTGTTGCTCGCGCTGGTGATCGTCGGCGCGCTGCTCGTCCCCGCCGGCCCGCTGGCGCTCGACAGTCGCTGGGCGGAATCGATGCGCGATATCGAAACACCGTTCCTCACGCACATCGCGCTCATCTTCAACGCGATCGGCCACGGTCTGTGGCGTGCCCTGACGCTGCTCGCGATCAGCCTCGTGCTGGTACGCGCGCGACGATGGCGAGGGCTGATCGCATTTGCGGTCGCGGAGGCGATGACGCCGCTCGCCACAAACGTGATCAAGCTTCTCGTCGACCGGCCACGCCCGCCGGGGTCGATGGTCGAACCGCACGGTTCTTCGTTTCCCTCTGGGCACGCCGCGTACGCAACTGCAACCGCGATCGCGATCGTGCTGCTCTTCAGCAGGGCAGGCCGCAGACGCCCGCTCTGGTTCGGCGCGGCTGGGGTGGTGAGCGCCGCCATGGTCTGGAGCCGCACGTATCTCCAGGTTCACTGGCTCTCCGACGCTCTGGCCGGGGGACTGCTCGGGCTGGCAATCGTCCTCCTCAGCTTCGGAGGCGTCCAGTCTGCAGCTATGTCCGGCCTGCGGCGATGCTCCAGAGCCGCTGGAGCGATGACGCCGTCAACCCGGGGCGGACGGCAGCGGGTGAGAGACCGGGGGTATCCGGCGGGAGGCGCACGCTGAGCGCCGCGGGAACGATCCTGAAGCGGAGCGGCGCGTCGAGCATGATTCCCTCACCGTCGATCCCGGTGGCCACGGGGGCTCCGGAACCCACCTCGAACTCCGTTGCCTGCCAGTCGAGCCAGCCTTCGAACCGATGGATCTGGCCGAGCGCCTGGAGAGAGATGAGCTTCGCGGCCGCGGCGGCATCGTCGATCTGAATCGCGACGATCCCCAGCAGTCCCGTGTCCATGCGCGGCCGGGAGCCGACCGCGCCCACCCTGTCGAGCACGTACCGGTTATTGGAGACGAGCAACAGCTGGGCTGAACGCTGTCCGCCACCGTCGGGCCCGTGGAATCGGAGATCGAAGGGAGTAGCGCGGGGCCCAAGGAGCTCGGGCAACATGTTCTGCACGGTTTCGAGCTTTGCGTCGCGGTAGGCGTCCGACTGAACGATCTCTGCGTAGATCCCGAGCGAGACGTTGTTGACGAAGATCCGGTCGTTCACGAACGCGAGATCGATACGACGTTCGACCGGGCTCGCGAACGCGTCGAGCGCGCCGACGACGTCGTC
This sequence comes from uncultured Thermoleophilia bacterium, assembly GCA_963806025.1. Taxonomy (GTDB): domain Bacteria; phylum Actinomycetota; class Thermoleophilia; order Gaiellales; family Gaiellaceae; genus PALSA-600. Next base: position 215,699 of record CAWDWI010000012.1, on the reverse strand, counting down.
CCGATCCAGTCCAAGGTCGAGCGCAAGGTGGTTGCGCGTCCCGGCCGGCACGCAGACATACGGCAATCCGTGCTCCATCGCGACCTGGGCCACGAGCGCCTGCGAACCGTCCCCGCCGGCCATGCCGATCACGTCCGCCGAGCCTGCGGCCTGGCGCGCGAGCACGTTCAAGTCGTCACCTCGCTCGAGGAGCACCGGCTCGATGCCGCGCCGCTTCGCCTCCTCGACGAGATTGAACTTCTCGACCTTGCCGCCGCCCGACTTGGGATTCATCAGCAGCACGGCCCTCTCCGAGCCACGGCCCGGCCGAGTCGGCTGTGACTCTGGCCTGCCGCCGGCCATGGCGGCCTGCGCATCCGCCTGGAGAGCGTGCCGCGCAGCGAGGGAGAAGACGGCAACCGCGAGGACGAAAGCGACCAGCTCGTCGATCGCGCCGAGCGCGATCAGCGCCACCGAACCGCCGACAAGGGCTGCGACCAGGACGACGACGGCGATCACTTTCAAGGCGCCGCGCCGGGTGACGGCGATCCATCCTGCGGCGCCGAACACGGCCAGAGCGACCAGAACGAGGACGAGCGCCGTCACGTTCCTGATGATCAGGAGGACGAGGGTGACGACCACCGCGGCGGCCGCGATGAGCGCCACCCAGGCCGTCAGCCGGCCGGGCCGGTGCGCTTTGTGATTGTTGCCTGCCGCCATGCCGTTCCTCCTTTCAGGACCCGGAACTGCGACACGTCATCCAAAGAGGACGACGACCTGAAGCCTGCCCGGACCTACCTTCTCCCTGACCGCCGACCGAAGGGGTGAGACGTTGAAGATGTTGAAGCAAAGAGAGTTTATGGCGATCCCGCTCGTCCTTGTCATCCTTGGTGTGCTCTTCATCCTCTTCGCGGCGGCCAGTGTGGGTGTCTGGGCCTGGCTCTTGGTCGGCGCGATCGGCCTGGTCGTCTGTGCTGTGCTCGTCCTGCGCGTCGCGAAAAGCCACCGCCACCCGATCGACCGAGACGCTCCTCCGGCGCTCCGGCCGCCTGACGACGGTTCAGTTCACCGCGTGCTCGTGATCGCCGACGGCGCCTGCACGCCTGAGGCCCTGCGAACCGCCATCGACGAGGAGGCCAAGGGAAACACCGTCGAGGCGTTCGTTGTCGCACCCGCCCTCGGTTCCCGGCTCGACCGGTGGACCGGCGATCAGGAGGGCTACGACGACGCGACCGATCATCTGGACGGAACGCTCCATGCACTCGAGGAGATCGGCGTCCAGGCCAAGGGCCGGATCGGCTCGAAGGACCCTGTCCAGGCCGCCGACGACGGCCTGCGGGAGTTCCCGGCCCACCAGCTCGTGATGGCCGTTCGCCCGGCCGCCGACCAGAAGTGGCTCGAGCAGGACTCCGTCGACGCTGCGCGGGAACGCTACGAGATTCCGGTGACGCTGATCGTCGTCGACCCCTCGTAGTCGACCACCTCGACCGTCGTGCCCGCGATCAGATCGGGCAACGCGCGGCGGCGCCCATCGAACAGCGCGGGGATGAACCCGGCGAAGCAGGGGATGATCGCCAAAGCGAGGCCGACCACTCGGAGGACCGATCGCCAGAACGAGGGTGGCTCGCCGCGGGGCCCCCGGACTCGGACACGCATCAACTGCATCCCGGGGGTCTGCCCGACGAGGCTCCAGAAGCCGGCGAAGTAGGCGACGCTGAGGACCGCCCAGCCGGCCGCGATGATGAGGCCGACGAGCCAGGCGGGCCGCAGCGTGCCCACGAGCGATGCGATGAGAGTCGCCATTGCCGAGATGGAGACGCCGATGAGGCCGATCAGCGCTGCATCCGTCACGAGCGCGATCGCGCGCGTGGCCACACCGCCGAACTGCGGCGGCGCGGGGGGGCGGCGCACCTCGACGCGCCCGTCGAGTGCGCGTGTCCGCACTCGCAGGGCGTGCGCGACGTCGCTCGCGACGCTCGACGTCTGCTGCGCGATGACCTCTTTGATCAGAGCGTGGGTCGCCTCGGAGCCGATTGCGTTCATCACGGCCGCCCGGACCTCGGGGCGCGCCAGCAACTGGTCGACGAGCTCGTCGACCTGGATCTCGGCTGCCATCGTCGTGGCGACGCGCTCGAGCACCTTGCGTTCGACGAGGATGTGGGCCAGCTCCTCGGGCAACGGCCCGGCGAGCACGGCGTCGAGGATGCGGGTCAGCTCCGGGCCTGTGAGGACGCTCTCGACGGATGATTCGATCCGCGTGCGTGAGGCACGCATCGCTGCGCGCGCGGGGTAAAGGGCGACACGACTCGCGGCCGCGACCACCCCGTCGTCGCGGTGAGGATCCTCCGGAGCGCTCATCTCCTGAAGGCTACGTGCTGCGCCGTTCGGATGGGTCTCGGCAGATGGAGCGAATGAGCCGCACGGCCCATTGTGCGCGGAGCGGTCGTGGGAGATGATCCGGCCCGACCCCAATCATGCGGCGACTCATTCTCGGCATCGTGCTGGCGCTCTGCCTGCCTGCGTCAGCTCAGGCGGGCGTTCGTGTTTCCGCATTCTTCTATCCGTGGTACGGCACCGTCTCGCACGACGGGGCCTACCGGCACTGGTCGCAGAACGGGCACGACCCGCCGAACGACATCGCATCGTCGTACTACCCGGCGCGCGGCCTCTACTCATCGACGGACCAGCTGGTCCTTGCGCAGCAGATGGACGAGATCCGTTCGGCGGGGATCGACCAGATCGTCGTCTCCTGGTGGGGACAGGGCTCACCCGAGGATCAGGCGCTGCCGGCGGTGATCGTGGCCGCGCGCACCGACGGGATCTCGGTCGCAGTTCATCTCGAGCCGTACGGCGACCGGACGGTTTCGAGCACGGTGGCCGACATTGCCTATCTGCGTAACTACGGGGTCACGTCCTTCTACGTCTACCGCCCGTTCGATCTGCCGGTCGGCGACTGGGCGGCGGCGAAGACGGCGCTGCACGCCGGCGGCGTGCGACTCTTCGCACAGACGGCGATGGTCGGCGACGCGGCGAACGCCGGCTTCGACGGCGTCTACACCTATGACATCGTCACGTACGGCGGCAACATGTTCCATCGCCTCTGCGCTCAGGCGCATGCACAGCACCTCATCTGCGCGCCGTCGGTCGGGCCCGGCTACGACGCCCAGCGCGGCAGCAACGATCCACGGGTCAAGCCACGTCGGAACGGCGCGACCTATGACGCCATGTGGCGAGCCGCGATCGCGAGTGGGGCTGACCAGGTGACCATCACGTCGTTCAACGAGTGGCACGAGGGAACGCAGATCGAGCCGGCCGCGCCGGTTCACCGCCACGGCCCCTACCGCTATCTGTCCTACGGCGGCGCGTGGGGCCTGCATGGGGTGAGCGCCGAAGACGCGTACCTCACCCGGACGCGCTACTGGTCGGACGTCTTTCGCAACACGTCGCCCGTGCAGCTGAAGACCAGGGCCTCGTAGACCCCGTCTCCGCCGACCCCGCGCAGCTGTGGATGGCTCGTGTCGACGAGCGCGTCGGGCCAGGTCTCGAGACCGAGCGCTTGGGCACCATCGGCCGAGCCGAACGAGAGCAGCGCGTCGATGGGGATGACACCACGCTCGCCGGTCTGCCGACGAGCGATGCCTTCGAGCTCGCGCAGCTCCTCGAGCGGGTCGATGCGCGCGTTCGAGTCCGAGCCGATGCACATGCGGATCCGCCGATGGCATACGCGTGCGACCGGCAGGAAACCGTCCCCGAGGTTCGCCTCCGTCGTCGGGCAAACGCAGATGCGCGTGCCCGAGTCTCGGAGCAGGTCGAGCTCCCCGCCGTCTGCATGCGTGGCGTGGACGACCGTCGACCGCGGCCCGAGACAGCCTTCCCGTGAGAGCAGCTCGATCGGCCGAAGCCCATGCTCGGCCAGGCACTCCTCGATCTCCCGCGGCTGTTCGTCGGCGTGCACGTGAAGTGGCAGACGGTGCTCCGCTGCGTAGCGGCCGAGCTCGCGCAGCGCCTCGGCCGGGCAGGCCCGGACGGAGTGGGGGGCGACCCCTACGCGGATGCCCGCGTCGCGCAACGACTCCAATTGACGAAGATACGCCGCCACGGACTCCTGCCGGAAACGCGGGATGCCGCCTCGCAGGTAGCACGCGTAGAGGCAGACGAAGGAGATCCCAGCTTCGCCGGCCGCTTCTGCCGCTACTCGGGCCTCCTCGTAGCCGAGATAGTGGAACTCGCCGACTGCCGTATAGCCGTTCTGGCGAAGCTCCGCGTAGACCTGGCGATATTCGGCGCGGATCTCTGCCACGCTCAGCGTGCCGGCAACGGCCATCATCTCGTCGCGCCAGCTCCAGAAGTCGCCGCCACCCCCGCGACCCCGCAATACGCGTTGAAAGGCATGGCAGTGGGCGTCGACGAATCCCGGGATGGCCAGCACAGACATATCCTGTCAGCGTGACTCGCTCCCAGGTGCCGAACGCGTTGACGATCATGCGGTTCTGCCTGATCCCGGTGTTCGTCGTGCTGCTCCTGACGAGCGACGGCGGCTACTCGTGGCCGGCCGCGATCATCTTCGCGATCGCCGGTGTCACCGACCAGGTGGACGGGTACCTGGCACGCCGCTGGCATGTCGAGTCGGCCTTCGGAAAGTTCGCCGATCCGCTCGCCGACCGGCTCATGATCGATGCCGCGGTGATCCTGCTGCTCGTCGACGGACGACTGCCGTGGCTCGCGTTGATCATCCCGGCGCGCGATCTCGTGACGCTCGTCGGCACACCCATCATGCTCGGGCGTGGCTACGAGTTCCAGGTCAACTTCATCGGCAAGGCGGCGACCTGGCTGCTCTATGCGTCCCTCGGATTCATCATGGTCACCCACGAGGGGACCGACTGGCCGCTGTGGCTCTTCTGGACCGGCCTCGTGCTCGGGCTGATCGCCCTCGGCGAGTACGCCCTGAAGGCGCGGCGCGAGGTGCTGGCATGAGGGCCGTTGTGATGGCCGGGGGCGAGGGGACGCGGTTGCGTCCGCTGACGTCCAACCAGCCGAAGCCGATGGTGCCGATCGTCGGCAAGCCGTGCATGGAGCACATCCTCGAGCTCCTGCGCGAGCACGGCTTCACCGACGTCGTGGTCACGGTGGCCTTCCTGCCCCAGGCGATCCGCACCTACTTCGGGGACGGCGGCAACCTCGGACTGAACATCGAGTACTCGGTCGAGGAGAGCCCGCTCGGCACGGCCGGCTCGGTGCGCCTCGCGTCGGACCGCCTGGACGAGACGTTCCTCGTCATCTCGGGCGACGCGCTCTGCGACATCGACCTGAACAAGATCGTCGACTTCCACAAGGAAAAGGGCGCCGCGGTGACGATCGGCCTCAAGTCGGTCGAGAACCCGCTCGAGTTCGGGATCGTCGTCACCGACGAGGACGGAAAGGTCGAGCGGTTCCTCGAGAAGCCGTCGTGGGGGCAGGTGTTCTCCGACACCATCAACACCGGCATCTATGTCCTCGAGCCCGAGGTCCTGCGTCACATTCCGACCGACCGGCCGTTCGATTTCTCGAAGGAGCTCTTCCCGCTGCTGCTCGAGATGGGTCGCCCGATCTACGGGTACGTCTGCGAGGGCTACTGGCAGGACATCGGGAACCTCGACCAGTACCGCGAAGCGAACGCCGATGCCCTCGACGAGAAGGTCAGGCTCAACATCCCCGGGCTGAAGATCCGCGGCGACGTCTGGATCGGTGAGGGGGTCGAGATCGACGACGTCGAAGGCGTCGAGGGACCGGCGTTCATCGGCAACTACTGCACCGTCTCGCCCGAGTCGTCCGTCGGGCCGTACACCGTGCTCGGGCCGGGCACGACACTCCGCGAGCGAGCCCGCGTGTCGCGCTCGGTGATCGACGCGTCCTGCTACATCGGGCGCAGCGCCACGATCGAGGGAGCGATCCTCGGCCGCAACTGCGACGTGCGGCCGCACGCAAGGGTTCACGAGGGAGTCGCGGTCGGAGACCAGGTGACGCTCGGCGACCAGTCGGTGATCTTCCCGGGAGTGCGGATCTATCCCTACAAGGAGGTCGAGTACGGCGCTCAGATCCACGAGAGCCTGATCTGGGAGTCGCGCGGCACGACCAAGGTGTTCGCACAGGACGGTGTAGTTGGGCTCGTCAACGTCGACCTGACCCCGGAGGTCGCTCTGCGGGTCGGAGCGGCGCTCGGGACCGCGCTGAAGCGGGGCGCGCGGGTCGTTGCGAGCCGCGAGAGCGCTCCGGCATACCGCATGATCAAGCGCGCGCTCATCTCCGGTTTGAATTCGACCGGCGTCCAGGTGGCCGACCTCCGGACGCTTCCCGCCCCGGTGGGCAAGCATCTCCTGAAGACCCAGAACTACGACGCTGCCTTCCACGTCGGCGCGTCGACCACCGATCCGGAGGCGGTGCAGATCCGTCTTTTCGAACGGCCGGGCGTTGCGCTCTCCGAGGCGCTGCAGAAAGAGATCGAAAAGCACTTCACGCGCCAGGAGCTGCGGCGGGTGCCGTTCGGCGCCGTCGGCTCGATCGCCTATCCGGCGCGCGCCCGCGAGAGCTACGCGAGCGACCTGCTGGACGATCTCGACGTCGCGGCGATCCGCGAGCGCGGCTTCAGGATCGTCGTCGACTACGGCTATTCCGGCGGCAGCTTCGTCCTGCCGCTCGTCTTCGGCGAGCTCGGAGTCGAGGCCGTGACCGCTCACGCGTTCGAATCCGACGTCGGTTCGGCCCCGGCGCGGTTCGGGGCGACCCTCGACTATGCGCAGCGCCTGGTCGAGGCCGTGAATGCGGACTTCGGCGCCGTCTTCGACCGTTCCGCCGAGCGGCTCTTCCTGATCGACGAGACCGGACGCGAGGTGCGGCCGGACCAGGCGCTTCTCCTGTACCTGCATCTCCTGGCGATGAGCACGACCGGCAAGATCGCCGTGCCGATCACGGCGACCAGCCAGGTCGAGGAGGTGGTCGGCGACCGGCTCGAGGTGGTGCGAACGACGGCGACGCTCGCGGGCCTGACGCAGGCGGCGGCAGAGGACGGCATCGTCTTCGCAGGCGCGCCGGGTGGGGGGTACGTGTTCCCCGGGTTCCTGCCCGCCTACGACGCCAGCGCCTCGCTCTGCAAGCTGCTCGAGCTGCTCGCGCCGGTCGACCAGCCGCTCTCGAAGCTCGTCGCGGCGCTCCCGAGGCCGACCCTGATCCATCGCCAGCTGCAGTGCCCGTGGGCGCTCAAGGGAACGGTCATGCGGGTCCTGAACGAGCGCTTCGCCGACGCCAACGTCGATTTGCGCGACGGGATCAAGATCTTCGACGAGCGTGGCTGGGTCCAGGTGCTTCCCGATGCAGACGAGCCGCTCGTGCATCTCTACGCCGAAGGGGAGTCGGCCGAAGACTCCGAGGACCTCGAAACCGAGCTCCGGACCCTCGTCACCGAGGTGATCGAGCGCGAGGAGATCGGGAGCAGAGCCTGAGGGCGCTGCGGGCCGGCGCAGGAGTCGCGGAGGCCGGGGACACGGAGGAAGAGCCTCGCGTCCCCGGCCTCGACGCTGACGACGCAAACCCCCCACGGCCACGCCGATATCCGCAACTTAGTAGCTGCTGCCCGGCTGCCGTAATAAGCCGGGGTTAACGACGCGCCGGGCGCCGGCCTCGAAAGGCTGGTCTTGCTCGCCCACGAGAGTGACTCAGAATCAGTGGACGGCCTGGTCTGCTTCCCCCGCCGCTAGGGGTTGAGGGTGGACGGCCGTTGGTCGGGCGGCCCCGAACTCCCCTCGGGGGCGGCTCGGCCCCGACGGCAAACCATGATTCTGGACAAATCGAAACACCATCGAAATGTCTTCTGCGGCTAGATTTCCGTGATGGATCCCGGCGGGCAGGCGGTCGGCGTCGACGAGAAGCAGTTGACGCCGCGGGAGTTCGAGGTGGCCATCCTGATGGCCCACGGCCACACGAGCCAGGAAGTGGCGGACCGGCTCGTCATCTCGGTTCGCACCGCCGAGTCGCACCGCAGAAACCTGATGGCGAAGCTCTCGGCTCGGTCTCGCGCCGACGTCGTGCGCTGGGCACTCGACCGTCGGCTTCTTCGCTAGCCCTCCCGCTCGCTCAGTGGCCCGGCAAGGTCACGAAGGGCGAGCTGCTCTCTCGCACGCGGTCGTATTCCTCATGACTGAGCAGAAAACGCTCGGCGCAGTGGGGATCGAGGCATTCGCAGACAAACGACGAGGGGAAATTGTCTGTGCCCCAGCGTCGGTTGAGCGCGGCCACCCGCTCGTTGGCTTCCCGTGAAGCGAGCTGGTGGTACTCGAGATTTTCCCTGTGTGTTTCACCCATCCCGCTGCCCTCCATGCCTCTCCTCGGATAACCGGCCAGGTGCACCGAGAACGTGGGCTCCGAGACTCCGAACAAGCGGTGTCGAGCAGGTGAGGGGTCGCCAAAGGACCGCCTCGGCACAGCCAGCGTACACCCCCTGTGCTCTAGTGCCGGTGAAAGAACGGGGAAGGAATGCACGTCCGACAGCTGAACCCTTAAGCTGAGGTTGACGGTTCCGACAGCCTCTGCTGGAATCAGATGACTCGACCGATGACCGAAAGGCGGCACAGTGGAACCGCTCCCTGATCTGGGCTCGCTGCCCGACAGCGACCTCAAAGGACTGATCGACGAGCTCGAAGTGCAGGAACGTGAACTCAGTTATCAGCGCCGACTGCTGCACGGGAAGATCGACATTCTCCGCGCCGAGCTCGTCGCGCGCCTCCAGACCTCCGGCGGGCGAAGCGTGCTCGACCAGGTCGACGTCGACCGTCTCACCGAGATCTTGACGGGGAAGTCGAGCCCGCCGGCGTAGAGATGAGCGTCGTCTACTGCCAGGAGTGCGGCTTCCAGAACCCGGAGTCGGCCAACTACTGCTCGCGCTGCGGCGCGCTCCTCTCGCGGGGCGAACAGGCTGCGGAGACGACCCAGACCTTTTCATCCGAAGAGGTCGGCGACATCGAGCACGAGGACTTCGGGATCGAAGGCCCGGCTCTCGTCGTTCGTGCGGGCGGTGGCAGGGCGGGGGAGAGCTTCATGCCCTCGGGTCAGCGGACCCGCATCGGCCGCTCGCCCGACTGCGAGATCTTCCTCGACGACGTCACTGTCTCGCGGAATCACGCACTGCTGATCGAGCAGGACGGCAAGTTCGTCGTCGAGGACCAGGGCTCGCTCAACGGCACGTTCGTCAACCGCAGGCGCATCGACAGTGCACCGCTCACCGAGGGTGATGAGCTCCAGATCGGCAAGTACCGGATGACGTTCATCGCATGACGAGCACGGCGAAACAGCCGGGGCAACTGCCCCAGAAGCCGCCACGCGAACGGTTCCTGCGGATCGGTGAGGTCGTCCGCCGCCTGAAGGACGAGTTCCCGGACATCTCGATCTCGAAGATCCGCTACCTCGAGGACGAGGGGCTGCTGATGCCACGGCGCACGCAGGGTGGCTACCGGCTGTTCAGCGAAGTCGACCTCGAGCGCCTGCAGACGATCCTGCGGCTGCAGCGCGACGAGTTCCTGCCGCTGCGTGTGATCAAGGACGAGCTCGACGCGCCCGGCGCCAAGGAGCGCAAACGGCGGCGCCCTGCGGCTCTCGGTGCGGCCGAAGAATCGATCACGCTCGACGAGCTGTGCGAACGCGCGGTCATCGAGCCGGCGCTCGCGAAGGAGCTTGAGGACTTCGGGCTGTTGGCACCGCACGGCAGTGGCGCGGACAAGCGTTACCCGGAGTCCGACATCGACGTCGCGCTCTTGTGCGCTCAGCTCGCGCGCTTCGGCGTCGGCCCGAGGCACCTCCGCACGATCCGCACGGCGACCGCCCGCCAGGCCGCACTGCTCGAGCAGATGTTCGCGCCGTCGCTCAGCGGTCGCAACACGGAGCGGCGCGCTCAGGCCGTGCGTGACCTGCAGCAGCTCGCAGAGCTCGCCGGGGAGCTGTCGTCGCTCCTGTACTGGCGCGACCTGCGAGACTTGGCCCAGTGACTGATCTTCGCTCCATGGTCCGGGAGGTTCAGGACTTCCCGACTCCCGGCGTGGGGTTCAAGGACGTGACGCCGCTCCTCGCGGACCCGGCGATGCTCCGGCGGACGGTCGGCGAGCTTGCGACCTGGGTGAAGGAGCGGAACGCCGACCTCGTGCTCGGCGCCGAGGCACGGGGCTTCTGGCTCGGCTCGGCGATCGCGGTCGAGGCCGGGGTGGGCTTCATCCCGGCGCGCCGGCCCGGCAAGCTGCCGCCCGAGACCGTCAGCGCAAGCTACGTGCTGGAGTACGGCGAGAACTCGCTGGAGCTGCATCCCGATCTCATCCCGGCCGGCTCGCGGGTGGTGATCCACGACGATGTGCTCGCAACCGGCGGCACCGTCGAAGCGATCATGAGCCTGGTCGAACAGCTCGGCGGGGTGGTCGTCGGCGCGTGCTTCATCATCGAGCTGTCGTTCCTCGGCGGCCGTGAGCGTCTCGCCGGCACCGATCTCTACGCCCTGATCGAGTACTGAAATCACGCGTAACAGCCGATACATGGGATAGGACAACTGCCCATGTACGACGCGCTGACGAGCACATACACATTCTCCTGCCCGATTCACGGCGAGACTCGCGTTTGCCTGTCGCGCTTCCGCCGGTTGGAACAGTTGCCGGGAGCCCGGCACCCGGCCGTCTACCGGGTCGAGTTCGCTTGCGGGTGCGGCTCTGAACATCCCGGGCTCGTCTCGCACGACGACCTCGACTGGGCCCCGCTCGGCCTGGGGGACGAGACCAGGTTCGTCAACCTGATGACGTCGAAGCTCGAAGCCGTTGCGGGCGAATTGAGCGACGTGGCAGCTGCGCGCATCAAGGCGGGGGAGTGGCCCTGGAGCTTCTTCTGCTGGCCCGAGGAACGCCCACGTCCGGTCTTCCCGTCGGCGTTCACGCTCCTCGCGCCGGCCGTGTCGGGCGATCGCGTCGGCGTTGCGGTGCGTTGCCCCGTGTGCGGGAAGATCTCGGTCAACCTCGTGACGCGCGCGCATGTCGACGTGCCGTTCCTCAACGACCGCGAGATCGGAGTCGTCGAGCATGTCTTCGGACGTGACGCCGATGCAACCGTGGCGGAATTCCGCGCCGAGCTCGAGTCGGAGTCGTTCGACGCGCGCCGGCTCGGACTTGAGTGAAGTTCTTCCCTCCCGCCAGGGATCGCGCCGTCCGACCGACCGCCGATACTTTCACCAGTGAGTGAACTGAGTGTCTTCGAGTCGCAACCCAATCGTGGAGAAGCGCTGTTGCTCATCCACTGCTCCGACTTCGGGGAGAGCGAACTGAGCGCGTATACGCGCCTCGAGGAGAAGATCGGCAGTCCGATGACGCGGCTGCTCGTCGGCGCGCTCGTCGGCCCTCAGGGCCTGCGCGGTTCGTCTTCTCCGTAGACCCTGATCAACAGGAACGCCAGGAAACCGACGACTGCACCGACGATGAACGTCATCGCTGAGCTGTAGCCGACGGCGCTCCCGCCGATCCAGATGAAGAGCCAGAAGAAGACGGCCCACAGAAATGACGTGACGCCGTGGTCGGAGGCGGGAGGGCGCAGGTGCATCGCGGCGAGATCCTAGCGCGAGACGAACACGGGCACCGCCGGACGAATCGGACCAAAAAAAATTCACCGAGCCGGTTGCGCTTTTGTCCACCTTCCCCGTGAACCTTCGGCTTCCGCCTACGGCCCTCGGGAGCGGCTTCGACCTACTCGCGCTCCGTGCTCGGTGCAAGAGCCAACCTAAGGGGTGCGGCGCGGGAGTGCAAGGGACTCGAAACGGTCTTTGCCGCAATTTGCGAAAACTTCTCTGAGCGCAGACCGAATTAGCATTTCGTGCTCTGTGCTCAAAAGGGGCCGGACCGTAATTCACCGAGCCGGTTGCGCTTTCGTCCACCTTCCCCGTGAACCTTCGGCTTCCGCCTACGGCCCTCGGGAGCGGCTTCGACCTACTCGCGCTCCGTGCTCGGTGCAAGGGGGAAGCTAACGCGCCGGCCCTGTCCGATCAAGAGGGGAGAGGTGCGAAAAAACCCGCTCATAGCGGCCCAGGCCTGGGGAAATCCTGTGGAAGACTCGAGCCCGCGCAGCCGCCGCCGCGCCCCGATCAGCCATGCCCGGGGTCTGACCCCGGCCGTGTCCCGAACGGACGTGTCGAGCGTGACGAGTTCGCGACCTCGCCGGCGGTTCCGGTTCGCGATCCCCGCAGCCGAGCCCGTGCCGTCGTCTGTTTCGGACACGGCTGGGGTCTGACCCCGGTGTGCGTCGACGGTGCGCGGACGGCGGGGAGCAGGGCCGGTGCAGTCCCAGAGAGGCTCTCTGTTCTTACTTGACATAACTCTCATTTGCGTGCAGAGCGGCAACGAGGCCGAATCGCCTGGTTTGGCCCCGGCACTGAGCGGCTAGATGGACTCTGCGTGGCCCCGGGGACCGACATCCTGCTCCTCAGCGACGATCTCCGGCGCCTCATCGACGCGAGCGAGGAGCGCGGCTCGGTCCTGCAATCCGAGCTGAACGACGTGCTCGAGCCGCTCGGCCTCGACGCGCTCGAGACCGATCTCGTCTACCGCGAGCTCGAGACCCGCCAGATCGAGGTCGTCGACGACGTCCGCGACGACGGCGCCGCCCAGATCGAACCCGAGCCCGAGCCCGTCAACCAACCGCTCGCGATCTCCTGGGAGACGACGACGGACGCGCTCCAGCTCTTCTTGCGCGAGGCCGGCCGGCATCCGCTTCTGACCGCCCAGCAGGAGGTCGAGCTTGCCAAGCGGATCGAGGCCGGCGACCGGCTCGCCAAGCAGCGGATGATCCACTCGAACCTGCGCCTCGTCGTCTCGATCGCCAAGAACTACCGCAACCAGGGCCTACCGTTCCTCGACCTGATCCAGGAAGGAACACTCGGACTCATCCGCGCCGTCGAGAAGTTCGACTGGCGCCGGGGGTACAAGTTCTCCACGTACGCCACCTGGTGGATCCGCCAGGCCGTTGCGCGGGCACTCGCCGACAAGGCACGGGTGATTCGGATGCCCGTGCACATCGTGGAACGCCTGCAGCAGCTGAACCGGGCCGAGCGGAACCTCTGGACGGCTCTCGGCCGGGAGCCGACCGGAGCCGAGATCGCCGAGGAGGCAAATCTGTCGCTCGCCCAGGCCAAGGAGGTCTGGGCGGCAGCGCGCGCCTCCACCTCCCTCGACGCCCCCGTCGGCGAGTCCGACGACGCCGTGCTCGGGGACTTCGTCGCCGGCGAGGGCCCGCTCCCGGACGAGCAGGTCGAGGAAGCGCTTCGCTCGGAGACGCTCGCGCTCGCGCTCGGTTCGCTGCCGGACCGTCAGCGAACGATCCTGGTCCTGCGCTTCGGCCTCGATGACGGCGACGCGAAGACGCTCGAGGAGATCGGACGGCGGCTCGGGTTGACCCGCGAACGCGTGCGCCAGATCGAGGTCGACGCACTGAAGCGGCTCGGGAAGCTCCACGAGATGGAGTCCGTCGCCTACACGACCTAGGTTCAGCTCTGGAGATAGAGCTGCAGGCCGGGTGCGACCATGCGCAGCTCGCGGAGAGCTCGCGTCTCCAGCTGGCGAACCCGTTCGCGCGTGATGCCGAGCTCGCCGCCGACTTCTTCCAGCGTCTGCGGCGGCTTGCCGTCGAGCCCGAAGCGGCGAACGACGACGAGTTTCATCCGTGGATTGAGGTGCTCCACCGCCGCCGCCAGTTCGGCCGAGCGCGCGTTGTCGGAGCTGGCCCCGTCCGGTGACTCGGCCTTCTCGTCCTCGATCAGGTCGGCAACCATGCTCTCGCCGTCGCCCACCGGAGTCTCGAGCGAAACGGGATCTTCCACGAGGTCGAAGAGCTCTCGCACCCGCTGCTCGGTGAACCCCGAGTCTGTCGCGATCTCCTCGACCGAGGGATCGCGATTCAGCTTCTGGGCGAGCTGGCGGCGTGAGCGCTGAGCACGCCGAACCTGCTCTGCGACGTGCACCGGCAGGCGGATCGTGCGTCCCTGGTCGGCGAGCGCGCGTGTGACCGCCTGGCGGATCCACCACGTCGCGTATGTCGAAAGCTTGTACCCCATCTTGTAGTCGAACTTCTCGACGGCGCGGATCAGGCCCAGGTTCCCCTCCTGGATCAGATCGAGGAGCGGCACCCCGGCCTTCGTGTAGTTGCGCGTGATCGACATGACAAGCCGCAAATTGCACTCGATCAGGCGGCGTTTCGCCCGCTCGTCGCCGAGATCCTTGAGGCGGGCGAGCTCCCGCTCCTCGGGCGGGGTCAGCAGTCGTCCGTCGCCGATCTGACGGACGTAGAGCTTCAGCGGATCGGACGTTTGGAGCCGCTCGGCCTCGGAGAGAAACGCGTTGTCGGGTTCCTCTTCGACCTCGTCTTCGATTTCGTCGAGCGCCGGCAGCAGGCCGAGCACAGGCTCGTCCGGCTCGGCTTCCAGCGACGCCTCGGGAAGCGGCTTCATCAGATCCCCTATCGGCGGGAGGAGCGCCGTACTTGAGATGTAAAGAGTCCGTGCCGATAGCAACTTCACGGCGCCTCGTCCGTCTACCCACCTAGGATCGACTTATGTGCGGCATTGCGGGATACAGCCTTCGTTCACGCTCATCAATAGGGCGGACACTGGCTGCGCAGGCACTTCTGGCGGCGATCGCCGAGCGCGGAGCTGACGCGGTGGGCTATGCCTACCGGGGCCCGGGCGACACATATGCGACGGTCGTCAAGCAGCGCACGCCGGCCTCACAACTCCTCGAACGAGTGTCTGTGCCCGACGGCGCGAACCAGCTACTCGTCCACGTGCGTGACTACACGAAGGGCCATCCTTCGATCGCCGCCAACAACCATCCGGTTCGACACGGGCCGGTGGTCGGCATTCACAACGGGATCATCCTCAACGACGACGAGCTGCTCGCCCCCCACTCCTGCGCTCGAGCCGAACCGCGCATGACCGTCGACTCGGAGGCGATCTTTGCGCTTGCGGCGCACTCACGGAACGACGCGCACGCGCTCGAGCACCTCCGCGGCGCGATGGCGACCTCCTGGCTGGACGAGCGCGAGCCGGGCGTTGTCTTCCTCGCCCGCGGCAGCGGTCGCCCTCTGTGGGTCGGCGAGGGCCGTGACGGTGTCTTCTTCGCCTCGACGAAGGTTGCGCTCGAGGTTGTTGAGCGCTACTGCGCGCTCAAGTTGCGCAAGCGGGAGCTGCGCGAAGGCACGTGGCTGGCGCTCGACGACGGACGGGTCGCACGTCGAGCACGCTTCCGGCCGGACATCTCGTACCACGAAGATCATCCGCTTCCGTCGGTGCGCGCACCGCAGGAGCGGGATTTCTGCCTCACGCGCCTCGCGGCGCTCGCTGCCGCTTAGGCGTACTTAGCCGAGCGTTCCGTCGGCCGAGACGATCGCCCCTTCCTCGAGCAGACGCTCACGTACGAGGTACTGGAACGTCGCCCAGGCGCCGCGGCGGGCCTCGAACAGGCGGTAGACCTGCCACTCGGTGAGCAGGGTCGGGTCGGCGCGCCGCGCGACCTGCCAGTCGCCGAACCTCGGGAGGCGGCCCAGCTCCCGGGCGAGCGCGCTGCCCTGGTCGACCGCCCGCTCGAGCCGCTCCTCGCCCACGGCCACGTCGAATCCGGCCTCGCGAAGTGCGGTCGCCAGCGAGCCGAAGGTATGCCAGTAGAGCGATGTGGACGGCATCGTCCCCCGTCGGGAGCGAATGTCATGTGCGTTCGGCGTGCGTCCGAGCTCCTCGCCCAGCCGCCGCAGCTGCCCGACGAGCTCCTCGCGGGTCGCGAACCGGCGCGGCATCAACCCCGCGGCGCGCTTGGCCGAGTTCCAGGTCCCGAAGTGCTCGATCACCGTCTGCGGGTGCATACCGGCCTGCGGGTCGGCCGCGAACTCCTTCATCGTCGGCGAGCGCCCGAGGCGCTCCGCCGAGGCCCGGAGCGCCTCGAGGATCTGGTCGTCGCTGTAGCGGCGCCTGATCCCCGCCTGGAACTCCGCGAGAGCCTGCGGGTCGATCTTCGTCACCGCCCGATACGGCTTCCGCGCCACCACCAAGAATGGTAGAGCGAATTGGAGAAAGCGCAAGTGCGAACTAGTTGTGCGAGCGAGTGACGGCGAGCCTGGCGTGACCGGCCACACGGCTACCGTTCGCTTCCGGTGCGCTCTCCGATCCCGCTGTCCCTCGAGTCGGCCGTTCTCCGCGCCGCGGGGTCGCTTTCGCGCGTGGCCGGCCGTGGGGGCGGGACGACACTGCCCGGCAAGCTTCTCTGGAAGCTCGACCCGGGCGCGATCGACCGGCTTGCCGCCCGGCTCGAGCAGGGCTCGGTGCTCGTCTCGGCGACGAACGGCAAGACGACCTCCACCGCGATGGTGGCGGAGATCCTGCAACCGCGGATCCGGATCGCGCACAACAGCTCGGGGGCGAACCTGGTCTCCGGCGTCGCCTCTACCCTCCTCCACGCCGACGGCGCTCAGCTTGGTCTCTTCGAGGTCGACGAAGGGGCACTTCCCGAGGTCGTGCGCCGCCTCCGGCCGCGTGCGCTGCTCCTGGCCAACCTCTTCCGCGACCAGCTCGACCGGTACGGCGAGCTCGAGCTCGTCGCCGCAGCCTGGCGCGACGCCGTGGCGTCGCTGCCGGACGCCGAGCTCGTCGTGAACGGCGACGACCCACAGGTCGGCGATCTCGCCCGCGGTCGCCGCGCACGGATCTTCGGTCTCGACGACCCGAGACTCGCGCGTCCGGCACTGCAGCACGCCGCCGACTCCAAGTACTGCCTGCGCTGCGGCACGCCGTACGACTACGCCGCCGCGTACGTCGGCCACCTCGGTGATTACCGTTGTCCGAACTGCGGTCACGCGCGTCCGGAGCTCGATGTGGCCGCGCGCGACATCGAGCTGCACGGGCTCGATGGATCCGCCTTCACGCTCACGGCGCCGGAAGGCTCGGCTCGTGTGAACCTCGTTCTGCCCGGGCTCTACAACGTCTACAACGCCCTCGGGGCAGGCTCGCTCGCGCTGACGCTCGGCGCGACGCTCGACGAGGTTGTCGCCGGACTGGAACGGTTCTCTGCGGCCTTCGGCCGGTTCGAACGGATCGCGGTCGGTGACCGCGGTCTGCTGATGCTGCTGGTGAAGAACCCGGCTGGAGCAAATGAGGCGGTGCGCACGCTCGTCGAAGGGCGCGAGCATGCGGTCGCGGTCATTGCGCTCAACGACGAGATCGCCGACGGCCGCGACGTCTCCTGGATCTGGGATGTCGACTTCGAGCCGCTCGTAGCAGGACTCGACCACCTGGTCGCAACCGGCACCCGGGCCGCGGAGCTCGCATTGCGGTTCGCCTACGGCGGGCTTGGCCGCGAACGGATCGAAGTCATCCCCTCGCTCGAGGCGGCGCTCGACCGCGGCCTCGAGCTCACCCCCGCGGGCGATGAGCTGGTGGTGCTCCCGACCTACACCGCGATGCTCGCGCTGCGCAGGATCGTTGCCGGCCGCGGCCATGTGGCGAACTACTGGGAGACCGCGGCGTGAGGATTCGGGTCGGCCACCTCTATCCCGACTACCTGAACATCTACGCCGACCGCGGGAACATCGCGGTGCTCGACGAGCGCGCGCGCCTGCGCGGACACGACCTCGACGTGCGCTCGATCGGCATGGGAGATCTTGTTCCGGCCGGGGAGATCGATCTCTTCTACGTCGGCGGCGGCCAGGACCGGGAGCAGTCGCTCGTCGCCCAGGATCTCGTCGGGAAGACCGGGCCGCTGCGCGAGGCTGCCGAGGCGGGGGCTGCCTTCCTCGCGGTCTGCGGCGGTTATCAGCTGCTCGGCCGCTTCTACCGCGACGTGGCCGGGACCGAGCTCCCCGGGATCGGACTGCTACCGCTGCACACGATCGCGGGGAAGCGAAGGATGATCGGCGACGTGCTCCTCGACTGCGCCTGGGCCGGCCAGACGATGGCCGGGTTCGAGAACCACGCCGGGCGGACGATCCTGGACGACGGCGCGGAGCCACTCGGTCGTGTCGTCTCCGGGTTCGGGAACGACGGCGTGAGCGGTGCCGAGGGATGCCGCTGGCGGCACGTCTACGGGACGTACCTGCACGGCCCGCTCCTGCCGCGAAACCCGTGGTTCGCCGACCACATCCTCGCCGAGGCCCTCGCCCACGCCGGCGGGCCGACCGAGCTTGCGCCGCTCCCGGACGAACTGGAGGCCGAAGCGCATCGCGTCTCTGCCGAACGGGCTCGCGCGCGCGGCGGCCGGTTCTAGCGGGCCCAGAGGGCGCCGAGATAGACCGCCGGGTCGCCCGGCTGCCACCGCTCGAGGAATCGCTTGATCGGAGGGTGCACCACCACGTCCTGGAGCTCATCGTTCGAGAAGAGCCGCGCGCCCTTCACCGCGGCGTCCTTCGTCTCGACGTCTTCGAGTGACCGATGCGAGAGATCTGCCGAGAAGATGATGTGGACGACATGCTTGCGCGTGAGCAGCGAGGCCGACTTGGGTGCAATCGAGTCGACGATCGCGACCGGCCCCTCGAACTGGACGTCTGCCTCGACGCCGAGCTCCTCGCGCAGCTCGCGGCGCAACGCCTCGATCAGCGACTCTCCGCCGTCGACGCCGCCTCCGGGTAGCAGCCAGTACTCCTTGCCCGGTTTCTCCTGACGGCAGAGCAGCACACGCCCTTGCCAGCGGAGGATCGCCGAGACGCGGATGCGCGGCTCCATCAGTGCAGAGACGAGCCGAAGCCGCGGACGCCGCGTTCGCTCTCCGGGAGTGCTTCGACCTCGACGAGGTCGACGTCGGGCAGTTCGAGGATCACGAGCTGCGCGATCCGCATGCCTTCCTCGACCACGAAGGTCTCGTCGCGATCGGTGTTGATCAGGTTGACGAGAAGCTCGCCGCGATAGCCCGAGTCGACGAGCCCGGGTGTGTTGACGATCGAGATGCCGTGCTTTGCCGCCAGCCCGGACCGTGGCTGGACATAGCCTGCGTATCCCTCAGGGATCGCGACGGCGAGCCCCGTCGGCACGAGCGTCCGTTCACCCGGCGCGAGCTCGACGCGATCGCACGATGTGAGGTCGAGGCCTGCGTCCCCCGAATAGGCTCGCACCGGGACGACCGCATTCGCGCGCACCTTCCGAATGAGAAGCTCGACCGCTCCTACTCTGGCGCCGCTCAAGCCGACTCCCGGCTCGTGTCGGCTGCCTCCGCGACGAGGAACGGCGCGAAGCGGGGCAGATCGCGGCGTGGCAATCGGGCGATGATCAACACGCCCTCGGGAGTGTCCGCCCGCTCCTCGATGGGCGTGCCGAGTGCATATAGCTCCGACAGCCGGCCGCCGCTCTCGTATGGCACGAGCAGACGCACACGTTCCCAGCGATCGTCGAAGCGCCGGGCGAGCTCGGCCTGGAGGTCGGCCATCCCTTCGCCCGTGAGCGCGGAGACCTGGGGCGCGGACGGAAAGCGGTTCGACAGGCGTCGCCGCCCGAGCGGATCGACGTGGTCGATCTTGTTCAACACGACCTCGACCGGCAGCTCCCCCGCTCCGATCTCGTGCAGCACGTCCTCGACGGCCTCGCGTTGACGGTCCTGCTCCTCGTCGGGCGCAGATGCGTCGACAACGTGCAAGACCATGTCTGCGACGAGCGTCTCCTCCAGCGTCGAGGCGAAGCCCTCGACCAGTTGATGCGGAAGACGCCGGATGAAGCCGACGGTGTCGGTGACGAGGTAGCGGCGACCGTCGTGTTCGAACCCGCGCGTGGTCGGATCGAGCGTATGGAAGAGCTGGTTCTCGACCGACACCTCCGAGCCCGTCAGGCGGTTGAGGAGCGTCGACTTGCCGACGTTCGTATAGCCCGCGAGCGCGATCGTCGGCGTCTCCGAACGGCGCCGCTCCTTGCGCCTGGTCGCCCGCTGTTTCTCGAGATCCTTGAGCTTCCGCTTCAGGACGGTGATGCGGTGCCGCGCCAGTCTGCGGTCGGTCTCGAGCTGCGATTCGCCGGGTCCGCGCGTACCGACCCCGCCTCCGAGGCGCTCGAGGTGCTGCCACATGCCGCGCATGCGCGGCAGGTTGTACTCGAGCTGGGCGAGCTCGACCTGCAGCTTTCCCTCGGCACTCGTCGCGTGCTGCGCGAAGATGTCGAGAATCAGCTGCGTGCGATCGATCACACGCGTGTCGAGCGCGTTCTCCAGGAACCTCTGCTGCGCAGGATCGAGCTCGTCGTCGACCAGCAGGCTCTCGGCGCCTGACTCCCGGTAGCGCTGCTTGACCTCCTCGAGCTTGCCCTTGCCGACGTACGTCCGCTGGGCAGGGCGCGCACGGTGCTGCACGATCGCGCCGACGGGCTCGACACCCGCCGTCCGGGCGAGCTCCTTGACTTCGGCCAGCTCGTCGTCCACGTCCGCACCCTGTCCGAGCACCGCGAGGACGAACCCGCGCTCGGGCTCCGGAGAACGTGGAATCATCGGTCTCGATTATGGCACTCGCCGAGCGCACCCTGGATCTCGTGAACATCCCGTCCGAATCGGGCAGGGAGATGGAGATGTACAGCTACATCACTTCCGTCGTCCCATTGGAACATGCCTTCGCGGACGGCGAGACAGTGATTTTCGCCAAGCGAAGCGGCAAGCCGCTCGTGCTGCTCGCCGGCCACACGGACACCGTGCCGGCCCAGGGGAACCTGCCTGGACGAATCGAGGATGGTTCAGTCGTCGGCCTTGGCGCCAGTGACATGAAAGGCGGGCTCGCGGTGATGATCGAGCTCGCGCGCTGGGCCGCCGAGAGCGAGCTGGCATACGACCTCGGGCTCCTCTTCTTCCCACGCGAGGAGCTCGGACCGGCCGCGAATCCCCTCCCCGCCGTCTTCGACCGCACCGGCCTCGTGGACGAGGCTCAGCTCGTCATCTGCCTCGAACCGACGGACAACACCTTGCAGCTCGGCTGTCTCGGCAACCTCAACGCGAGCGTCGTCTTCGAGGGTCGGTCGGCCCACTCGGCGCGGCCGTGGCTGGGCGTGAATGCAATCGGCCTCGCGCTCGAAGGGCTCCGCCCGGTCCTGACGGCCGAGCCGAGAGACGTCGAGATCGAGGGCCTCACGTTCCGCGAGGTGATGTCGGTCACGCAGCTCCATGCCGGCATCGCCACGAATGTGATCCCGGCTCGAGCCGAGGCAACGATCAACTTCCGATATGCCCCCGACCGCACGCCCGAGTCTGCGAGCGCTCGGATCCACGAGCTCTGGCCTGGCGCCACGATTACGTCGAACTCACCGCCCGCGCACGTCGCGCTGCGCTCGCCGGTCGTCGAACGGCTCCGCGCAGCCGGCGGCCTCGCAGTCGAACCAAAGCAGGCGTGGACGAATGTCGCCGACTTTGCAGCGCGGGGTCTCGATGCAGTGAACTTCGGGCCTGGTGCGACGCGCTTCGCGCATGCGGTCGACGAGCGAGTGGAGATCGGCGAGCTGGAGCGGACCTTCGCCGCGCTGCAGCGCTTCCTCGCCGGTAGCGTCTGAGCGTGCAGCTCTCCCCCGTCCTCGCCGGCCTCGCGCAGTATCCGTTTGCCCGGCTCGACGACTGGAAAGCCGAGGCGTCGGCCCGGGGCATTGGGCTGATCGACTTCGGCATGGGCGACCCACGCGAGCGCACGCCGGCGTTCATCCGCGAGGCCATGCTCTCCTCGGTGGAGGAGGTCTCGTCGTATCCGCGCGCGACCGGGTTACCGGAGCTCCGCGATGCGATCGCCGGCTGGATCGGTCGCCGCTTCGACGTCAGCGTCGATCCGGACCGGGAGATCGTGCCGACGCTCGGCTCGAAGGAAGCGATCTACTCGTTCGCACAGATCGCGCTCGGAGAGAAGCGGCTGGTTGCGATCCCCGAGCCTGCCTACCCGGTGTATGAACGGGGCACGCTCTTCGCGGGCGGTGCAGTCGCAACCGTTCCGTTGCGAGAGGACCACGGCTGGCTCCCCGACCTCGACGCCTTCGACGCCTGGGACGACATCGCCGTCTTCTGGGTCTGCTACCCGAACAATCCAACGGGCGCGGAAGCACCGCTGTCGTTCTACGAGGAGCTTGCGGCCAGGGCACGAGAGCACGGCTTCCTGCTCTGCTCCGACGAGGCGTATTCGGAGCTCTGGTTCGACGAGCCGCCCGTCTCGGCCATGCAGGTCTCCGACCGGACCAACGTCGTCGTTTTCAACACGCTCTCGAAACGGTCGTCGATGACGGGCTACCGGTCGGGCTTCATCTGTGCTCCGGCCGAGCTGGCGGACGCGCTGCGCACATTTCGCCCGACGGTCGGCACCGCCCCTCAGGAGTTCGTCCAGCGCGCATCGGTCGCCGCATGGTCGGACGACGCTCACGTCGAAGACGTCCGTGCGATCTACCGGCGCAAGCGCGAGACGATGTTGCCCGCGCTCGAGGCGGCGGGCCTTCGCCTCGCCGGATCGACCGCAACGTTCTATCTCTGGCTCGACGTCGGAGGACCGTCGGAGCCGTTCGCCCGCCGGCTCCTCGAGCACGGCGTGGTCTGTGCTCCCGGGTCGTTCTTCGGACCGGCGGGCGAGGGCTACGTGCGCTTCGCGCTCGTGCCGACGCAGGAGGAATGCGAACGGGCGGCAGAGATCGTGCGGACACTCCGATGACGACCGACCAGACGATCGCGGCCCTCGACCGCGGCGAGGTGCGGGTGGCCGAGCCCGACGGGGACGACTGGCGCGTCAACGCGGACGTCCAGGCGGCGATCCTCGATTACTTCCGGAAACGGCACATGGAGCAGAGCGATGCTGGGCCGTTCTCCTACCACGACAAGATCCCGCTCAAAACGGGTTATGCGGAGCTCGGGGTGCGCGTCGTGCCGCCTGCGGCGGCCCGCTACGGCGCGTTTCTGTCCCGCGGAGTCGTCCTGATGCCGTCGTACGTGAACATCGGCGCGTGGGTCGGCCCGAACACGATGGTGGACACCTGGGCGACAGTCGGCTCCGGCGCCCAGATCGGTGCAAACGTGCACCTGGCGGGCGGTGTAGGCATCGGCGGTGTGCTCGAGCCTCCCGGTGCACGTCCGGTGATCGTCGAGGACGGCGCGTTTCTCGGATCGCGCGCGATCGTGGTCGAGGGAGTGCGGATCGGTAGAGAAGCGGTGCTGGCGCCGAACGTGACCCTCACGGCGAGCGTTCCGATCATCGATGTCACCGGCAGTGAGCCGGTCGAGCACCGGGGCTTCGTCCCCGCGCGGGCGATCGTCGTTCCGGGGACGAGGCCGAAGGCATTCCCTGCCGGGACGTACAACCTCTCCTGTGCGCTGATCATCGGCTGGCGGAGCGAAGCCACCGATCTGAAGACGTCGCTGAACGACGCCCTGCGGGACTACGAGATCGGGAGCTAGACGCGCACAGCCGGCCCGGTCAGAAACGCCCGGGCTCCTTCGAACCGCACGTGGAGCTCCCCACCGGGAAAGCGAATGACGGCCGGCGAGACGCCGAAGGCCGCGGCGACGGCGACGGCACTCGTTCCCGACGACGCCGTCTCCCCCGCGCCGCGTTCCCAGACGCGCGCCTCGATGACTCCGCCACCGCGCAGGCGCGCGACCTGAACGTTGGTTCGCCCTGGGAAGCGCTCATGCGTCTCGAGCAGCGGCCCGATCTGCAGCAGGTCGCCTGGGTCACCCGCGACGACCGCGTGAGGATTCCCGACGTCGACGGCGATGAAGCGGATGCCCTCGACCTCCTCCGGTCCCGAGACGGCTACGTCGCCGAGATCCTGTTCGATCCGGCCGTCTGGAAGCAGCCTTGCAACCACCTCGCGCGCGCCGACGCGCACCGTGACCTGTGTCGCGCCCGTCAGTTCCGCGAGCCACCGCGCGGCGATGCGCGTGCCGTTGCCGGACATCTCCGCCTGCGATCCGTCGGGGTTCCAGATCACGATCTCCAGCGCGTCGTCACGGTGCCCGAGGACCTCGAGCACGCCGTCGGCGCCGCCCACCCCGGTGCGCACCGACTCCGGCGTCTGAGGCTCCTCAGTGACCAGGTAGATGTTTCCCTGCGCGTCCCAGCGAGACGATCTCATCTGCAAGCTCCCCGGCAGGCCGTCTGCCGTCGAGGATGGTGACGCCCGGCATCCGGCGCAGCCATTTTCTCTGATAGCGCGCGAGTCTACGGGTGGCGAGTGCGACCGCGGCCACCGCCTCGTCCTCGGGAAGGGTGGCGAACTGTTCGAGGCCGAGCACCTTCCGTGCAGTGGCCGACAGAGGGCAGGCCCAGGCCGCCCGCGCTTCGGCTGCGGCTCCGGCCGCCGCCATCTCCCAGGCCCGTGCGTCGATCCGGCGGTCGAGCTCGTCCAGCGGGACGTCGAGCGCCACGATCAGCGTCGGCAGGCGCGTGTCCTCCGTCCAGAGCCGGTCTGTTCCGGGTGCCAGCGAGGAACCTGCCTCTGCCAGCTCGAGCGCGCGCACAAGGCGCTTCCGGTCGTTCGCATGCACGCGTGTCGCTGCGGCGGGATCGCGTTCGGCGAGCAGAGCGTGTGCTCCGTCGGGACCGAGCCGCTCGACTTCTTCCTGCCAGTGCTCGCGACGGCCCGGCGCGGGCGGCGGCGGGAGCTCGATCGCGGAAAGCGCCGCGCGGAAGTAGAGGCCCGTTCCCCCGACGATGAGCGGGACGGCCGCCGCGTCGACGGCAGCTTGCGCGAGTTGTTGGTACGCGCCGACCGAGACGTCGACGTCGAGCGGGAGGATCCCGACGAGCTCGGCGGGGTAGGACGGCGCTGCCGTGATCAACGGGAGTCCCTCGTAGAGGGCGGCAGAGTCGGCCGAGATGACCGTGGCGCCGATCCGGTCGCGCAGAATGCCGGCGACCGCGGTCTTGCCGGACGCTGTCGGCCCGAAGAGCGCGAGCAGGCTACGCGCCGGCGGATGCCGGCTGCTTGAAGCCATGTTCGAGCTCGTCGGCCGCCTGCGGGCGCTCGAACGGCCGGTCTTCCTCGGGGTGCGCCGCCCGCCACTCGTTGAACCAGGCAACCGCTCGCGGGATGCCGTCTTCGAGCGGTGTCTTCGGTGTCCAGTCGAGCACGTCATGCGCCTTGCGAACGTCCGCGATGTAATGGGTCACCTCCCCGACCAGGGACGGTGCGAGGTTGATGTTCGGTTCGACGCTGAGCGCCTGAGCGATCAACTCCGCGGCGCGGACGAGGGTGTTCCCCTGGCCGTAGGCGAGGTTGATCGTCTCGTTGCCGGCCGTGCCGGCTGCGAGGGCGTACACGCCGCGGGCGATGCCGTCCACGCAGTCGTCGACGTAGGTGAAGTCGAGCACCTTCTGATCGCCGCCGAAGATCGTGATCGCCTCGTTACGCGACAGCTGGTGCATCCACAGCGGCAGCACACGCTCCATGCGCCAGAGGTCGGAGTCGTAGCGCCCGTAGACGTTCGAGAAGCGGAAGACGAGATAGCGGAGGCCGTAGCACCGGGCGTACGAGTAGATGAATGCCTCGCTCGCGATCTTCGACGCCGAGTACGGGCTCTCGGTGAAGGCGAAGTCGGCGGCCTCCTCTGCGTACTCCTCGAATCGGTGCACGTCGCCGTACACCTCGCGAGTCGACGAGTGAACGATCGGCAGGTTCATCCCCCGGGCGAACTCGAGCACGTTGAAGGTCATGATCGTGTTCTCGAGTGCACGGTGCGGCTGGCGTACGAGCTGATGCACCTTCGCGTGCGCGGCGAGATGTACGACGAGGTCGACCGTCGGATACTCGACGCCGTTGATGCCGCCGCGGAATGCCGAGTAATGGCCGGCGAGATCCTGCAGCAGCGTCGGGAAGGCGTCGCTGACCCAGGGGTTCGGCCGCTTGTCGACACCGAATACCTCGTGCCCGTCGGCGAGGAGCCGCAGCGCGAGGTTCGTGCCGATCTGGCCTGACGAGCCGG
Organism: uncultured Thermoleophilia bacterium; assembly: GCA_963806025.1. Lineage (GTDB taxonomy): Bacteria > Actinomycetota > Thermoleophilia > Gaiellales > Gaiellaceae > PALSA-600. The sequence goes on along the minus strand of CAWDWI010000012.1, from coordinate 189,792 downwards.
TGACGAGGATCCTCATCGCACCCAAGTGTGACGGATGGATGTGATGGAGCGGTCAGGCAGCGACGAGGGCCTGCTGCTGGGCGCCTCGAAGCGTCGTCGAGGTCGCACCCTCGACGAGCACGCCGACCAGGTCGCCCGGCGCGGCGCTGCCGGTGAAGTTGACGGTGGTGTTCCTACGCGTGCGGCCGCGAAGCATCGCCGGGTCCGTGCGGGACGGACCCTCGACAAGCACCTCTTCGACCCCGCCGATCCGCGCCTCGTTGCGGTCCCGGGCGAGCCGCTGGGTCAGGTCGACCAGCCGCTCCATTCGCTCGATCTTCACCTCGTGGGGGATCTGATCCGGCATCGACGCAGCCTCGGTGCCCGCACGTGGCGAATAGACGAAGGTGTACGCGCTGTCGTAGCCGACGTGCTCCACCACCTCCAGCGTCTCGCGGAAGTCGTCCTCGGTCTCCCCCGGGAACCCCACGATGATGTCCGTCCCGAACGCCAGGTCGGGGATGGCCGCACGCATTCGTTCGGCGAGGGCGACATACCGTTCACGCGTGTACGTCCTGCGCATCGCCTTCAGAAGCCGCGACGAACCGGACTGAAGCGGCAGATGCACGTGCTCGCACACCGAAGAGCACTCCGCCATGGCGGCGATCACCGGTTCGCGGAAGTCCTTCGGGTGCGGGCTCGTGAAGCGAACGCGCTCGATCCCCTCGACTGCATCGCAGGCCCGAAGCAGTTCGCCGAACTCGGTCTCGAGATCGGGCCGCAAGTCACGTCCCCACGAGTTGACGTTCTGCCCGAGGAGCGTGATCTCTTTGACGCCGTGAACGGCAAGGCCCTGGACCTCGGCGATGATCTCTCCCGGGCGACGGCTCTGCTCGCGGCCGCGCACCGCCGGGACGATGCAGTACGAGCACTTCGAGTTGCAGCCCATTGAGACCTGCACCCACGCCTGGAACGAGCGCTCGTTGTGTAGCGGCAGTTCCGCGGCGAAGTTGCGGTCGTCCAGACCGAAGCGCCCTCGAGGGACGCCCATCCCTCCCGCTCCGAGCCACTCGCCGAGGTGCGCGATCGACCCCGGCCCAAAGGCAACATCGACCGACGGGTACAGCTCGAAGATCCGCTCGCGCTGCGCCTCGGCATAGCAGCCGCCGACGGCGATCACTCGGTCCGGCTGCTCTCGCTTGCGCGCTGCGGCTTCGCCGAGGTACGCGGCGAGCTTCGTGTCAGGCTTCTCCCGGATCGTGCAGGTGTTGAAGACCACGACATCTGCCTCGTCGGCGCTCATCGCTTCCCCGAGCCCGATCTCCTCGAGCATGCCCTTGATCCGCTCGGAATCGTGAGCGTTCATCTGGCAGCCAAAGGTGGTCACGAAGTACCGGCGCACCGCCGTAGGGTAGCCGTGCCGTGTCGACGCGGCCCCGCGCGCGAGATACTTGTGACGTGAGCGATTTGCCCCAGCCGGACGCCCGGACCGCCGCTCTCACCAGCATCCTGGTCCTCACCTCGGTCCTCACCGCCTCGCTCGTCGCGTGGGCGGTTGCGGTCCAACAGATGCGCGGCATGGACGCCGGCCCCGGCACCGACCTGGGGTCGTTTGCGTGGTTCGTCGGCATCTGGCTGACGATGACCATGGCCATGATGCTGCCGTCCGCGGCGCCGACGACGCTCATGTTCTCGCACCTCGGCCGCGCCTCACAAACCACGCTGTTCGTGGCGGGCTACCTGCTCACCTGGACGGCATTCGGTGTCGCTGCGTATACCGTCAGTCGCCTGGCCCGCGAGGGAGCCCCGCCGTTCGTGGCCTGGGACCGTCGAGGCCCGTGGCTCGCCGGAGCCGCGTTGGCCGCGGCGGGCGTCTATCAGCTGACGCCGCTCAAGACGGCGTGTCTGCGCCACTGCCGCTCGCCGCTCCACTTCCTGATCCACCGTCGAGGCGGAAGCCTCGGCGCTCTGCGAGCGGGACTCGGACACGGTTCCTACTGCGTCGGCTGCTGCGCGGGGCTGATGCTCGCGTTGTTCGCGCTCGGGATCATGAGCGTCTTCTGGATGGCCGTCGCCGCCGTGGTGATCCTCGTCGAGAAGCTCTTGCCCGGGGGCGAGACGTTCGCCCGCGCGCTCGCCGTTGCACTCATCGCACTCGGAGGCTGGATCGCCGTCTCGCCCCAGAGCATGCCGGGTCTCCACCAACCGGATCACATGCCCATGAAGATGGGGATGCCGCGGTGAGCTGGCGGATCAGCGGAAGCTACTTCGAGTCCTGCAACTGCGACCCGATCTGTCCGTGCCGGCGCAGCAACGGTGTGGCCGGCGGACGCTCGACGTACGGGACCTGTATCGGGGTTCTCTCCTGGCTGATCGAGGAGGGCTCGGCCGACGGAGTCGACCTGTCGGGCCTGCCCGTCGCGATGGCGGTGCGCTACAGCGACGACGAGCCCGGGTCACCGTGGAGCTGGATCCTGTATCTCGACGCGCAGGCCGACGACGATCAACGGGCCATGCTCGAGGCGATCTTCACGGGACACGTCGGCGGTGATGCGATCGATCACTTTCCCTGGGCCTGGAAGAAGAGCAATCGCATCGCCGTGCGCTCGCTCGACATCGAGGTCGACCACACCTCCCGGCGCCAGTGGCTTCGGATTCGCGATCTCGTCAGCGTCCGCATCCGCGACCGTTACGCAGGCGACGAGACGGTCAGCTGTGTCATCCCCGGTCATGAGCGGGCCGGCGAGGAGCTCGTCGCGAGCGAGCTCGTGATCGAAGACGGCCCGCTCGCCGTGAGCTTCCGCGGCAACTGCGGTTACGGGGCGACCTTCGAGTACGCGGGCTAGTCCCGGCGTGCGTTGGGACGACGCGGAATGGAATGCCTGGCGGCCCGAGGAGGCGGCTGAACGACTCGGAGGCGTCGCCGTGCCGTGGTACGTGGCGGCCGGTTGGGCGATCGATCTCTTCCTCGGGACGCAGCGTCGTGAACACGAGGATCTCGAGCTCGGGGTTCCGGCTGCTCGGTTCGACGAGGTAGCGGCGGCGCTCGGGCAGCTCGACTTCCATGTCGTCGGGCGCGGCCGGGTCGAGCCGCTTGCGACAGCGGGCGAGCTGATGGAGACCGCGCACCAGACCTGGGGCCTCGACCGTTCCGCGAATGTCTGGCGCGTGGATCTCTTTCGGGAGCCGTCGGCGGGCGGCGAGTGGGTGTCGCGTCGTGCTGCTTCGATCCATCTCCCCTACACCGAGCTGATCGAGCACACCGCCGACGGGATCCCCTACGCGCGCCCCGAGGTAGTGCTTCTTTTCAAGGCGAAGCATGCGCGACCGAAGGACGAGTCGGATCTCGCCGCCGTGCTGCCGCATCTGAGCAGCGCGCGCAGGCGTCTCCTGGCCGGGTGGATCTCGCTCGTCCACCCGGGCCACTTCTGGCTGCCCGATCTGGCTTAGGCGGCGTCGAGCCGCTCGACCGGGCGGCGCTCTGTCTGCTTGTTCGAGGCGACGTCGATCGCCCTGCTCTCCCGGATCACGGTCACCTTGATCTGACCCGGATACTCGAGGTGGTCCTCGATCTCGCGGGCAATCTCGTGCGAGAGCAGCACGGCGCCGTCGTCGTCGATCTCCTGGGGCTTGACGAGCACGCGGATCTCCCGCCCCGCCTGCAGGGCGTAGACCTTCTCGACCCCCGGATGGCGGCCGGCCAGTTCCTCGAGCGCTTCGAGCCGCTTCACGTAGTGCTCGAGCCCCTCGCCTCGCGCCCCGGGGCGGGAGGCCGAGATCGCGTCGGCGGCGATCAGAAGGACGGCCTCGACGGTCTGGGGCTGCACCTCGTAGTGGTGCGCCTCGATCGCGTGACAGACGGCAGGGCTCTCGCCGTGCCTGCGCGCGAGCTGCGTCGAGATCTGCGCGTGTGAGCCTTCGACCTCGTGCGTCATCGCCTTGCCGAGGTCGTGCAGGAGAGCAGCGCGTTTCGCGGTCTTGACCGAGGCCTCGACCTCGGCGGCCATGATGCCCGCGAGCTGCACCACCTCGAGGGTGTGCTTGAGCACGTTCTGCCCGTAGCTCGTCCGGAAGCGCAGCCGGCCGAGGATCTTCACGAGCTCGTCGCTGAACTCTCCGCAGTTCGCCTCGAACACCGCTTGCTCACCCGCCTGCCGGATGTGCTCGTCCAGCTCGGCCTTGGAGAGGTAGTACATCTCCTCGATACGCGTCGGATGGATCCGTCCGTCCTCGATCAGCTTCAGCAACGTCATCCGCGCGATCTCACGACGAATGCCGTCGAACGAGGAGAGCACGACGGCATTGGGCGTGTCGTCGATGATGAAGTCGACGCCCGTGAGATGTTCGAGCGCGCGGATGTTGCGGCCCTCCCGCCCGATGATGCGCCCTTTCATGTCGTCCGACTGGAGCTCGACGAGCGTGACGGTCGTCTCCGCGGCTGCGCTCGCCGCGACCCGCTGCAAGGCGTCGGCGACGAGGTTCCGCGCCCGGCGCTTTGCCTCGGTCTGAGCTTCCTCCTCCATCTGCCGCACGCGTCCGGCGAGCTCGTGCCGCACCTGCTCCTCCGAATCGGCCAGGATCCGCTGCCGCGCCTGCCCCATCGTCATGCCCGCGATTCGTTCGAGCTCCACCCGCTCGCCGTCCCGGAGCTCCTTCATCTCGTCCTGCAGCTGGCGCAGGTGGATCTCGCGGTCGGCGACACCCTGTTCGCGCCGGGTCAGCTCCGTGAGCTTCCGGTCGATGTCGTCCTCCTTCGAGATGACGCGCTCCTCGATCTTCATCACCGTGTCGCGGCGCTCGCGTAGTTCCGACTCGAGCTCGGCCCGCAGCTTCACCGTCTGCTCGCGTGCCTCGATGCCGGCCTCCCGCCGCGTGGCGTCGGCCTCTCGCTGCGCCTCGTCCAGGAGCCGGGCGCGGACGCGCCGCGCGTTCTCGACCCCCGACCTGCCGAGCAGTCGGACCGCGAGCAGCGTTCCGACGAGTCCAACCGCAATTCCGATCACGACAGCCACAGGGACGGGCATGGGCGCTCCTACGGGTTCGGTCACCCGCACGCCGCATTTCCCGCCGATCGGCGTTTCCCGGCACGCTCGCGCGCGCCCTTCTCTGTCTCAGTTCAGGGTGTCTGTCTGGGTTGGCGCTGGCGCTGCCAGGCGGATCGATGACTGAGGATGAGTTTCAAGAAACGTGAGTGATCGGAGGAAATTGGGTTGTGCAGGCAAAAAGCGTTGAGTTCGAACCATGAACTCTACAACTCAAACCGCACCCTCCGCAACGTCGGCTCCCAGCGTCACCTCGAGCGACTCCTCGCAGAAGCCCTTTCCGGCCAGCCGTCGCGCCGTTTTCGCCGATCGCCCGAGCCGCTCCACGAGCGCGCGTGCCCGGTCGAGCTCCGGCTCGAGGCCACCGATCGCCGCTTCTACCGCCCCGCCCTCGACCCCGTGGTCCGCGAGATCGTGCCGGATCGCCTCGTCTCCGTATCCCCTCCCGGCCAGGGAGCTTGCCCGCGTTGCGGCGAAGCGGACGTCGTCGACGTAACCGACACGCTCGAGCGTGTCGAGGGCCTCGGCGCGCTTGCTGTCGCCCACACCGGCCCGGGCGAGGCGCTCGTCGAGCTCCCGCCGCGAACGATCGCGGTGCTGCAGCGCACGCGCCGCGAGCTCGACCGGTTCGCGTTCCCGCGGCTCCGGCTTCCGCGACACTACGCCGCCGCGGTCGCTTCCTCTTCGACCTCCTCGAGCACCGGCCTGGCTTCGACGGGCTGGTCGCCCTCCGGCAGGAGCCGGGCGGAGATCACCTGTCCTTCCGGTGCCTGCGCCTGGACGGCCAGCAGGATCCCCTGGACGATGTCCGGATGCTCCTTGAGGAACGCGGTTGCGTTCTGGCGTCCCTGGCCGAGACGGTCGTCTCCGAACGAGAAGTACGAACCGGACTTCTGGACGACCTTCTTCTCCAACCCGGTCTCCAGCACCGTCCCCTCCCAGGAGATGCCGTCGCCGTAGATGATGTCGAACTCGGCCTGCTTGAACGGCGGTGCGACCTTGTTCTTCACGACCTTGACGCGCACGCGGTTGCCGTAGGCCTCGACTCCGTCCTTGAGCGTCTCGATGCGGCGGATATCGAGCCGCACGGATGCGTAGAACCGCAGCGCGCGGCCACCCGAGGTGGTCTCGGGGTTGCCGAACATGACGCCGATCTTCTCGCGCAGCTGGTTCGTGAAGAGGCAGATCGTGTCGGTCTTGTTGAGCGTGCCGGCGAGCTTGCGGAGCGCCTGGCTCATGAGACGTGCCTGCAGGCCGACGTGCGAGTCGCCCATCTCGCCCTCGATCTCGGCTTTCGGCGTGAGCGCCGCAACCGAGTCGATCGCCACGACGGCGAGCGCGCCGGAGCGAACCAGCAGCTCGCAGATCTCGAGCGCCTGTTCGCCGGTGTCCGGCTGCGAGACGAGTAGGTCGTCGATGTTGACGCCGATGCGCTTCGCATAGGCGGGATCCATCGAGTGCTCTGCGTCGATGAAGGCGCAGATGCCGCCGCGGCGCTGCGCCTCGGCGATCACGTGGTAGACGAGCGTCGTCTTGCCCGACGACTCCGGCCCGAAGACCTCGACCACACGGCCGCGCGGCAGCCCGCCGACCCCGAGCGCCACGTCCAGAGAGAGCGACCCCGTGGAAACGGCGCCGATCGCGACCTGGGCCTGGTCGTTCATCTTCATGACGGCGCCCTTGCCGAACTGACGCTCGATCTGTCCCAGCACCGTGTCGAGTGCTTGCTCGCGATCCATCTGTCTACCGACCTCCTAGGGCTGCCGTTTCAAGTGCCTCGTACTGCGCCCCACCGGGTCGCAACGTCGAAGAGTAGAGCGCAGTGCGGACGGCACGGAACGAACGTATGTTCGCCACCTCTGGAGCGAGTCCTGCCCGCTCCTTGAAGCGCAGAACCGTCACGTGCGGGAGCCACGGCCGGCGTTCCCGGCGAAAGACACCGAGCCGCTCGAGCCGCTCGCCGACAGCAGCCGCCAGCGCTGTCGCAGCCCCCGAGGGATCCTCGTAGACGATCATTCCCACGCTCCGCGTCTCGCGGTAGCTCCTGGGCCGCAGCTCTGCCGGGCTCGCCTCATGGGCGGCGTCGGCGAGCGCAGCTGCGATCGCCGGCACCTCACGCACCGGCCGTGAGCCGAGGAAGGCGAGCGTGACGTGCAGGTTCTCCCGTGGGACGAGCCTGCCGGGCAGATGCACATCCAACTGCCGAGCCAGGTTCTCCGACTGCCAAGACACGACCTCGTCGACGGCCGGAGGCGGCAGCTGGAGCGCACAGAAGAGCCGGATCGATTCATCGCCGGCCACGTTAGGCGAAGAAGCGTGCCTTGTCCGTCACGGCTGTGTGACAAGTCGCCGCACGAGGTGCAGCGCCGCCACCGCCGCTCGCTGGCGGATCGTCTCGCGGTCTCCCGGAAAGTCGAGACGCCGTGCGAGCTCCCCCGCCGGCCCGGCGGCGTGCAGGAAGACAAGGCCGACGGGCTTCTCCTCCGTTCCACCGCCCGGCCCGGCGACACCCGTCACCGCGACCGCGACATCCGCCGCGAGCCGCGTTCGGGCGCCGTGCGCCATGGCAGCAGCTGCCTGCGCGGACACGGCGCCGTGTGCTGCGAGCACGTCCTCCGGGACACCGAGCTGCGCAGCCTTGACCTCATTCGAATAGGCGACCACGGCGCCCAGGAAGACGTCGCTGGAGCCCGGCACGCCGGTGAGACGCGCGGCAACGAGACCGCCGGTGCACGACTCGGCCGTCGCGAGCGTCAAGCCACGCGCCTTGAGCAGGTCGAGCACGAGGGCCGCGGTCGTCCGTTCGTCGCGAGAGAAGAGATAGGGCTCGTTGGCCTCGGCCAGTGCTGCCTCGAGCGCCGCACCGCGTGCCTCGGCGCCCGCATCGACGAACAGATCGACGTGAATCTCGAAGTCGCGGGCGCAGATCGTGACCGCAACGCCGTCCCCGTCGCCGCCGGCGGCCGCGAGGGTCTGCGCGACCGCGGACTCCGACACCCCGAAGAGCCTCAGCACGCGACGCTCGGGAGCCTCCGCGCGCCGGCGCAGCGCGACGAGCGGCCGGGTCTCGAGCACGCGCGGCCAGAGCTCCTGCAGCTCACGCGGCGGCCCGGGGAGCGCGACCGCGATACAGCTGCCCGTCTCCAGGACGACGGCCGGTGCCGTGCCGACGAGCCCCACCCACTCCGCTCCCTCCGGCAGGGTGGCCTGCTTGCGCACGCCCTCCGCGAAGTCGGTGTACGGACGGTTCAGCCGCTCGGCCACCCGGCGCGAGAGCGCCTCGATCTCATGTGCAAGCTGCTCGTCGACCGCGACCGGCCGTCCAGCCGCCCGCGCGAGCAGTTCGATCGTGCGATCGTCGTGCGTTGGGCCGAGCCCGCCGGAGACGACGAGGAGGTCGTCGTCGAGCCCGGCGCGCAACGCAGCCTCCAGCTCCGCCGGTTCGTCACCGACGACGGTGATGCGGACGGGATCGATGCCCAGCCGGAGGAGCGAGGCGGCCAGATACGGCCCGTTCCGGTCCTGCCGGTCGCCTCGGACGAGCTCCGAGCCCGACGCGACGATGCTCGCTCTCAGGCGGGGTGCCAACCCGTGGGCGTGACGATGATCACGCGGGGCTGGAGCCCCGGCACGTGCACGAGCTTGCCATGAACCTGGATGCGCAGGTTCTCCGGCGAGTCGATCTGCAGCCACAGGCGTCGCCCGTGCAGTGCGAGCGGCGTATCGCCCTTGGCGATCGTCCCGTCGAAGGCGACGTTTCCCGCAGCGCTTCCGACGCGCGCGGCGACGTGCGTCGAACCGCGAAGCCCGGTCAGCGTCAGCAGCGGTGTGGCCCGATGATGCCTCGCGGTCGGAGGCTTCGCCTTCGGGGGCGCCGTTGAATTGTTGTCGCTCGCCTTCCAGGCGGAGATGACCACCACCATGACGATCGCGATCGCAGCGAGAGCAACGAGCACGACATTCGTCTCGACGCGCCGGTGCCGGCGCTGCGGACGCGCTGCCGAGCGGCGCGTCCGTGGCTCGTGATCGTCTCCCGTGCCGACGAAGCGCGAGTTGTACTCGTCGACGTAGAGCTGCCCGTCGAGGCCGAGATACTCGGCATAGGTGCGCAGGAAGCCTTTGACGTAGGTCTGGGCCGGCAGCACGTCGAACTGCTCCTCCTCGAGCGCGCGCAGGTATTTGCCGCGGACCTTGGTCGCGAGCTCGGCCTGCGCGAAGTCGACGCCCCGGCGCATGCGTGCTTCCCGAAGGCTGTTGCCAATCTCGAACACGGCTTGCGAAGCGTAGCCGCGACCCGTGCTCTTCGGCTACTGCGCCCAGCGAAGCGCGCCGTACACGGCGAGTGCCAGCCCCGCCGTCACCCCGACGTAGAGGCCCGCCCAGGCCAGTGACCGCGTGAAGAGGCCGGGTCCGGTGTCCTCGGGCCGTACGCTTCGCGCTGCCAGGAACCGGGAGCGGCGCGTCGCGGCCACGGCCAGGAGGCCGAGCACGCAGGAGGTCGCGACTGCGACGTAGAGGGAATGCAGGAGCGTGACCCCGCTGACGAGCCGTGAGGCGAGCACTGCGGCCGGGACTGCGAGCACGGCCAGCAAGCCAAGCAACGCCGCCGCGCGGGCGGCGCGCTTACTGTTTGGCATACGGCCGTCCGGCTGCCGCCGGCCCGATCGAACGCCCGACCAGGCCGCCGACCGCGATCAGCGTGAGCAGGTACGGCAGCGCCTGGAACAGCGTGCCCCACTGGTTCCCGTATGCGGCAGGCAGCCGGTCTGCCAGCGCACTCGAAAACCCGAAGAGGAGCGCTGCTCCCCAGGCTGGAAACGGCCGCCATTTGCCGAAGATGAGCGCCGCGAGGCCGATGAAGCCGATGCCGTTCGTCATTCCCTGGTTGAACGAATGGACGAAGCCGAGCGAGAGGTACGCGCCGCCCATCGCCGCGATGCCGCCGGAGGCGATGACCGCGATGTACCTGACTCTGGACACCGAGATGCCGACGGTGTCCGCTGCACGCGGATGCTCGCCGACCGACCGGAGCCGGAGCCCCGAGGGCGTCCGGAAGACGAACACGTATGTCGCCACGAGCAGCGCGAACGACAGCCAGATCATGAGGTTGAGCTGGCCGAAGATCGGTCCGATGAGAGTCCAGTTCTGCAGGAAGTGGAGATGGATGTCCGGGATTCCGTAGTCCGGGACGTTACCCGGAGTCCCGGTGTCTCCGTACTTGTCCACGAACAGGTACCCGGTGATGCCGAGCGCGAGGAAATTGAGTGCTGTGCCGGAGATGATCTGGTCCGTCTTGAACGAGATCGCCCACACGGCATGGACCGCCGCGAGCGCCATCCCTGCCAGTGCGGCGGCGGCGAGGCCGACGACCCACGCCAGACCGCCGGCCCAGGTATGCGCCCAGATTGCGCCCCAGATGCCGAAGAACGCGCCGGTCAGCAGCATCCCCTCCAGCGCCACGTTGATGACGCCGCTGCGCTCGCAGTAGAGCCCGCCGATCGCCGCAAACGTGAGCGGTGTCGCGTAGCGCAGTGTGGCGGCGCCGAGCGCTCCCCAAACGACGACGCTGTCGAGGTGCGCCGACGACGAGCGAGTCGCGAGGACGCCGAGGACGATCCCGAGAACGCCGGCGGCAATCGCGGTCCCACCGTTGCGGACCGCTCCGCGCGATGCCGCCCAGATGCCCGCGAAGATCGCGAGCAGCCCGATCAGAAGCGGCAAAGCAGCGGTGCGGGCTGCAAGCGGCGGCAGGGCGAGCCAGAACGCGAGCCCGCCCAGCGCGATCCCGGCGAGGCCGACCTTCTGGGGGCTGGTCCAGCGGCTCACGCGCGCCTCCGTCGGCGCAGCCACGTCCAGAGGGCGCCCAGGTTGAGCCCGACGAAGAGGACGACGAGCCCCTGGATGATGATGGTGAGGTTCTCGGCAAGATCGGGACGGAAGATCGTGGGGTCGAGCTGACGGCTCGACGTGCCGGTGATCAGCGCCCCGAAGAGAAGGGATGCGAACCCGATGCCGACCGCGGTGTTGCGCCCGAGCAGTGCGGCAGCAAGACCGATGAAGCCGATCTGGCTCGCCTGGAGATCGGCCGGCCCCACCTGGTATTCCCAGCCGGTGACGTCGATCGCGCCCGCAAGCCCTGCGAACGCTCCACCGATCGCCATCGCGATGAAGTAGTTGCGCCCGACGGAGATGCCGCTGTAGCGCGCCGCCTCCGGGTTGAACCCGACGGCGCGCACCGCGAAGCCGAGTGTCGAGCGGTTGACGAGCACCCAGTACAGGACGAGCATCGCGAGCGCGATGAAGATCCCGATCGAGAGCCCCTGGAGGAGCTTCAGCCCCCAGAAGACGGGCAGCTTGGCCGCGTCGACGATCGTGTTCGAGACCGGGATCGACGCCCGCGAGCCCTGGAGCGGGCCACTCTCGCCGAACAGGTAGGAGCCGACCCAGATCGCGATCCAGTTGAGCATGATCGTGGTGATCACCTCGTGCGCGCCGACCGTCGCCTTGAGGATCCCGGCGATCCCGGCCCATGCCGCGCCGGCGAACGTTCCGGCGACGATGCACAGGGTCACGTGCACCCAGGGGCTGAGCGAGGCGAACGACGAGCCGAGCCAGACCGCGAAGATCGTTCCGACGATGTACTGGCCCTGGCCACCGATGTTGAACATCCCGCAGCGGAACGCGAAGGCGACGGCGAGCGCGGTCAGGATGATCGGAGTCGTGAAGAGCAGCGTCTGCTGCAGGTTCGAGGCGGCGACCGAGCTCGTGTCCCACGGGAACCACATGTGACTCGTCTCGAAGGGGACCCGGGCGGAGTAGTTGCCGACCTGGAAGAACCAACCGATGCCCGTCCCGGTGAAGATCGCGTGGTAGACGCGGACCGGGCTCTTCCCGGTCAGCGCAACGACGAGACCGCCCATGAGGAAGGCGAAGAGCGTCGTGATGACGGGAGCCAGCACGTCCTTGGCGCTGCGGAACCGCCACGCGAAGTGCTGCTGAGGCGTCGGCGAGACCCCGGAGACCGGCTCCTCGTCGAGCTCTTCGTGGTCGAGGTCGGTCACGGGGCCCCGCTCGCGAGCTCCTGCGCGGCTGCACGAGCCCGCACGAGCGTGGCCAGGGAGATCCGCGGATCGAGCGCACCCACCCCGATCGCTCCGCTGGCGGCCCCGAAGACGAGATCCTCGCCACCGTGGTAGACCCCCGCCGCCGCGTCCCGGGCGATCAGGCTCGTCACGACATCCCGCGACTCGAAGTCCGAGAGCTGCAGCCCGGGCACGTTCTGCTGCCGCGCGGCGACAACCGCCGCCTCGGCACAGAGCCCGCGATCCGCGGCGACGACCATGGCGCCCCGGTCGATCCCGGCGAGGGCCGCTTCCTTGCAGCGCGCGGGGATCGACCGTGACCACTCGTCCAGCACGGTCGCCCCGGGCAATGCACGGTGGACGCCCTGAGCAAACGCAGCGGCCAGGCGGCGGTTCTGCGGCCCGACCCAGGCCACGCGCGGCGCGGTCGCCCCCGCGTCGGCTGTGGCGTACCCCGCCACCATGCCCGCGAGCTGCGCAGCCTGTTCGTCGCGGAGAACGAGTCCGACGAGATTGCCGACTCGGTCGCCCTTCGTGCTCGCGCCGACAAGCGCGAAGTGCGACGAAGGATGAGCGCGCGCTGCTCTCGCGACAGCGGCGAGGCCGGCCGCCTCGTTCGAGACCAGGACGAGCGGCAGGTCTGCGACCCGTGCGAGCGTTCCGTGCACGGCGGCCACGCCGGCCAGATGGAGCTGGAGCGGGCCGACGATCCCGACGCGCAGCTCACTCGTGGGCGCCGGCGAGCTGCGCGTCGTCGTGGTCGCGGGCGGGCTCGCCTTGTGCGCCCCGCCGCACCCCGCTGCGAGCAGCGAGAGAACGAGGCCCAGTGCCGCTGCCAGCCGCATCGGCCATACGGTACTGCGGTCGGTTACTGGACCGTCGTCGGGATGCCGGGGATCTTGCCTGTCTTCAGGAGCTCGAACTGGCCCGCCACCGCCCTGCGAACCGCGACGCCCACCCGGGAGCTCCAGCGTCCCACCGTGATGCCCCCGTTCTGGGCTCCGAAGATCACGTTGGTGCCGCCCGCCGACTGCCCCGACCGCGCGCTTCGCACTGCGGCCGCGACGGCGACGTCGGCCCGCTCGAGCACGCTGGTCAGGATGGATGTGCCGAACGAGGACTGGTCGGCACCGAAGCCGATCCCGGAGATGCCCTTCGACCGCGCCGCGGAGAATGCCCCGGCACCGCAGGGCCCGGCGACCTGGAACTCGACGATGGATCCCTTGGCGATCTGCTCGAGCGCCTGCTGCTGGCATTTCGCCGGCACGGCGAAATCGCCGGAGTAGGCGCTCAGAACGGTGAGGCCCGGGCTCGCCCGCTTCGCGCCGAACCGGAACCCGGCGAGTGCACGATCGACCGGCGGAATGTCGAGGCCGCCGATCGAGCCGACTGCCTTGCCGCCCCGCCTCGCCGCCCACAGCCCGGCCGTGTAGCCGGCCAGGTAGCCGGCCTCCTGCTGCTTGAAGACCAGCCCCTCCACGTTTGCGGGGCGATGCGTCAGCGTTCGGACGTCGACGTCGACGATCGCGAAGGCTGCGCGGGGAAACATCGTCGCGACCTGGTCGACGGCGGTCGCAAGCTCGTAACCGACGCCGATCGTGATCCCCGCTCCGTTCTCGGCGCAGGAGCTGAGCTCTTGCACGTAGTCCGCCTGCGAGGTGCCGCTCACGACGCGGCCCACCACTCCGCGTGTCTCGGCCGCGTGCAGCCCAGCGACGGCAAGCTGATCGAACGACTCGTCCTCCGGGCCGCCCACCCCGGTCACGAGGCAGGCGAGGAACGGCGGGCGAACCGCGGCCGACGAGGCAGGAAGAACGGCGACCAGACTCGCAGCCACGAGCGCTGCTACGGCCGCCACCCGTGCGCGGCGGCTACTGCTTGCGATACGGCTTGCCATCCGCTGCCGGCGGGATCGTGCGCCCGATCACCCCGGCGACCGCGATCAGTGTCAGCACGTAGGGAAGCACGTTGAAGAGCGTCGACGCCGACGGAGAGTAGACCTGGAGCCGTAGCGCAACCGCGCTCGAGAAGCCGAAGAGCAGTGCCGCCGCGAACGCGCCGGCCGGGCGCCAGTTCCCGAAGATCATGGCGGCGAGTGCGATGAACCCGCGTCCTTCGGTCATGTTGTCGGTGAAGGTGCCTCCGCCGAAGCCGTCGGAGAGATACACGCCTCCGGCGGCGGCGAGGACCCCCGAGAGGATGACGGCGCCGTAGCGGACGGCATAGACGTTGATCCCGACAGTGTCAGCGGCCCGCGGATGTTCGCCGCACGCTCGGATGCGAAGGCCGATCGGCGTCTTGAAGACGACGAAGTACGAGACGATCACGAGCAGGAAGCTGAGCCAGATCATCAGGCTGAGATCGCCGATCGCAGGGCCGAGGAAATGCAGGCTGGAGATCCACGGGAGCTTGATGTTCGGGATCGTCGAGACGCCTTGCGAGACGTAGTTGCCGTGGTAGAGCTGGAAGAAGAAGTAGCCGGTGATACCGAGCGCAAGGAAGTTGACGGCGGTGCCGCCGACGATCTGGTCCGCCCGCAGGTGAATCGCGAAGTAGGCGTAGATCAGTGCCAGCGCTCCACCTGCGGCCATCCCGACGAGCAGGCCCACGGCCCAACTGCCGCCCTTGTCGGCGCCCCAGACGCCCCAGAACGCGCCCATCAGCATCATGCCCTCGAGGCCGATATTGACGACCCCGCTGCGTTCGGAGAACATCCCGCCGATCGCGCCGAACACGAGCGGCGTCGCGAACGCGAACGTCTGGGCGAGCAGCGAGGCGTTGAAGACGACGTTCAGGTTGCCGACGCTCGAGCGCGTTGCGAGGATCCCGAGGCCGAGGCCGAGCACACCGGCAGCGACGGCACCGAGCCCGAGACGGCCGCGGCCCCGGCTGAACGTGGCGATGCCGAACATGACGGCGAAGATCCCGATCAGGAGCGACCAGATCACGCCGCGCGCCTGGATCGGCGGGATGCCGATGAACCCCGCGAGGACCCCGAGCGCGATGCCGGTGTAGCCGGTGACGGCGGGGTTGCGTAGCCAGCGGGCGACCGGGTTGCGGCTGTTGCCCTGAGCCGCCCAGGTCACGCCGAAGCTCCTACGGCGCCCGTCTTCGCCTTGGGGCGGAACTTCCGGCGGGCGCCCCACACGGAGAGGATCAGCACGTCGGCGCCCACGAAGAGCACCACGAGCCCCTGGATCATGTACGTGAGGTTGCCGGCGAGCGACGGGTCGATGACGTTCGACGACAGGCCGTGTGTCGTGCCGAAGAGCAGCGCACCGAAGAGCAGCGCACCGAACCCGACACCGACCGCCGTGTTCCGCCCGAGCAACGCCACAGCGATGCCGAGGAAGCCGACCGAGCTCACCGGGATGTCGGATGTGCCGAAGTGGTAGAGGTAACCGAGCATGTCGAGCGCGCCGGCCAGCCCGGCGAACCCGCCGGAGATCGCCATCGCGCGGATCAGGTTCTTCTTCACGCTGATCCCGCCGTAGGCGGCTGCCTCCGGGTTGAACCCGACCGCGCGCACCTCATACCCGAGTGTTGTCCGGTTGAGAATGAGCGCGAAGACAACAAGCGCCGCGAGCGCAACGAAGAAGGCGACGTCGAGGCCCTGGAGGCCCTGGACTCCCCAGAAGACCGGCAGTTGCGCGCTGGGAGCGACGTCGTTCGAGATCGGCACCGAGCTGTTGGCCGCGTTCTGGAGCGGGCCGCCGTCGCCGAACAGCCAGATGCCGACCCAGATCGCGATCCAGTTGAGCATGATCGTCGAGATCACCTCGTGCGCGCCGACGGTTGCCTTCAGGAAACCGGCGATACCGGCCCACGCGGCCCCTGCGAGCGTCGCGCCGGTGACCGCGATCAGGATGTGCGGCAGTGGCTGCATCCCGGCGAGGGAGTAGCCGAGCCAGTTCGCGACGTACAGGCCGACCAGGTACTGGCCCTGGCCACCGATGTTGAACATGCCGCAACGGAATGCGAATGCCACGGCCAGCCCGGTGAGAATGAGGGTCGTCGTCTGCAACAGGGTCTGGGTGAGGTTGTATGCCGACGTCGACGCGATGTTCGTCGTCGGATGAAAGACCCAGTTGAGACCCGCGCCGTTGAAGATGTCGCGGTAGGCGAGGAGCGGGTTGTGGCCGGTCGCAAGGACCACGAAACCGCCGATCAGGAACGCGATCACGCCTGTCAGCACCGGCACGACGATTCCGCCGGCCCGCTGCTTTACGGCGAAGCGCGCAGCGAGGGTGCCGGTCTCAGCGGCCTCGTCCGGTGGCTCGGGCGGCGCGGTCGGGTCGTCCGCGCTCACGCGGCCGGACGCTCCCGCCCGCCGAGCATCTCGAGCCCGATCTCCTGCTCCGAGACATCGCCGGTGTGCTCGCCGACGATCTCGCCCTCGTAGATCACGAGAATGCGGTCCGAGAGCGAGAAGATCTCCTCCAGCTCCAGGGAGACGAGCAGCACGGCGCGTCCCTCGTCGCGCTCGGTGACCAGCCGCCGGTGCAGATACTCGATTGCACCGACGTCGAGGCCCCGGGTCGGCTGTGCTGCGATCAGGACCTTGGGGTCGCGTGAGATCTCACGGGCGGCGACGACCTTCTGCTGGTTGCCGCCCGAGAGGGCGCCGGCGGGTGCGAGCGGCCCGCCCCCCCGCACGTCGAACTCGCGGATCAGGCTGCGGGCGCGTGCGAGGAGCCGCTTGGGGAACAGCCAGCCCCATCGCGCTGACGGCGGCTTCGCGTAGTCGTGGAGCGCGATGTTCTCGGCGATCGAGAACTCGAGCACGAGGCCGCGCCGTTGGCGGTCCTCGGGGATGTGCCCGACGCCGGCATCGAGCATCTGACGCGCGCTCGCGTCGCGAAGCTCTCGTCCTGCGACCTTGATCGTGCCGCTCTCGGTCTTCATCAGGCCGGTGATCGCGTCGATCAACTCCGTCTGACCGTTGCCGTCGACACCGGCGAGACCCACGATCTCGCCCGCCCTGACATCGAACGAGACGCCGCGCACCTTCTCGATGCCGCGGTCGTCGCGAACGTGGAGATCCTGAACCGAAAGCAGCACGTCGCCGGCCTGCGGCGGAGCCTTCTCGACCCGCAGGAGGACATCGCGACCGACCATCGCGCGGGCGAGCGACGCCTCGGTCGCTCCCTCCCGCGGAACCGTCTCGATCTTCTTGCCGCGGCGCAGCACCGTGATCCGGTCGGCGATCTCGAGCACCTCGTTTAGCTTGTGGCTGATGAAGATGATCGACTTGCCGTCCGCCTGCAGGCTCCGAATGATCTCGAACAGCTCGTGCGCCTCCTGGGGCGTCAGTACCGCGGTCGGCTCGTCGAGGATCAGGATGTCGGCACCGCGATAGAGCGCCTTCAGGATCTCGACCCGCTGTTCCTGGCCCACCGTGATGTCGCTGACGAGCGCGCTCGGATCAACGGCCAGCGAGAAGCGCTCGGAGAGCTCGCGAACGCGCTTCTCGGCCGTGCGCTCGTCCAGCAGCAGATTGTGGCGTGGCTCGACCCCGAGCACGATGTTCTCGGCGACGGTCATCACAGGGATCAGCATGAAGTGCTGGTGGACCATCCCGATCCCGGCTCCGATCGCGTCTCGTGCCGACGAGAACTCGACCCGCTTGCCGTTCAGGAGGAGCTCTCCGGCATCGGGCCGGTACAGGCCGTAGAGGATGTTCATCAGGGTCGACTTGCCGGCGCCGTTCTCACCGAGCAACGCGTGCACCTCACCGCGGCGCACATCCAGATCGACGTCGTCGTTGGCCACGGTGCCCGGGAACTCCTTCCGGACCCCGCGCATCTCGAGAACGAGATCGTCGGCCATCGCGGAGCATCCTAAACGGAACGCAAAAGGGCGGGCACGAGGCCCGCCCTTCCGCATTTCACGCAGCTTCAGAGGCTAGAGACCGCTCGGCACATGGAGCGTGCCGTTGATGATCCCCTTCTTGTACGAGTTCATCAGCGTGATCCACGCCTTCGGGACCGACGGGTTGATCCGGCCGATGCCCATGCCACCGTTCTTCAGGTCGAAGACGAGGTCGGAGCCGCCCTGGAACTTGCCGGCCTTGGCCTGCTGGATCGCATCGTAGACACCGTTGTCCACGCGTTTGACACCGCTCGTCAGGACGCGGGCCGCGTCGTTGTACTGGTCGACGTCGACACCGATGCCCCAGAGCTTCGCGTCAGCTGCAGCCTTGAGCGTGCCGAGACCACAGCCGCCTGCGACCTGGAACAGCACCTTGGCGCCCTGTGCGATCTCGTTCTGGGCAACCGTCTGGCACTTGTCCGTCGCGACGAAGTCGTTCGAGTACTGCACGAGCACCTTCATGCCCGGAACGACCTTGTTGACGCAGTACTTGTAACCGGCGATCCAGATGTCGACCGGCGGGATCTTGAGACCGCCGACCGCGCCGACGGTGTCGCCGCCCATCTTCTTGGCCATCTTCGCCGCAAGCACGCCGACGAGGCAGCCCGATTCGTTCGCCTTGTAGGTGAGGCCTTCGACGTTCTTGAACGCCGGCAGGACCTTGCCCGTCTTCGTCGCGAACGGGGCCGTGTGCACCGTGTAGTCGGTGATGGCGAAGTCCACGTTCGGGAACTTCTTCGCATAGGTCGCCTCGGTCGGCGCGAGCAGGAATCCTGCCGCGACGACGAGCTTCGCGCCCTTGCGAATCGCTGTGTTGAAGTTCGGCGCATAGTCACTCGTCGAGTTCGACTGCAGGGCGATCGTCGAGACGCCCAGCTTGGACTTCGCCGTGTTCAGCCCCTTCAACTGGTTCTGGTTGAAGCCCTTGTCGGTGAACTTCCCGATGTCACTCACGAGTGCCGCCGTGAATGACGCCTTCTGCGTGGACGGAGCCTTCGCACTGCCGAATGCGGTGGCCGTGACGACCACTGCGGCGAGTGCGACGACGCACGCCAGCATGATCCCGCGAGAAAACTTCACTTACCCTCCTCTAGATTGGTCTGACCGGGGGGAATTGCGGGCGTAGCGTAGCCCGTCCACAGGTCGTCTTGCTAGTCGGCCGCGACGCGCTCGAGGTCGAGCTCGGTGAGGAGCACCCGGCGCGGCTTCGAGCCCTCGTACGGGGAGATGATCCCCCGCCGTTCCAACATGTCGATCAAGCGTCCCGCTCTTGTGTACCCGACGCGCAACCGGCGCTGGAGCAGGCTCACGGAGGCGGTTTGCGCGGTGACAACGATCTCGATCGCCTTGTCGAGCAGCGGATCCTCGTCCGGGTCGAACTCGCCGTCCTCGCTGTCGGACCCGTCCGCGAACACCTGCGGCAGCTCGAGGAAGCTCTCGTCGACCTCCTGCTCCCGCTGCGTCCTCGTCTGCTCGACGATCAGCGCGATCTCGTCCTCGGTCACGAACGCGCCCTGGACGCGCTGCAGGCGCGAGGTTCCGAGCGGCTTGAACAGCATGTCGCCCTGCCCGAGGAGGCTCTCTGCCCCGTTCTGGTCGAGGATCACGCGCGAGTCGGTCTGCGACGAGACGGCGAACGCGATGCGCGACGGGACGTTCGCCTTGATCATGCCGGTGATCACGTCCACCGACGGCCTCTGCGTTGCGAGCACCAGGTGGATGCCGACCGCGCGGGACTTCTGCGCGAGCCTGATGATCGAGTCCTCGACCTCCTGAGGGCTGACCATCATCAGGTCGGCGAGCTCGTCGATCACGACGAGGAGGTACGGCAGCTCCTCCTCACCGCGCTTGCGGAAGGCGCGATTCGCCTCGGCGAGATTGCGTGCGCGCACCTGGCTGAGTCGCTCGTAGCGTCGCTCCATCTCGCTGACGACGTTCAGCAGCACCGCGCTCGCCTCCTTCGGGCTGGAGACGACAGGCGTGAGGAGGTGTGGGATGGACTCGTAGTAGTTGAGCTCGATCTTCTTCGGGTCGATCAGGATCAGCCGCGCCTCATCGGGGGTCGCGCGCAGCAGGATCGACGTGAGGATCGCGTTGATACAGCCCGACTTGCCCGAGCCCGTCGTGCCGGCGATCAGGATGTGCGGCATCCGCGCGAGGTCGGCCCACACCGCCGCTCCGGAGATGTCCTTGCCGAGCCAGACGCTCAGCGGGCTCGCCGTCGCGGGCAGATCGCCGTAGATGTCGCCGAGTGTGACGAGGTTCGGGCTGAGATTCGGGACCTCGACGCCGACGGCCTGCTTGCCGGGGATCGGCGCGAGAATGCGGATCTCCGTCGTCGCAAGCGCGTAGCTCAGGTCGTCCTTGAGGTTCGCTACTTTGCCGACCTTCGTTCCGGGCGCGAGCTGCAGCTCGTATCGGGTCACGCGGGGGCCTGAGATCTGGCCGATCACCGTCGCGTCGACACCGAAGTGCGCGAGACACGTGACCAGCGCCTCGGCGACGCGCGCGTTGGCCTCACCCGTCGGGCCGCTGCCCGGTTTCGACTGCTTCAAGAGCCCCCGGTCGGGGAGCTTGTAGTCGGCGACAGGAACTGATGTCTCGAACAGCGTCTCCTGTGTGTTCTCCTCCGAGAACACGCCCGGCTCCTCCGGCTCCTGCATGAAGAGGACGGGTGCAGGCCCCGAGACGGAGTCGGAGACGAGATCGGGGTAGTCCTTGCGGACATCGACCGGCGGTTCGAGGGCGTGCTCCGGGGTCAACTCCGGCAGGCTCTCGGCCCGCGGTGGACGCTCGCGCCGCACAGCGGTGTGCGCACGGTGGAGCTCATGCCCGGTCCGGCGAAGGATCGCGCCGAGGCTCGCGCCGGTCAGGAACAAGACCCCGGCGATGGTCAGGAGGACGCCGAGGATCGTGGCGCCGGTCGTGCCGAGCCCCAGTGCGACGAGCGACTCGAACCCGTCGCCGACGAGACCGCCGTGCGCGGTGCCGAGGGTCAGCAGCAGGCCGGTGAGCGCGACCGCAAGCCCGAGCTGGAACGGCCGCACGTCGACGAGCGCGCTCTTTGCCACCATCAAAGCTCCGAGCGGGATGAGAATGACCGGTGCGAGATACGCCGCAGCGCCGATCGCGCTCTTTGCGAAACCTGCGACGGGCCCGCCGCTGAAGCCGAACCACAGCACGGCGGCGAGGAACACCCCGACGGCGGCGAGGCAGAGGCCGATCAGCTCGGGATGCTGGTGGGCGTGCGCAAGGCGAAGCCCTTTCCCGCGGCGCTTCCGCACCGTCCGCTTCTTGACGCGGCTGGGCGTCTTCGGGGAGGCCTTGTGGGGCCGCTTGCTGCGCGCCATGACGGCGCACTTCGCGCTGGGGCCGATCAGTCCTTCCGGCGTAGGCCCGGCGTGTACGCGGCGGTGAGCATCCCGAAGTACGTGGGCGCCTCGTAGGAGAGCAGCTCGGCCTCGAAACCATCCCCGAGGGCGCCGTGCAACATCAGCAGCTGCCAGAAGCTGTCCGCCTTCGCGGCGACCGCGAAGCCGGGGTCCCAGCCTCGCAACGCGCTCAGCCGGTCGGCGCGCACGATCGTCTGGATCTCCTCGTCGTACTCGGCGGATTCGGGCGCGAAGCCGTACGGCCCGTCGGCCGTGTGGCCGTGACCGTGGTCGGCGCTTGCGATCAGCGCCACCCGTCGATCCGCGGTTGCGGCCGCGAGGGCCGCGCCGGCCCGGACGTGATCGTCGTTCGAGAGGGCTCGGCATGGACTCACCACCACGGCGGGGGCGCGCATGAACCACAACGGGATCAGCGCGCCCCAGTCCAGCGGCATCGTCGACGATCCCGCCGCGGTCGCCCCAAACGTGATTCCGAGCGCAGGCAGGCCTGCCGCCTGGAGCGACCGCACGCAAGCGTCGGCAAGCTCGGGATCGCCTGGCCCCTCGTAGTGCGTGTCGGCATCGGTCCACCGGGATGCGTCGCCTTCGAGCTGCAGGGAACGCACGACGGCGAAGTGCCCGTCGACATGGACGCCGTGCGGCGTGACGACGATCACCGCCTCCGGCCGCTCGGCGGCGAAGCGGCGGCCGAGCTCCTCCATCCCCTTGCGTGTCACGCTCTCCGGCTCGTCGAACACCGGTCCGCCGTGCGGGGCGATCGCCGCGAAGACGATCAATTTCCGCTCCGGCACCGGCAAAGCCGGCGCCTGCGCTCCTTGGCCGGCTCCGTCGAGCCTACGCCGGCGACCCGCCCAGGCAGACGACCGGCAGCCTTCATCCGAGGGCTGAGATGCGTTCCACGACGAGCTCGGCGAAGCGCTCGCCGTCGATGTCGAGCGCGACCTTCGCGTTCGGCGGGCCGAAGTGCTCGCGGTTTCGCCAGTCGACGTTCGTGCGGCCCCAGCTCGGCCCGGTCGTGCAGTCGACCTCGATGAACGCGTCTCGGAGATCGAGCAGCCCCGGGTCGATCAGATGGGCGATACAGACGGGATCATGCATCGGCGAGCCGGCGAGATCCGGGTAACGCGCCTTGTGGAAGCGCGCATAGAAGTCCATCAGCTCGGCGACCACCCTCCCCACGCGGCCTGCGCTGCGCATCCGCTCCGTGTGCGCGTCGGTGATCAACGCTCGATGCGTCACGTCGAGGCCGACCATCGTCGTGTCGAGGTTCTCCGCGAAGACGCGCTGCGCGGCCTCCGGGTCGGCCCAGATGTTGAACTCGGCCGCCGGCGTGCGGTTTCCCTCGCCGACCGCGCCGCCCATCAAGACAATCCGGTCGGGTCGCGCATCGGCGTGGGTTGCAAAGGCAAGGCCGACGTTCGTCAGCGGGCCGGTCGCGACGAGCGTCGCTTTCGGTGCTGCCCGGAACTGGTCGGCCAGGTACTCGACTGCGTGCTGAGCCTGCGGGGCGCCGTTCGCCGGCGGCAGGTCGGGACCGTCGAGCCCGGACTCCCCGTGCACGTGCGCGGCGACGTCACGTCCACGGATGAACGGCGCGTCGGCACCCGCGTAGACGGGAATGTCGCCGCGTCCTGCCAGCTCGAGCACGCGCAGGGCATTCGCGGTCGTCTTGTCGAGCGTCTGATTGCCCGAGACTGTCGTGACTCCGACGAGCTCGAGCTCCGGCGAGGCGAGCGCAAGCAGGATGGCGATCGCGTCGTCGTGACCGGGATCGCAGTCGAGGATGATCGGCGTGGGCGTCATGGAACGAGTATCGCGGGAGAGGCGGCCGCTCGCCGCCTCTCCCGCTCGCACCTCCACCCCCCAGGTGGAGGTGATGCGACCCCGCCGTCGGCGTGGTCGCTGCTTCGGCGGTCAATCTCCTGTGCAGTCGGGCACTCCAAGCTTCAGTTCGAGGCGTCCGGCCGCAAGACGGATCGGGTACGACGCATCCGTAACCGCACGCATCGACTGCGAGGCTCGATCGGCGTCTGCGGACGTCGACACCGTGGCGATCAGGTCGTAGAGCTGAACGAGGTCTTGCGCATACGCGTCGGCGAGCTGCTGTTCGACGGCAAGCCACCGAGCGATCGTCCGTGCCTCGTCTGCGGGGGTCGGTACCCGGGCGACCTCCGCCAGTCGACGCTGTGTCGAAGCGCGGATGTCCGCCGCGGCGTCGAGCGTGCCCTGACGGGTGCCGAGTGCGTGGCTTCCTTCGAACAGAACTGCACCCGCACAGATCCGGAAGACGTCGCGCGAGTACGCAGCCGCGGTGCTTCCGGCCGGCGTCTGACGCCGCTGAGGCTGCGCCTGTGAAGCAGCCGCCGTGACAGCTGCGACCACGACGAGGACGGCGATCGTCCCGCGGGACCGCCTCCGGCTCAGGTGTTTCCCCCATCGCCTCGCTCTGAATGAGACGCCGTGGAGAAACGCAAGTGCGCCGCCGGCGAGAACGATCGCCGCGACGGTGATCCACGCCATGAGTGGCCAGTCGAGTCCGCCGATAGACATCGACGTACCTCCTTCGCTTCGGGCCGCCCGTGCGGCCGTTTGCGAGGAGGGTTGTGTGCGTCGCTGACGGGGCTCTTACGAGCCGCTGACGCCGGGCTGACCCGGGCAGGTGACCCGGTAGGCGGTGCCGCCGACATACTGTCGCCACTCCGCCCGCGTCAGGTTGCGGCCGGCGACCGCACAGGCGTGGCGCTCCCACGCTGCGATGGATGTCGGCCACAGGTTCCCCGTACCGTCGTCGTGGACGACGACCAGTTGCCTACCGTCAGGAGTGTAGGCAGCGCTGCCCCATGTTCCCCTCGCTCCGACCAGTGCGCTTCCCACCGGCTGCAACGTTGCGCTCGACCAGATCCTTGCGAGACCATCCGAGCCGCCGGTCGTCGCGAACGTCGAACCGCTGGGGCTGAACGCGATGCTCGCGACCGGAGCCGGGGCCACCAGCGTCGGCTTGCCGACCTCCCGTCCCGACGACGGATCCCAGAGCTGGACGATCCCGGACCAGCCGCCCGTCGCGAGCAAGCCGGTCCGGCTGAACGCTGCGACAACGTGCCCCAGTCCCCTTCGGGATGCACGATTCGCCTCACACGGCCCGAGTGGGCGTCGTAGATCGTCACGCGGTTCGACTCCTGACCTGCGGCGAGCTTCGTGCCGTCCGGCGAGAATGCGACCGCATTCACCCCGGCCTGCTTGTTGAGCACCTTCCAGAGCATTCGCCCGGTCGCGGCATCCCAGACCGCAACCGTGCCGTAGCTCCAGACCTGGCTGACATCGCCGGCTGCGACGAGCGAGCCGTCGGGTGAGTAGGTCAGGGTCGTGACGGCCTCGGCCTGTTTGTCGACCGAGCCGATCCCGTGCAGGATGCGGGCCAGGTGCGGACGGCCCGAGACGTCCCAGATCTGGACCTGCCCTTCGTCGCCGCTCACCGCCAGCCCGCCGGATCTTGACCACGCGAGCGCGCTGATGTCACCGCCCGTCGAAACGTCGAAGCCCGATTGCTCGGCTCCGGTATCCGTGCGGAAGATGCCGACGCGGCTTCGCCCCACAGCCGTTGCGAACCGCCGCCCGTCCGGTGACACGGCGAGCGCAGGCGCCCCTTCGGACACAACGGACCTGACTCCCAGCTTCGAGGCAGGCGCGGCGACGAACGAGATGCCGAAGCTTCGCTCGTGACCGATGTCCCAGGCGAAGATCGCGCCGTCCAGGCTGCAGGTGTAGAGAGTTTGCCCGTCCGGGCTGAAGACACCGCGAGGTGACACGCGAACCGTGTCCGGTCAGACGCTCCTCGACCGCTCCCGATTTGACGTCCCACACGATCACGGTTCCGTCCGCGGCACCGGTCGCGAGTGTCCGACCATCGGGCGAGAACTCCGCGGAATCCGCAGGCGACGGGAGGCTGCCCTGTGTCGCACGCGCCTCGCCGGTGCGTCAGGTCGACGATCCAGACTGCGCCGGAATTGGCCGCGAGAGCAAGCGTGTGGCCGTCACTGCTGACCGCGCACCCCACTCCTGGCGATCGACAACGGGAGCCGCACGCGCTTCAGGAGGTGCAAATTGGCCGCATCGACGATCGATGCCGCAGTGTCCCCGATCACGACCAACCGCCTCCCGGCTGACGGGTTGGAGATAGAATCGCTCCGTGGCCACCGATCGGTACGCGGGTCGGCACGCGCCTGTGCGTCCGGAGATTCCACTGGTCGATGAACGCCGGGCCGTCCGAGCCGTCCTTGAGTTGTGAGGCTTCTGCGAGATCGAGCCGCCCGTTGCCGTCGACCTCGGCCTCCGTGCTGGTTGTGCTCGACGCGTAGAACGGGTCGTAGTCGAGCCTACCGATCGGTTTGAACGTGCGCGCATTCTCGATCTCCGAACGTGGTTCCCGGCGACCTCGACCAGACGTGAACCGTCCCGCCGTGTAGCGACAGGACTGCTGAAACCGAACGACCGAGTAGTGGCACGCAGCGTCCGCGTCGGCAGGTCGTAGTACCGCACGTTGGCGGCGTTGTCCGAGACGGCAAGCGTGCGGCCGTCGGGGCTCACACTGAGGGCTTGCGGACGAGAAGCCATCGGGAGACGAGAAGGTCGCGATCGCGGCCGGGGCTCGCAGCAGCGTTGCGAGCAGAGTGCCGTCGGTCTGCGTGGACGGGCTCAGATCGACGGCTTCGCGCGCGAGCAGCATCGCCCGGTCGATGCGCGGCTCGCTCACCGCCTCGGCGCCAAGCTGGCGTGCAAGTGCGACGCGGGCCTCGCGACGCGCCGAGCCTCGTTGCAGCAGCGCTGCGCCGCCGGCCAGCCATGGCCAGGACGAGGAGAGCGAAGATGCCGGCAGCGAGTGCGCGCAGACGCCGGTTCCTGAGCCGCTGAGCCTGCAGCTCCCGATCGCTCTCTGCGCGGCTCGCGGCGACGAACTCGTCCTCGCCCGGCCCGAGCTCGCCGGGATGACCGGTCTGCCAGTCGAGCAGCGCCGAGAGCCTCGCCCCGCGGTAGAGGTCTCCGGGGTCGCGCCCTCCCGCAGCCCACTCCTGCGCCGAGACGCGGAGGTGCGCCTCGAGCCGGCGCGACTCGCGCTCTTCCTCGAGCCAGTTGCGCATGCGGGGCCACTCCCGCAGCAGCGCCTCGTGCGCCACCTCGACGGAGCCGTCGTCGGCCGTGAGCAGGCGCGCCTCGACGAGGGCGTCGAGCACCTCCTGAACCTCTGCTCTGCCCTGCGTCAGTTCGGCGGCCGGCAAGCGGCGCCGGACAGCATTGTCTGCGTCGCCCGCAGCCAGGCGCAGCATGAGGGCTCGCGCGATCAGCCTGCCGTCGTCGCTCAGACCGGTGTAGGTCGCCTCGGCGAGCCTTCCGACAGCACCGCGCACTCCGCCGGCGGCCCCGTAGTCGGCGAGCCGCAATGTCGGTCCATCGCGGCGGCGCCAGAGGTCGAGCAACGTCGTGGAGAGAAGTGGCAGGCCACCGGGCTCGCCGGCGACGTCCCCGACGAGAGCCGAGACGAGGGCCGGCTCGACCTCGAGGTCGGCACGCTCGGCCGGAACGACGACCGCCCGTTCCAGCTCCTCCGCCTGCATAGGGCCGACGAGGACGTGGCTGCCGGAGAGGAGACGCGCAAGGGCCGGGTAGGTCGCACAGCGTCCGTAGAAGTCGGCCCGCAGTGCAACCGCCACGACGCCGTGGCGGCGCGGATCGTCCGCGATCGCGGTGAGCGCGTCGACGAACGCCACGCGCTCGTCTTCGTCAGCGCAGACGGTGAACAGCTCCTCGAACTGATCGACGGCGACGACGTAGCGATCGTCGAGCGAGTCCCGCAGGTCGCTGCGGGCCGCCTCGAGCTCTACTGCGGGATGGGCGCCCGGCCGCACGACCACGATCGGCCACTGCTCGCTCCCGGGCAGCGCGCCCGAGGCGAGCGCCCGCAGGAGCCCTGCGCGAAGCAGAGATGACTTGCCGATTCCCGACGGTCCGATGATGCCGACGAGCGTTCTCTCGGCCAGGCGGGCGACGAGATCGTCGACCAGTTGCTCCCTGCCGCAGAAGAATCTGGCGTCTCCGATACCGAACGAGGCGAGTCCCTTGAACGGGCAGACTGCGATCTCGCTGCCGTCGCTGTCCGACCTCGGAGCTGCGTCGAGCGACTCGTCGTGGATCAGGATCGCGCGCTCGAGCTGCTGCAGCGATCGACTCGGCTCGAGGCCCAACTCGTCGCTGAGTCGCTCGCGTCCGTCCCGAAACGCCTGCAGTGCATCGGCCTGGCGCCCCGCTCGGTAGAGCGCGAGCATGAGCTGGCCTCGCAGCCGCTCCTGATACGGGTTCGCGTCGACCAACGTCTTCAGCTCGGCGACGAGCTCATGCGCGCTGCCGAGTGCGAGCTCTGCGTCGATGCGGTCCATGACGGCGTTCAGGCGCAGCTCCTCGAGCCTCCTGATCTCCGGTTGCGCGAAGTCGAGCTCCGCGAGGTCGGCCAGCGGCGGTCCGCGCCAGAGCGCAAGCGCGTCCCCGAGTTGTTCTGCGGCGCGCGCCGCGTCGCCGCCGTCGAGAGCCTGGTGCGCAGCGAGCCGCAGCCGCTCGAAGCGGCGCAGGTCGAGCTGGTCGGCTTCGACGTCGAGCCGGTAGCCCGGCGCCTGGGTGACGAGCGGATTCCCGTTCGAGCTGTCGCCGTCGCCGAGGGCGCGCCGCAACCGCGAGACCGCTTGCTGGAGCGCGTTCGCGGCTCCGCTCGATGCCTCCTCGCCGAAGAGGTCGTCGATCAGCCGGTCGCTCGAGACGACCTCGCCCGCGTTGAGCAGGAGGATCGCGAGCAGAGCGCGCTGACGAAGGCCGACGAGCGGGACGACCCGGCCTCCACGGCGCACCTCCAGCGTTCCGAGAACCGCAAACTCGAGCCCACCTGAGGCCGACGATGACACTGGACGCCCGAGTATGACTCATGGCATGCGCAGAAAATAGGCTCTAGCCGGCCAGACTCTCCTCGAGCTCGCGCGTCGTCGGGAGGGACGGTTGCGCTCCAAGCCGGGAGGCTGCGAGCGCCCCGGCGGCACAGGCGCGGCGGAGCGCCTCGTCCCGTGGACGCTGCTCCAGCAGCGAGACGACCAGACACGCCGCGAATGCATCACCCGCGGCCGTTCCGTCGACGGCTTCGACCGCCGGGGGCGCCGCGCGTGCCACCTCGACTCCGTCCTCGAAGAGCGCCGCGCCTGCCGCACCGTAGGTGACCGCGACGAGTTTGCCGCGCGACACGACCTCGTGCTCGAGTTGGTTCACGATCAGGAGATCGGGCTCGATCTCGATTGGTCGCGCCGGAGCGGCGTTCAGGGCGAAGAACTCGGCGTCGCGGGCGGCGGCGAGCACGACGTCGTTCGGCACCTCGAGCTGACAGAGCACGGCCCCGTGCGGCGAGACCGGAGTGACGGCTGCGTTCGCGCCCGGAATGACGACGATCTGATTCTCGCCGTCTTCGCCCACGAGGATGAGCGCGATCCCGGTCGTGCCGACACGTTCGAGCTGGAGGTCCACCCCCGCAGCTCGTAGCCCGGCAAGCGCCTCTTCGGCGAGCGAATCGGTCCCCACCGCGCCGACCAGGCGAACCCGTGCGCCGAGCCGCGCGGCGGCCACGGCCTGGTTCGCGCCCTT
This sequence comes from uncultured Thermoleophilia bacterium, assembly GCA_963806025.1. Classification (GTDB taxonomy): domain Bacteria; phylum Actinomycetota; class Thermoleophilia; order Gaiellales; family Gaiellaceae; genus PALSA-600. The sequence goes on along the minus strand of CAWDWI010000012.1, from coordinate 160,758 downwards.
CCCACCCGGGAACCGCTCGAACGTGGAGCCGGAGATCGTCTCTCCGGGTCGCGGCAAGCGTGCCACGCGAGCGACGAGATCGAGGTTGATCGACCCGACGACGGTGAGGTCAACAGTCACGTGCCGAGCCTAAGAGGTGTCTGACACCACCGCGCGGTTCAGGCGGCGATCGCGCGAAGATCGTCGTGTGCGCGGCCGAGCAGGTTCTCGCGCAGGTCGAACAGGCCGGCCCAGAGCGAGCTCTTGTCGATCGATGACTGCCACCTCGCCTGTGCGGACAGGCCCTCGAGCGCGCGGACGAGCACAGCGAGCTCCAGATACGCGGTCGCGACCCGATGCGGCGCGACCCGCACTCCGGCGCGTTCGAGCACTGGTTCCCAGTCGACGAGCTCGGCCGGGCCGGGCTCCCCGAACCACGATCGACCCTCAGCATGGTCGGCCTCCAGCTCGAGCAGGTACCGGCCGAGCGGGCGCTCCAGCCCGGCAAGGGCCGTCTCGACCCGGTCGGCCGCCCGACGCAGCGCTGCCTGCCGGCGGCCGGGCGTGCTCGGATCGGCCTCGCCGCTCCGCCAACGCTCGAGCAGGCGGCAGAACGCGAGCGACGAGACCTCGACCGACACGAGCTGCCCGATCAGCTTGCGCCCGGTCGATTCGTCGACGGCGTGCTCCGCGATCACCGCCGCCCATTCCGGCCGAGTCCCGATCGTCGTCATACCTCGATCACCACCGGGAGGATCATCGGCCGGCGGTGCGTTCGGTCGTAGACCAGCTGGCCGAGCCCGTCATGGATGTGCTCCTGGAGCAGCTTGACCTCGCGAATGTCGTCCGCGAGCAGCTCGCGCACGATCTCGTGTGCCTCCTGGCGCATCTCCGACAGCAGCTCGTCGCTCTCCGCGAAACCACGGGTGATCAGCTCCGGTGCGGCGGCGGCACCGTCGGACAGCGTCGTGACGACGATGAGGACACCGTCCTCCGACATGTGCCGCCGATCACGCAGGGCCACGTCCGAGATGTCGCCGACGCCCAGTCCGTCCACGTAGGTCACACCCGCTTCGATGCGATCCGCGATCCGAACACCGCTCGCCGAGAGCTCGACGACGTCGCCGTTCTCGGCGATCACGATCGAGCTCGCGGGAACACCGGCGTCCTGTGCGAGCCGTGCGTGCGCCGCCTGCATCCGGTATTCGCCGTGGATCGGCATCACGGCCTTCGGGCGCAACAGGCTCAACAGCGTTCGGAGCTCTTCCGCGCGGGCGTGTCCCGAGACGTGCACGTCCGCGTTCTCCTCGTGCAGGACCTCCGCGCCGTTTCTCGTCAGCCGGTTGATCGCATCGTGGACGCGCAGTTCGTTGCCCGGAACGGGACGGGCCGAGATGATCACCGTGTCGCCCCGCTCGACCTTCACGGCGGGATGGTCGTTGTACGCGATTCGCGTCAGTGCCGAAAGCGGTTCGCCCTGAGACCCGGTGCAGATGATGAGCTGCTCGCCAGGCGGCACTCCGTCGAGATCGGCCGGCTTGACGAGAACGTCCTCCGGAACCTCGACATAGCCCAGGTTGCGGGCGACGTTCATGTTCCGGCGCATCGAACGGCCCACGACGACGACCTTGCGGCCGGAGTCGACGCCGACGTCGATCGCCTGCTGCATCCGGTGGATGTTGGATGCGAAGCTGGAGACGAGGATCCGGCCACGGCGAACCGGGATGATCTGCCGGAACGCCTCGCCGACGACGCGCTCCGAGCGGGTGAACCCTGCACGCTCCGCGTTCGTCGAGTCCCCGAGGAGCAGGTCGACCCCGCGATTGCCAAGCGTGGCCAGGCGGCCGACATCGGTGCGCAGACCGTCGACCGGTGTGTGATCGAGCTTCCAGTCGCCGCTGTGGAACACGAGCCCGGCGCCGGTCTCGATCGCGATGCCAACGGCATCCGGGATCGAATGCGCCATGCGGACGAACTCCAGCTTGAACGGCCCCAGCTCGATCGGGCCCTTTTCGGGGTCCGCTTCACGCAGCTCCGCCGCCCGCAGCAGGCCGTGCTCGTCGAGCTTCGACTTCACCAGTCCGAGGGTGAGTCTGGTCGCCCAGATCTCGTCCACGCGGATCTCGCGCATCAGGAACGGAAGCGCGCCGACGTGATCCTCGTGCGCGTGCGTCAGCACGACCGCGCGGACATGCTTGTCGCGCAGGTAGCCGAAGTCCGGGAGGATCACGTCGACTCCGAGGTGCTCGTCGCGCGGGAAGGCCATCCCGGCATCGACGACGATCACCTCGTCGCCGAGCTCGTAGACGGTCATGTTCTTCCCCACCTCGCCGAGCCCGCCGAGCGGGATCACGCGTAAGACGTCGTTGGCCATTCGGAGGCAGTCTAGGCTGCGACCAGCAGGCCCAGCCGTTCGAGGCACGCGCGGACGGCTGCGACCTCTTCCTCGGTTGGGGCCGGGAGCGGCAATCGGTGCCCTCCCACTCCGTGGCCGAGCAGGTTCAGCGCGGCCTTGATCGGAAGGGGATTCGTCTGGACGCCGAGGAGGTCGTACGCGGGTGCGAGCTCCCGGTCGAGCTCGCGGCCGCGCTCGACGTCGCCGGCCAGCGTCGCACTCACCTGCGCGGCCACCTGCGGGCCGACTATGTGCGTGTGGACGCAGATCCCGCCGGTTCCGCCCAGCTCCAGGAACGGCTGCACGAGAGCATCGTCACCCGCGTAGAGGTCGAGCCCGGTGTCGACGATGTGCTTGGCCTGCCCGAGGTCGTCGTTCGCCTGCTTGACGGCCCGGACGGTCTCGATCTCGGCGAGGCGCGAAACTGTCTCCGGTTCGATGTTCACGACCACGCGCGTCGGAATGTTGTAGGCGACGATCGGCTTGTCGCTCGTGCGCGCGATCGCCTCGAAGTGGGCGACGATGCCCCGCTGCGGCGGCTTGTTGTAGTACGGCGTGACGACGAGCAGCGCGTCGGCGCCGAGCTCGTGCGCACGCTCCGAGAGATGCATCGAGTGAAGTGTCGAATAGGTTCCGGTGCCTGCGACGACGGTCGCACGGTCTCCCACCGCTTCGATCGCAGCGCGAAAAAGGTCGAGGCGCTCTTCGTCGGTGAGGTTCGGGCTCTCGCCGGTGGTGCCCGCGACGACGATCCCGTCCGACCCGTGCTCCACCAGATGGCCGGCGAGACGCTGGAACGCGTCGAAGTCGATCGACTCGTCCTCGCGGAACGGCGTGACGATCGCCGTGAGGATGTGCCCCAGCATCAAAATGGAGGATACTCGCGCCATGGCACGGTTCGTCTTCGTGCACGGCGCCTGGCATGGAGGCTGGTGCTTCCGCCGGGTCGCCGAGGAACTGGAGCGGCGGGGACACGACGTCGCGACGCCCGACCTGCCGTGCGAGCAGGTAGGGCTGACGGCGGTCGACTATGCGCAGCTGCTCGGGCCGGCGCCGGATGCGATCGTCGTCGGACACTCCCTCGGGGGGCTGACGATCGGTCAGATGGAGGCGCGCACGCGTGTCTACCTCGGCGCGCTCCTGCCCGTGGAGAACCTCTACGCCGAGGCGTTCGTCGACGGCTTCGGCGGTTTCGTTCGCGACGAAGAGGGCCGGTCGTACTGGCCCGACGCGGAGACCGCCGCCCGAGGGATGTATCCGGACTGCTCGCGGGCCCAGTCCGACTGGGCGTTCGCGCAGCTGCGCCGCCAGGCACCGCTCGACGCGGTGACCGGGCCGTTCGGGGCGGGAGACGTCGTCATCGCGACGCTGCGAGACGGCGCGATCGACTCCGCCTGGCAGACTCGCACCGCCCGCGCGCACGGCGCGCGGGTGATCGAGCTCGACGCGGGCCACTCCCCCTTCTTCACTCAGCCCAGCGAGCTCGCCGACGTGCTCAGCTCGCTTGCCTGAGCAGCACGACGCGCTCGGCAACCTGCTCGACATGCCCGGCGGCGCGCAAGAACTCCGGTTCGTACGGACGGCCGGCCAGACCGACGAGCGCCTGCGGCGCGAGCTCACGGAGCCGGGTGAGCACCGGCTCGACGTTGCGCTGCTCGTAGAGGACGTCGGCGGCGAGCGCGAGGTCGAACCGGTCCGACCACGGGAGGCGCCAGTCGCGGACCTCGGCGACCAGGCCGAGGCCGTTTTGCGCCGCGTTCGCGCGCAGCAACTCGATCGCGTCCTCAGCCCAGTCGGTCGCAGTCACGTCCGCGCCGCGCGCGGCCGCGACAAGGGACGGGACGCCGAGCCCGCACCCGAGCTCGACGACCCGTAGACCGCCGACGTCCGGCAGCGCCTCTGCCAGGGCAGTCGCCGCGGGCCAGAGCTCGGCCCAGTAGGGCAGGAACTCGTCGTTCGCGAACGCCTCCTCGTCGATCAGGGCCTCCGGCGACTCGGGCCGGAGGATGGTGAGATCGACCCCCGCGACCCGGCGCGTCTCAGAGAAGAGCGTCAAGGCCGACCGTCACTCCGGGCGGCAGCGTCGGCAGCTTCTCGAGCGCGAGCAGGACCCCCGGCGTGTACGCCTCCCTGGAGGTCACGTCGTGGCGGATCGTCAGCACCTGGCCGGCCCCGCCGAGGATCACCTCCTGGTGCGCATTCAGCCCCGGCAGGCGCACTGAGTGGATCGGGACGCCACCCCCGAGCCGTTCCGCGGTGAGCTTCGCCGTTCCCGAGGGGACGTCCAGCTTCGTCGCGTGGTGCAGCTCGACGATCTCGGCACGATCCAGGTGCCGGGCTGCCTCTTCGGCAAACCGGATCATCAGCACCGCGCCGAGCGCGAAGTTCGGGGCGTAGAACACGGTGACCGCCGCAGCTCGGAATTCCTCGGTGTCCCACCCGGTCGTGCCGACGACACTCGGCACCCCGGCTGCAACGGCAGCGCGGACGTTTGCCGCAACGACGTCGGGACGGGTGAAGTCGACCATCGCCTCAGCCTCCCCGAGCTCGTCGACGAGCACATGACCCGCCGCCTCGAGCCCGGGAGCGAGCACCGAGCCGACCTTCCCTTGTCGCCCGTTGAGAAGAACGTTCACGCCGCGTGCGCGAGGTCGGGCGTGATCCGCTCGAGCGCCGCCAGGAACCGCTCTTCACTCGGGCCGATGCACGCCGCGGAGAGCTGGTCGGCTGAAAGGAATGCTGCGGCGAGCTCGCACACCGACGATGCCTCCACCGCGTCGATCTCGGCGACGATGCGGTCGAGGGACAGAAGCTCGGAGTCCGTGATCAGGGACTTGCCGAGCCGGTTCATCCGCGTCGAGGTCGATTCCATCGAGAGAAGGATCCGCCCCTTGAGGTTCTCCTTCGCACGCTCGAGCTCGCCCGCCGTCAGATTTCCGGCGGCGATGTCGCCGATCTGCTCGGCGGTGATCGCGAGTGCATCACCGAGGTTGTCCTCGCGCGTACCGAGATAGACGCCGATCTGGCCCGTGTCGGTGTACTGCGAGATGAACGAGTAGACCGCATAGGCCATCCCACGCTTCTCCCGGATCTCCTGGAAGAGCCGCGAGGACGCGGAGCCGCCGAGAATCGCATCGAGCAACGATGCCGCGAAGCGCCTCCGGTCCGACCGCGAGATGCCCGGCGCGGCGAGGCAGACGTGGTACTGCTCCGTGTCCTTACGCTGGAAGCGCAGCTGCGGCGGCGGTGCCTGGACGAGCGGCGGCCGCAGGTTCGCGCGTGCGGAAGCGATTGCCGTTTCTGCGCTCGAGCCCTTGCTGCACGAGCTCGACGATCCGTTCGTGCTGGATGTTCCCTGCCGCTGCGACGACGATGTTCGAGGGCACGTACATCTCGGAGTGGTAGCGGGCAATCGCTTCCTGCGGGATCGATGAGATGACCTCGGCCGTTCCGATGACGGGCCGCCCGAGCGGATGGTCGCCGAAGACGGCGTCGGAGATCAGGTCGTGGACGAGCTCCTGCGGTGCGTCTTCGTACATCGCTATCTCCTCGAGCACCACCTCCCGCTCCGTCTCGAGCTCGGCGAAGGCGGGCGCGAAGACCATGTCGCTCATCACGTCGACCGCGGTCACGAGGTGGTGGTCCGGGATGCGCGCGTAGACCAGCGTGTGCTCACGCGAGGTCGCTGCGTTCAGCTCGCCGCCGAGACCGTCGAAGATCTCCGCGATCTCGAGCGCGCTGTACCGGCTCGTCCCCTTGAAGAGCAGGTGCTCGATGAAGTGGGACACACCTGCCTCGGGCGCCTCCTCGTCGCGCGACCCCGCGCCGATCCAGTAGCCCACGGCCGCCGACCGAACATGGTCGAGCCGTTCGGTGATCACGCGTTCACCGGAGTCGAGCTCGGTCAGGACCCAGTTCTGCACGGCCGTAGCGTAGTGCCGTCCGCTAGCGGCGGTAGAGGATCTCGGTCCGAGGGTCGACGAAGAGGCCCGGATCGATCCGCGGCAGCGAGAGCGCCGCCGCCACTCCAAGCCCCGCACACACCCCGGCCAGGAGCGCCGTGAGGGTCGGCTGCGGCACGAGCGTGATCAATGCGAGCACGGCCAGACCCACGGTGCTGGGGAGCGTCGCCGATAACGCCTGGCGCCAGAGCGGCGCAGGCTCGGCGTTGGGCGGAAGCGGCACGGGCTCGGCACGCGCCGGCACGAAGCGGGCGCGAGGGTCGTTGAACAGCAAGAACGTGATTGCGACCACTCCGGAGACGAACGCCAGGAGGGACCCCGTGCTCGGCGCACCCGCGAGCCGGGCCGCGAGGAACAGAAGCAGCCCGAGCACGAGCCTGATGGGAATCACACCGAGCGTCCGGTTGCGCAGGGAATGGACGGTCACCGCGGGTCGTCCGGGAGCAGCGACCAGACGATTGCGTCCTGCCGCCGGCCATGCAGCCAGATCGACTTGCGCTCGACGCCCTCACGCTGGAAGCCCGCACGCACGGCAAGCCGTTGCGAGGGTTCGTTCTCCGGATGAGTGCGCACCTCGACGCGGCCGATACCTGCACGGAACAACCACTCGCAGAGAAGCCGAACACCGCGTGTCATCAGTCCTCTTCCTCGGCCCGCTGCGCCTGCGAGGTACGCCACCTCGTAGTTGTCGCGCGCCCGGCGAGAGGCGATCACCGCGCCGACTGCGATGTCGAGCCCCGCTTCCGTGACCGCGTAGTCGATCCGGTCGCCCGACGTGCGTCCCTGGTGCACCGCGCGAAGCAGCGCATCGAAATCGGCGTCGCGCGGCCGGGCCGGCATGTTCAGCCACGTATGCACGAGCTCGTCGCCCATCGTGGAAAGAACGACGGCGCGGTCGTCCTCGCGCAACTCGCGGAGGACGACCACGCCGTCGGTGAGTGTCAAAGGCGGCTGAGGAACCATGGTGTCTGACACGGATCGTGTCAGACACCAGTTCGACGAGAGAGGGCGGCTCGCGCCGCCCTCCACTCGACTGCTCTATTCGCTACGCGACCCTTCACGCTCGCGGCGGGGGCCGCCGCGACTGCCGCCACGCGCGCCGTCGCGGCGCGGTCCGCGATCCTCGCGGGGCTCACGCGGCGGGGCATCCTTCGCCCGCTCGATGAGCTCCTCCGGGCTGACCATCGTCTCGCCCTCGTGCTTCTGCACGAGCTTGAGGCCGATCCGGCCGCGTGCCTTGTCGACTTCCTGGACGACCACGTCGAGGATGTCGCCGCGTGCGATCACGTCCTCGATGTGGTTGACGCGGCCGGGCCCGACGTTCGAGACGTGGAGCAGGCCGTCCGTGCCCTTCTTCAGCTCGACGAATGCGCCGAAGTCGGTCGTCTTGACGACGCGACCTGTGTACGTGTCGCCGACCTCGGGCTCCTTGGTGAGGTTGCGAATCGCTTCGATCGCAGCATCGCCCTTGGTGCCTTCCGTGGCGTACACCAGGATCGTCCCGTCTTCCTCGATGTCGATCTGCACCTCGTACTCGGACTCGAGCGAGCGGATCGTCTCGCCGCCCTTGCCGATCACCATCCCGATGAACTCCGGGTTGATCTGGATCGTCGAGATGCGCGGTGCATGTTCGGCAAGCGCCTCGCGCGGTGCCGAGATCGCCTCGTTCATCCTGGCGAGGATCGCGATGCGGGCGTCCTTCGCCTGGGCGAGGGCCTGCTGCATGATCTCGCGGCTGACGCCGGTGATCTTGATGTCCATCTGCAGAGCGGTGATGCCCTCCTGCGTGCCGGCGACCTTGAAGTCCATGTCGCCCAGGTGGTCCTCCGCGCCCTGGATGTCGGTCAGGATCTCGTACGCGTCGCCTTCCTTGACGAGGCCCATCGCGATGCCGGAGACGGGGGCCGTGATCGGCACGCCCGCGTCCATCAGCGCGAGGGTCGAACCGCAGACCGAGCCCATCGACGACGAGCCGTTCGACTCGAGCGTCTCCGAGACGATGCGGATCGTGTACGGGAACGTCTCGGTCGTGGGAAGAACCGGTTCGAGCGCACGTTGCGCGAGTGCACCATGACCGATGTCTCGCCGCTTGGGCGAGCCCATGCGGCCCGTCTCCCCGACCGAGTACGGCGGGAAGTTGTAGTGGTGCATGTACCGGCGGTCACGCTCGAGTGAGAGGTCGTCGATCCGCTGACCCTCCTTCGCCGTGCCGAGCGTCAGCAGCGACATGATCTGCGTCTGGCCGCGGGTGAAGAGCCCCGAGCCGTGGGTGCGCGGCATGACCGACACCTCGACCTCGATCGGGCGGATCTGCGTGGCAGTCCGGCCGTCCGGGCGACGCTTGTCGACCGCGATCTTCTGGCGGACGAGCGTCTTGTAGATCGTCTCACACGCCTTCTTGACATAGCCCTTCGTCAGCGAATCCTTGACGGCGGGCTCGCCGTCGACGGTGGCGGGCCCAACCGGGAACGGCAACTGGACGCTCTCGAGAATGTGCTCGAAGAGCAGGTTGCGCTTCGCCGACTTGAGCTCCTTGGAGTCCTGCTCCGCGTCGGTGAGCCCCCGCAGCTCGTTCTCGAACTTCTCACGCACGACCGTCTCGACGGCGACCGAACGCTGCTTCTCGAGGATCTGCGCCAGGGACATGCGCACCTGCAGCTCGCCGAAGACCTTCGCCTCGTTGGCGTCGAGCGACGGTGCGCCGACTTCCTTCTCGACGATCTCCTCGACGATGGCCGCCGCCTCGCGAAGTCCCTGCTGCTGAATGCGCTCCCAGATCTGATGGCCGTACGCGCCTTCGAGCCGCTCGGTCACGGCCGGGTCGAGCCACTTCGTCTTGCCCAGCTTCGAGCGCAGCTCGAGCTGAGCGTCGCAGAGCTTCACGATCTCGCGCTGAGCGATCTCGAGCGCCTCGAGGAGCTTGTCCTCGTGCACCTGCTTCGCCCCCGCCTCGACCATGGTCAGGCCGTCCTTCGTTCCGACGACGATCAGGTCGAGGTCGGATTCCTCGATCTCCTGCAACGTCGGGTTGACGACGAAGCCGCCGTCGATGATGCCCATCCGCACGGCGCCGATCGGGCCGAGGAACGGCAGCGGCGACACCGTCAGAGCGGCCGAGACCGCGTTGATGCAAAGGACGTCGTGCGCGGTCACCATGTCGGCCGAGAAGACCGTGGCGACGCACTGCGTCTCGTTGCGGTAGCCCTTCGGCCAGAGCGGCCGGACGGGGCGGTCAGTCATGCGCGCGGTGAGGATGGCGCGCTCGGTCGGGCGCCCTTCCCGCTTGAAGAACCCGCCGGGGATCTTGCCGGCGGCGTACATGCGCTCTTCGACGTCGACGGTCAGCGGGAAGAAGTCCGCGCCCTCGCGCGCCTCCGTCCGGCCCTGCGCCGTGCCGAGAACGACGGTGTCACCGCTGCGGACGAGCACTGCGCCGTCCGCCTGCTTGGCGATCTTCCCGGTCTCGAATGAAATCTCCTTGCCGCCGACTTCGACGGACACGGAAACCGGCACCCCTGCGGGGTGCTCAGCTTCAACAATGGTCATATTTCTCCTATTCCTCCACTGTGCTTAAGGTGAAGGGTGGAAGTTTGGGTCAGTGCTCCCGAGAAGCACTCGCCCAAACTCCACCCTCCGTGACATGGTGTTGAGACTGCGCCGCAGCTAGCGGCGAAGGCCCAACTCCTTGATGAGGGCGCGATAGCCCTCGAGGTTCTTGCGCTGCAGGTAGTTCAGGAACCGGCGGCGGCGACCCACGAGCTTGAGCAGTCCGCGACGCGAGTAGTGATCGTGCTTGTGCGTGCGAAGGTGCTCGGTCAGCTCGTTGATCCGCTGCGTCAGCATCGCGATCTGGACCTCCGGCGAACCGGTGTCCGTCTCGTGCTTGCCGAACTTCTGAACGTGCTCCAGCTTCTCTTCCTTGGTGAGGGGCATGCTTCTCCTCTCGATGATGACGTCACCCAGGTCTCAGCTCGCCGCGAAGGAAGACGCGAGACGGCCGAGGCCGGGCCTGCCAGTAGGGTAGCGGATTCCCCATGAATGCGCCGTTTTCGAGCCAGGTCGAGGCCGCCGCGACTGCGTGGGGCGTCCCTGCGCTCGCGGCCGGGTATTCGGTCGCCGGCGAGCCGCCGGTGACGGCCGCGTTCGGCTGTGAGGTCGCGACGATCTTCCGGATCGCCTCGATCACGAAGCCGTTCACAGCCACTCTCGCGGTCGAGCTCCTCGACCTCGAGACCGCGACCGGGATCTGGCCTGCTGACGTGCGGATCCGTCACCTGCTCTCGCACACGAGCGGCTACGACTGCGAATGCGGCGACCTGGCGCGGTTCGGTTCGGGCGACGACGCCCTCGCGAGCGTCGTCGCCGAACTGCCTGGTGTCCGTCGGCTCGTGGGTGTCGAACAGGCGTGGTCATACGCCAACACCGGCTACTGGCTTGCCGCTCATCTCGCCGCGGAGCAAGCTGGATGCACGTACGAGGAAGCGCTGGCCACGAACATCCTGGCGCCGGCGGGCCTCGAGTCGACATCGTTCGGGGAGCCCGAGCTGGCCGGCACCGGCCCCGAGGCCCTGCCGGGCCCGTACCCGCGCGCCCGTCGCCCGTCCGGAGGGCTGATCTCGAACGTGCCCGACCTCCTCCGGTTCGGCCGCCGGCATCTCGCCGATCCGGCGTCGGCACGGCTCCGCGTGCCGCTCGGGAAGCCGACTTCGGGCGTCTACGGCCTCGGTCTCGGCGGCGAACGGGTGGGCGGGGTCGAGGTCTGGGGCCACGGCGGCTCGTACGGCGGCTTCCAATCCTCGTTCCGCGTTGTACCCGAACGCCAGGCGGTGTTCGCCGGCCTGACCAACAGCAGCCTCGGCAGCAACGCGCTGTACGACCTCGAGGACGTCTTCTTCGAGCACGTCCTCGGCACCCGGCGGCAGCGGCCGGAGCCCGTCGACCTCCCGGAGGCGGTCCTGTCGTCCTATGCAGGTGCGTACGAAAATGACGATGAACGCTACGCCGTCCGGTGTGCGCACGGCGGGCTCGTCCTCACCGTCGAAGGCTCCGACTACCCGGCACAGGCGATCGGCGAGCACACGTTCGAGATCACAGAGGGCGACGCGGCCCGCGAACAGTTCGACTTTCCGCTCGAGGGCTTCGGCCGCTTCTCGAGCAGGCTCGCCGAGCGGATCGTGACGTGAGGGCGGCGGTCGCCGCGGGCCACCCGGCGACTGCAGCGGCCGGCGCGGAGATCCTCGCCGCCGGAGGTAGCGCAGCCGACGCGGCCGTGGCGGCGTCGCTCGTCTCCTGCGTGGCGGAGACGCTGATGACCGGGCTGCTCGGGGGTGGACATGCGATCTACTACGACGCCGGCAGCGGGACCGTCAGCAATCTCGACTGCTTCGTGTCGGTGCCGTCGGGTCGCGGCGCGCCGCTGGAGTCGATGCCCGTCCGGTTCGGAGACGCGCTCGTGGACTATGCGATCGGCGCCGCGTCCTGTGCCGTGCCCGGGCTCCCCGCCGGGCTCGACGCTCTGTGGCGCGCACACGGCCGCCTCCCCTGGGCCGATGTCGTCGAGCCGGCCCTGAACGCGGCTCGCGCCGGTGTCGCGATGACGAGCGCACATGCGGCGTGCCTCGCGATGCTCGAGCCCGTGATGACGATGCGCGAGGGCGCCCGGATCTACGCGCCGGGCGGCGTGCTGCTCTCCGACGGCGACCTGGTCAGTCAGCCGGGTCTCGTCCCGGCCCTGGAGCTCGTTCGCGACGAAGGCGTCACCTCCGTCTACAGCGGCTCGATCGCATCGTCCCTGCTCTCCCTGACGGCCGAACGCGAGGGATCGATCACCGCCGGACGACCTCGCCTCGTACCGGGTGACCTGGTCGGAGCCCGCTACGTCCGGTTTCGCGGGGCGCCGGGTGCAGACGCGCGCCGGGCTCTCGGGCGTCCCGCAGACGCTCGCCCGCTTCGATCCCACCGGCGGCCCCGACGCGCTGCTCGAAGCGCTCGAGCAGGACGCGACGATCGACGGTGACACCACGAACATCACCGTCGTGGACGACGAGGGCAGCGCCTGCGTGCTCACGTCCAGTCTCGGTCTCGGGTCCGGCGACTGGCTCCCGGGCCTCGACCTGCATCTGAACAGCATGCTGGGCGAGACCGATCTCATCCGCGAGCCACTTCGGCCCGGAGCGCGCATGGCGAGCATGATGGCGCCCACCCTGGTGTTCGGCGGCGGGGCGCTCGAGCTCGGGATCGGAGCCGCGGGCGGCACGCGCCTCCGCACCGCGCTCGTCGGCGTCCTCGCAGCCGTCTTGCACGAGGACGCCGCACCCCAGGCGGCGATCGACCGGCCTCGCTTCCATCCGGCCGGAAACGTGGTGGACGCCGAGCCCGGCGTCGACGAGGTCTGGCTCGCCGGCCTCGAAACACGTGGGCGGGAAGTGCGCCGCTTCCCCGGACTGCACCACTACTTCGGCGGCGTCAGCGCGGTCGGGCGCACCGGTGCGGGCGCCGATCCACGTCGGAGCGGCGCCGTCTGCCTCCTCTAGCGGCAGCGCGGCGGCTCAGACCGGCGGCTGCGCGGCGCGAGTCTGCTCGACATCGCGCGCGATCTGCTCGACCAGCTCCGCCTCGCTTCCGAACGCGCGCTCGTCACGCAGCCGCTGCCAGAGCTCGACCACGAGCCGGTCGCCGTAGAGGTCGCCCTCCCAGTCGAGCAGGTACGCCTCGATCCGGCGCTCCGTCCCGCCGTAGTGGGGATTGACCCCGATCGAGACCGCGGCGCGTCGCCCGCCGACCGCGCCTGCGTAGATCCCGAAGCCGGGGACCAGCACCTCCGGGTCGACTGCGAGGTTCGCAGTCGGGAAGCCGAGCGTGCCGCCGCGCCGGTCGCCGCCGACGACCTTCCCTTCGACCTCGAGCGGCCGGCCGAGCAGCCGAGCGGCGTCCTCGACGTCGCCGGCCTGGGCGAGCTGGCGGATCCTGGTCGACGACACACCCTCGACGAGGGGAACCTCTCGGGCGTCGACGCCGAGGTCGCGCAGGAGCGCGAGATCTCCGGCGCGGCCCTTTCCGAAGTGGAATCCCGTCCCGGCCACCACCACCTCGGCACCGATCCCGAGCAGATACTGCCGGGCGAAGTCGGCCGGCTCGAGCGCCGCGATCTCGGGGCGGAACTGAACGACGAGCACGTCCTCGACACCGGCGGCCTCGAGCAGCTCGAGCCGCCGTTCGAGGGTCGCCAGGAGCTCGACCCGCTTGCCGAGTACCGTCCGCGGGTGCGGGTGGAAGGTGACGACCGTCGGTCGGAGGGCGCCACCCCGGCCGGCATCGACCGCCGCCCGGACGACGGCCCGATGGCCGAGATGCACGCCGTCGAAGGTGCCGATCGCGACCGCGCGCGGGCACAGCGCGAGGTCCGCAGCCGACCGCGCCACGTTCACGCGGCTGCCCCGCCGTTTGCCTCGTCCAGAGCAAGGACGCCGGCCCGGACGGTCTCGGCGACCCGGTCCAGGGCGCCCGGAGGGAGAAGCCTCAGTGCGTCGGCCACCGGCAGGAGCACCGCCTGGTCGACGGTTCGCGACTCCGCGACGTCGAACGGCCCGACAGCGGTCCGGCGCAGGGTCGTGCAGTGGCCGTCGAGTGCCTGGGCGATCGACCGGACGTAGGTGCCAGAGCTGACGTGGAGAGCGAGGCGCACCGTCTCACCGGTGTACGCGACGACCTCGAGTGAATGCACGAGCGATCGCCGCACCGGCATCTCGACGGTGACGCCGCGGCGCGCGAGCTTGTACGCGCGCTCGCCGCCGATCTTGACTGCCGACGCGGCGGGAATGGGCAGCTCGACCTCGCCGCGAAGACCTTCGAGCGCTTCCTCGAGGGCAGGCTGCGCCGGTGCCGGATGGTGCTCGAGCTGTTCGCCCTCGGGATCGCCGGTCGACGTCGTCGATGTCAGATCGACGTCGGTCACGTAGCGCTTGTCCAGACCGACGAAGCAGGGAGCCAGTCTGGTCGCAGCTCCTGACAAGAGCACCAGCAGACCGGTCGCAAACGGATCGAGCGTTCCTGCATGACCGGTCCGCGCGCGCGTCTGCCGCCGCAACGCTGCCACGATCGCAAACGACGACGGCCCCGCCGGCTTGTCGACCAGCGCGACCCCGACCGGCTTAAGACTTCTCGGCGGCGGCACCGTCGCCCTGCGTCGCCAGCGCGAATTCGCGGCGGATGAAATCGATGATCTCGTCGATCGAACGCTCCGAGGAGAACCCGGCGGCCTGCCGGTGGCCGCCTCCACCCGACGCGCGGGCGATCGCCGACACGTCGACCTCGTCGTGGGACGAGCGCAGTGAGATCCGGCGGGCCGGCCCTTCGTTCCGGGGCGGCTCACGGATCAGCGCCACCATTTCCGAGCCTTCGACCGCGCGCAGGTAGTCGATGATCCCCTCGGAATAGGGCTCTTCGGCGCCGACGTCTTCGAAGTCGTCCTTCAGCAGATAGGAAACGACGAGGCGGCCGCCCTCGAAGAGCTGTGCGCGCTCGAGCGCCCGTGCGAGCAGCTTCAGCTTCGCGAACTGCACCGTCTCGTACACGTGCTGGAAGATGCCGTGCACGTCGGCTCCGGCTTCGACGAGCTCGGCGGCCAGCCGCAGCGATTTCGGTGTGGTGTTCGTGTACTGGAACCGGCCTGTGTCGGTGACGAGCCCGACGTAGAGCGCCGCGGCGATCCCGGGCGTCAACGGGACCCCAAGCTCGCGCAGGACGTCACGCACGATCTCCGCGGTCGACGACGCCTCCGCGACGATGAGGTTGACGGCGCCGAACGACGAGTTGTCGTGGTGATGGTCGACGTTGACGACGAGCTTCGCGCCTTCGACCAGTGTCGGCTCCGGACCGATCCTGCGCACGTTGGCGCAGTCGACGGCGACCAGGACTCGCTCTCCCAGATCGGAAGGCTGCTCCCGGCGCAGTTCCGACAGATCCAGGAAGCTGTACTCCCCGGGGGTCGGCCCAGCACCCGAGAGGTACATCACCACGTCCTTGCCGAGTGTCCGCAGGCCGAGCGTCGTCGCCAGCATCGACCCGAGCGCGTCGCCGTCCGGGTTCTCGTGTGCGACGACGACGAACCGGTCGTGCGACCGGATCGCGTCGGCGACGGCCTGGAGGTCATTCTGGGTGGTGGTCTGGCTCATCTCCGGGCAGCCCCGTGTCTTCCTCGGGTGGTTCCGCGGGCAGGTCCGCGGCAACCTCGTCGATCAGCTTCGTCATGCGGACGCCTCGCTCGACGGAGTCATCGTAAGCGAAGGTGAGCGTCGGCGTCCGGCGCAGGCTGAGCTGCCGGTTGATCTTGGCCTGCAGGACGCCCCGCGCGGAATCGAGCCCGGCCAGCGTTGCGTTGCGCTTCTTCTCGTTGCCGAAGACCGACACGTAGATCCGCGCCTCACCGAGGTCCGGCGACACGACCACGCCCGTGACGGTCACCATGCCGATGCGCGGATCCTTCAGCTCGCCGAGGCCTTCCGCGACGACGGCGCGGACGGATTCGTTGACTCGACGCATGCGCTCGGACACCTCGGGAGCCTAGTCGTCGTCTGGAGCGACGAGCAGCCGCTCGCAGCGAACCAGCGTCCAGTCGCCGGAAGCGAGCCAGCGCTCCGCTCCGTCGGCCAGCTCCTCGGCGTCCCGGGCCGAGCGCCCCACGCAGGCCACCGTCAGGGTCGCGCGCTGCCAGAGATCGTGATGATCGACCTCGGCGATCGCAGCGCCGAAGCGGTTGCGAAGGTTGTCTTTCGCCGAGCGCACGTGCTGGCGCTTGCCTTTGAGCGACGATGCCTCGGGGAAATGCAGCTCGACGGTCAGGATCGCGACGAAGCCCGACGCCATCCGGGGAGATCGCTAGGCGGCGTCGGCCGAAGCCGAGCCGCCGGCCGGCTCGTCGAGCGACGTCCGCTCGACCTCGCGCGTCTCGAACACCTCGAGGACGTCGCCTTCGCGAAGGTCGTTGAAACCGTCGAGGAGGATGCCGCACTCGAACCCCTCGGTCACCTCACGGACGTCGTCCTTGAAGCGGCGCAACTGCGACACGGTCGTCTCGTAGATGCGCGTACCGTCGCGGAAGAGCCGGACGCTCGAGTTCCGGCGAACGAGACCGCTCGTGACCATGCAGCCTGCGATCGTCCCGAGCCGTGAGACCTTGAACAGCGCGCGTACCTCGACCTCTCCGATGATCGCCTCGGTCTCGACGGGCGTGAGCATGCCGACCAGAGCCTGTTCGATCTCTTCGGTCAGCTGATAGATCACGCGGTAGAGGCGGATCTCGACACCGGCCCGCTCCGCCACGGCGCGCACCTCGGCCGACGGACGGACGTTGAAGCCGACGATCATGGCGGTCGATGCGGCTGCCAGGTTCACGTCGTTCTCGGTGATCCCGCCGACGCCGGTGTGGATCACGTTGACGCGCACCTCGGGGTGCTGGATCTTGCCGAGCTCGGAGACGATCGCCTCGACCGAGCCCTGCACGTCGCCCTTGATGACGATGTTCAGGTCCTGCACGCCTCCTGCCTGCATCTGCTCGAAGAGCTTGTCGAGCGAGACACCGCCGCTCCGCTGCTTCGCCATCGCCTCGCGCCGCAGGCGCTCACCGCGCTGCTGTGCAAGCTCGCGGGCGCGCCGCTCGTTCTCGACGACCCGGCCGAGCTCGCCCGCGGGCGGTGGACGGTCGAACCCGAGGATCTCGACCGGCTCGCCCGGGCGCGCCTGCTGGATGCGCTCGCCGAGATAGTCGTAGAGGGCCCGCACTCGGCCCCAGGCATCGCCCGCGACGATGGCGTCGCCCACCCTGAGGGTGCCGCGATGGATCAGCATCGTTGCGACCGGGCCGCGGCCGACGTCGAGCCGCGACTCGATGATCGGGCCAGAAGCGTCCGCGGAAGGGTTCGCGCGTAGATCGAGCTCGGCATCCGCCACGAGCAGGATGCGCTCGAGCAGGTCGTCGAGGTTCTCGCCCTGCTTGGCCGAGACGCGCGCCACCTGCACGTCCCCACCCCACTCCTCGGGCTGCAGACCTTCGGTTGCGAGCTCGCTCAGCACACGGTCGGGGTTCGCATCGGGCAGGTCGATCTTGTTGACCGCAACGACGATCGGAACGTCGGCGGCACGCGCGTGGGAGATCGACTCCTTGGTCTGCGGCATGACACCGTCGTCGGCTGCGACGACCAGCACTGCAATGTCGGTCACCTTGGCGCCGCGTGCGCGCATCGCCGTGAAGGCTTCGTGGCCCGGTGTGTCGAGGAACGTGATCCGGCGTCCGTTGTGATCCGCCTGGTACGCGCCGATGTGTTGCGTGATCCCGCCTGCCTCTGTCGAGACGACGCGCGTCTTTCGGATCGCGTCGAGCAGCGTCGTCTTGCCGTGATCGACGTGACCCATGATCGTCACGACGGGCGGGCGCGCCTCGAGCGTCTCCTCTGCATCCTCGAACGCCTCCGGCTCGACGTCCTCGTCGTCGGCGTGCTTGATCGTCACCTCGCGCTCGAGCTCGGCTGCGATCAGCTGCACCTCGTCGTCGGTGAGCGACTGCGTCGCAGTCTTCATCGTGTTGAGGTTCATCAGCAGCTTGATGATCTGCGGCATCGCCACGCCGAGCGCCTGCGAGAAGTCGCGGAGCGTGACACCCGACTCGACCGTGACGGGCCCGGTCTGGGCGACGACCTCGCGGGGCTGCCTGGGACCGCGGTCTGCCGGGCGATCGCCGGGCCGCTGGCGCTGGCCCTGCCCGGGCCGGCCGCCTCCCTGGTCGATCACGACGCGGCGCCGGCCCTTCGGGCCCCCGCCACGCGGTCTGATCGGTCTGTTCGGTTTGCCGTTAGCCATCAGTGATCAAGTGTAGAGACGGGACAGGTCCGGGTCGACGTGGACGGTCGAGCGCAGAATGCGGGCGAACGCCCTGCGCGACGCCGCGCGGTCGAAACACTGCAGGCGCCGGCAGGTGTAGACACCGCGGCCGCTTCCGCCTCCGGCAACGAGGGTGCCGCGCTCCGCATGGAAGCGCTGCAGCTCGCTCTGAGGCGCCTTGCGACCGCAGCCGGCGCAGGTCCGGACCGGTTCTTCGCTCGTTACCTGGCCTCCTCGATCGGGATACCGGCGTTCGGATCGTCCTCGACGTGCACGGGATGCCCGGCGCCGCTCTCGAGCGTCTGGTCCTCGCCGAGGACGGGCGCATCGCCCGGTCCGGCAGGGAACGACTCCGGCTCGGGGCTCCCGAATGCGGCCGCATCCTCGGTGACCGCCTCGGGCTCGGCGGTGTCCGCGAGCGCCTCCAGCTCGGGCTCCGACTCCTCGACGATCGGGTTGTCCTCGCCGTCGACCTCGTGCAGCGCAAGCTCCTGGTGGGCGGGCACGCCGCAGTACTTCGAGCCCGGCAGAGCGGCGTTGGGGCAGCGCTTGCCGTTCGACAGGACTGCTGCGCAGCGGCCGGAGACATCGTTCTCGTCACCGGGCTCGCCCCCACCGAAGGCCGCGTCTGCTTCCTGCTGTGCGAACTCGGTGTCGGAGGTGATGTCGATCTTCCAGCCGGTGAGGCGCGCGGCAAGGCGGGCGTTCATGCCTTCCTTGCCGATCGCGAGCGCGAGCTGGTCGTCCGGGACGACCACGGTCGCTTCCCTGCCCTCGTCGTCGAGGTAGACCTCGCGGACGCGGGCCGGCGACAGCGCCTTCGCGACGAAGCGCGCCGGCTCGTTGTTCCACGGGATGATGTCGATCTTCTCGCCGCGGAGCTCGGACACGACCATGCGTACGCGGGACCCGCGCGGGCCGACGCACGCGCCGACCGGGTCGACCCCCTGTGCATGCGACTCGACCGCGATCTTCGACCGGTACCCGGGCTCGCGTGCGACGCCGCGGATCTCGACGAGACCGTCGGCGATCTCGGGCACCTCGAGCTCGAAGAGCGTCTTGATCAGCTCCGGATCGCGGCGCGAGAGAATGACCTGCGGGCCCTTCGTGCCGGTGCGGACCTCGCGGATCACTGCCTTGATGCGCGAGCCCTGCTCGTAGCGCTCGCCGTCGACCTGCTCCGGCCCGGGCAGCAGCGCCTCGACCTTGCCGAGGTCGACCAGGATGTTGCGGCGGTCGCCGGTCTGTTGGACGATGCCGGTGACGACCTCGCCGACGCGGTCGATGTACTCGTCGTACATCATCTCGCGCTCCGCCTCGCGGATGCGCTGCAGGATCACCTGCTTCGCCGTCTGCGCGGCAATGCGGCCGAAGTTCTCGGGCGTGACGTCCTCACGCTGGATGAGATTCTCGGGCACCTGCGACCAGTCGATCTCGAGGTCGTCGTCGGAGAGCAGCGTGTGGTTCTTCTCGCCGGTCTCCTCTTCGATGCGCTCCAGATCGTCGATCGCGTGCTCGCGCGCCTCGTCGAGCAGGCGCAGCTCGAGATCCTCGGGAAGCTCGATCGCGAAGACGCGGAAGTCGCCCTTGTCGTCGAGCTCCACGGTCGCGTGCCGGGAGGCGCCCGGCGTCTTCTTGTACGCCGCCAGCAGCGCGTCCTCGAGGGCCGCGACCAGCGTCCCGCTCTCGATTCCCTTTTCGCGCTCGATCTCGCGAACGGCGTCAACGATCTCCTGGCTCATAGCTCCCGCTCCCAGCGGCGGCGAAGCCGCCGCGTCCGCTCTTTGATGAGCTCCGTCAAGCCTACGCTCATGCCAACTTCCCTTCATCGATCAGATTGGCCCGCACGATCTGGTCGTACGGTATGTCTGCCGGTTCGGCACCGTTCTGGATCCGGGCGGACCGTTCACCGGCGGAGAGGACCGTGCCGCGGGCGCGACCGGTCTCCAGCTTCACACGGACGTTTCGGCCGACGGCGCGCTCGAAGTGCGCCTTCGTTCGAAGCGGTCGTTCGAAGCCCGGTGACGAGACTTCGACCGCGTATTCGTCGAGGTACGGCCGCAGGACATCCGTGACGCGCTCGCAGAGCGCATGGTCGACGCCTTGCGGATGGTCGACATAGACGCAGAACCGCTCCTTGCCCGTCAGCTCGAGTGCGAGCACCTCCACCCCGGGCAGAGTCGATTCGACCGTCCGTGCGACGTCGCGCTGCAGTTGTCTCTCCTTGATGTGTGTTGCCGAGGCCATGTGCGACCAGCCCCCTGGAATGAAAAATGGGCGCCGCGCGCCCATCCCGAACGTGCTCGAAATGTCGCCTGGAAGGTAGCAGAATCCCGCTATTCCAGGATGATCGTGACCGGCCCGTCGTTCACGAGCTCGACGGACATGCGCGCGCCGAAGGTCCCGGTCTCGACGGTCACGCCGAGCCCGCGCAGGGTCTCGCAAAACAGCTCGTAGAGCGGCTCGGCCACCTCGGGGCGCGCTGCGGCGGAGAAACTCGGGCGGTTTCCCTGCGTGCTGTCGGCAAACAGCGTGAACTGGCTGACCACGAGCGCCGCCCCGCCCGAGTCGAGGAGCGAGCGGTCCAGCCGGCCCTCGTCGTTCTCGAAGATCCGCAGCCTGGCGGCCTTCGCCGCCAACCGCAGGGCCTCGCGATCGGTGTCCCCGGCCGCGACGCCCACCAGGATGCAGAGCCCAGGCCCGATCGAGCCGCCGGGAACGACAGAGGCGCGCGAAACGCGTTGGAGGACCGCTCTCACTGCCCGTCGAGGTCGAGGATCCGGGCGGCATAGGTCTCCGAGCCGGGATCCATCGTGCTGGCGAGCTTGTAGTGGCCGTTGGCCTCGGCGGTCCGCCCGAGGTGCTCGAGCGCCCGGCCGAGCGCGTAGTGCGCGTAGTGGTCGGTGGGTGAGAGCTCCTCGACGATCGTGCGGAACTCACGCTCGGCGTCCTCCCAGCGGGCGAGGCGAAAGTAGGCGATCCCGAGCGCCTCGCGGATCGACGCCTGCTCCGGCTCGAGCTTCTTGGCCCGTTCGAGCGGCACGGTCGCCTGGGCGGCCATGCCGGTGCGGAGGCGCTTCTGGCCTTCGCGGAAGAGGGTGTACGCGTCGCTCATCGAGCCGGACGGCCGCCTCTATCCCAGAAGCCTCTCGACCTCGTCGAGGATCTCACTCGCGATCGCGGCCTTCGAAGCCTTGGGCACCACGCGCTCACCGTCGCGGGTGATCAGCACCACCTCGTTCGCCCCCACGTCGAACCCGATGTCGGGGCGGCCGACGTCGTTGAAGACGACCAGATCGGCGTTCTTCGTCTCGAGCATGGCTCGTTTGCGGGCGAGTCCCTCCTCGCCGTGCTCCGCCCCGAACGCGACGAGCACCTGCCCAGGGCGCTTCTGCTCACCGAGCGCGCGAGCGACATCGGCTGTCGGCTGCAACTCGACCGTCCAGCTTTGGTCGTCCTTCGGGCGCTTGGCCCCGAGCGCCTCGGCGGGCCGGTAGTCCGCGACGGCGGCCGCGAGCAAGGCGACGTCGACGTCGGGCAGGGCCAGGGCCGCACCGAGCATCGACTCTGCGGTCGGCGTCGGAATGGCTTCGATCCCGTGCGGGGTACCGACCGAGAGGTTCGCTGCCAGCAGGATCACCTCGGCACCGCGCCGCCGAGCCTCCTCGGCGAGAGCAACGCCCATTCTCCCGGAGGAGCGGTTCCCGACGAAGCGCACGGTGTCGAGGGGCTCGCGAGTGCCGCCCGCCGTGATCAGGACCCGGCGGCCGGCAAGCGATCCAGGTTCGAGTAGTTGCTTCGCGCGGGCTGCGATCTCCGCCGGCTCGGCGAGGCGCCCGACTCCCCATTCTCCCTCGGCCATCTCCCCCTCATCAGGCCCGACCAGCTCGACGCCGCGTGCGCGGAGCGCCTCGACGTTGGCCCGGGTTGCCGGATGTGCCCACATGCGCGGGTTCATCGCCGGTGCAACGAGCACCGGCCCGCGATGGGCGAGAGCCGCCTCGGTGAGCACGTTATCGGCGATTCCGTGAGCGAGCTTCGCGAGCGTGTTTGCAGTGCAGGGCGCAACGACGAGCAGGTCGGCGCGCGTCAGATGGGGATAGACATCTTCGTGCCGCGGTCGCCGGGCGAGCGCGACGAAGGTCTCCTCGCTCACGAAGCGCTGAGCGCCGGGAGTGACGAGCGGTATCACCTCGTGCCCGGCCTTGACGAGGAGGCGCGTCAGCTCGCATGCCTTGTAGGCGGCGATGCCGCCCGTGACGCCAAGCAAGACACGGCTCATGCCGAAAGTGTGCCGGAGACGAGGCGTCTAAGACATGAACCTGGTTCGGCTGCGCCGCAACCAGGTTCGTCGGGACTACTTCTTGGGGTAGTCGTAGACGATCTTGCCCTCGGCGATTTCTTCGAGGGACATCGTCAGATAGTTCTTCGAGCGCGACTCGATCAGCGGCGGCGCGAACTCGTCGAACGTGCCCTCGCCGAGCTGGTGGTGGTAGTTGTTGATCTGCCGGGCACGCTTGGCCGCGACGATCACCAGCGAGTAGCGAGAGTCGACCTTCTCCATCAATTCGTCGATGCGGGGATGAATCATGGTCGCGGCATGGTAGCGGTCACGCCGAGCTCCCGGGCAACGATCTCCGTCAGCCGGTCTGCGGCGGCGGCCCGATCATCGTTTTCGACCACGTGATCGAACTCCCCACTCTCGGCCAACTGCCGGCGCGCCGTTGCCATCCGCTCCTCGATCACCCCGGAGCTCTCGGTGGCGCGCTCGCGCAGCCGGCGCTCGAGCTCGGTCTCGGGGGCGGTCACGAAGATCGTCACGGCCGGCTCGACTCGGCGTTTCACCCTGAGCGCCCCTTCGGTCTCCAGCTCGAGCAACGGCGCCCTGCCCTGGGCGCGCAGACGGTCGATCTCGGAGTTGAGCGTCCCGTAGCGGTTGCCGACGTAGTCGACCCACTCCAGGAACTCACCGGCCTGCTCTTTCGCCTCGAATTCGTCCGGCGTCAGGAACCAGTAGTGCTCGCCGTTTCGTTCGCCGGGGCGCTGCGGCCGGGTCGTCGCAGATACGGCCAGCGCGAGCTCGGAGAAGCGCGGCAGGACCAGCTGGATCAGCGTGCCCTTCCCGGCCCCGGACGGGCCGGTGACCACGAAGACGGGCCTGCCGGCCTTAACGGTGGTTGAAGAGGTCAATCAGCTCGTGTCGCTGTCGGTCGGAGAGGCCGCCGACCGTCTTCGACTGGCTGATGCGGCACTGGTTGAGCAGTCGGGCGGCTTTCACGCGACCGAACTTCGGAACCGCCATGAGCATGTCGAAGACCTTCGCGGTCGAGACGAACTCAGGCGGCTCTCCGAGGATCTGCTCGATCGAGACGCTGCCGGACTTCAGGTCCTTCTTCAGTTGCGCTCGCTTGACACGAATGTCGTTGGCTCGCTTGAGGGCTTCCATCCGCTGGTCGAGCGAACGGACCGGAGCTTGGACCTGAGTCTGAGGAGGCACCATGAGCGCAGCATCCTACCAACCTGCCAGCGCCGTGCAACTAGGACCTTTCAGGGCTAGTTGGCCATCTTGGCAACGGATTCGTGCGCCGCACCGAATGCATCCTCGGGACGTTCGAAGCCGGCGCGGTGTGCTTCGTCGATCAACTCGGCGCGCACGCGGGACGGCGCATCGACATCCGCGAAGAGCACCGTCCCGAGCGCGACGTGCGTCGCTCCGCACGCGATCAACTCGAGCGCGTCGCGTCCGTCTTGAACGCCGCCCATCGCGACGATCGGCAGTGACGTCACGCGTCGCGCCGCGAAGACGGCGGCGAGCGCCACGGGTTTCAGCGCCGGGCCGGAGTAGCCGCCGACACCGCGTTCGAGCTTCGGCGTCAGGCGCGCGTCGAGCGCAACGCCGCGCAGCGTGTTGATCATGGTGACCCCGTCGGCGCCGGCTTCCTCGACCGCACGGACCGTCTCACCCATGTCCCAGGAGTGCGGGGAAACCTTGGCGTAGAGCGGCTTTGCGGTCACGCGACGACAGGCCCGGACGATCTCCGCGGCCGACTCCGGCGCCTCGTCCACATTCGGGCAGCTGAGGTTCAACTCCACGCACGCGACGTCGTCGCGCGCGAGTTGCTCGCACGTCTCCACGTAGTCCCGCACGGAGAATCCACCGACCGAAACCCAGATCGGGACGGAGATCGAGCTAGCCAAACGCGGCAGCGTTTGGCGGAGGAATGCAACACGACCGGGATTCGCGAGGCCGATCGAGTTGAGCATCCCGTGGTCCGTTTCCGCGATGCGAATCGGTGGATTGCCTTCCCGTGGATCGGGCGTGACGGTCTTCGTCACGAACGCGTCGAAGAGCGCGGCGACGTCGGGCGCGGTGAGCGCGTCGAGACATCCACTTGCGTTCAGGAGAAGCATAAAACCGGTCCTTCCACGCACAACCTTCTCAGCTCTCCGTCGATTTCGACCACGCAGCCGTAACACGCGCCGTACCCGCAGGCCATCGGCGCCTCCCATGCGAGCTGCGCGTCCGGGCAGAGCGCGCGAACTGCCTCGAGCATCGGCTCCGGACCACACGCGAGCACGGCACGGTCGCGGGGCAGCGCGTCGGTGACGAGCACCGGGTCGATCACGACCTCGGCATTCGGAACGAGCGCAGCGGCTTCGGCATGCCATTCGGATCTGAAGCCGAGCACTGCGGGTGGTCGCTCGAGCGCTTCGGAGAGATACGGCAACGGTGCGATCCCGATGCCGCCCGCCCACCAGCACCGGCCGGTCGACGTCGAGCCGGAAGCCTCTTCCGAGCGGACCGAACACGTGGATCGACTCGCCGGGCTCGAGCTCCGCGAGCGCGCAGGTGCCGGGCCCGATCGGATCGAGCAGGAAGCCAAGCTCCCCGGGCGGCGCGAGGCACAGCGACATCGGCCGCGGCAAGACCCGACCGGGGGCCTCGAGCATGAAGAACTGACCGGGCGTGCCTGCATCGAGCCCTCCGCGGTCGACCCGGACGAGCACGTAGGGCCCGACCGCCTCGACCCCGACGACGTTACGACGCTCTCGCCGAGGCCTCGACATCGATCCGCTCCTGCAGGGAGAGCGCGGTCTCCGCGCGTGCGTTGGCGATCGCGTGCACGGCGGCCGCGGCGCCTGCGATCGTCGTGATACACGGGATCCGCGCCGCCAGCGCGGCCTCCCGGATCAGATACCCGTCCGAGCGCGGCCCCGAGCCGCCTTCGGGCGTGTTCACGACGAGGTTGCACCGGCCGCGGCGAATCAGGTCGACGACGCTCGGCTCCTCGCCCGGCGTGCTCACCTTGCGCACCTCGTCGACGTCCAGCCCGGCGCCGCGCAGCGTCTGGGCGGTCCCGTGGGTGGCGACGACCTGGAAACCGAGCCCGACGAGCGCTGCCGCGACCGGGACCGCGGCGGCCTTGTCGTCCTGGCGCACCGAGAGGAAGACGACACCATCGCGGGGCAGCGGCCGGCCCGCGGCGCGCTCGGCCTTCGCGAAGGCGGTCGGCAGGTCGCTGGCGCTCGCCATCACCTCGCCGGTGGCGCGCATCTCCGGCCCGAGCACGGGGTCGGCCCCGGGGAAGCGAGCGAACGGCAGGACGGCCGCCTTGACGCTCACCTGGCGCGGCGGCCGTTCGGCCGGGAGATCGAGGTCGGAGAGCTTCTCGCCGGCCGCAAGGCGACAGGCTGCCGCGACGAGATTGACGCCGGTGGCCTTCGAAGCGAACGGCACGGTGCGGGAAGCGCGCGGGTTGACCTCGAGGACGAACACGACGTCGTCGACGACCGCAAGCTGAACGTTGAGGAGCCCCACCACTCCCAGCGCAGGACCGAGTCGCTTGACGATCGACGAGATCTCGGCGGAGGCTGCAACTCCAAGCGACTGTGCGGGCAGCACGCACGCGGAGTCGCCGGAATGCACGCCGGCTTCCTCGACGTGCTGCATGATCGCGCCGACATAGGTGCTCTCGCCGTCGCACAGAGCGTCGACGTCGATCTCGATCGCGTACTCGAGGAAGCGATCGACGAGCGTCGGTCCGTGCACACCGTGAAACGCCTCGACGACCTGTTCTTCGGTGTGGCAGACGCGCATTGCGCGCCCACCCAGCACATACGACGGCCGCACGAGCACGGGGTAGCCGATCCGGCGCGCAGCTTCGGCCGCCTCGACTCCCGAACGTGCGATCCCCCAGTCGGGGCAGCGGATGTCGAGCTCCGCGAGCAGCTTGCCGAAGCGCTGGCGGTCCTCCGCGAGATCGACCGCGTCGAACGGCGTCCCGAGGATCGAGAACCCGGCCGCTTCGATCGCCCGTGCGAGCTTGAGCGGTGTCTGACCGCCGAACTGAATCACGACTCCGACGGGTTGCTCGCGCTCGCAGACCGCGAGGACCGACTCCGTGTCGAGGGGCTCGAAGTAGAGGCGGTTGGAGGTGTCGTAGTCGGTCGACACCGTCTCCGGATTGCAATTCACCATCACCGCCTCGTACCCGAGCTCGCGATACGTCTGGACCGCATGCACGCAGCAGTAGTCGAACTCGACGCCCTGCCCGATGCGGTTCGGCCCCGAGCCGAGGATCACCACGCGCTCGCGCTCGCCCAGAGGTGCGCTTTCGTCCTGCTCGCCCCACGTCGCGTAGTAGTAGTTCGACGGTGCCTCGACCTCGCCCGCGACGGAGTCGATCCGCCGGTAGACCGGTGTCAGCGTGCGCTGGCGCTCCTCTTCGGCTGCGAGCCCGGCGAGCTCGTGACGGAACCACGGATGCAGCCCCTGGGGCTGCCACTCGAAGTCTCCTTCGAGCCCCCGCTTGGCCTTCACGAACGCCTCGATGAAGGAGCGGCCGATGCCCATCGTCTCGCCGACGGACTTCATCTGCGTCCCGAGCGTCGTGTCGGCGTTCGGGAACTTCTCGAACGCGAAGCGCGGGATCTTCACGACGACGTAGTCGAGCGTCGGCTCGAAGCTCGCGGGTGTCGTGCCGGTGAGGTCGTTCGGGATCTCGTCGAGCGTGTAACCCACGGCCAGCTTCGCCGCGACCTTCGCGATCGGGTAACCGGTCGCTTTCGACGCGAGGGCCGAGGAGCGGGAGACACGCGGGTTCATCTCGATCACGCGGATGTCGCCCGAGATCCGGTCGCGCGCGAACTGGATGTTCGAACCGCCCGTGTCGACCCCGACCGCACGAATGACCGAGATCGCTGCGTCACGCAGCTCCTGGTAGGCCTCGTCGCTGAGCGTCATCTGCGGAGCAACGGTGACGGAGTCGCCGGTGTGCACACCCATCGGATCGAGGTTCTCGATCGAGCAGACGATCACAACGTTGTCGACGCGGTCCCGCACGACCTCGAGCTCGAACTCGTCCCAGCCGCGCACCGACTCCTCGACCAGCACCTGACTGATCGGCGACTCCGAGAGGCCTCGTTCGACCTGTGCCTGGAGCTGGTCCGGCGTGTCGGCGAAGCCGCCGCCGTGGCCGCCGAGCGTGAATGCCGGCCGGACAACGGCGGGCAGTGCGATTCCGGCGAGATCGTCGATCGACGTGACGATGCGCGACGTCGGCACCCGAAGGCCACAATCCTCGACGGTTGCCTTGAACAGCTCGCGATCCTCGGCGCGCTGGATCGCATCGATCTTCGCGCCGATCAGTTCGATGCCGAGCTCTTCGAAGATCCCCGCCTGCTGCAACTCGCGCGCAAGGTTCAACGCCGTTCCACCGCCCATCGTCGCGAGCACGGCGTCGGGGCGTTCTCGGCGCAGCACCGCGGCAACACCCTCGAGATCGAGCGGCTCGAGATAGGTGCGGTCGGCGAAACCGGGATCGGTCATGATCGTCGCCGGGTTCGAGTTGACGACGATCGTCCGAAACCCGTCCTCACGCAGCACTTTCAGCGCCTGGCAGCCCGCGTAGTCGAACTCCGCTGCCTGGCCGATCACGATCGGCCCCGAGCCGATCAGGCAGATCGAGCGCAGGTCGTTGCGTCTAGGCAGCGGACTTCAGCTCCCCCACCCAGCCGCTGATGATCGAAGCCGCGTCGTGTGGGCCCGGGGCCGCCTCCGGATGGAACTGCGCCGAGCGCGCACGCAGCTCCGGGTAGTCCAGGCCCTCGACGGTCCCGTCGTAGAGCGAGCTGTGCGTCACGCCCGACTCGTCGCCGTTGGCGACCGCGAAGCCGTGGTTCTGGGAGGTGACGAGGACGCGCCGCGTGCGATGGTCGATGACCGGGTGGTTCGCGCCGCGGTGCCCGAAGGGGAGCTTGAACGTCTCCTTGCCGGTTGCGAGCGCGAGCAGCTGATGGCCGAGGCAGACCCCGAGCACGGGCGTGCGCCCGAGCAGCTCGCGGAGCATGATCGTCTCGCCCTTCAGCGGTTCGGGATCACCCGGCCCCGGGGAGAGGAGCACGCCGTCGTAGCCCGCGAGCGTGTCGGCGTCGACGTCGTGCGGGAACACGTCCACGGCGGCGTCGTTCGCTGCGAGCCGACGGAGGATCGAGCGCTTGCAGCCGTAGTCGACGACCGCCACCCGAACTCGTCCCTCGGCCGCGAAGGTGTAGTGCTCACGTGCTGACACACCCGAGACGAGCGCTGCACCGGCCATCTCCGGCTGCGCACGAACCGCGGCGAGGACCTCGTCCACCGACGTCTCGCCGGTCACGGCGGCCGCGCGCATCGCACCGCGATCGCGCAGATGCAGAACGAGGGAACGGGTGTCGATGCCCGTCATCCCCACCACTCCGCGCTCGTGCAGCCAGTCGGTCCACTCGGGACCGCGTGCGTCTCGCATCACGACGGCTTTTGCGTGCGCGCGCCTCGATTCGTTGCGTGTCTCGTCGACGCCGTAGTTCCCGACCATCGGAGCGGTGAAGCAGACAATTTGCCCCTCGAAGCTCGGATCGGTCGCCACCTCCTGGTAGCCGCTCATCGACGTCGTGAACACCGCCTCGCCGAACGCGAAGCCTTCGGCGCCGACCGACTGCCCGTCGAAGACCGTGCCGTCCTCGAGAATCAGCGCAGCGGCGTTCACTGGTGAAACGCCACCCGTCCTGCCGCCACCGTCAGCTTGACGCGACCGCGCAGGCGCTGGCCGAGAAGCCAGGAGTTGGTCGAGCGCGAGCGGAACGCCGTCGGCTTCACACGCCAGGTGGCGTTCAGATCGATCAGCGTCAGGTTCGCGGGCGCGCCGACCGCGATGCGTGGTCGGTCCAGGCCGAAGATCGCTGCCGGTCCTGCCGACATCCGTTGCAGGATCGTCTCGAGCGAGAGCAGTCCGGGCTCGACAAGCTGCGTGTACAGAACGGCGAACGACGTCTCGAGTCCTGTCACGCCGAAGGGCGCAGCTTCGAACGGCACTTCCTTCTCCTCGGGCGAGTGCGGGGCATGATCGGTTGCGATGGCGGAGATCGTGCCGTCCCTCACCGCGTCCACGAGTGCCGTGCGGTCCTCGGCGCTCCGCAGCGGTGGATTCATCTTCATATTCGGGTCGAGCGTTCGCACCGCCTCGTCGGTGAGGCAGAGATGATGCGGCGTCGCCTCGCCGCTCGCGCGGATCCCGGCCGCGTGCGCGCGCCGAAGATGCTCGACCGACTCGCGCGCCGAGAGATGCATCAGGTGGACGGGCTGGCCGGTGTCGCCTGCAAGGTCGATGTCGCGCGCGACCATCAGACTCTCTCCGAGCGACGGCCAGCCGCCGAGGCCGAGCTCCGCAGCCACCGAGCCGGCGTGCGCATGCCCGCCTCGGGTGAGCGACTGCTCCTCGCAGTGCACGGCGATCATCCGTCCGGTGATGGCGTTGTACTGCAGCGCCCGTCGCATGACGCCTGCCGTCGCGACCGGGCGGCCGTCGTCGGTGAAGGCCACCGCGCCGGCGTCGGCGAGTGCTCCCAGCTCGGCGAGCTCCGCGCCGTCCTGTCCCTTCGTCAGCGCTGCCATGAAGCCGACTGGGATCTGAGCCTCCTCCTCGGCGCGCGCCCGCAAGCCGCACAGTGTGTTCGCGTCGTCGATCACGGGGTCGGTGTTCGGGATCGCGAGGATCACGCAGTACCCGCCCGCGGCGGCGGCCGCCGTGCCCGAAGCGATCGTCTCCTCGTCCTCACGCCCGGGAGTACGGAGATGCACGTGCGGGTCGACGAATGCCGGCGCGAGGATCAACCCGTGCGCCTCGACAACCCTGTGCTCGTTCGTGTCCAGCCCTTCGCCGAGTTGGGCAATCACGCCGTTGTCGACCCGCACGTCGAGCGTTGCATCGACACCCTCGGCCGGATCGAGCAGTCGCGCGCCGCGGATCACGATGTTGTCTGTGCCGCTGCGGCCGGCGAGCATCATGCGACTCCAACCGCGGACTCGACGACGACCGGCCCGGTTGTGAGCAGGTCGTAGAGCACCGCCATCCGGACAATCAGCCCTGCGCGCACCTGATCGACGACGAGCGAGGCGTCGGAGTCGGCGACTCGCGAATCGATCTCGACGCCCCGGTTCATCGGCCCCGGGTGCATCACGCGTTGCCCGTCGTGGACGCGCTCCGGGGTGATCCCCCAACGCGCGGTGTACTCGCGCAGCGAGGGGACGAAGTTGGCACCGGCGAGCATTCGCTCCTGTTGCATCCGTAGGACGTAGACGACATCGGCATCTGCGATCGCTCCGATGTCACTGGTTGCGGGCGCCAGCCCTGTTGGCAGCAGAGCGGGCGGCCCCACGAGGACCGTGCTCGCCCCGACAAGCTGTAGGGCCTGCACGAGCGACCGCGCGACCCGCGAGTGTGTGATGTCGCCGACAATCGCCACGTGCAGGCCGTCGAGCCGCCCAAAGGCCTCTCGCATCGTGTGCAGATCGAGGAGCGCCTGCGTGGGGTGCTGATGCTTGCCGTCGCCGGCGTTCACCACACGGGCGTCCGTCACGCGGGCGACGAACTGTGGTGCACCGACCTCGGGATGGCGCAGCACGATCACATCCGGGTCGTACGCCGACAACGTCAAGGCCGTGTCCTTGAGCGATTCGCCCTTGTCGACGGACGAGCCGACGGCCTTCAGCGTCATCGTGTCGGCGGACAGCCGCTTGGCGGCAAGTTCGAAAGACGACGAGGTCCGCGTGGACGACTCGTAGAAGACGTTCAGGATGAGCCGGCCGCGCAGCGTCGGCAGCTTCTTGTTGTCACGCTCCTGGGAGTGCCCGAACG
Organism: uncultured Thermoleophilia bacterium; assembly: GCA_963806025.1. Taxonomy (GTDB): domain Bacteria; phylum Actinomycetota; class Thermoleophilia; order Gaiellales; family Gaiellaceae; genus PALSA-600. The sequence continues at coordinate 129,376 of CAWDWI010000012.1, read as the reverse complement.
ATCGTGCCGTCGCGAGCAGACGCTCGATGTCGTTTCGGGTCAGATCCGTGATCGACAGCAGGTGGCGCCGGTCGTCAGCCGGCGGCAGCAGGTCGCCCCCGACCACGCGCAGATCAGTCAACGTCGGCCTCCTCGCGCTCGGAGATCAGGATCACGCGGTCGATCTCGTCGACCTCCATCAGCTCGACCTGCACGCGCTGGCCGCGCGTCGTCGGCAGGTTCTTGCCCACGTAGTCGGGCCGAATCGGCAGCTCGCGGTGACCGCGGTCCGCGAGGACTGCGAGCTGAACACGGTCGGGGCGCCCGTACTCGAAGAGCGCGTCGATCGCCGCACGAATCGTGCGGCCGGTGTAGAGCACGTCGTCGACGAGGATCACGGTTCGGCCTTCGAGATCGAAGTCGAGCTTCGTGTCGCGGACGAGCGGCTGCGCGCGGCGCGGCGCCTGCCCGGCGCGCACGTGCACGTCGTCGCGGTGGAATGTGATGTCGAGTTGCCCGAGCGCGAGCTCCTCGCCCGAGCGCTCCGCCACGAGCGTGCGGATGCGCTGGGCGATCGGCACGCCGCGGGTATGGATGCCGACGAGCGCGACCGTCTCGAGGTCGTCGTTGCGCTCGATGATCTCGTGCGCAATCCGGGAAAGCGTCCGGCGGATCGACTCCTCGTCGAGGAGGACCCGCTGTGACCGGGCTACGGCAGAGTGCGACATACGACTCCTTTCCGGCCTCGCTGGACCGGGTTAAAGGGGCGGTGCGAGTCGCACTGTAGACGATCTGGCCGGACGGATAGGCTCTCGCAGCCGTGGACGACGCGCTCCTCCGCCGTTACGCAGGCCTCATCGTCGAGGTCGGGGCGAACGTCCAGCCCGGACAGACGGTCTGGATCGTCGCCGAACCGGGTGCGGCGCCGCTGGCGCGGCTCGTCGCTGCAGCGGCCTACGAACGGGGGGCGCGCTTCGTCGACCCCTGGTATTTCGATCCTCACGTGAAGCGGACCCGGCTCGAGCGGGCGTCCCCGGACACCCTTGATTTCGTCCCGGACTGGTACGGCAGGCGGCTGCTCGATCTCGGCGAGGGACACGGCGTGCGCATCTCGATCACCCCGCAGGTGCCGCCTGGGCTCCTGGCCGGAATCGATCCGGCGCTCGCGGGCCTCGACGCTCTGCCTGCGCTGGCCGAGAACTTCGAGGTGATCAACGCCAAGACGACCAACTGGACGGTCGTCCCGTGGCCGTCGCCCGACTGGGCGTGTCTCGTCCATCCGGGCGTGGACGAGGAGACGGCCATGGACCGGCTCTGGGAACAGCTGATCTTCGTGCTGCGGCTGGACGAGCCTGATCCGGCGGCCGCGTGGCATGCCCGCCTCGCGCAGCTCCACGAGGCGGGAAAGCGCGTCGACTCGTACCGGTTCGACTCGCTCCGCTTTCAAGGGCCCGGTACCGATCTCACGGTCGGCCTGCTCCCGACCTCGCGGTACGCGTCCGAGACGCCCGGCATGCAGACGGTCGACGGAATCGTCCACGCGCCGAACCTCCCGACCGAAGAGATCGCGACCACGCCCGACCCGTCCCGCGCGGACGGCGTGGTCACGGCGACCAAGCCGCTCGATGTCGGCGGCACCGTGATCCGCGACCTCCGGGTCCGCTTCGAAGGCGGTCGGGCCGTGGAGATCGACGGCGACGGGGCCGAAGCGCTGCGGGCGCGTGCGGCCAAGGACGACGGCGCCTCGAGGCTCGGCGAGGTGGCGCTCGTCGATCGCGAGGGCCGCATCGGCAAGACGGAGACCGTCTTCTACAACACGCTCCTCGACGAGAATGCAGCGAGCCACATTGCGCTCGGCAACGCCTATGCGATCTCGGTTGGCGAGGAGGATCGCCACCGCATCAACAGGAGCTCGATCCACATCGACTTCATGATCGGCTCCGACGAGGTCACGGTCACCGGTGCGCAGGCAGACGGCACCGAGGTGCCGGTGCTACGCGGGGGCGACTGGCAGGTCTGACCCGCAGGTCTCAGACACCTTCGGTGTCAGACACCAAGGACGTCACGCGGTCGGGACGAGCGCCCGACTTCACGAGCTGCGGCTGGCCACGTTCGGCGAACGGCACCTCGATCACGTCGAAGTCACGCGGAACCACCGTCGCTGCGAAGACGGCCCGCGCCTCTTCGGCGAGCTCGCTGCCGAAGTAGCGCGGCGAGACGTGCGTGAGCGCGAGCAGCCGCACCTCGGCGGCGAGCGCGATCTCCCCGGCCTGGCGAGCGGTGGAATGGAGCGTGTCCTCGGCCCGGTCGCGCTCCTCTTCCGAGAACGTGGCCTCGTGGACGAGGACGTCCGCGCCCTCGGCCAGCACGCGCACGGTTTCGGCGGGCGCGGTGTCGCCGGGGATGACGATGCGCCGCCCCGGGCGCGGCTCTCCGAGGACGGTGTCCGGCGTGAGCACCCGCCCGTCCGGAAGCGTCACCGAGTCGCCACGCTGCAGAGCGCCACGCTCAGGTCCTGCCGGCACGCCCAGTGCATCGGCCGTGGCGACGTCGAAGCGGCCGGGTCGCAGGTCCTCGACGATCGCATACCCGAGCGCCGAAACGCCGTGGTGGACCGGGAACGCCAGGATTCGGTAGCCGTCGCGTTCGAGCGCCTCGCCGGCGCGAAGCTCCTCGATCTCGACCGGATAGCTCAACCTGCCGATCACGCGTTTGAGGCTGCCGTAGAGCTCGCCGAGCCCGGGCGGGCCGTACACCGTCAGAGGCAGTTCACGTTGGCGGAGTGAGAACGTCTTGAGCATTCCGGGCAGCCCGAGGTAGTGGTCGGCGTGAAAATGGCTGAGGAAGACCTCCTCCAGGTCCGGCAGGCCGATCGACGAGCGCATCAACTGCCGCTGGGTGCCTTCGGCGCAGTCGAACAGAAGGCGCTCGCCCCCGCGCCGGACGAGAATCGCGGCCGGGGCGCGCCGGGCCGTCGGCGCGCTCGCCGAGGTGCCGAGGAAGACGATGTCCAGGTCCATGCCGGAGCTAGTCTCGCAGCGCGGCGGCCGGGAGCACCGTGGTCAGGGAAGAACGAGCTTCTGACCGACGCGAACGTTGGCGCCGCTCAGGTGATTCGCCCGCTCGATCCGCCAGATCCCGTCGCGGACGTCACCGCCGTAGCGGCTGGCCGCGATCGACCACAGCGTGTCGTACGGACGAACCGTCACCACCTGGCGGGGCCCGTGCGCGTTCGAGGAGCGCGCAACCGCGCTCCATGCCAGAACGGCGATTCCCACGATGAGAGCGATCCGAACGAACATATGTTCGCCACTCTAGCGAACAGACGTTCGCGTTGTCAAGTGCCGGCTACCGGCCGCAGCCGTGGCGGCCGTGGCGGTGGCAGTGCCGGGGCGGCGGGCCCCCCGCCGAGCGCCCGTGGCGGCCCCCCGCCGATGCGCCTCCGACCGTGAAGGTCGAGGAGGTGAGCGTCGTCGTGCGGGCCGGGTTCGTCAGTGCAGTAAGGACGATCTGGAACTGGTACGCGCCGTTCGGGAGTTTCAGGTTTCCGAAACGCAGGACGGGCCGGTAGTACGCCTTCGCGACCCCGGTGAGCGGTGGCCCGACCGGTCCGCCCGGGACCTTGACGAGCCGTGCGGTGTAGCTCGCATCCTCACCGACGGTGAAGCTCGTCCGGAGCCCGCCGCGCGCTGGCGTCGGCCGCGAGCCGGCTGCGGTCCCAGGGCCGCCGAAGATCCCCTGGGCGCCGAGCACGGAGGTCGTGTGGCTCCACGCACGGGGGATTCCGGCGACACCGCCCTGGCAGAGGCCCTTCGAGGCCGCGATCTTCGCCTTCACCCCGGCGTAGGAGACCTTGTGGGTGAGATCGGCGAACAGATTTCCCGACTGGAAGCCGCCCGACAGGCTGGTGTCGTCGATGAGCGGGAAATAGAGGAGCGCTTTGACATCCGGATCGCAGGCGGCGATCTCGGCAAGCTGAACATGACTGTCGGACTGCTGTTGCTCCGTGATCGGCACGACGTTCTCGGGTGAGTCGGTGTAGGCAGCCTCGTGCCCGGCCACGATCGTCTGCTCCCCGACCTCGTCGAGGTTGATCGGCAGCCCAGGCCCGTCAGTGGCCGGCCTTGCGTTCTGCCCGGGCGCCTGCTCGGCCGGGACCGGTTGCGCGGTGCCGTTGAACGCATCCCAGAGCGCCTGCTTGATGCGGTCGAGGTTCGCGGCCCCCGCCTGCGGCCACTGGAACGGCTTCGAGAACGGGGCCGAGTCCTGGACCGGCGGGTAGGGGTGCATGTCGAACTCGTCGAAGATCGGCTTCGTGCGGCCCGATGCCTTGTAGGCGTCGCCCAGATACTTGATGAACCAGACTGGCGAGTGGCTCGGGTTCGACGTCGCGTTCGCGTGGTCGTTGCCACGAGACGAGATCGCGGGCCCCCAGACGATCGCGTCGGGGCGAACGGTCTTCAGCGCGTCGTACGACTGGGCGAGTGTGTGCTCGTCGTCGGTCGCGGCTGCATCCTTCCCGCCCCGGTATTGCGGCTGCCAGAACCGGTTCACGTTCGGCTCGTTGCCGACGATGATGTCTTTGACGCCCGGGAACGCCTGGCCGACAAGGCTGACGAAGGTCGCGAACTGCGCCTGCGCGGCGGCGTTCGATCCGATCGCGGCCGGATGCTGCGGGTAGACCGCGAGAATCGGCTCGAGGTTGTTCAGCTTGGCGCAGTCGATCGCCGCCTGAATGTTGGCCTGGAACGGGATCACCGTGGGTGTCGCCTCGTTCCACTGCACGGTCATGCGGAACTCCTGGTAGCCGATGTCGGTGGCGCTCTGCCACCACACGTCTCCACATGCGTGGAACTTCGGCCAGTCGTCGGCCACCCCGTAGCGGAGCGGAGCGGCAGTGGCGTTTCCAGCTGCGGCGAGTGCGGCTACCGCGAGCATTGCCCCCATGAACCTCTTCACGGGCGCAGCGTGTTCGCGGTCGCAAAGGCAGGGAAGTGCCGGGCGGCCTAACCTCCTCCCGCGATCGGCCTAACTCGGTTGAGGATCGACGGCGTCGACGAGCTTCTCCGCCCCGAACCGCACCGGGTCGTCGGCCGGTAGGCCGGTCTCGGCCTCCGCCACCTCGACTGCGCGCCGCGCCGATGCCTCGTCGAGGTCACGCGTGTTCAACGCCACTGCGAGCACACGAGCGGGCCGGGCCAGGAGGCTCATCCGCTCGTGGAGTTCGACGAGATCGGCGAGCGGCGGCATCGGGAAGCGCTCGTTCTCGTCGACGTAGAGTTGCCCGGCTTTGTGGCAGAGGACGTACGCGTGTGGCGCCGAGCCGTGGATCAACCCGAGGGTGACTCCGGAGTACCCGGGGTGCAGCAACGACCCCTGGCCCTCGACGAAGAGCACGTCGCCCCCACGCTCGACTCCTTCGAGCACCAGTTCCTCCGCGGCGCCGGCGATGAAGTCGGCGATGACGGCGTCGACGGAGATGCCCCACCCGGCGATCGCGATCCCGGTCTGCCCTGTCGGGACGAACTCGCTCTTCCAGCCGCGACGACGCGCTTCGCGATCAAGCTCCAGCGACACCGTCATCTTCCCGATCGCGCAATCGGACCCAACCGTGAGAATCGTCGTCGCGCCGTGAGTCAGGTTCGCGCCGGTCGGGACATTGAGCCGCGGCGGAGGCAGGCGGAGGTCGCGCAAGTCGACTCCGTGCTCACGGGCGAGGGCGGTGAGCTCCGGATCGGTCGAGATGAATTCATGCAGGCCGTTTTCGACGTCGAGCCCGTCCCGGATGCAGTCCTTCAGAAGCTCTCGCCACGCTGGCGGGAACCGTCCGCCCTGGGTCGCGACACCGACGAGCGCCGTCGTCGGCTCGTAACGCCGTGCCTCGCCGACGGTGCGCACGACCGGGAACCCTTCCAACTCGCTCGCGCTCGACTCCGAATCGAGGACGGCGACGACATCCTCCGGCCGGTAGCGAAGCACCCCACGGGCGGTCTTCCCGTAGTGCGGGTCGTCCGACTTCCCCTCGGCGAGGATGAGCAGCCTACGCGGGCGCAACACCCAGCCCCGGCGCGTCGGAGGGAAGCTGCATGCCGTCGATGAACGCGATACCGGGCCACGGGTCCTCGACAAGCAGCAGGTTCCCGTCGAGATCGATGTGGTCCATCAGGCTCGAGATGTGAGCTCCGGGAGCGATGCCGAGCCCCGACTCGACCATGCAGCCGAGCATCACACCGAGCTGGAGGGCGCGGGCCGCGTGCACCATCCGTACGGCCTCTCTGATGCCGCCGGACTTCGCGAGCTTGATGTTGATCCCGTGCGCCCGTTCGGCGCACGCAGCGACGTCGGCGAGCACATGGCAGTCCTCGTCGACGTAGATCGGGACCGGTGAGCGGCGCTTCAGCTCAGGCCCGTCCGGGTCGCCGGCTGCAAGCGGCTGCTCGCAGTACTGCAGCTCGAGTTGCGGAAGGTACTCGAGTGCTTCGTCGAGACTCCACGCCTCGTTGACGTCACATTGCAGCGGCAGGTTCGTCACGGCCCGCACGGCGCGGACGCGCTCGACATCAAGGCCGTCCCGGCCGCCGAGCTTCAGCTTCAGGCGCTTGAAGCCGCGGGAGGCGATGCGCTCGGTCCGACGAGCCATGTCGTCCGGATCGCCGAGCCAGATCGTCCACGACGTCGGCGGCCCGCTACGGAGCAGGCCGAGCAGCTTGTAGACAGGCTGCCCCGTCAGCTTGCCCTGGAGATCGTGCAGGGCGTGATCGACCGCCGCGCGGGCCGCCTGCTCGCCCGGCGGCAGGCGCGCCGCGAGCTCGTCGAGCGCAAACGGGTCGTCGCCCAACTCGATGCCGTCCAGCCACGCCAGCGCACTCGCCGCGGACTCGGCGTAGCGCTCGATCGGCGCCGCCTCGCCGAAGCCCGAGACGCCGTCGTGCTCCACTTCGACCTGAACGACGTCTGCTTCGTCCTCCGACCCACGCGAGATGGTGAAGGTCTCCGCGAGCCGGACCGTTGCGACACGAGTGGTGAGTTTCACGGGGCTAGATTAGTGCCGCGCCGACGCTGCCGGAGATCGTGAATACGTCCCCGACCGGATCCGTCTGCGAGCCGCTGAGCCCGCAGGTCGTCGCAACCTTGCCGTTCTTCCGCGTAGCCTCTCGCTCGGCTGACCACGAACCGAAACCTCCGGCCTCGAACGCGAGCTTGCTGAACCAGACTCTGACCTTCGAGTGCCTCGGGTGCCCGGAGGCCTCGTCGTTTTGGCTTACACTCACGCAACGCGCCCGTAGCTCAGGGGATAGAGCGCTCGCCTCCGGAGCGAGAGGTCGCAGGTTCGAATCCTGCCGGGCGCATTTTCCGGCGCCTTTTGGTTGGCGATCCGCGGACCGGTGTTGGGAAACGCCCGAGCTACTTCGGTGCCGGCCGGGTCAGGGTTGCGAGTATGCCTCGTCGAAGCGAGGCAAACCGTCCTCTGGAAGCGTGACCCAGGGCGCCCGCGAACCGACGAAAGCGTGGAACTCCGGGCGAACCCAGGGATCGCCGTCGAGCGACCCAAGTCGGATCGCGACCTCATCCCCGTCGGGCCAGTCCCCACCGAACAAACTCGATCCACACACCGAACAGAAGGCCTTCACCCGTCCATCCTCCGGCCGAAACGTGCGGATCAGCTCCTCACCCGCTAGGAGGCGAAACCCGGCACGCGGGACGCGGCCCTGCGTTCCCCCGAAAGTGCCTGAGTGCTTTCGGCACCGCGAGCAATAGCAATGATTCGCCCAAAGAAAGGGCGTCGTCACCTCGAAGCGGACGCCGCCGCAGAGGCACGAGCCGTGGAGTGGATGGTCCGGGCTCGGCTCTGACGCCATCTCGGGCGGCAAGCTGGTCACGGCTCGAACTCTAGATCGGACCGACCGGCGACGGTCACACAAGCAGAGCATCGTGCGATTGGTGCGGTTCTATGATCGAACTGTGCCTCGTCGCGTTCCGGAGATCGGGTGGCGGCTTCGGCGCGTGCGGGGCACGGCGAGCGTGTGAGGAATGAGATGCCCACGTCGGCCGTCAGCACGCGTGACCCTCTTGCTTGGGTGGGCACACCTGATCGGAGTAGGAGCAATAGACGCAGCAGTCGCCCGGTAGCGGTCTGAGCAGTGCCGAGCACGACGGGCAGGAATAGAAGAACTGGCACGCGTTGATCGGCATCGTCTCCGTGCTCGCGTGTCCGCACTGCGGACAAGTGATCGTCGCCTCGGTTGCGATCGCCAACAGGACACAAGCTACCGAGTGCTCGGACACCGGGCGTATCACTCGCACGCAACGTAGGCCAAAACTCAGCAAACACGAGAGGACAGCAAATGACGGCGTTCATCATCACCCGCATTCAGACCGGCGACTACGACAAGTGGAGGCCGATGTTCGACCAGGACAAGCCGCGTGCGCGCGAGAAAGCGCAGGTTCAGCGTGTCTTGCAGAGCATCGACGATCCGAACGAGGTCTTCGTCTACCTCGAGTTCGCAAGCCTGGAGGATGCAACCGAAGCCCGCGAGCGTCTCGTTTCCTCAGGTGTGCTGGAGCGCTTCGAGGACACCTACGGTCCGAGCGTGACCGTGGATGCAGGCTGACAATTCGTCCCTTCGGCCAGCGTTCGCGAATGACGCGGATCGACCCCGACGAGTTCGACGCCCAGATGCGCGAGACGCTCGGTGTCGGCGACACCCCACCCGCTGGAGGCGTATTTCACGCCGCGGCAGTCGGCGAAGACGGCAAGATTCGAGTTTTCGAGGTATGGGACTCGCGTGAACAGGCCGAAGCCTGGGGCGAAAAGGTGATGGCGGTCCGGACCGAGGCAGGCTTCGGAGACGGGCCACCCTCCATCGAGTACCTCGAGGTCCACAAGGTCGTTCAGCCGACGCCCCGGATCGGAGTGGTGTCGGCGCATCCGCCAGGAGGGTGGTGTGGCGACTGCAAGGTTCGTCGAGACGGGAATCACCCCCGACGAATACGACACTGGCGCCACCTGAGTTCCGGGCCGAGTCACACCAAGTGTCAAGTCCGTCTACCGGAATTCGCCTTCACGGCCATGTCCCTGAGCGCCGACACGGCATGCTCGTTCGCCGGCCCCGCCACAGCCTCGAGACAGGCAACAGCGAACGCCGCATCATCGATCGTCGCCTCCGCGTGGTGTTCGAGGTAGCGGATCAGCCAGCGGGCCGACACACGCGGGTAACGCCGCGGGTCCTTCTCGGCGATCAGGAGCGTGAGCTCCAGCAGTTCGCACAGCGTCGGCCGGCCGAGCTCGCGCAGCGTTGTTTCCGCGATCGCCAAACTCCTGCGCTCGATCGCCCGGTTGAAGATCGCACGTGGAGGTCCCTGCGCCGTCAACAGCCACCTTCCTGGGGCCGGACGGCGGATATGACCCTACCGCGCCACAGAGGCGAGCGTTCGCGGATGACGTCAGCGGCCTGTTCAGGTTCGCGCCGGGCGAAGCGCCGCGAGTCGGTCGGGGCGAGGAGTGAGCTCATCCAGAGCGGTGACCAAAGAAGTCCGAGTCCACCGAGGGACGCTGGTAGGCGTACGCTTGTGGCATGCCGAGCCTCAATATCGCCACGTATCACAGCTGAGCAATCGATCACGCCGAGCGTGTCTCGGTGGCGCTGAGCAAGCAGGAGCTGTGGAACCAGCTGCGTGACGCCCAGGCTGCGTCGCCTCGGCCTCGTAGGCGGCGGTTGTGGTTCGTCCGTGGAGCAAACGCTCCGGCACCCTGAACCTCAACCCGACAGGGACGCGACCTTCAGTCGTCGATCATCTGGCCGGGCTCGGTGCGGGAGACCGTTCGCCAGGCATCCCAGGTGATCCTGAGGATGACGAGCGTGATCACCAGTCCGATGATCGGATCGCCGATCTGCGCGCCGAGCGAGACAACGATTGCGCTGGCGACAACGCCCAGAGAGACGAACCCGTCGATGCGGGCGTGCTTCCCGTCCGCGATCAACGCCGGACTCGCCAGCCGCTCGCCGCCCCGCAGCCGGACCTGCGCTGCGATCTCGTTGGCAGCGAACCCGATCAACCCGGCGGCCATCAGGAGCCAAAGGTGCGTGAGCATCTGCGGATGAATGAACCGCATGATGGTCTCGTAGAGCGCAACACACGCCGACACGAAGATGACGGCCACCACCGCGAGACCGGCGAGCTTCTCACCGCGGAACGAGCGCAAGAAGAATGCGACCGCCAAAGGGATCGCCGTGAGTGCATCGCCCGCGTTGTGGATCAGATCGGCGAGGAGCGACACTGAGCCTGAGAACGCGAAAATCGCGACTTGAGCGAGCGCGGCCGACGCAAGCACAGCGAGGCTGATCGAGACGGTCCTCACGCCCGCCCGCGACCTGACGATCGACGGATCTACGAGACCGTGAGAATGACCGTGGCTGCCGTTGTCGTCACCATCGTGCGAGTTGGCATGGTCGTGCGGATGATCGTGTGAGTGGTCATGGTCGCCTGCGTCGCTCGCCGCCCTCGATCGCCACGGTCGCAGCAGGTGCCGGTGTGGACCGGCGTGCGGGTGGATGTGGACGAACCCGCCGTGCCGGTGAAGCGTGCTAGCGCCGGTCATGCTGACTTGCGCCGAACGAACCGCCAGACGCCGCCGGCCGCAGCCGAGAGCGTCAGACCGGCAATGGCGACAAGGTTCGCCGTCACGCACGTCCGGCAGGCGTTGCAGCAGACGGCGGCCGACGGGGTGTTCTCGCCGAACTTCGCAACGACCGGCCCCATCCGACCGGTAGCGATCTGCTTCACGTCGGAAGGGTAGCCAGAGGTGTCTGACACCTTGGTGTCAGACACCGACGAGGTTCTCGTCGACGTATGCTTCGCGGGAAGGGGAGGTGGGTTTGAGCGCGCGTCGTGGGCTACGGGTTCGAAGCTTGCTTGCGGCCTGCCTGGCCGCTCTGACCGCGGCTGCACTCGGGCTCGGCTTCACCTCCGGCGGAGGAACGACCCGGATCACCGGCACCGCGCATGCCGACGTCCTGTACGGGACGAGCGGCGCGGACATCCTCTTCGCGCGGGCCGGAAACGACCGCGCCTACGGCGGCGCCGGCAACGACGCTCTCTTCGGCGGCGCCGGCAATGACAGTCTCTACGGCGGCGCGGGCAACGACCGGATCTCCGGCGGCCCCGGCAACGACCGCATCGACGGCGGCCCGGGCCGCGACACGATCACCTGCGGAGCGGGCCATGACGTGGTGCTCGCCGATCGCCTCGACCGGGTTGCCCGCGACTGCGAGGTCGTCCGGCGCCCGGCCGCCCCTACACCGACGGTGACGGTCACGCCTGCGACGACGACGACCCCAACGGTGACGACAACCGCCCCCACGCTGCCGCCGACCACGACAACAACGCCGCCGACGACCACCACGGCACCAACCACGACGACATCACCGACGACCACGACGACCCCCACGCCGCCACCACCACCATCGTGCGGGCAAGGGCCGAAGAGCTATCGCTACAGCTACGTCAACCAACCGCTGACAACATCGACCGTCAGCGTGACGGTGACGATCAACCAGCTACCGACGTATCCCGCCGACGGAGACCATGCGATCGCCTACGTGGCGGTTGCGTACGGAAAGACCTCCGACGGCTGCGCCGCGCTCGGTTGGCTGCAAGGCGGGATCTGGCGAGGTGCCTCGCCGAGCGGCCCGGACACGGGGTCTGCGTTTCTCTACGCCGAATGGCAGACGTCGTCCGGCTACCGGCTGATTCGCCTCGCCAACGTCGCGGTCCCCTCGACGCACACGTTCCTGCTGTCCGGGTCGGGCGTCGGGTGGGCACTCGCGATCGACGGGAAGATCGCCGCGACGGTTCAGCTCGGTGAAGCTCCGACGACGTTCTCGACCGCAGCCGAGAACTACAGCGCGGACGGAGTGTCCGAGCCCTCGTACGACTGGACGTTCTCCGGCGCGTCGCCCTCTTTCATCCATGCTCCCGGCGGTCTACTGCCCTACGACAGCTTCACGAGCACCGGCTGGCACAGTCATCTGTGACGAAGGGCGGCGGGCTTCGTCTCCGTAGAGAGTTGGCCGGACTCTCAAGGTGTGAGAGGTTTGCGCCGACGACGTCCCTGCAGCCGTCGTACTTGAGGAAATCGCCGTCGGCGCATTGCGGCCTACGGGACGCGCCGACGGAGTCCTCTGTCCCCAAATACGCGATTTGGGCCGGTAACACCGCTAGAATTGCCATATGCCACTGATTCCCGTCATCGAGGATCCACTCAGTACCGATGCCGAGCCTGCCTCGCATCCGGCGCACTCGTACTCGGGACACCGTGGTCGCCGCGACGGCTCAGCCGTCGGCGCCGGCTGAGCTCGAGGCCGCCGGCCTCACCTGGATCCATCTCGACGCGGCGGACTCGCTCCACGTCGGCTTGCTCGCTAGCCGATTCGGCTGGCATCCACTCGACGTCGAGGACGTGCTTTCGAAGCGCCAGCGGCCGAAGATCGACGACTACGCCGAGGAGGGCTATCTCTTCGGCGTCCTGCACTTCCCGGTCTACGACCGCGTTGTTCAGAGACTGAACGCGGCCGAGCTCGACTTCTTCATCGGGCCGGACTATCTCGTCACCCTGCCGACCGTCGAGTTGCGGCCGGTCACAAGGCTGTTCCGCCGCTGCGAGGAGGATGAGAACTTCCGCGAGCAGCTGTTCCCGAAGGGCTCCGGCCGGTTGCTCTACGAGGTGCTCGACGACCTGTTCGACTATTGCTTCCCGATCCTCGACAAGATCGGGCACAAGCTCGACTCGCTCGAGGACGACGTGTTCGAAGGGCGTTCGGAAGCGGTCGTCCGCGACATCTCGAATGCCAAGCAGGAGATCATCAGCTACCGGAAGATCGTCAAGCCGGAGCGCTCGACCTTGCGTCTTCTGGAACGCCACGTCGAGCGGTTCCTGCCTGAGGAGCTCGACCTGTATTTCGACGACATCGTCGATGCAGCGGAGCGCATCTGGGACATCCTCGACAACTACAAGGAGGTCGTCGAGGCACTCGAGTCCACGAACGAGTCGGTGATCTCGCACCGCCAGAACGACGTGTTGCGCATCCTGACCGTCTTCTCCGTGGTCCTGCTGCCGCTGACCCTGATCACGGGCTTCTTCGGGATGAATCTCGACTTCCCGGGCTTCAACACCGTGTGGGCCTTCTGGGTGGTCTTCGTCGGGATTCTCGTTGCCCTGGTGGGCATGCTGGCGTTCTTCCGGCTGAAACGTTGGCTGTAGCCGCAGACGCGGCCAAGTAATCTCCGGTCGATGCCGAAGCCGTTGTGGGCGCCCTGGCGCCTCGAGTACGTCCAGCACGCCGACGAGCTCGACCGCTGCATCTTCTGCGAACCGGAGCCCGAGCTGCTCGTCCACGGCGGCAAGGCGGCGTTGCTCATGCTGAACAAGTTTCCGTACTCGTCCGGGCATCTGCTCATCGCCCCCAGGCGGCACGTCGCCGAGTTCGGCGAGCTGAGCCCCGACGAAGTGCTGGAGATCCACGAGCTCGGCGCGCGCGGGATCGACGCACTGCGAGATGTGTACGCGCCTCACGGGTTCAACGTCGGCTGGAATCTCGGCCGCGCTGCGGGAGCGGGGATCGAGGAGCACGTGCATATGCACGTCGTGCCGCGCTGGAACGGCGACACGAGCTTCATGCCGGTTCTCGGTGATGTGAAGGTGCTGCCCGAAGCGCTCGAGCGCACGGCCGAGCAGCTCCGTTTGCATTTCTGATCCTCCGGGGAACCGGCCGCGAGGCACTCGGCGGGGCCGCCCTCCCCTGCGACCCCACCGACTGCCCCCGGAGGGCGGCAGCAAGCACGGAACGAACCGTCTGCGCCACCCCGATCATGGTTTAGCCCTCGCGTGCCGGTTACGCGCCAGACGGACGGCGGGCACAAATGCGCCGAAAGGCCAGTAGTCGGCCGCGGCGGGCAGCGCATCCTGAACGGGTGGCCAAGGACGCCCGATGTTGCTGATCCTGCGCATCCTCTCGACCCCCTGGTGGGCGCCGTTCGCAGCCGTCTACGGCCTGCGGAGGCTCAGGGACCGGAGGCGCCGCGCGGGGCAGCCTCTCGAGGCGAACGGCGCACCAGGCCAACCGCCCCGTGGAGATCATTCCTCCGCCGAAACGCCGGCCGCTGCCGAAGCGCGTCGAGCAGGCTCGCGAGCATCCAGAACGCCATGACGACGAGGACGCCCACGGAGGCCCCGAGAACAAGGTTCGAGAGTGGATCCATCCGTGTTCGATTCGGCATCAGCGGCCGGTTCCTTTAATCGAGTTGAGCCTCGTTGAGCAGGATCATCCGAAACGGATGAACTTGCTCGCGCCCACGCGGTAGATCGTCGCCTGTATGGCCCGGGTCGTCATTTTCGAGCGGCAGATGCAGCGCTTCCTGAGGAACCCGGTGTCGGTCCGAGGCGCCGCCAGCGTCATCGTCACGACGACCGGGCTGATCGTCATCGCGAGTGGCTTTCTCATGCGCGTGCTCGACCACAAGGAGTACCCGAACATCTTCATCGGCATGTGGTGGGCGATCCAGACGGTGACGACCGTCGGCTACGGCGACGTCACGCCGAAGGCGGTGGCAGGACGCATCGTCGCGGCATTCGTCATGCTCGAGGCGATTGCGCTCGTCGCGATCGTGACCGCGGCGATCACCTCCACCTTCGTCGCCCGCGCCACGCACCTGCAAGACGCGAAGGAGACGCAGGCCGAGGACCAGAGAGCGGCGGAGGTCGAGCGGCGCTTCGACGATCTGGCCGAGCGGATGGATCGGCTCGAGACGATGTTGCGCGGACTGGCCGAGCGGTAGCAACACCACTGAACCTGATTCGGCGCAGCCCCTCCCGAGAAACTCGCGAATCAGATTCAAAGAGCGAATCTGGTTCGGCCCCGACTCGGGCTCCCCACCACTGAACCTGATTCGGCAAAGCCGAACCAGGTTCACGAGTTTCGAACCGCCAAGCCCAGAGCGAATCTGGTTCGGCCTCGGCTCGGGCTCACCACACCACTGAACCTGATTCGGCGAAGCCGAACCAGGTTCACGAGTTTCGAACCGCCAAGCCCAGAGCGAATCTGGTTCGGCCTCGGCTCGGGCTCACCCACCACTGAACCTGATTCGGCGCAGCCGAACCAGGTTCACGAGTTTCGAGCTGGAATCACCCTTGCCTCTTCGACGCCAGCAGTTCGACGGGGCTCGACGCCGGTTGCACCTGGCCGAGTCGCGCGCGGAAGACGTGGTAGGCCCAGCTCTGGTAGAGCAGGATCACCGGCAGCAGCACCAGCGTGAAGATGCTGATCACGACAAGTGTGTAATGGCCCGACGAGGAGTTCGTCGTGGTGAGGCTGTCGGCGAAGCTCGTCGATGACACCATCACGCGGGGATACAACTCGGTGAACAACGTCGCGACCGCGAGGACGATCGTCGCGGCAGTGGCGACGAATGCGGCACCTTCCTGCCGTCGGCGTGTCAGCACGACTGCGGCAAGTGCGGCGGCGGCGGCCAGTACGACGACGACGATCCCCGGAAAGACGCTCTTGTCGTTCTTGTCGATCCCGACGATCAGGGTCCAGATGAGAAACGCTGCGCCGCCGAGCGCTGCCGGAACAGCGAGCCGCGCCGCCCATTGTCCGGCGCGGTCGCGCAGGTCGCCGTCCGTGCGCAGTCCGAGGTAGACGGCGCCGTGCAGTGCGAAAAGCAGCACGAACGCCAGGCCTGCGACCACCGTGTACGGCGTGAACAGGTCCCAGAAGGTGCCGGTGTACTCCTGCGCCGACGAGATCGGGACGCCGTGCAGGAGGCTGGAGAACGCGATGCCCCAGATCAAGGGGATGGCGAAGGAGGCGATCGCGTTCACCCAGGTCCAGAAGCCACGCCAGGCGCCGCTTTCGGCCTTGCCGCGCCACTCGAAGGAGACGATCCGCGTGATCAGGAACACGAGCAGCAGCAGCAGCGCGACGTAGAACCCGGAGAACATCGTGGCGTACCAGGCGGGGAATGCCGCAAAGGTGGCGGCGCCCGCGATGATCAGCCAGACCTCGTTGCCGTCCCAGACCGGCCCGATCGACTGGATCATCGTTCGCCGGTCGTGCTCGCTGCGGCCGAGGATCGGCAGGAGCATGCCGACGCCGAAGTCGAAGCCCTCGGTCACGAAGTAGAGCGACCAGAGCACGAAGAGAATCCAGAACCAGGCGGTCTGCATCAGTAGCTGGGCGCCGGGACGGGCGCCGCTCCTTCCGCGCCGCCGCCGGTCTCGGGTGGATCGAGCCGTGCGTAACGGCGCATCAGATAGAAGTCGACGATCGCGAGCCCTGTGTAGAGCGCCAGGAACACCCCGAGGCTGAACGCGACTTTCGTCGTCGTCGAGCTCGGCGAGACCGCGTCGGCGGTCTTCTGCAGGCCGTAGACGATCCAGGGCTGGCGGCCGGTCTCGGTCAGGATCCAGCCGCCGAAACACGCAAGGAACGGGACGACGATTGCGCCCGTCGCCGTGCGCTGGAACCACTTGGCCTGCTCGAGCTTCTTGCGCCACAAAAGCCAACCGCCCCAGAGCGCGATCAGCAGCATCAGACCGCCGAGATAGGCCATCACGCGCATGCACCAGTACTCGAGCTCGATCTGCGGCAGGTAGTTCCCCGGTCCGTGCTGCGCCACCTGCTGCTCCTGGTTCTGGTTCAGACCGACGACCTTCCCGTGAAACGAGCCGGTCGCGAGGTAGGAGAGCAACCCCGGGATCTCGATCGAGAAGGATGGTGTCTGGTCGCTCTTCGTGAAGCCGCCGATCTGGAAGATGGAGAACTGTGCGGGCTGCTGGGTATTCCAGAGCGCCTCGGTCGCGGCGATCTTCATCGGCTGGGCGTTCGTCGTCTGGATCCCGAAGGCGTTGCCCCACCAGAGCTGAACGGCCGTCAACGGGATCAGGAGCAGGATCGTCAGCTTGGCCGCGGCGCGAAAGACCTCGACGTTGCGACCCCTCCGTAGATGCCACGCCGAGACTCCGAGGACGACGAATCCACCCGTCAGGCAGCCGGCGAGAATGACGTGCACATACGCGAAGATCGCGAACTTCTGGAACATGATCGTCGCGATGTTCGTCGCCTGTGCAGTGCCCGTCGACTTGTTGATCTGGTACCCGACCGGGTGCTGCATCCACGAGTTCGCAACGATGATGAAGTACGCCGACAACCACGTACCGAGCCAGACGAGGTAGATCGTCGCAAGGTGAACCCTCGGCGACAGATGCTCGCGGCCGAACACCCACAGACCGATGAACGTCGACTCGAGCATGAACGCTCCGAGTCCCTCGATCGCGAGAGGCGCGCCGAACACATCACCGACGTACTTCGAGAACGCCGACCAGTTCATCCCGAACTCGAACTCCTGCACGAGCCCGGTCGCTGCGCCGATCGCAAAGTTGATCAGGAACAGCACCGCGAAGAAACGCACGAGTCGGTTCCACTTCTCGTCGTGCGTCCGGTAGTAGAGCGTCTGCATGATCGCGAGCAGCGGCGCGAGGCCGAGCGTCAGCGGCACGAACGTGAAGTGATACAGCGTCGTCGTCGCGAACTGCCACCGCGAGAGCGTCAGGGCATTTGCAAGCAGAGAGCTCAATTCGATGCCTTTTCCGCGACTGTGGTCACCGGCTCCTCCGGACGTCGCCCGGGCAGAATGACCTTCGTCGATCAGCCTGACATCATCCCGACCGGGTGAAAAACCAGATGGTTTTTGACCCGATTCGCTGGGAGCGCGCTCAGCGGAGCAACTGAACGATGCCGCGCACGACGAGGTACGCGCCGACGACCGCAAGAACGTACACGGCGACGCGTCGGCCGTTGCGTCCCAACCAGGCGTTGAAGTCGTCCATCGCGGTGATCGTGCGCGTCGGAGCAAACAGGTAGGCCACGATCGGGATCTCGACGAACGCGAACATGATCACGTAGAAAATGATGATCGTGGCGATCTTCGCGCCGTCGCTCGCGTCGAGCTGTGCAATGTCCTTCAGCGCCACGATCGGGAACGTCCCCGGCACGATGTTGAGTACGACGCCCGCGACGAATGCGATCGGTGCGCCTTGGCCGACCGCACGCTGCGCCATGGACGGCTTCTTCGGTCCGGCAGACGCCTCTGGTGCTGGGGCGGATTCGATCGGCGTCTTTCGGCCCCTTCGACTCAGTGCGAAAGCCGCGAGCAGTGAAAGCACCCCGGCAGCGATGTCGACCGCGGAGTCGGCCGGCGGATGTGAGCCGGTCATGAAGCTGGCGTCCTGCAGGGCGAAGACGACGGCGATCCCCACCGACACGGTCGTCAGGAGCCCGCCGATGAGGAACCAGACGAGGATCTTGACGGGCCTGTCCAGGCGAAGCGCCAGGACGACGATGAGAATCAGCGTCGGCCAGAAGGTCGACGCCAGTGCGAGGACGAGCAACTCGAGCCAGTTAGACATGGGAAACCCGGCCTGCCCGCCCCCGGCTCAGTCTCGGCCCCCCAACCCCGCCGACGCGGCCGCAGCCGGGCCGAGGCCGTCCGCAAGCTTGTTCGCGAACGCGCGGGCCTGGTCGCCGAAATCCGGTTTGAGGTTGGTCGGCGGGATCCTGATCCCGAGCGATCGCTCGCGCATCTCGCCCTTGCCGAAGTAGCTGAGGAGCGAAAGCAGCGAGCGAATCTGGCCGCCCTCGTACTGGAAATGAAGGGCGTCGACGAACCGGCCGCCTTGTCTTGGTCGCGAGCTTCTTGGCCTCGCTCAGATTGACGCTCCAGTAGCGCCTGCAGACCACATAGACGGCGAACGGCTTGCCGTCGAAGACGTGCTTCGCCGCCTCGGAGACGAGGTATGAGCGCAAGGGCATGTTCGTGGTGAACCACCACGTGGCCGAACCGACGCAGATGAGGTCGTAGTCACCTTGGCTCGCTGCTTCCGGAATTGCGATCTGACCGGTCGTTCGAAGCGTCTGCCCGGGCAGCACGGCCAACAGATCCCAGACAGCGTGCTTGAACGGGAACCGCGAGAACTTCTCGATGAACCTCGGATCGGTGAACTCGATGCTCGCCTGCGCAACGTCACAGCCCCGTTCCTGGAACACCTCGGCCATCACGTCCGCGACCCGGCGCGCCTGCTGGGTGTGGGTGTAGTAGACGATCAGGACCGACGGCTTGGTGGCGGAGTCCACGTTCTCGAAGCTAACCCCGGGATGTCCTCACCCTGTCGTCCTCTTTGGATGACTCCTCGCTCCCGGGCCGAAACAGGAGGAGCGCCGCCGGATCACCCCAAAGAGATGACGTCCGCCAGGAGCGACATGAGATGTTCACAACCTTGACTCATCAGCCGGCATCCGCTTGAGCAGGGTCTTCGGCTTCGCGCTGCTCGCGGCGGTGAACCCGGTGCTGCTCACGGCAACGACGGTGATGCTGCTGATGCCTCGCCCGAAGCGGCTTCTACTCGGCTACCTGCTCGGTGCATACACGACGAGCATCACGGTCGGACTCGCGATCGTGTTCTGGCTGAGCGACTCGGGCACGCTCAGCACGACCAAGCACACGATCAGCCCGGGGATCGACATCGTCCTCGGAGCGCTCGCGTTGCTGGTCGCCTTCGTCGTCGGGACAGGACGCATGGCGCGCCGAAAGGAACGCCACCGCAGCGAGCATGCCGACGAGCCGAAGAAGACCCCGCGCTGGCAGCAGACCCTGGCCAAGGGCTCGGCGCGGGACACGTTCGTCGTCGGCATCCTGCTCAGCTTCCCGGGAGGGTCCTATCTCGCCTGCCTGACGACGATCGCCAAACTGAATCTGAGCGACTCGGCGATCGTGCTGACCGTCGTCGCGGTCGCCGTCGTCATGCTCTTCCTGCTCGAAGTGCCGCTGCTCGCCTACACCCTCGCCCCGGAGTGGACCCCCGCCGCGGTCGAGCGGCTGAAGGGCTGGCTCGCGCACAAACGGCGCCCGCGCGGGTGTGATCGCCGCAACGGTGATCGGTGTCGCCCTGGTCGTCAAAGGCGTGGCGGGCCTCCTGTCCTGACGCCCGTAACGGGAACGCCCGCCGCCCGCCGCGAATCAGCGCTACCCGAGACGTTCGAGCAGGTGATCACCGACCCGAAGCGAGTTGGCCATCGCTGTTAGAGCCGGGTTGACCGCACCGATGCTCGGGAAGATGCTCGTGTCGACGATGTAGAGGTTGTCGAGCTCGTGCGTCCGGCAGTTCTCGTCAGCCACCGAACTGGCGGGATCCTTACCGAAGCGGCACGTGCCCGCCTGATGAGCGACCCCCGCGACCGGGATCTCGTTCTTCATGTACGCAAACCGCTTCAGCAGGTGGCCCTCGTTCAGATCCAGCTTGCCGAGGATCGACTTCAGCTTCTCGTACAGCTTCTCCTTCGGAACCTCGTTCGTGGCCGTATAGCTGAGAGTGACCTTGCCGTCCTTGTCGACCGTCACACGGTTCTCCGGCATGGGGAGATCCTCGGTCGAGAGCCAGAAGTCAATCGCATGCTTCGCGACTCGATCGAGCGTCCACTCGGGTGCGAGCTTGGTCTCGCCCGGCTGCTCACCCCGGTACATCTCCGCCTGCGATTTGCCGACCATCTGGATGTTCCCGAGCGGGTACTCGAACTCGTCGTTTGCAAGATAGAAGTCGTTGACGCCGAGCGTCTTCTGGAAGATCGTCGGGTTCTCCTCACGCGACAGCGCAAGGACGGCCTGGCTGTTGTGGAACATGTAGTTGCGACCGACCTGGTCCGAGCCGTTGGCGAGGCCGTTGGGATGCCGGTCGCTCGCCGAGGTGAGCAGCAGCTTGGCGGTGTTCGCCGCACCGCACGCCGCAACGAACACGTCGGCTGTGAAGTGCTCGCGTTCCCCGTCGTGTTCGACGACCACTTCGGTGACGCTCGTCCCGTCCGGGTTCGTCTTGAGCTCCACCGCCCTCGCGTTCGTCAGCAGCGTGACGTTGGGGTGCTCCAGTGCCGGGCGCACTCCGAGCACTTCGGCGTCCGATTTGCCGTGCACGGCACACGGGAAGCCGTCACAGTTGGTACAGCGGACGCAGATGCTGTAGGGCATGTTCGCCTCGTTCAGCCGCACGCCGCACGGTGCGTGGAAGGGGTGGTAACCCGCTTTCTCGAGGTCGTCCGCGAGCTGCTGGATTCTCGGCTCGTGCGAGAGCGCCGGAAAAGGATAGGGCGCGCTGGAGGGAGGCTCGGTCGGGTCCTCACCACGTGCTCCGTGCACCTCGTAGAGCTGCTCGGCCTTCGTGTAGTACGGCTCCAGCTCGTCGTAGGAGATCGGCCATGCAGGTGAGATCCCATCATGATGGCGAAGCTCTCCGAAGTCCTCCTTGCGCAGCCGGTAGAGCGCAGCGCCGTAGAGCTTGGTCGCACCGCCGACGAAATAATGGATCTGCGGCTGGAAGGGCGTGCCGTGCGGGTCGTACCACGTCTCGGGCGACACATACCGGTTCTCCACGAACACGTTTTGGGCAAGCCAGTTCTCCGGCTCCCGCGGCAGCCAGTCGCCACGCTCGAGCAGGAGAATCCGCTTCCCGGAGGGGGCAAGGTGCCGCGCCAGCGTCCCCCCACCCGCACCCGTGCCGACGATGATCACGTCATACGCGTCCACGTGCTTCCTCCTAACCCTCCGGCCGGCGCGGGCTGAGCGACGGGCCGGGTGTTCGACTGTGTCATGACGATGCGTCGTTCCTCTGCATCGGAGTGTCAGTACCGCGACAGGAGCTCGGGGATCATGATTCGGCTGGCGGCCTCGATCAGTGCGAGGTGCGAGAACGCCTGGGGGAAGTTGCCGAGATGCCGTCCTGTGTCGGCGTCGAACTCCTCGGCGTAGAGGCCGAGCGGTGAAGCGATCCGCAACAGCCGTTCCATCAGGTCCCGCGCCCGCTGCAGCTCACCGACGATCGCAAGCGCCGAGACGAGCCAGAACGAGCAGATCAGGAACGTGCCCTCCTTGCCCGAGAGGCCGTCATCGGTCTCGTCGGTGCGATAGCGCAGGACGAACCCGTTCTCGGTCAGATCCTCGGCAATGGCCTTCACGGTTGCGCCGAGACGAGCATCGTCTCCGGGAAGGAACTCGAACAATGCCGCGAGCAGCGTCGACGCATCGAGCGAGTCGGTGTCGTAGTGCTGACGCAGGACACCTTCCTTCGTCAGGCCCTTGGCGAGGATGTCCTCGCGGATCTGCTCGGCGGTCCCGGCCCAGGTCTTCTGCAGGCCGGGGTCGCCGCGAATCTCGGCCAGCTGGGCCGCCCGGTCGAGCGCGACCCAGCACATCAACTTCGAGGAGACGTAGTGCTGGGGGGCGCCGCGTGCCTCCCAGATGCCCTGGTCGGGCTGCTCCCAGACCTTGGCCGCGCATTCAGCTTGCGCCTGCACGATCGGCCACAGGCGACGCGGAAGACGCTCGCTCTTCCTCGTGTGCAACAGGATCGAGTCGAGCACGGCGCCGAAGACGTCGTTCTGGCGCTGGTCGAACGCGCCGTTACCGAGCCGGACCGGACGGGCGCCGGCGTAGCCGGAGAGATCGTCGCGCGTCGACTCGGTCAGATCCTTGCGACCGTCGATCCCGTACATGATCTGGAGCGAGCCGTCCTCGTTCGCCTCGAGATCGGCGACGAACTGCATGAACTCGTCGGCTTCCCAGTCGAGGTTCAGGTAGTGGAGCGCCTGCAGCGTGAAGGTGGTGTCGCGCATCCAGGTGAAGCGGTAATCCCAATTGCGCTCGCCGCCCGGCGTCTCGGGCAGCGACGTCGTGGCGGCGGCGACCGTCGCACCCGTCGGCATGTACGTCAGGCCTTTGATTGCGAGCGCCGAGCGCTGAATCGGATCGCGCCAACGGTGGTCCGGGATCCGTGCCTCGTTGAGCCAGGAGCGCCAGTAGCGCACGGTCGCGGCGATCCGGCTCTCCGCGTCGTCAACGTCCGCCGGGACCGCCAGCTGCTCGGCCCACGACAGGGCGCAGTACGCCTTGTCGCCCGCTTCCAGCACATGCCGCGCCCGCACACGGTTGCCTTCGACGCCGAGTGGCAGGCTGGCGGTGAGACGGATCGTCTGCCCTGCGCCGGTCGCGTCGGCCGCGTGGCGTCCACCGTCGACCAGCGACCACTCGGCGGGCGTGCGGCCGTAGTCGAACGCCGGCTCACAGACAAGCTCGAGCTCCACACGCCCACCGAGGCATTCGACGACGCGAACCAGCATGTGCTCGGCGTCATCGTCGGCCGGGGGACGAGTGTGCGGTGTGATCTCGTCCTCGTGGTCGGTGGGGCCCATCGTCAGGGCATCGCGAACGACGATCCACCCCGACGGTGTCTTCCACGTCGTCACGAGCACGTTCGTGCCCGGCTCGTAGGCCCGTGCGGTCGGATGATCGATCCCGAACGGACCGAGCCGGAAGAAGCCTGCCTGGCGGTCGAGCAGGCTCCCGAACGCACTCGGCGCGTCGAAGCTCGGAACGCACAACCAGTCGACCGCACCATCGGGTGCGATCAACGCGGCCGTGTGGCAGTTCGAGAGGAACGCGTAGTCGGCGATCGGAGGGAACGGCGACGGCGCGGCGGCGCTCTGCGGCTGTGGCTGGTCGGTTGCGGTGGTCATGACGTGATCCACGGTCCGTACCAGCGGCCGTGCCCTGCGACGAGCGTCTCGGCCTCGCTTGGCCCCCACGACCCGGGTGCGTACGTGTGCACGGGCGAAGGCGCATCGAGCAGGGGTTGCATGATCCGCCACGTCTCCTCGACACCGTCCTGGCGTGTGAAATGAGTGCTGTCACCGATCAGCGCTGCATGGAGTAGCACCTCGTACGGCGTCGGCCCCTCCCCGCCCTGCAACGCGAACTCCGCGTCGAGCTCAATCGTCCCAGAACCTTCCTTATCGGCCCGCTGCGCCTCGACATGCAGTCGGATTCCGGTCGTTGGGTCGAGCTTGATGACGAGTTGGTTCGGCTCGAGGTCCCGGTCGAACGCGAAGCCGAGACGAGGCGGTTGGCTGAAGACAAGACGGAGCTCGGTCTGCGTCACCGGCAGTCGCTTGCCCGTACGAATGAAGAAGGGCACGCCGGCCCAGCGCCAGTTCTCGATGTCCAGGCGAAGTGCGGCGTAGGTCTCCGTCGTCGAATCCGCGGCGACGCCGTCGATCGACCTGTAGCCGTCGTACTGCCCGCGCACGTAGTGCGCCGGATCGGCCTCCCTGACTGCGCGGAACAGGGCGACCTGGGAGTCCTTGATCGTCGTCGGATCGCCGCGCGAGGGCGCCTCCATTGCGGCCATCGCGACGACCTGCATCAAATGGTTGACGACGACGTCTCGCAGGGCACCGACCGGGTCGTAGAAATGGCCGCGGTCCTCGACGCCGAAGTCCTCTGCCATCGTGATCTGCACACTCGCGAGGTAGTTGCGGCTCCAGACCGGCTCGAGCATGGAGTTCGCGAACCGCAGGTGGAGGATCTCCTCGACGCCCATCTTCCCGAGGTAGTGGTCGATTCGGTAGAGCTGGGACTCATCGATCGACTCGTGTAGTTCGGCGGCGAGCGCTTTCGCGGAGCTGCGATCGTGCCCGAACGGCTTCTCCACGACGACGCGGGCGTTGTCGGTCAGGCCGGCGGTCTTCAGACCCTTGACGACCCTCCCGAAGAGGAACGGCGGGATCTCGAGGTAGAAGACGGGCAGCTTCGCATCCTTGATCGCCGCGGCGACCCGCTCATACGTCGCGTCGTCGCCGAAGTCTCCCTGCACGTAGGAGAAGCGCGCCGCCAACCGGTCGAACACCTGCTCGTCGAGCTGCTCCCCGGTTCCAACGATCGACTCCCGCGCGCGTTGTTGCAGCTGTTCGACCGTCCAGTCATCAACGGCGACGCCGACGATCGGACTGTCGAGCAGCCCCCGCTTCTCCAGCCGGTACAGCGACCGGAACGTCATCACCTTCGCGAGGTCGCCGGTGATCCCGAACACCACCAGGACGTCTGCCGTGCCCTCTGCCATCACTTCTCCTTCTCGCCCACGAGGATCCTGCCGGGACGCTCGTGGGAAAAGCCGCCCCAGGTCCAGTCGACCATCGCCTTCGTTCGGTCCTCCCACGCCGAGAGCAGCGTGAGGTGGACTGCGCCCCAGGCGAGGAATGCCATTTCGCCCTTCATCGTCCGCCCGCCGTGCAACTGCGCCACTGCGGCCCCGCGCGCGATCGCCGCCATCGTTCCCTTGTCGTGGTACTTGAACGGCTTCGGCTTCTTGCCCGCGACGAGCCGCGCGATGTTCTCGCCGGCATGCTCGCCGGCCTGAAGTGCGACCGAGCCGAGCTGTGGCAGCACTTCGCCGCTTCCCGTATCGGTGATCCAGGCTGCGTCGCCGACCGCGAAGACCTCGGGATGATCCGGCAGGCGCAGCTCCGGATCGACCGCGATTCGATTTCCCTTCTGCAGCTCCAGACCAAGCGATTGGGTGAGCGGGCTCGCCTGCAAGCCGGCCCCCCAGATGAGCGTGTGGGCGTTCAGCACGGTGCCGGATGCGAGCTTCACACGCGTCGGCTCGACGGCCTCGACTCGTTCGCCGAGCATGATCTCGACGCCTCGATCCTCGAGCTCGTGTTGGGCGTACTCCCGGATGTCGGGCTTGAACATCGGGAACAGCGTCGGCCCCGCCTCGACGAGGGTCAGCCGCGCCTGGTCGGCGGCCACCGCCTGGTAATCCTTCGCGAAGTCGCTGCGGTAGAGCTCGCTCAGTGCCCCGACGCTCTCGATCCCGGTGGGACCGCCACCGACGACGACCACATTCAGGGCGCCGTCGTCGATCAGCGACGGATCGCGGTCGGCCGCCTCCCAGCGCCCGATGAGGTGCGACCGGAGGCGCAGGGCATCCTCGACGGTGTAGAGCGGAAAGGCGTTCTGTGGGGCGCCGTTGCAGCCGAAGAATTGGACGACCGCGCCCAGCCCCACCACGAGATAGTCGTACTGCAGAGGCGGCATGTCCGTGAACTGCACCTCGCGGCGGTCGAGGTCGACCGACGAAACCGTCGCCTGGTGGATGGTCGCGTTCTCCTGGTTGTGGAAGAGGTCGCGCAACGAATGGGCTACCGCGGTCGTGTCCAGAAGCCCGGTTGCCAGCTGGTAGAGCATGGGTTGGAAGCTGTGGTAGTCGTTCGCGTCCACCAGCACAACGTCGACGTCCGCGTGCTCGAGCTCCCGCGCAGCCCCGAGCCCGGCGAAGCCGCCGCCGAGGACCAGGACCCGAGGGCGGCGTGCTTTCCCCTTCTCCGTAG
The DNA here is from genome assembly GCA_963806025.1 of uncultured Thermoleophilia bacterium. GTDB lineage: Bacteria > Actinomycetota > Thermoleophilia > Gaiellales > Gaiellaceae > PALSA-600. The sequence continues at coordinate 103,127 of CAWDWI010000012.1, read as the reverse complement.
CCGCTGCTCCCCCAAGCATCGCGAAAGGCTCGCACCGCCGGTCCGAGGCCGGATCATCCGATCTGGATGATTGTCCTCCTCCGGATTGGTCAGGCTGCCCAGCGTCGGAAGACGACGGCGGTGTTGTGCCCGCCGAACCCGAACGAGTTCGACAGCGCAACCTCGACCTGTTGCGGTCGAGCGGTGTTCGCGACGTAGTCCAGGTCGCAGTCCGGGTCGGGATCGGTCTGGTTGAGGGTCGGCGGCAGGATCCCGTGACGAAGCGCGAGGATCGTGAACACGGCTTCCACCGCGCCCGCGGCGCCAAGAGTGTGACCGGTTGCTCCCTTCGTCGAGGAGATCGGGGTGCGGAACGCCTTCTCCTCGCCGAGCGCGAGCTTCAATACACGGCTCTCCCCCGCGTCGCCGGCCGGCGTCGACGTGCCATGTGCGTTCACGTAGCCGACGTCGTCCGCCGTGATGCCGGCGTCGGCAAAGGCCATCCGCAATGCGCGTGCCGGGTTCTCACCGCTCGGATCCGGGTCCGAGACGTGGTTCGCGTCCGACGAGATGCCGTATCCGGCCACTTCCGCGTAAATGTTGGCGCCGCGGGCCTGTGCGTGTGACAACTCCTCGAGCACCACCACCGCCGCACCCTCAGCGATCACGAACCCGTCCCGGCCCGCGTCGAAGGGACGCGACGCAGCCGCCGGATCGCTGTTTCGCACCGACAGCGCGCGCATCGCCCCGAAGCCCGCGAGCCCGACCGGTGTGATCGGCGCCTCGGTGCCGCCGCAGAACATCACGTCGGCTCGGTTGAGCCGGATCGCATCCAGGCCGTCGCCGAGCGCCATGTTCGAGGCTGCGCATGCGGTGCACTCCGACACGAGCGGGCCACGCGTGCCGAGCTCGATCGAGACCCACCCGGCAGCGAGGTTCGGCAAGGTCTGGACGATCGAGAACGGGCTTACCCGCTCCGGGCCGCGACGTTCGATCTGAAGAACGCACTCCTCGAACGAGCTCACGCCGCCGATCGCAGTCGCGATCGCCGCGCCGGTTCGCTCGGCCACACGCCCAACCGCGAGACCGGAGTCCGCCTCGGCCTGGCGGGCGGCCGCCAGCACGAGCTGCGTGCACCGATCCATCCGCCGTGCCGACTTCCGGTCGATGAACGCGTCGACATCCAGATCCTTCACTTCACAGGCGAACCGTGTCGAGTAGCCGCTCGCATCGAACCGGGTGATCGGGCCTGCCCCCGAAGCTCCTGCGAGCAACGCGGCCCATGACTCCTCGACCGTGTTGCCGATCGGGCTCACCATGCCGAGGCCGGTGACGACGACCCTGCGCGTTCCTGACCCCACGGACGTCAGGCTACCGTCAGGCGCTGCGGAAAGAGCAGGGCGACGATGCAGGGCGGGACGACACGAAGATCGAGTCTGCCCGATCCGCGGCCGGTGCCTTCATCCCCATCGGGTGATGGTGATCGGCTCGACACGATCTACCCTCACGCCGCGTGCTCGAGCCTGCCACCGCAGCGCCGCTCGGCGCCCACTACGACGGCCGCGGAGCCAGCTTCGCGCTCTCGAGCAGCGTCGCCGAGCAGGTCGAACTGTGCCTCTTCGACGAGGCGGGCGCCGAGACACGTTTCGATCTCCAACAGGAAGAGGGGTACGTCTGGCAGGGGTACCTGCCCGACGTCCGACCGGGGCAGCGCTACGGCTATCGCGTGCACGGCCCGTGGAGCCCGGCGGCAGGCACCCGCTGCAACCCGGCCAAGCTCCTGCTCGACCCCTACGCGCGCGCAATCTCGGGCGAGGTGCGGTGGGATCCGGCGGTCTACGGCCACGCGCCTGGCGATCCCGATCTCGCGGACCCTCGCGACTCGGCGCCCTATGTGCCGCGCTCGGTGCTCGTCGCCTCGAACTTCGACTGGGACGGCGATGCGCCGCCCGGACGACCGATGTCCGATTCGATCTTCTACGAGGTCCACGTCAAAGGGTTCACCCAGCTGCACCCCGGCGTGCCGGACGAACTTCGCGGCACCTACGCCGGGCTCGCACATCCCGCTGCGGTCGCCCACCTGCAGCGCCTCGGCGTCACCGCGGTCGAGCTCCTGCCGGTGCATCAGTTCGTCCACGACGCACAGCTCGTGCAACGTGGGTTGCGCAACTACTGGGGCTACCAGTCGATCGGCTACTTCGCCCCGCACAACGGCTATGCGTCCGGAGACGGCGGCAGCCAGGTGGACGAGGTTCGGCACATGGTCCGGACATTGCACGCCGCCGGGCTCGAGGTGATCCTCGACGTCGTCTTCAACCACACGGCCGAAGGCGACCAGTGGGGCCCCACACTGTGCTTTCGCGGCATCGACAACGCCGCTTACTACCGTCTCCAGGAAGACGCCTCCCGGTACGTCGACGACACCGGCTGCGGCAACACGCTGAACGTGGTCCAGCCCGCCGCTCTGCGCCTGGTGCTGGACGCGCTGCGCTACTGGGTGCAGGAGATGCACGTCGACGGTTTTCGCTTCGACCTGGCCGCCAGTCTCGGGCGCGGGGCAAGCGACTTCGATCCGTCATCCGCCTTCCTGGACGCGGTCGGCCAGGATCCGGTCCTCTCTCAGGTGAAGCTGATCGCCGAGCCGTGGGACATCGGCGCCTACGATCTCGGCGGGTTCCCTGCCGGCTGGAGCGAGTGGAACGGCAAGTACCGCGACACTGTTCGTGACTTCTGGCGCTCGACGCCGGGGACGTTGCCCGACTTCGCTACGCGCATCAGCGGCTCGCGCGATCTCTACGGTCACGGCGGCCGGCGGCCGACCGCCTCGGTGAACCTCGTGACGGTGCACGACGGGTTCACACTTGCAGACCTCGTGAGCTATGACGGCAAGCACAACGAATCGAACGGCGAGGGCAATCGCGACGGCACCGACGACAACCGGAGCTGGAACTGCGGTGTGGAAGGCCCCACCGACGACCCGGCCGTGCTCGAGCTCCGTGCGCGTCAGCGACGAAACTTCATTGCGACGCTGCTCCTGTCCGAAGGCGTTCCGCTGCTCCTGGGCGGCGACGAGTTCGCGCGCAGTCAGAGTGGCAACAACAACGCCTACTGCCACGACGACGGGCTCACCTGGTTCGACTGGGACGCTGCCGCGCAGAACGCCGACCTGGTCGACTTCACGGCCCGCCTCTGTCGGCTACGGGCGGAGCACCCCGTCTTCCGGCGCAGACAGTTCCTGCTCGGCAAGCCGGCCCATGCCTCGGAGCGCGACGACCTCGACTGGTATCGCCCCGACGGCGGCGAGATGACCGCGGAGGACTGGTCTTCGTCCTATGCGCGGGCAGTGACGATGGCGCTGAGCGGCGACACGGGCGCGGGCGGTTCGCCCGACGACCCCTTCCTGCTGATGCTCAATGCCTGGTGGGAGCCGCTCGACTTCCGCGTGCCAGAGTCGCTGCTCGGGCTCGACTGGCGCATCGAGGTCGACACGGCCCAGCGGGTCACCGTCGGCGCGACTGTCGACTCCTCAGGTGTCGTCGACCTGACGGGACGGTCACTGCTACTTCTGCGGGGCGTCTCTTCAGTGTCCGGTTAGGTGGATCACACCGACCGCGTCGAGCCCATTCAGCATGAGCTGCACCGCAAGTGCCGCGAGCAGGAACCCGAACACCTTCTCGGTGATCAGCATGCGGCTCTGATCCAGGTGGTCGCTCACCCGGTTGGCCCAGCGAAACACGACCACGTCGAGTCCGAACACCGCTGCGACGAGCACGAAGACGACAGCGATATGGCCGACGGATGCGGCATCGGCCGATGCAGTCACGAGCACGACGATCCCGGCCGGGTTGAGCAGATACGGGACCGCGAGCGGGTAGACCGCCGTCTCCAGCGGATCTCGGTCGTCGGCCCGCCGCTGCTCGGACTCTTCTGCCGAGGGTCCGCGAACCATCCCGATCGCGATGATCACGAGGATGAGCCCGCTGGCGACCGAGAGGGCGCCGGTCGAGAAGTGGAGCAACCTGCTCAGCACGCCTCCCAGGAGCAGCAGCGCGATCGAGACGACCGCTGCCGTGACGAGCATCTTCCGCAGCACGCGAGCCTTCGTCGCCGGCTCCATTCCGGCGGTGAGCTCGACGAACGGCACGAGCGCGATCTTCGGTCCGACGCCGATCAGCAGGAGCAGAAAGATGTCGAGGATCGCGTAGACGTCGAACGACGACGAATCCACGTGTCAGCCGCCGCTGCCGGCGGCTGACACCGTGCCGGCGAGAGCGTGGAGCAACTCGCCGACCTGACGGTCGGCCAGGGCCGGGTGGCGCATCGGCCGCTTCGGATCGACTCGATAGTGATTCTTCGCGCCGACTCGTTCACGCACGAGGTATCCCTCGTCGCAGAGGTCGGCCAACATGCGGTAGGCATGACGGTCGGTCAGTCCGACCCGCCCGGCGATCTCGCGCACCGGCAGGTCCGGGTCGCGTGCAACTTCGATCAGCACGGCCCCATGGGAACTGATGAGCGTCCAGTGACGCTTTCCGGTCATCTCGTTCGACCCTAGTCGCCGATCCCGGGCCGGTCGTCGTCCCTATCGGATGATCTTGCCGCCGGAGTGTCGTGGCCGGTACCGGCGCACAACATCACCCCGATCGGGTGAAGAGAGCGAGGGCGCCCTCGGACTCGCTGCGCCTACGCGTGCACGCGCACCCAGGGCATCCACGCCGCAGGCGGAGGCGTCATGAATCCGGCCTGTGTTCCATTCGGGACGACGAGCCGCCAGCGACCGGCGCGCGGAAGCACCACCACGGCACGCCAGCTGTAGCGGCCTGTGCGGATGAGTTTGACCTCGAAGCCGTCGCGCGGGATGTTCGCGTGCGCCCGGGACGAATCGCCGGTGACGGTGCCGACGACGTCGTACCAGCCCTTCCCCGGCGCCACGGCGATCAGCCGCAACCAGTCGTCGCTCGGAACGACGTACCCAGTGCGGACGTAGACCGTGAACGGCCGGCTCGCACCCGGTGTCGCATCCCCGAGCCTGACGGAGATCCGTCCCTTCGCCGATGCAGCCGGCGCCGCGAGGGCGGCAAGACAAAGACCGAGCGCGACGAGCCTCATTCCGTCTCTACGTCCGCGGATGCCTCAGAGGTTCCGGGCTTCGACCCGATTCCTCGCGCTGCGGGTGCCGAGGGCCGGCCGAGCCACGTCCCGACCACGACCAGCGCCGCACAGACCCCGAGTCGCGCGGTCAGCTGTTCACCGAGCAGCAGCGCTGCGCCCGCGGCCGTGAGGACCGGGATGACCAGTTGCACGGCGCCGGCAGTCGTGCCGGAGAGCGATCGTTGGCAGGCGTACCACGCGACGTACGCGAGCGCGGTTGTGCCTGCCCCCATCGCGATCGCCCAGGCCAGCCCGGCGCTTGTGACGTGCAACCCGCTGACGGCACCCACCAGCGCCGGGACGGCAAGCACCGCCGCGAGCACGACGAAGTGGCCGGTGGTGGCCACTCGCGGGTCGGTTCGTGTGCGGCCGGCGGCCGTGTAGAGGCCCCACGCCGCTCCGGTCACTGCAAGCAACAGCACGCCGAGCACCGTGACGCTCTGGATCGACCCGCTCGCCAACACTGCGATCCCGGCCAGGGAGATCGCTGCACCGACGGCGCGCCGAGGCGGAATCGAGTCGCCATGAAGGACGTCCCACATGACGAGCGTGAACAGCACCGTCGCGTAGAAGACGAACGTGCCCGCAGCGGCACCGATGTGACGGTAGCCGTAGGAGATACAGACGGCGTAGACCCCCAGCCACAGCGCGGGGCGGAGGTTGGCCCGACCGACCACGATTCGCTCTCGTCGGACGATCGCGATCGCCACCAGAGCGATTGCTCCGGCGACGAAGCGCACAGCCGAGAGGAGCCCTGCGTCGAGCAGGTTCGCCGCGACGACATGACGGGTGATCAGCGAATTCGCGGCGAACGAGACGAGCACGAACACGAGCAGCAACGATGTCGTGGGATCCCTGACGGGTCCCGGTTCGACCGCGGCGCGGTTCGGGCCGCTGCTGGTGCCAGACGTCGTGGTCACGCTCACGATCAGGTCGTCGCTACATCACGACGGCCGATGCCGCGGCCGCGCCTGCCGCCTCGGCCTCTGCCTCTTGCGGGCTCTCCGACCGCCGTTTGCGAACGGTGACCATGACGGCGGCGCCGACGAGGAGATACGCCGTGAGGACGATGAGAGCGTGAGTGATGGCGTTGCCGTGGAAGTAGAGCGTGTTCCGGATGGCTGTCGTTCCGGCGCCCGCGGGCAGGTACGGACCGATCGTCCGCCAGAAGCCGGGCAGGAACGCCGAAGGGACCGAGCCTCCGGCCGCCGGAGCACCGAAGATCACGAACACGACGACGACGATCAGCGTTCCCGGTGGGCCGAGCAGGGTCTGGAGGGCTGACGTCGCGAGCGCGACTGCCGCCATCACGAGGACGAACAACGCCCAGAGCACGAGGAACTTCGAATCAGGGATCGCGCCGATGACCGGCCCGGCGATCGTCGCGGTGACCAGCGCTCCGAGCACCGCCACGACGCAGAGGGCTGCAGCGCGCCCACGCGGTGCCGACGAACCTCCGAAGACCATCGCCATCGTCGCGGTCAGATAGCCGCCGACGACCAGGGCCATCGTGAGCAGGAACGAGACGATCCCGGCGGCATCGCCTTTCGGTAGGGGATGCACCTGAACGATCTCGATCTTCCGGTGGAAGGCCACGGCAGCTGCACCGAATGCGGCACCGAGAGCAGATGCGGCACTCGGGCCGGCGGCGGGGACGACGAAGAGCCTCACTCCGGCAGGGCTCACGACGAGGGCGCCGACAACCTTTCTCTCGTCGATCGCGTGCAACGCAGCCGCCTGGCTCGGGTACGAAACCGTCTTCAGGGAGAAGCTCTTCCCGACCGCGGCCGGCATCGCCGGCGAGCCGACCACGCCGAGCGCAACCCCGTGAGGCTTCGGTGAATGGAGGGCGCCGACATACGAGAAGACGAACACCGCCTGCACCACCAGGGCGATGAGCAGCCCGGCGAGCAGTCGCCGCTCGATCGCGCCCGATCTACCCGAATCGACGCCGCCGTTCACGCTGTCAGCCACCGTTGACTCCAAGTCAGATCGAACGACACGACTTGCAGCGGCGGATCGTACCGACGCGGCGGGAAGGAGTCCCTGAACACCCCGCCGCCCTAGCGGCCCGTCGGTCTAGACGCCGGCGGCGGTAACGACGAAATCGGTGGCGAATCCGAGTGCGATCCCTGCGAAGACGAGCCACATGACGAGCGTTGTGTGGCCGTAGCGCCGGTTGACCGCAAAGAGCTCCTGGACGACATAGAGAATCGATCCGGCGGCGACCGCGAAGAACACGACGGACAGGGCGTCGCTCGTCCACGCCTGTCCGATCAGCGTTCCGAAAAAGGTCGGTGAGCCGCCGATCACGCCGAGCACGATCAGGTAGCGCCAGGAGGGCCGTGTCCCCTCCGCGCTCATCGGACCGCAGATCCCGAAGCCCTCAGTTGCGTTGTGCAACCCAAAGCCGACGATCAGGATCACCGCAAGGCTGATCTCGCCCGCACTCGCCGCCTGACCGATCGCAAGTCCTTCTCCGAAGTTATGCACCCCGATTCCGATCGCGATCAGCAGGGCGAGTTGCGATCCGGGGCTCATCCGGTCGAGCCAATGGCGATGCGCGTATTCGTCGATCGCGGCAGCGCCGGGGCCAACCAGTGGCGTCGCCCGAACCTGCGCCCGCCGTCGCATCCATTCTGCGTAGTAGACGAGCGACATCAGCCCAAGAGCGAAGCCAACCAGACCAAGTGCTGCGAGCCACACGAACTGCCCCCAGTGACGCTCGTTGAGCGCTGCCTCGATCGGGTCGACTGCGCCGGTCAGCACATCCCAGAGCAGAAAGATCAGGATGCCTGTCGCGAGTGCGCTCAGCCCGACGCGCGCCGCCGGCGAGAGTCCCCGCAGTCTGCCGATCGGGAGACCGAGAAAGATCGTCGCCCCCGCGATCGCGCCGAGCAGGAGAATCTGCGAGGTGGACATCCAAGGCAGTGTAAACGCTGCCTTACAGTCGTTGTCAAGTAAACCTTACATCGATGGTTCGAGCGTCTCCGGATCGCTCGGTCCTCAGCGGGGGTCGAAGACGCTCGCGGCGACCCGCTCCCCCGTGAGCAGACGAGCGATGCGGTGGCCACCGTGGATCGACGGCAGGAACCCGACGCCGTTGCACCCGAGGTTGTAGAGGACGCGTCCGCGGCGGGGATGTGCGCCGACCACCCGGAGCCCGCCCTCGTTGTAGCCCATCAGGCCGTGCCAGTGAAAGTCGTAGGGTCGGCCGGGCGGGCGGACTGGCTGGGCGAGCGGACGCGCCTGCTCGTCGAGAGCCCGTAGGAGGCCGGCGGGAAACGCCGCCTCGCGGTGATAGCTCGGCTCGTGGAACGGGTGCTCAGGGCCTCCCATGCAGGTGAGCGTCACCGGCGCACCGGCATCCCGGTCGTAGGTTCGCCGCGTGACGTACATGTACGGAGTCTCGCCCCCGATCGTCGTGTTGCGGATGTAGCTGAAGGCCGCGGGTGTCCGCGGCGCGTCCTCGGCGAACGCGATCATGTACGCAACGCGCCCGGTGATCCGCTGATCGGGTGTGAGCTCGATCCGCGTCCCGGCTTCGTCCTCGACGACGTGATCGACGAAGCCGTTCGTGCAGAGCACTGCGTGGCTCGATGCAACTCGATGGGAGCCGGCGTGGACGAGCACGCGATCCTCGCCGACCACAACCCGCTCGACCTTGGTGCAGTCGGCGTACGAGAACCGGTCCGGATACGTCCGCTGCATGTATCCGAGCACGTGCAGGCAGAGAGCGGCGCTGCTCGAGCAACCCGCGGGAGCCGAAAGCACGGCGCGGTAGCGGTCGTCGTCGAGCTCGAGCAGCTCCCGGATTCGCGCCTGTGAAACGACCGAGTAGAGACCGTCGAGCTCGGCCGGTAGATCACCGAGAAACTCGGCTTCCTCCGAGATCACACACGTCTGCTGCAGCAGGCCCGCCCACTCACGGACCTGCATGCAGCGCAGGTGGACCTCGAGATGTTGACCGTTGAACATCCCCATGTGGCCCGTGAACCTCTCGACCCGCACCGAGGCTCCCGTCTCGCGGACCATGATGTCGAGCAGTCCGTGCGCCTCCTCGACCGCGCGCTGCGCCTCGGCGGCCGCTTCCCAGCCAAACTCGACCGCGATGTCCGACAACGGCCGCTCGAAGTACGTGGTCAGCTGCCCGGCGTTGTGACCTGACGCCCCGCGGGCCACGCGATCGCGCTCGAGGAGCAGCACCCTGCCCAGACCCGAACGCAAGAGGAAGAAGGCCGTCGCGATGCCGGCAATCCCCGCGCCGGCGACAACGACGTCGGCGGTTCGGTCGGAGTCGAGCGGCTGCGGCGGCCCGTCCGGCGAGAGCTGCGCGACCCACGGGGACCGATTTGGCTGGTCGGTGTACGCGGTCGACACCGATATCTCGGGTCCCGGCGCGGTCACGGCGCGCACCCTACTCGCCCAGAGATGCTCGTGGCGCGCTCGCGCTGAGGACGGGCCGCGACCTGCCCGGCCCGCCCTCGGGATTCAGCCCTGTGGTGCTAGGAGGAACCGTTGAGATGGCAACGGAGCGTCGCCTCACCGCTCGCGCTGACCGTCTCGCTCCAATCGGCCGTTGGGCCACCCGCGATGCCACACAGGGATCCCGTGTTCGCGTTGTTCCAACGCACGGCCTTGCCGGCTGAGTTCGGGACGCCCGAAGCCTTGCAGATCGTCACAGCGTTGCCGTTGGTGATCTCGACCGAATGCGTCCCGGTGGTGACAAAAACGCTGCCTCCGTTCCCGTCGATGAGACTGCAGCCGAAGTCCTTGAAGACCGAGGCACCGTTGTTGTCGGCCCTCGCGATCTGGCCGCTACCAGTGACAACGAGGAACGCTGCGAGACAGGCGACGAGTGTCGCGGCGAGCAGAGTTTTGCGCATCCTTCCCCCTTCGGAATCCCGAGCGCCTATCGCATCGGGCAACCGCGCTGAATGTAGGTTCCGGTCCGCAGCGTGGGTATCCCTCGTTCAGGGGCATCACCCCCGCAGGCACCTCGTCCGATGGTCCAGACGTGCTCACGTCCGGGTTCGACTACTTCTCGTGGCGCGCCGAGGCAGGCGTTCTCGTTGTCATGGGCGGCGGCATGAGCTATCACCTGCTCCACGACGGGGGCGCATCGCTCTGGTTCGTCTTCCCGGCCGCGGCGGCGATCAGGATCGGCTGGCTGGTGGTCAAGAGACCGCCTGCGCGCAAACAGCGGTTCAGGCGTCGTGCATGATCTCTGCTTGAGGATTCTTGAGGTCGGGGACCCTGAATCGGTGCAAGCTTCGCGAGACGTGACCTTGCCGAAGCCGTTGACGGCACTGTGCCCACGATCTAGCGTTGTGCTCGTGCCGTGCAGCGTCATCTGTATCTCACGTTCGTCCGGCTCTGGCGGAGACGACGTCGGTCGCCTCGTGGCGGACCGGCTCGGCTTCCTGCACGTCGACGAGGAGATCGTGGCGAGGGCTGCAGCCCGGGGAGGAATCTCGCCCGCCGACGTCGCGGACGAGGAGCGGCGGAAGTCCATGACGGCACGAATCCTGCGCTCGATCTTCGATGGTGGCAGCAGCGCGATGGCACTCGGCGTATCCGTGCCGGTGACGACCGGCGACGAGCCCGACAGCAGCGAGATCCAGGCGCTGCTTCGCGAGGCGATCGAGCAGACCGCCGCCCGCGGAGACGTTGTGATCACCGCTCACGCCGCGTCGCACGCGCTCCAGCCCAGTGCACGGATCCTCCGCGTGCTCGTTACAGCGTCGCCGGCGACGCGCGCACTGCGAATCAGCGACCAGGATGGTGTGGACATCGCCAAGGCCGAGCGAGCAGTCAAGGCCGCGGACGCTGCGCGGCGCGACTATCTGAAGCGGTTCTACGCCGTGGCGGAGGAACTCCCGACCCAGTACGACCTGGTCATCAACACCGACCTCATCACGCTCGACGAGGCCGCGGCGTTCGTCGCCGGCGCCGCCTCCGGGCGATCGACTCCCGGCGAACATTCCTGAAGGGGAAACGGGCCGTGGGGCCTGTTTTCCCTTTCGGAGCTAGCCAAGCCGAAGGCAGCGCAAGCTTCAATCGGAGGCGTCCGGTTCGGGCCACGCGGCTGTGAGCTCCGCTCCGAAAAGGATGACGGTCACCCCGACGTGAACGACGAGGAGAAACCCGAGGACGGCGGCGAGCGGGCCGTACACGGCGTTGACGTTCCCGTACCTCGCGAGGTAGAGCGCGTAGACGGCAGTTGCCAGGTGGAACCCGATCGTCGCAAGAAGAGCGGGGAACCAGATCGCCCTGAGTCGCGGAGCGACCGGCGGCACCGTGCGGTAGAGACCCACGAGGACTCCAAAGGTCAGAGCGGCGGAGGTGAAAACCTCGGCAGCGACTGCGACGGCTCGCCCTCCCGTCGCTGCACCGATCTTCTGGCTCAGATCGTGCCCGATCTCCGCAAGCACCTGTGTCAGCAACGTGGCGCCGAACGAAGCGACAGCGATGAGGCCGACACCGACCACGAGCGCGAAGTCGAGCAGTTTGCTCTGAACATACTTCCGCCTCAGATCGTTCTCCCAGATCACGCGGAAGGCGATCCGGATCGATCCCATCATCCCACTGGCAGCCCAGAGCAAGAACACGAGAGAGATCAGCCCGGCGATCGTCGGCGGAATGCGAGAGCTCGTGAGTGCGTGCTCGACGCTCGAATCGAGTGCTCGTCCGGGCACTATCGAAGCGAGCCAGCGCGCGACCGCGTCGCGGCCCTTGTCCGGCAGCAGGATGTCCGCAACCGAGACCACGAACGCGACGAGCGGCACGAGCGAGAAGAGCATCCGGTACGAGACGGCCGCCGCGAGCTGCGAGGTTGCGTGGCGGGTGTAGCCACCGGCAGCACCGAGCACGGCACGGCCGAAGACGCGGCTTCCGAGCCAGGCTCGGATCCGACCGCTCACCCGCGAACGGCGCGCGTCAGGCGGTGACAGCGCGCGCCCATCCCGGAAGCCTACGACGGACCGCAGTCTCCCGTGACGACGGAGAGCCGCGGATCGCCGCTTCCGTCATGACGGCGGGTCGAGGCGGTCGACGGCGGCTCCAAGCCACTCGTCCTGGTGCGCATCCCAGAAGGCTTCGTCGTGGGCACCCTCATAAAGCTTGAATACGTGCGGGATCCCCGCGGCCGTCAACTCCTCCGAAAGCCGCGCGTTGTCCTCGACGAAACCGGGGTACGGGTCCTGACGGCCGATATAGAAGCCGAAGAACGTCGCGGGGTATGGGCCAAACTTCTCCTTCAGCTTCGAGACATTCGCGTGCGCACTGGCGTCGGCATTCGCCTCCGTCGAACCAAGGTCGAGCGGCTTCCCATCCGGATCCGTCAGCACGAAATAGCCGCTCCATGACTCGATCACCTGATAGGTCCCGGGATGATGGATCGCGATCAGCGTCGCACCGTAGCCCCCCGCCGAGACGCCGATGATCGCGCGGGCCGAGCGCACTGGGAGCGTGCGGTAGTGGCGGTCAACGTACGCAACGAGCTCGCTCTCGGTCGCCGTCTCCCAGTTCCGTCCCTGACCCCAGTTGTGCCACTCCGGGTCGGTATCTCCCGTCCGTGCCCCCTGGGCACCGACAACGATCGCGCGATGGTCGGTCCGGGCGAGGCTGTCCGCATACCCAGCGATGTTCTTATACGCCTCGTCGCTTGCCGGTAAGCCGTGCAGGAAATAGACCACCGGGTAGCGCACGCGGCTGGAGTCGTAACCCGGAGGGAGCGCAATCGAGTAGTGCAACGTTCCCGCCACTGCCTCCGAGTGAAACGACCCGTACTCGATCCGCGGCGCCGTCGAATCCTTCGCGGACGAGCCGCCGCAGCCGGACAGCACGAGCACTGAGAGAAAGAGCACGACAACCGGATGAAGCGGCTGTCTCGAGAACGGCGGTTTGGGGCGCAGGCGGGCCACGGTCGTAGCGCCCACCGCACCGGACGCTACCAGCCTGAGCCGCAGATGAACGCTAGGCGGGTGGTCCGACCGAGTACGGCTGCGTCGACACGTGCCCTGCCCCGTCGACACTGACGAGCATCCGCTCGGCCGCCCGCTGCAGGACAGCCGAGTCGGCGCTCTGACTCTCGAGCGCCCAGCCTTGAGCAGTCCAGCCGGCGACTGCGCCGTCCAGCCGCCGACGCCGTTCGGCAGCCGACACCCCACTGTCCCGTCCGCCGCGGTGGGCGAGGAGCGCGATCACGATGACGAGCGCGACCGCGAGGATCGCGAGCAGCACCCAAACCCACGCGGGCGTTTCACTGCTCGAGCTCGAGCTCGAGGTCGTCGTCGGGGACGGCAGGATGATCTGCCGGGTCGTCGTCTGCTGCACAGTCTCGGTTGTGAACACCGTCGTCGGCTCCGACGCTGTCTCGGTCGTCGTGGTCCCCGCGGCCTGGACACTCCCGACAACCGCGGTCGCGAGCAGGATTCCGGCGACCAGACAGGCGACCAGCCCTGCGAGCTGAAGCGGCTTCCTCATACGCCTCGAGCATAACCCGAGGGCCACTCGGCCAAACAGAGCCGGACAGTGGTGTCTCCACGGAAGGACCGCAGGCGCCGATGCGTCTTGTTGGTATCAGCCAACCCCTGGGAGGGAACGATGACAGTCAGGCTCATCACCGCAACCGCAGTTCTCCTCCTCGCCCTGATGGTCGCGTCTTCGGCTCTCGCCCATTCAGAAAAACCCCCGCCGAAGCACGGATGCCGGATCCGGACTCACCCAACGGGCCACTGCTTCGCCGTCGGCCGCACGATCGAGCCGAGTGTCACCGTCTCATCGCCGCTGCCCGGCGCTACGGCCTGATGCCATCGTCACGCCTCCCTCGATCGGCCTGCCGTCATCGTGAACGCCCCAAGATGATGCGACTTCGTGATAGACGATTCAAGGGTCACAGACCGCGTTGACATAGCCGGAGCGAAACGGGCGCGCCTCTCCGGTCTCGTCGTCGTAGGTGTGGCGCAACACACAGCCCGTGTCGTTTGCGAGCAGATGGATCGAGACCGACGTGACCGCGGAGGTGGTGCGGACGCGATGGACGTCGTTCCGCGGCGGCAACAGGGCGTAGAAGCCGCCCGGCGAGAGCGGCCGCCGCCGTTCGAGCTCGAGTCGACCGGTCCCAGGCCGGTAGAACTCCTCGTCCTGATTTCCCGCGTAGAGGCCGACAAGCCCCCAGGCCAAATGGTCGTGCACAGGGGTCATAGCCCCCGGCGGGACGACAAGGCTGAACAGCGAGAGCGCCCGATCAGCAGCCCGGAAGAGCAACCACTGGCCGATCCCGCCACCCATCCCACTCTCGACCGCCGGCTCCCGGTAACGCTCCGGAAGCCAGAGCCGGTCTGCGAGCAGCCTGACGAAGAGTGGCTCGATCAGCCCGCACGCCTGCTCCGGCGAGGTCGCACGATCGATCAACCTCCGCACAGCGTCGACGAACTCACGCACAACAGGCGTATCGAGGACGTATTCGTCCTCTGCGAGCGGCGGCAGAGCGTCGTGGAAGTCGCACACAGGATCGGCCCGACCCCCACTCTGACACACCACGACCTGAAGGGCCTCAGAGCGTAAGAGAAACGGCCCCGTGCGGGCCGTTTCTCTTGCTGCAAGGCCAAGCGGGCGAAGGGGCTCGAACCCTCGACCCTCAGCTTGGGAAGCTGATGCTCTACCAACTGAGCTACGCCCGCAGGGTCGCGGCGATTGTACCCCTCGTGCTGTTCAGGCGATCGTGACCCCGGACGCCAGATAGACGTCCTGGATCGCGTTCAGGAGCTCGATGCCGTCTGCCGTCGGACGCTGGAACGCCTTGCGGCCGCTGATCAGCCCGACACCCCCGGCGCGCTTGTTGATCACCGCGGTGCGCACGGCCTCCGCGAGATCGCTCTCGCCCGACGACGCGCCGCCGCTGTTGATCAGCGGCGCACGGCCCATGTAGCAATTCGCCACCTGGTACCGCGTCAGGTCGATCGGATGGTCGGTCGTCAGCTCCGAGTACACCTTCGGGCTCGTCTGTCCGTACTTCACGCCGTCGGTCGAGAGCGCGCCGTAGCCGTTGTTCACCTCGGGCATCTTCTGCTTGATGATGTCGGCATCGATCGTGACACCGAGATGGTTCGCCTGACCGGTGAGGTCGGCTGCGAGGCCGTAGTCGACGCCGTCCTTCTTGTACGCGGAGTTCCGCAAGTAGCACCAGAGGACGGTGAACATTCCCAGCTGGTGCGCTTCCTCGAAGGCCTCGCTCACCTCGACCAGCTGCCTCCGGCTCTGTTCGCTCCCGAAGTAGATGGTCGCGCCGACGGCGGCGGCGCCCATCTCCCACGCCTGGCGCGCGCTCCCGAACATCGTCTGGTCGTACTCGTTCGGGTAGGTCAGAAGCTCGTTGTGGTTCAGCTTGACGATGAACGGGATCTTGTGCGCCCAGCGGCGCGAGACCGCACCGAGGACGCCGATCGTCGACGCGACCGCGTTGCAGCCGCCTTCGTGCGCGAGCTCCACGATCTTCTCGGGGTCGAAGTAGGCCGGGTTCGGCGCGAAGCTCGCGCCGGCGCTGTGCTCGATCCCCTGGTCGACGGGAAGGATGCTCAGGTAGCCCGTGCCGCCGAGCCGGCCGTGCGAGAACATCGACTCCAGATTGCGCAGCACCTGGTTCGACCGGTCGTTGATCGCGACCACGCGGTCGATGAAGTCCGGCCCCGGCAGATGCAGGTGCTCCTTGTCGATCGTCCGGCAGGTGTGGCCCAGCAAGGACTCGGCCTCGTCGCCAAGCAGCTCCTCGATGCGTTCCAGTCCCTCATGTGTGGCGACAGCCATGGTCATCCTCTCCGTCTGCAGCAATATCGATGCCGTGAATTGTAGGCCCGGTAGGCCTCCTCCGGTCAGTACTCCCTACCGGTGAAGTGCCGGAGCTTGCTCAGCTTGTGGCGGGCCTCGATGCGCCGCACGGTCCCAGATCGGGAGCGCATCACGAGCGAGTCCGTGACTGCCCCGTCGTTGACGTAGCGCACTCCGCGCAGCAGGGCGCCGGTCGTCACCCCGGTCGCGGCCACGAAAACGTCGTCGCTGGCGACGAGGTCATCGGTCATGAGCACCCGGTCGAGGTCGTATCCCGCCGCGACGAGCGCCTGGCGCTCCTCCTCCGTCCGCGGCCAGAGCTTGCCCTGGATCCCCCCGCCCACGCACTTGAGCGCGGCCGCCGAGATGACGCCCTCCGGGGTGCCGCCGATCCCGTACAGCAGGTCGACGCCGGTCTCGGGACGGGCGGCCGCGATCGCCGGGGCGACGTCCCCGTCACGAATCAGGTTCACGCGCGCGCCCGCCTCGCGCAGCTCGCCGATCAACGACTCGTGACGCTCGCGCTCGAGCACGACGACGCGGACGTCGGTCACGCGACGTCCCTTGGCCTTCGCGACCGCCTGGACGTTCTCGGCCGGCGTGGCGTTGATGTCGATCACCTCGACGGCGTCGGCCCCGGCCGCGATCTTCTCCATGTAGACGGCCGCGCCGGGAAAGAACATCGACCCGCGCTCGGCGACCGCGATCACGGCGATCGCGTTGGGCTGCCCGAGCGCCGTCAGGCGAGTGCCCTCGAGCGGATCGACGGCGACGTCCACCTGAGGCCCTTCTCCCTGCCCCACCTCCTCGCCGTTGTAGAGCATCGGCGCCTCGTCCTTCTCCCCCTCGCCGATCACAACCACACCGTCCATGAAGACGGTGTCGAGCATCGCCCGCATCGCGTCGACGGCAGCCTGGTCCGCCGCCAGCTTGTCGCCGCGGCCGACCCACCTGCCGGCGCCCATTGCCGCCGCCTCGGTGACGCGGACGAGTTCGAGCGCGAGGTTGCGGTCCGGCCTTGGGGTGCCCATCGACCCGGGATCCTAGAGTGATGCGGTGAGGCTCGACTGGGAGATCGCAAAGCGCGGCTGGCGCCGGTACGCGGCCTACCCCTGGGCGACGGCAGCCGGGATCTTCACGAACACGGTGTTCGGCTTCATCCAGGCCTACATCCTGCTCGCCGTCTACGAGCACCGCAGCGACGTCGGCGGGTATGACACGCGCGACACGCTGACCTACGTCTGGCTTGCCCAGGCGCTGATCATGACCGTCTACATGTTCAGCTGGCAGGAGCTCGCCCTCCGCATTCGAGACGGCTCGATCGCCACCGATCTCTCCCGACCGCTCGACCCGCAGCGCTACTGGCTCGCCTACGACATCGGCCGGGCGCCGTACCACTTCATCTTCCGCGGCGTGCTCCCGTTCGTGATCGGAGCGTTCGTCTTCCAACTCCATTACCCGACTGTGCCGGACGCGCTCGCGTTCGTGGTCAGCGTCGGGCTGGCCGTCGTTGTCAGCCTCGGGTTCCGCTTCCTCTACAACTCGTCGGCGTTCTGGTTCGTCGACGTTCGCGGCGTGATGATGGTCTCGCTCACCGTGTCGTTGTTCTTCTCCGGCATGGTGATGCCGCTCGCGTTCTTCCCGGACTGGCTCCGCACGCTGGCGCACGCGCTGCCGTTCGCCGCGATCATGCAGACGCCGATCGACATCTGGCTGGGGAAGCATCACGGCGCAGCCTTGTTCGGAGTTCTTGCGCTGCAGGCATTCTGGGCGCTCTTCTTCCTCGGCCTCGGGCGGGTGGCTCTGAGCGCGGGCCGCCAGAAATTGGTGGTCCAGGGTGGTTGAGGCGATCTTCCTCTGGCGCCGCCTCGTCGGCGCTCAGGTGCGCTCGCAGTTCCAGTACCGGGTGTCGTTCGCCCTCGACCTCGCCGGCAACTTCCTGATCTCGTTCGTCGACTTCCTCGCTGTGCTCGTGATCTTCCACAACGTGCCGCAACTTGGGACCTGGAACGTGCACGAAGTCGCGTTCCTCTATGCCTTCTCGTCGATCTCGTTCGCGCTCACGGATCTGCTGATCGGCCACCTGGACCAGTTTCCGCAGAAGATCCGCGACGGCAACTTCGACATCCTGCTCGTGCGGCCCCGCGGCACGCTCTTCCAGGTGATCGGCTCCGACTTCCAACTCCGACGCCTCGGCAAGGCTGTTCAGGGCGCGATCGTGCTGGCCTGGGTGGTCGGCTCGCTCGACGTGCACTGGGACATGGGACGGATCGCGATGCTCGTCGTGATGGTGCCGGCCGCGATCGTCATCTTCAGCTCGGTCTGGGTGGTCGGCGGCTGCCTCGCCTTCTGGACGACCGACGGAGGCGAGTTCTCGAACGCGTTCACCTACGGTGGCAACTTCATGACGCAGTACCCCATCGACATCCTCGGAGTGTGGCTGCGCCGGTTCCTCGCCTACATCGTCCCGCTCGCATTCGTCTGCTATTTCCCGGCGCTCTACGTGCTCGACAAGCCCGATCCGCTCGGCCTCCCCCGGTTCGTCGAGTTTCTCTCTCCCTTCGTGGCGTTCGTAGCGGCCTGTGTCGCCGGCCTCACCTGGCAGTTCGCGGTTCGCCATTACCGGAGCGCCGGCGGATGATCGAGGTCGAGCAACTCAGCAAGCAGTTCGTCGTGCGGCGCGGCCGTCTCCGCCGCGAGCGGCACGTCGTCGAGGCCGTGAACGAGATCTCGTTCCGGGTCGAGCGCGGCGAACTGCTCGGGTACCTCGGCCCGAACGGCGCGGGAAAGTCGACGACGATCAAGATGCTGACCGGCATCCTGGTTCCGTCGTCGGGCCGCGTGACGGTCGCCGGTCTCGATCCTTCGCGCCGCCGCATCGAGCTGGCCCGGAAGATCGGCGCCATGTTCGGCCAACGGGTCCAGCTGTGGTGGGACCTGCCGCTCCAGGATTCGTTCGACCTGCTGCGCCACATCTACAAAGTCCCGGCCGACCGCTATCGCACGAGCCTCGCGCGGTTCCGGGAGGTGCTCGACCTGGATCCCTTCCTGCAGACGCCGGTCCGCCAGCTATCGCTCGGGCAGCGCATCCGCGGCGAGCTGACCGCGGCGATGTTGCACAGCCCGGAGCTGCTCTTCCTCGACGAACCGACGATCGGGCTCGACGTCGTCGCCAAGCAGCGCGTCCGGGACTTCCTCGTCGAGATCAACCGGGACGAGGGCGTCACGGTGCTGCTGACGACCCACGACCTGGGCGACATCGAACGGCTCTGCAACCGGCTGCTCGTGATCGACCACGGCAAGTTGATCTGGGACGGACGCATCGCCGACCTGAAGGAGCGCTATGGAGCGGAGCGCACGCTGATCGTCGACCTCGAGGAGCCCGTCGCCCCACTCGAGCTCGAGGGCGCACGCGTCGAGCGAGTCGACGGCCCACGCCAGTGGTTGCGGTTTCGCGGCTCTGCCGCCGAACTGACGGCGCGCGTTGCGGCGGCGACACGGCTCGTCGACCTGCAGATCGCCGAGCCCGACATCGAGGAGATCGTCCGCCGGATCTACTCCGGCGCCCCCGAACCTGGTTCGGCATAGCCGAACCATCGCGCGTCTCACCCAGCAATCGAAGGCGGGCTACATCCGCTCGGGGGCGTCGACCCCGACGAGGTCGAGGCTGCGCGCAATCACCTGCTGGGTCGCCCGGCAGAGGCCGAGCCGGAACGACTGGGCCGGGTCGCCGAGCACGCGGCACTCGTGGTAGAAGCGGTGGAAGTCGTCGGCGAGGCGGATCGCGTACGCCGGCAGAAGCTGCGGCCCGCGCCGCTCGGCCGCCTCGCGCACCGTGATCGGGAAGTCGGTCAGGCGCTTGATCAGCTCCTTCTCCTCGGCGACGAGCGGGCCCGGCGGCGGACCGCCGATCTCCGCGGCCTCCGCGTTGCGGAGGATCGCTGCGTTGCGCGCGTGCGCGTACTGCACGTAGTAGACCGGGTTCTTCTGTGACTTCTCGGCGGCCAGGTCCAGGTCGATCTCGATCGTCTGGTCGGGGCCTCGGTTGACGAGATACCAGCGGGCGGCGTCGACGCCGATCTCATCCATCACGTCGTCCAGGAAGACGACATTGCCGGCGCGCTTCGAAGCCTTCGCTGAAGCGCCGCCTCGCGTCAGGTGCACGAATTGGTAGAGCAGCACCTCGACCCGCTCGGGATCGAGCTCGAGCATGCGTGCGATCGCCGCGTACCAGCGCGCGGTCGCGTGATGGTCGGCGCCGAGCACGTAGATCGCGCGGTCGTAGCCGCGGTCGAGCTTGTCGACGAGATACGCGACGTCGGCAGCGCGGTAGGTCGGGGCCCCACCCCTCTCATCCGACCGGATCAGCACCCAGTCCTGCTCGTCGCCGTACGCCGAGGAGCGCGCCCACAGCGCGCCGTCCTTCTCGTAGGTGTCGAGCTTCGGGAGCAGTCCGTCGAGACGCTTTTCGAGCTCGCTCTGCAAGACCCAGCTGTCGAAGTGGATGCGGAATCGCTCGAGCGTGTGCTCGATCGATGCGAGCATCTTCGGCACCGGATCGCCGTCGGCCGCCGCCAGCTCCTCGACGTACGCGCCCTGGTATCCGTCCTCGGCAACCGCCTCGCCACGCCGCAGCGCTGCGATCGACTCGCGGAATCGGTCCATCTGCGCTCCGGCGTCGTTGTAGTAGTACTCGCGCGATACGTCGTGGCCGCCGAACGCCAGCAGACGCGCAACACAGTCGCCGTATGCACCGTTTCGGGCCGCGGACACGACGATCGGGCCGGTCGGATTCGCAGAGACCATCTCCACCTGGATGCGCTCGACCGGGTCGGCCCAGCCACCTCCGTACCCATCCCCGATCTCCGCCAGCGCTGCAAGGAAGAAGGCGTCGGCCACGCGCACGTTGATGAACCCCGGCCCCGCCACCTCCGCGGACGCGACCTCGTCGAGAGCCGAGATCTGATCGGCGTACTCCTGCGCGAGGTCGCGCGGCGCCCGGCCGACCGTCTTGGCCGACCGGAGCGCGACGTTCGTCGCAAAATCGCCGTGAGCCGGATCCTTGGGGCGCTCGAGCTCGATTCCTTCGCCCAGCTCCTCTCCGATGCGAGCTGCAAGGCGCTCGACAGCGCTAGACAAGGACTTCCCGTGGCTCGAACATCACGTCCAACGATAGCCACCGGGGAGAAACACTCATGCGGCTCTAGTATCGTCGAGGCAGATGGACGACGGCCCGGAGCGGCAGCTCAACATCCACATGGATCCGGCGAACCTCGCGGGTGTCTACGCGAACTTTGCGAACATCACGTTCTCGGACTATGAATTCACGCTCACCTTCGCGCGCATCGACCACGAGGTCGAGGAGGGCGATGTGCCGGGCGTCGTCGTCTCACGCGTGAACATGTCGCAGCAGTTCATGCGCGAGCTGCTGGCGGCGATGCAGGACGCCTACTCGAAGTACGCGACGGTCAAGGGCATTCAGGACCTGCCCGAGACCAACGACCACCCCTAGCGCCTCCAGCGCTCGGTCATCGCGATGCGCTGCATGAGCGTCGGGTGGTTCTCGAGCCACAGGTAGTCCCAGAGTGGCGGGCTCGGGTCCTCGAGGCTCGTCTTCTCGAAGCTCTCGAAGAGCTTTCGGGCCGATGCAGGGTCGCGGGTCGCGTTCAGCGCGCGCCAGTCCGCCTCCGCCTCGTAGCGGCGCGACACGACGTTCTGGACCGGGGCCGTCAGCAGCGCCAGCACGGTCAACGTCAGGATGACCAGCGGGAGGTTGGCCGGATCGCCGACGCCACCGCGCCGCCGGGTGACGAGCGCGACGAGCCACAGCGTCGGCAGCACGAGCAACGCCGTCCAGCCGATCGCCTTCAGGACATGACGGCTGCGCACGTGTCCGAGCTCGTGGGCCACCACGACGTCGATCTCGCCGCGCGAGAAGCGACCGTCGAGCAGCGTGTTCCAGACCACGACGTGGGTGGCCGGCCCGAATCCGACCGTGAAGGCGTTTGCCTGGCTCGTCCACGACGAGACGTCCTGCACGCGGACAGGTGTGCCGCTCACGTGCTCGATCCGCTCGAGCCGCACCACGTCCGAACGCAGGGGCGGGCTCGCCAGGGGCGTTGCCCCGGCGGCGCTGAGCCAGCCCGACACGAATGCGAAGAACAGTGCGATCCCGACGATCACCGGCCACGCGATCAGCCACCACAGGCGAAAGCGATGTGCCAGCCCCACCAGCAACACGATCGCCGCCATCGCGGACACGGCCTCCGGCGCGAGCGTCGACCACTGGGAGCCGAGCCAGGCCGCCACGTCGAACGGCCCCAGCCCCCAGTGATGCTGCCACCAGAGGTCGGCGAAGCCGAAGGGCAGCGACACGAACCAGAGGGTGACGAGGAGCACCATCCCTGCGATCACCGCGCTGCCGACCGGGCCGAGCCCGATCTGCCTGATCGAACGAGGCAGCCGCCAGACGAGCACGACGAGCGCGCTGAGCGTTGCGGCCGTCGAGAGAAGCCACAGGACGTCCTCGCCCCTCGAGTAGCTGCGCGACCGCGCGAGCGCGTGCGCGCTGAAGAAGCTGCGCTGGTCGAAGCCGGACAGGTGCAGCGACGGCACACTCGTCCGCCAGAGCAGCCACGCTGCCCCGCACCACACGAGTGCCGCGACGGCTAGCGTGGCAGCCCTTCCAATGCGCATCGGCGTCATTTCAGACATCCACTCCAATCTTCCTGCCCTCGAAGCCGTGCTGGCGGACGTGGAGCGCGAAGCACCCGACGAGCTCTGGTGCCTGGGCGACATCGTGGGTTACGGGCCACACCCGAACGAATGCGTCGACCTGGTACGCAGCCGGGCCGCCCTGTCGCTGTGCGGCAACCACGATCTTGCGGTCGTCGGCACGATCGACAGCACCGACTTCACGGGCGACGCCGGCGCCGCGGCCCGTTGGACGACGGAAGTGCTCGGCGAGCCTCAAGCGCAGTGGCTGCGCGGCCTGCGGCCGTCTGCCGAACGGAAGGGCTTCGAGCTCTACCACGGGAGCCCGCGCGATCCGGTCTGGGACTACGTGCTCAGCGAGCAGGTGGCGTTGATCAGCCTCCTCGAGACGACCGCGCCGCTCGTGCTCGTCGGCCACAGTCACGTCGCGCTCGGGATCGGCTGGGACGACGCGGAGCTGACGGGGGGCCTGGCGCCCGCGGAGACCGAGCTCGACCTGGGAGCCCGCCGCTGGCTGCTGAATCCAGGCTCGGTCGGCCAGCCCCGTGACGGCGACCCACGGGCCGCCTGGCTCCTGATCGACGATGCAGCCGGCCGGGCTTCGTTCCGGCGCGTCCCGTACCCGGTCGCGGAGACACAGGCAGCGATCCGGGAGCGGCGGCTGCCCGCCGTGCTCGCCTCCCGGCTCGCGCACGGGATCTAGCGAAGCCACGCCGCCGGTGGGCTAACCGGTGACGACGCCGGCGTCGGTGGCGACGCCGAAGGTGAAGCCCTCGCGGGCGAGCGCCACCTGAACGTCCTCCCGGGCCTTGAAGATCCGCCACTTGACCGTGGCCAGGGTGACCTCGAGCGAGTCGGCGATCTCGTTGTAGGAGAGGCCGACCACGTCGCGCAGCAGCAGGGCCATCTTCAGGTCGACCGGCAGATCGTCGATCGACCGCCAGAGAGCGTCGATCACCTCTGCCTGCTCGGCGGGCTGGTCGACCGCCTCGAGCTGCGGCGCATCGTCGAGGTTGATCGGCGAGAGCGGCCGGCGTTCCTTCGCACGAAGCTCGTCGAGGACGCGGTTCTTGGTCACCTGGAAGAGCCAGGTCGTGAACTTGCAGCGCAGCGAGAAGCGCGGCAGGCCCTGGAAGACGCGCAGGAACACTTCCTGCGTCAGGTCCTCGGCGAGCGACTTGTCGCCGTTCGTCAGGCGCAAGACGTAGTTGTAGACCGGAGTCTCATACGCGTTCACGATGATGGCGAACGCACGCTCATCGCCGCGCTGGGCCTTCCGCAGGATCGCAAGATCAGGCTGGGGTAGCGACAAGTGACCACAGTATATCCGGCTTTGCGGCTGTTTTCCCCGCCCTTACGTACGATTTACGAGCGAGCGGCCCGACATCTCGGAAGGCCGCTCCAGACCGAGAAACTCCAGGGCCGTGGGGATCAGGTCGGCGATCTCGCCGCCGCTCCTCAGGCTCACTCCGGGTGCCGTCACGATCAGCGGGACCGGGTTCGTGGTGTGGGCGGTATGAGGGCTCGTCCCGTCGTCCTCGACCATCTTCTCGGCGTTTCCGTGATCGGCCGTGATCAGGCAGACCCCGCCGAGCTCGGAGACACGCTCGACGACCCGGCCGAGGCAGAGGTCCGCCGTTTCGACGGCCTGGACGACCGCCGGAATGACCCCGGTGTGCCCGACCATGTCGGGATTCGCGAAGTTGACGACGCAGAACGCGAATCCGTTCCCGATCTGTGCCACCACCGCGTCGGCCACTCCTGCTGCGGACATCTCGGGCTTGTAGTCGTAGCTCGGCACGTCACGCGGGCTCGGGATGAGAACGCGCGCTTCCCCCGGCCACTCGTCTTCACGCCCGCCGTTGAAGAAGTAGGTCACGTGGGCGTACTTCTCGGTCTCGGCGACGTGGAGCTGCTTCAGGCCGTGAGCAGAGAGAACCTCGGCGACTGTGTTCGGCACGGTCTGCTCCTCGAATGCGATCGGCGTCGGCAGGTCGGAGGAGTACCGGGTCATCGTCGTCACGTCGAAGCCGTTGTCCAGGAGCATGCGGGTCAGCTGTCGTCCGCGGTCCGGGCGGAAGTTGAAGAAGATCGCGGTGTCGCCGGCCTCGAGACGGGGCGTGCCTGCGAGCACGATCGGTTCGATGAACTCATCCGTGATCCCCGCGTCGTAGCTCGCCTGGACTGCTGCCGACACGTCGGCGGCGTGGGTGCCGACGCCCTGCGTGATCGCGTCATAGGCCCGCTGCGTGCGTTCCCAGCGCTGGTCGCGGTCCATCGCGTAGTAGCGCCCGACGACGGTTGCGATCCGGTCCTGCGGCAGCTCGGCGAGATCTGAGAGCGCAGCGTGCGGCGAGACGTCACGTCCGTCGGTGAAGGCATGAAGCCATGTCTTCTCGGGCGCGAACCGAAGCAGGGCCTGGACGTGCTCGATGTGCGAGTGGACGCCGCCGTGGGAGACGAGGCCGAGCAGATGGACCCGCTTGCCGCGTTCGAACGCCGCTCGCAGCACGGCGTTCTCGAAGAACGACCCGTCTTCGATCGACTTGTTGACGCGCATCAAGTCCTGGTAGAGCCTGCGCCCCGACCCGATCGTCAGGTGACCCACCTCGCTGTTTCCCATCTGGCCGGGTGGCAGGCCTGCGGCCTCGCCGGAAGCTTCGATCGTCGTATGCGGGAACTCGCGCCACAACCGGTCGAACACCGGCGTCTCGGCCAGTTCGACGGCGTTGCCCGGCCCGGCCGGCGCGCAGCCCCAGCCGTCGAGGATGACGAGCGTTACGAGCGGGACGCGGTCAGGCATAGGGCTGCGAACGAGTCGAGGTCGAGCGAAGCGCCGCCGACCAGTGCGCCGTCGACCGCGCTCTGCGAGAGCAGCTCCGCCGCGTTCTCCGGCTTGACCGAGCCTCCGTAGAGCACGGGCAGGTCGAGCATGGACTTGATCGTCTCGTGCGCCTCCTGGGCCATCTCGGGGGTGGCGGTCTTACCGGTGCCGATCGCCCAGATCGGCTCGTAGGCGATCACCAGGTTGTCGTCGGCCTCGAGGGCGCCGACCTGTCGGCGGAGGACGTCGTCGGTCTGACCCGCTTCGCGCTCGGCCAGGGTCTCGCCCACGCAGGCGATCACGTTCAGCCCACCCTCCAGCGCCGCGCTGCAGCGCCGCGCGACGGTCTCGTCGGTCTCGCCGAAATACTGCCGGCGTTCCGAGTGGCCGACGAGCGTCCCGTAGGCGCCGAGCTCCCGGAGCATCGGCGCGGAGACCTCGCCCGTGAATGCGCCTTCGCTCTCCCAGTGGCAGTTCTGGGCGAAGACCCCGATCTCCGTGCCGGCGAGGGCCTGCACGGCTGCCGCGAGGGAGACGTACGGCGGAGCGACGACGATGTCGACGTCCTCGGGCAGCGCCGCGTCGCGCAGCGCACGGCAGAACTCCCCCGCCTCGCGCGGCCCTTTGAACATCTTCCAGTTGCCGGCGATCAGCATCAGAGCGGGATCGCCGCCACTCCAGGCAGCTCCTTGCCTTCGAGCAGCTCGAGCGAGGCACCGCCTCCCGTGGAGATCCACGAGATCCGCTCGGCGACGCCGGCGTCGTGCACGGCGCGCACCGAGTCGCCGCCGCCGACGACCGTGAAGCCGCGGCAGTCCGCGATCGCCTGGGCGACCGCAAACGTCCCGGCGGCGAAGCTCGGCCATTCGAAGACACCCATGGGGCCGTTCCAGAACACCGTCCGGGCTGCCGTGATGCGGTGGGCGAAGTCCTCGCGCGTCTTCGGCCCGATGTCGAGACCGAGCCATCCCTCGGGCAGGGTCGCGAACGGGCTCACCTGGATCTCGGCATCCTCCGAGAACGCGGAGGCTGCGAGCACGTCCTGCGGAAGGATCGCGTCGAACGAGAAGGGATTCTCTGCGCGGACGTCTTCGGCCATCTTCCCGCCGATCAGGACTTCGTCCGCTCGGCCGCCGAGATTCTCGAGCACCGCGATCTTGTCCTCGACCTTGGCGCCCCCCGAGACGATCACGAACGGGCGCTCGACGTCTCCCAGGAGCGCTCCGAGATGCTTGAGCTCGTCGAGCAGCAGGAGCCCCGCATAGGCGGGCAGCAACTGCGCCACGCCCACGGTCGACGAGTGGGCCCGGTGCGCCGAGCCGAATGCGTCGTTCACATAGAGGTCGCAGCCCTCAGCGAGCTCCCGCGCGAACCCCTCGTCGTTCCTGGTCTCCCCCGCGTTGAACCGCGTGTTCTCGAGCACCTGGATCCGGTCGTCGCCGAGCAGCTCGGCGAGCCTGGCCCGCACGGGCTCGAGCGAGAACCTCGCGTGGTCCTCGGCGGTCTTCGGCCGCCCGAGATGCGAGCACACCCGCACCTCGCGGGCGCCGCGATCGAGCAGGAGGCGCAGTGTGGGCAGCGAGGCGCGGATCCGCGTGTCGTCGGCGACGCGTCCGCCGTCGAGCGGAACGTTGAGATCCGCCCGGACGAGCACGACCTGGTCAGCGACATCGGCAGCCTCGACCGACCGGGGCAGTCTCACAGCACCTTCGCTACGAGATCGACGAGCCGGCACGAGTAGCCCCACTCGTTGTCGTACCAGCCGAAGACCTTCGCCGACGTGCCGTTCGTCATCGTCAGCTCGCTGTCGAACGTGCAGGAGGCGGGCGAATGGACGATCGCCGTCGAGACGAGCGGCTCCGTCGAGTAGTCGAGGTACGGGGCGAGCGGCCCGTTCGCCGCCGCAGCTGCGAACGCGGCGTTGACCGAGTCGACGGTCACCTCCGAACGAAGTTCGACGACGAAGTCGGTGATCGAACCGGTGGCGACCGGAGCTCGCACGGAGATGCCGTCGACCTTCCCTTTCAGGTGTGGAAGCACGAGGCCGATCGCACGGGCTGCGCCGGTCGAGGTCGGGATGAGGTTGATCGCGGCGGCATGGGCACGCCGCAGGTCCTTGTGCGGGAGGTCGAGCACCTGCTGGTCGTTGGTGTAGGCGTGGATGGTCGTCATGTAGCCGCGCTCGATCCCGAAGCTCTCATCGAGGATCTTCGCCATGGGAGCGACACAGTTCGTCGTGCACGACGCGTTGGAGATGATCGAGTGCCGTTCGGCGTCGTACGCGTCGTCGTTGACGCCGAGCACGAGCGTGACGTCCGGCTCGGTTGCGGGGGCCGAGATGATCACCTTCTTCGCACCGGCATCGAGATGCTTCTGTGCGGAGGCCCGGTCGGTGAAGAAACCGGTCGACTCGATCACCACGTCGACGCCCAGGTCGCCCCACGGCAGATTTGCCGGATCCCGCTCGGCGAGGCCCTTCAGTTCCTTGCCGTCGACGACGAGAGAACCACCTTCGACCTGCACCTCACCCTTGAACGGTCCCAGCACCGAGTCGTGGCGCAAAAGGTGAGCCATCGTCGGAACGTCGCCCAGGTCGTTGAAGGCAACGATCTCGAAATCTCCGCCACGCTCGAGCGTGGCGCGAAAGAAGTTGCGGCCGATCCGGCCGAATCCATTGATCCCTACGCGTGTTTTCGCCATGACGGCGACTCTAACTAAGCGGAGGTGGCGGTGATTCCGTAGATCGCCGCGAGCTTCTCGCGCAGGTAGCGCACGTACGGCTCGGGATCGATCTGCGAGGTGCCCACGACGCGCTCGAGCGTCTCGCCCGGTGTGAACTTGCGGCCGTACCGGTGCAGGTGCTCACGCAACCAGTCGCGGAGGGGCGCGAACTCGCCCTGTTCGAAGCCGTCGTAGAGATCGGGCAGGTCGGTCGTGACCTTCTCCCAGATCTGAGCGGAGATCAGGTTCCCGAGGGCGTAGGTCGGGAAGTAGCCAACCGAGCCGCCCGACCAGTGAACGTCCTGCAGGACGCCCAGCGTGTCGTTCGGAACCTCGATGCCGAGGTACTCCCACATCCGCCGGTTCCACTCCTCAGGGAGCTGCTCGAGCGGAAACTCGTCGGCGAGCATGGCCTGCTCGAGCTCGAAGCGCAGGATGATGTGCAGGTTGTAGGTCGCCTCGTCGGACTCGACGCGGATCAGCGAAGGCTCGACCGCGTTCACCTCGCGATACCAGCGATCGTCGTCGTAGCCGCCGAGCTCTTCGGGGAAGAGCTGCTGGAGCCGCGGGAAGAAGTGGCGCCAGAACGGCATCGAGCGGCCGACGAGGTTCTCCCACATCCGGCTCTGCGACTCGTGCATGCCGAGCGAGACGCCGCGCGCGAGAGGTGAGCGTTCGAGCGCCGGGTCGACCTGGTGCTCGTACAGCCCGTGCCCGAACTCGTGCATCGTTCCGAAGAGGCCGCCGAGGTGCTCGCTGAAGTAGCGGGTGGTGATGCGGATGTCCGTGATCCCGGTTCCGGACGCGAACGGATGCACGGTCGGATCGAGACGCCAGGCATCTGAGGTGAAGCCGAACGCGCGGACGACTTCGAGCTCGAACACCCTCTGGGGCTCGATCGCGAAGCCGTGGTCGTGCGGCTCGTTCCCGCCCCGGGCGGCGACCTCTTTCACGAGCGGCGCCTGATGCTCCTTCAGGTAGTCGAAGAGCCCGCGCACCTCTTTCGTCTTCATGCCGCGTTCGTAGTCGTCGAGGACGATGTCGTACGGCTCGTCGCCGACGTCGAAGCAGTCGATGTAGCGCTTGCGAAGATCGAGGTTCTTGCGCAGGACCGGCAGAAATGCCGAGAAGTCGTTCCGTTTACGCGCGTCGACCCAGACGGGGTTCGCCAGCGCGGCGGAGCGAGACATCTCTGCGCGCAGCTCCGACGGCACCTGGCTCGCCTTCGCCCAGTCCCCCGCGGCGACCCGGATGAGGCTCGCCTCGAAAGAGTCGTACTCGTGCTGCTCGCCCCAGTCCCGCAGGCCGTCGATCAGCTTGCCGACCTCCGGAGAGGTGAATTTCTCGTGGGCGATCCGGCCGACGGTCGCGAGCTGCTCGGCCCGTAAGCGGGCTCCCCCAGCGGGCATCATCACCTGCTGGTCCCAACCGAGCAACGCACCCGTCTTCGACAGATCCGAGATCTCGGCGAGCCGCTCCCGCAGATCGTCGAACTTCGCCTGGCTCACGAGAGAGAAACCTATATGAGTCGGGCGGGCCGGTGCCGTGACAAGGCAGACGGCCGATCTGGCGGGCCGGAGGGAAGGTTCCGAGGACGATCCCTCCCTCCGGTTGTCCGGAATCGAGCGCCGGCAGCGGACGGGGTCTGTATCCACGGTCGGCCGAGCCCGGGCCCGCCAAGGCATGAGTATGGGTACACGGACATTTGTTTTGCTAGAGCAGTTGCAAATCGGACAACATCAGTTTGCGGCGAGACCGGTGATCTCCCGCAGACGGCGCTGGGCGGTCCCCTTCGTGATCGGCGGACGCGCCTTGGCAGCGAGCTCGCGCAGGGAGGCCGACGGATGCCGCAGCCGGAGCTCGGCGATCTCGACGAGATGCTCGGGTAGAGCGTCCAGCCCAACGGCGTTGATCGCCTCGACCTGCTGATGCGCGGCTCGAGCGCTCCGGACCAGGTTCGCCTCGTCGGCGTTCGCGAGCCGGTTGGCGTCCTCACGAAGCGCAGCGAGAACGGCGTGCTCCTCCAACCGCAACGCGGTGTCACCGGCCCCGGCGAGAGCGAGAACGTCGGCAATCGCCTCGTGGCCCTTCGCATACGCAACCGCGTGCGCGCGTCGCTCCGCAACGCTCAACCGCACGTCCTCGCCCGCCGCGACATCGGCGATGAACCGTGCACCTTCGATCCCGCTCGCACGCAGCTCGAGATGGGGACTGCGTGGGCCGGACAGAGACCCCGCCCCGAGGATGGCCCCGCGCAGATACGCGCCGCGGCAGCATGAACGCCCGACGACGCGCTTCGGCGGCTTGCCGAGGGGCGCGCCGGACGCCGAGAGC
The DNA here is from genome assembly GCA_963806025.1 of uncultured Thermoleophilia bacterium. GTDB lineage: Bacteria > Actinomycetota > Thermoleophilia > Gaiellales > Gaiellaceae > PALSA-600. Next base: position 72,574 of record CAWDWI010000012.1, on the reverse strand, counting down.
ACGCCGGCCTCGCGCAGCACTTCGAGCGCATGCTCGTCGACGTCCACGTGCAGCTGGTACCTCGTCGCTCGGTCGAAGGACCGGCGGGAGTAGGTGCGGATCTCCGAGCGAACTCCGAGGTCGCGCAGGAGGGCGAAGGCGCGCCTCGCGATCGCCGAGCCGACCAGGTCGAGGTGGACCCCGACGGTCCCGCCGCGCAGATGCCAGGCTCCCGACGCGTGGAAGAGCGCCGACAGCTCGGCCAGGCAGCAGCACCGCCGCGCCGGTGCGATCTGCGCGAGCTCGTCGCGGAGGTCATCAGAGAGTGACGTGCTCGAGCTCCAGGAGCCGCTTCTTGTACGCCACGCCGAGCTCGCCCCAGCTGCCGACGCCGTTCGCCGACACGACCCGGTGCACGGGAAGGAACGGCGCGAGCTCGCAGCGCGCGCAGAACGTCCCGGCCGCGCGGGCGGCACCGGGGTAGCCGGCGAGCGCCGCCAGCTCGCCGTAGGTGACGACCTCGCCGCGCGGGACCGCCAGCAGCGCGCGTGCGCAGTCGGCGTAGAAACCGTCCGCGTCCAGCCGCAGCGGCACGTCGCCGAACGAAACCGCGTCTCCCGCAAAAAACGCCTGCAAACGGACGACCAGCGTCTGAGCCACGTCTGAGCCGGCTCTGAGCCGGCTCAGACGCCGTGGGCGCGGCAGCTCGCTGTGGAAGACACGTCCGTCCTCGTCGAGCCAGATCTCGCCCACGCCCCAGCCGGGCGCGTCGTACTGCACCAGCGTCGGCTTCATTGCCGATGTTGTAGCTTCGCCGCGTGACGCGGGCGCAGTTGCCGGCACTCGGCTACCTCTACGTGGCGCTCGCCCTGCCGGCGCTGCTGCTCGGCATGGGCCACGAAGGTGCGGTCTCGGCGTTCTTCACTGCAGCGGCATTCTCGTACTTCTGGTTCCTCGCAAGCCTCCGCAGCCTCGTCGACCAGTTCGACCCGCACGGCTTCTACGGCAGCGTCGTCGTGATGGGCGGTGCGGCGTTCATCGTGCTCCAGGGAGCGGCCGTCCTGCTCGACGACCCACGGTTCGCCGCCCCATCGTCGGCCGCGGCGGCCGCGCTGATCGTCAGCTCGTCGTTGGCGGCCTGGCGGGCGCGAAAGATCCCGAAGTGGTTCGGCCGCGCCGGGGTCGCCGGCGGGGTCGCCGTCCTCGTCGTCGGATTGATCGAGGGGGCGTCCAACTGGACGTTCGCCGGCGACACGGTGTTCGCCTCGTCGATCGGCTTCATGGTCTGGGTCGTCGTAACGGCGACCTATCTCCTGCGGCGCTGATCGCCTCGTACTCGGCCAGCGTCAACTCGATCTCGTCAGCGCAGCCGGAAGCGCCGCACTCGCAGGCGAACTCGAGTGGTTCGTCGGGCAGCACCACAGGCACGAGCGACTGCCGGTAGAGCCGCACCTGGGTCGCGACGACGTCGTTCTCGAAGCGGCGCATCGCCGCGAGATCGGCGCCGCGCGGCCCACGCTCGATCGCCGGCCGAAGCTGCTCGGCCGCCAGTTCGATCATCTCGTCGAGCGGCCGGTCGACCGCGAGGACCGGGAGCCGCAGCTCGCGAGCCTCCCGCGCGAAGCGGGCGGTGATCATCAGATCGCGCTCGGTCGCATTCGCCCGGGCGAGCAGACCGTCCGACGTGCCGGGAAGCGGCCCGCGGCCAAGCAGTCGGGCTTCCTGTTCGCCCGCGTCCGGAATGAGGAAGAGCGCGTGCTCGCGGTCCGAGAGCACGGCGGCGACCGACGTCGGAAAGAGCTGAGGCCCTTCCACGATCACCGAGGGTGAGTCGGGCAGCTCGCGTAGATCCTCCAGGACCAGGCGGAAACGATGACGCGATGTGCTGACGAACCACTCGAGCATCCGCTCGGGTGAGGCGTGCACCCAGCGTTCGTCCATCGAGATGACGCCGAACTCCGTCGTCGGCATCCGAGCCTCGTGCACCCACGTCCGGCGGTCGACGTTGTAGAGCTGAAGATCGAACCGACGCGAGAGCGCCCTGGCGATCGACGATTTGCCGCTCCCCTGGCCACCGCCGATCCACAAGACGTGCGAGGGGTCCACGCCCGTAATCTAGGGCCATGAGCACCCACGCGATCTTCCGTACCCCCGCCCCCCGCAACGAGCCGATCAACGACTACGCGCCCGGCAGTCCGGAGCGCGAGCGCCTGCAGCGCCGAGTCGAGCAGATCAGGAGCGAGCGCATCGAGATCCCGCTCGTGATCGGCGGGAAGGACATCACCACCGGCGACCTCAAGCAGGCCGTCATGCCCCACGACAAGGATCACGTGCTCGCCGACGTGCACCAGGGTGGCGCTGAGCACGTACAGCTCGCGATCGACGCGGCTGCGGCCGCCTGGGCCGACTGGTCGCGCTGGCCGTGGGAGGAGCGCGCCTCGGTGCTGCTGCGCGCGGCCGAGCTGCTGGCCGGGCCATGGCGCGACACGTTGAACGCGGCCACGATGCTCGGCCAGTCGAAGACCGCGCATCAGGCGGAGATCGACGCCGCCTGCGAATCGATCGACTTTCTCCGTTTCAACGTCGAGTTCATGACCCGGATCTACGCGGAGCAGCCGATCTCGTCGCCGGGGATCTGGAACCGCATGGAGTACCGGCCGCTCGAGGGGTTCGTCTTCGCCGTGTCGCCGTTCAACTTCACAGCGATCGCTGCGAACCTGACGAGCTCGCCGGCTCTGATGGGCAACGCGATCGTGTGGAAGCCGGCCGGCACGGCAATGCTCTCCGCGTACTACCTGATGCGCCTCTTTCAGGAGGCCGGGCTGCCGGACGGCGTGATCAACCTGGTCTACGGGTCAGGACCGACGATCGGTGACGCCGCCCTCGCGAGCCCGCAGCTCGCGGGCATCCATTTCACCGGGTCGACCAAGGTCTTCAACGGCATGTGGCGCACCGTGGCATCGAACATGGAGCACTTTCGCAACTATCCGCGCATCGTCGGCGAGACCGGCGGCAAGGACTTCATCGTCGCGCACCCGTCAGCAGACGTCGACGCGCTTGCGACGGCGATCGTGCGCGGGTCCTTCGAGTACCAGGGGCAGAAATGCTCGGCGTCGTCCCGCATCTATGCGCCGTCGAACCTCTGGCCTGCGCTCCGGGAGCGCCTACAGGAGCAGGTCGCCACGATCACGATGGGCGACGTCTCCGACTTCGGCAACTTCATGGGCGCCGTCATCGACAGCTCGTCCTTCCGCACCCAGGCGGACGCGATCGAGGAAGCGAAGGCGAACTCCGAGTCCGACATCGTCGTCGGCGGAGGTTACGACGACTCGAAGGGGTACTTCGTCGAGCCGACCGTGATCGAGACGCGCGACCCCGGCTTCCGGACGATGCGAGAAGAGCTCTTCGGCCCGGTGGTCACGACGTATGTCTACGACGAGAACCGGTGGGACGACACGCTCGACCTCGTCGACACGACTGCACCCTACGGTCTGACGGGCGCCGTCTTCTCGGAGGACCGCGCGGCTGCGGCTGAGGCACAGCTGAAGCTCCGTTATGCGGCCGGGAACTTCTACGTCAACGACAAGCCGACCGGCGCCGTCGTCGGCCAGCAGCCGTTCGGTGGTGCGAGAGCCTCCGGCACCAACGACAAGGCCGGCTCGATGTGGAACCTGATCCGCTGGGTCAGCCCGCGCTCCATCAAGGAGACATTCACGCCGCCGACCAGCTACCGCTACCCGTTCATGGACGACGCCGGCGACAACGCGGGAACCTGAGGGTCACCGGACGAGGAACGACCAGGCCACCGCTGTCCCGTGGCCGGCGGTGCGGGCGTACGCGACGGCCACGTGCTTGCCCTTGGCGAGCGGAGCGTTCGGCGCGCCGTAGATCGTGCCGCGGGTCGGCGTCAGGCCGCCGCCCTTTTCGAGCAGCTCCGTGCCGTCCACCCAGAGTGCGCTCTGGACGAGCGGCGCGTGTGCAGACAGCTCGGCGGCAACCTGCGGCGTGGCCGCAGCGACGCCGTGCGGGCCGAGGATCGCGACCTTGACGAGGCCGGTCGTGTCCGGCCGCCACCTGCCGCCGCTCAGCCGGAGCGCGCGAGCGTTCGCGCCGGAGACGACCACCGCCCAGTCTCCGCTCTGGTAGAGCACCTGCCCCGGGCCGGGCTTCGGGGGCTGCGCGGCCTTCGTCGTCGTGACGACGGTCTTCGAGGAGCTGCCGCACCCAGCGAGCACGCCGATGAGAGCTGCGAGAGCGATCCAGCGCACGGCCGCAAGGGTAGTCACTGCCTCACGCACCGCCGGTGCGGTGGAGCTGGGCATAGATCGACCGCGCGGTCTTGGCCGGTACACCGGGCACACCCTCGAGCTCCTCACGCGTGGCCGAGACCACCCGCTCCGCAGAGCCGAAGTGCTGCAGGAGGCTCCTCCGTCGCGCCGGCCCGACGCCCTCGAGCTGATCGAACATCGACTCACGCGCGCTTGCATCACGCCGCTGGCGGTGGAAGGTGATCGCGAAGCGGTGCGCCTCGTCGCGGATGCGCTGCAGGAGCTGCAGCCCCGGCGACTGCGGCGAGAGCAGGATCGGGCCGGGCCGGCCCGGCACGAACACCTCCTCGATCCGCTTGGCCAGTGAGATCACCGCGACGCGCGGCAGATCGAGCTCCTGCATGGCGGCCAGTGCGGCCGACAGCTGGCCCTTGCCGCCGTCGATGACGACCAGGTTCGGAGTGGCGGCGAACGACTCGTTCCACTCCGCTGAGCCAGGGTCGGCCGACAGACGGGCGAAGCGGCGGGCAATCACCTCGCGCATCGCGGCGAAGTCGTCCTGGCCGTCGAGGTCGCGCACGGCGAACTTCCGGTAGTGGCCCTTCTTCGCCACGCCGTCCTCGAACACGACCATCGATCCGACGATCTCCTGGCCCTGGATGTTGGAGATGTCGAAGCATTCGATCCGGATCGGCAATGACTCGAGGTTGAGCACCTCGCGCAGTTCTTCGAGCGCCTCGACCCGGCGCGCGCGCTTCGTCTCCGCCTGGAACGTCTCCGATTCGAGCGCCAGCTCCGCGTTCTGCTGGGCCAGCTCCTGCAGACGCCGCTTTTCGCCGCGTTCGGGCGCGCGCACCTCGACGTGCGCGCCGCGGCGTTCGGAGAGGAACGCCTCGAGGGCATCGGTGTCGCCGGAGCCCCGCGGGACGAGGATCTGCGGCGGAATCGAAGGCGCCGCCCCGTAGTACTCGAGGCAGAACTGCTCGAGCACCTCCCCGAGCTCTTCTCCCGCTGCGTTCTCGAGATGAAAGGCGTACCGATCGACCATCCGCCCTTCGCGCAGCGGGAAGAGCTGAACTGCCGCCCGCTCGGACGACACCGCGACGCCGACCACGTCCACCGAGCCCAGGTCGCGCCGCTCGACCGCCTGGCGCTCCGACAGCCGCTCGATTGCCCTGAGCCGGTTGCGATACCTGGCTGCGTCCTCGAAGCGCTCCGACGCCGCCGCCAGTTTCATCTGCTCCTCGAGCCGCCGGCGAATCGGTTTGTCGTCGCCCGAGAGGAACTCGATCACCTGGTCGATCAGCTCGCGATAGTCCTCCTTCGAGATGTACCCGACGCACGGCGCATGGCACCGCTCGATGTGGTAATCGAGGCAGGGGATCCCGCTGTGCCTTCCGGGCTGCGGTCCCTCACACGGCCGGTACCGAAACACGCGATTCAAGACGTCCAGGGTCTCGCGCACCTTCTTCGCGTTCGCATACGGCCCGAAGTACTCGACGCCGCGCCGGTGGCGCTCACGCGTGAACATGACCCGGGGGTAGTCGTCCTCGACCGTGACGGCGATATACGGAAACGACTTGTCATCGCGCAGCCGAACGTTGAACGGGGGACGATGCCGCTTGACGAGATTCTGCTCGAGATGGAGGGCTTCGACCTCCGTCCCGGTCACGATCGTCTCGACCGTCTCGACCCGGTCCGCCATCTGGCGAATGCCCTGCCGCGTGTCGCTCGAGCCGGGCTGGAAGTACGACCGAACCCGAGGACGGAGCGATTTCGCCTTGCCGACGTAGAGGACTGTCGCGTCCGCGTCGCGGAAGAGGTACACCCCCGGCTTCGCCGGAACTCCTTTGAGCTGGCTCTCGATGCGGTCTTCGGGCACGGGAACGCCAGCGTAGCCACCGGCTACTCTGACACGCGTGCGGCGTCTCCTGGTCGGTCTCGTAGCGTTCTTCGCGTGCGCTGCACCGGCGTACGCGGGCGGTCCGTTCATGATGGTCGGCGCGGCGGAGGACGTCGGAAGAACTGCCGACTACGCGTTCGCGAAGTCGTCGATGGACAAGGCAAAGCTGGCCGGCTTCGATTCGATCCGGATCACGCAGACGTGGACGAAGGATCAGACGAAGCTCGGAGCGTCCGACGAGATCGTCCTCGACAATGCGATCAACGCCGCCCAGTTCACCGGGCTGAGGGTCGTGCTGTCGCTCTACCCGTTCGGTTCGAGCGTGACCCCGCTGACCGACGAACAGCGTGCCGATTTCGCATCCTTCGCGGCAGACGTGGCGACCCGGTATCCCTTCGTGCACGACTTCATCGTCGGCAACGAGCCGAACCTCAACCGTTTCTGGCTCCCCCAGTTCAACCCGGACGGAACCGATGCGGCGGCTCCCGCGTACGAGCAATTTCTGGCGACGGCCTACGACGCGCTGAAGGCCGTCCGCCCGCGCTCGACGGTCTACGGCGGAGCGCTCGCGCCGCGCGGGGTCGACAAGCCGAACACGGGCCGCGACACGCACTCGCCCACGGCGTTCATCACCGACCTCGGGGCCGCCTACCGGGCGAGCGGACGCGAGCTCCCGATCATGGATGCGTTCGCGTTCCACCCGTACCCGGAGACCTCGGCGACGGGACCGAACGTCCCGCATCCGAACGGCACATCGATCGGCCTCGCCGACTACCCGCGGCTCGTCGGCCTGCTCGGGACTGCGTTCGACGGCACGTCGCAGAAGGGCTCGACGCTGCCTTTGCTCTACGACGAGTTCGGAATCGAGACGCAGATCCCGCCCGCCAAGGCACTGCTCTACATCGGAAACGAGCCCACCACCACGAAGCCGGTCAGCGAGGCGCTGCAGGCCCAGTACTACCTGCAGGCGATGCAGATGACCTTCTGCCAGCCCACGGTGCTCGGGCTCATGCTCTTCCACGTCCAGGACGAGCCTGATCTCTCCGCCTGGCAATCCGGCGAGTACTACGTCGACGGCACGCCGAAGACGTCGCTTCTGCCGGTCCGCCGCGCCGCCTTCAGCGTCCGGCGGGGGATCGTCGCCGCGTGCCCCGGCCTGCAGCTCACCCCGAAGCTGAAGCTCGCCGCTGGCAAGCCGACGAAGACCACCGAGCCGGTGACGCTCACCTGCTCACTCGATTGTGCATACACCGTGCGCCTGGACGGTAAGCAGACGCTCAGAGGCACGGCCGTCGGCGGGGTCGCCAAGAAGCTTCGGTTCCTCGGCGCTCCCGTGAAGGGCCGGCGGCATTCTCTCCTCGGCACCGCGACCGCAGCACTGAACGCGGGACCGCCCGGCCGGGCCGCGCTAACGTTCCGGCTGTGAACGGCCAGTACGTCGCCTACACGTTCTTCCGCATCGACCCCGCTTGGCGCCGCCTGCCCGTCGAGGAGCGGGCTGCGGCGAAGGACGGCTTCGCGGAGGTGCTCGAGGAGCTCGCGCCGCGATTCGACCATCTGCGCGCCTACTCGACGACGGGCGTCCGCCCGGAGGCGGATTTCTTCCTCTGGAAGATCACTGAACGCTACGAGGATCTGGGCGAGCTCGGGGCTGCGCTGAACGGAACGCCGCTCTCCGGCTGGCTCGAGACGCCGTACTCGTACCTCGCCACCACGAAGGCATCGCAGTACACCTCGGCACGCAAGGCGCGGAAGATCTCGCCGAAGAACTTGCCGTACCTCGTGGTCTACCCCTTCGTGAAGATTCGTCCGTGGTACTCCCTCACCGAAGATGTGCGGCAGCGCGCGATGGACGAGCACATCCGCATCGGGCGCGAGGAGTTCCCAGGCATCTTCAATCACACCACGTACTCCTTCGGGATCGACGATGCCGAGTTCATGACCGCGTTCGAATGCGAGGAACCGGCGGACTTCATGCATCTCATGTTGCGGCTCCGCGATTCTGAGGCATCCGCCTATACCGAGCGCGACACCCCAATCTTCGTCGGGCAGCACATGCCGATCCGCGAGGCGCTCGACCGGCTCGACGGCGTCGGCTCACTCGTCGTCGACGACCACCGCTGAACGTTCGGTTCCGAGCCTACGACGAGTTGGCGCTGGTCGCGCCAGGTGCGGACCGCGACGTAGATGCACACTCCCGCCACGACGAAGAAGATCAGTGCGTCCCGGCCGGACGGGTGCCCGAACATCCACCAGCCGAGGTCGACGACACCAAGACCGATCGCCGCGTAGAACACCCGGCTCGAGCGTGTCGGCCAGGTGTCGATCTCGCGCCGGCCGATGTCCCGCCAGAAGAAGTAGGCGACAACGCCGATCACGATGAAGAACGCGAGCCGGATCAGCACCCCGACCGTGGCCAATGCGACCTCGAAGTTCAGGAGCACGATGACCACCGCGATGATGGCGAGAATCGCCAGGTTGCGCAGGAACGGGTTCACGTTCCTCATGCCGTCATCCAAGCACGGACACCGAGCGCTGCGGCGATCAGCGTCGCGACGGCGAACCACAACAGCCGTGCCCGAGGCTCGCTCGGCGCGTACAGCCACGGTGAGAGCACCGCGAGCAGCGCGAACGTGCCGTAGGCGTAGTGCAGATGGTCGGCCGCCCGCCTGTGATCGGAGAGGAGCAGAAGGCCAAGCGCGACCTGCGCGACGATCAGTGTTTGTGCGAGCGCCAGCAACTGAGCGACCGCCGTCCCGGCGCGGCGATAGCGCGCCCAGAACGCCGCCGCCGACGCCAGCACACAGACGGCGATCAGCAGGAATGCATTCACATGGTGGGCCGTTAGCATCGGGACCGAAACCTATCGAGAGGACCGAACGATGGTGGAAGAAGGAAAGCCGGCCCCCGATTTCGAGCTCAAGAGCGACAGCGGCGAGACCGTGAAGCTGTCGGACCTGCGCGGCAAGCAGATCGTTCTCTACTTCTATCCCAAGGACGACACGCCGGGCTGCACGACGCAGGCGTGCGGCATCCGCGACGCCTACGGCGAGTTCGAGCGAGAGGGAGCGGTCGTGCTCGGCGTCTCACCCGACGACGAGCGGTCGCATGTGAAGTTCAAGCAGAAGTACGAGCTCCCGTTCGCGCTGCTCGCCGACGTCGACCACACGGTCGCCGAGGACTACGGCGTCTGGGGCGAGAAGTCATACGCGGGCAAGACGTTCATGGGCATCACGCGCTCGACGTTCGTGATCGCGGAGGACGGCACCGTCAAGCGTGCGATGCACAACGTGAAGCCAGACGGGCACGCCGACGACGTTCTGAAGACGCTGCGGAGCTAACCGCGGTTCAAGCCAGCGCGACCGTCGTCTCGTCGCGTGACGACGCGTAGTCGTCACCCAGCTTGTCGCGCAGTGTCTGTTCGAGGTCGCCGGACTGTTCCAGCTCTTCGACGATGTCGGCACCGCCGACCAGTTCTCCCTTGACGAAAACCTGTGGAATCGTCGGCCAGCCGGAGATGGTCGACAGTTCCTGCCGGATCTGCGGATCCGGGAGAACGTCCACCGCAGTGACCGGAGCACCCGCGCGTCGAAGCGCCTGCAGCGCGCGATCGGAGTTCCCGCACATCACGAAGGAAGGCGTGCCCTTCATGAAGATGGCGACGTCCGAGCCGTCGATGACTTCTTTGATCTTGTCGGTGTAGCTCATGATTTGCTCCGGCACCGGCAAGGCCGGTCCCTACGCTCCTTTCGCCTCCGTCAAGCCTACGGCTATGCCGCGCTCGTCTTGATTCGGAGTTCGTGGATTGTCCCGTTGCCCAGCGGCCCCGACAGCGCCTCGTAGACCCGCCTGTGCTGCTCGACGAGTGACAGCCCGGCGAGAGACGGCGACGTGACGACAACCTGGAAATGGTCGCCGCCACCGGTGCGGTCGATCACGTCGAGCTCGGTGGCGTCGGGAAAGGCGCCCTCGAGCAACTGGCGCAACGGTTGAGTGCTCACGCGTCGATCGTAGCGAGCGAGAGCCGGTCGCCCGGACGAAGGCCGGCCCCGCCGCCCTCGGCGAGCTCGATCACGACCTTGGCACCACGCCGCGCGGCGACCCGCCACGGGCGCAGACCCCGGACGACGTCGATCACCTCGAGGTCGCGTGTGCAGAAGACGGCGTCGATCGAGAAACGCATGAAGAACATGTGGATGGACCCTCCGGGGCGAAAGAGCATCCCCTCGTCCGGATCGAGCGATGCCCGCCCGAGCAAGCCCTTCATGCGCGGGATCGGTGAGACAGCGAGGCGACAGCGCGCACACACGACCGTACCGTCCTGGGCGAGAAGCGATGCCGTCTTCATCGGACGCGAGAGCATAGGTCGACATCGGCAGCGTGGTTACAATGCCCGCCCACCAGCGGATGTGGCGGAATTGGTAGACGCGCACGGTTCAGGTCCGTGTGCCCGTAAGGGCGTGGAGGTTCAAGTCCTCTCATCCGCATAGCCGTTTCACGCCGGATCGGGAAACGCTCAGGCAGACGCGTATTGGGGAGTCGACGACGGCTCAGGAAGCGAGAACGCGTAGCACCAGTAGGCGACGAGGTTCACGAGCGGCACGATGAATGCCAGTGTCCACCAGCGGCTGCGGCCGTGATGGACAGGCACCGTGAACGCGGTCCAGACCGCGAGGCCCAAGGCGCCCAGGTACGGCACGAGGATCCAGAGCGTGAGCCAGCCGCTGCGGCCGACTGACTCGCACAACACGATCCAGAAGCCCACGATCGGAATGAACGCGACCCACGGCCTGCTCAACCCCCGCCGCTCCGCGATCACGTAGCCGGGAACGCCGGTTATGCAGAGCAGGATCACGAAGAAGATCAGGTACGACACGACGACTGTCATTTCGGCGGTGTCTCCTAGGGGTTGGGTGCCTGTCCCGGCCGTTATCGGCGTCACACAGGCCGGGCTGTACCCCCTCTCTCCTAGATCGGGGCGCTCTCGAGTGCCTCGGCCGGCAGCAGCCGACGGGTCTCCCAGCGGCGCGCCGCGAAGGCTCCGACCGAGATGACCACCGCGAGGACGAAGACGATCAGGTCGCCGGCCGGGAGGCGTGTGACGACCTCCATCAAGGCACCGACGAGTCCCGCCATCGGAATCGTGAAGAACCACGCCAGGACGATGTTGCCCGCCACGCCCCATCGAACGGCGTGCAGGCCACGCGTTGCGCCCGACCCCATCACCGAGCCGGAGATCACGTGGGTCGTCGAGACGGGATAGCCGAAGTGAGCGGTCGTCCAGAGGATCGAGGCGCAGGCGGTCTGAGCGGCGAATCCTTGCGGGGCGTCGATCTTCGCGATTCGCGTCCCGAGGGTGCGGATGATGCGCCAACCGCCCGCGTACGTGCCTGCCGACATGGACAGGGCGGCGCAAACGATCACCCAGGTCGGCGGCCTCGTGAAGTCCTCGTTCAGGTGGCCGGAGGCAACGAGAGCGAGGGCGATGATGCCCATCGTCTTCTGGGCGTCGTTCGTGCCATGGGCAAGCGCCACGAAACCACCCGAGAAGAGCTGCCCGAAGCGGAAACCCCGACCGACCCTGGCCGGTGAGCGCTTTGCCACGAGCCACACGATCACCGTCATCAGGACGAAAGCGACCGCGAGGCCGGCGAACGGGGCGATCAGCGAAGGCTTGAGCACGTTGTGCCACAGGCCCGACCACTGCACGACATGCCAGCCCTGCGCCGCGATCGCCGAGCCCATGACTCCGCCGATCAGCGCGTGGCTCGAGCTGGACGGGAGGCCCAGATACCACGTGACCAGGTTCCACGTGATCGCTCCAACAAGGCCGGCGAGGAGAATCTTCAGCGTGATTGCGTCGGGGTTGACGATGCCCTTCGCGACCGTGGCCGCGACCTTGAACGAGATGAAGGCGCCGGCGAAGTTGAGGATCGCCGCCATCGCCACCGCCTTCCGCGGCGAGAGCGCGCGCGTCGAGACGCTTGTCGCGATCGAGTTCGCGGTGTCGTGGAAGCCGTTCGTGAAGTCGAAGAACAGCGCGACCGCTACGACCGCGACGAGCGTGACCTGTTCCATAGCCGGCTACGCGTTCTTGACGACGATGTTCGCGATCACGTTCGCCGCGGTCTCGCAAGCGTCGAGCGCGCGCTCGAGGGCCTCGTAGATGTCTTTCCACCGGATCACGATCAGCGGGTCGATTTTGTCGCTACGGAACAGCGACGCGAGCGCTTCGCGCAGGATCCGGTCGCCCTGGTCCTCGAGCGACTTCAGCTCGATCAGCGCCTCCTGCACACCCTTCATCCCCTTCAGGTTCGCGCAGGCGCTCGCGAGCTGCTCGACGGCCCTGACGATGATCGCGCACTGCTCGAATGCGTGCCGGGTCGGCGCCTCGACGCCATACAGTCCGAGCAGGTCGGACGCCTCCTCGAGGTAGTCCACGACGTCGTCGATCTCCGTGGCGAGCATGTAGATGTCCTCACGGTCGAACGGCGTGAGGTACTGCGTGTTGAGGAGAATGATCAGATCGCGCGTGATCGTGTCACCCGCCGTCTCCGCGGCCTTCACCTGCTCCTGGGTCACGGTCGAACTGGGGTGCTCGCGGAATCGGCGCTCGACCAGTTGCGCCACCTCGAGAGCGTTCTCACCGGCGCTGGTGAACAGAACGAAGAATTCCGTCGTCCGTGGGGTGAGCGAGATCTTCATCGGAGCGCAAGGTAACCGAACGGCGCAAGACGTGGCTCCGGAAGAACGGGCAGGTGAAGCGGCGGCGGCAGCAGGACCTCTCCCCAGTTCTGCCGCCGCCCTTCGCTTCGTGGGGGCACGCTACCGGTCGGGGAGCGCCGCGCAAGAACAGGATTTTGAGGCTGCACGTCCTGGCCCGGCGTTCGGTCGTGCCGCGCGCACACTCTGTCCGACGGTCGCCGGTGTGGCGATCGATGCAAACCGCCCGTGCCCGGGCCTCGTAGAAGCGAAGGTGCGGCGGCGGAGGCCCGGGGAGAGGTTGGGCTCTCCGCCGCCTTCCCTGCGTCCCTCCCAACCTGCGACTCGCAGAAGAGACGCCGGGTCCGCGTTCGCCGTCTCCTCGGCGGCCCCTTCACCTGAGGGCCAGAGCGCAGTCGGCTAACAGGTGGGGCACAATGGAGTCAGACCATGTGTCCATGTCGGCCCGCCCTCTTCGCCCGAACGTCCCCGCGCGCAGCCACGCAGGGCGTGGCGGCCCAAGCCCGCCCACCCGCGCTCTGAAGAGAGTCGCACTCCTATCCTTGATGGCGGCGATTGCCGCCGTCGCACTGTCGGGCGACGTTCAGGGCGCACCGCCCGACCCGATGACCGAGGTGGTCGTGACGCTGAACGGGCACCCGCTCTCGGCCTTCGGACGCGGACTGCTGTCTGCGTCGCACCGTGACTATCTGGCCCGCATCGACGCGGAGCAGAGCCTCGTCACGCAGAGGGTGCAGACGACGCTGCCGGCAGCACACGTGCGCTGGCACTACCGGCTGATCGCGAACGGGCTCGCCGTCGTCCTGCCCCGCTCCCAGGTCGCGAAGCTGGCTCAGATCCAGGGCGTCGCGGAGGTCTGGCCGAACGTTCGCTACCACGCGCTGCGCGACACCGGCGGCCCGGAACAGATCGGCGCCGACGCGCTCTGGGGCCCGAACTTCGACACCGCCGGCAATGGGATGAAGATCGGCATCATCGATGACGGCCTGGACGCGACGCACCCCTACTTCGATCCGAACGGCTTCCAGTACCCGCCCGGCTTTCCGAAGGGCCTGACCAAGTACACGACACCGAAGGTGATCGTCCAGCGCGTGTTCACGCCTGCTTCACCGACCTCCAAGTACTCGGCGCTGCCCTTCGATCCATTGAACTCGTTCCACGCCACGCACGTCGCCGGCATCGCCGCCGGCGACCACGGCACCGTCGCGGCGGGCAACATCATCTCGGGCGTCGCACCGAATGCGTACATCGGCAACTACAAGGCGCTGACGATCCCGACGCCCGGCTTCGGGCTCGACGGAAACAGCGCGGAGATCGCCGCTGCGATCGAAGCGGCCGTCTCGGACGGGATGAACGTGATCAACCTGTCTCTCGGGGAGCCAGAGGTCGAACCGTCCCGGGACATCGTCGTGAAGGCGATCGAGGGTGCTGCCGCGGCCGGCGTGGTGCCCGTGGTGGCCGCAGGCAACGATTTCAGCGACTTCGGGTACGGCTCGGTCTCATCGCCCGGCAACGCCCCCGACGCGATCACGGTCGCCGCCGTCTCCTCACACGACGTCATCGCGGACTTCTCGTCGGCCGGCCCAACGCCCACGTCGCTGCAGATGAAGCCCGACGTGTCGGCCCCCGGAGTGAACGTCCTTTCGTCGCTGCCGGTGAGCCAGGGCACGTGGGGCCTCCTGAGCGGCACCAGCATGGCCACCCCCCATGTCGCCGGCGCGGCCGCCCTACTGAAGGAGCGCCACCCCGACTGGACCGTGGCGGACATCAAGTCGGCGCTCGAGCAGTCCGGCGACCCCGTCAAGAGCGCGAGCGGCGCCGAGGTGCCGGCCAGCCGCGAGGGCGGCGGTCTCATCGACCTCGCCAAGGCGGATGTGCCCCTGTTCTTCGCGTCGCCGACCGGGCTTTCGTTCGGCCGGCTTGCCCCCGGAGCGTCGGCGACACGCGACGTGACCCTCACCGACGCCGGCGGAGGCGCAGGCGCCTGGACGGTCACGGCCGTCGTGCAGCAGGGGAGCGCAACGCCCGTCGTCCCCGCGCAGGTCACCGTGCCCGGTTCCTTCAGCGTTGCGATCACCGTCCCCGCCGGCTCGGCACCGGGTGACGAGACCGGATTCGTCGTCCTCACCCGCGGCACCGATGTCCGGCGGATCCCATTCTGGCTCGCCGTCTCTGCGCCGAAGCTGGCCGGCGAGGCGAAGATCGCGCTCAAGAAGCCCGGCACCTACCACGGGACGACCGCAGGCGGCCCCTCGCTGATCACGACCTACCGGTATCCGACGGGCGGCGACGTCCCGTACGCCGGCCCGGAGCGCGCCTATCGCGTCTCCATCACGGGCCACCCGGCGAACTTCGGCGTCGTCGTGACGTCAGGGCACGCGAAGCCGCACGTTACGTTCGACGGGGCCGAGGATCACCTTGTCGGCTACCCCGGACTACCGATCGATCTCAACCCTTATCGCCAGAGCTACGGCACCGGGGTTCCCGTCGCCGGTGCCGTCCTGCCCGCCGTCGGCTTCTACGACATCGTCTTCGACACGCGTAGCAGCGCGGACGCCGGCCCGTTCTCCTTCCGTTACTGGGTGAACGACACAACGCCGCCCGCGCTGCACCTCGTTCGGACGAAGGGGGCGATAACGGTGTCGGCGACGGACGCCGGCTCGGGGGTCGACCCCGCGTCGATCGTCGCAACGGTGGATGGACGAACGGTGAAGCCGACCTATGATCGCGGGACGATCCGGATCCCCGCGCGCAAGGGCAGGCATCTCCTCGTTCTGAGCGTGGCCGACTTCCAGGAGACGAAGAACATGGAAGACGTTCCGCCGATCCTGCCGAACACCCGCCGGCTCCGCGCGACCGTGCTCGTTCGCTAGTCCGCGTCGCTCAGCTGCTCAGTCGCGTTTTGCGCGGGGATCGAACGTCGGCAAATTGGCGAGGTCGCGCTCGACAGCCCTCGCGAACTCATCGGAGTCGTCGTCGGGAGTGTCGACCACGCGCAGGTGCGAGCGCCTTCTCGCCCGCGCGCGCGCCTGGAGCCCCGCACGCTTCGAAATGCGGGGCCACTCGGCGACGGCGAGGAGCACGACCGCGGCCACCAGGAGGACGAGGGCGATGATGCTCATCCCCGAAAGGATACGGATGGCCGGGAGGGCTTCGTGAGCTATTCGAGAATCGAGAACTGGTGAAGCTCCGCATCCCCATGCTGGCAGCCCTCGCGCTGCTCGCTGCCGGCTGTGGCTCGAGCTCCCACGGGGCGGTCAGCACCGTCACGATCACCACGAATCCCCATTCCGTCGGGGCCGGGCCGATGACGGTCACCGTGTTCCAGGTCGACCAGGGACTGCTCCACCCGAAGCTCGCGCGGGTGCCGTCGACGCCGGCTGTGGCCGGAGCGGCCCTCGGCGTGCTGGGGATCACCGCCCCGGTCTCGATCATGGACGGCACCGCGACGGTCGAGCTCGCCAAGGCGATGCCGGACCAGGTCGCCGCCATCGTCTACACGCTCACGCAGTTTCCCACTGTGCGTCGAGTGAACGTGGCGGGCCGGTCGGGCCTGACCCGCGACGACTTCGCCGCTTACGTGCCGCCGATCTTCGTCGAGTCCCCCGTACCCGGGGCTCACGTCCACACCACGTTCCAGGTCACCGGCACCGCGAGCGTGTTCGAGGCAACGCTCGTCGTGCAGCTCGTACGCAACGGCAATGTGCTCTCGAAGCAGACGGTGACCGCCTCGGAGGGCGCGCCGGGCCGCGGCACCTTCACGGCGACGTTCACCACTTCGCCGGGCGCGGTCGTCGTTACCGCATTTGCGCCGTCTGCAGCGGATGGGACACCTCAGCACGAGGTCGAGGTCCCGGTCACGGTCGACCCTTGATCGCCCGAAGGCGGTCGCTACAATGCCCGCCGCTGAGCGATCCCCGGTAGCTCAATTGGCAGAGCATCCGGCTGTTAACCGGAGGGTTGTTGGTTCGAGTCCAACCCGGGGAGCTCTCTCTACGTGTCGCGGCGCATCAGCAGGATCGCCGCCACGCCGAGGATCGCGGCCGCGTAGCCGCAGAGCACCGCGAATCCGACCCACGGCGAGAGACTGTTCGAGTCCGGCGTGAGCGCGATGATCGCACGGCCGGCGTTGCTCGGCAGATAGCGGGACGCCGCGTCGTTCCAGCTCTGCGGGAGCACATTCATGAGCGGTGGGATCACGAACAGGATCGCCGCGAACGCAGCGATCCCGCCAGCCGTGTTGCGGATGATCGCGCCGAGTCCCAGGCTGAAGATCGCGATCACAGTCAGGTAGAGCGCGGCCCCGATCACCGCACGGGCGACATGCGGGTCGGAGAACGAAACGTTGGCGTGGTGCCGCGAGAGGATCGACTGGCTGGCGAAGAACGCCACCAGCACCGCCGGGAGCATGAGCGCGAACGTGATCGAGGCGAACACGATGGTCTTGCCCCATAGCACCGGCAGACGCTTCGGCACCGCTGTGAACGACGCGCGAATCATGCCCGTCGAGTACTCCGCCGTGATCACGAGCACGCCGAGGACGCCGATCGCGAGTTGTGCGATCTGAGAGCCGACGAGCGCAGGGTCGAGAGGATTGAAGTTTGCGCGGTCGCTCGGGCTGCGATGCCCCCAGTGGGCGGAGATCACGGCCGAGGCGAGGATCGGGAAGCCGATCGTCAGCACAGTTGCTGCGAAGAGCGACCAGCTCGTGGAGCGCACGCTTCGGAGCTTCGTCCACTCCGAGGCGATGACGCGCAGCTGCGTGACGCGCTCGCGTCCTGAAACTGTCGGAACTGCGACGGCGCTCACGAGGCTGCGAACTCCAGTTCACCGCGGGTGAGGTCCATGAACGCCTCCTCGAGCGATACCTGGTGCGCGCCGAGCTCGTGCAGGACGAGACCGTGGGCGGCGGCAGCTTCACCGACCTGTGCGGCTGTGAGGCCGGTCACCTCGAGCAACCCGGGCTCGACGACCTCGAGCGAGACGCCGGGGCCGGCGAGGACACGCGACAGGTCCTCACCCTGCGGCGAGCGCACGCGGACCAGCGGCTTGGACGCGCCCGCCAGGAAGTCGGCGACGCTGGCGTCGGCGATCAGCCGTCCACGGCCGATCACGATCAGGTGGTCGGCGGTCAATGCCATCTCGCTCATCAGGTGGGAGGAGACGAAGACTGTGCGTCCCTCTGCCGCGAGCCCCTTCAGAAGGGTTCGGATCCACTGGATCCCCTCCGGATCGAGCCCGTTCACGGGCTCGTCGAGCATCACCGTGTGCGGGTCTCCGAGCAGCGCGGTCGCGATTCCGAGCCGTTGCCCCATGCCGAGGGAGAACTTCCCGGCACGCTTGCGGGCGACCTCGTGCAAACCGACCTGATCGATCAGCTCGTCGACCCGCTTGCGGGGAATGCCGTGCGTCTGGGCAAGCGCGAGCAGATGGTTTCGCGCCGACCGGCCCGTGTGCACCGAGCGCGCCTCGAGGAGCGCGCCGACCTCGTGCAGCGGCGCCGGATGGTCGCGGTATGGCCTGCCGTTGACCGTGACCTGGCCTCGCGTCGGCGAATCGAGCCCGAGGATGAGCCGCATCGTCGTCGACTTGCCGGAGCCGTTTGGGCCGAGGAAGCCGGTGACGATGCCGGGCCGGACGTCGAATGAAAGCGCGTCGACCGCTCGCTTGTCGCCGTAGTCCTTCGTGAGGTCGCGGGCCTCGATCATGCACGACAGCAAAGCAGGCAACCCTGAGGGTTCCCTGACGCTCCAGCTTCGGATCGTGTTAAGAGAGCGCCGCGACTCGCTCGAGCAGCCGTTGCAACGCTTCTTGGAGCTCCTTGGTGCGCAAGGGATCCGAGTGTTGCAGCTCGCGGCGCATCTCTCGCTCGCGCAGACGCAGCAGGAGCTCGGTTCCGGTGCTCTCGTCGATCCCCTCCGCGACCGCCCGTGCATCGAGCTCGGCCAAGAGCCCGACCGCGTTCGGATCGAGCTCGCCGCCGTCGACGATGTGCGCGCGCAGCGTGCGGTGCACGGGGTCGTAGAAGTGCTCGGGCGTCAGCTCGGCGAGGACCGGCCTCAGGTCCGGATGTGCGAGCACTCCGGCGAGCGCGTTTCGCTCGAGCTTCGTGCTCGCGTCGAGGGCGCGCTGTGACAGCGGGGCCGAAGCGCGCGCCGAACCGCCCGCCCGCAGCTGCACCGTCATTCCGAGCTTGTCGTTCGCGAACCGCCACGCGTCGTGCCGTTCGGGCGAGTCGGGCGCCTCGTCGAGCAGTGCCTTGACCGTGCGGAACGACACCTCGCGGTCCTCGCCGCGCTCGAGCTCGATGCGAACGCGGTAGAGCAGGTACGGTTCCGCGCCGACGAGCCGCTGCTCGAACCCTTGTGGATCGTCGGCAGGGTCGATCCCGGCCGGCAGCGCGACCACCTTCACGTCGAAGCCCTGTTTTGCAGCGAGCTCCATCCCGCGCAACGTGGCCGTCTCCCCCGCGGCATCGCCGTCGAACGCGAGCCAGAGCCGCTTCGTCAGCCGCCCGAGTTCCTTGAGCTGCTGCTCGGTGAGCGCCGTGCCCATCGAGGCGACAACCGGCTCGAAACCCACCTGCCGGAGCGCGATCACGTCGGTGTTGCCTTCGACAACGCACGCACGGTCCTCGCGGGCGATCGACGAACGCGCCTTGTCGAGCCCGTACACGATCGCCCCTTTGTGGAAGAGCTCCGACTCGGGCGTGTTGACGTATTTCGCGGCGAGCGGATCGTCGTCGTGCAGTTTTCGCGCCTGGAAGCCGAGCACGCGCCCCTGGCGGTCGGTAAGCGGGAACAGGAGCCGGCGCTGGAAATAGTCGTCCCCCCGCTGCCGTGTCAGTCCCGCAGCGCGCAGCTCCTCGCGGACAAACCCCTTCTCGAGAGCTTTCCGCGCCAGCGAGGTCCCGCCGAGCGCGAGACCGAGGCGGAACTCACGGCAGATCTCCTCGTTCAGGCCGCGCCCTTTGAGGTAATCGCGCGCCATGCCGCCCGCCTGTGAGTCCCACAGCGTCCGCTCATAGAAGGACGCGGCCTGTTCGAGGAGCGCGATGAGCCGTTCGCGTCGCTTGCGGGCCGCGTCCTGCGCCGGCGAGCTCTCCTCGAATTCGATCGGCACGCGAAACCGCTCGCCCAGCCACTCGATCGCTCCGGCGAAGTCGAGCCCCTCCGTCTCTCGCACGAAGGTGATCAGATCGCCTTTCGCGCCACAGCCGAAGCAGTAGTAGAGCTTGTCCACGGCATTGACCGAGAACGACGGTGTGCGCTCGTCGTGGAACGGGCATCTCCCCGAGTAGCGACCGCCGGACTTGCGCAACTGTGTGCGCGCCGAGACGACGTCGACGAAATCAGCGGCGGCCTTGACGGCCTCGACGGAGCTGTCCTTGATGCGTGCCATCTACAGGGTGGCAGCGTACGACAGGGCGAACCGGTCGGTCATTCCGGCGATGAACTCGACGATCTCCTCCTGGTCGTCCCCTCGCTCGGCCAGGTGCTCGTAGATCGCTCGGATCGTCGCGTGCGCGCGCTCGTGCTCCGGGCGTGTCACGGGTGCGAGGTAGACGTGGTCGAACATGAAGGCGCGCAACGACATCATCGCGCTCCCGATCTCGTCGCTCTGGGCGATGTCGCCGGCACGCGCCGAGGTCTCGACCAGGTCGTGCACGAGCGTGTCGATCCGTTTCGCACCGGTCGGCCCGAGCGTCTCGATCTCGCCGCGGGGCAGATCGGCCTCGTCGAGGATGCCGTAACGAATCGCGTCGTCGATGTCGTGGTTGATGTAGGCAACGCGATCGACGACGCGGACGATCCTCCCCTCCAGCGTCTCCGGATCGGAGTCTCCGGTGTGCGTGAGAATGCCGTCGACGACCTCCGCCGTCAGATTGAGCCGACGGGCGATCTTCGCCGACTGCTCGTTGTGCCGGAATCCCGCCTCGAGCAGCGAGTCCAGGGCCGCCTCCCCGGCATGCCCGAACGGCGGATGACCGAGGTCGTGCCCGAGCCCGATCGCCTCTGTGAGGTCCTCATTCAACTGCAGTGCTCGGGCGACGACGCGAGCGATCCCGCTCGTCTCGAGCGTGTGCGTCATACGCGTGCGGTAATGATCCCCGGCCGGGTCGATGAAGACCTGCGTCTTCCCTTTCAGGCGGCGAAATGGCTTCGAGTGGAGGATCCGGTCGCGGTCGCGCTGAAACGGGGTGCGAACGCTGCATTCCTCCTCCGGCCGCTCGCGACCGCGCGTCTCGTACGAGTGCACCGCGAGCGGTGAGAGGGCGAGCGCCTCCAGCTCGCGCGTGCGCGAGGCAAAGGCGTCACTGACTCTCCCGGCAACTTCGGGCATCGGGCCCAGGCTAGCGGTCGAGCCAGATGCCGATCCGAGCCGGCAGCTACGTTAGGCGACGTGACCACGATCCTGCTCGCACGGCACGGTGAGACCGACTGGAACCGAGAAGGCCGCTGGCAAGGTTGGGCCGATGCGCCGCTCAACGAAACCGGACGTGCGCAGGCCCGCGAGCTGGCCGACCAGCTTCGCTCGACGCCGTTCGATGCCGTCTACTCCAGCGACCTCTCGCGTGCGCACGAAACGGCTGAGATCGTCGCGGCGCCGCACGGGGTGCCCGTGATCGCGGACGCCGGTCTGCGTGAGATCGACGTCGGATCGTGGTCGGGCCTGACGCGCGCCGAGCTCCAGGAGCGGTTTCCCGACGGGAACCGGCCGGACGGTGAGACCCGAGAGCAGCATCGGGCGCGCGTCCACGCCGCGGTCGAGCGTATCGCCCGCGCGAACCCCTCCCGGCGCGTCCTGATCGTCACGCACGGCGGCACCATGCGGGCTCTACGAGATCAGGTGAGCGACGGCGCGCACCACCCGATCGCCAACTGCGGCGTGATCGAGCTCGAATTCCGCGACGATCTCCTCACCACCCCCATCGGATAATCTCGCATGGCGATGGAGGATTACACCAACAAGTACAAGGGCGAGCAGGTCGAGATCGCGCTCTTCGGCGGCGAGTATCAGGACGGCGTCCTGACCGCCTATTGCTACCTCGAGGACGTCGCACACGTGGAGCTGAACGGGCACATCCTGATCCCGCTCCAGAACGTCGCCTCCCTCCACTGCTCGAGCCGCTGCGACGCACCGGAGCCGGACTGGCCGCCCCGCGGCCTCGCGGAGGACGATCCGGACTCGACCGACGACGAGGCGTAGCGTTCGGCGCCGTGCAGCGCCGCCTGCTGATCCTCCGGAACGTCCTCAAGGCCTGGCTCGTCGTGACGGTCACGGCGCTGCTCTTCGGCTTCGTGGGGTGGCAGCTCGGCGGCTATCAGCTGGCATTGCTCTTCCTCGGATCGATCGTCCTGCTCGCCGGAGGCGTCTACTGGTACGCCGACCGGATCGTGCTCGGCATGGTCGGCGCCCGGGAGATGCTTCCGGGTGAGGCACCGGCTCTGCACTCGACGCTCGAGCGACTGGCCGCGAGGGCCGGCGTGGTGAAGCCGAAGCTCTACGTGCTCGCTGACAGCTACCCACGGGCGCTCTCCGGCGGCCGCGGAGCCGGCGGCGGCACCGGGCTCGCCCTGTCGGTCGGTCTCCTCGGGGTCGCCTCCCCGGCCGAGCTCGAGGGGATCGTCGCGCACGAATTGGCTCATCTCCGAAACCGCGACGTGCTCGTCCAGACGATCGCCGTGATCGTGGCCACCGTGATCGTCGAGACGTCGCGCATCGGCGGATTCCTCCAGCGGGCCTTCCTGTTCGTCCTCGGCCCGATCGCGGCGGCGTTCGTGCACTTGCTCTTGTCGGAGAAGCGGGAGTTCGAGGCCGACCGGTTTGCGGCGGAGATCTGCGATTCGCCACACGGTCTCGCCGACGCGCTCGTCCGGCTCGAGGCTGCGATGGAGCTGGTCGGCTTCGAGGCAAGCCCCGCCACCGAGCCGGTCTATACGACCAATCCCTTCGCCGAGGAGGGGCTCGCAGCGCTCTTCAACTCGCACCCGCCGGTCGGCGAGCGGGTGCGCCGGCTGCGCGAGCTGGATCCGGACTGGCGGGAGAAGCTCCGTGCTGCCTGAGCTCACCTGGCTCGTTCCGCCAGTCGAGCAGGTGGAACTCGGCGGAAACTCGATCGTCTTCACGGCCGGAGCGCGGACCGACCTCTTCACCGATCCCGCCGGGAGCGAGGCCCAGGCCGGCGCACCGCTGCTGCTCGCGCGTCCGACGGGCGACTTTCAGCTGAAGGCGCGTGTCTCGGCGGCGCTCGCGGCGACGTTCGATGCTGCTGCGCTCGTCGTCCATGCCTCCTCGACTGCTTGGGGGAAACTGGCACTCGAGTACTCCCCGCAGCGTGAGCCGTCGGTCGTCTCCGTGGTCACGCGCGATGTCTCCGACGACGCCAACGCGTTCGTCGTCCCGGAGCCTCACGCCTGGCTGCGGATCTCGCGGGCGGGAGAGACCTTCGCGTTCCACGCGTCCCTCGACGGGCTGTGGTGGTCGCTCGTCCGCTACTTCACGTTCGACGGCGCCGGACGGGCGGCCGCCGGGCTCCTCGTCCAGTCACCGACCGGTGACGGCCTGCGCGGCCGGTTCGACGAGATCGAGTGGACGGACGAGCCGGTGCGCGAGCTCCGCAACGGGTCGTAGAAACACAAAAGGTGTCTGGCACCTTGGGTGCCAGACACCTTGAAGATAATGGGCGGCGTCCTACTCTCCCGGGGGATTGCTCCCCGAGTACCATCGGCGCTAACGGGCTTAACTTCTCTGTTCGGAATGGGAAGAGGTGTTTCCCCGTCGCTATGACCGCCCAACTTGTGAGTCGTGCGCGCAAAAGCAGCGCACCCTCAAAACTCCATAGCAGCGAACATGAGTTCAAAATCAAGACCTCGAGCAATTAGTACGGGTCCGCTGAACACATTGCTGTGCTTGCACGTCCCGCCTATCAACGTGGTGGTCTCCCACGGCTCTTACTCTCTCTAGGAGATGGGAGCTCTCATCTTGAGGTGGGCTTCCCGCTTAGATGCTTTCAGCGGTTATCCCATCCAGACGTGGCTAATCAGCAGCGCTCTTGGCAGAACGACTGATACACCAGAGGTCCGTTCGTCTCGGTCCTCTCGTACTAGAGACGACTCCTCTCAAAGCTCCAACGCCCATGGTGGATAGGGACCGAACTGTCTCACGACGTTCTGAACCCAGCTCGCGTACCGCTTTAATGGGCGAACAGCCCAACCCTTGGGACCTACTCCAGCCCCAGGATGCGACGAGCCGACATCGAGGTGCCAAACCCTTCCGTCGATGTGGACTCTTGGGAAGGATAAGCCTGTTATCCCCGGAGTACCTTTTATCCGTTGAGCGACGGCACTTCCACTTGTTACCGCCGGATCACTATGGCCTGCTTTCGCACCTGCTCGAGCTGTCGCTCTCGCAGTCAAGCTCCCTTATGCCATTACGCTCTACGCACGATTTCCAACCGTGCTGAGGGAACCTTTGCGCGCCTCCGTTACATTTTAGGAGGCGACCGCCCCAGTCAAACTACCCACCAGATGCTGTTCCCGCCCCGGATCACGGCAGCGGGTTAGAAGCCCAGACTACGAAGGGTGGTATCCCAAGATTGACTCCACCGACACTGGCGTGCCGGCTTCACAGCCTCCCACCTATCCTGGACAACGTACACCGAACTCCAACATCTAGCTGTAGTAAAGGTTCACGGGGTCTTTCCGTCCAACCACGGGTACTCGGCATCTTCACCGAGACTACAGTTTCACCGGATCCCTCGAAGAGACAGCGCCCAACTCGTTACGCCATTCGTGCAGGTCGGAACTTCGCGTTCATCCTCCATTTCTGGAGGCGCAGACTATCCCTTCACCTTGACGAAATGCTCGCGAGTATTGCTTCAGCTGGATAGCGCCGGCGACCGCTCGGATTCATTCCCCGAGCGAGCTCGACGATCTCACCGAGACCGTCACGACGCAGGTGCACGCCGTCTGCCATGAGGCGACAGATCGACGCGAACCGATCGAAGTCGTACCGCTTACTCGACAGAAGCGGGTACCGCTCAAAATGCGGAACGATGCGCCCGAGGATCTCCTCGAGTCGCCGCGTCTCCCACTTGAGGGTCTTGTCGCTTCGGTCGGGCCGGATGCTTCCGCACCCGAAGTACGCCATGATCGCATGAAGCACCTCGGCACGATCTCCGTTCTGACTGACCGAGAA
>CAWDWI010000012.1:0-42500 GCA_963806025.1 uncultured Thermoleophilia bacterium | reverse complement strand
TCCTCGGGCTGCTCGGTGAGCCCGATGTAGTTGCCCCGCGAGGCGCTCACATCTTCGCTCGCCGTCCCAGCCGTCGAGAGAGGCGACGGTGAGCACGACCTGCGGTTCGAGCCCGTAGTGCGGCATCACCTCGCGGCCGGTCAGCAGGTTGAAGAGCTGGTCGGTGCCTCCGAGCTCGACGTCGGCCTCGACCGCGACCGAGTCGTACGCCTGCATCAGCGGATACAAGAGCTCCGAGACCGAGATCGGCGCGTGCGCCGCGAAGCGCTTCGCGAAGTCGTCGCGCTCGAGCAGCCGCGCGACGGTCATCGTCCGGGTCAGCCGCACAATCTCGGCGTAATTCAGCTTCCCGAGCCATTCGCCGTTGAAGCGCACCTCGGTCCGCTCTCGGTCGAGGATCTTGACAGGCGTGGTCGGGAAGTACTGCGCGTTAGCGTCGATCTCGTCGTCGGTCGGATCGGGCGCTCTCTCGGAGCGCCCGGACGGGTCGCCGATCCGTGTCGTGTAGTCGCCGACGATCAGGACGCCGATGTGGCCCGCGTCCTGAAAGGCACGCATCCGCTGGAGCGGGATGCGCGTAGCCGAGGTGGACGTCCGGCGAGGTGACGTCGATCCCGAGCTTGACCCGCAACGGCCGCCCGAGCTTCAGCTTCTCCTCGAAGCCGCCCGCCGGCAGGACGTCGACGGCGTTTTGCAGCGCGGTGATTCCCATCGGGGGGCTAGACTACCCCGGTTCTGGCGCTCTTTCGGAGAAAGTCACGCCGTCCCAAGCGGCGGCGCATCCGCAAGCTCAGACTCCTGGCCCTCCTCGCGGTTCTCTTCGCGGTCGGCACGGCGTCGTTCACCGTCGGTCTTTTGACCGCGGTCGCTGCCAAGATCCCGCAACTCGACCCGTCACGGCACCAGACGCAGGCGAACACCTACGTCTACGCCGCGAACGGCCACACGGTGCTCACGATCCTGCGCGGCTCGCAGGCGCGGATCATCGTTCCGTCGAAGCAGATCTCGCCGTGGCTGAAGCATGCGATCGTCGCGATCGAGGACAAGCGCTTCTACGAGCATCGCGGCGTCGACCTCCGCGGCATGGCCCGCGCGCTCTGGGCCGACATCTCGCACCGCGGCACCGTGCAGGGCGGCTCGACGATCACCCAGCAGTTCGTCAAGAACGCCTACCTGACGAGCCAGCAGACGGTCGGCCGCAAGCTGATCGAGGCCGCGCTCGCCTGGCAGCTCGAGCAGAAATGGACGAAGGACCAGATCCTCACCGCCTACCTGAACACGGTCTACTTCGGGAACGGCGCCTACGGCGTCCAGCAGGCGGCGAAGATCTACTTCCAACACAGCGCCGCCACGATGAAGCCCGCCGAGGCGGCGCTCCTCGCCGGGATCCCCGAGGACCCGAGCCTCTGGGACCCGGTCGCCCACCCGAGGCTCGCCCGGGCGCGCCGCAACCTGGTCCTCCGGCAGCTCTATGCGCAGGGGTACCTCACGCAGAGCCAGTTCGTGAACTCGCTCGTCTACCCGATGCCCAACCCGAGCAAGGTCGGGCTGCCGTCGACGGAGGGCAACGCGGCGCCCTACTTCGCGAACTACGTCAAGGACCAGCTCGTGAACCAGCTCGGGCCGCAGAAGGCGTTCGGTGGCGGGCTGAGGGTGAAGACGACCCTCGACGTGAACCTGCAGAAGATCGCCCGCGAGGCGATCGCCGGGGTGCTGCCGCAGAACGGCGTCAACCCGGCGGTCGCGCTCGTCGCGATCGACACCGAACACGACCCGGGCGCGGTGCTCGCGATGGTCGGCGGCGCGAACTACCACAAGAACCAGTTCAACCTGGCGACGCAGGGCGAGCGGCAGCCCGGCTCGGCGTTCAAGCCCTTCGTGCTCGCAACCGCCCTGCGCGAGAACATCTCGCCGTCGAGCACCTTGACCTCCTCGAAGCAGGTCGCGATCAACGCCGGCGGCCGGCTGTGGGTCGTGAACAACTACGAGGGCGAGGCCCTCGGGCCGATCGACCTGACGAAGGCAATCGCCGTCTCCGACAACTCCGTGTTCTCACAGCTGACCGCCCTCGTCGGCCCGCAGCGCGTCGCCGACACGGCGAAGGAGCTCGGCATCCTGACTCCGCTCCAGGGCTACTTCGCGATCGGCCTCGGCGCCGAGCCGGCGACACCGCTCGACATGGCCCGCGCCTACACCGCCTTCGCAGACGGCGGCCGGCGAATCGACGGTTCGATCTTCAAGAACCAGCCACGTGCGGTCGAGTCGATCACGTCCGGCGGCCACACCGAGACGAACGCGCCGGTGCCCAGGCAGGTGCTGACCCCGACCCAGGCGGCGACGGTCGACCAGCTGCTCCAGGGCGTCGTGCGGGGTGGGACCGGCACCGCAGCGGCGCTGCCTGGACGCGAGGTCGCCGGCAAGACCGGCACGACCGAGAACTACGGCGACGCGTGGTTCGTCGGCTACACACCGCAGCTCGTCGCCGCGGTGTGGGTGGGCTACCCGGACAAGCTGGTCCCGATGACCTACCAGTTCCACGGGCATGCCGTCGCCGGCGGCACGTTCCCGGCCCTGATCTGGAAGGCCTTCATGACGAAGGCGCTCGCCTACATGAAGGCCCCGCCGGAGAACTTCGCCTCCCCGCCGTACCTCTCTGCATCGCCGGTCAGGGTGGTCAACCGAAACGGCGTGCTCGAGCGCGACAACGGCGTGTGCAAGAACGCCTACACGATGGAGTTCTACGGCGGCGAAGGGCCGGCGCGCACCGCCGGCTGCAAGCCGAACGAAGTGGAGATCCCGAACGTGGTCGGGGAGAGCATCGAGGCAGCCCGGACGCGACTGGACGGGCAGCCGCTCACGGCGGAGGTCGTCTACAAGCCGGCGAGGACCGGCGACCGGATCGGATACGTCGTCGGACAGTTCCCACGCCGCGGCACGGCGTCGGCCTACGACAAGATCACGCTCGTCCTGGCGAAGTCGCTGCACGGTGTGGTCCCGCGCGTCGTCGGGCTCCGGCTTCCCCGAGCGGAGCGAAAGCTGTCGCGCCTGCATCTCAAGGTGCGCACGAAGGGACCGCTGAGCGGCCGCGTCGTCCACCAGTCGCTGCCTGCGCAGACCGCCTCGGCCCCGGGCCGGACGATCGTCCTCACCCTGACGGGGAAAACGGCCGGCTGACGAACCGCGAGCCGGCGAGGCCGTAGCGCCACCGTCGATCGGCGGCCTTCGTGATCCCGATCCGCGTCCCGGTGACCACCTCCACCGGCCCGCGGCGTGCGCGCAGCTCGAACGGCGGCTCCTCGACCGACCGGCCGTCGTGCTCGCGCGTCACGGCGAGCGCCTGGCAGAGCCGTCCCGGACCGGAGCAAAGGAGACGGGGGTCGGCGACCCGACGCCTGACCCGCATCTCCTCGAGCCCCTCGGTCGGCTGCAGCGCGCGCAGGAGCACGGCATCTGCAACGCCTTCCTCGCCACAGACGACGTTCAGGCACCAGTGGATACCGTAGGAGCGGTAGACGTACGCGCACGCCGCCCGCGAGGAACATCGAGGCGTTGCGCGCCGTCCGCCGGTTGCCGTAGCCGTGGGAGGCGGGATCCTCGTGATCGTAGGCCTCGACCTCGACGATCATCCCGCCGACACCGTCGACGTAGAGCTCTGCGCCGATCAGCTCGGGCGCGACCTCGTGAGGGCTACGCGCGAGGTTCACGGGCGTCGTAGTGGAGAAATGCCGGCAGGGCGAGCGCCGTCGCGACGCAGCCGCCGATGCAGAGCACCCCGCCCGAGACGATCGAGAAGCGCAACGAGGTCAGCGACGCGAGCACGCCGGCTTCGAGATCGCCGAGGCTCGGCGCGCTCGCTACCTGCATGAACTCGATGCCCCTCAGGCGCCCGCGCAGACGATCGGGCGTCGAGCGGAGCAGGATGACGTTCCGCAGGACGGCGCTGAAGAAATCTGCGCCTCCGGCGAGCGCGAGCAGGACGAGCGCGGGCCAGAGATCCGTTGTCAGACCGAAGCCGGCGATCGCGGCGCCCCACGCGCAGGCCCAGAACGTCACGGCTCGGCCCTGTCGTCGGACATGCGACGTCCAGCCGGAGAAGAGCGAGCCGAGCAGCGCACCCGCGTAGGGCGCGGCATAGAGGTAGCCGACGGTCGCGGCGTTGCCGCCCAGGCGGTGCAGCGCGAACGCCGGGAAGAGTGCGCTCGGCATGCCGAAGACCATCGCATTCGAATCGACGATGAAGATCCCGATCAGGACCTGTTTGCCTTTGAGGAACCGAAAGCCTTCGCCGATCGAGCGTAGGCTCGGGCGCTCGACCTCGCCGAGCGGCGGGAGCTTCGGCAATGCGTGGATGGCCGTGAGCGACGCAACGTAGGTGACTGTGTCGATGCCGTAGGTCCACGGGACGCCCGCGACCGAGATCAGCCCGCCGACGCCGGGCCGGCGACCGCCCCGAGCGAGTTGTAGACGCTGTCCAGCGCCCGGCCGCTGCGATCTCGTCGTCGGGCACGAGCCGCGGTGCCAGCGAGCTCATCGCCGGCCGCCCAGGCTGAACACCGCGACCGCACCGCCTGCAGGACGAAGAGAGCCCAGACCTGCGGGTGCGCGAGCAGGGAGTTCACGAAGAAGAGCGCGGTGATGAGAGCCATGCCCAGTTCCGTGCGCAGGAGCACGACGCGGCGATCGAGCGCGTCGGCGATCGCTCCTCCGACGAGTGGCACGACGAGCAGCGGCACGAGCGAGGCGAGGCCGAGCAGCCCGACGAGCGCCGTCGACCCGGTGAGGTTGTAGACCTGGTACGGCACGGCGACGAGGCCGATCGCACCGCCGATCGTCGAGACCGCCTGACCGATCCAGAGGTTGCGAAAGTCGCGATGGCGGAGCGGGCGCGTGTCGACCCGCATCCGCCGCCAGAAGCCGCCCGGCGGTCCGCCGGTGTTGTGTGGATCGACCGCCACTAGTCGTCTGCGAGGCGTTCCCAGAGCAGGTGGTCGGTCCAGACCCCTCGAATCAGGAGATGTCGCCGCAGTGTCCCGACGAGCGTGAAGCGGTTGTGCTCGAGGACGCGCTGCGACGCGATGTTCGCAACCGCGGTGCCCGCCTCGACCCGATGCAGCCCGAGCTCGCCGAAAGCGTGCTGGAGCGCGTCCGCGACGGCGCGGGTCGCGAGGCCCCGCCCGCTGTGCGCCTCGTCGACGAAATAGCTGAGCATCGCCGTCTGGATCGGCCCGCGATCGATGCCCGTCAGGGAGAGCATGCCGGCGAGCTCGCCGGCGGCGACGATCGCGAACCGGACTTGACCGTCCGTGATCCAGTCGCGGACGCCGTCGACCGTGTACCAGCGCTCCGGATCGTCGGCGTCGAGCTCCCACACCTCGAGCTTCGCGCGGTTACGCAGCCGAAGCGCGGTCAGCTCGTCTGCATCGTCCCGTTCGAGCGGCCGAATCACCATCGTGCTCACAGGAGTTGGGCGCCGTTGGGCCCGTCAAGCAATCGCCGCGCGAAGCGCATCCGCGACGCGCTCCTGGTCACCGCGGTCGAGCCGGCCGTGGAACGGCAAGGCCATCGTCCGCTCGCTGCAGTCCTCGCTGACCGGAAGCATTCCCTCCGAGAAGCCGTACAGCTCGCGCATGTACGACTGCAGGTGGATCGACGGCAGGTACGGCGCCGTGGCGATCCCCTGCGCCGAGAGCTGAGCCATCACGTCATCGCGATCGACCCCGGACGGGAGCTTGACCACGTAGACGAACCACGAGCGGACATGGTCGTCGTCGTCCGCCAGGGGCGTCTCGACGTCGACGTCGCTCAGTAGCTCGTTGTACTGCACGGCCACAGAGCGTCGGGCGTCGAGCATGCGTCCGAGCTTCTCGAGCTGCCCGATCCCGAGCGCCGCCGAGATATCGTCGAGGCGGTAGTTGAACCCGAGGCGACCGTGCTGCAACCAGCTCGACGTCTCGAGGCGGCCTTGGTTGCGAAGAGACACGAGCAGCTCGTGCTGCTCGGCGTCTCCGGTCGTCACTGCACCGCCCTCGCCGGTGGTCATCTGCTTGTTCGGGTAGAAGGCCCAGACCGCGAGATGTCCGTGCGAGCCGAGCGGCTTGCCCTTGTACTGCGCGCCGAGGGCCTCGCACGAGTCCTCGATGAGCGCGATGCCGTGCTGCTCGCAGAGTGAGATCAGTGCGTCGTACTCGGCCGGATAGCCGAAGATGTCGACGGTCACGAGCGCCTTCGTACGCGGCGTGATCGCGGCCTCCACCGCGGCCGGATCGAGATTCAGCGTGCTGGGGTCGATGTCGGCGAACACCGGCGTCGCCCCTTCGTAGATCGCACAGTTCGCGGAGGCGACGAACGAATAGGGAGAGGTGATCACCTCGTCCCCGGCGCCGACGCCGGCGAGCCGCATGCAGAGATGGAGACCGGCCGTCCCCGACGAGACCGCGGCGCAGTGCGGCGCCCCGACCGCATCCGCGAGCAGCGACTCGAACCGCGGCCCGGTCGGGCCCGAGCGAAAGCCAGCCCGAGCGCAGTACCTCGAGCACGAGCTCCTCGTCGCGCTCGTCGATCCACGGCGCGCTGAGGTTGATCCGGTCGGTCGTCGTGCTCAACTGTGCGCGAGCTGAGGCACCGGCTCGAGCCAGTGCGCCCACCGCTCGGTCTGGCCGCGCACCGTGTCGAGGTACGCCTCCTGGATCGCGCGCGTCACGTCTCCCACGCCGATCTCGTAGTCGTCGACGGCGCGGAGCGGCGTCACCTCG
Source organism: uncultured Thermoleophilia bacterium (assembly GCA_963806025.1). GTDB lineage: Bacteria > Actinomycetota > Thermoleophilia > Gaiellales > Gaiellaceae > PALSA-600. The sequence continues at coordinate 35,748 of CAWDWI010000012.1, read as the reverse complement.
GCCGCGGTCCCGCACATGAACAACTCGTCTGCGAGGTAGAGGTCGGAGCGGATCAGCGCCTTCTCGATCACCGTGTAGCCGAGATCCGAGGCGATCTGCTTCACCGTGTCGCGCGTGATCCCGGGCAGGATCCCGCTCGAGAGGTCGGGCGTGTAGATGACGCCGTCGCGGACGACGAAGATGTTCTCGCCCGATCCGTCTGCGACCGTCCCCTCGGGGGTGAGCAGGATCGCCTCGTCGTAGCCGCCGTTGTTGGCTTCGGTCACTGCGAGCATCGAGTTGATGTAGACGCCGGTCGCCTTCGAGACGTGCGGGACGATGTTCGGCGAGACACGCTGCCAGCTGGAGATCTTCGCGCTGATGCCGTTCTTCAGGCCGTCCTCGCCGAGGTACGAGCCCCAGGGCCAGCTCATGATCACCGTCTCGACCGGGTTGCCGCGCGCCGCGACGCCCAGCTCGCCGTACCCGTAAAACGCGATCGGGCGCAGGTAGCACTCGGGCAGGCCGTTCGCCCCGACGAGCTCGTTCGTCGCCGTCTTGAGCTCGTCGACGGAGTACGGGATCTCCATGTGGAGCAGGCGCGCCGAATTGTGGAGGCGCTGCATGTGCTCGCCCAGACGGAAGACCGCCGGCCCCTTCGGAGTGTCGTAGCAGCGGATGCCCTCGAAGACGCCCGAGCCGTAGTGCAGGCCGTGCACGCCGACGTGGACCTTCGCGTCCCCCCAGTCGACGAGCTCGCCGTTCATCCAGATCTTCTCGGTCTCCTGCACCGTCCGCTCCTTTTCTCGGGCCTGGAGCCCGGATTCTACCCGCGGCCGACGATGTCGACCGCGCGCGCCTCGGAAAGCCGGAGCAGTTCGGCCGGGGCGATGGACGCCATGTGGCGCTCCGACCCGGCTCCGATCCAGAGCACGTCGTGGGCGAAGAACGACCGGTCCATCAGGCTCTGCGTGACCGCGCGCCGCGGAAACGGCGCGACCGCTCCGGGCTCGAAGCCGGTTGCGTGGACGACCTCCTCCGCCCGGGCGACGCGCACGAGCTGGGCGGAGACCTCCGCGCCGATGGCGTCCTCGTCGGCCCGCCGGTCGCCTGGGACGAGCGCGAGCACGAAGGCGCCGTCACACACGAAGACGAGCGACTTGACGATCTGGGCGAGATCGCAGCCCACCGCCCTGGCGGCATCGCGCGCCGTCGGCGTGCCGTCGGTGAACTCCTCGATCCGAGCCTCGACGGCTGCGCCACGAAGGAAGGCCGAGACGCGCTCGACTGAGTCGGGCCAGGTCATGGCCCTAGATGATCACATAGGCCTCGTCCATGCCCTCGCGGAGCTGCTCGACGAGCTCGAGCGGCGGTGTCGAGTCGATCGAGAGCGCCATCAACGCCTTGCCGCCTTCGCGGTTCCGCGAGACGGTCATGTTCGCGATGTTCACCTCGGCCTCGCCGAAGAGCGTGCCGATGCGGCCGATCACGCCGGGAATGTCGTCGTAGAGCAGGAGCACCATCCGCGACGCGAGCTCCATCTCGAGCTCGAATCCGAGCGCGCGCGACGAGGAAGTGACGCGCATCGGTGCCGATCGTGGTGCCCGCCACCTGGATGCCGTCGGCGGAGACGGCGACGAGGTTCGTGTAGTCCCGCGACGAGCGGCTCTTGCCCTCTGCGACCTCGATGCCGCGGTCGGCGGCGATCACCGGCGCGTTGACGTAGTTCACCGGCTGGTCCGTGTGGCCCTGGAAGACGCCGTTCAACGCAGCGACCGTGAGCAGCCGCGTGTCGTAGTCGGCGAGCTCCCCGTACACCTCGATCGCAATCCGGCGCACCTCGCCGGCCGCCAGCTCACGCGCCAGGTGGCCGAGCTTCGCGGCCAGTGGCACGTACGGGCCGAGCACCTCGAGGTCGTCGGCGCCGACGGTCGGGATGTTGACAGCGTTCGTGACGAGGCCGCCTTCGAGCGCAGCCACCACCTGCTCGGCGACGATCACGCCTGCGCGGTCCTGCGCCTCGTCGGTGGACGCTGCGAGATGAGGCGTCACGACGACGTTCGGCGCTTGCAGCAGGGGACCGCTGTACGGCTCCACGGCATACACGTCGATCGCTGCGCCCGCGACCTTGCCCGACTCGAGCGCCGCGATCAGCGCCGCCTCGTCCACGAGCTCGCCGCGGGCCGCGTTGACGATGCGCACGCCGTCACGCATCTGCGCGATCGCCGCAGCGTCGATCGCGTTGCGCGTGTCGTCGGTCAGCGGCAGGTGGAGGGTGAGAAAGTCTGCGCGCGCGAGCACTTCCTCGAAGCTCGCGCTGTCGACCCCGAGCTCGCGAAAACGCTCCGCGGAGACGAACGGGTCGTAGGCAACGACCTTCATCTGGAGCCCCACTGCCCTGCGTGCGACCTGCCGGCCGATGCGGCCGAAGCCGAGCACGCCGAGCACCTTGTCGGCGAGCTCGACCCCGCCCCACTTCGAGCGCTCCCACCGCCCGGCCGTGAGCGCTGCATGGGCCTGAGGGATGTTGCGCGCGAGCGCCAGGAGCAGGCCGATCGTGTGCTCGGCGGCCGAGACGATGTTCGACTCGGGCGCGTTTGCGACGACGATGCCGCGCCTGGTGGCTGCATCGACGTCCACGTTGTCGACGCCCACACCGGCGCGGCCGACGACCTTCAAGGAGGTGGCGCGTGCGATCAGGTCGGCGGTGACCTTCGTCGCCGAACGAACGATCAGGCCCTCGTACCCGTCGATGATCTCGTCGAGCGGCGACTCGGTGTCGACGTCGACTTCGAAATGCTCCCGCAGGAGGTCGATTCCTGCGTCCGCGATCTTCTCACGGACAAGAACGCGCATGATCAAGCGGTGACGGGGCTCTCGAACGCCTCGAACGCACGTGGCACCGCAACGCCGCGCTCGATGTCGGCGCCCAGCTCGATCAGCGAGAGCTCGACGGCCGCGAGCGCGGTCGCGATGTCGAAGACGTCGAACCAGCCGATGTGCCCGATCCGGAAGATCTTCCCCTTGAGGTGCTGCTGGCCCGGGCGCAAGCGTGACACCGTGCCGGTCGCGAAGATGGAGCAGCAGCTCGTCGCTGTCGATCCCCTCGGGCGCCCGGATCGCGGTGACCACAGCAGCGGTGTCGTCGTCCGGTGAGAAGAGCTCGAGCCCCATCGCCTTCACGCCTGCGCGCGCGGCCCTGCCGAGGCGGACGTGCCGTTCGAAGCAGGCTTCCAGCGTGTCCGCGAGGATCAGGCCGAGCGCGACGTCCAGGCTGCGGATGAGCGAGACGGCCGGCGTGAACGCTGCGTCGAGCGCGTCCTGTGCCTTCTTGTTCCGGCGCCAGTCGAAGTAGAAGCTGCGGGATGGCTTGACGCGCTCGAGCACGTGCGGCGGCACGGAGGCCAGCGCGAGCCCCGGCGGGCACATGAGCGCCTTCTGCGAGCCGGAGACGACGACGTCGATCCCCCAGGCATCCGTCTCGAGCGGCACGGCGCCGAGCGACGAGATCGCGTCGACGACGAGCAGAGCGTCGCCGACCGCTTCCTTGACCGCGCGGACGTCGGAGACCACCCCGGTCGACGTGTCGGACTGCTGGCAGAACACGAGGTCGACGCCCGATTCGCGCACAGCCGCGCCGACCTCGTCGGCGTCGGGCACCTCGCCCCACTCGTAGCGGAGCGCCTGGACGTCGAGGCCGTGCTGTTCGCAAATGGCGATCCAGCGCTCGCCGAAGGATCCGTGGCTGACGACCGCCACGCGGTCGCCGGGCGCGCAGAGGTTCGCGACCGCCGACTCCATCGCCCCGGTCCCGGACGCGGTGAAGAGAAGCACGTCGGCGCTCGTGCGGCAGACCTCCTTCAGGCGCCCGAGTGTGCTCGCGTACACGTCGCGGAAGTCGGGCCCGCGGTGGTGGACGATCGGCTCGGCACCCGCCGCGAGCACCGCCGGCGGCACGGGAGTCGGCCCGGGCGTGAAGAGGTAGCGCTTTTCCAAGAACCTCAGCCTAGCGCCGCCCACGGCGGGTCCAGACGAGACAGGCACTGGGGTCAGACCCCGGACGTGTCTCGCGACGACACGACTCGGGCTCGAACGCAAGACTTCTGCACAGCGATGCACCCCGGGGTCAGACCCCGGACGTGTCCTGGTGGGACGAGAACCGGGGTCAGACCCCAGACGTGTCTCGACCGAGGCACGGCCCGTCCGGCGACCCCGCGGCGGCGTGGGGCATGAGCACCTTCACGGCTGCGGGGGCCGGAGCACCGCGCGGCGAGCGCGGCGGCGAAGCAGACTATTGCCGTGGACGTCCTTCTGTCGCTCGCGGCGGCGCTCATCTCCCTGCGCCTGGCAGGCCTCCTGCTGCGCTCCCATCACTACGCCTGGGCCGGCGGCGTGCTCTCGCTCGCCGCGGCGACCGCCACGATGGCCTGGGGCACCGCTCACGGCTGGGACGACCGGTCGTTCCGCGTCTGGTATCTCGCAGGCGCCCTGCTCTCGGCCCCGCTGCTCGGCATCGGCTCCCTCTCGCTGTGGGGCCGCCGGTGGGCGACGCCGGTCGGCCTCGTCTACACCGGCCTTGCCGTCGGCATCGCCGCCGTGATGCCCGTCCACGGCACATTCGGCTCGACGAGCGTGCCGCACGCACAGGACCACGTCGACGCGCTCCCCCGCATCGTCGCGATCGTCGGCAGCTCGCTCGGGACACTCGCGGTGGTGATCGTCGCCGTGGCGACGATGAAGCGTCGTCGCCTCGGAAACAGCCTGCTGCTCGGCGCCGTCGCAGCCGCGGGGGCCGCCTCCGCGCTGACCCAGACCGCCGTCGGCGCGGCCGCGGCCTGCTTCGCGCTCGCAGCGGTGCTGCTCTACGCCAGCGCGAACCTGCCCGTCGATTCGCCGCGCGTGGATTCGCCTGCCGTCGTCCCGACGAACCTCAGCCGGTGAGCTTCGCGCGCACGCGCTCGTTCACGACCCGCGGATCGGCCTTGCCGCCCGTCTCCTTCATCACCTGGCCGACGAAGAACCCGAGCAGCCCTTCCTTGCCGCCGCGGAACTGCTCTGCCTGGCCGGGATTCGCCTCGATGATCCGGTCGATGATGGGATCGAGCTCGTCCGTGTCGGCGACCACCTTCTGCTCGAGATACGGCGCCGCCGCAGAAGTCCGGTTCCCCCACCCGCGCGAGCGCCTCGTCGAACGTCGGCCGCGGGATCTCCGCCCGCGCGGCGACGAGCTGCGCGAGCTCCACAGCGTTCACGGCGTCGGCCGGTCGATGCCGGTGGCGACGAACTGGTTGGCGAGCACGTTGGCTGCTTCCTTCGGATCGGCGCCGGCCGCCACGAGCGACGACCAGAGCCTGTCGAGGCCGCCGGTCACGAGCACGTCGGCGTCGTAGAACGACAGCGTGTCGGCGATGCGGCGAATGCGCGCGCCGGGCAGCTCGCCGATCTCACCGCCGAGCCGCAGCGACGAGCTCGGCCGGCGGTTGCACCGGCACCAGGTCGGGCTCGGGGAAGTAGCGGTAGTCCTGCGCCTCCTCCTTGGAGCGGGACGGCGGCGACTCCTCGTCGCCCGGATCGAAGTGCAGCGTCTCCTGCTCGCACCTCGCCACCGGCTTCGTAGATCTGGATCTGGCGCGCGATCTCGCGCTCGATTCCCTTGGCCGCGAAGTTGAACGAGTTCATGTTCTTCAACTCGGTGCGCGTCCGCAGCTCGTCGGTGCCTGCGGGACGCACCGAGACGTTGACGTCGAAGCGCATCGAGCCCTTCTCGAGCTCGGCGTCCGACAGGTCGAGCTCGACGACCGTCTGGCGCAGCAGCTGCAGGAAGCGCTTTGCGGTCTCGGCGTCGTGCAGGTCGGGCTCGGTGACGATCTCGACGAGCGGTGTGCCGCCGCGGTTGAAGTCGACGAGCGTTGCCGTTGCGCCGTGCAGCCGCCCCGAGGCTGCGACGTGCACGTTCTTCGCCGCGTCCTCTTCGAGGTGCGCGCGGGTGATCCCGATCACCACGTCACCGTCCGCAGTCGGGACCGCGAGCCTGCCGTTCGAGCACAGCGGCTCGTCGTACTGGCTGATCTGGTACGCCTTCGGCAGGTCGGGATAGAAGTAGTTCTTGCGATGGAAGACGGCCCGCTCCGCGATCGTCGCAGTCGAGCGCGAGGCCGAGCTTGATCGTCTCCTCGATCGCGCGCCGGTTCGGCACGGGGAGCGCACCGGGAAACGCGAGGCACACCGGGCACGTCTGCGTGTTCGGCTCGCCGCCGAAGCCGTTTCGGCAGCGGCAGAACATCTTCGTCTCCGTCTTCAGCTGGACGTGGATCTCCAGCCCGATCACCGGTTCCCACGTCCCGCCGTCATCTGAGCCTCGCCGGGACGACGTCGAAGCCGATCGCCTGCTCGAGCGCGTGCCCGGCCGGAACAGCGTGTTCTCGGAGAACTGCGGGCCGATCAGCTGCAGCCCGACCGGCAGGCCGTCGCGAGAGCCCGCACGGGATGTTCAGGCCCGGCAGGCCCGCCATGCACGACGGGATCGTCAAGAGGTCGTTCAGGTACATCGCCAGCGGGTCGTCGATCTTCGCGCCGAGCTCGAACGCGACCGTCGGGCTCGTCGGCGACACGATCACGTCGAACTGCTCGAAGACCGCGTCGTGCTCGCGCTTGATCACCGTCCGCACCTTCTGGGCGGTGCCGTAGTACGCGTCGTAGTAGCCCGACGAGAGCGCGTAGGTGCCGATCATGATCCGCCGCTTCGGCTCGTCGCCGAAGCCGGCGTCGCGCGTCCGCATGACCATCTCGCGGAAGTCGTCGCCGTCGACGCGCAGGCCGTAGCGCACGCCGTCGTAGCGCGCGAGGTTCGACGATGCCTCCGCCGGCGCGATCAGGTAGTAGCAGGCGACGCCGTAGTCGACCGAGCGCGGCAGTGAGCACTCCCCCACCTCGGCGCCGAGCGACTCGGCAAGCTCGATCGCCGTGTTCACGGCGGCGGTGACACCCGGCTCGATCCCGGCGGCGTCGTTCATCTCCTTCGGCACGCCGATGCGCACGCCCTTCAGATCTGTCGGCCGTCGGCAGCTCGACGGGCGGGGCGTCGACGGTCGTCGAGTCGTTCGTCGTCGCGGCCCGAGATGACCGAGTAGAGGAACGCGCAGTCGCGGACGTTCTTCGCGACCGGGCCGACCTGGTCGAGCGACGACGCGAACGCGACGACGCCGTAGCGCGAGACCGTTCCGTACGTCGGGCGCAGCCCGACGTTCCCGCACAGCGCGGCCGGCTGCTTGATCGAGCCGCCGGTGTCGGAGCCGAGCGCCCACGGTGCGAGCCCGCCGCGACACCGCAGCCGCGCTGCCGCCGCCCGAGCCGCCCGGGACGCGCGTCGGGTCCCACGGGTTGTGCGTCGGGCCGTACGCCGAGTTCTCGGTCGAGGAGCCCATCGCGAACTCGTCGGTGTTCGTCTTGCCGAGCAGGCGCAGCCCGTGCGCCTTGCAGCGTTCGCGATCACCGTCGCGTCGTAGACCGGCACGTAGCTCTCGAGGATCTTCGAGCCGGCCGTCGTCGGGATGCCCTTCGTCCCGATCACGTCCTTGATCGCGATCGGGATGCCCTCGCCGCCCGGAGTCGTCGCAGACGTGCAGGAACGCGTGCAGCTCGTCCGTCGCGATCGCGCAGGTAGGCCGCGAACAGCTCGGCGCCCGAGACCTCGCCGCGCGTCGAGCAGCTCCTTCGCCTCCTCGGCCGTGAGCCGAAGCGTGTCGATCGTCATGCGGGCGGCACCCTGAAGTGGTCGTCCTCGCGGTCGGGCGCGTTCGCGAACGCATCCTCGTCGAGCTCCAGGCACGGCCGCGGCTCGTCCTCGGCCCACGCGTTCGCGATCTCGAGCGGGTGCGCCGTCGGCGGCACGTCCGAGAGGTCGAGCTCGGAGACCTTCGAGACCGCCTCGAGGATGTCCGAGAGCTGCTCCTGGAACTTCGCGACCTCGTCGTCGGTCAGCTCGAGGCGGGCGAGCCTCGCCACGTGCAGCACCTCGTCCCTCGTGATCCGTCGCCATTCGTCTCCTCCCGATGAAACACGAAGGGCTCCTTTCGGAGCCCCTCGTTCAGACTTGGTTCCGAAAGGTCTAGAGCGCCGTGACGTTCGCCGCCTGCAGGCCCTTGTCGCCCTGCACGACTTCGAACGACACGCGCTGACCCTCGGTCAGCGACTTGTAGCCCTCACCGGCGATGGCGGAGAAGTGGACGAACACGTCCGCCTCGCCGTTGCCGCGCTCGATGAAGCCGTAGCCCTTCTCGTTCGAGAACCACTTGACCGTGCCTTCAGCCACTTGCACCTACTCCTTGCTGGATGACTACAAGTCCGCCGTACCGGCGGAGCGCGCGGAACATTAGCACCGTATCTAGCTCGGAAATGCAAGCTCGCCGCGGCGAAACGAGCGCAGCGAATCGCGTTCTGGAGCAGGCAGGCGATCGTCATCGGGCCGACCCCGCCCGGCACCGGCGTCATGTACGCCGCGACCTCGGCGACGCCCGGATCGACGTCGCCGACGAGGCCGGCATCGGTGCGGTTGATGCCGACGTCGACGACGACGCCGCCGGTCTTCACCATGTCGGGCGTCACCATCGCGGGCACGCCGACCGCGGCGACCAGCACGTCGGCGTCGAGCGTGTGGCGCGGCAGGTCCTTGCGTGTGCGAGTGGCAGATCGTGACGGTCGCGTTCTGCCTGCAGCAGGAGATGCGCCATCGGCTTGCCGACGATCGTCGCTGCGGCCGATCACGACGGCGCGGGCGCCGTCGAGCTCGATCTTGTGCTCCGCGCAGGAACTCCATCACGCCGAGCGGCGTCGCACCGACGAGCGTCGGGCGGCCGAGGAAGAGCTGGCCGGCGTTGAACGGATGCAGCCCGTCGACGTCCTTCGTCGGGGCGATCGCCGCGGATCGCCTTGCGCCTCGTCGATGTGCGCCGGCAGCGGCAGCTGGACGAGGATCGCGTCGACCTGCGTCGTCGGCGTTCAGCGCCGCGATCCTGGCGAGCAGATCGTCCTCGCGTCGTCTCTGCGGGCAGCCGGATGTCGCGGGCGTCGAAGCCGGCCTCGAGCGCGGCCTTGTGCTTGAGCCGGATGTAGACCTCGGAGGCGGGGTCGTCGCCGACGAGCACCGTCACGAGCCCGACGTGGCCGAGCGCGTCCGACCTGCTCGGCGACCTCGGCCCGGATGCGCTCGGCGATCGGTTTCCCCTTGATCGAGCGTCGCTGACATGGGTGCGACTCTAGAGTCTCCGCCATGCGTTGGCCCCGGAAGAACGACGCAGCGTCGATCCGAGCGCGCCGCGAGGCGATGGGCCTCGACGGCGGTCTCGTCACGTCGGTCGACCTCGAGCCGTTCGCGGACGCTGCCGAGTCGCTCGTCGGCGTCGCCGTGATCCCGGTCTCGGCCGTTCCCGATCGAGATCGAGCTCGGCGAGCTACGAGCTCTCCGACGCCGGCGCCGTGGTCGAGACCGGCCGCGCGACCGAGACGGTGCACGTCCCGCTCGCTCACACCGAAGGCGGGCTGACCGCATCGATGACCCGCGGCGCGCTCGCCGCCGGTGCGGTTCGCACCTACGTGCTGCACGACCGGATCACGCGCGCCTCGTGCTTCGTCTGCGCGAACGCCGGCGACGCGATCGCGCTCGCGACGTGGGTCGAGGCGGAGCTGCCCGGCGATGCGCGGCGTGGCTCGAGTCTGGCGACGACCCGTCGCTCTCGACGCGGGCGAAGCTGCGCGGCGTCGAAGACGCACGTCGTCGGGCCGATGTGCCACGTGCTCTGGCAGTGGACGACCGGCGACGCCGTCGGCCCGAACATGATGACGCGCAACTCCTACGCGCTGAACATGGGCTACGTGATGCAGCGCGCGCCGGTCAAGCCGGAGCGCGCGATCCTCGAGGCGAACATGGGCGGCGACAAGAAGCCGTCGGCCGAGTACTTCCAGTCGGGCCACGGCAAGACGGTGCTCGCCGAGGCGTTCCTCTCGGACGAGCAGATCCGCCGCGTGCTCCGGACGACCGCCGAGGATCTCGAGGCGCTCTCGTGGGCCGGCACGCACGGCTCGGTCGCGAGCGGGATGCAGTCGGTCGCCTTCACGCCCGCCTCGGCGATCGCCGCGGTCTTCGCGGCGACCGGCCAGGATCTCGGGATGGTCGGCACGAGCTCGATGGCACACGGCACGGCGCGCCGCGTCGAGGGCGGGCTGCAGGCGACGATCCGCTTCGGCGGGCTCGAGGTCGGCACCGTCGGCGGCGGCACGACCCTTCCGTCGGCACGCGACTGGCTCGCCTCGATCGGCTGCGCCGGGACCGGGCAAGGTCTACCGCTTCGCCCAGATCGTCGCCGCGGCGGCGCTCTGCCTCGAGATCAGCGCGTCGGCCGCGATGGCGACCGCCGGCAGCGAGAACTTCTTCAAGGCGCACCACGAACGCGGCGGACTGAGGTGATCGCGCTCGTCTTCCGCTACGAGGTGCGCGATCCCGTTGCCTTCGAGCAGGTCTACGGGCCCGAAGGCGAATGGGCGCAGTTCTTCCGGCGGGGAGCGGGTACATCGGCACGGAGCTGCTGCACGACGTCGACGAGCCCGACCGGTACCTCGTGATCGACCGCTGGGAGTCGGCGGACGCCTACAACACATTCCTCGCCGAGCATCAGGACGAGTACCTGCAGCCGCAGCGACGAGGCGCGGTTCCACTACGTCCAGGAGCTCCGCTTCGGCACGTTCGAGAACGTCTGGCGTGACAGATCCCGCCGCATCATGATCCGGCGTGCTGGGGTTGCGGCGACAACCCGACGGGGCTGCACCTGCCGCTTCCCGCAGCCGAGGGCCTGACCGAGTACGAGGCGTACTTCTCGTTCGACGAGCACCATCAGGGCGGGCCCGGGCATCGTCCACGGCGGGCTCGTGGCCGGCGCACTCGACGAGGCGGTCGGCCTGCTCGCCACCTGGTACGCGTTCCCGGCCGTGACGGCGCGGATCTTCGTCCGCTACCGCCGCCCGGTGCCGATCAACACCGAGCTCCTGCTCCGCGCCTCGCTCGACGACGCACACGGCCGCCGGCTCCACGTGAACGCCACGCTCAGCGACGGCGACGAGCCACTCGCCGAGTGCAAAGCGGCGCTCCTGCACGTCCCGCTCGAGCATTTCCTGCGCACGCCGGAGGGCCGCGCAGCGGCCGAACGCTGGGCTCAGGAGCGCGGGAGCACCTCGTGGACGCCGCGCAGGCGCGTTGCCAGAAGCGCTGCGGCGCGCGAGCTGTCGAGTGACACGTCCGGCGCCCGGTCGGGCGTCGTCTGGCCGGCTTCGAGCCGTGCCGGGTCGGCGCCGAGCAGCACGGCGAAATCGAACCGGGACACGGCATCGGCGCCGGCGACGTGCAGCGGCCCGGGGGCCGACAGCTCGAGCAACTCGAGGAGCGCGTCTGCGAGATCGCCGACCTGGACGGGTGACCGGATCTCGTCGACGAAGAAACGCCGGTTCTCCTGCGCCAGCCGCTCCTGCGGGCCGGGGGCGGAGCCACCGTAGATCAGGGACGTCCGGACGATCGTCGCCTCGGGATGCGCCTCGGCAACTCGCCGCTCCGCCTCCGCCTTCGATCGCCCGTACGAGTTGACCGGCGCGCGCTCGTCGCGCTCGCGGTAGCGGCCGCGCGACCCGTCGAAGACCAGGTCCGTCGAGAGCTGGATCAGCCGCCGGCCTCGTGCCGCCGCGGCGACGGTCGCCGAGCCGTCGACGTTCATCGCCCACTCCCCCTCGCCCTGGACATACGCCGTATGGATGACCGCGTCGACGCCGTCGACCGCACGTGCCAGGCAATCTGGATCGCGGACGTCCGCGTGCATCCACTCGGCTGCACCGTGCGGCTCGCGCCGCCACCAGGTCGCTCGAACGTCCCAGCCCGACGCGGGCGCGCGGCGGACCAGCTCGCGCCCGAGATACCCGCAGCCGCCGGTGACGAGCAGCCGCGCCGAGCTACCAGCCGCGGCGCTCGAGCAGGTCACTCGGATCGAGCGACTGGGTCGAGATGCCGACCATCGCCTCGCCGAGGTCGGCCGAGACGCGCGCGAGCACGTCTGCGTCCATGTAGTGCGTCGTCGCCTCGACGATCGCCCGCGCCCGTTGCGACGGGTTCCCGGACTTGAAGATCCCCGACCCGACGAAAACGCCGTCGGCGCCGAGCTGCATGCAGAGCGATGCATCGGCAGGTGTGGCGATGCCCCCCGCCGTGAACGTGACGACCGGGAGGCGACCGTTCTCGGCGACCCAGCGGACGAGGTCGTACGGCGCCTGCAGGTTCTTGGCCTCCGCGAACAGCTCTTCGCCGCGCAGCGACTGCAGCCGGCGGATCCCGCCGAAGACGGAGCGCATGTGCGTAACGGCGTTGACGATGTCGCCGGTGCCGGCTTCGCCCTTGGTGCGGATCATCGCCGCGCCCTCGGCGATGCGCCGGAGCGCCTCGCCGAGATTCGTGCAGCCGCAGACGAACGGAATGGTGAACTGCCACTTGTCGACGTGATGCTCGAGGTCGGCCGGCGTCAGCACCTCGGACTCGTCGATGTAGTCGATCTCGAGCGACTGCAGGATCTGCGCTTCGGCGAAATGGCCGATGCGGCACTTCGCCATCACCGGGATGGTGACGGCCTCCTGGATCCCCTTGATCATGTCCGGGTCGGACATCCGGGCGACACCGCCGTCGCGGCGGATGTCGGCCGGGCACGCGCTCGAGCGCCATCACCGCGCAGGCGCCTGCCTCCTCGGCGATCTTCGCCTGCTCGGCGTCGACGACGTCCATGATCACGCCGCCCTTGAGCATCTCGGCGAGACCGCTCTTCACCCGCATCGTCCCGATCTCGTTCATGGCCTGATCGTAGCTCAGGGCGGATGCTCAGCCCGGAGTGGAGACGGGCAGCGCGACCAGACGCTCGATCGCGGGCCGGACGCCCCAACGGTCGCGCAGCTCGCGATACTCGGCTTCGGCGCGCACTGCCCGCGACGTTGACGGCGCGCGCTCGGCGCGCAGCATCACGTTCTTCGCCGTGTGCTCGGCGGAGACGAACTCGATCACGTCGACGCGATAGCCGAGCATCTCCATGGCCGAGGCGCGGAGCGCGTCGGTGACGAGGTCGGCCTGACGGCCGAGCAGCAGCCCGTGCCGGAGCAGCGCATCCTTTCCGCCGGCCGCGATCTGGGCGGCAAGTTCGTGGTGGCAGCACGGCGCGACGACGATCGCATCGGCGCCGAGTCTGACGCCGGCGGCGATCGCTTCATCGGTCGCGGTGTCGCACGCGTGCAACGACACGAGCAGGTCGACCGGCGCGTCGCTCGCGTAGTCGACGATCGCGGTCGCCTCGAAGCTCGCTTCGTCGTACCCCAGGCTCTCGGCGACACCGCGCACCGTCTCGATCACCGCCGCGTTGCTGTCCAGCCCGACGAGCTCGACGCGCGTGCCGACCTCTCGCCCGTAGGCGACGAGCGCGAGGCTCATGTACGCCTTGCCGCAGCCCGCGTCGACGACCCGGATGCGCTCGCGGTCCCAGAGCGGCAGTGCCCGCAGCAGTTCGACGTAGTGCTGCACCTGCCGCGCCTTGTCGCGCGAGATCTTCGTCGCTCGGAACAGCGGGTGGTCGGCGGGCAGCGGATGGCGAGGCGCGCGGTCGTGCTCGCGCGACGGCGCAGCGCCCGACGACGGCCTGCCGGAGGAGACGAGCCAGGTTCCTTTCTTCGTGCGCCGCGCGTGAACGTCGCCGTCCGGCGTCAGCAGGTGCACGTTGCGCGCGTGGTCGAGCAGCGCGTCGAGCCTGGCCGGCCATTCGGCGCGGGGCACCGTCTCGGTGCGCGGCCCGTCGACCACCTTGACCGCCGCGCCGCGGCGAACGTCGACCGGCGTGGCGGTGACTCCGTCCACCACCAGTTTCCGCCAACCGTCACCGAGCGCCCGCTCATGCAGCTGCTCCATGTGTCAAGTGTGCCAACCTCAGCACCTCCAGCTCCGGCGGCGGCCTGCGGATGAACGACGCGACCACCCGGAGCTCGTCGGCCGCCTCCGGCGCGAGGGTCGGCTCGGCTCGGGCGACGGCAGCGAGACCCGCCTGCCATTCCACTCCGTGCGGCCCGACGAAGGGCCGCACGCCGACGACCTGCCCTTTGGCGACGAAGAACGCGCGGCGGGATCCCGCGCGCTCACCCGGCACGACGATGCACACGGCCATCAGGCGCAGCTGCTGCATGCGGCGAATCTCCCGCGCCGCATCTTCGAGCGCGTCGATCCGGTCTCGCAGCCGGGCGGCATCCTCGAAGCGCAGATCGCGCGCCAGACGCTTCAGCTTCGCCCGCAGCTTCGGAAGAGCGTCGTCGAGCGTCTCCCACTCGACACCCTGCAGGGCACGCGCAGCCAGTTGCGCCCGCTTGCGACTCGTCAACGGTCCGAGCTCGGTCGGCTGCGAGGTGCAGACGACGCTGTCGCCACGGCGGCGGAGATAGAGGTAGCGGTCGGGCCGCACCGACCGCGCATTCGCCGGCGGACGCAGCTCACGGATGAGGCGGAGCTCCTCGAGCGCCGCCTCGAGCTCGGAGCCGGTGACACGCCACTCGACTCGCTCGAGCGCGGCGAGCGCGGCCTCGACGGCCGGCCGCTGGCGATCGGAGCGAAAGTACGAGCGCAGCCGCGCGTGGAGGTCGCGGGCGCGCCCCACATAGAGCACCTGGTCGTGCTTGTCGCGGAAGAGGTAGACGCCGGGCCGTTGCGGCGCCCCGAACGCGAGGCTGCGCTTGCGCTGCACCCGCCGCGGCTTGGTGGCCGCCAGCTCGACGAGGTCGCCGACGGTGCGTGCCCCACGCTCCTGGGCCATGCCGATCAGCCGCAGGAGGATCTCGGCCGTCGCCTCGGCGTCGGGCAACGCGCGATGGCAGGGCCGGACGTCGGTCGCGAAGCGGTAGGAGAGGGCGCCGAGATTCGCGGGCTGGCGTCCGAGCAGCCGCCGGGCCAGCCCGACCGTGTCGACGACGGTCGCGACGGTTCGCTTGCCGGTGAGCCGCATCGTCTCGTGATCGAGAAATGCCATGTCGAACCGGGCGTTGTGCGCGACGAGCACGCTGTCACCGGCAAAGGCCAGGAACCGCCGGACGACTGCGGCGACCGGCGGCGCCCGCCGCAGCTCGTCGTCGCGGAGCCCGGTCAGCGCGGAGACGGCCGGCTGGAGTCGTTGTCCCGGGTTCGCGAGCAGCTCGAAGCGCTCCGTCGAGCTCGAGGCGTTCGACCCGCACGGCGCCGAATTCGCACGGACGCGCCGACCCGGGACGCAGGCCCGTCGTCTCGAGGTCGAACACGACGAAGGTCGCCTCCTCGAGGGGCAGCAGTTCGCTCGGCGCGCCGGCCAGCCCGATCAGATCCCCGGACCAGCGCAGCCGGGCATCGCTCGAAACCGCATCGTCGAGCAGCGAGCGCGCAAGGCCGACGGGAACCGCGCTCCCGAGCTTCAGGACGGCCCGCGCGGCCTCATCGGCGGCAACCGGGCCTCGATGGTCCTCCACGAGCTCGACGAGCCGATCGGCGGCATCGAGGCGCAGCTGCACGCCGTGATGCTAATACGAACGTGTGTTCGTGTCCATGTCCTTCCGCAGGGCGAGCCCCGTGAGCACCTCGCGGACGATGCGTTCGGCGACGAGTGCCGTGATGTCCGCCGAACCGATCGCGGTCGGAAGCACCTCCACCACGTCCGCTCCGACGAGCTCGACCGACGCTGCGATCGTGCGCACGGCCCAGAGCAGGTCGACCGAGGTCATCCCGCCCGGCTCGGGGGTGCCGGTGCCCGGAGCGAACGCCGGGTCGAGAACGTCGACATCGACGGTGAGGTAGACCGGCCCGGCCCCCACCTGCCCGAGCGCGCGCGAGACGACCTCCTTGATCCCGAGCTCGGTGACGTCGTGCATGAAGAAGCTCGCGATGCCGTGACCGCGCTGCCATTCGAACTCGGCCGGCCCGGGCCAGTAGCCACGCAGGCCGATCTGGACGTACCGTGCTCCGGCGACGCGCCCGGCGTCGACGAGCCTGAACATCGGCGTGCCGTGTGAGCGTTCACGGCCGAAGACCTCACGGCCCGTGTCGGTGTGGGTGTCGAAATGGATCAGGCCGACAGGACCGCGGCGCGCCGCGATCGCCGCAATGCACGGCTCGGTGATCGAATGGTCGCCGCCGAGCGTCAGCGGCAGGACGCCGGCGTCGACGACCTCGCCGATGATCCGTTCGATCGCGGCGTGCGAGGCTGCCGGATCCGCAGGCACCACCGGCGCGTCGCCGTAGTCGACAATGCGCAGCGCGGCGAACGCGTCGATGCCCGCTTCGAGGTGCGGGCCCGGCGGGCACGATGCGCTCCGGATCGCCCTTGGCGCGAAACGCGTGCCGGGACGGTCGGAGACCAGGTCGTCTGTCGGCGCTCCGACGATGGCCACGTCGACGCCGGTGAGCTCCGCCGGCTCTTGCGTGAGCGGCAGCCCGCCGAACGACAGGAAGCCCGCGTAGTCCGGCTTGTCGGGCAACGGGCGCCAGCGCTTCTGCGGGTCGAGCACGGTCAGCGAGCCCGCAGTCCGCCGATGAGGGTGCCGATCACTTCGCGCTCGGCGGCCGCGACCGCCTCGGCATCATCCGGCAGCTGCCCGAGCACCCAGCCCGTCAGCACCTCTTCGAGCGCGCCGTAGAGCATCCAGGCGGCGATCTGCGGGTCGAGGCCGGCGCGGAACGTCCCCGCTCGCTGACCCCGTTCGATCACCCGCTGGAAGGTGGCGAAGGCCCGGCCGATCTCGTCGAGCTCGTCCTGGACGTGCGGGCTGCGCGTGATCTCCCGCACGAGCAGGCGGACGAGATCGGGGTCGTCGCGCCAGGAGCGAAGCACGATCTTCACCGCGAGCTCGAGCTGTTCGCCGGCGTCGTCGCCCGTCTCCTCGGCGAGGGCGAGAGCCGCGAGGAGCCTCCCCCACTGCTCGTGGAAGACCGCCTCGAGCACCGCTTCCTTCGAATCGAAGTAGTGATAGACGAGGCCGTAGGCGACACCGGCTTCCCTGGCGATGTCCCCGACGCGAGCCGCCTCGTAGCCCTCCGCCGCGAACACCCGAACCGCAGCCTGGAGGATCAGCGCCCGCTTGTCCTCGACCACAGCCATCGCAGAAAACCCTACTCCCGGGCCAAAGAGCCCGCCCCCGCCGCCCCGATCGGGTGAGTCCGAGGCCGGTTTACGTTGCACTTACGTCAACCAGATCGGACTGTGACCTGGAGGGAAAGACTGCGGTCCATGACTTCGACTCCCCCAAGGCTCCTGGAGGCCTCAAAAATGCGGCAGATGATCCTCATGCTCGCGCTGGTCGCGGCTGTGGTGCCGGTTGCGGCTTTCGCCGATGCGACACCGCCCACGCCGGCGAGCACGGCGAACACGTCGTGCAAAGCGAAGCTCCAATCGATGGGCACCGCAACGTTCAAGCAGACCTACGGCACGTTCGGGAAGTGTGTCTCGCAGAGTGCCTCCCAGGCACAGCGGGCCGTCTCGAACGCGGCCAACACGTGCAAAGCACAGCAGGCCGATCCGAACTTCTCCGGGTCACACGGCGGCAAGACATTCGACCAGTACTACGGGTCGAACGGCGCGAAGGGCAACGGCGCAGACAGGAACGCCTACGGCAAGTGTGTCTCGCAGCAGGTTCAGCAATCCGTGCAGAACGAAACGGCGGCTGCCGTCTCTGCGGCGAAGACGTGCAAGGCGGCCCTCAAGGCCGACGCCAAGACGTTCGCGAGCAAGTACGGCACGACACGTAACGCGTTCGGCAAGTGCGTCTCACAGACGTCGAACAAGAAGTAACTCTCCTTGGTCAGGGAACGACTGAAGGGCGGGTTGCCCCGCCCTTCAGCCGTTCGACCCGAGCGACGCTTACCCAGCTTCTGTGCGGTTCCCGGAGAGGTCGTAGGCGGTGACCGACCAGTGATGCAGACCGGCCCTCAAGGTTGCGGCCACACCCGTTTCGCCGGTGGACAACGTCGATGTGCGGCCGTCGAGCACGAATTCGTAGCCCTCGAGCTCGGGGTCGTGGGCGGAGCTCCAGGCGAAGCGAACGCGAGTCGTTCGGCGCAACCGGAACGTCGAGGCGGGACCGGCGGCAGTGAACGGGGTCGGTGGCTGGGTATCCGGATGCATGAGTGCCGCCAATGCGCCTGATGCGGACAGGAGCCCGTTCGCCTCGACCTTGCCCTGCAGTTGCGGCACGTCGCGATTGGCGCCCACGATGATCGCGCGGCGGACCTGGGCGGCACTGGCTTGCGGGTCGGCGGCGAACAGCAGAGCGGCGACGCCGGACACGGTCGCGGCTGCGGCGGACGTGCCACCGAGGTATCCGCCGTTTTCGCTCCCCGGGTAGTCGCCCCAGAGGTCGGTGCCGAGGGATGCGATCTGGACGTGTCGCTTGCCGTAATTCGAATCGTCCGCCAGCGTGTTCCGGTTCGTGAAGTTGGCGACGGTCAGCGTGTTCGGCAGGCCGTATCCGTCGGGAAACTCGGTGTGCTTCCCGTCGTCGAGGTCGACTCCGTCGTTCCCGGCAGCGATGACGACCAGAGCTCCAGCAGTCCGTGCGTCCGCCAGGGCGCCCTGGAGCCCCGGGACCGGTGTGTCGAGCCCGCCGAGGGAGAGGTTCAGAACCCGGGCGCCCCGCCGAAGTGCGTATTCGACTCCACGTACGACTGCCTGGTCGGACCAGGCGTCGCCGCCGTCGCCGCCCATGACCTTCACCGGCAGGATCTTCGCGTCGGGAGCGATCCCGATGAAGCCGCCGTTCCCTGCCGCAGCTCCGATGATCGACGCGATGGTCGTGCCGTGGCCGGCCCCGTCGGAGGTGTCCCCGTTTCGGTCGAAGGAGTTCCAACCTTGCAGCAGGTTCGGGGCGAGGTCGGCGCTGGCCGGGTCGACGCCGGTGTCGATCACCGCGACGGTGACTCCTGCTCCCCGTGACCGCTGCCACACCGGCAGCACGTCGAGACCCGGAACCTCGGTCTGATTCAGGCCCGGTTCAGGGCTGCCGCCCAGCGGAAAGTCCGGCAGCAACCAAAACGCGCACGTCTCGCCGTTGGCTCGCCCGTCGGCACTTCTCGTGTCGACCAGTCCCGGCGGGCAGTAGTACCAGTACGTGCTTTCCGGGCCCGCTGTCCCGCGGGGACCGGCACCGAGCGACCCGCTCGTCGCCGGACGCGCAACGAGAATCGCAACGGGGAGCAGCGCGACGGACACGATGAGCCAGAGGCGATCGGGCACCCGATTCGCCACTGTACGACACGCCGTTCCAGCGGGCCGTGAGAACGCACGGCCCGCGGCCCACCAATCGAGTTGCCTTGCGCGAACGTGGTGCTCAAGCCCCGGCCGGCGAAGGCCGGAGCTTCAGCATCACCCTATGCAGCTGCGACGCAGTAGACGTACACCTTCAGGCTGTTCGTGTTGCCCGAGGACTGCGTGACCGTCCAGGAGTTCGTCCCGGTGGGGTCGCCCGTCGAGCTGCTGCGATACGACTCGGTGACGGAGCCCTGGGCCGAGAAGCCGCCCGAGATCGCGAAGTCACCTGCAGGACAGGACACCGTGGTGGTCTTCTGGCCACTGATGCCGTCCTGCTCGACCGTCACGATCGACGACCCGTTCAGCCCGGCCGCGCCGGCGGGGCCTTGCGGACCAGCGGGGCCGGCAGGGCCTTGAGGACCGACAGCTCCGGCTGCGCCGGTGTCGCCCTTGGCACCCGCAGAGCCGGCCGGACCGGCTGCGCCGGTGTCGCCCTTGGCACCCGCAGGACCGGCCGGGCCGGTGGCACCGGCAGCGCCGGTGTCGCCCTTGGCACCGCGCAGCACCGGCCTGGCACCGCAGGACGCCGGCAGCGCCGGTATCGCCCTTGGCACCTGCAGGACCTGCCGGGCCTGTGGCACCGGTATCCCCGATCGGGCCTTGCGGACCTGCAGCCCCGGGCTCACCGTTCGCGCCCGTCGCGCCGGTCTCGCCCTTCGCACCCGTGTCGCCCTTGGCACCGGCAGGACCGGTATTGCCGGTCGCTCCGGCCTCGCCGTTGGCACCCGAGGCGCCCTTGGCACCCGCCGGCCCGGTGGGGCCTGCGGGTCCGGTCGGGCCGATCGGGCCGCCGTCGCCCTTCGGGCCCTTCGGCCCGTTGACCGCAAGACCAAGGCGCCGCACCTCTCCAGGACGGCACTTCCCGGTCCTGATCAACGCGACCGACCGAACCACGCCGGTCTTCAGATTGATGCAGAACGGGCCCGCCAACCTTCTTCCCTGATCGCTCGAGTGCGCACCCGCGACGCCAGCCGAAGTGAGCACTGCCGCGATCGTTACCAGGAGTAGTTTCCGCATGTTTACCCTTTCCCTTTCATCCCTCGCCGCAGGGCCAA
Source organism: uncultured Thermoleophilia bacterium (assembly GCA_963806025.1). GTDB lineage: Bacteria > Actinomycetota > Thermoleophilia > Gaiellales > Gaiellaceae > PALSA-600. Next base: position 15,338 of record CAWDWI010000012.1, on the reverse strand, counting down.
CCTCCCGGCCCGCCGAGCGAAATCGGTTTTGCCAGGCTCAGGTTGAGCGCGAGACCGTCGACAACTCGCCGGACGAAAGTCCTGAAGGTGGGCCTAAATCGGTGTGCCTCGTTCGAGGGATGGCCCGCGGTCGCCCTGCGAGCTGCTCCTCAGCCGGCTCTGGCGTGGAAATGCTCGGGAAGCCCGCGTTCACCGCTTCCGCTCAAGGGCCCGCCTGGATTCGAACCAGGGACCAAGGAATTATGAGTTCCCTGCTCTAACCGCTGAGCTACGGGCCCGGAAAGCCAACGCTACTCGTTAGACTCGTGCTGCGATGAAGGTCTTCCAGGCGGAACGGCACTTCCAGACGACCGGAGGCCTCCACGTTACGGACATCACTGCGGAAGTGGCAGAGATCGTCCGCGAGTCGGGCGTCGTCGACGGGATCTGCTGCATCTACTCCCCGCACACCACCTGCTGTGTGCGCGTGAACGAATACGAGCGCGGGATGTTCGAAGACTTCGGAACGCTCCTGCGGCGGCTGATCCCCGCCGAGACGTACTACGCCCACGACGACTGGGATCGGCGCACGGAGAACATCTGCGAGGAGGACATGGAGGCGGCGAACGGCCACGCCCACTGCATGTCGATGATCCTGGGCTCTGCCGGCGAGTCGATCCCCGTCGGCGAGGGCGAGCTCTGCATGGGTCAGTGGCAGCGTGTGCTCTTCATCGAGCTCGACCGCTCGCGGCCGCGCCGCTGGATCTGCAAGGTCGTCGGCTCCTGAACTGAGCCCACCTCCGCGACCTTCAACGAACGCTTACAGCGGGGCCACTCCCGGCTTCATGCTCGTCGGGAACCCTGGCCGGGATGCTCTTCGTCACCGTTCACCCGCTGCCCCAGGCCGTGGTGCCCGACGGATCGGTCACCGGCTGGATCTGGCTGATGGTCGTGCTCGCCCTCATCGTCGCGGGCGGCCTCGTACTTACGTCGCGCCGCTAGGTACCATCGATCCGCCATGTGGTGGCTCTACATCCCGCTCCTGATCATCGGCGCCGTCCTCGTCGTCTTCCTGCTGCTCGTCCTGCTCGGGCGGTACAAGAACGGCGCGCTCCTGCGCCCGGTGGTCGCGAAGCTCTCCGAGATCGGGTTCATGCGTCGGTTCTTCACGCGCGTCAGCACGGCGGCGATCGAACGACACAACCCCGAGCTCGCGAGCGCGCTCAAGAAGATCAATCCGGTCGCGGCGAACCCCAACCCGCAGGCCGTCCAGAAGGCGATGAGCCGCCTCACGCCGGCCGAGCGGCGCGCCTACATGGAGGCGGCCCAGGAGCAGGGAGCCGTCCCGGAGAGCGCGAACCGCCAGATGCGGCGGCAGGCCGAGCGGATGCAGCAGCAGGCGCGTGGCGGCCGCCCGGGCGGCGGCAGCTCGCGCAAGCGCAAGCGCTAGCGGCCGTACGCCGAGAAGAGCAGACGACCGTGCTCGCACACGGCCGTCGGAGGCGTGACCCTGCACCGTGCTCGTCCCACCACCGCGAGCCGTGACCCGCAGACGGTACGCGGTCCGCTCACAGGCTCCGATGGTCTGCTCACCGATGCCCGGGACGTCCGGCGAGAAGCGTGCGGTCGCCCGCGTCGACTGGCCCGGGCGCAGCGTGACGAGGATCGCGCTGAGCGCACCGGGAAACGCTGCGCGGATGTTCGTCGGGAGCGTCCCGCCGCGGCGCCCGAGCAGCCTCCCTTGCGGCAGCCCCGTCACGCTGCACGACGTGCTTCGACACGTTCTTCAACCGAAGCCGATAGCTGATGTTTCCCGCGCCGGCACTGCCGGGAACGGCGGCGAAGCTGCCCGTCAGGCTGCGATCCCTTGCACATGACGATGCCCGTTGCGCCCGCCGTGGTCGTTCCGGCCAGCACGACCGAGAGGACGGTGAGGATCAGGACGATCTTCATACGGTCTCTACGCCGCCGGTGGCGTACGGCGTCACACCGCAAGCCTAACGAGCGTTGATGTACTCGGTCAGATACTGGATCTGGACGCTCTGCTCCTTCGACTGGAGCTTGACGACATCTCCGATCGAGACGACGCCCACGATCTGACCGTGCTCGGCCACCGGCAGATGGCGGATCCTCTGCTCGGTCATCAGGGACATGCATTCCTCGATCGTCGTCTCCGGCGTGACGACGATCAACGGTGACGACATGATCTCGCGCACTGCGGTCTCGCGATCGTCACGGCGCTCGAGTGTCACCCGGCGCAGATAGTCGCGCTCGGTGACGATGCCCGTGATGCGCCCGCGCACCGAGACGAGCATCGCCCCCACGTTCGCGTCGATCATCTTCTGAGCCGCTTCGAGCACAGAGGCGTCGGCGTCGACGGACAGGACCCCGCTTCCCTTCCCGGCAAGGATCTCCGACACGCTGCTCATACACGCACGATGCCACGCCTCGCCCCGGCCGTCAAAACCGAGCTTGCGCGCGAGGTCGGATTGCGCCCCGGAGGCCGACTACGCGTTGCGGGCGGCCCGGCCCACCGTCAGGTCAAGCACCACGGTGCAGATCGAGAGGATGATCGCTGCCCAGATGGCCGTCCAGAAGAACGAGTCGATCGTCAGGTTGCGGCTCAGCCAGTCCGTGAGCTCCAGGAGCAGGGCGTTGACGATGATCGCGAACAACCCGAGCGTCAAGATGATCAGGGGGAGCGTCAGGAGACGGAGGATCGTTCCGATGATCGCGTTGACGATGCCGAAGAGCGCGGAGACCCAGATGTAGCCCCAGACACCGCCGGACACCGTGAGGCCAGACAGGATCCATGACGTCAGCGCGAACGCCACGGCGAGCACGGCCCACGAGATCAGCAACGAGCGAAGCACGGCGTGCGGCACCCTATCTCAACAGCTTTTGCGCAAGTCGAGATCGCAGTGAAGCACCGACCGCGGGCTTGCCCTCCGGCCGAACGGCACGCACACTGACGCAATGACCGCAGGCCCCTCCGAGAGCATGGCCGGCCGGGGCGGCAGCTCGACGCGGCTCGCGCGGGCGCGCCGCAACGTGCATCTCAGCGTCGAGGAGCGCGTCGCCCGCGGCAAGGAGGCCCGTCAGGCGGCTCCGAGGTCGACTCACGGCGAGTGGAAGCCGGCGGCCGACCGTCCCGACCCGATCGCGCTGCTCGAGGAACAGGCCGTGATCCGGGTGCCGGAGCTCGTCCCGATTCGACACGGGCGGATGCTGGTCTCGCCGTTCACGTTCTATCGCGGCGCCGCCTGCGCGATGGCTGCCGATCTCGCAGCGACGCCGCGCTCGGGCGTCAACGTGCAGCTCTGCGGCGACGCGCACCTGTCGAACTTCGGGCTCTTCGGATCTCCCGAGCGAAGACTCCTGTTCGACATCAACGACTTCGACGAAACGCTTCCCGGCCCCTGGGAATGGGACGTGAAGCGCCTGGCGGCGAGCTTCGAGATCCTCGGCCGCGAGCGAGGATTCTCGCCTCGATGACCGCGCGAGATCGTGCTCGCATGCGTTCGCGACTACCGGCAGGTGATGCTGAAGGCCGCCGCATGAGGACGCTCGAGGCCTGGTACGACCACATCGACGTCGAGCAGCTGATGGAGCTCGTCCGCCACGAGCTCGCCGAGGGTCGGTTGGCGAAGAAGGAAGCGAGGCAGGCGAAGAAGGACGTCGCGAAGGCCCGGACTCGGGACAGTCTGCGGGTCTTCGCCAAGCGCGCCGACGAGATCGACGGCGAGCTCAGGATCGTCGCAGACCCCCCGCTCGTCGTTCCGCTCGAAGACCTGGTCGGACGCCTGACGACATCAGCGCCGAGGACTCGAGGAGTGGATGCGTTCGCTCGTGACCCGCTACCGGCGCTCGCTGGCCCGCCAGCACCATCCGATCGAGGAGTTCGAGTACGTCCACACCGCGCGCAAGGTGGTAGGTGTCGGCAGCGTCGGTACCCGCGCCTGGATCCACCTCTTCGTCGGCCGCGACGAGCAGGACCCACTGTTTCTCCAGTCGAAGGAGGCGCAGCCGTCGGTGCTCGAGCCGTTTCTCGGCAGGAGCGAGCACGACGAGAACGGCCGGCGGGTGGTCGTCGGCCAGCGGCTGATGCAAGCGGCCAGCGACATCTTCCTCGGCTGGCTCCGCGTCACGGGGCTCGACGGCGAGACGCGCGACTACTACGTGCGCCAGCTCCACGACTGGAAGGGCGCCGTCGACGCCGACGAGCCTCCTCGTGCCGGGACGACGCTCTATGCCCGACTCTGCGGAGCGACCCTCGCCCGCGCCCACGCCCGCTGGGGCGATCGGATCGCGATCGCCTCCTACCTCGGCGAGGGCGACGCCTTCGATCGGTGCGATCGCTCGCTTCTCCGCCGCGCTACGCCGACCAGAACGACCGCGACTACGAAACGTTCACAGCCGCCGTCGACAAGGGCAGGCTCAAGGCGCAGGCCGGCCTGTAGCGAAGGCACCGCCCAGGCCGATCTCGGCCGGCAACCTGCCCGGGCCCGCCGCGGCCGCGAGCTCGTGTCGAACACGCATGTCGAAGTAGACGTACGCGGTCGTCAGAGCCACGAACGGCATCAGCACCGCGTAGATGATCCCTGCGACCACGTCGAGCAGGACCAGCGGGGCGTTCGTCAGGAGAAGCAGAAGCGACCCGGCGAGCGGGCCGGCGATCAGCACCACCGCCGCGCCGAGAATCGTGAGCGAACCGACCTTCCACCAGCTGTGGCGAACGAGCCGGCTGCTTCGCCGCAACGCCTGCAACGCCGAGAGCCGCTCGAGCGCGATCGCGGGTGCGATCAGCGCCCATCGGACCACGAGCCAGATCGCGATCGGCACGAGAAAGACGGACGTGGCGAGCACCACGACCGCGACCGCCGCGACCACCAGCGCACCGAGGAGCGGCAAGAGCGCGGGGGCCGCCAACCGGTACGCGCCCACCGGGCCGACAGGCCGGTCGTGCGCGATCTCGACCAGGGCCCGCGTCGTCGCGACCTGGACGAGACCGATCGCGAGCAGGGTCAGGGCCGCCCCGAAGCTGACCAGCAGGAGCACGAGCAGCCCGGCTCCCTGGCCCTCGGTCGAGATGCCGACCGCGCTCGACATCCTGAAGATCAGCGTCTGCAGCACCGCGAAGAAGAGGGAGATCGGGACGAGCAGGAGGCCGATGCCCACGAAGAGCCCGATCCGTTGACGATACATTCGCCCGGATGCCGCGATGATCTGTCCCCAGGCCCGCCGGCGGGCCGGATCGAGCGGTGTTGTCGGCCGCCAGGTCGCGCGGGACAGCCCGAGCAGCGCAAGCAGCACGATGATCGCGAGCGCGAGCAGGACGGGGCCCGGCTCGTGCACCAGACGCCGCAGGATGTCCGAGCCTCCCGCAACCGCGCCGCAGAAGAAGTCGGTCGTCCTCGTCCCGAGCACCCCACCGGCCGGAACCGCGTAACTGCGACTGCGCCACCCGTCGGACCAGGTGATCGGCTCCGTCCACTGCGTCCTTCAGGTTCGGGCCCGTCGGGCCGTTGAAGAACGCTCGCTGCAGCTCACCCCATCGGCCCTGGAATCCGAGCCATGGGAACGCTGCCCGCGCGGCATTCGACGCGCTGGGGATCGTCTCGACGACCGGCCGGAGATCGTCCGAGGGGCCCCGTGTGTCGTCACACCCCACCCCCTGTGAGGCCGAGCTCCCGAGGTAGAGGGCCTGGCCGAAGAAGTTCGCATGCGAGCCGGCGGCGACGTTCACGACCGGGTGGGTGCCGTCGACCACCTCGAGCTTGTCCTCCCCCCAGCCGGCCCGCTCGGCACCCTCGTGCTGGCTGTATCCAACCTCGACGGGCTGCTCGTTCAGGGCCTCCTCCGCGGTCGCGGCATCGAAGTCGAGCTGGATCATCTCCCAGTCGCCTTCATGGGGGTTGTTCCAGTCGTTGAAGACGTAGAAGAGCCAGTACTGCAGTGCGAGCTTTCCCGGCCGCCGCTTTTCAGTGGCCACGTGCGCGTAGACGGTGGGCTTCGTGCCGGCGGAGATCACGCGCTCCCATTGCTCGTACGAGCAGCCGGGGTTGAGGGCGTCGCCGGGGAAGTCGAGGTGATAGTTGTAGAGCCCCTTGCCAATTTGAGCTGCGGTTGGGCCGATCGCGATCAGATCCGTGCGGTTCCACGGACCGCGCAGCGAGACCGTGTCGGCCCCGAAGAGGACATTGACGTCGATCGGACGGTAAGGCTCGCCGGGCCCGCACTCCTTCGTCTGGGTGACGAGCCGGACGACGGGCGCGTACCGGTCGGCGAGCTGTCGCTCGGCCTGGAGCCCGGCGGTCGCTGCTCCACTCGAGCAGAGCGCACCGAGCGCGATGAGGACGAGGATGGTCCTGCGCGTGTGCAAGGACCAGCGGGTGAGGACGGTCCGCGCGACGTGCGGACCGTCCTCACCCTGGTCGTTCAGGTACGAACCTCGTCTGGGTAGCCCTCCCAGCGAGCACACAATGCATAGAGCACGATGATGTTCAACGTGATGATCACGAGCGCCCAGAGCGGATAGGCGGTCGCTCCGAGCCAGCTCAGCTGGCCGATGATGTTGATGATGACCAGAACGATCGTCGTCCATCTCGCCCAGCCCGCGCCACTCCAGAGTGCGAGACCGACGAGGAACAACACAACGCCCCAGATCATCATGAGCCAGCCCCAGGTGGTCGTGTCGAACACGATCAACTGGCTGCCGTGGATCACGTAATAGTTGTCGCGGATGACCGCGATCAGGCCCTCGAAGAAATCGAGTGTCCCGATGACCACCATGATCACCCCGGCGAACCCGATCCAGCCTGCCATCGGTGGTTTCATGCTCCACCCTCTCTTTTTGATGTCACTGACGGACTCCGATTCTGTTCGAGCCAATCAGACTCCGGCTCTTGTTTCAACACGTTTCGGCGCAGTCCTACGCCTCGCAGTCGCCGGAAGCGGTCAATAACGCCGGATTCTCGACGCCCCCAGGCTCCTGGCCCGACGCACAAACCCATTTGGTTCGGCCTCGCTGCCGGCGATCGAGCGCCTCGCGGGCAAAAGTGAACTACAGCCGGCCTGTTCATTTTCATCAGTGCGGACGCCGAGACCGGTGGCTCCCAGCGGAGATCGCACTCGTCCAGAAGGGCTACGTCCTCACCGGTCCCGACGTGCGCGCCGCGGGACGATGGCAACTCGACCGTGACCCGTATCTCCTCGAGTCGAGCGTCCCGGGGATCTTCGCCTGCGGCGAGGTCCGCTACAGCCCCGTGAAACGTGTTGCTGCCGCCGTCGGCGAGGGAAGCATGGCGATCGCCTTCGTGCACCAGTACCTCAGTGAACGCACCTGAACCGAAGATCGGGGCTCGGTTACACGACGCCCTGCCGAGCTCCAGTTGCGTCCAGACGCTTGTGGTACCAGAGCACGTCCGTTCCCGATGGGAAGTCCTCGACTCGACCGACCAGTTCGTAGCCAGTCTGCTCGTAGAGGGCCTGGGCCTGGAAGCCGTAGGTGAAGTGGACGGTCTGTGTGCATCCCCGCACCGCCGCCTCGGCTTCCGCCGCGGCGATGAGCCGAGTCGCGAGGCCGCGACCTCGGAGACTCGGCTCGACCCAGAGGCTCTGTAGCTCACAGCAGTCCCCCCAGGTCCACCCGCTGATGCCGGCCACGATCTTGCCGGCATCGCGCACGAAGATCGCCAGCTCGACCTCGTCACCGAGCCCCGTGGCGGCGGACGCCTCGCGACGGATCTGCGTTTCGAGGAATTCGACGTCGAGCGGATCCGGATCGTGCTCGGCGTGGAGCTCCATCGCGCGCGGTTCGTCAGGCTCCGGCGATCTGCTCGATCAGCGTCAGGTCGTCGAAGTACGTCCGGAACGACCGGATCTTCCCCGCGCGGAAGTCGGCCACTGTGGCGCCGGCCAACCGAACACGACTGCCGGTTGCTTCCAGAGCCGCATCCTCGGCGAGGAAGAGGGGGCCCGTGTGATCGGCTTCGATCAGCCATTCCGCGAACGCCTTGTTGCCCACTTCGTCGATTCCTCGCAGGACGAGGACGACGTTCGAGAACGCGATCTCGCGTAGGGCGATGAGCTCGACGAGCGCCGACAAACCCGAAACGCTCGCGTACGGCGACCAGCCGACCACGTCGTCGGTGAACAGGGTGCCCGGATCGACCGATGCCAAGCCGACCTCGGTCTCGAGCGCCTTGAGCAGCACTTCCTTGTGCGATTCACTCACGTGCAACCCCCTGTGCTAGCAGTCATGGATCGTCTCGACAGTTCTGACGCGAGGTGCCTTCAGATGCCCAGGGCTTTTGCCTTGGCTGCCGCGAACTCTTCGTCGGTCAGTGCCCCGGATTCGTGCAACTTCGCGAGATGCTCGACCTGGTCTGCCGGATCCGGCGGAGGCGGCGCAGATTGCGTCTCATCCTGCTCGTCGTCGGCAGGTGCCTGGTCGTCGACCTGGTCTTGCTGCTTGTTCGCGCGGTGATGAGCAACGCCCGCGCCGATTGCCGCGCCGGCGATCAGCCCCCGGCGCCGTGTCCTTCTCCTCATTCCCATCTGAGAGAGCTCCTTCCATTCGTTCGTTCGAGTAACCACCCGGGCTTCCCGGCGTCCTCGAGTCGGCTCAGGCTGGCACGAGCACTCTCGGCGGCGCCTCATTCGAAATGGATGATACGTCGGCACCGCGAGACCGACGCTGTCAGTCGCCGATCTCCTCCCAGACCGACTGCTCGTCGTGCTCCTCCCACGCGCCGCCAGGCAGGGCGATGGCCCAACTCGTCCAGGTGCCGATCGGCTGAGCCGGGGCCGTCCTCACTCTTGCCCGGACGCTCAGGCCGGGTGTGAGCTCTATGGGTCCGCGCAGCGGGGCCGTGGTCATCCCCCAATGGGTTGGCGGATCGCCGGGCCCGATGGAGAGCGAGATGCCGGGCGCGAGGTCGGTGCTGAACCAGAGCGCGAGTGCGTTGGCCGTCCCGTGATCGCGGACCTGCAACAGCGTCTCGGCCTGGTGAGGCGCCTCCGCCTCCTCGAGCGAGATCCGGTGTGCGTCCGTCGTCCACAGCCGGCCGGGCTCGGAGCGCCTGTCGCCCGCCTCAAGGTGACGGAACGTGCCGGAGTACAAGATCTCGTTGACCGTCATCTCGACCAGCCCGTCGAGTGTGAGGCCGTACGGGTTGCCGCGCAGGAACGCGACCGTCTCGTCGAGATAGCGGTCGTGCACCAGCCCGACCCACGCCGTGACCGACTGCGGGATCATGGCTCCACCCGGTTTGAGCCAGCGGTCACGGGCGGCGATGACCGGAGCCAGCATCCCTTCGTCGATCCCGAACCCTCCGAGCCACTCCGAGACGATCACGTCGACAGGCTCCGGAAGCTCCACGTCCAGCACGTCCCCGTGGATCACTTCGATGAGCTCGGCGAGCCCGTTCGCGGCGGCAAGCTCCTGCGCAAGGACGGCGACCGTCGTCCGTTCGACCGCGTACACGCGCGCCGCTCCTGCTTTCGCCGCGAACATGCTGAGGATGCCGCTGCCCGCTCCGACGTCGAGCACAACGTCGCCCGGGCGCACCACGGCATCGATCGCACGCCGGAAGCTCTCCGTCCGCACGCGGTCGCAGATCATCGTCCGGTGCACCTCGATCTCGGCATACATCGGGTCCGGCGGGTTCCTGATCGGCGTCCGCATTGATTGCTCCTATATTGGATTCAGGATCGGAACCGTCATCATCCGGATCGGTTGAAGACCCGGCAGCTTCAGCCGGATGCCGAACCACTCCGACCAAGTGCGAGGTCGATCGCCTCGTCGAGCGAGAGCGCGGCCCCTGCGGCAAGCTCGGATGCCAGGAGCTCGGGCCCGAGCTTCGCCTCCAGCGCTCACCAGCGTTGCCCGCTCGTCGTCCTCTTGCTCCTCGTTGGCGGCGCCGAGCTGCGATTTGAGTTCCTTCATGCGGCCGAACAGACGAGCCCCCGTGCGAGGTTCGCCGATCTCGGCTTCCACCATGGCCAGGCCGAACAGGGCCCAGAGCTGACCCTCGACCAGCCCGATCTCGGTCGCCGCCTCCAGCCCACGTTTGTAGAAGTCGCGCGCACGGTCGAGGTCGCCGAGCTCCTTCCGTGCCCAGCCCAGATTGTTGTACGCCCGTGCGCGCCGGTCGAGGTCGCCGCGCGCCTCGCCGATCGACAGGCTCTCCTCGAAGAGCTCGGCGGCGCGCTCGTACTCGCCGTGGCCCATCAGCTCGTTGCCGAGGTTGTTCAGCGCGATCGAGAGCAACCACTGTTCGCCACCGTTCCGGCCGATCGCAACCGACTCCTCGAGCAACGCGAGTGCCTGGTCGCGATCACCCCGTCTGCTCGCGACGATCGCCAGCAGGTGGATCGCCACCGAGTAGAGATGCTCCTGGTCCGCTGCGGTCTTCGAGATCTCGAGGATGCGTGACGCGAGCTGCTCGCCTTCGTCGATGTCGCCCTGCCACTGGGCGAGGATCGATCCGCCCCACAGCGAATTGACGAGTCGCTCTGGCTCGAGGTCGGCTCCGAGCGCGACGGCGGCACTTAGATAGCGCCGCCCTTCGGTCCAGTAACCGCGCGTCTGCCAGTACGGCCAGATCGCGCCCGCCAGCCGCAGCGCACCGTCCGCGTCCCCGCTCTCGAGCAGTTGCTCGAGCGCGGCCCGCAGATTCGCGTGCTCGGCGTCGAGCCGTTCGAGCCACGTGCGAGCCTCCCGCGCTCGCAGCTCAGGGTGCGCACGCTCACCGAGGTCGACGAACCAGGCCGCGTGACGGTCTCGGAGCGAGGGTGCCGCCGCGAGCTCGTCGAGGCGTTCGGCGGCGAACTCGCGAATCGTCTCGAGCATCCAGTAGCGGTCGCCGGTGCGGCGGAGCAGGCTCTTGTCGACGAGCGAGGCGATCGCGTCGACGTCGGCGCCGCAGATCGCCTCAGCCGCGTCCAGGGTGCAACCGCCGGCGAACACGGCGAGGCGGGCGAACAGCTCTTGCTCCGCCGGCGCGAGCAGGTCATGGCTCCAGGCGATCGTCGCGCGCAGGGTTCGCTGCCGCTCGGGGGCGGAGCGGGAGCCGCCCGCGAGCAGAGGCAGCCGCTGCTCGAGCCGCTCAAGGAGCGCCGGCAGCGCAGAGCACCTTCACTCGTGCGGCCGCCAGCTCGATCGCAAGCGGCAGACAGTCGAGCCGGCGACAGATCTCGACGACCTCGCCGTTCGCAGCGAAGTCAGAGCGAACTGCTGCCGCCCGCTGCACGAAGAGCTCGACTGCTTCCCGGTCACGCAACGGGTCGACGGCGATCTCCCACTCGCCGTCGACATGCAGCGGCTCGCGGCTCGTGACGAGCACCGTCAGTTGCGGGCACGAGCCGATCGTCTCGGCCACGCCGGGAGCGGCGTCGAGCAGATGCTCGAAGTTGTCGAGCACGAGCAGCAGCCGCTTGTCTCGCACTGCAGCCGACAAGGTGTCCTTCGAGCCGAGCGCCTGAGCGGCGGCATTCTCGACGAGCCTCGGATCTGAGAGTGAGGCGAGCGGCACCCACCAGACACCGTGGTCGTAGTCGTCTGCGGCAGCGGCGGCCGCCTGCAGCGAGAGCCGCGTCTTGCCGCTTCCTCCCGGTCCGGTGAGCGTGACGAGCCGAACGTCAGGTCGCCGCAACAGCGCCGCGACCTCGTCGATCTCAGGTTCGCGGCCGAGGAATGGCGTCGCCGGAACCGGCAAGTTCGTCTCGTGCAGCGTCTTCAGCGGCGGGAAACCTTCCGTCCCGAGCTGAAAGAGGCGCTCCGGTGCGCTCAGATCCTTCAGCCGGTGCAGGCCGAGGTCACGCACATCGACGGCCGGCGAGGTCGGCCGTCGCCTGCGACAGCAGCACCTGTCCGCCGTGGCCGGCGGCCGCGATGCGCGCTGCGCGATGCACGTCGAATCCGACATAGCCCTCGTCGGTGCGAAGCGGCTCCCCCGTATGCAGCCCCATCCGCACCCGCACCGGGCCGGGCGCAAGCGCGTGCTGCGCGTAGCCGGCGGCCGCCACTGCATCGAGGCACGCCCGAATGCCACGAAGAAGGCATCGCCCTGGGTGTCGACCTCGACCCCCCCATGCCGCCCCCACGCCTCCCGCAGCGCACGGCGATGCTCGGCAAGCACCTCTGCATAACCGTCGCCCAACTCGCGGAGCAGCCGGGTGGACCCCTCGATGTCGGTGAAGAGGAACGTCACCGTCCCGGTTGGAAGCTCGGGCTGCACCCGGCGATTCTCTCCCCTCCGAGGCCACACCACCAGTGTGTGCGCTCGGTGCTGCTGAATGAATGGAGGCGGCGCCCGCGGTGGATCCGTAGATAATCAGTCGAGCTGCTCAACGATCAACTCAGCCGCGTCGGCAGCAGTCGTCGCTTCGAGGTCGATCGTCAGGCTTTCACGGCCGGCAATCGTCGCACGCACGTCGTACTCGGCGAGGAGACGCTGCAGCGTTGCGGCGTCTCTGATCTTTCCGTGGGCTCCTCTGCTCGCGTTCGTCACCAGCCGCAGAAGCTCGTCGGCCGAGGCGAGCAGTTGCACGAAGGTGACGTTTCCGCCGGCCCCCTCGTACGGCGCCGCGATCGCATCGACGTGTGGCTCGTCGCCGGGCGCATAGACATACGTGTAGATGAGGTCGATCCCCTCTCCCGCTGCCGCAGAGAGACGAGGTCGCGCCGAAGCCTCCCGACGATGCCCCAGAACGAGTCGGTGCCGAATGGGAGCACGGTCGTCACGGCATCGATGGTCACGTGGTTGTGAAGGATGCGGAACGGCCGTCGCGCGGCAAGCTCCTGGGCGACCGTCAGCTTGCCGACGGCGGCCCGTAAAGGAAGACGAGTTGCGGCATGCCTCGTGAACTACTCATTTGGCCGTCATCTTCGGCCAAGAGTGAGGGCGTCACAACTCACCCGTAAAGGGGCAGGCGGTTCGGAACCGGTACCTGGTACCGCAGGTACCAGGTACCTGACTCGCGAAGCTCTTGGGCGCTGGCCCCCGCCGAGCTCCGTTCGCGGAGGCCTTCAACCCTGAGTTTGTTGGGTCAGTAGCGTAGTTGCGCCCGCAGGCAACAGCGTTCGAGTGACACGATCCAACGATGGAATCGGTCGGGGACCTGCTCGACGCTCTCGTCGTCACCGGCGTGCCCGGCGCGGTCGCGCTTGGCAGACGGCATCCCAGCGCGCCAACTCCGACGCGTTCTGGGACGCAGCGGGCCAACTCGCCTGGAACCTCTACTGCACCTGACGCAACCCCATTTCTGGGGCTATTTGCGGAACTCTCCGAATGGGGAGTTCCAGCGCCACGATCAAGAGCAGCAGAGCTTCGGTGATCGAGATAAGCCGGTCGCGCCACTCATGTGGATCCGGCGCATCAGCCGCCACGCTGAGTTCCTTGCTCGTCGCAGGGAATCGTCAGCTTTGCCTTGATGACGGCTGCCTCGTGATCGAGGATGCGGATTGTTCGCTCCATCGCGACCGGCCGGAGGCTTCCTGGGCCGGAATGGTAGGGATGGTCGAGGAACCACAAGAGCAGCAGCGTCGATGTGATCACGATCGCAATGCCGCCCATCATCGTCGCTTGAACAAGGGCCCGCTCGTGGCTGTCCGCGAAGAACAGCATGAACACGAAGATGATCACCGCGCTCAGGAACAGCACGATCCAAAGCGGCAATGGAATCACACCCTCGGCGCCGTGGGTGCGGTCCCCCCTCGCGGTCTCGCGGTCGCTGCGCTGGTCGAGCCACTTCGCGTAGGCCGCCTGCTCCGACGGAGAGCGGGGCTCGATCCCCTTGGTAACGCGGAACATTGCGAAGGTCCAGGGATTGACGCTGTCCCCAAGGGTGCCGGCCTGCATTCTCGGCCACTCGCTGTGGATCACCGTACGCGCGTAGCAGACGAGGTCGCCTGAAAGCCGGGGACGCACAGCGACCGGCAAGAGCTGGGCCGTCTCGAACTGCTCCCTGACGATTTGTGCCTCGGTCTCGGCGCCACTTCGTGACGTGTCGAAGCTCTCGAAAGCGAGGAAGACGACGAAGCCGAGGAGCACGGCGAGCCCGGTCGCAAGGACACCAAAGACTCCAGCTGCGCGGTCTCCATCTTCGAAATAGCTCCCGGCCGGAGCGCGGCGGCGAACAAAGAGCATCGCCGAGATCGCCACCATCGCGACAGCCGCAACGACAAGACCGGCCCAGAGGAGGCTCACGACTAGGTCACCGGCCTTGAGGTTGGACGATCGTCAGCTAAGCGCATCGACGAGCTCACGTACGACCACGTAGAAAGGGCACGTCCGCCAGCGAGGGCACGGACCAGGCCAACACTTTACTGGGCCTTCGAGTCCGCCGCAGGACATGCCCCGCGCTGAACGCCGTCCCGAACTGTCTAGACACTCGTTTCGGCTTTGATTACCCCGTTGCCGACCGCTGTGCTGCGCGACTCGTGGTCGCGTCGACCGTACTCAGGTGCTCCACGCGCCCACGCTGGCTCCTCCGTTTGGCCTTGCTGTTTCTTGCGATCTCAGATCTGTGTTCGTCGAACCCTCTCTTCACGAGCAACCTCCAGTTCAGTTCGCACCGTGCCTTTGCGTTGTCGGCATCTACGAGCAGCTGAGCGACGACGCCGTGGACTGCGCGGCGGCATCGAGCTGCTGCCCTGTCTGCTGGACGCTGGTCACCGCGTCCGAGACGGAAGACGCGTTCGGGATGTCCTTGACAGCCGACTCGAAACTGTTCCAGGCGCTGTCGAGGCTGCCGGTCGATGCGTTCTGTACGGCCTGCGCATCGCTCTGCACCTGGTCCCATGCCGTCTTAACGGCGTTCACGTCGCTCTGAAGCTCGCTCTGGGTCGTCGTGCTCGCATCGATGCTGGTCACCGTCTTGAGCGACGACTCGAGCCCTTGGAGGCTCGAGCACAGGCTCGATACGGCCTCGGTCTTCGACGGCTCATTGCGTGTGCCGAGCACACCGATCAGAACGGCCAGGCCGACGCCTGCGGCGACGAGGATGAGAATGATCCACCACGTCTTGCTCATGACCCACCCCTTGCCGGCGTCGCGGCGAGCCCGTAGACGACCAACACGCCCACGACGATCGCGGTCGCCCCGTACCACGGAGCGAGGTTGATGACGGTGAAGCCATGGACGATCACGAGCACGCCTGCGATGTAGCCGAACACCCGTCCGAATTCCCGGCCTGCAAGGACCGAGCATGCCGGCGATGATCGCGGCCGCGGCGATCAGGAGGTCCCAGACTCCCCACGCCCAGTTGTGCCCGCTGAAGAGACCGTTCGTGAAGTTGTTCAGTTTGTAGCTGTTCGCGAAGTACGTGATGGCGGAAATGATCCGGAAGAACCC
>CAWDWI010000011.1:0-134800 GCA_963806025.1 uncultured Thermoleophilia bacterium | reverse complement strand
CCCCTGTTCAGGGGATAGCTCGGCTCGATGCGGCGGCTCAGGATGCGGTCCAGCCGATTGCCCTCCGTGCCTGCGGCAACGCGAGCGGCGACAGGCCACCTGCGGCGATGATTCCGCTCCACAGCCTCGTGGAGTGGATCTCGCCACGCGCGTTTGTCGCTGGCCTCCGGTTCCGAGCGTCAACGCGGTCCTGGCCCCGTGAGAACACGAGCCAGGACCGCGCGCTGAGTCAGGTCAGTTTCCGGTGGGGCCGCCGTAGGCGTTCTCGACGGCCTGAGCGAGCAGCTGCTGGCCCGACTGGCTGGGATGGACATCGCAGGTGAGCTGGTCTCCAGGAGTGGTGTTCAGGAGCCCGGCCTTACACGTCTGCCCGCCTGCGGAGGCGGCTGCATGTTCGAACGCGGTGAACGCGTCGGCGACGATCGCTCCGTCGGCGTGTGCATGGCTTGCGATCGCCTGGTTCAGAGCCTGGGTCACTCCGGTCCCGGTCTGGTCGCTGTAGTCGAGCGAGTAGTAGTTGACGACGATGAGCCGGCCGTGGAAGTGGGCCGAGCGAATCGCGCGATAGATGGCGTCCATGTTGTTGCTGATCGTGGTGAGGAGCGCGGGCAGTCCGGCCGTGATGCAGGCGGGTTGACCGCCGCACTGGTTTTCGAGCAGGAACAGGTCGTTTGCGCCGAGCTGGATCGTGACGAGCTTCGTATTTGGGTGCGCGTTCAGAAATGCTGTCGCGAAGGCGAGCTGGGTGCCGCTGTAGCTCGCGTGCAGCGGGAAGTTCGCCTTGTATTGCCGACAGCCGTTGTCGGCACCGGTTGCGGACGAGAACCCAGCGGTCGCCTCGCCCGGGCACGCCGCATTCGTCGGCGTCATCCCGAGCGCCTGCCCCACGTAGTTCGGGAAGCCGATGAAGTTGTCAGGGTTTTGATACTCGAATCCGGCCTGGGTGATGTAGCCGAACGACACGCTGTCACCGAGCGCCAGGTACGGATGGCCGGGATCCGCCTGCGACGCCACACCACCGACGAGAAGTGCAACGACGGTCGCAAGCGCCGCCATGACCGACACCAGCACCTGCTTGTGCCAACGCCGAATTCTCATCCTTACCTCCTTGATTCACACAGCAAAGAGTCCCCTCCTCGCCCTTTCCCACAATCCGGCCAACCGAATCAGGCCCGGGCGGATGCCACGGTGCCGTCGACCGGGGGGACGTCGGATCAGCCGGAGCGGAGGACGCGGCGCAGGATCTTGCCGTACTCGTCGAGCCCGTCGCGATACAACCTGGCCTCGGGCCCGGCGGCGATGCCGACTCGCTCGGGGACGACACCCCAGACCGGAACGTTCTCGGCCTTCCACCAGTCGATCGTCTCCTGCAGGTCGTTCGTCCCCAGACGCGCGGCAGTGACGACGATGCCGCGGGGGGTCCTCGACGGGATCATTCCCAGCGTGTAGGCGACGCGCGCGAACTCGATGCCGCCGGCGCGAGTGGGGATGACGACGGCGTCGGCTGCGGCAATCGCCGACTGGACGAGCCGCTCGTCTCCCGGAGGCAGATCGACGACCACCGTCCCGCCCTCGGCGTTCATCGCGCGCGCCAAGGTCCTCTCGGACGGTGCTTCGATCACCTCGACGCCGTCGATCGGGCGCTCCTCGAGCCACTCAGCCGCAGACGCCTGCCGGTCGGCATCGACGACCACGACCGGCGTGTGGCCGCGGGACGCGGCGACGGCGGCCAGATACAGAGTGGTCGTCGTCTTGCCGACACCGCCCTTGAGGTTTGTCACCACGATCTTCAACAGGCGACCGAGTCTACTGAGCCGCACGACCCGACCTCGGGCGGGCTCGCAGGCGACTCAGAAGGCGAACCGAACGAGCATGACGATTCCGATCACGAGGGCTGCGAGCAGGCAGAGGCCGAGAAACGCGATCAAAAGCCCGCCGGCGGCGAGCTTCGTCAACCCGGTCGGCGGCTCTCGGGAAGAAGCCGCGTCAGGACCGGCGAGTGCCTGCTCGACGCGGCTTTCGACGTAGGACTGGATCCGCAGCTCGAGCCGCTGCTCGAAGTCGAGCGGCTTCTCGCCGTGCGTGCGAAGCGGCGGGAAGGCCGACGGAAGCCCGTCGACGTCGAGTTGGTAGATGCGTTCCGGGTGGTCGATGTCCTTGAGCCGGTGCTCGCCGAGGTCGCGTTCTCGCACGCCTTCGGGAAGTGCCGTGCCGACAAGGGTCGCCGTCGCGGCCGAAAGAAGCACCTGCCCGCCGTGGCCGGCGGCGCAGATCCGCGCGGCACGCACGACGTCGATCCCGACGTAGCCCTCCTCGCCGACGACGGGCTCGCCCGTATGCAGGCTCATGCGGACGGACAGCCTGATCCCGTCCGGCCAGGCATGCGAGGCGAGCCGCTGCTGCGCGGCGACCGCTGCCGCAACGGCGTCGCGTGCCCGCGCGAACGAGAAGAAGAACGCATCACCCTGCGTGTCCATCTCGACGCCGTTTCGCCTGCCGAACTCCTCGCGGAGGATGCGGCGGTGCGTGGCGACGACGTCGGCATACCGGTCGCCGAGCCGCTTCAACAGGTCGGTCGAGCCTTCGATGTCGGTGAAGACGAAGGTGACGGTGCCCTGAGGGACCTGCGCGCTCATGCCCCGTGGTTTCTATCGCGAAGGGACGCTTGCCTGTCGGATAGGGCGTGAGGGCGACCGCTGCGAAATGTGCAAGTTCACCCGTTTCAGGGAGTGTGATTTCCGCTGGTCTGTGTGACGCTTTGAGTTCTCCGATAGACGATGAGGGGGAAAACGATGGAACGTGGCCTGACTGGGACGGGGAGTCCGGAGGGCATGGACGATGTACACGTCGCTCTCGACGTACTACGCCATCGGCAGCTCGATCTGCAGCGTCGTCACGAGGTGCTGATCGAGTACGTGGCACGGTTCCCGAACGCGGTCAATTGCCGCCAGGAGCGTGAGATCTCGAGCGCCAGGTCCGCAGTGGCGTCCGGCATCGGCACTCTCGAGCAGTGGATCAGCCGCCGGGAGTACACGCCCGCCATCCAGTAGGAGGTGCTGCCCGGCTCGCCGTCGCGAGCCGGGCCGGCCTCGCCTCGTGAGACGGCGGCCGCTAGCGTTCGGCCATGCGGATCTATCTGGCCGGGCCGCTCTTCTCGGAGGCCGAGCGCGAGTGGCTCGACCGGCTCGCTCAGCGGCTCCGGGGAGAGGGCTTCGACTGCTTCGTCCCGCACGAGCACTTCGACGCGCTCGCGGAGCTGACACCCGCCGAGGTGTTCCGCGTCGACGCGGGAGGCGTGCGCTCCGCCAATGTGCTCCTTGCTTGGCTCGACGGCCCGGTTGTCGACGACGGTACGGCCTGCGAGATCGGCATGTTCGCGGAGCTCGTCGCCGGAGGCGATCCGAGGTACCGCGGCATCGTCGCGATCGTCACCGATCTGCGTCTGCAGCGCAGGCGTGGCAACGCGGTCGGTGATGGGATGAACCTGTTCGTCATCGGCGCCATCGAGCACGTGGGACGGGTCTGCTGGTCCGTCGACGAGGCGGTCGAGGCGCTGCGGGAGCTCGGCGAGCCCTCGGAGAGCTAGCGCCTCTTCCCGAGGTCGGCCTCGGCCTCCTCGAGCTCTGCGGCTGCCCGGCGTGCCTCACTTCGTTTCTCGGCTGCCTCGTCCCCCAGGATCTCCGCTGCGCGCGCGGAGTCGCTCGCTGCCTGTTCGGCCTGGCGCGCCTCCGTGTCGAGACGGCGTGCCTCCGACCTCAGCGCCTTGACCCGCTCACGTGCGGCGCGCGCGACCTCGTCACCCCGGCGGCGGGACGGTGTCACCGCCTCCAGCGGTCCGAAGCCGGCAGCCTTCAACTCCTCGGTCAGACGGCCGCGTTGCAGGAGCGTGCGCCCGTTCTCGTCGATCGCGGCCGCCCGCAGCGTCTGTGACAGCCGTTCGAGCAGCGGGGCCGTCGCGCGCGCTCCAAGTGCGGTTCGAGCCGAGGTGAGCAATCCCCGCAGGGCCTCGCGTTCGGCCGCCGACGCCTCGCCGACCTCCTCGGCGCTGGCCTGGCCTCCGAGCGACCGCTGCTGGGCGTCGCGTAACTGGTCGGCCGCTTGCAGCAGCGCGTCCACCTGCTTCGGCTGTTCGCGTGCGAGGCTGTTTGCAACCCACGCGACGGTGCTCGGCTTCTTCAACGCGCGCACCGCGGCGGCGACGTCGTCCTGGTGAGCCTTCCGCAACCGTGCTGCGAGATCGTTCCGCGCCTTGGTGAACTGCGTCAACGGGAGGGCGTACAGCCCGTCGAGCTCGCTCTCCAGGTTCGGAACGGCGGCCAGCGACATCCCTAGAGCATAGGAAGAGGGGGAGAGCTCGCGCTCTCCCCCTCTGGTCGATCACGTGCTGGTGAGGCTGGGGTCCCGGCTAAGCGGCCTTCACCAGGGCCTTGGGCGGCACGATCACCTTGTACGGCGGGTACGTGCTTCCCTTGACCTTGTAGATCGTGACCGGGTTCGAGGTCACGTCACCGTTCGCGTTGAACGACACGTTGCCGAGGATGCTGCTCTGCAGGTTGACCTTGAAGAGCTGCTTCGTCACGTCCGCGCGAGTGCCGTTGGACTGGGCAATCGCCTGGATCAGGACGTCGGCTGCCTGGGCCGCGTACACCGAGTACGGGTCCGGTGCCCTGTGGTCGGCCTTCGAGAACGCCTTGACGAACGCCTTGCCTGCACCCTTGAGCGCATTGTTCGGCAGGCCGGCGACCGAGACGGTCATCCCGTTGCTCGCCGTCCCTGCGCCCTGGATGGTGGCCGAGATCGGGGTGAAGCCGTCAGGAGCCATGATCTTCACGCCGGGAGCACCCGCCGAGAGGTCCTTGATCAGCTTGCCGCCGTTCTCGCAGATCAGGCCGCCGAGGAACATTCCCTGCGCCCCGGACGACTTGACCTTGACCGCAAGTGCCTCATACGAGGTTGCCTTGCCGTCCCACGCGGTGAACCCGACGACCTTGATGCCGAGCTTCAGCGCCGCGTTCTTGAAGTTCGTCGCGACGCCGAGGCCGTACGCCTCCTTGTCGTTCAGAATGAACACCTTCTTGACGCCCAGCGACTTCGCCAGAAGCGCGTCAGCAGCGCCCTGGTAGTCGTCGGCCGCCACGACGCGGACGTAGTTGCGCTTTCCGGTCGGGTAGTACTTACCCGGCTCGCCGGCAGAGGTGCCCGGCCCCGGATGGGTCAGACCGACGTACGTGTTCGCCGGGCTCACCATCGCGATCGGGCCGTTCGAGGCCCGGTTGAGCACCGGGACGATGATCTCGGCACAACCCGAGTTGAACGTCCCGATGACGCCGACCACGCTGGAGTTCTGCGAGTAGGCGTTCGCGTTGGCAGAGCACTTGCCCGAGTCCCACTTGCCGGCCTGGGCGGTCGCATCGTCACAGGCCTGGTAGGCGAGCGAGTACTTGCCCGCCTTCCAACCGTGTGCCTTCAGAATGAACTGGATTGCCCGGCCCATCTGTGTCGTCTGGGTCCGGCCGGAGCCCTCGAGAGGCAGGTCGGACGCGATCAGGTACTGACCGCTTGGATTCTGGATCGCGCCGCACGACGATGCCGGCAGCGGCGTAGCGCCGCTCCTGGCGATTGCGCCGCTCACCATCGTCGCGAGAGCGACGATCGCTATCAGCGCGGACGCTCCTGCGCCCACGTAGACACGCTTTTTCACTCGTCCTCCTGTCTGGGGGGTCAGGGGATTGTGGGGGGAGTGTAGAGATGCTGCAGGGCAGCGCCAACTCTCTTCACGAAACGTTCGCCTGGTGGAACCCGTCGATCAGGTGCGCCGGTACCGGTAGCCGAACCCCCGCACCGTCTCGATCGGGGCCGTCTGGGGGTCGTCCGGGACGAGCTTGCGCCGCAGGTAGCCGACGTAGAGCTTCACCTGATCGCCGGATACGCCGTAGGGATCACCCCACACGAGCTCCAGAAGCTGGTCGCGCGAGAGCACCTGGTTCGGGTTCTGGACGAAGGCCGACAGCAGCTTGAACTCGAGCGGCGTCAGCTGCACGTCTCGGCCCTGCACTTTCACCTGCCGCTGGGCGTAGTCGACCTGCGTGAAGGCGTCGGTATACGCCTCGATCACCTCCGACTTGCCGCCGGATCGCCGCAGCAGCGCCTGGACGCGGGCGAGCAGCTCCTGGCGGCCGAACGGCTTCGCGACGTAGTCGTCGGCCCCCGCCGACAGGCCGCGGACCTTCTCGAGCTCCTGTGTGCGCGCGGTCAGCATCAGCACCGGGACGTCAGAGAGGTCGCGGATCCGCTCGAGCGTCTGATAGCCGTCGAGCTCGGGCATCGTCACGTCGAGAATCACGAGCGAGGGGGCGTTCGCGAACAGCTTCCGAAGCGCCGTCTTTCCGTCCTCCGCCTCGTCGACCGTGTGGCCGATGCGTTCGAGGAGCTCTCGGAGAAGGCGGCGGATGTCGGCATCGTCGTCCACTACGAGGATGCGAACGGGCGCGTTCATACCCTCTTCATACCATCCGCGCTCTGAATCCCTGCACGGTTGATCGATTCTGTAGTCAATGGCCCGGATCCTGATCTGCGAGCCCCACGACGACATCCGTGCGCTGCTCGAGCTCGTCGTGCGCCGTCTGGGCCACGAACCGGAGACCTACCGCGGTCCTGCCGTTGCACAGCTCGGCGTCGACGTCGCGGTGATCGAGCCCGGCGAGCCCGACGGCGTGCGCCTCGCCGAGAGCCTCCGCGCACAGAACGTGCCGGTGCTGTTCACGAGCATCTATCCCGCGACCGCCGAACTGCTCGAGCTCGGCCCGTCGGCGTACCTCGTCAAGCCGTTTCCGCTCGACGCGCTCGAGCGGGCGCTCACCGAGGCGCTCGCTCCTGCCCCGTCAGCGGCTGCGGCGACGGCCTAGGACCTGTTCGGGCTCACGAGCGCAGCGGCTCGGCGGGCGAGACGGTCACTTTGCCCTGGTCGTCCACCGAGACGACCTGGCGTCCCCGGCCGCCCGAACGGTTGAGCCGCCCGAGCATCGAGCGGACCCCGGTGGGGGCGATGATCGCCTGAGTGCCTCCGCGTGTCTCGACGCGGTAGCCGGCCGCGACGCGCTCGTCGAGGTACGCCGTGAGGGCGTCTCTCCTGCGCTCCTCCTGGGCGGCGCCCGTGGCTACCTGCCGCGCGATGTCTTCTGCCTTCTCGGGGCCAACGTCCACCGTCGATTCTGCGGGCGGAGCCGCGTGGGGAACCGAGGACCCTAGCCGAGCGGACGGACGGCCGACGGCTCGCGAGTCGGGTCACTCGAGACCGGTCGCTCCGATCGGGACTGACCGAGCCGGGACCTGAACATGCACCGGCTCGTTCCAGCGACTGAGGAGCGTCTCGTCGAGGGCCTTGCCGAACGTCTCGACCTCACCGACCGGCAGCGGCGTTCCGTGAGCCCGGGCATAGAGCGAGGCCTGCGCGGCAGGTTTGCCGACCGTTCCCTTGATCCCGATCGTCTTCTGGCCCGCGACCGTCTTCGGCGGCAGGAACGTCAGCGGCCCGTTGAGCTCGAACTCGTCGATCGTCGAGCGCAGGGTGACGGCGGCGGACACCGGAGCGTAGGCGCGATCGGACCGGGGGATGCGAACCCACTTGCCCGCATACCGGACGGCTCCCGCAGGCTTGAAGCCGAGGTAGCTCGTGAGGATGAAGCTGTCGCCGCGAATGTAGGCGGTGCCGCCGCTCACGAGCACCGTCACTTTCCCTGTGCGGCCGCCCTCTTCGAACGTGATCCTCTGGATGCCGGAGTTCGTCGCGACGTCGCAAACGAGCCGTGTGCGCGAGACGCCGTTGTTCGCGATCGCGACGTAGTGCACCGAACGCTGGGCACGGCCGGCCGCGAGGATCGCCGCCAGGGTCGCACGAGGAGATGCCGCGGCGCCGACGGACGAGGGCACCAGGAGGAGGGACGTCGCTGCCACGACGAGTGCCCGAACCAACGACCCCATCCGACCCCTCTCTCGTTCGCGGCCCGGCCCTGAATTCGAACCGAGACTACCGGAACGGCGCGCCGATCCCACACGACGGCAGAAGACGACCCACGTGTGTCATACGAGCCCGGCACCGTCGATGGTTCCATGGGTGAGAGCGTGAGCTCGCTGCGGCGGGGCTCACGTTTTGATCGGCCCGTGGTGAAGCGTGACTTCACTGACACCCGCCACGGGTCGATCAAACCGCGGCTCACGGACCATCAAGGGAATGGTCTATCGGCAGCCTCTGACCTCTCTGTCCCTTCGCCGTTGACGGCGAACGGCTTCACGGTCGCCTACGGCGGAACGACGCCTGCCGTACCCTGAAACCTGTAGCCAGGACTGAAAACGAAAGCCCCGCCTGAGCAGGGCTTTCGCGTGAGCTGCGGGACTAGGACTCGAACCTAGACTACCGGATTCAGAGTCCGGCGTCCTACCATTAGACGATCCCGCAGGGCGTCCCGATTGTAGCCGCCTTCCGCTGTTACAGATCCAGTTGATAGAGCGGAACGAGGCGTTTTTCCGCCTCCGTGTCGATGTGGGCGATCACCTCGACGTACGGCTCGAGGCCCGAGCCGCGCAGCTTCGCCTTCAGCAGTCCGTCGACCTGATAGATGCCGGAGGAGTTGTTCATGCGGATCGAGATCCTGATTGGCTTCTCCTCGCCGTCGGAGATCTCGACCTCCTCGATCGCCGCCGCGGAGAGCGAGTGGATGCCCACCCGGCCGCGTTCGAAGGCGATGCGCGAGCGGCCCTGCTCCATGTCGAGCGCGTCAGCGACTCGGAGAATGCCTGCCTCGAGCGTCAGCGGCTCGCCGTCGGAACGGTGGCTGATGATCCCCTGCAGCACCTCGGAGACGACCACGGTGAGGTCGGGCTCCTCGTACAGGCCGCCGATCAGCTCGCGCAACTTCGGCTCCGCCAGAAAGAGGCTGAAATCTTCGTGGCCGTGCCGGTGCACCGACATGCCGATGCAGTGGGTCAGCGCCGTCAGCGCCACGACGAGCTCGGCGTCGTCGCGGGTCATCCCGTAGTCCTTGACCATCGCCGGCTCGATGCCGTGCTTCGTCAACTGCCGCAGCAGCTTGAGGGCGATGTTCGTGACGATCTGGATGTGCACCCAGGAGTGGTCGTTGATCTCCATGCGGGCGACGGCATTCACATTCGCGACGTGCCACCAGCCTTTGATCTGGTCGTCCTTGTTCACCCGGTCGATCACTGTGCGCAGCTTCCGATTCGCGCGCACCGGAACCCGGATGCGCATCTGCTTGACCGCCTCGGCGGGTGTCAGGCGAGTCTCGAGCTCCGCCTCCTTCGAGACGGGATCAGCGATCCGCTCGCGCGTCTGCGGATCGAGCTGGTTCTTGTCCTCCGCCATCGGAGGACACGATACGCCTCGATCTCAGGCGGCGTCCGCGGCCCAGTCGCCGTAGAGCGACATGTACAGGCCCTGCGCAGCGAGCAGCTCGTCATGCGTCCCCTGCTCGACGACCTTGCCGTGCTCGAGGACGACGATCAGATCTGCATCGCGGATCGTCGACAACCGGTGGGCGATGATGAACGCCGTGCGGCCGTGCAGGAGACGCCGCAGCGCACGCTCGATCTTGCGCTCGGTGCCGATGTCGACCGAGCTCGTCGCCTCGTCGAGGATCAGGATGCGTGGATCGGCGAGGAGCGCACGGGCGAACGCGACCAGCTGGCGCTGGCCGAGCGACAACCGTGAGCCGCGCTCGCCGAGCTGCGTGTCGTAGCCGCCTTCGAGTTGCTCGATGAACTCGTCGGCCCCCACGGCGCGGGCGGCGGACACGATCTCCTCGCGGGTCGCCTCCGGGCGGCCGAAAGCGAGGTTGTCGGCGACGGTGCCGGCGAACAGGAAGCCTTCCTGCGGCACGATGCCGAGCTGGCGGCGCAGCGAAGCCTGGGAGACCTTCCGAAGATCGACGCCGTCGATCGTGATGGCGCCCTCTGTCGGGTCGTAGAAGCGGGCGAGCAGCTTGGCGATCGTCGACTTGCCGGCACCGGTGTGGCCGACGAGCGCCACAGTCGTCCCAGCCTGCACTTCGAGATCGATCCCGTGCAGCACCTCGGGCCCGCGGCCGTAGGCAAAGCGAACGTCGTCGAAGGCGACCCGTCCTTCGATGCGAGCCAGCTCGACGGCGTCGGCGTCGTCGCGCACCTCGGGCTCCTCGTCCAGCAGGTCCGTGATCTTGTCGAGAGCGGCAACGGCCGAGAGGAACGTGTTGTAGAGCTGCGAGAGCTGCTGCACGGGATCGAAGAAGTTGGTCAGGTAGGCGAGGAACGCGATCAGGACACCGATCGTCATCTCGTGGTTGAACAGGAGGTAGCTCCCGTAGCCGAGCACGACAGCGGTTGCGACGGAGGAGATGAAGTCGACGACCGGGAAGTAGATGCCGCTCAGGACGACCGTCTGCATGTTCGAGTCGCGGTAGCGATCGCTGACGGCACGGAAGTTCTCGCGCGCAGCCTGCTCGCGCGTGAACGACTGAAGCACCCGCATGCCCGCGATGTCCTCCGCGAGGGTCGCCGTGACCGCCCCGAGCGTCTCGCGCACGCTGCGGTACGCGCGGCCGGACCGCTTGCGAAACCAGGCGGTCGAGAACGACATCACGGGCATGATGACCAGGGCCGCGAGCGCGAGCCGCCAGTTGAGGAAGAACAGGACCACTGCCGTGCCGACGAGCAGCAGCGTGTTCTGAACGAGCGTTGTGACCCCGTCGGTGACGAGCTGGTCGAGCGCCTCGACGTCGTTCGTCAAGCGGCTGATGATCACGCCGGCGCGATTGCGCTCGTAGAAGCCGAGCGACAGCCGCTGGAGGTGATCGAACAGGCGGCTGCGCAGATCGGCGAGCATTCGTTCGCCGGTCCAGCCCGTGTAGAAGGTCTGCAGATAGCCGAACGCGATCCCGAGCGCGCCCGCCGCGACGAAGGCGGCGACGAGCCAGCCGAGCGTGTCGGTGTTCCCGTTACCGACCTCGTTGATCGTGCGACCGAGGAGGTAGGGCGGCAGGAGTGCGACGGCCGTCGCGCCGAGCAGCGAGCCGATCGCGATCGCCGTGCGGCCCTTGTACGGCCGGGCCAACACGTAGAGCGCCCGCAAGCGGCGCCTCGTGCGGCCCCACGACCAGTCGTCGACCTCCGCCCGCCCGCCGCGCGTCAGATGACTGCCCGGCTGGTGGACCCGCACTAGATCCGCTCCAGAGCCGGCAGCCGCCCTGCGCTCTTTGTTCGGCTCCGCCGAGTCCACGCCTCATGCGACCTCCTCAGTGAAGACGCGCTCGAGCAGGCCGTGCTCGTAGATCTCGCGGTAGACGCTGTTCGTGCCGACGAGCTCGTCGTGCGCGCCACGGGCTGCGACGCGTCCGTCCTCGAGCACGATCACCTCGTCGGCCAGAGCGATCGTCGAGAGGCGGTGGGCGATGATGATCGTCGTCCGGCCGCGCATCGCCTCGCGCAGACCGTCGCGGATCCTTGCCTCCGTGGAGGCATCAACGGAGGCGGTCGCGTCGTCGAGGATCAGGATGCGCGGGTCGACGACGAGCGCGCGCGCGATCGCAACTCGCTGGCGCTGGCCGCCCGAGAGCGTGATGCCCCGCTCTCCGATCACGGTGTCGTATCCGTCGGGGAGCGCCTCGACGAAGTCGTGCGCCTGCGCGAGGCGCGCCGCGCGTTCGATCTCGTCGTCGGTCGCTTCAGGGCGGCCGAACGCGATGTTCTCGCGGACCGTCGCGGAGAAGAGGAACGGATCCTGCGCGATCACACCGATCTCACCGCGCAGCGATGCGAGCGTCACCTCCCGCACGTCGACGCCGTCGATCGAGACCGAGCCCGCCTGCACGTCGTAGAACCGTGGTACGAGCGACGCCAGGGTGGTCTTGCCCGAGCCGGTGTGCCCGATCAGCGCGACGACCCGGCCGGCGTCGAGCTCGAGGTCGATCGTGCCGAGCACAGGGCGGTCCGGGTCGTAGCCGAAGGTGACCCCGTCGAACGTCACGCGGCCCGGGCCGGCCGGCAGCTCTCTCGCGCCCGGCTCGTCGCCGATCTCCTCCGGCTCGTCGATCACCTGGAAGATGCGCTCGCCGGAGGCCGTCGCGCGCTGCGCCTGGCCGATCCACATGCCGAGCGCGCGCAGCGGCAGCACGAGCATTGCGAGATAGAGGTTGAAGCGGACGAAGCTGCCGACCGAGAGCGAGCCGTCGGCGACCATCTTGCCGCCGACGAAGAGCACCGCTGCCTGCGCGATCAGCGGCAGGAAGCTGAGCATCGGCACGTAGAACGCGCGTTGTCTGTTCGCCTTCACGCTCAGGCTGAACACCTCTTCGGACCGCCGCTCGAACTTCTCCTGCTCGGCACCCTCCTGGGCGAACGACTTCACGACATGAACGCCGACGATGTTCTCCTCCGCGACCGTCGCGACGTCCGCCATCTTCTGTTGCACATCGCGCAGAAGCGGATGTGCGACGTGGCTGTAGCGGTATGCGACCGCGATCAGGAATGGGACGATCGTGATCGAGATCAGTGCGAGCTTCCAGTTGATGAGGAAGATGACGAGCCCCACCCCGATGATCGTGAACGTGTGCTGGAAGAAGAAGATGAGGCCGTAGCCGAGGAAGAATCGGACGCCCTGCAGGTCGACGGTGGCCCGGCTCATGAGCTGACCGGTCTGGTGCCGGTCGTAGAAGCCGAACGAGAGCCGGACGAGCTTCGCGTAGATCGCCGTGCGCATGTCCAGCTCCACGTCGAGCGCCTGCTTGCCGGCGATCAGGCGGCGGCCGGCCATCATGGCGGCCCGCGCGACCCCGAGCACCAGGATCGCCCCGATCAGCCACGGAACCTCGCTGTGCTCCTTCTTCGTCAGCGCGTTGGCGACCGAACCGGTCAGATACACGCCGATCAGCGCCGCCGCCTGCGAGCCGATCGCGAGCACGACGGAGATCGCGGTCGACCATTTGTATGGACGAAGAAACCCGAGGAGCCGAACGAAGGTCGTGCGATAGCGAGGCGCCTGAGTCACCCGTGAAGGGTACCGGGCGTCAGTGTCGTGCCAGTTCTGCGCGAATCGACCCGACGGCCTCCACGACGCGGGCGCGGTTCTCGGGCACGTTGAGCCAGCTCGATGCACCCGACGGATGGGGGAGCGGGATCACGATGATGCCGTCGAGCTCGTAGCGGACACCGACGCTCTCACCGACGCTGCGCACGCCGAGCAGCCGGTGCGCCGCGAGACCGCCGACGGTGACGACGAGCTTGGGCTTCAGCAGGCGGAGCTCTTCGTCCCGCCAGCGCTCGCAGAGGCGCTGCTCCGTGAGCGACGGCGTACGGTCGCCGCGCCCGGATGCGGGCCGGCCCGGATAACAGCGGGTCACCGACGCGCAGTAGAACGTCGCGTAGAACTCCGCTTCGTCCAGTTCGAGCCAGCGGCGAAGCGTCTTGCCCGCCCGTCCGCGCCAAGGCCGTCGTTCTTCTCCCTCGACGACTCCGGGTGCCTGGCCGAACAGGTAAGCGCGCTGGCCCGCACCGGGCGCGAGCACCGGGAGCGACTCGAGTGGGTAGCCCGCCTCGACGCAGGCGCGGCAGGCCGACTGCGCTCGCTTCAGGCCCGCGAGTGAGCGATAGCTCACGTTGTCGAGCGGGCCACGACGAACCAGCGGCCTGCATGCAGCACCTCGCCGCCAAGCTCACCGGCCAGGGTCTCCGGCTCGAACACCCGCTTGAAGACCGGCCAGCGGGAGCCGTCCTGCAGCACCCGCTCCTCCCAGCGTTCGAGCGGTTCGTCGGGACCGGGGCGGCTCGCGAAGACGATCAGCTCGGGCGCGACCCGACGCGCCTCGGCGAGGAAACGGAGCCGCTCGGGCTCCTCGAGGTGGCAGTAGAAGAAGCTCGCGTGCACGCGGCCGAAGCTCGTGTTTGGAAACGGCAGCTCGAGTGCGTCACCGATCACGAACTCGGCCTGCGGGATCCGGCCGCGGGCGATCGCGATCATCGACGCGCTCTGGTCCAGCCCGACGACCTCCCCAGGAAGATGCTGTGTGATGAATCCGGTGCCGCAGGCGATGTCGAGCGTCCTTGCCGGCGGGAGCGCTCGCAGCAGGCCGGCTACCTCGTCGAGCTCGTCTTCCCAGCCGGGGCGCTCCCGGCCGGTGAAGAGCCCGCGCCCGAGCCACCAGTCGTCGTATTCCGGCGCGCGCCGGTCGTAGTACTCCTTCACGGCTCCTAGAGTACGAGCTGTGCTGCCTCTCGAGTCGGTTCCAAACTTCAGTGCGGGCCGCGACCAGGCGACGATCGATGCGATCGGGTCGGCGCTCGGCGCACACGCGCGCCTGCTGGACGTGCACGCGGATGCCGACCACAACCGCTCGGTGTTCACGCTGGTCGGGACCGAGGCCGAGCTCGGGGATGCGTTGCTCGCAGGAATCGCAGTGGCCGCCGAGCGGATCGACCTGCGCACGCACGAGGGAGCGCACCCGCGCATCGGCGCAGCCGACGTCGTGCCGATCGTGCCGCTCCGGCCGCAGGACCTCGAGCGCGCACGTGCGGCGGCGCAATCGGTGGGCTCGCGGATCGGAGCCGAGCTCGGACTGCCGGTGTTCATCTACGCACCGCCCGATCGCGGCCCGGCTTTCTATCGGCGCGGCGGGACGGTCGGGCTGCAGCAGCGCCTCGACGCCGGCGAGCTCGCGCCCGACTACGGGCCGCCGCGCCTGCACGAGACGGCCGGAGCCGTCATCGTCGGGGCACGGAGGCCGCTGATCGCCTTCAACGTCAATCTGCGCGGCGATGTGAGTGTGGCGCGGGAGATCGCTGCGGTCGTGCGCGAGAAAGGCGGCGGCTTTCCCGGCGTCCGCGCGCTCGGCCTCGATTTGCCGAGGGCGAAGCTCGTACAGGTGTCGATGAACGTCGAGGATTGGGAGGCCGCGGCGCTGCACGAGATCGTCGCACGGGTCGATGCCGAGGCACGGGCGCGCGGCGCCGAGGTTGTGGGGTCTGAGCTCGTGGGGCTCATGCCCGCCGGGGCCGCCGCTGCAGCGGCTGGGGCGGTGCTCAAGATCGACGGGTTCGATGCGGGTCACGTGCTCGAGCTCCGCGCGGCCTTGCCGTGGCCCCCGAACTAGACTCGGGCCGTGACCGCGACGCACGCGCTGACGGGCGACGACCTCTCCCTCGATGACGTCTGGGCGATCGCGGTCGAACGGCAACCGGCGTCGATGCTGTCCGACGCTGCGCGGGACCAGATGCGAGCGGCGCGTTCCGTCGTCGAGGCGGTCGCGCACGGGGCCAACGAGCACACCTACGGCGTGAACACGGGCTTCGGGAGGTTCGTCTCCAAGTCGATCCCCGAGGACCAGACCGAGGAGCTGCAGCTGCGACTGCTCCGGTCGCACGCGTGTGGCGTCGGTGACCCCTATCCCGACACGGTCGTGCGAGCCGCGATGCTGCTGCGCGCGAACGCGCTCGCGAAAGGAAACTCGGGAGCGCGGGTCGAGACCGTCGAACTGCTGCTCGAATGCCTGAACCGCGGCGTTCTGCCCTTCGTGCCAGCGCGTGGCTCCGTCGGTGCCTCGGGAGACCTGGCGCCGCTCGCGCACCTTGCTCTGCCGCTCGTCGGTGAAGGGCATGCCTGGTGGGAGGGTGAGCTCCTCGACGGCGCCGAAGCGCTTGCGCGCGCCGGACTGGAGCCGGTGCGGCTGCTCGCGAAAGAAGGGCTCTCGCTGATCAACGGGACGCAGTTCATGGCGGCTCAGGGAGCGCTCGCGCTGGTTCGCGCGTGGCGGCTCGCCCGGGCGGCCGACTGCGTGTGCGCGTTGTCGCTCGAGGCGCTGCAAGGCTCGCGCAACTCCTTCATCCCGCAGGTGCACGCTCTGCGGCCACTCCGCGGTCAGGCCGCGTCGGCGCGCAACGTCCTGCGCCTGCTCGACGATTCGGCGATCACCGAGTCGCATCGCTGGTGCGACAAGGTGCAGGATGCGTACTCGCTTCGGTGCGCGCCCCAGGTGCACGGAGCGTGTCGCGACCTGCTCGACTATGTCGACTACACCGTCTCGACGGAGCTGAACTCGGCGACCGACAACCCGCTCGTCCTCGTCGAGGACGGGATGCTCGTCTCCGCAGGCAACTTCCACGGGCAACCGCTCGCCTTCGCGCTCGACGCGCTCGCGATGGCGGTCGCCGAGCTTGCGAGCATCTCCGAGCGGCGCGTGGAACGTCTCGTCAACCCCAACCTGAGCGACGGGCTGCCTGCATTTCTCACGACCGACGGTGGGCTGAATTCAGGGTTCATGATCCCGCAGTACGTCTCGGCCGCGCTCGTCTCGGAGAACAAGTCGCTGTGTCACCCCGCGTCGGTCGATTCGATTCCGACGAGTGCAGGTCAGGAGGACCACGTGTCGATGGGCAACGCCTCCGGCCTCAAGGCCTGGCAGGTTGTCGCGAACAGCGAGCGGGCGCTCGCGATTGAGCTGCTCGCCGCCACGCAGGCGGTCGAGTTCCTTGCGCCGCTCGAGCCAGGCCGCGGCGGTCACGCGACGCACGCGTTTGTTCGGTCGCTGTCGCCGAGGTTGCGCGACGACCGGTCGCTCAGCTCGGATATCGAGGCGGTTGCAGCGACGATTCGGGACGGCTCGCTGATCGCCGCGGTCGAGTCGGAGGTGGGTGAGCTCGAATGAGCCGCCGCTTGCAGTGGGGGCTGCCGGAGACTCCGCGGCCGAGGCATCCGTATCGCGACACGCTGATCGTCTACGGCGCGCTTGCGATCCTGATCGTGCTGGTGGCCTGGCTGACGAACGGAGCAGTGGGGAAGGCCGCCATCATCGCCGTGTTCTTCTTCGTGGTCGCCTCGGCGTGGAGCCTTTATCGCTGGCGCAGCCGGCTGCGTGCCGAGGCAGCTGCGCAGCGCGCCCAGGACGCCGAGTTTTGACCGTCGCCGGTTCGGTCGACGGGCTGGTCGAATCGCTCTGCGGCGATCTGTCGTCGATCCACGCCCCGCACGGCAGCGAGCTGAATGCGCGCTCGTGGTCGACGGAGGCGCCGCTCCGCATGCTGCTGAACAACCTCGACGCCGACGTGGCCGAGCGCCCCGAGGACCTCGTCGTGTACGGCGGCAGCGGCAAAGCGGCACGGTCGCACGACGCGCTCAAGGCAATCGTCCGCGCGCTGCTCGAGCTCGCGGACGACGAGACGCTGCTCGTTCAGTCGGGCAAGCCCGTCGCGGTCTTCCGGACCACGCTCGACGCGCCACGCGTTCTGATCGCGAACTCGCTGCTCGTGCCCAAGTGGGCGACGTGGGACGAGTTCCGTCGTCTCGAGGCCGAGGGCCTGACGATGTTCGGCCAGATGACAGCCGGATCGTGGATCTACATCGGCACGCAGGGAATCCTGCAGGGCACCTACCAGACGTTCGCCGCCGCGGGCGAGAAGCACTTCGGTTCCCCGTCGCTCGCCGGGCGGACGGTCCTCACGGCGGGCCTGGGAGGCATGGGCGGCGCCCAGCCGCTGGCGGCGACACTGGCAGGAGCGGCGATCCTCTGTGTCGAGGTCGACCAGTCCCGGATCGACCGCCGGCTCGAGACGCGCTACCTCGACGAGGCGACCGATTCCGTCGAGGACGCGCTGGCGCGTGTTCGCGCGGCCGCGCTCGCGGGCCGTGCGCTCTCGGTCGGCCTGCTCGGAAACGCGGCCGACGTCGTGCCCGAGCTGGCCCGGCGAGGGGAGCACTTCGACTTCGTGACCGACCAGACCGCCGCCCACGACCCGTTGACGGGGTATGTGCCGAGCGGTCTGTCCGTGGCGGAGGCGGACGCCCTGCGTGGGGCCGATCCGGACGAGTACCTACGGCGCGCCCGCGCGTCGATCGCCGTCCACGTGGAGGGGATGCTCGAGTACGTCCGGGCAGGGAGCTATGTTTTCGATTATGGCAACAACTTGCGAGGTGAGGCCAGGGACGCCGGCGTAGCGGAGGCCTTCTCATACCCGGGCTTCGTCCCGGCCTATATCCGGCCGCTCTTCTGTCGCGGGATCGGGCCGTTTCGCTGGGCAGCGCTGTCCGGAGACCCGGCCGACATCGCGGTCATCGACGAGACGCTGCGCGAGCTCTTTCCCGGCGATCAGCTCCTGCAGCGGTGGCTCGCACTTGCTCCCGAGCGCGTCGCTTTCCAGGGCCTGCCGGCGCGCATCTGCTGGCTCGGCTACGGCGACCGCGCGAAGGCTGGGCTCGCCATCAACGACCTCGTGCGCACGGGTCAGGTGAAGGCGCCGGTGGTGATCGGGCGGGATCACCTCGACGCAGGCTCGGTCGCCTCGCCCTACCGCGAGACAGAGGCGATGCGCGACGGCTCCGACGCGATCGCCGACTGGCCGATCCTGAACGCGCTCGTCAACGTCGCTGCGGGCGCGACGTGGGTCAGCGTCCACCACGGTGGGGGCGTGGGCATCGGCCTCTCGATCCACGCGGGCATGGTCGTCCTCGCGGACGGCACGGCGGCGGCCGCCGAGCGACTCGGACGCGTCCTGACGACCGACCCCGGCATGGGCGTCGTCCGTCACCTCGACGCGGGCTATCCGGAGGCGGAGGCCGCAGCGCACGAGCACGGCCTCTCGACGCCGATGTTCGACGCCTAGCCGTATGGGCCGTCCCGCCGCCCGGGGCACGACACGGCTGCTCGTTCGCGACCTCTTGCAGGTCGCGACGCCCGCCGCCGGAACGGTGCCGCGCCGGGGAGCCGAGCTCGCCGCGGTCGACGTGATCGACGATGCGTTCATCCTCTGCGACGGCGACCGGATCGCGGCGGTCGGGCGTATGCGCGAACTGACCGCGCTCGACGGTGAACTGGAGGAGGTCGACGGTCGCGGTCTCTGCGCGGTCCCGGGCCTCGTCGACTGCCACACCCATCCAGCGTGGGGCGGCGACAGGGTCGACGAGTTCTCGCTTCGCGCCGCCGGGGCGAGCTATGAGGAGCTGCACGCTGCGGGCGGCGGGATCCTCGCGACCGTCCGCGCGACGCGCGCGCTCGGCGCGGAGGGCCTGCGCGACCGAGTCGAGCGTCACGCCGCCTGGTTCCTCGCCCACGGCTCGACCACCTGGGAGGGCAAGTCGGGCTACGGCCTCGACCGGGAGACGGAGCTCGAGTCGCTGCGAGCCGTGCGCGCCGCGGGTGGCTTTCCGACGTGGCTCGGGGCACACTCGGTGCCGCCGGAGTTCACCGACGCGGACGCCTACCTCGACTACGCGCTGGCCGAGGTGCTGCCCGAGGCGGCCGAGCTCTCCGACGCCGCGGATGTCTTCCTCGAGCGCGGAGCTTTCGACGCTCGCCAGGCACGCCGCTATCTCATGGCATGCCGCGACGCCGGGCTCGCATTGCGGCTGCACGGCGATCAGTTCACGGAGAGCGGAGCGGTGCCCCTGGCGGTCGAGCTCGGCGCGCGTTCGGTGGATCACCTGGAGGCGACGGGGGACGACGGTGTGCGGCGTCTGGCGGCGAACGACGTCGTGGGCGTCTTGCTGCCTGCGAGCGCGCTCTTCCTCGACCGGCCGATGCCCCCCGCCCGCGCGCTGGCCGACGCGGGCGCGCCGCTCGCGCTCGCGACCGACTTCAACCCGGGCAGTTCGTTCACGGCCGGTCTCCCGCTCATCTGCTCGCTCGCCTGCACGCAGCTCCATCTCAGCCCGGAGGAAGCCCTGACCGCGGTGACGGTCAATGCGGCTCAGGTCCTCGGCCTCGCGAACGATCGCGGCCGCATTGCACCTGGCCTGAGGGCCGACCTGACGCTCCTCGGCGCGCCCGACTGGCGCTACCTCGCATACCACCTGGCCGGCGATGTCGTTGCGGCTGTCGTGCGCGGCGGCTCGCTCGTTCTGCGGCGCTAACCTGCGGCATGCCCACGCGCAAGCAGCGGCGCCGCCGCAGCAAGGACTTCCGGCACGACGTCCGCGTCTTCGAGGTCGACGAAGAGGGGAACGAGGTGCCGATCGCCGACCTGCGCGCACGCGAGGAGAAGCCGAAGGCGGCGGTCCAGACAAAGGGCAAGCAGAAACAGCCGTCGCGCAGCAAGAGCGGTCGCCCCATTCGTGAGGTCTCGCCGCCGTCGTGGGAGCGGGCGTTCAAGCGTGGAGGTCTGATGGGCGCGTTGATGCTGGTCGCGTTCCTGTTCCTGTTCAAGAGCGCGCCGATCGGCCTGCGGGTGGCATGGGGCGCCTTCTACGCCCTGGCGTTCATCCCCCTGACGTACTGGATCGACCGCACCGCGTATCGCACCTATCTGCGGCGGTCGGCTCGTCAGTCCGGCAAGAAGCCCTAGTCAGTCGGAGCCGCGGTAGTGGCCGGCACCGGGCCACGGCGCAAGGAGCATCAGAACGCGCGCGCCGGCGTCGGTGCGGAGGGAGTGCCGCTCGTCAGGCTCGAACCGCGTCAGCGTGCCGGGGCCGACCGCGATCGTCTCGGCGCCCGCGCTGATCTCGACCTCGCCCTCGAGCACCGTGATCCACGCGTTCTCCTTCACCTGATGCTCGCCGAGCGACTGGCCGGGGCTGAGGACGATCAGGATTGCGCGCGCGCCGTCGTCCGAGTGGAGGACGATCGGGTCGCGTGTGCCCTCGGGGGCATCGAGGTCGAGGAGATCCCAGCGCTGCACCGAGAAAGCGTATCCAAGCGCGGATACACTCAAGCGCTGCTCATGCCGCTCGCCGTCGACAGCTTCGTCATGGGGCCTTTCCAATCGAATTGCTACGTCGTGCGGAGCGAGCGGGGGGCGTCCGAGGCCGTCGTCATCGATCCCGGCGCCGACCCGACGGAGCTCCGGCTCGAGCTCGCGCGTCTCGGGTCGCGGACGGCAGGCATCCTCGTCACGCACACCGATGTGGATCACATCGGCGGCGTCGCCGCGCTCGCCGACGGGACCGGCGCGGAGGTCTGGGCGCCCGCGGGTGAGGTCGAGGCGCTGCGCAGCGGAGAGACGCGTGGGTCGATGCGCGTCCCAGCGCACGAGCCGGCGCACACCGTCACGGGCGGTGACGAGGTGACCGTCGCGGGCCTCACGTTCGAGGTGATCGACGTTCCCGGTCATTCCGCGGGGCACGTCGCCTTCCACGCGGATGGCGAGCTCTTCTCCGGTGACCTGCTGTTCGCGGGCTCGGTCGGCCGCGTCGATCTGCCGGGAGGGGACTGGGAGACCCTGCTCGACTCGGTGCGGGCGCTGCTCGACCGGTTTCCGCCCGAGACGGTCATTCGTCCGGGGCACGGCCCGGCAACCACGCTCGGCCGCGAGCTGGAGACGAACCCCTTCCTGCGCGAACTACGCTCCGAACGTAGCGGCCCCGCGACGTAGGCTTGACGGAGTCGCGCAACAGCGGAGCCGCCGGCTTGGCCGGCGGCGGAGCAAAGAAGTTTCAAGCGCCGCGCGGGACGCACGACGTGCTGCCGAACGACGCGGCGTGGTGGGAGCTCGTTCGCATGATGGAGGAGGTGACCGCGCTCTATGGCTGGCGGCGCATCCAGACGCCCGGTTTCGAAGACACGGGGCTCTTCACGCGGACGTCGGGAGCCGCGTCCGATGTCGTGCACAAGGAGATGTACAACTTCACCGACCGGAGCGACCGGCCGCTGACGCTTCGTCCCGAAGGCACGGCGCCGATCTGTCGCGCGTACCTCGAGCACGGCATGCATCGCGACCCGCAGCCGGTGAAGGCGTACACGATCGCGCCGATGTATCGCTACGGCGCACCGGGGCGCGGCCGCTACCGCGAGCACTATCAGCTGTCCGTCGAGGCGATCGGCAGCGCCGATCCTGCGGTCGATGCCGAGATCATCGAGCTCTATCGCGAGCTGCTGCGGAGACTCGGGGTCACCCGGTGGGAGCTCCGTCTGAACTCGATCGGGGACGCGAGCTGCCGCCCGCAGTACGTCGAGCGCCTGAACGCGTGGCTCGACGAGCACGCAGACCTGCTCGACGACGACGCACGGCACAAGCGTGCGACGAGCCCGCTGCAGGTGTTCGACGTCAAGTCCCCGTCCGTGCGCGCGGCGCTCGAGGATGCGCCCAAGATCGGTGAGTCGCTGTGCGACGAATGCCGTGGCCACTTCGATGCCGTGCGCCGGCAACTCGACCTCTACGGTGTGCCGTACATCATCGACCCGACGCTGGTGCGTGGGCTCGACTACTACTCGCGGACGACGTTCGAGTTCATCGGCCCGGACGAGAACGCCAACTCCGCCATCTGCGGTGGCGGCCGCTACGACGGGCTCGTTGAGCAGATCGGAGGCCCGGCGACCCCTGCGATCGGTTTCGGCGCTGGTCTCGAGCGCCTGCTGCTCGCACTCGAGAACGAAGGAATCACCATCGCGCAGCCGGGCGTCAAGGTGTTCTTCGTCGTCGACGACCCCGCGTTCCGGGAGGACGCCCTGCAGGCGCTTGCCGACCTGAGGCGGGCCGGGATCTCTGCCGACACCGACTATGCCGGTCGCTCGTTCAAGGGGCAGATGACGCAGGCCGCCCGAAGCGGCGCCGATACCGTCGTGATCGTTCGCGCAGGTGGCGCGACGATCAATCGCGACGGACGCGGCGAGCAGCCGGTCCTGCTCGCTGAGCTCGTCGCTACGCTCACGGCGTGAGCTGGCGCGACGTTTATTGCGGAGAACTCCGGACCGATCACATCGGCACGCGGGTCACCGTCGCCGGGTGGGCGGACACCCGGCGCGACCACGGTGGGCTCGTCTTCATCGACCTGCGCGACCACACCGGCAAGCTCCAGCTCGTGGTCAATCCGGAGCATGCCGCCGATGCAGCACAGGCAGCACGCGAGATTCGCAACGAATTCGTGCTTCAGGCCGAAGGGGAGATCGTCGCCCGCGGCCCGGAGTCGGTCAATCCGAACCTGCCGACCGGAGACGTCGAGATGCAGGTCGAGAGCCTGACCATCCTCTCGCGCTCGACGCCACTGCCGTTCCAACTCGACGAGGAGAACGTCGACGAGACGCTGCGGCTCCGCTACCGCTGGCTCGATATGCGGCGCGATCGGATGCAGCGAAACTTCCGCCTGCAGCACACTGCGATCGCCGCGATGCGCGGCGCGATGGACTCTCAGAACTTCATCGACGTCTGGACGCCGAGCATGACGCGCGGCACGCCCGAGGGCGCGCGCGACTTTCTCGTGCCGGTCCGCCTGCAGCCCGGGAAGTTCTTCGCCCTTGCTCAATCGCCGCAGATCTTCAAGCAGCTCTGCATGGTCGGCGGCTTCGACCGGTACTACCAGATCGCCACGTGCTGGCGCGACGAGGACCTCCGTGCGGATCGTCAGTTCGAGTTCCGTCAGCTCGATCTCGAAATGGCCTTCGTCGAGCGCGAGGACGTGCTCGACGTCATGGAGACCGCCGTGGTCGCCTCGTTCGAGGCACTCGACCGCGAGGCGCCGTCGCGTCCGTTCCCGCGAATCTCGTTCGACGAGGCCATGTCGCGATACGGCTCCGACAAACCGGACATCCGCTTCGGTCTCGAGATCCAGGATGCGACGGAAGCGACGCGCGAGTCCGAGTTCGGAGTCTTCCGGAACGCAGAGGCGGTTCGTTTCATCGTTGCGCCCAGGGCGTTTTCCCGCAGTGAGATCCAGCGGCTCGAGGACCTCGCGAAGGAGTGGGGGGCGAAGGGGCTCGCGTACGTCGTCGTCGACGAGGACGGCGAGGTCCGCTCGCCGATCGCCAAGTTCCTCACACCGGCCGAGTTGGCGGCGCTCGAGGCCCCTCCCGGATCGACTGTGCTCTTCGGCGCCGGGAGCGACGCGGCCGTGCTTCGTGTCCTCGGCCTGCTGCGCCTGCACCTCGGCCGGGAGCTCGGGTTGATCGACCCGGATCTCGACGTCTTTCACTGGGTGCTCGACTTCCCCCTCTTCGAGCAGGACGAGGAGTCGGGCGAGTGGACGTTCATGCACCACGCCTTCACCGCGCCCGTCGCCGGCGCCGAGGTCTGGGACGAAGCGAGCCCGGCCGGTGTGCGCGGGCAGCACTACGACCTCGTCTGGAACGGGTGGGAGCTCGGCTCCGGCTCGATCCGCATCCACGACGTCGAGGTGCAACAGCGGGTGTTCCGGACGATCGGCCTGACGGAGGAGGAGGCGCAGTCGAAGTTCGGCTACCTGCTCGAGGCGCTCGCGATGGGCGCTCCTCCGCACGGTGGTTTTGCCATGGGCATCGAGCGCTTCATCGCGTTGATGGCCGGCGAGCCGGACATTCGACAGGTGATCGCCTTCCCGAAGGTCTCGAGCGGCTCGGATCCGCTGACCGGCGCGCCGACCCCGATGCCGGACGAGGTCCTGCGAGAGCTCGGCGTTCAGGCTGTTCCGGACGACAAGCTCCCGGAACCTCCAGTGAGGCCCGATGCCTGATCGGCGCGGCTCGCGGTTCGTGCTCGAGGCGCTGTTCCTCGTCGGACTCGCGGTCGCCGTCACGTTGGCGAAGCTCGATGCGCTCGAGATCGCCGGTGTCATGCTGCTCGGCTGGTTGGTGGTCGCGATTCTCGAATGGGCGGCGTGGCGCGGCGAGCCGCACTACGGCAGCGGGCTCCCGCCGCGGTACTACGTGCCGAACGTCAACCTGCCGCCTGCCCAACCGCTCGAACAGGTGCGGGTGGGTTATCCGGAGGCCCACCGCGACGAGGCGCCGACGTGGATCGCCTCGGCGGCGCTGCGCGAGGAGGTGCTCGGGGAGTGGCCGCACGCCACGCCGCTGCCGGTCGAGCTGCCCCCCGAGCAGGAGGAGGAGCGGCACGGCCCCGGTGCCGAGTCATGGGCTCCCGTGGTGCTGCCGGCCGTCCTCCCCGAAGAT
Source organism: uncultured Thermoleophilia bacterium (assembly GCA_963806025.1). Lineage (GTDB taxonomy): Bacteria > Actinomycetota > Thermoleophilia > Gaiellales > Gaiellaceae > PALSA-600. The sequence continues at coordinate 109,976 of CAWDWI010000011.1, read as the reverse complement.
TCGGCTGCTGATTCAGGCGCTGAACCGGGACCGGCGGCCGAGCGCGCGGCCGCTGTGCCCGGCCGTGGCGTCGCGCGCTACAGCCTCGACCCGCTGGGCGACGCGCCGCCCCGCCGTCGGTTCGGCAGGGGCGGCTCGGATGCACCGCAGTCCGTCGAGGTCTCGGCTCGGCCCGGAGGGGCACGAGCGCTTCCGGGCCGGGCGAATCGGCAGGAGTAGCGCGTGAGCCGGCTCGGATGAGGCCGAATCTTGCGGTGCGCGAGGTCGCACTCGCCGGCGTGGCGTTGCTCGCGGCCGCTGTTTCGCTCGCAGTGACGGCTCAGACCCGCGACGAGCACAGTGCGAGCCCCCAACCCGTGGGCTCGTTCGTCGCGCTCGCCGGCTCCGCGGGCCCGGCTGCGTTCGGGCGCACCACCGCGTGCGGCGGCGTCCTCCAGCCGGGCACAGAAGGCGTCGCACAGCCCACGCTTCCCTGCGGAGCCCGGATCTTCATCACCTTTCACGGCGCCACCGTGCTCACGCAGGTCATCGACCGCGGGCCGTACGAGCCGGGACGCCAGTTCGATCTGACCGACGCGCTCGCCCGCCGGCTCGGCCTGCACGGGGTCCAGTCGATCCGCTGGTCGTACGCGCGGGCCGGGTGATCGTCGCTAGGGTCTGAAACGAGTGCTCGATCTCGTTCGTAGAGCCGCGTACATGTAGAACCAACACCATGTGAAAGGGAGCCCGGGTCGGGCCTAGGCATCTGATGCCGACGGTTCGCACGGCACCCACCTGGCTTGTCCAGGTTCACGTGGACGCGGCGCAAACGGCGAGATCGGAGCATGGTGGGGGGAGCCTCGGCTCCCCCCACGACTCTCCGCCAGTACCCTGGCCCGATGCAGGAGCTGTACGGAGATTCGGCCCGCGGCGCCGACTGGGCGGCCGTTCGGCTTCGGGTGCAGGACGGCCGGATCCTGGACGCGGACGCGCCGGGCATCGATACCGATCTGCGCGGGCTGACTCTGCTCGAGGCCTGTGCGGTCGGCGGAGAGACGCTGCCCGTCGACGCACTGGCAAACGCGCTCGCGCCCGCCGTGCGCGCGGCTCCCGACCCCGGCCGGGTCGCCGTCGCGATGAGCGGCGGCGTCGACAGCGCCGTGACTCTCCTCAAGGCCGGGCCGTCGGCCGTCGGCGTCACCCTGCGCCTCTGGCTGGACCCCAACGGGCCTGACGCTGAGCGCGCCTGCTGTTCGCCGAGCGCGGTGCTCGCCGCCCGCCAGTCATGTCACGCACGGGGCCTCCCGCACGTCACTCTCGACCGGCGGGAGGCATTTCGCCGGGCGGTCGTCACACCGTTCGTGCGCGGTTACGCGCGAGGTGAGACGCCGAACCCCTGCACTCGCTGTAACGGTGGGTTCCGCTTCGCCGAGCTCCTGTCGTTCGCGAGCCGCGTCGGCGCGGCGGCGCTAGCGACGGGCCACTACGCGCGGATCGTGGAGCGCGACGGGCGGCTGCTGCTCGCGCGTGGCGTCGATCCGAACAAGGATCAGAGCTACATGCTCGCCCGCCTGGCGCCCCGTCACCTCTCGCGGATTCGTTTCCCCCTCGGAGTGCAGACCAAGGAGGAGACGCGGGCCGAAGCCGCTGCCGCCGGGCTCGCGGCGGCGCACCGCGCCGAGAGCCAGGAGGCGTGCTTTCTCGCGGGTGACGACTATCGCTCCTTCCTCGACCGACACGGGCTGCCTGCAACAGTGGGCGCGATCGTCGACGAGGCCGGCGAGCAGCTCGGCGAGCACCGCGGCTACTGGCAGTTCACGCCGGGGCAGCGGCGTGGTCTCGGCGTCGCGGCATCGGAGCCGCTGTACGCCGTTTCCACCGACGCCCGCACGAACACGGTGGTCATCGGCCCGCGCGCCGCCCTCGCGCGCACCCGCGTCTCGGCCCGCGGTCAGGTCTATGCGCCCGTCAGTCGAGTCACTGCAAAGCTCCGCTACCGCTCACCTGCTGTCCCCGCGACCGTCGAGGCGACGGCGACCGGATTCCGGCTCCAGCTCGACGAACCTGCCTACGGGGTGGCCCGTGGCCAGGCCGCTGTCCTGTACGACGGGGACGTCGTGGTCGGTTCCGGGTTGGTGACGTCAGCCGCCGCGGGCTAGGCTGGTCAGCGGTGGTCGTCGCCTTCACCTATGGGGATCTCGCCTATCTCGCCCTCGCGGTGTTTCTCGTCGCCGTCGGTCTCGGGGTGTCCTGGGCCTTTTTGCGGTTGGCCGTGACGTTCGACCGGCTCTCGTCGTTGATTCGGGGAACGGAGCGTGAGGCTCTTCCGGTGATCAACAAGGTCGGGGGCTCTGTGGACCGGGTCAATCATCAGCTCGACAAGCTCGACACAGCGACCGACAGTGCGGTCGACGCCGTTGAAGCGGCGGACGAAGCCGTCCGCGCAGCCAGTTTTGCCGTCAAGCGCCCCGTGCAGAAGGCGGTCGGCCTGTCGGCGGGGCTTACACACGGCTGGGCGTCCCTCAAGTCGCGCCGCAGCTGGTCCGACGCCGTCGCCGAGGGCAAGGACGCCGCCCAGCGGCGTGAGCGCGACCTCGACGAGGAGTTGAAGTCGACGCATGGCCCCTAAGGCGGACGAGATCACGCTGACGGTGCCGCGCTCGCCCGGCTTCGACGGTGTCGCGCATCTCGTTCTCGGCGGGCTCGCCGCTCGGCTGAACCTGACCGTGGAGAGCCTCGAGGACCTGCAGCTTGCACTCGACGCGGTGTTCGACCGGATCGCTCCGGGCTCCGAAGACGTGACGGTGCAGGTGTCGTTGCGCGACGGCGAGCTCGAGACACGGATCGGGCCGCTCCTGCCCGCGTTGCTGAACGAGATCGAGTGCGAGGCCAACGACGGCGAGTTGCGCGTGCGCCGGGTTCTCGACTCGACCGTCGACGACGTGCATGTCGACGGCGAGTGGGTGCGCCTGACCAAGCGGGTGGCGACCGTTGGCTGAGAACGACAAGGTCCTCCTCCGGCGCTACCACGAGGAAGGCGACCTGCAGGCGCGGGAGCAGCTGATCGAGCAGTACATGTCGCTCGTCCGCTCCCTGGCCCGGCGCTACAGCTATCGCGGCGAGCAGCTCGACGACCTGGTTCAGATCGGCTCGATCGGTCTGATCAAGGCGATCGACCGCTTCGACATCAACCGTGGCGTCGAGCTGACCACCTACGCGACGCCGAACATCATCGGTGAGATCAAGCGCCATTTCCGCGATCGCGGCTGGGCGGTCCGTGTACCGCGCGGCTTGCAGGAACTGAACGTCCAGCTCTCCAAGCTCGTCGAGCAGCTGACCGTGGAGAACGCGCGCTCACCCACGATCGCCGAGCTCGCCGAGGCGGCGGGAGTGGAGGAGGAGGATGTCCTCGAGGCGCTCGAGTCGGGGCGGGCGTACTCGTCGCTCTCGCTTTCGTCGGGCGGCGGCACCGAGGACGGCGAAGAGCTCGATCCGCTCGAGTCCCTCGGTGAGATCGAACATGAGTACGAGGTGTCGGAGGATCGTGCGGTGCTTGCGCCCGGATTCAGGGTGCTCGACGAGCGCGAGCGGGCGATCCTGCACTTGCGATTCTTCGAGGGGTTGACGCAGTCGCAGATCGCACAGCAGGTCGGCATCTCGCAGATGCATGTCTCGCGGCTCATCCGTCGGGCGCTCGAGAAGATCAGGAACGAGATCGCAGCCGGGGAGTTCGACCCCGAACGAGCCGCCTGATCGAAACCGTCGATCGACCGGGCCGGCACGCAAGACGGTCCGCGTAGCTTCCGGGCGTGCGGCTCGTCGACCTCGACAACGCAACGCTCGCCGTTCGCGAATGGGGACCTCTCACGGGGCGGGCGCTCGTCTTCTGGCACGCACTCGGCCCCGACGCATCGGCGGAGTACTTCGCGCCGGTTGCGGAACGCCTCGCGGCTGCCGGGCATCACGTCGTCGCCGTGGACGGCCCGGGTTTCGGGGCGTCGCCGCTGCTGGACGAGGAGCGGTATGCCCTCGACTCGCTGGCGGAACTGGTCCAGGACCTCGTCGTTCGGCTGGAGCTGGCGCCCCTGGTCGTGATGGGGCACTCGTGGGGCGGGGCGATTGCGGTGCGCTATACGGCCGCCCACCCGGACAACGTGACCGGGCTCGTGCTCCTCGACAGCGGGCACATCGACTACTGCGACCTGCCCGGCGTCGACGTCGACCGTCCCGCGTCCGCATGGGTCGACGAAGTGCGTGCGCGGGACGGCCTCCTCCCGGAGGCGCGCGGCCGTGCGATGCACGGGCTCACAGCCCGCGTCAGCGACGCGTGGCCGGAGATCGCCCGGCACCGGATCCCGACGCTGCTCGTGCTCGCGACGCTGCCACCGCACGTCGACCAGAACCGGGAGCACGTCGGCCGCTTCCAGGAGGCGATCCCCGGCGCCGAGGTGCGGTGGGCGGCGAACGCGGGCCACGGCATCGTCGACGACGTCGGCCCGCCGCTAGGGGACGAGATAGCGGTTTGGCTCGCGGCGAACCTCGACCAGCCCTGAGCCGACAGGTCGCCGCGAGACCAGTCCCGTGGTCAGACCAAGTCCTACCGAAGTGCGACAAACGTTCCACAGGGCGTCCGTACACTGTCCCCCCGTGGCGATGACGACGAACGAACTGCGCGAGGCCTTTCAGCGCTTCTACGAAGAGCGCGGTCATCTGCGTGTGCCCGGGCACTCGCTGATTCCGCCCGCGGAGGACCAGACGACCCTCTTCATCATCGCCGGGATGCAGCAGTTCAAGCCGTACTTCCTGCGCACCAAGGAGCCGCCGCGGGAGCGTGTCGTCAGCGTCCAGCCGTGCCTCCGCGCCGGCGGAAAGGACAACGACCTCGACGAGGTCGGCCGCACCGAACGGCACTGCTCCTTCTTCGAGATGATGGGCAACTTCTCGTTCGGCGACTACTACAAGGACGAGGCCGTCGACTTCGCCTGGGACTGGGTCACACAGGTGCTCGGGCTGGAACCGGAGCGCCTCTGGGCAACCGTCCACGAAGGGGACCCGCTCCTCGAACTGGAGGAGGACACCGTCGCGATCGAGGCGTGGCAGCGCGTCGGCATCCCGCCCGAGCGCATCGTCCGGCTCGGGAAGGACAACTTCTGGCAGGCCGGAGAGACGGGGCCGTGCGGGCAGTGCACCGAGATCTTCTACGACCGCGGCGAGGAGTACGCCTGCGGCGACCCGAACTGCGGTCCGGGCCATTGCGACCGGATCATGGAGATCTACAACCTCGTCTTCATGGCGTACGACCTGCAGCCGGGCAACCTGCTCGTGCACCTCCCGACGCCGAATGTCGACACCGGCAACGGCATCGAGCGGACCGCGTGCGTGCTCCAGGGCGTCAGCTCGGTCTTCGACACCGACGGATTCCGGGTGATCATGGACTGGATCGAAAAGGAGTCGGGAGTCGCCTACAACGACAGCCAGGTCTCGCAGCGCGCCCATCGCGTGCTCGCCGATCACGGCCGCGCCGTCACGTTCCTGATCGCCGAGGGCATCGAGCCGTCGAATGAAGGGCGCGGCTACATCTGCCGCCGTCTGCTTCGCCGTGCGATCTACCAGGCCAAGCGGATCGGCCTGGACGGCGTGCACCGCCTGCCTGCGGTCGTCGTCGAGCAGATGGGCGATGCCTACCCGGCGCTGCGCGAGCACGCGGGTCACATCGAGCGGATCGTGCGCGCGGAGGAGGAGAAGTTCTCCGAGACGCTTGCGCGCGGCATGAAGGTGTTCGAAGACCTCGCCGGCCAGGAGGCGATCACCGCCGACGACGCGTTCGTCCTCGTCGCCACGTACGGCTTCCCGATCGAGCTGGCCCAGGAGCTCGCCGAGGAGCGCGGGCAGGCGCTCGACATGGACGGCTTCCGTGACCTGATGGAGGAGCACCGCGAGGTCTCGCGCGGCGGGGGAGACGACACTGCACAGCAGGTTGCCTCCCAGCTCGTCGGCGCCGGCAAGCGGGCCACGGAGTTCGTCGGCTACTCGAAGACGGACGTGCTCACCGCGGTGATCGACACGGCACCGGCGGGCGGAACGCGCCAGTTCGTCAAGCTCGAGCAGAGCCCTTTCTACGCCGCGAGCGGTGGGCAGGTCAGCGACCGTGGATACCTCGTCGTCGACGGGGAGGTGGAGAAGCTCGACGTCGTCGAGGTCCTGAAGTTCGGCGACGACCAGGTGCTCGTCGTCGACTTCGCGCCGCGCCTCGAGATGCTCACGGCCGGCACGCGTGTCCAGGCCGTCGTGAACTGGGGCGACCGGTTCCCGACCCAGGCGAACCACACCGCGACACATCTGCTGCACCAGGCGCTCCGCGACGTGCTCGGCGACCATGTGAAACAGGCGGGTTCCGCCGTGCGGCCCGACAAGCTGCGCTTCGACTTCACGCACGAGCAGCAGCTGACGCCCGAGGAGCGCGACCGCGTCGAGCGCATCGTCAACGACCGGGTGTTCGAGGCGATCCCGGTGCGCACGTACGTGACGCCGATCGAAGAAGCCCGCAAGCTCGGCGCGATGATGTTGTTCGGCGAGAAGTACGGCGACGAGGTGCGCGTCGTCGAGATCGGCGACTACTCGGCCGAGCTCTGTGGCGGCACCCACGTCCGCTCGACGGCGGAGATCGGCCCGTTCCGGATTCTCAGCGAAGGCTCCGTCGGCTCGGGAGCCCGCCGCATCGAGGCGGTCACGTCGGGCGAAGCATGGACGATTCTCGAGGGCCGCTCGAGGGAGCTCGACGACGTTCGTGCCGAGCTCGAGGAGCTCAGGCGGGCCGCGAAGAAGCCGAAGCAGGCCGAGGTCGAGGCCGGTCCGAACATCCTGTGGCAAGACAAGCAAGGGAAGGTCTTCGTAGCGGAGGTCGAGGGTGCCCGTGGCAGTGCCCTCCGTGACCTCTCCGACCAGCTCCGCCAGCGCGAGGGAGCGGACGCAGTCGTGCTCGCCTCGGCAGACGACGGGAAGGTCGCGCTCGTAGTGAACCTCGACAACTCGCTCGCCGCCCTCGACGCGGTGGCGATCGTCCGCGAGCTCGGGCCGCTGATCGGCGGCGGCGGAGGCGGTCGTCCCACACTGGCGGAAGCAGGTGGAAAGAACGTCGACGGCGTCCGCGACGCTCTCGCAGCGGGCCGCGACCGGCTCACCGCCGCGCTCGCGTGACCAAGGTAGTTGCGCTCGACTACGGTTCTGCCCGCACGGGCGTCGCCGTGTCGGACCCGACAGGCACGGTTGCCCGCCCGCTCACGACGGTCGAACGGGCGGCGACCGATGTGGGGTTTGCAAAGCTCCTCGCGGTGATCGACGCCGAGCAGCCCGACGAGATCGTCGTCGGCATGCCGCTGACGCTCCGCGGCGAGCACGGTGAACAGGCCCGGGAGACCGCGGATTTCGTCGAGCGCCTCCGAGCCGCGCTCGCGACCCCGGTCGAGACCTACGACGAGCGGTTCACGTCCGTGCTGGCGGGCGGCGACGATGCGCGCGCGGCCGCCCACCTCCTGTCGAGCTATCTCGAGTGGCAGAGCGCCCGGCGGTGAGCACGGGGCGTCGGCCGAGCGGGCCGTCGCGGGAGCAGATCCGCCGACGGCGCCTCGTCGCGTTGACGGCGAGCATCGGCGCCGTCATCGCCGTGGTGGTCGCGGTTGTCGTCGCCTTCCCACACGTGCATCACTCACCCGCACCGAAGCCGGTGGTGATCGTCCCGCCGAAGCCCTTCCGAATCGTCTTTCCTGAAGGCTTCACGCGCGCGCAGATGGCCGTCCGGGTGCACGACGTCGCAGCGATCGCGAGGCGCAAGAGCCACAAGCCGGTCAAGCTGAACACTGTGGGCTATCTCGCCGCGTCGCGCCACGCATCGATCACGTGCTTTCGCCCCCGCCCGCAGCGGAATCTCGAGGGCTTCCTCTTCCCTGCGACGTACGACTTCCTGAACTCGACAACGAACGCCCAACTCGTTCGAGACCAGCTGGTCGCGTTCTGCGAGAACTGGGCGCACGTGAACCTCGCCTATGCACACTCGAAGAACCTCACCGACTACGACGTGCTCGTGATCGCCTCGATGATCGAGAAGGAGACGGTCGTGCCTGCGGAGCGGAAGCTCGTGTCCGCGGTGATCTACAACCGGTTGCATGCGGGCATGCCACTCGGGATCGACGCGACGCTTCGCTACGGGCTGCACATCCCGCCGACGCAGTCGATTCTCGAGTCGCAGCTCCAGAGCGACAGCCCCTACAACACCCGCAAGACGACCCGGCTGCCCCCGACCCCGATTGCGAATCCGGGCCTGGCCTCGATCGAGGCGGCGGCGCATCCTGCGCAAGTCGACTACCTCTACTTCGTGCGCAAGCCCGACAAGATCCACCAGTTCTTCACCGCGAGCGCGTCGGCGTTCGCGCAATACGAATGCGCCCACGGGTACGGCTGTTGAAGCACGTTGCACTCCTTGGGAGCCCGGTCGCGCACTCGCTGTCGCCGCGGATGCAGAACGCGGCATTCGCCGTGTGTGGGCTCGACTGGGACTACGCCGCGTTCGATGTCGCCGATCCTGTTGCCGCGGTCGCCGCGCTGCAGACGCTCGGCTTCGCCGGGGCGAACGTGACGATCCCGCACAAGCAGGCGGTCGTTGCAGCATGCGACGAAGCGGACGGCGACGCGGTCAACACGATTGTCTTCCAGGAGGGGCGTGTCCTCGGCTTCAACACCGACCGCGAGATCCTCGCGGGAATCGACGCGATTCGCGCCTGCCTGATCGGCGCCGGGGGCGCCGCCCGGGCGTTGCTGCCTGCCCTGCCGGAGGACACGCGCGTCTTCACTCGCTCCGGCGCCTGGCCGCCTGACGCGACGGACTGCGATCTCGTGGTCAATGCAACTCCAGAGCGTCAGGTGTTGCTCGTTCAGCCGCGGGCGGGGCAGACCGTGGTCGATCTCGCCTACGGCGAAGAGGAGACAGCACTCGTCACGGCGGGACGTGCCGCCGGCTGCACGGTGATCGACGGTCGCGAGGCGCTCGTCCGGCAGGGCGCTGCCAGCTTCCGCCTGTGGACGGGTCTCGAGCCGCCGGTCGACGCGATGCGGGCTGCAGTCAAGCCCTAGCCCAGACCGCGAGCGCGGCCGCCGCTGCGAGCAGGAGCCCGGCCGTCACCAGGATCGTGGCCGTCCAGTCGCGGCCGCTCGGCGCCGGTTGCACGGCCACGGCCACGCGATGCGGCACCGCGGTGCTGTAGACGTACACGGTTGTCGAGGATCCCTCGGGATCGGGATTCGCGAGAAAGCGCTCGAACTGGTGCACTCGCGCCACGGTCAAGGCGAGCGTGGTGGCGTCGGCGAGCGCCTGGCGCCCCGACAGCCCGGTGAGACGTTCGGCCGCGGGAAGCTGGGCCTCGACCGACACGGTGACCTTCCCGGTCGCCGGCACGACGAGGCGTCCGAGCACCCGTGCGTGAACGCGATGGCCGCCGACCGTGCCGCGGACGAGGAGCGGGACCACGACGCGGACCCGCGTCGTGCGGGCGGCGCTCGTCAGCGTCGTCGTCCCTTGCGGGAGGGGCAGATCGAGCCGCGCCGCTCGGCGCAGCTGCCTCATGTAACGGAGGAGAGGTGCGGAGTCGGCGTCGGCGGTGAACGCGGCGACCGTCGCGGCGGTCGTGTTGACGAACGTCGTGGCTCCGTCGTGCACCTCGATGCGCAGCGGCAGCGCCGCTGCCGCGGGGCCGAGGACGAGTTTCGCGCGCGCCCCCAAGGTGCGCCGGAGCGGGTTGAAGCCCTCCCAGACGATCGCGGTGCTGCGGAACCCGGGCGTCGCGTCAGACCCGGGCAGCGCCTCCACGCGGAGGAGCGACGCGCCGACCGTGAGGTAGTAGTCCCCCTTGATCCGCACCAAGAGCGTCTGATCGGCAGTGACCGCGAACGGCGCGCCGCCGCGGAGGATCGAGACGTGCACCCGGATGTCCGAACGGATCCGGTGCTGCACGCTCTCTGCGGACGAGGTTGCGATCCCGAGCGGTGGCGACGGTGTGAGCGGCGCCGACGGGGATGGCAGCGCCACGGGCGCTGCGGCGGCGGGCGCAGCCAGGACGAGCCCGGCCGCGCCTGCCGCGAGCGCGAACCTCAGGCCGGGCGGATGGTGATGGTGACCTCGGTCCGGTCCTTGCACGTCTGGAGCAGTTTGACCTGCCCGCTGTTGCCGCCACCGGTGAAGTTCACCTCGGAGTCCGCTTCGTCCTGCTCCTCGTGGGTCACTGTGTAACCGGGAGCGTTCTTCACGGCCGACACGTAGGCATCGTGTGCCGGGCCGATCGTGACCGGGAGATAGCCGGACGCGATCGTGGACGGCCCGTCCTTCTTGACCCCGGTGTACACGATCCCCTCTGCGTCGGGGAAGTTGCCGGGGAGTGTCGGCGCGGTCGCCATGGCCGCCGGGGCCGTCGGGCACGCTTTGCTGAGCCCTTCCTTGTCCTTGTCGTCGTCCCCGCAGGCAGCGAGGGCGAGCACGAGTGCGGCGACGAGTGGGATGAGCATGAGCTTTTTCATCTGGTCTGCGGGATCCTCGGCAAGGTTGCTGACAAAGGGTCGTCCTTCACGGGCGCGTACGTCATATCCCTGAAGCGCGCGAAATATACGTCGTCGTCCACGACGCCGTCGTGGCTTACCTTGTTGAACGACCGTTCGTCGCCGTTCGCGCCCTCGATGGTGACCTCTTCGAGCGCTGCCGTGATCTTGCGCGGATCGGTGGAGCCCGCCTTCAGGACGGCAGCAGCGAGCAGGTTGACGAAGTCGTAGGCATACATGCCTGTCTCCGGCGGCTGGATCACCTCACGTCCCTCGCGCGTCTTCACGCCGACGCGGTCGACACCGTAGGCAGCCTCGTATTTCCGTTCGAACGCCTCGAACGGCCCGGGGCCGACCTCGGCGGTGAGCCGGCCGCCGGCGAAGGTGAGCCCGTCGACCCAGGACGGGTGGTCGGCCAGCTGCTGGCGGACGAACGGGTCGTCACCGGCCGGCGGGGTGAAGAACGGCACGTTCCAGCCGGACGAGCGCGCCGCCGTGATCGCGGCCGCGATCGTGGCCGGCTGCCCCCACACGACCAGCGCCGTCGCACCCGCGCGCCGGGCACGGAGGATCTGCGGGGCGAGGTCGACCGCGTCGGCCGGCAGCGTCTCGTCGAGCGCGACCGAGGATGCGTTCTCGGAGAACGCCTCGTGGAGAGCTGCGCCACCGGCCGAGCCGTAGTCGGAGTCGTCGTGGAGCAGCCCGATCTTCAGTCCCTTCGGGATCATGTATTCCGCCAGCCGGAATGCAATGCCGTGGTCGGTGGGCGCGATCCGGAAGACGTTCGGCCGGGTCGCCGGGTCGACCTCCTCCTTGCCTCCCTGGAAGACGATGCCGATCGGCATCCCCTTCGCGACCCGCCAGGACGCGTCGATGCCCGTGCCTTCGTCGACGACTGCGATCGCATGCTCGTTTGCGGCGCTCCGCACGTTGGCCAGTGCTCGGGCAGGCGAGAGCGCCGAGTCCTTCGTCTGCACCTTCAGGTCGTAGGTGGTGCCGTCGACGCGCAGGCCGCTCGCGTTCACCTCGCTCGCCGCAAGCCGGGCGCCGTTCTCGATCGTCTGCCCGAGATAAGGGGTGCGCGAGAACGGTGCGTTCACGACGACGAGCAGCTGCTTGCGTGGGCTGGTCTGCGCAGAGCCGCCGCAGCCTGCGAGCAGAGCAGCGAGCGCCGCCAGTGCGGGCACGAGCCTGCGGCTCACAGCCGGCCCTCTTCGAGGACGAGCACCTGATCTGCGATCCGCTGCACGAGCCCCATATTGTGCTCGACGACGAGCAATGCCAGGCCTTCGTCGCGCAAAGAGCTGAGGAGATCGGCGATTCGCTCGGCCTCGAGGTGTGACGCGCCGGCTGTCGGCTCGTCGACAAGGAGGACGGAGGCGCCGGTCGCGTAGGCGGTCGCGAGCATCAACGCCCGCTGGTCGGAGACCGGCAGCTCGCCCGCGGGCGTGTCGCGCGGAAGCTGGAAGCGGTCGAGCACGTCCTCGGCCCAGGACACGAATCCGGCATCCTCGGCGCGCATCTGCGGTGTGGCGAACAGCGAACGGGCCAGCCCGCCGCGGCGGCGGCGGCCCGCCGAGGCGGCGAGGAGATGCTCGAGCGGCGTCTGCGACGAGAAGACGGCGGTCGCCTGCAGCGTCCGGACGGCGGTGCCGCGGCCGACGTCGATTCGCCCCGAGTCCGGCGTGACCCGGCCGGCGAGCATTCGAAGCACGGTCGTCTTCCCGGAGCCGTTCGGGCCGACGAGGGCGGTGATACGCCCTGTCTCGACATCGAGGTCGATGTTCTCCGCCGCGATGATGTCGCCATACCGCTTCGTGAGCCCACGCGCCTCGAGGCCCGACGCCGGGCTTCGGTCGGGCCTCGAGCCGGGGTCGGAGCGGCGCCTGCGCCTGCCGGGCCGGACGATGCCGTCCCAGCCCAGCGAGATCACGCCGAGCAGCATGATCGCTGCGAGAAGCGTGTGCGAGCGGGCGGCGGCGACGTTTTCGAGCGAGCCGATCGCGCCGGCGGCCAACGACAGCACCCCGAGCACGAGCTCGCCGACCACGCCCCCGAGGGCGGACAGCGGCCCGCCGATCAGCACGACGACGAAGAGCTTGAAGGAGAGGAAGGGGCTGAACGAGCCGGGATCTCCCACCCCGGCAAGGTGGACGGCGAGCGCTCCGGCCAGGCCGGCAAACGTGCCCGACACGCCGAGGGCCTCGATCCGCAGTCGCACGATCGGAACCCGCAGCGCCGTTGCTGCGGGCTCGCGTTCGCGGGCCGCGGCGAGCTGCAGCCCGAACGGCGCACGCGCGAGCGCTGCGTAGACGACCACCGCCAACAACGTGAGGAGGAGCCCGAGCTCGTAGTGCTCGGACGGTGACGGGCCGCCGGCGACCACGATTCCCTCGGTCCCGCCGAGCGGCCACCGGATCGACTGCAGGCCGAATGCGACGAGCCATGAGACGATCCAGCTCGCGACCGCGAACCCCGCCCGGGGCAGCCGGGCGAACGCGACTCCGACCACCAGCGCGCCGAGACCGCCCGCCAGTGCACCGGCAGTCGCGCCGAGTGCGGTCGAGCCGACGTGCGCTGCGGTCACCGCCCCGATCGCCATGAACGCCCCCTGCGCGAGCAGCGGCAGGCCCGCGACGCCGACGGTGAACGCGAGACCGACCGCAGCAGCCGCGAGGTAGAGCCCACCTGCCAGATCGGCGACGCGCGATTCGCCGACGACGAGCGGCACGAACGCGGCCAGGCCGAACGCGACAGCGACGAATGTCGTGAGCGGCCGCCAGGCGTCGCGTGCGTCGCGAACCGCGCCGCCGAGTGCGCTGCGCGTCGTCATTCGACCGCCTCCGGTGCCGAGCGTGCCCGCCAGGCGAGCAGCACCAGTCCGAGTGCGAGCGGCAGAACGTCGCGGTACGCGGCCGCGCCGCTCCAGTGCAGCGACGCGATTGTCGCCTGGACCAGGCCGAGGATCACGCCGGCGACGAACGCCCGACGCGGGTCGAACCAGACGACCACCGCTGCCAGGAGCCCGTAGAGACCGAGGCGCGCGGCCGTGTCCACGTTGAACGCGCCCGAGGGCGCAGCGAGAATCGCCGCGAGGCCGGCCCAGGCTCCTGACAGGGCGAACGCGATGCCCACGAGGCGGGCCACGGGCAGTCCGACGAGGACCGCGGCATCGAAGTCCTGGGCGATCGCCTCGAGGGCGCGACCGAAACGCGTGCGCTGTAGCACCGCTGCACCGAGCGCTGCCAGCGCGACGGCGACCCCGGCCACTACGAGCGAGCGCTGCTGGATCGTGACTCCGTCGATGCGCCAGACCCCGAAAGGCAGCGGATCGGGGAAGACGTACGCCGGACGGTCGAAGAAGACGAGCAGGAGTGTCCGCACGGCGAAGGCGACGGCCAGCGAGGCGCCGACCCAGCCGATCACCGAGCCGCGCGCGCGGTACGGCTCGATCGCGAGGAAGTACGAACCGGCGCTCGCAGCCGCAGTCACCACGAGCCCGACGACCAGCGCGAGCAGGAACCGGCCGCCGCCGACGCTCGTTTGCGAAACCGGCCCGGAACCTGCCGCCACGAGCAAGGTGACGAAGACGCCGAGCGCGATCAGTTCGCCGAAGGCGAAGTTGACGACGCCCGTCAGGCGGAAGACGACCGACTGTCCGGCGGCGACCAATCCGTAGACGGCGCCTGCGGCAAATCCGCTGGCGAGGATCTGGAGCGCGACGGCCACGACGTCGCACTCTAGGCTTCGCCTCATGACGCTTCGTCTCTCTTCCGCGGGCGAGTCGCACGGGCCGGCGCTCGTGGCGATCCTCAGCGGCCTGCCTGCCGGCCTCGAGCTCGACCGCGCGTCCGTCGACGCCGACCTGAAGCGCCGGCAGGAAGGCTACGGCCGCTCCCCGCGGCAGCAGATCGAGCAGGACCGGGTCGAGGTGCTGGCGGGCCTCCGCCACGGCCGCACGCTGGGCACACCGCTCGCGCTCGTGGTTCGGAACGTCGACCACAAGAATTGGACGTGGGGAATGGCACCCTGGCAGCCCGAGGGCGACCCGTCGGGCAAGGGCACGAAACCGGTCACGCTGCCGCGGCCCGGCCACGCCGATCTCGCCGGTGTGCAGAAGTACGGGCACGAGGACGTGCGCAACTCGCTCGAGCGGGCCTCGGCCCGGCACACGGCAGTGCACGTGGCTGCCGGGGCGGTCGCCAAGGCGTTGCTCGGGACCATCGGCGTTTCGGTCGCCGGCTCGACGGTGGACGAGGAGGGCCTGCGCGCGCGTGTCGACGAGGCGCGCGCGGAACGAGACACCGTCGGCGGGCTGGTCGAGGTGCGCGCAACCGGCGTTCCCCCCGGGCTCGGGTCCTACGCGTCGAAGGAGGATCGCCTCGACGCGAGGCTTGCCGCGGCGGTGATGGGGATTCAGGCGGTCAAGGGCGTCGAGATCGGGGACGGGTTCGCGCTTGCGCAGCTGCGTGGATCCCAGGCGCATGACGAGATCGACACGACGAAGCGCCGCACATCGAACCATGCCGGCGGCATCGAGGCGGGCATGTCGAACGGCGAGGAGATCGTCGTGCGCGCGGCGATGAAGCCGCTGCCGACGCTGATGAAGCCGCTCGGCTCAGTCGACCTCGTGACCGGCGAGCCCGGCGACGCACTGGTCGAGCGCTCGGACGTCGCAGCGGTCGAGGCGCTTGCCGTCGTCGCCGAGGCGGCCGTCGCCTGGGAGCTCGCCGTCGCGGCGCACGACAAGTTCGGCGGGGACGCGATCGGCGACTTCGTCGCTGCACACGCGGCGTACCTCGCGCGCTTATGACGCTGAACGCACTCGATCGGCATGTCGCCCTGATCGGATTCATGGGCGCCGGCAAGACGACGCTCGCCGGCGAGGTTGCCTCGCGGCTCGAGCGCACCGCGATCGACGCCGACCGGCTGATCGAAGGGCGCGTGCAGGTGCCGCTCGGCGAGTTCTTCGCGAAGCGCGGCGAGCTCGAGTTTCGGGTGGTCGAAGGCGCGATCGTCTGTGAGACGCTGAGAAAGACCGCCCCGGCCGTGATCGCACTCGGCGGCGGCGCGGTGAAGACGGCCGCCGTGCGGAGAACGCTCGCGGGGAAGGCGCTGACGGTGCTCGTGGAGATCGACGTCGAAACGGCCTGGCAGCGGGTGCGGGGCAGCAACCGTCCACTCGCCCAGGACGAAACTGCGTTCCGCAGGCTGTACGAGGAGCGCCAGCCGCTCTATCGCGAGGCGGCGGACGCGGTCGCATCCGACGCCGACGGGGTGGTCCTCGCCGCGGCCGGCGTCCACCACGAGCTCGGTGCTCTCGAACGCCTCGGCGAGCTGGTGCCGGGCACCGGCGCGGTGGCGCTCGTCACCGACTCGACGGTGATGGGCATTCACGGAGCCGCTGCTCAGACCGCGCTCGGCGACCGGCTCGTCTCGACCCACGAGCTGCCGCGCGGCGAGCAGGCCAAGCAGCTGCAGGTCGTGGAGCGTCTCTGGTCGGAGCTGACCCTCGACCGTCAGGGAACCGTGGTTGCGCTCGGCGGCGGCTCGCTGACCGACGCTGCCGGACTTGCCGCGGCGCTCTACCTGCGCGGAGTCCCCTGGGTGGCCGTGCCGACCACGCTCGTCGGCCAGGTCGACGCCGGCATCGGCGGCAAGACCGCGATCGACATCCCGCAGGGAAAGAACCTCGTCGGTTCGTTCCACTGGCCGGCTCGCGTCGTGATCGACGAGGCGCTGCTCGCGACGCTGCCGGAACGCGAACGCCGCCAGGGCGAGGCCGAGCGGATCAAGACAGAACTGCTTGCCGGCCGCACGCTCGACGTGCGCGGGGCAGCCGCGTACAAGGCCGCGCTGTGTCTGCGCGACCCGCACGACCGCGGCCCCAGGCAATGGCTCAACCTCGGCCACACGTTCGCGCACGCGCTCGAGGCAGCCGCCGACTTCGATCTTCCGCACGGTGAGGCCGTGGCGCTCGGTCTGCTCGCGGCGCTGCGCCTGAGCGGCCGCGACCCGGCTCCCGTCATCGCGGCGCTCGACCCGCAGCCGGTGGAGGTCGATCGCGAGCGCGCCTGGGCGGCGCTGTTGCGGGACAAGAAACGGAGTGGCGAGACGATCAACCTCGTGCTCCTTCGTGAGGACGGGCCGTATCTCGACGCGCGCTCACCGGACGAGGTTCGAGCCGCCCTGGATACGCTGATTTCCTGATGCAGGTCCTCGTCCTGAACGGCGTCAACCTCAACGTGCTCGGTCGCCGCGACCGCACGATCTACGGTGGGCTCAGCCTGAACGAGCTCGAGAGCCGCATCTACGGCTGGGCGCACGAGCTGGACATCAGCGCGCGCTGCCGCCAGACGAACAGCGAAGGCGAGTACATCGGCTGGATTCACGACTCATACGACAATGTCGACGGCTTGATCGTCAATCCGGGAGCCTGGAGCCACTACAGCTATGCGATCCGGGACGCGCTCGAGCTCATGACCGTCCCGATCGTCGAGGTGCATCTCTCCGACATCGACCACCGTGAGGAATGGCGGCGGACGAGCGTCATCGCGGAGCTCGCCGCGCACCGCGTGATCGGCAAGGGACCGGACGGCTATCGCGAGGCGTTCGAGTTCCTCGCCGGGAAGGAGCCCACATCATGAATGCACGGATGAACGCCCTGAGCGGGCGCCTCGACACGCCTCTCCTCGTCACGAACCTGACCAACGTCTTCTATCTGACGGGCTTCGACAGCTCGAACGCCGCGCTCCTCGTCGAGCCGGGCGGCACGGCGACGCTCTACACCGACTTCCGATACATCGAGGCGGCGCAGGAGGTGTCCGGCGTCGAGGTGCAGCTCGCGAAGCGGAGCCTGATGCAGGACATCGGCGCGCTCCTGAAGGGAAAGGTCCAGTTCGAGGCCGACGTGCTCCCGTTCGTGGAGTGGGAGCGCCTTCAGTCAGGACGCGCAAAGCTGGTCCCCACCCACGGCCTCGTCGACGAGGTACGCGCGGTGAAGGACGCAGAGGAGGTGGCGAAGATCGGCCGCTCGGCGAAGATCGCCGACCGCGGCCTGGAGGCGCTGACCGCCGAGACGTGGATCGGCCGCTCGGAGCGCGAGCTCGCCTGGCGGCTCCGTGAGCTGCTGCACGCGCACGGCGCCGACGAGCTGTCGTTCGACTCGATCGTCGCGTCGGGCGAGAACGGCGCCAGGCCGCACGGCCATCCCACCGACAAGATCGTCGACCGCGGCACGCTCGTCACCGTCGACTGGGGCGTTCGGGTCGACGGGTACTGCAGCGACTGCACGCGCACCTTCTCGACGGGGCGGCTGCCGGATCGACTGCGTGAGGCGTACGACGCGTGCCTCGACGCGCAGCAGCATGCGTGCGCGAACATCAAAGCCGGGTTGACCGGGGTCGAGGCGGATGCGCTTGCGCGCGATCGGATCGAGGCAGCCGGGTTCGGAGAGGCCTTCGGCCACGGCCTCGGCCACGGGGTGGGTCTGGCGATCCACGAAGCGCCCCGCCTCTCGACCGAATCGACCGACACCCTCGCCGCCGGGCATTGCGTCACGATCGAGCCCGGCATCTACCTCCCAGGTCTCGGCGGCGTGCGGATCGAGGACCTCGCGATCGTCCGCGCTGAGGGTGTCGACCTGCTGACGAGCTTCCCGAAGGAGCTGATCGAGGTCAGCTGAGCAGTCGGGCGTGGAATCTGATTCGCGAAGCGAACCAGATTCCCGAGTTTTGGGTCTTTGTACGAGACTCGTGAACCTGGTTCGGCTGCGCCGAATCAGGTTCAAAGGCAGGATTCGCTACCCTCCGGCGCCGATGGCAGAGGTCGTCGCAACCAACCAGTTCCGGAACGGGATGCACATCGAGCTCGAGGGCCAGACCTGGCGCATCGTGGAGTTCCAGCACGTCAAGCCCGGAAAGGGCGGCGCTTTCGTCCGCACCAAGCTGAAGTCGCTTGCCTCCGGCTCCGTGGTCGACAAGACCTTCAGGGCCGGCGAGAAGTTCGCACGCGTGCGTACCGAGCAGAAGAACATGCAGTTCCTCTACGACTCTGGCGACGAGGTCGTGTTCATGGACGAGTCGAACTACGAGCAGCTGTCCTTGCCGCATGCCCTGATCGAGGACGAGCTTCCCTTCATGCAGCCCTCGTCGTCGGTCCAGGTGATGTTCGTCGGAGGGACGCCCTCCGGGATCGACCTGCCCGCCTCGGTGATCCTCGAGGTGACCGACACCGAGCCTGGCGTAAAGGGCGACACCGTCTCGAACGTCACGAAGCCGGCCACCCTCGAGACGGGCGCGGTCATCCAGGTGCCCCTCTTCGTGAACGTCGGCGACAAGATCAAGCTCGATCCCCGCGAACGTCGCTACATCCAAAGAGCCTAGGCCCGGTAGGGTCCCAGGCCATGCCGCGCCTCGTCGACACGACGATCCGCGTCCTCAGTCAGGAGCCGCTTGCCGGCCTGATGCCGACGGCGGATCTGCTGCGCCTCGCCGAGCTACTCGACGGGGCCGGCTTCGCGTATCTGGAGGTCTCGGGAGGCGGAGTCTTCGACAACGCCGTCCGCCGGGGAGTGGAGAGCCCGTGGGAGCGCATCCGGGCGCTGAAGGCGCGGACGACGACACCGCTCGCACTCGCCCTGCGTGGACGGTTCCTCGTCGGATCGCGCCCGGTCGGTGGCGACTTCGCGCGCCGGTTCGTCGCAAGCGCCGCGCAGAGCGGCATCGAGGTCTTCCGCCTGCACGACCCGTTGAACGACGTCGACAACCTGCGCGAGGCGGCCGAGGCGATCGTCGACTCGGGCGCCGAGTTCGAGGCCGGCCTGCTCTACGGCAGCGGGAAGCACGAAGCGCTCGTCGAGGCCGCAAAGCGCCTGCCGCAGCTGGGTGCAGCACGCATCCTGCTGAACGATCCCGCAGCCGTCCTGCAGCCGCACCGGGCGAGCGAGCTCGTCGATGAGCTTCGGGACGTGTCGGGCCTGCCCGTCGGCCTCTATGCGCAGGGTGCCGGCGGAAACGCGCTGGCCGCCGCGATCGAGGCTGCCAGAGCGGGCGCCGACGTGATCGCGACCTCCGTCTACCCCGTCGCGCTCACGATGCACCGGGTCTCCTCCGAGGCGGCCGCGCAGGCGCTCGCAGGGCTCGGGCTCTCGACGGGCGTCGACATGGATGCTCTCTGGGCCGCAGCCGACCTGGTCGACGAGCACATCGGCGACGAGCCGGTCTCACCGGTCGCGCCGCGAATCGCAGTGCGCGCGGCGCAGCGGAAGCTTCCCGTCGGCCTGGTGGGCGCGCTCGACGCGCAGCTCCGCAGCCAGGCGGCCGGGGACCGCCTCGACGAGGTGCTCGAGGAGGTCGACAAGGTCCGCATCGAGGTGGGCTCGCCGCCGCTCGCCGCGCCGATCGGCAACATCGTCGCGTCGCAGGCGCTCCTGAACGTGCTCACCGCCAATCGCTATTCGACCATGGTCGACGAGCTCCGCGACCTCGTCGAGGGACGCTTCGGGCGCACGCCGGCGGCCGTGGACCCGGCCCTCATCCGTGCGGTCGCTTTGATCGGCAACGGTCGTGACGAGGATCCGGTGGTCGACCTCGAACAGCTCCGGTCGGATGCAGAGGGTCTCGCGTCCAGCGAGGAGGAGCTGCTCCTCCTGGCGCTCTTCGGCGAGGAGGCAGAGCCGTTGCTCCGCTCGATCCGTGAGCGCTCGGGCGGGGACGAGTCGCTCGGCGCGCGGGGTGTCGACCAGGCGCGCGCCGAGAAGATCCGGGAGATCGTGCGCATCGTGCAGGAGACCGGAGTCGGCGAGATCACGATCGAAGAGGACGGGATGCGCGTCAGCGTGCGTCGCACGGCCGACCATCCTCCGGTCGCTCAGTCTGCTCCCGCCGTGTCGGGGGCGCCCGAGGGCGAGGCAGAGCTGCCGCCGGTCGCGCCCCGCGACGACTCACTCGTCCGGGTGGAGAGCCCGATGGTCGGGACCTTCTACCGCGCACCCGCGCCCGGAGCCGCTGCGTTCGTCCAGGAAGGCGACCCCGTTGCCGCCGGCCAGACGCTCTGCATCCTCGAAGCGATGAAGCTCATGAACGAGGTGAAGTCCGACGTCGAAGCCGTCGTGCGCGCGATCCACGTCGGCGATGCCGAGCCGGTCGAGTACGGCCAGCTGCTCTTCGAGCTCGAACCGGTCAACGGTCGACCGCTCGACGCGGTGTAGTGATGTTCACCAGGGTCCTCGTGGCAAACCGTGGCGAGATCGCCGTCCGGGTGATCCGCGCGCTCCACGAGCTCGACATCGAAGCGGTCGCCATCTACTCGACGGCCGACAAGGACGCGTTGCACGTGCGTCTTGCCGACCAGGCCGTCCAGGTGGGGCCGCCTTCCGCCGCCGACAGTTATCTCAGGATCCCGAATGTGATCGCGGCTGCCACGACCACCGGCTGTCAGGCGGTGCATCCGGGGTACGGGTTCCTCGCCGAGAACCCTGCGTTCGTCGAGGCGTGCGTCGACAACGACCTGGTGTTCATCGGCCCGCCCGCGGACGTGATGGCGACGATGGGGGACAAGATTTCCGCGAAGCAGGCGATGCGCGCCGCCGACGTGCCGACGGTTCCCGGCACCGAGGGTGCCACGAACGTCTCGGCGGCGCGGGCAGCGGCGGAGGAGATCGGCTTCCCGATCCTGCTCAAGGCGACGGCCGGCGGCGGCGGCAAGGGCATGCGGCTCGTCAAGCAGCCCGACGAGCTCGAGGACGCGTTCGGGATGGCCGCCGCCGAGGCAGAGGCTGCATTCGGCGACGCGACGATGTACGTCGAGAAGGCGCTGGTACCGGCACGGCACGTCGAGATCCAGGTTCTTTGCGACCAGCACGGCAACGTGCTCACGCTCGGCGAGCGCGAGTGCTCGATCCAGCGCCGCCATCAGAAGCTGATCGAGGAGTCGCCGTCCGCGGCGCTCTCCCCGGAGGCGCGGGAGGCGATGGAGGTCGCAGCCGAGCGTGCCTGCCGCGCCGTCGGCTATCGCAACGCAGGCACCTTCGAGTTCCTGCTCGGCCCCGACGGCAGCTTCTACTTCATCGAGCTGAACGCCCGCCTGCAGGTCGAGCACCCGGTGACAGAGCTCTGTACCGGCATCGATCTCGTGCGCGAACAGCTGCTCGTCGCGGCGGGCGAGGAGCTGAGTGTGACCGGCCGCGCGCCCCGACGCGGGCACGCGATCGAGATCCGTCTCAACGCGGAGGACCCCGAGCACGATTTCCGGCCCTCGCCGGGACGCATCGACCTCTTCGAGCCTCCGCTCGGCCCGGGTGTGCGGGTCGATACGTTCGTCGAGTCGGGGTCGATGATCTCGCCGTTCTACGACTCGATGGTCGCCAAGCTGATCGTCTGGGACACCGACCGCCCGGCCGCAATCGCCCGGGCCGAGCGCGCGCTGCGCGAGACGGTTGTCGAGGGCGTTCCGACGACTCGCGACCTCGCGCTCGAGGTGCTCGGGAGTGAGCCGTTCCGAAGCGGTGAGTACTCGACGTCGACGCTCGAGGCGCTGCGGGCGCCGGTTGCATGAGCATCTCGCGCCGCCAGGCACGCCGGCAGGCGCTGTTCCTGCTCTATCAGTGGGATCTGTCGGGCCAGGAGATCGGGTCGCAGTTCGCCGGCGAGATCGACCCCTGGGCGCGCGGGGTCGCCGAGGCCGTGGCCGAACACGCTCCCGAGCTCGACCTGCGCATCACGTCGGCGTCGGACGGCTGGACGGCGGACCGGTTGGGCGTCGTCGAGCGCAGTGCCCTGCGCGTCGCCGTGCACGAGTTGACGTCGCACGAAATCCCGGCCGAGGTGGCGATCAACGAAGCCGTGGCCTTCACCAAGCGCTATGCATCCGACGACGGTGCGAGGCTCGTGAACGGCATTCTGGGTCGGATTCAAAGCGAGGAGGCTGCATGACGTCGGAGGAGTCGTTGAACAACGCCGAGCATCTGCTGGCGAGGCTGGAAGCCGCGCGCGTGCGGCTGGAGGAGACACAGGACCCAGATCAGGCGATCGAGATCCTCCAGGAGCTGGCCGAGCTTGCCAAGGAAGTCGAGGGCGAGCTGCAGCGCGCGAAACGGGCCGCCGAGACCGAGGCTGCCGCGCCTCCAGATGCAGCAGCGGATTGAGCGGCTGCGCGGGCTCGTCGAGGCGTATCTCGCCGAGCTTGCGCTGACCCCCGAGCTCGGGACGCTCGAACCGGCGATCCGGCACGCGCTCGGCGGCAAGCGGATTCGCCCGGTGCTGTGCCTCGCAACGGGGGATGCGGTGGGTGCGCATGTCGAGAACCTGTTGCCCGCCGCCGCGGCCGTCGAGCTCGTGCACTCCTTCTCGCTCGTCCACGACGACCTTCCCGCGCTCGACGACGACCGTGAGCGTCGTGGCGCGCCGTCGGTGTGGGCGCGCTACGGAGAGGCGACGGCGATCCTCGCAGGTGATGCCCTGCTCGCCGAAGCGGTCCGGCTCGCGCTCTCGTATCCGAGGCCGGCGGTGGCACGCGAGCTGATCGATGCGACGCTCGCGATGATCGCGGGACAGCAGATCGACCTCGAAGGCGGCGCGCCGCTCGACCGCCTGCACGCGCTCAAGACCGGGGCGCTCTTCTCGGCCTCCGTGATGTGCGGTCTCTGGGCGGCCGAGATCCCGGTGTCCGAGCACGGCCCCTGGCGGGCCTTTGCGGGCGAGCTCGGCCTCCTCTTCCAGATCGTCGACGATGTGCTCGACGGCGACGGGTATGTGCTGGAGGTGGGTGAAGAAAACGCCCGCCGGCTCGCCGACGACGCAGCGGAGCGCGCGCGCTCGCGGCTCGGCGACCTCGACGCCGACACGAGCCTGCTCGAGGCGATCGTCGGTGAGCTCGCCGTACGCACGGCATGAATCGAGAAAGCCGGCTCGGCGCGCTCGCCGAACGCAACTTCCGGCTTGTTTTCACGAGCACGACCATCTCGGCCGTCGGGGACGGCGTCGCTTCGATCGCACTCGTCTTCGCGGTCCTCCAGATCTCGAACAACTCCCCGACCGCCGTCGGGATCGTGATCGCGTCGCGTCAGGTCGCCGCTGCGGCGATCACGCTCGCCGCAGGGGTCTGGGCCGACCGCCTGCCACGCCACCTCGTGCTCTTCACGGTCGCAGGTGTCCAGGCGGTCGTCCAGACAATCTCGGGGGTCTCGATCGTGACCGGGCACGCGACGGTTCCGCTGCTGGCGGCACTGGCGATCGTCTACGGCCTTGCGGACGGCTTTGTCATCCCCGCGTCGCAGGGACTGATCCCGCTCGTGGTCAGCAGGAGCCGCCTCCAGCAGGCGAATGCGCTGCTCGGCCTCAGCCGTTCGCTGCTCGGGTTCCTGGCGCCCGCGATCGGTGGGCTGCTCGTCACGCTCGGCAGCCCGGGATCGGCCATCCTGGTCGACGCCGCGAGCTTCGCGATTGCCTCAGCTCTCCTCTTCCGGCTCTCCGTCCCGCGGCGCGGCGACGCCGTCGAGCCTGAACGGTTTCTCGACGAGCTCCGCCAGGGCTGGGGCGAGTTCCGCCGGCAAACGTGGATCTGGACGACGATCGTCTTCTTCGGCATCGGCAACTTCGCCGGAGCGGCCTACGGCGTGCTCGGCCCGTTGACGGCGAAGGAGCACTACGGCGGCGCGGGCGCCTGGGCCGCGATCGTGAGCGCATCGGGCCTGGGCGCGGTGCTCGGGGGCATCTTCGCTCTTCGCTTCAGGCCGCGAAGGCCGCTGCTTGCGTCCTGCGTTGCAGCGATTCCGTACGGCCTCCAGACCCTTGCGATCGGACTGCGGCTTCCACTCTGGGCCCTCCTCGTGAACAGCGCCTTCGCCGGCCTCTGCCTCGCGCTGCACATCACCCTGTGGTTCACCGTCTTCCAGCGCGAGGTTCCCGAGGCGGCGCGTTCGCGTGTCTCCTCGTACGACGCCCTCGGTTCGATCGTGCTCATCCCGGTCGGCGCCGCTCTGGCCGGCCCAGTCGCCTCGCAGATCGGCACGTCCACGACGTTGATCGCCGCCGGGACGATCAGCCTCGCGTGCAGCGCGATCGTGATCGCGCAGCCGAGCGTCTGGGCAATCGGAAACCGGCCGGTTCCCGCCCCTGCCTGAAACCGGCGACGGGACGGGCCGCGTTAGTCTCGACGGCGATGATCCGCGACCGTTCCATCGTCGCCCTCCTGAGTGCCGAGCTGATCTCCCGTTTCGGGTCGCAGCTGACGTACCTGGCGCTGCCGTGGTTCGTGCTCGTCACCACGGGCTCGCCGACCAAGATGGGGCTCGTGTTCGCCGTCGAGCTGGCGCCGATGGCGCTGCTCGGCATCCCCGCCGGCTCGGTCGTTCAACGGCTCGGTCCGAAGGTGTCGATGCTCGTGGCGGACGGGGCCCGGGCGCCGATCGTCGCGATCGTGCCGTTCCTGAACATCGTCGGGGGTCTCACGTTCGGCGTCATCCTCGTGGTCGCGGCGCTGCTCGGCACGTTCTCGTGCGCCTACTTCACCTGCCAGCGGCTGATCCTGCCCGCAGTCGTTGGCGAAGGCGAGCAGCAGCTCGCCCAGGCGAACAGCCTCGTCGAGGGCGCCGGGAACATCACCAATCTGCTCGGTCCCGCGCTCGCCGGCGTCCTGATCGCGCTGCTCGGTGCAGCGAACGTGATGTGGCTCGATGCCGCGTCGTACCTGATCGCGTTCGTCATCGTCGGCCTCTTCGTCCGGGTCGGGAGAACCACGCACGAGGAGGACGCCGACTCGGGCGGGGTCTGGGCCGGCCTCTCGTATCTGCGTCACGATGTGCTGCTCGCACGCGTCTCGCTCTCCAGCCTGACGTTCGGGTTCCTCTTCCCGATGCTGGGCGCGTCGCTGCCGGTGCTCGCCTACCAGCAGTACGACCACAACCCGCGCGTCGCCGGCCTTCTCTTCGCAGTGATCGGCGGCGGCCAGGTCGTCGGCTCGCTGCTCGCGTTCCGGCTCGTGACGAGGATCCCCGGCATGCGCCTGGCCGCGATCGCAGCGTTCTTCACCGCCGCCCCTCTGTGGCTGCTCGTCCCGCACGCGTCGCTCGGCGTCGCCGCCGTCGCGCTCGGGATCTGCGGCGCGTCGATTCCCTTGATCAACGCGCCGTACCTCGGGATGCTCTCGGTGCGGGTGCCGCGCGCTCTGCGCGGCAAGGTGCTGCAGTCGCTGATCACGATCAACCAGCTCGCCGGGCCGCTCGGTTACCTGATCGCCGGCACGCTCTTCGTCGCAATCGGCCTGCATGCCACCTACGCGCTGATCGCCATCCTTGCGACGCTCGCGAGCCTCAACTTCATCGTCGTCGCACCGAGGTTCACTCTTGCCCAAGAAACGGCTTGATCTTCTGCTGGTCGAACGCGGCCTCGCGGAGTCGCGGGCGCAGGCCCAGGCGCTCGTGATGGCGGGCCGCGTTCCCGGTCATGCCAAGGCCGGGGAGCAGGTCGAAGACGACGCGGCCCTCGAGGTGCTCGAACCACCGCCGTACGTCTCTCGTGCGGGGCACAAGCTCGCCAACGCCCTCGACGCGTTCCGGATCGAGGTTGCGGGCCTCGATGCGCTCGACGTCGGCGCGTCCACCGGCGGATTCACCGACGTGCTGCTGCAGCGCGGCGCGGCGCGCGTGATCGCGCTCGACGTCGGCTACGGCCAGCTGCACGACAAGATCCGGCACGACGAGCGGGTGACCGTGCTCGAGCGTGTCAACGCGCGTTCGCTGACCGAGTTGCCGTTCGAGCCGCAGATCGTCACGTGCGACGTGTCGTTCATCTCCGTGAAGATCGCTCTTCCTCCGGCACTGCGGCTCGCGGCACCCGGTTGGCAGGCGCTCGTCCTCGTCAAGCCGCAGTTCGAGGCGGGCCGCGCCGAGACGCCGAAAGGCGTGGTGCGCGACCTCGAGGTTCGGCGGCGCGTGGTACGCGAGGTCGCCGAGGCGCTGATCGCGGCCGGAGGAGAGCCGCGCGGAGTCATAGACTCGGGTCTGCCCGGCCCGAAGGGAAACCATGAGTTCGTCCTCCACCTCGTCCAGCGCGAACACGCAGAGCGCCCAGCCGGGCTCGACCGGTGGATCGACGATGCCGTCGGTTAGGCGCGCCGCGGTCGTCACGATCGACCGTGACGGCGTCGGTGACGCGCTCGCACGGCTTCAGGCGGTCGCGAAACGGTGCGGAGTGGAGCTGGTCGACAGCAACGACGCGGACATCGCGATCGTCCTCGGCGGCGACGGAACGATGCTGCGCGCGCTCGCGCGCTTCCTCGGCTCGAACGTGCCGGTGATCGGCGTCAACTACGGCCGCGTCGGCTTCTTGACCGCGATCGCAGGAGCCGAGCTGGACGCGGCGATGACTCGGGTGTTTGCGGGCGACTACCGAACCGTCGAGCTCGCGACGCTCGAGGTGACGGTCGACGGCGCGACGAGCGTGGCGATCAACGATGTGGTGGTCGCAGGCGGAACGCTCGGACGCATGATCGAGGTGGGGTACTCGATCGGCGGCGAGGAGCTCGGCTCACAGCCCTGCGACGGCCTGATCTGCGCCACGCCCGCGGGCTCGACCGCCTACAACCTGTCGAACGGCGGGCCGGTGCTCGTCTGGGGAATCGACGCGATGGTGCTCACCTTCGTCGCCCCGCATGCCCTCGTCATCCGGCCGCTCGTCGTGCCGCGCGGCCCGGAGGTGACGATCACGAATCTGACAGCCGAGCTCGAGACGACCGTGCTCGTCGACGGGCAGGAGGTGGGAAAGCTCGACACCGGCGCGGAGGCCGTCGTCCGAGTGGGCAGCCAGCCGAGCCTCCTTGCGACCCTGCCCGAGGTGACCTTCTTCCGCCGGTACGCCTCCACCTTCGGGCGATAGGAGGGCGACAGGCGCGCTCCGTACGATGGCGGGGTGCTCCTACGCCTCTCCATCTCGAACCTCGTGCTCATCCGGGACGCCGAGCTTCGGCTCGACGGCGGCCTGAATGCGATCACCGGTGAGACGGGCGCGGGCAAGACGATCCTCACCAATGCGATCGGCCTCCTGCTCGGCTCGCGCGGTGACGCAGCGCTGATCGGCGCCGCGGCCGAGGAGGCATACGTCGAGGCCGAGTTCGACGATGTCGACGACGAGACGCTGGGCCCGCTGGCCGAGCTGCGGCCCGACGGCGAGGACGGCCTCGTGCTCGCGCGCCGGATCTTCCCCGACGGGCGCACGCGGGCCTACGCGTGGGGGCGCAGCGCTGCCCGCGAAGACGTTGCTGCGGCGGCCGAGGCGCTGATCGCGATGAGCGGCCAGTTCGAACAGCGGCGCCTTGCGCGGCCGGCCTACCAGCGGAGCGTGCTCGACGCGTTTGCAGGCCTGGACACACGTGCAGCCGCACGCGCCTGGCGTGACCTGGGAGCTGCCCGGCGCAGCTACGACGAGCTGACCCGTGACGCGGCCGGGGCCCAGGCGCGGCTCGAGGAGCTGCGGCTGCTTGCCGACGACACAGCAGGCCTCTCGGCGGGCCGCGAGGACGAGCTGCGAGCAGAACGTGAACGGCTCCTGCACCTTTCGGAGCTCGCAGAGGGGGTCGCGAACGCGGCGGCAGCCCTCTCCCCGGACGAGGGCGAGGGCGCGACCGACCTCGTCGCCCTGGCTGAGCGTGCCGTCGCACCCGTCGAGCGGCTTGCGCCGGAGCTGCAGGCCGCCGGGGAGGCATTGCGCCAGTCCGGCCTGCAGCTGCGCGAGACCGCGTCCGATCTGCACGCGTTCCTTGCCTCGCTCGAGGCGGAGCCCGGCCGGCTCGAGGAGCTCGAGGGCGAGCTCGAGACCTTCTCCGATCTGAAGCGGCGGCACCGCGCGCAGACGTTCGCCGAGCTGCTGGAGCACGGGGAGGCGGCGCGGCACGAGCTCGAGCTGGTCGCCGACGGGCACGACCCTGTCCAGGCGGCGGCCGAGGCGCTGGCGGCGGCCCAGTCGGAGGTCGACCGCCTGCACGCCGAGCTGAGGCTGGCCCGCGCCCGCGCGGCCGACCCTTTCGCGGCGGCCGTCGCAGCCGAGCTGCAGGCAATCGGGCTCGGCGACGGTGAATTCCGGGTCGTGCTGAGCGAACGCGATCCCGGTGCGTCCGGCGCCGACGACGTCGTGTTCCTGATCCGGCCGAACGCGGGGCTGCCGTTCGGACCGGTGGCCGAGACCGCCTCGGGCGGTGAGCTCTCCCGCGTCGCACTGGCGATCGCGGCGGTCGCGGGCGGCGAGACGATGGTGTTCGACGAGATCGACGCCGGGATCGGCGGCACCACCGCGCACGCGGTCGCGGAGACCTTGCACCGGCTCGCGGGCCGCGCCCAGGTGCTCACGATCACCCACCTGCCCCAGATCGCGACGGTTGCCGACCGTCACTTCTCGGTCGAGAAGATCCCCGGCGACCCGACCCATACGCGGATCGAGCCGCTCGACGACGCCCAGCGCCGCGACGAGCTCGAGCGGATGCTCGGCGGTGCTGATTTCCTCGCCACGATCGACCGCGGTGCCTGACGGACGATGAGCACGGCGAGCCGGGAGCTGCTCGCGCCGCGGGAGGACGTGTGGAAGTTCCTCGCAGAGCCGTATCACCTCCCGGACTGGTGGCCGGGCATCACCGGCGTCGACCCGGACCGGCGCGGGTTCGCACCCGGGGCCCGCTGGACGGTGCAAGCGTCGAAGCAGAACGTCTTCATCGGGCGCAGGAGGGTCGAGACGCTGCTGCTCGTCCGCGAGATCGACCTGTACGAGCGCTGGACGTGGCACCTCCTCGAGCCGGCGACCGATACCGAGATCCGGCTTCGAGCCACCGCCCCCGACCGCACCCTGGTCACGGTGACGACGTCGGGCCGGCTCGCCGGCGCCGCAGTGCAGCGCCTCTTCGACCTCGTGCAGACGGCCGCCCGGCTCTAGACGATCGACCGTCAGCCGACGGTGCACCTAGGATCCTGCACGTGATCGAGGCGGGCGCACTGGTAGGATGGAGTTCCGTGAAGCTGATCACGGAGAGACGCGCGTAGGTGGCCAAGTTCGTTTTCGTCACCGGCGGCGTCGTCTCGTCTCTTGGGAAAGGCATCACCGCGGCATCGCTCGGTCGGCTGCTCAAGGCGCGCGGGCTGAAGGTGCAGGTGCAGAAGTTCGACCCGTACATCAACGTCGATCCGGGGACGATGAGCCCGTTCCAGCACGGCGAGGTGTTCGTCACGGAGGACGGCGCCGAGACCGATCTCGACATCGGCCACTACGAGCGCTTCATCGACGAGAACCTCTCGCGCGCTGCGAACCACACCGCCGGCGGCGTGTGGGACCGCGTCCTTCGCAAGGAGCGCAAGGGCGAGTACCTCGGGTCGACGGTGCAGGTGATCCCGCACATCACGAACGAGATCAAGGCGCGTATCCGCTCCGTCGCCGAGGCCACGGACACGGATGTCGTGATCACCGAGATCGGCGGCACGGTCGGCGACATCGAATCCCAGCCCTTCCTCGAGGCGATCCGTCAGTTCCGGCGCGAGGTCGGCCCCGAGAACGTCATCTATCTGCACGTCACTCTCGTTCCGTTCATCGACACGGCGGGCGAGTTGAAGACGAAGCCGACCCAGCACTCCGTCAACGAGCTGCGCCGCATCGGCGTCCATCCCGACGTGCTCGTCTGCCGCTCGACCGAGTCGCTGCCCCGTGAGATCCGCGAGAAGATCGCCCTGTTCGCCGACGTCGACGTCGACGCGGTGATCACGAACCCGGACGTTTCCGACGTCTACCTGGTCCCGCTCGCCCTGCAGGAACAGGGGCTCGACGAGCTCGTCTGCCGGAAGCTCGGCATCGACGCTCCCCCGGCGGAGCTGGGGGAGTGGTTGGAGCTGACGGAGCGGATCAAGGCACGCAAGGAATCCGTCGAGATCGCGCTCGTGGGCAAGTACGTCAAGCTGCACGACGCCTACCTCTCGGTGCACGAGGCGCTCAAGCATGCGGGCATCCACAACGGGTGTCGCGTGCACGTGCGCTGGGTCGACGCCGAGGACATGACCGTCGAAGAGACCCGGGCCGAGCTCGCGGGCGTCGACGGCGTCCTCGTTCCCGGAGGTTTCGGCTCGCGCGGCTGGGAGGGGAAGATCCTCGCCTGCCGCGTCGCGCGGGAGGACCGCATTCCCTACCTCGGCATCTGCCTCGGCATGCACGTCGCCGTCTCCGAGTTTGCGCGACACGTCTGCGATCTCGACGGCGCGAACTCGACCGAGATGGATCCCGAGACGCCGTTCCCCGTCATCGACCTGCTGCCCGAGCAGAAGGAGATCGAGGATCTTGGCGGCACCATGCGGCTCGGCGCGCAGGCCGTCGAGCTCGCCGAGGGAACGCGGACGCGCGCGGTGTACAGCGACGAGACCGTCATTGCGGAGCGCCATCGGCACCGGTACGAGGTGAACAACGCCTACCGCCAGCAGCTGATCGACGCGGGGCTCGTGATCAGCGGAACGTTCCAGGAGGGGCGCCTGGTCGAGATCGTCGAGCTGCCCGATCACCCCTGGTTCGTCGCCTCTCAGTTCCATCCCGAGTTCAAGTCGCGGCCGACGCGGCCGGCGCCGCTTTTCCGCGAGTTCGTCGATGCCGCACTGCAGCGGGCGCGTGCCCGCAGCGGCGTCGAAGTCGCCTAGCGACGCGGTGCCGCCGGACGTCCTCGACCTGTTCGCGGAGCTCGCCGCGGTCACGAGCCCTCCCGGCGAAGAGCGCGCGGTTGCGGATCTCGTGATCCGATACCTGCGCGACTGCGGCCTCGACGTCGACGAGGACGGCTGCGGCCCGGGGATCGGCTCGACGATCGGCAACCTGTACACGCGGATCGAGCCGACCGCGCCGGGCGAGCCTCTCCTGCTCTGCGCCCACCTGGATACGGTGCCGCCGACGGCCGCGATCGAGCCTGTCGTCGAGGACGGCGTCGTTCGGAACGCCGCCGGCACGATCCTCGGCGCCGACAACAAGGCTGCTGTCGCCGCCATGCTCGAGGCCACCCGGCTGATCCTCGCCGAGCGCCGGCCACACGCCGGCCTCGAGCTGCTGTTCACGCCCAAGGAGGAGGTCGGGCTCGTCGGTGCGTACGCCTTCGACCACACACGGCTGCGTGCGCGCACCGGCTATGTCTACGACCAGGCGGCTCCGATCGGTGTCGTGATCCTCGGTGCGCCGTACTCGCAGTCGCTGGAGGTCACCTTTCACGGGCGCGCCGCGCACTCGGGGATGCATCCCGAGGACGGCCGCTCGGCGATCGCGGCCGCGGCTCGCGCGATCTCCGAGTTCCGACTCGGGCGCGTCGACGACGACTCGACCGCCAACGTCGGCACGATCTCGGGCGGCACTGCGACGAACATCGTCCCGGAGTGGTGCACCTTCGTCGCCGAGGCTCGCTCCCAGGACGAGCGGAAGCTCGCCGATCTGATCCAGGCGATGCAGGACGCGATCACGTTCGCGGCCGGTGTTGCCGACTGCGACGTCGAGACGAAGGCCCGCAAGAGCTACCGCGGCTATCGCTTCGCGAAGTCCGACCGGGCAGTCGCGCTCGCCGCGACGGCGCTGGCAGGGCGCGGGCACCCCGTCACGTACGAGCTCTCCGGTGGCGCTGCGGATGCGAACGTCTTCAACGAGCGCGGACTCGAGGTCGTGAACCTCGCCAACGGGATGGCCGACATCCACACCCCGGCCGAGCACATTTCGGTCGCCGATCTCGAGGCGATGGTCGACGTGACATTCGCGCTGGTCGAGACCGCGCTCGCTGGATGATGGAAGAGCGCCGCCTCGGGCCTGTGGTCGGGCTCGGCACCTGGAACACGTTCGACACCGATGAACGCCTTGCACGTTCCGTCGTCGACTCGGCTCTTGCGGGAGGCGTGAGATTCTTCGACACGTCGCCGATGTACCGGGGTGCCGAGGCGGCCCTCGCCGCGGCCCTCGCCGACCGTCGCGACGAGGCGATCGTCGCCACGAAGATCTGGGCCACGACGGTTGCAGAGGGTCGCGAACAGTTCGCGCGCCAGCTCGATTGGTACGGCGGACGTGTCGACGTGGAACAGGTGCACAACCTCGTGCTCTGGCGCGAGCAGCTCGAGTGGCTCGACGTCGAGCGCGACGCGGGCCGCATCGTCCGCCTGGGCGTCACTCACTATCAGGCATCCGCGGCCGCGGCCCTGGCCGACGCGCTGCGCACGAAACGATTCGACGTTCTGCAGGTGCCGTACAACCCCTGGGAACGCGAGTGCGAGCACGAGCTGCTCCCGCTCGCGTCCGAGCTGGGGGTCGCCGTGATCGCGATGCGGCCGTTGGGCGGCTCAGGCGAGGACCGGCGGCGGCGTGTCGAGCTGACGGAAGCTCAGCGTGAGGAGCTCGGTGTCGAGACGTGGGCTGAGGCGCTGTTGCGCTGGGCGCTCGCCGATGCGCGGATCGACTCGGTCATTCCGGCCACCTCGAACCCGTCCCGCGCGATCGGAAATGCACGGGCGGGTGCCGGAGCGCGGTTCACGGCGGACCAGCGCGCACTCGTCGAGCAGCTCGCTCAGTAGTAGACCGACGTCCGCACGCGACTGCGCAGCTCGGCGCCGTCGAGATAGCGGCGCAGGTTGTCGGCGAACAGCTCGATGATCCGTTCGTTCTCATGCCACGAGAGCGCCGAGGTGTGCGGACTGACGATCACGTTCTCGAGCTCCCACAGCGGGCTCGTCCTCGGCAGCGGCTCCTCCGTGAACACATCGAGCGCCGCGCCGGCCAGCTTGCCCGAGGCGAGCGCCTCGACGAGCGCCTCCTCGTCGATCACGCCGCCACGGCCCACGTTGACGACGATCGTCCCGTCGCCCATGCGGGCGATCGTCCGCCGGCTGATCAGGCCGCGCGTCTCCTCGGTGAGCGGCAGCGTGATCACGACCGCCTCGACCTCCTCCACGAGCTCGTCGATCGCCGACGGCGGGTAGAGAGCCTCGACGTGCGCCACGGGCTCGTCCACGTCGCGCTTCACGCCGAGCACCCGCATGCCGAACGCGCTCGCCAGGCGGGCTACCTCGGCGCCGATCTCGCCGACGCCGATCACGAGCAGGGTTCGTCCGCGGAGCTCGTCGACCGGATAGTGGCCCCAACGCCGTTCGGCTGCATCGCGGCGCAGCCGGGGAAGCCCTTTCGTGAACGCGAGCAGGCCGAGCAGGCTCCATTCGGCGAGCGGCACCGCATGAACGCCGCTCGCGCTCGCGATTGACACCCGGTCGAGCTCCTCGCTGGAGAGGCCGGCTCCCCGAACCTGCTCGCCTGCGCCGGCGGCCGTCGCCTGCAGGAAACGCAGACCGGGCGCGGTGCGGACCGCCCAGGCGATCCCTTCGGGCGTGTCGCCCGGAATGCCGTAGAGCACCTCAGCGCCCTGGACGAGGCGGTTGAAGCGGTCCTGGTCCGAGGGCGACCGCTCGAAGTCGAGAGCTCCGCGATGGTCGGACGGGAAGCGCGGAGGCGGGAGCAGGTCGGGCTCGAACCGGACGTCGAGGCGCTCGTCGACGCGGCGGAGGAGGTCGACGAGCTCAGCCTCGACCGGCGTCGCGACCACGACGGGCACGGATTGCATGGCGTGTTTCTATCCGTCTCGGAGACCGTGCGTCGCCGGTAGGCTTCCGCCGCCATGAGGATCGGCGTCGCCAAGGAGATCAAGCCCGACGAGTACCGGATCGCGCTGACGCCCGCCGGGGCGCTGGAGTTGATCAATCACGGGCACGAGGTCGCGATCGAGCAGGGCGCAGGCGTGGGCAGCTCGTTCCCCGACGAGGCGTTCAGCCGGGTCGGCGCGGAGATCGTCTCGGTCGATGAGGTGTGGCAGCGCAGCGACCTGGTGCTGAAGGTGAAAGAGCCGATCGCCGTCGAATATCCCCGCCTCCGCGAGGGCCTCATCCTCTTCACGTATCTGCACATCGCGGCCGACGAGCCGTTGACGCGTGCGCTGATCGACTCGGGGATCAGCGCCGTCGCGTACGAGACGGTCGAGGTCGGGCGGTCGCTGCCGCTGCTCGCACCCATGTCGGAGGTGGCAGGCCGGCTCGCTCCGCAGGCCGGCGCTTACCACCTCGAGAAGCCGGTCGGTGGGCGAGGGCTCCTGCTGGGCGGTGTGCCCGGGGTCGCCCCGGGGCGCGTGGTGGTCGTCGGAGGCGGCGTCGTCGGGTACAACGCCGCGGTGATCGCGCTGGGCCTCGGCGCCCAGGTGACGATCCTCGAGCGTTCGATCGACCGGATGCGACATCTCGAGGAGGTGCTCTCCGGCCGTGTCTCGCTGCTGATGAGCTCGAGCCTGCAGGTCGCCGCGTCCGTCGAGGAGGCCGACCTCGTGATCGGCGCCGTGTTGATCCCGGGCGCCGTGGCACCGAAGCTCGTGACCCGCGAGATGATCACGAGCATGAAGGAAGGCGCGGTCGTGGTCGATGTGGCGATCGACCAGGGAGGGTGCTTCGAGACGTCGCGCGCCACCACTCACGCCGACCCGGTGTACGTCGTCGACGGGGTGACGCACTACTGCGTGGCGAACATGCCGGGCGCCGTTCCGATCACCTCGACCAAGGCGTTGACGAATGCGACCCTCCCGTACGTCGAGGCAATCGCGAACAAGGGCCTGCGCGCTGCGGTCGCGGACGATCCCGCCCTCGCGAAGGGCGTGAACGTCATCGAGGGCAAGCTCACGTACGAAGCCGTTGCCGAGGCACACGGGCTCGAGTACACGCCGCTCGACGACGTGCTGCCTCTGAGCGCTGTCTAACCTGCGGCGTCGGCCTTGGCTGCTGCTTTGGCTTTCTTCTTCGTCGGTGACGGGCTGATCTGCACGACGAGCCACGTGACACCTGCCGCGAGCGAGATCACGAAGACGATGAAGACGGCGATTCCGAGCAGGCCGAGGATGTTTTCCAGCACGGAAGTAGGATAGCGGCGTGGCTCGGGCGTGCGTCATCGTGCTGGACGCCGTCGGAGCGGGTGAGCTGCCGGACGCTTCCGAGTTCGGTGACGCGGGGTCGAACACCCTCGCCAACGTCGCCCGCGCCGTCGGCGGTCTCGACCTGCCGACATTGGAGGCGCTCGGGTTCGGCAACATCGAGCCCCTGGAGGGGTGTGCGCCCCAGCCGGGAGCGCCCGCGGTCGCCGGACGGCTCCTCGAGCGTTCGAAGGGGAAGGACACGACGACGGGCCACTGGGAGCTGATGGGGGTCGTCACGCCCCAGGCGATGCCCACCTACCCGTACGGCTTCCCGGACGAGGTGATCGATCCGTTCATGAATCGCACCGGCCGCGGCGTGCTCGGGAACAAGCCCGCGAGTGGAACGGAGATCATCCAGGAGCTCGGCGAGGAGCATCAGCGCACCGGAAAGTGGATCGTCTACACGAGCGCCGATTCGGTCTTCCAGATCGCCGCTCACGAGGAGACCGTGCCGCTCGAGGAGCTCTACGACGCCTGCCGCACCGCTCGTGAGCTCCTGACCGGCAAGCATGCGGTCGGTCGTGTGATCGCCCGTCCGTTCACGGGGGTGCCCGGCTCGTACGAGCGCACGCCGAACCGGCACGACTTCTCGCTGGAGCCCAGGCGCCCGAACTACCTCTCCCTCGTCCGCGACGCGGGGCACAAGGTGCACGGCGTCGGCAAGATCGGCGACATCTTCGCCCACCAGGACATCGACGAGGAGTACACGACGAAGTCGAACGTCGAGGGGATCCAGAAGACCGAAGAGCTGTTACGGACGATCGACGACGGTCTGATCTTCGTGAACCTCGTCGAGACCGACTCACTCTGGGGCCACCGCAACGATCCCGTCAACTTCCACCGCTGCCTGCAGGACTTCGACCGGAGGCTCCCCGATCTCCTCGACGCGCTACGACCCAACGACCTCTTCATCCTGACCTCCGACCACGGTTGCGACCCGACGACTCCGTCGACCGACCATTCGCGCGAGTACGCATTGCTGCTGGTCTACGTCGAGGGACGCAACGCCGCGGGTGCCGTCCACGAGGCCGGCGAGTTCGCCGACGTGGGGGCGACCGTCAACGCCTGGCTCGGAGGGCGCGCTCCGGGCAAGGGGATCCCGGGCTCGCCGATCGTCGACCGCTCTTGACGCGACTCGACGACCCTGCTCTGGTCGCAGACGAGTACGCCGACGATGCGCGTCTGCGCCGCCGCGCCGCTGCGTTCACGGGAGCCGGCACCGCAGACGATGCACGCGTTCGGCTCGTCGCTGCCGTCGCCACCGTGCAGCCCCGACGGGTGCTCGAGGTCGGCTGCGGCTGGGGTGAGCTTGCCGACTGGATCGCCCGCGACACCGGCGCAGAGGTGATTGCGATCGACCTGTCGCCGCACATGGTCGACCTTGCCTGCGAGCGAGGGGTTGATGCGCGCATCGCCGATGTCCAGAACCTTCCGTTCGGCGACGCTGAGTTCGACGTCGTGGTGGCCGCGTGGATGCTGTACCACGTGCCGGATCTGGATCGAGGCGTTGCGGAGCTCGGGCGGGTGCTGCGCCGAGGTGGCTGTCTGGTGGCCATGACGAACTCCCGCCTACACCTGCTCGAGCTGCGAGAGCTGGTCGGGAGCGGTCCTTCGACCTTGAAGTTCTCGCGCGAGAACGGTGAGGACATCCTTGCGCGTCGGTTCGAGCGCGTCCGGCGTGAGGACATCGACGGCCGCCTCGAGTTCGCAGACCGCGACCAGGTCGAGGAGTACGTGCGTGCGTCGATCTCGATGTCCCCCTTCGCTGCCAATCTGCCCGAGGTCGTCCCGGAGCCGTTCTTCGCCCGTCGTGCAAGCTCGATCTTCGTTGCCGATAACCCCTGATGGCGTTCGACGACCAGGCCGTCGTGCGTGAGCAGTACGCGAGCGAGGTCAACCTCCAGGCTCGTAAGGCGCTTTGGGAGGGCGCGGAAGGCCCCGACGCGAAGGAGGTCCTCTGGCGCACGATCGAGACGTGGGATCCTCGCCGCGTGCTCGAGGTTGGTGGAGGCGAGGGCGAGCTCGCCGAGAGGATGCAGCGCGAGCTCGGCGCGGAGGTGGCGTTCGTCGACCTTTCACCACGCATGGTCGAACTGGCGCGGGCCCGAGGTGTCGATGCGCAGGAGGGGGATGTTCAGCGGCTGCCGTTCGCGGACGGCTCATTCGACACCGTCGTGTCGGCGTGGATGCTGTACCACGTGCCCGATCTCGACGCAGGTCTCGGCGAGATCGCCCGCGTCCTCGTGCCGGGCGGTGCGCTCATCGCCGTCACGAACTCGGTCGACCACATCGCGGAGCTCCGCGAGCTCCTGGCTTACCCGCCCGGGGCGTTCGAGCTCTCGTTCAACAGCGAGAACGGCGAGCAGCACCTCCGCAGGCATTTCTCCGGAATCGAGCGCTTCGACACGATTGTCACCGCGACGGTGCGCGAGCGGGAGAAGCTCGTCGCGTACCGGGACTCGGTCTCGGTCCCGGCCGGTGAGGTGCCGGAGGACGTCGAGCTGCCGTTCGTCGTCCACGGACGGAGCACGATCTTCGTCGCCACGACATGATCCGGCCGGCCGAGCTCATCCAGCGCAAGCGAAACGGGGAGGAGCTTCCCGACGACGAGCTGGCCGGGCTGATCCTCGGCTATGCGAGCGGGGAGGTCCCCGACTACCAGATGGCTGCCTTCTGCATGGCCGTCTACTTCCGCGGACTCTCCGAGCGTGAGACGTACGTCCTGACCGACGCGATGATCCGCAGCGGGGACACGATCGATCTCGGTGCCCGCCTCGGCCGCAAGGTCGTCGACAAGCACTCGACGGGGGGCGTCGGCGACAAGACCTCGCTGTCGGTGGCGCCGATCGTCGCTGCGTGCGGCGTGCCGCTCGGGAAGATGAGCGGCCGCGGGCTGGGGCACACCGGCGGCACGCTCGACAAGCTCGAGTCGATCCCCGGCTATCGGACCGAGCTGAGCCTCGACGAATACGTCGCGCAGGTGCGCGACGTCGGTGTCGCGATCATCGGTCAGACGGGCGACCTCGTACCGGCCGACAAGCTCCTCTATGCGCTGCGCGACGTCACGGCGACCGTCGACCAGCTCTCGCTGATCGCCGCCTCGATCATGTCGAAGAAGATCGCGGGCGGCGCGCAGGCGATCGTGCTCGACGTGAAGGTCGGGGACGGCGCGTTCATGAAGACGCTCGAGGCTGCACGCGAGCTCGCCGAGACGATGATCTCGCTCGGCCGTCAGGCCGGCCGGGAGGTGGTCTGCCTGCTGACCGACATGGACCAGCCGCTCGGGGCCGCCGTCGGCAACGCGCTGGAGGTCCAGGAGGCGCTGGACACGGTGCGCGGGCAGGGCCCCGGCGACTTCACCGAGTTGGTGCTCGATGCCTGCGCCAAGCTGCTCTCGCTCTCCGACCTCGGGATCGATGAGACCGAGGGCCGCCGGCGCGCCGAGGCGGCGGTGGCCGACGGCAGCGCCGAGGCTGTCTGGCGCCGCTGGATCGAGGCGCAGGGCGGGACCTCCGACGAATCGGCGCTGCCGGTTGCACCGGTCGTCCGGACGGTCGTCTCGCCCGAGGCGGGGTACGTGCGGGAGCTCGGTGCAACCGGCATCGGCAACGCGGCCATGCATCTCGGTGCCGGGCGAAGCACCAAGGACGACGTCGTCGATCACGCAGTCGGCATCGTCTGCGTCGCAAAGCGGGGCGCGCAGGTCGACGCCGGCGACCAGCTCGCCGTTGTGCACGCACGCACGGAGACCGGGGCGGACGAAGCGGCGCGCAGCGTGCTCGCCGCGTACCAGTTCGCCGAAGAGCCGCCGGACGAGCGCCCGGTGCTGCTCGACGTCGTGACCTGACAGAAACGGTGCGAAGAGGTGTCAGACACCATGGTGTCTGACACCAGGTCGTCACCTGGACACGCGTCGGTACGGTGGGGCGCGTGCCCGAGCTGCCCGAGGTCGAGACCGTTCGTCGCCGGCTCGCGCCTGTGCTCGAGGGCCGCGGCTTCGCCGAGGTGGAAATCACCGACGCGCGCCTGACGCGTCCGCTCGACCCGATCGAGGTGGCGCGGGAGCTCGAAGGCGAGCGGGTCGCGACCGTGGACCGCCGTGGCAAGTATCTGATTGTTCGGTTCGAATCGGGTCGGGCGCTCCTGGTTCACCTCCGCATGACGGGATCGTTTCTGCACGACGCTCTCGGACAGCTGCCGGACGATCCTCATCGTCGTGCCGTTGTCAGGCTAGACGACGGATCGGACGTCGCCTATCGCGATGTGCGCCGCTTCGGCACGTGGCTGTTGCTCGAACCGGCCGAGGTGGACCCCTACGTCGAGGCGCGCCTCGGACGTGAGCCGCTCGCAGCCGGGTATCGGGCAAGGCACCTGGCCGAGGAGCTGAAGGGCAGACGTGCTCCGGTGAAGGCTGCGATCCTGGATCAGCGAACGGTCGCAGGTGTCGGGAACATCTACGCCGACGAGGCGCTCTGGCGGGCGCAGATCCATCCGCTCACACCCGCCGCGGCACTCGGCCCGGACGAGGTGCAGGCACTCCATCGCGGCATTCGCCGGGCGTTGCAGGCCGGGCTCAGGCGGCAGGGCTCGACGCTGCGTGATTATCGCCTGCCGGACGGCGGCACCGGGGGCGCACAGCACGAGTTCAAGGTCTATGGCCGGGGCGGCGAGCCGTGCGAACGCTGCGGCACCCCGATCGACAAGATTCGTGTGGCCGGCCGTGGAACCTGGTACTGCCCGAGCTGTCAGCGACTCCGGCCCGTCGTGGGCGAGGCCCGGAGGCGGCTCTAGACTGGCCCGAATGGGCAGCCGCACCTACAAGAGCGAGGCGATCGTCCTGCGCTCGATGCGCTACTCGGAGGCAGACCGGATCCTGCACCTCTACACCGCCGGACGCGGTCGGATCGGCGCGATCGCGAAAGGTGTCCGCAAGACCAAGTCGCGCTTCGGCGCCCGGCTGGAGCCGCTCTCGCACGTCGAGTTGATGCTCCACGAGGGAGCGGGGGAGCTCCAGACGATCACAGGCGTCGAGCTGCTGCGCTCTCATCACGCGGTGCGCGAGGACAACTATCGCCTCAGCGTGGGCCTGATCGGGGCCGAAGCGATGCTGCGGCTCTTCGGGGAGCCCGAGGCGAACGAGCGGGCGTTCGGCGCCCTGGCGCGGTTCCTCGACGTGCTCGAGGAGACGCCGCCGCTCGAGGGACGGCCCGCGTTGGATCCGCTGGTGCTCTCCTTCCAGCTGAAGCTGCTCTGGCTCGCCGGGTACCTGCCGCATCTGACGAGCTGTGTCGAGTGCGGCTCGGACGCCCAGCTGGTGGCGTTCTCGCCCCGTGCGGGAGGCGGCGTCTGCGCGGCTCACGCGTCGAACGCCCTGCGACTCTCGCCGGAGGGCATCGCCGGCATCGAGCGGCTTCTCTCGACGCCGCTCGCGGATGCGGCCGCCGCTGAGCTGTCCGAACGGGCCCGGCGCGACGCGCTCGCGGTCATCACCTCGTCGTACGAGGAACACGGAGGCTTCCGTCTGAGGACGTTGTCGGCGTGAGCCGGTGGGCTGCCGGATGAAGCGCGAGCTCGGCGACGGCATCGAGGTCGACGACGACAAGGCACGGATCGATCGCGCCGAGGTGCAGCGCTTTCTCAGCGAAGAGAGCTACTGGGCTGCCGGTCGACCGCGTGAGACGCAGGACGGACTGATCGACCAGGCGTCACGCGTCGTCGGCCTGTATGACGGTGCTGCCCAGATCGGCTTCTGCCGCGCGCAGACCGACGGCGTGTCGTTCGTCTACCTGGCGGATGTCTACGTCCTCGAGGCGTATCGCGGCCGTGGGCTCGGCGAGGAGCTCGTGCGTGAGATGGTCGAGAACGGTCCCTATACCGATGTGCGCTGGGTACTGCACACGACGAACATGCATTCGCTCTACCGCAAGTTCGGCTTCGCCGAGCCGAGTCAGAAGGTGATGGAGAGAGAACCGAGGAGATAGGCGAGCGAGAGCGGGTACCGGTGGCTGACACCGCGGTGGCCGCCGGGGAAGAGCTCGAAGTGCAGGCGCTCCTCGGACAGGCCCGCATGCTGGATCGCGCGTCGAAGCGCAAGCGCACCACGGTCGAGGTTGTATTCGTCGCTGTCGCCGGCATCGATCCAGGCGCCGCGCAGTCCGGCGACGGCTGCCCGGTGCTCGTCGACCAGGCGCACCGAGTCGTGGTCGAGCCACCGTTCCCAGCGCTCGGGGTCGACTGCGGCCGTCTCCGGGTCGAATGGAAGCTCGCCGTCTCCGAACGCGAGCGCACACGCTCCGAGCTCGGTGAGCAGCGCGTTCCCGGGCTCGTCCAATCCGGTGAACGACTCCCAGAACTCGCTCATCGAGGTGATGCCGCGCTGGGCGAGGACGCGCGCCGCGGCCGGAAAGCCGTGAGCCAGTGTGACCTCGAACAGCGCGTCGGGCGCATGTGCTGCGAAGGCGTGAAACAGGTCGGGCCGCGCAAGGGTGTTGACGATCGCTCCGTAGCCGCCCGACGATTTCCCCTGCAGGCCCCGTGCTCCGTTCGTCGGGTAGCCCGCGTCGACGAATGGGACGACCTCGTCCTGGAGGTATGTGCCGTACCGCCCGACGCCGTCCGAATCGATCCACTGCGACCCGCCGACCGATGTCCAGCCGTCGACCAGGACCACGACGGCTTCCGGGGCGAGCGTGTCGATCTCCTCCGGATACGACCGTTCGAACGGCTCGACGTTGAACCAGGACTCCGCCGAGCGCAGGTGGGCGTGCAGGACGTACACCGTCGGGTATCCGCGTGCATGGTCCTGCGGCGCCCAGACCCATAAGTCGCGTTCGTGAGGGTCGCCGAGCGGGTTTCCACGCAGCGCGTCCGAGGCGAGCGTGTGGCGCGTCCAGCTCAAACCGTTCAGCTCAGGCGCGCGGGTGCCAGGCCTCGTCGAGCTTGTCGAGCAGCAGCCGCTTTGCACCGTCGATCGGGATGCGCTCCTGCTCGAGCGTGTCCCGGTCGCGCAACGTCACCGTTCCGTCGGTGAGCGTCTGCTCGTCGATCGTCAGCGCCCACGGTGTTCCGATCTCGTCCTGGCGGCGGTAGCGCTTGCCGATCGCGGCTGCGTCGTCGTACTCGGCGGACATCGACTTGCGGAGATCCTCGTAGAGGCTCCGCGCCTGCTCGACCATCGAGGTGTCCTTGCCGATCAGGGGCAGCACCGCCGCCTTCACGGGGGCGAGGCGTGGATGCAGCCGCAGCAGCGTGCGGGGGCGCTCGGCGACGACCTCTTCGTCGTACGCGTCGCACAGGAAGCTGAGAAACGCCCGGCCGACACCGAGCGCCGGCTCGATCACGTACGGGACGTAGCGCTCGTCGTGCCCGATCCATTCGAGTGTCGTCCCCGATGCCTCGCTGTGCTGGCGCAGGTCGTAGTCGCCGCGGTTCGCGACGCCTTCCAGCTCCTGCCACCCGATCGGGAAGAGGTACTCGATGTCCGACGTGGCGCTCGAGTAGTGAGACAACTCGTCCGCGTCGTGGGCGCGGACACGCAGGTGCGACGGCCGCACCCCGAGGCCCGTGTGCCAGCTCACGCGCTGCTCGATCCAGTAGCGATGCCACTCGTCGGCGTCCGCCGGCGGGACGAAGAACTCCATCTCCATCTGCTCGAACTCGCGGACGCGGAAGAGGAAGTTGCCGGGCGTGATCTCGTTACGGAAGCTCTTTCCGATCTGGGCGATGCCGAACGGCGGCTTGACGCGCAGCGACGACGTCACGTTCTTGAAGTTCACGAAGATCCCCTGTGCCGTCTCGGGCCGCAGGTAGGCAATGCTGGCGT
This sequence comes from uncultured Thermoleophilia bacterium, assembly GCA_963806025.1. Classification (GTDB taxonomy): domain Bacteria; phylum Actinomycetota; class Thermoleophilia; order Gaiellales; family Gaiellaceae; genus PALSA-600. The sequence continues at coordinate 66,616 of CAWDWI010000011.1, read as the reverse complement.
CGTCGCGCAGTGCGCCGACATGCGTCTCGAACATCAGGTTGAAGTGCCGCGGCTCAGTCAGGTCGCACTGCGCATCCTCACCGGGACGCTTCGACGGGCGCTTGCCGCAGTTGCTCGTGGCGAGGTGGTCGGCGCGGAACCGCAGCTTGCAGGTGCGGCAGTCGACCATTGGGTCGGAGAACCCTGCGACGTGCCCCGATGCGACCCAGACCTGCGGGTTCATGATCACCGCGGAGTCGAGCGCGACCATGTCGTCGCGCTCCTGGATCATCGAGCGCTGCCACTCGCCCTTGATGTTCTGGTTCAGCAGGACCCCGTAGTGGCCGAAGTCGAAGGACGAGCCGAGACCGCCGTAGATGTCCGAGGTCGGGAACACGAACGCTCGCCGACGGCACAACGACGCGACCTTCTCGATCGTGGCGGCTCCTTCGAATTCCTCGAGCATCGCCTGAAACTAGCTGAGGCAGGCTACGACGCGTTGTCGACGAGCGCGGCGATCTCCACGAAATCGACCCGCGGACGAACGCCGTACAGGCCGGTGACGTGTTCGGTGAGCTCGTCGGTGAAGAACGACCTCGCGGCTGCTTCCGAGTCCCAGACATACACGTTCACGGCTCGCCGCTGTGCTTCGTCGGCCGTGAAGATCTTCAGCCGGAGCTCCGGCATCCCCTCGAACGACGAACGGGCCTTCTCCGCGACAGCGAGCACCCGCTCGCGGTCGAACTCGCCGTCGTAGTCGAAACTCACGATCACACCAAGCATCGGTCCTCCTAGTCGTCGGGCTCGCCGTCGCCGTATTCGAGGGCCTCGATGCGCCCGATCACGCCGAGCCCGCGCCAGGAGATCTTGTTCGAACGTGGATACCAGCACATGTCGTTCGTGTCCCTCGTGCCGTAGATCAGCATCGTCACGCCGTCGTCGCCGGCCTGGAACCAGTGGGAGACGCCGCTGCCCGGCGGCCGCACGACGACGTGGCCCGGCCGGAGCTCGTGCCGCTCGCGCTCGGCTCCCCGTTCGGCGCGCAGCGGGGAGGGCCAGAGGTGCAAGCTCGCGGCCCCCTCGAGGATGACGAAGATCTCCTCCTCGGCCGAGTGGCAATGCGGCACCGCGCCCGTCTTGCCCGGGTTGAGGCGCTCCCAGTGGAAGCCCGCGAGCTCGGAGCGCTCGCGTGTCGCGAGTGGCGCCGTCACGCCCTTGTCGCCCCAGTGCTCCAGCCCGACCTCGTCGATGTTGACGATGTTCTCGGGCCGTGGTGCGGGCTTGCCGACGGCGAGCGGCTCGACCTCGGCCTCGATGTCCCAGGGGTCGTCGTCCCGGCCCGCCACCCAGGGCCAGCCGATCCGGATCGCGCGCGAGCGGGGCAGCCACCCGATCTCCGTGGGGTGGCGGGTGCCGAAGACGAGATAGTCGAGGCCGTCGGGCCCCGCGACGAACGTGTGCTCGTGGTGGTCGGCCCGGTGGATCACGCAGTCGCCGGGCCGGACCTCATGCACCTCGCCGTCCTGCCACGCCAGCCCTGAGCCGGCGAGCACGTAGAAGATCTCCTCGGACGCGCCGTGGGAATGCGGCGGGGTCGGGAGCTTCCCAGCGGCGACCCGGACACGGTTGAGGCCGACGGTGCGCGCGCCCGCAGGGCTGCCGAGCCGCTGCCAGGTCGCGTCCATCTCGCCCTTGGCGCGGTGCTGCCGTTCGACCTCGTCCCAGTGGGCGACTCCCACGTGGAGAGATTACGGCTTCGAGACGTCCACGGTGAAGGAGCCGCGGCCGGAGAGGCGCCGCACCTTCAGGGTCAACTCGCGCTGACCGCAGATCTCGAAACGCACGTTCGTCCTGCTCCGGGAGACGAGCGTGCCCCGGTTGTAGAGCTCCAGCTCGAACCGCGCCTTCGACGGAGCGTGCAGCTGCGCGGCGAAGCTCCCGTCGAGGGTCGTCTGGACCCCGATCGTGCGCGTCGAGCCCTGGCCGAACGACCCGTGCACGTGGCGCACGGTCGGCCCCGTCCACGGTGAGGTGATGTCTTCCTGCAGTGCCTGCAGGTCCTTCGCATCCGGGTAGAAGGTCTGGCTGACGATGTCCCAGCCGCTCGGCGTCTGGCCGAGCGCCTGCAGGGCGAGCACGCGGTAGGACTCCGCGAACGCCTCGCCGGGGTTCAGACTGTACGCGCCCCCTTCGTCGCCCGGATAGGCCGAGCCCGCCGCCGCACGCGCGCAGATGTTCTCGGCAGACGACCAGCGCTTCGTCCCGTAGTCCTCCGCGGCCCACGGCGCGTCCTTCTGGTTGTTCGCGATGTGGTGGCCGTACTCGTGCGTCACGATCTCCTTCGCCGGCGGCTCGTCGAGCTGGTCCTCGGGGGCCGCGTAGATCGTGTCGGTGTGCGGGTCGTAGCAGGCGAGTGACTGGTCGCCGCAATACTGATTCGACTCGACGGTCGAGAGCGGCATCAGGTTCAGCGTCAGCAAGGAGAGCTCGGAGCCGTGCGGGAGCGATCCGAGATACGTGGCCCAGCTCTGCGGCAGCGTCTGGTCGACCGGATAGCTGTCGTCGACGATGACGTGGATCGACGTGCCGGACGCATCGCCGGTCGGGTACGTCCCGTCCCAGGCGAGGGCGGCTCCGGGAAGCACGAGCGCCACGAGGCCGACGATGAGCACGCGCTTCACGGCGCACAGACTGCCTGGAAATCGTCAGGAGCGCGTGAACCGCCGGTTAAGGTGGCCGGGTGAATCCCGTCGAGCTGCACATGATCTCCGACTCGACCGGCGAGACGGCGGCGCGGCTCGTGCAGGCGCTCGAGGCGCAGTTTCCGGACCAGGAGTTCAGTGAGATCCGCCATCCACGGGTCGAGTCGGTCGCCGACCTGCAGCTCGCCGTGGAGCGGATGAAAGGACGCCAGGCAGTGGTCATCTACACGCTCGTCGAGCCGGAGCTACGCGAGTCGATGCGAACGCTCTGCCGCAGGGCGAAGCTGCACTACTGCGACTTGCTCGGCCACCCGATCGAGGCTGTGGCGCGCGTGTCGGGTCAGTCGGCGCGCATGAAACCGGGGGCGAGGCCGCCGCTCAACGACGCGTACTTCCGGCGCATGTCGGCGATCGAGTTCGCGGTGAAGTACGACGACGGCGTTCCGGCCGGGCTCGACGAGGCCGACATCGTTCTGGTGGGTGTCTCACGGACATCCAAGACGCCGCTCTCGATCTATCTCGGCTACCTCGGCTACAAAACGGCGAACGTGCCGCTCGTCAAGGGGATCGACCCGCCCGCGGAGCTCTTCACGATCGACCAGACGAAAGTCGTCGGGCTGACGATCGATGCCCAGCGCCTCTCGGAGATCCGCGGCGAGCGGATCCGTTGGATGCGCGGCGATCGCAAGTACGCGAGCCTCGTCGAGATCTACGAGGAGCTCGACTATGCCGAACAGGTGCAACGTCGGCTCGGCTGCCCGGTGATCGAGGTCAGCGAGCTCTCGATCGAGGAGATCTCACACCGGATCATCCGCGTCGTCGAGCGCCGTCGCGAAGAGGTGCAGGCCTCGTGAAGCCGAAACCGCCGGTCCCGGTGTGGCGCTGGGGTCGTCTGGTACTCGGTGCTGGGAGCAGCGCTCGTGCTCTTCTACGGTCTGTTCACCCCATTCTGGTTCGGCCTGCGCTCGCTCGCCTGGCTCGCCGAGTTCCGTTCGCGCCGTCGGGGCGGTCGGGCGGATTGAGGCGGCGCCGAGCCGGATAGATTGCGCGTCGATGGCCGACCGTTTCGTCTACGACTTCGAGGAGCCCACCCAGGGCGGCCGTGAGCTTTTGGGCGGGAAGGGGATCGGGCTGGCAGAGATGACGCAGCTTGGTGTGCCGGTCCCGTCCGGTTTCACGATCACGACGGATGCGTGTCGCGCCTACCTGGCCGGCGGCGGGCTGCCGGAGGGGCTGGAGGCCGAGGTGGACGAGCATGTTCGGCGGCTCGAGGCGCGGGCGGGGAAACGGTTCGGGTCGAGTGACGATCCGCTGCTCGTGTCGGTCCGGTCGGGGGCGGCGGTGTCGATGCCGGGGATGATGGACACGATCCTGAATCTCGGTCTGAACGATGCGGCCGCCGAGGGTCTTGCGGTGCGGACGGGGAATGGGCGGTTCGCCTTCGACTCCTATCGCCGGCTGATCCAGATGTTCGGCGAGGTCGTGGACGGGATCGACGGCCACCGCTTCGAGAGTGCGCTCGCGTCGCTGAAGCAGAACCGCGGCGCCCAGCACGACACGGATCTGTCGGCCGACGACCTGCGCGAGCTCGTCGAGACGTTCAAGGAGATCTACCGCGAGGAGACGGGGACCGAGTTCGCGACGGATGCCCGGGCCCAGCTGCTGCGTGCGGTGCGGGCGGTCTTCGAGTCCTGGGACACGCCGCGTGCGCAGGTCTACCGGCGTGCGCATGACATTCCCGACGATCTCGGGACGGCGGTCAATGTCGTGCAGATGGTGTTCGGCAACAAGGGCGACCGGTCGGGCACCGGGGTGGCGTTCACCCGTGACCCGTCGACCGGCGAGTCGGGGCTGTACGGAGAGTTTCTTGCGAATGCGCAGGGTGAGGACGTGGTGGCGGGGATCCGCACGCCGCAGCCGATCGAGGCGATGCGCGACGTCCTGCCGGGCGCGTTCGACCAGTTGGTCGAGACGATGCGCCGTCTCGAGGAGCACTACCGCGATATGCAGGACATCGAGTTCACGGTCGAGGACGAGCAGCTGTTTCTGCTCCAGACGCGTTCGGCGAAGCGAACCGCGGCCGCTGCGCTGAAGGCGGCGGTGGCGATGGTCGACGAGGGGCTGATCACCCGCGAAGAAGCGGTCGGCCGCATCGATCCGGCGCAGCTCGACCAGCTCCTGCATCCGATGATCGACCCGGCTGCGGCGCTCGACGTGGTGGCGAAGGGCCTGAACGCCTCGCCCGGCGCCGCGAGCGGCGCCATCGTCTTCGATGCCGACACGGCAGTCGAGCGTGCGAAGGCAGGGCCGGTCATCCTCGTCCGCTGGGAGACGACCCCGGACGACATTCACGGCATGATCGCGGCCGAGGGCATCCTCACGGTGCACGGCGGCATGACGTCGCACGCCGCGGTTGTCGCGCGGGGAATGGGCAAGCCGTGTGTGGCCGGCTGCGACGGCCTGTCGCTGGAAGGGGGGCGGGCGACGATCGGCGGCCGCGTGCTGGAGGAGGGGGAGGTGATCACGATCGACGGCGGCACCGGCCGGGTGTTCGTCGGGGAGGTGCCGTTGGTGGCGCCGCAGATCAACGACGACTTCGAGACGATTCTCGGCTGGGCGGATGTGCTGCGCCGGTTGAAGGTGCGCGCGAATGCGGACAACCCCGAGGATGCGAAGCGTGCACGTGAGTTCGGTGCGCAGGGCATCGGCCTGTGCCGTACCGAGCACATGTTCTTCGGTGCGGAGCGGCTGCCTTTGATGCAGGAGTTGATCCTCGCCGACGGTGAGGCGGGCCGTCGCGCGGCGCTCGACCGGCTGCTGCCGTTCCAGCAGTCGGACTTCGAGGGGATCTTCGAGGCGATGACCGGGCTGCCGGTGACGATCCGACTGCTCGACCCGCCGCTCCACGAGTTCCTGCCGGACGAGGCCGACGCGACGGACGAGAAGCTGCGCCGCAGGATTCGCGCGCTGCACGAGTCGAATCCGATGCTCGGCACGCGCGGCTGCCGGCTCGGCCTGCAGTACCCGGAGATCTACGAGATGCAGGTTCGCGCGATCGCCCGCGCTGCGCTCGCGGTGCTCGAGCGAAGCGGCGAGGTGCCGCTCGTCGAGGTGATGCATCCGCTGGTCGGATTTCGTGAGGAGCTCGCTCGCTTGCGCGCGCTCACCGAGTCGGTGTGGGCGGAGGAAGCGCCCGAGGTCGAGCATCTCGTAGGAACGATGATCGAGGTGCCGCGCGCAGCGCTGCGCGCCGACGAGATCGCAGAGGTGGCCGACTTCTTCTCTTTCGGCACGAACGATCTGACGCAGACGACGCTCGCGTTCTCCCGCGACGACGCGGAAGGGAAGTTCCTCACGACCTATCTCGAAGACGGGGTACTCGAGCGCAATCCGTTCGAGGTCCTCGACATCGACGGTGTCGGCGATCTCATGCGGATCGCCGTCGAACGCAGCCGCGGCACGAAGCCTGAGCTCAAGCTCGGGATCTGCGGAGAGCACGGCGGCGAGCCGCGGTCGATCGCGTTCTGCCACGAGCTCGGCCTCGACTACGTCAGCTGTTCGCCGTTCCGAGTGCCTCTCGCCCGGCTCGCGGCGGCCCAGGCCGCACTGAACGAGGCGGGCTCCGGCGCCTACGTGTCGGCCGGCGGCTAGGCCGCTACTGGTAGCCGCGCACCTTCGCGTACGAGACCACGGCGGCGACGATGACCACCCCGACGGTGGACACGATGCTCATGAGCGCGGAGCTCCGGTACTGGAGCATCAGCAGCATGAGCACGGCGCCGGAGAGGAGGCCGCCGACATGACCGCCGATCGAGATTCCCGGGACCGCAAAGGTGAAGACGAGATTCAGGATCACGATCGCAAGGATCTGACCGCCCGTGGAGATGTGCCGCTTCCGCTCGAGCACGAGCAACGCACCGAACACCCCGAAGATCGCGCCGGAGGCGCCCACGGTGGGTGAGTAGAACGTCACGAGCAGCGCTCCGGCCGAGCCGGCGATGCCAGAGGCGAAATAGAGCAGAGCGAAGCGCCACCGCCCGATCACCTGCTCCAGCAACGTGCCGGCGATGTACAGGCCCCACATGTTCAAGGCCAGGTGGATCGGACCGTAGTGGAGAAATGCAGCGGTTCCGATGCGCCACCAGTCGCCCGCCGCGACGAGCGGCCCGTAGAGCGCTCCGTGCTCGTAGATCGTGTTGCCGGTGCCGTTGCCGGCGTTGCCCCCGAGGGCGAGCTCGGCGAAGTAGACCGCGACGTTCATCCCGATCAGCGTCAGCGTCACGATGTTCGTCCGCCGGCTGCCGACCCCGGTGACGGCGCGCTGGGCGGGTGTGGTCACCTTGCGGATCCCCTGCGGCTTGCCGGAATGCTCCGGGCAGCGCAGGCCGACCGGCGCCGGTGTCATGCACTCGTAACAGATCGGCCGACCGCATTCGGAGCACGAGAGGCCCGTCTCCCGGTCCGGGTGCCGGTAGCAATAGCGTGGCTCTTCCACGCGGCTAGCGTATCGGCGTGCATGTTCATGTCGCGTTTACTCCGCAGGAGACGACAGCTGCCCGCATCGGGATCGTCGTCGACGTGATTCGCGCGACCTCGTCGATCGCCCAGGCGCTCGCAGCGGGCTACGAGCGAGTGCTCTGTTGTGCCGAGATCGACGAGGCGCAGGCGCTCCGTGCAGAGCTCGGCGACGAGGCGGTTGTCGGCGGCGAGCGCAACGCGGTCGTGGTGGAAGGGTTCGACGTCGGCGCATCGCCCCGCGAGTTCGCGGGCGAGCCCAAGGCGCGAACGCTGATCCTGACGACGACCAACGGCACCGGCGCGATCCTCGCTGCGGCCTCTCGGTGCGAGATCGTGCTGCTCGGCTCGTTGTTGAACCTGTCGGCGGTCGCACACAGTGCGAGCGAGCTGGGCGGTGACATCGCGATCCTCTGCTCGGGTTTCAAGGGCGCGTTTGCGCTGGACGACGCATATTGCGCGGGCAGGATCGTCGAGGCGCTGGACGGTGAGCGCAGCGATGCTGCGATCGGCGCCGCGGTGCTCGCACAGGCGTGGCCGGATCCGCTCGCCGGTCTGAACGCGCGCACCTACGGCCCGCCCGGCCTCGAGGCCGACATCCAGTTCTGCGCTCAGGTCGACCTGCTCGACGCCGTCCCCCGCTACGCGCGCATGGTCGGCCCGGCGGCGGAGATCGTCGCGTGAAGCAGGTCGAGCTCCCGCTCCGCGAGATCGAGCACTTCGGCTCTGAGGGGTTCGTGCACTCGCGGGTCGCGCGCGGGGAGGTCCAGGTCTCTCTCGTACGGCTCGACGGCGTGATCGGGGGGCACGAAGCGGCATCCCGCCAGCGGCTCGTGGTGCTGTCAGGGCAGGTGACCTGCTCGGTGCAGAGCGAGAGCATCTGCCTTGGTGTGGGAGATGCCGTCGAGTGGCAGGAAGGTGAATGGCACGAGACGCGTTCTCATGAACCGTCGATCCTGCTGCTCGTGGAAGGAGCATTCGAATGAGCGAAGCGAAGACCCTGTACGGCCAAGAGCACGTCCGGCGCTACCGCGAGACGGGAGGCCAGATCGGCCACATCTGGAAGGAAGGCTCGACGATCCTGCTGCTGACGACGACCGGGCGAAAGAGCGGCGAGCCGCGGACGACGCCGCTGATCTACACGGAGGACGGCGATCGCTACGTGATCGTGGCCTCCCAAGGCGGAGCGCCTGACCATCCCGGCTGGTACAAGAACCTCTCCCGAGACCCCGATGTCGAGCTACAGGTGCTCGACGAGGTGTTCCCGGCCCGTGCACGCACCGCCGAGGGCGAGGAACGCGAGCGGCTGTGGGCGAAGATGAACGAGGTCTGGCCGCACTACGCCGAGTATGCAAAGAAGACCGACCGCCTGATCCCGGTCGTCGTCCTAGAGCGCACGTCCGGCTAGGGCTCCCAGGTAGACGAACGCGATCCCGGCTGTCACGCTTCCGACGGCGTAGAGAAGCGTGACCGTCACGTCGCGTGCCTCGAGCAGCGTCAGGCTCTCCTGGGCGAAGGTCGAGAACGTGGTGTAGCCGCCGATCACCCCCACGACGAGCCCGACGCGCAGCCAGGCCGGGAGATGGTGCCGGTCGACGAGCGTCTCGGTGATCACGCCGATCAGGAAGCAGCCCGTGAGGTTGATCGTGAACGTCGCCCACGGGAAGATCGAGAAGCTTCGGTGCTCGATCGCCTGGTCGATGAGGTAGCGGGCCGAGGCTCCGAGCGCTCCACCGAGCGCGACGCCGACGATCACGGGCATTGCTTGGCTCCTTTCGTCGTAGGAGCCATCAGCCGTCGTCGGCGGTTGAGGGCGAGCTCCATCGCCTCTGGTGGTGGTAGAGGATACGGAGGTGGAGGCCGAACAGGCGTTCAGCACCGACCTCGAGTACTACGAAGGCCGCGCCGCGGGCTTTGCCGGCGTCACGGGCGTGACGGTCGACGAGGCTCGCCGCGATCTCGCGGCTCGCCACGGCTTCCTCGACTGGGACGAGCTCGTCCAGCATGTGGGGGCGTTGCGGGACGGCCGCGAGCCGCCCTCACCGTTCGTCCTCGCCTACCGGGCGCTCGAAGCGCGTGACGAGGAGGCGCTGCGCGAGCTGCTCGACGAGCATCCGGAGCTCGTTCGGCAGCGCGGCACGAACGGCAACGACCTGCTCGGCCTCGCCGGAGGTGCACCGTCGCTCGTCCGACTGCTGCTCGAGCGCGGGGCGGACGTGAACCGCGGCAACGACTACGGCTGGACGATCCTGCACCAGGCCGGCTACGGCAATGACCGCCCGCTCGCCGGGCTGGCACTCGAGGCTGGCGCGGATCCGGGTCTGAGCGCACGAGGTGACGGCGGCACGCCGCTCGTCGCCGCCCTCTTCTGGGGGCATCGCGAGGTCGTCGGGCTGCTCGGCGAAGAGCCGCGGAACCTGCGCGTCGCGGCGGGGCTCGGCCGCGTCGACCTGATCGACGAGCTGGCCGGGACGCCGGCGGCCGGTCTGCACCGCGCGTTCTACCGGCCGCACGGCGGCTTTCCGGTCTGGAAGCCGAGCGACGATCCGCAGGAGATCCTGGACGAGGCGCTCGTCTGGGCGGCGAAGAGCGATCGGATCGAGGCGATCTCGCGGCTGGCCGAGCTCGGCGCTCGCCTCGATGCGGATCCTTACCGCGGGACGGCGTTGACGTGGGCGGCGGTGAACGGCCGGGTCGAGGCGGTGCGGCGGCTCCTCGAGCTCGGCGCCGATCCGGACGTCCGCGGCAGCTTCGGCGGGCCGGGCCACGGCGAGGGCGTGACCGCCCTCCATCTGGCGGCTCAGGCGGGCCGAAGTGAGACGGTCGAGGTGCTGCTGGAGGCCGGTGCCGACCGCTCGATCGCGGATGCGCTGCACGATGGCACTCCGGCCGGCTGGGCCGAGTTCGGCGGCCATCTCGAGCTCGCGGAGCAGTTGCAGAGCCGGAGTTGACAGGAGAACGTGTGTTCGTGTAGAACATACGTTCCCGTGATCGCTGCAATCGTCATCCCGGCCTTCGATCTACGGGCGGCGCTGCGCCTTCGTCCACGGCTGCAGGCAATGCCGGCTGCGCTCGCGCCCCTGCCCGGGACGGAGCCGCTGATCGGCTCGGTCACGGGCCCGGCCGAGGCGAGGGGGGTTCGGCCGGGGATGCGCCTCGGGGAGGCGCTTGCGACCTGTCCGGAGCTCGAGCTCGTCGAGCAGGATCCGGCGACCGCCGAACAGGCGTGGGAGGAGATCCTGCGCCGGCTCGAGGATGCCGGGTTCGCGGTCGAGCCGGTCGATCCCGGCACGGTCTTCTTCGACTCGAAAGGCGTCGAGCGGCTCTACGGCGGGCTCGAGCCGGCGCTCAAGCGAGCGCTCGCGGCCGTCGGGACGACCTGGGATCCCCGCGCGGGCGCGGCCGAGCGGCGATTCGCGGCGCTCGCCGCGGCGAACGTGGCGCGGCCCGGGCAGGCGCTGATCGTCTCCGACGACCGCGCACGCTCGTTCATCGCGCCGCTGCCACTGCAGCTGCTGCCGCTCGAGCGGCGCCGCTACGAGGAGCTCGAAGAACTTGGTGTTCGAACGATCGGACAGCTTGCCGGGCTGCCGGGCGGCGCCGTCTCCGAACGGTTGGGGCCGGACGGGCGGCGCGCCTGGAGCCTGGCGAGAGGTGAGCAGGACGGGAAGGTCAAGCCGAGACGGCCGGCAACGGCCATCCACGAGACGCTCGAGTTCCCGGAGGCGGTCGGCAACGAGTTGACGCTCCGGCGAGGGCTCGGGGTGCTGCTCGATCGCCTGCTCGCACGCCCGGAACGCGCGGGGCGGCCGCCGAGGAAGGTCGCGGTCTGGGCGCGGCTGGTCGGTGGCGCCTCGTGGCGCCGGACGGTGACGCTGCGCGAGCCGACGGCCGATCCGGCCCGGTTGCGTGCCGCGCTCTCGCCGAAGCTTGCAGAACTGCCCGCGCCGGCGCTCAAGCTCCGACTCGAGGTGATGGAGCTCGCCGAGCACACCGGTGAGCAACTCGAGCTCGTGGCTGCAGAGGGCGAAGTCATGCAAGGCCGGCTCCGTGAAGGCCTGCGCCAGGTGCGCGCGGCAGTCGGGGCGGGCGGAGTCTCAACGGTCGTGGAGGTCGCTCCGTGGTCACGCATACCCGAAGCGCGGGCATTTCTCGTGCCGCGCGACGACTGAACGCACGTCGTCTCAACAATCCGAGGCCGGCGCTCGTCGAGAGCCACGCCGACGGTGCGCCGAGCCGCGTCAACCGGCAGGACGTTGCAGTCGTGCGCGAAGAGTGGCGGGTCGTCGACCGCTGGTGGACGGAGGATCCGGTGCACCGCCGCTACTTCGACCTCGTGCTCGAAACAGGGGAGAACGCCGTCGTCTACCACGACGACGACGCTGGAACGTGGTTCACCCAGCGGGCCTAGGAGGGCTCGGCGCTCATAGCGCGCAGTTCGCGCTCGAACCCGCCGGGCGCGTGGATGTTCAAGAACCGGCAAACGCCGGCGTCGCGCTTCGTGAACCCGTGCTCGACTCCGGGGGCAGCCGCCATGAACGTGCCGGGCGTCGCGCGTCTCCACTCGCCGTCGATGTACACGTCAAGCTCCCCTTCCAGGATGTAGAAGGAATCCGTCTCATCCGCGTGGGTGTGCGGCTCCGGGCCGTCGAACGGTCCTTCGATCGTGAACTCGAAGACGGCCAGGTGCGGCAGCGCCGCCTTCACGATCGTGACACGGCTCCCCGACGCATTGCGCAGGAGCTCGCCTTCACCGGGGCCGTTGAGGATCCCTTCCGGCATGTGGCGATTCTATGAGCTTCCGCATCTCGAACGACGCATTCCCCGCCCGTGGAGGCGTTGGCGACGTAAGAGCAGTGCCAGGTACCCGAGGGGTACCTGGCACCAGCCCCGCCGCGGCCTACGTCGAGCTGCATGCGCACTCCGCCTACTCGTTCCTCGACGGTGCGTCGCTGCCCGAGGAGCTTGCCGCGCGCGCCTCAGAGCTTGGCTATGACGCGCTCGCGCTCACCGATCACGACGGCGTCTACGGCTCCCTCGAGTTCGCACATGCCGCGAAGCACTTCGGTGTCCGGCCGATCACCGGCGCCGAGGTGACGCTCGAGGGCGGCCGTCACGTGACGCTCCTTTGTGAGAGCCGCCAGGGCTACGCCAACCTCTGCCGCATCCTCACCGATGCGCATGCGGGAACTCGCGAGCCGGGCAGGGAGCGCGACCTGCTGCCGGCCGAGACGACGATCGAGATCGTCGAACGTCACGCGGAAGGGCTCGTCGCACTCTCCGGCTGTGCCCGGAACGGCCTTGCCGTGGTCGACGCGAAAGCGGCCGAGCGGCTTGCGCGCGCCTTTCGCGGCGCGTTCTCCATCGAACTGCAGCGACCGTACGAGCGAGGCGACGCGAGAAGGAACGCACGGCTCGTCGAGCTCGCCGAGCATCTCGGCGTGCCCACCGTCGCGACCGGCAACGTGCACGCGCACAGTCCGGCGCGGGCGCGGTTGCAGGACGCACTCGTTGCGATCAAGCACCGCACGTCGCTCGACGGCTGCGAACGCGAGCGGCGCGGAAACCACGAAGCGGTACTGCTTGCGCCGCAGGCGATGCTCGAACGCCTGCCTGTTGATGCGGCACGTCGGACCCGTGAGCTCGCCGACCGCTGCACGTTCGACCTGACGCAGGAGCTCGGCTATCGCTACCCCGACTTCTCGGACGGAGCCGATCCCGCAGATCAGCAGCTCGAGAGGATCTGCCAGTCGACCTTTGCCGAGCGCTACCGATCCGCCAGCGGAACCGTTCGCGCGCATGCGCGCGAACGGTTGTGCGAAGAGCTCGCATTGATCGCGCGGCTGGGCCTCTCGGGGTTCTTCCTGCTCCACTGGGAGGTGCTCGAGCTCGCCCGCGAGTGCGCTCTCGAGGTACGCGGGCCCGGCAGCCCCCGGCACGCGCTGCCCCCTGGCCGCGGCCGCGGCTCCAGCGTCGGCTCGATCGTCTGCTACCTGACCGGCCTCTCGCATGTCGATCCCGTCACAGCGGGCCTGTCGCTCGGCCGCTTCATCAACGACGAGATGGTCGCCGTGCCCGACATCGACCTCGACTTTCCGCGCGACATCCGCGAGAAGCTGATCGTGCGCGTCACAGAGCGCTACGGCCGCGAGCACGCGGCGCTCGTGGCGACGTTTGCGAGCTATCGCAGCCGCGGTGCGATCCGCGACGTCGGCAAGGCCCTGGGACTGCCGTTCGCCGAGCTGGAGCGGCTGGCACGAGTCACCGACGGCTGGGACGCGACCCGAGTAGGCGATGAGCTGGACGGTGTGCCCGGCACGCATGCGGGCCCACGCTGGGCCGCGTTTCGTGAGCTGACGAAGGAGATCGCGGGCTTGCCGCGTCACATCAGCCAGCATCCGGGGGGAATGGTCATCTCGACCCGGCCGCTGATCGATCTCGTGCCGGTGCAGCCCGCCGCGATGGCCGGGCGCCAGATCTGTCAGTGGGACAAGGACAGCTGTGGCGATGCCGGCTTCCTGAAGATCGATCTGCTCGGTCTCGGCATGCTCTCGGCCGTCGAGGACACGATCGACCGCATTGCGCGTTTGCGGGGCAAGACGATCGACCTCTCGCGCGTACCGCTCGACGACCCCGGGGTCTACGAGGAGATCCAGAGGGCGGACACCGTCGGCGTCTTCCAGATCGAGAGCCGAGCACAGATGCAGAGCCTGCTGCAGACGCGCCCGGAGAACCTCGAAGACCTGACCGTGCAGGTTGCACTCGTGCGTCCGGGGCCGATCCAGGGCAAGGCAGTTCATCCCTACGTACAGCACCGGCATGCGAAGCGGGCGGACCCCACCTTCGAGCCGCCCGTACTGCACGAGTCGCTGCGTGAGGCTCTGCACGACACGCTCGGCGTCGTCGTGTTCCAGGACCAGGTGCTCGACGTCGCCATGGCGGCCGCCGGCTTCTCGATCGGCGAGGCCGAGGGACTGCGCCGCGCGATGAGCAGAAAGCGCAGCCTGGAGGCGATCGAAGCTTGGCGGCCCCGCTTCATCGCGGGGGCGCAGGGAAAGGGAATCGACGACGAGACCGCACACGCGATCTACGACCGGCTCGTCGGCTTCGCGGGCTTCGGCTTCCCGAAGTCGCACGCAGCCGCCTTCGGACTGCTCGCGTACCAGTCGGCGTGGCTGCGGCGGTACTACCCGTCGGAGTTTCTGTGCGCGTTGATGAACGCGCAGCCGATGGGCTTCTACCCGCCGTCGTCACTCGTGCGCGACGCGCAGCGGCGCGGGGTGGAGGTGCTCCCGCCGCACATCAACCGCTCAGAGGCGGAGTGCGACATCGAAGACGGAGGGGTGGTCCGGGTTGGTCTCGGCTATGTCCAGTCGGTCGGCGAGGAGGAAGCCAGGTCGGTGGTCGCGCAGCAGCCCTACCGCGATCTCGGCGACCTCGCGCGTCGTGCCTCGGTGAAACACGATGCGCTGGAAGCGCTCGTCGCGGCCGGTACATGTGACGAATGGGGGCCGCGGCGCGAGCTCCTCTGGCGTCTCGGCGTCACGCCGCGTGGTGAGACAGTCGGTGGAGGCAACCGACAGCTCGCGCTGCCCCTCGAGCCCACTGCAGAGATCCCGAAGCTGCCGGAGCAGACGCCGTGGGAGCAGATGCTCGCCGACTACAAGCACACCTCGCTCTCGGTCGGTGTCCATCCGCTGCAGCTCCTGCGTCCGCATTTGCCGGCTGGAGTCGCGACGAGCGCCGATCTGCCTGACACTCCGAACGGCACGCGGATCCAGGTGGCAGGCATGGCGATCGCCCGCCAACGTCCGGCGACTGCGAACGGGATCGTCTTCATGTTGCTCGAGGACGAGCACGGACAGGTGAACCTGATCATCCCGGCGAGGGTCTACGAAGAGCACCGAGCGATCATCCGCGGCGAGCCGCTGATTCTCGCGCGCGGCAAGCTCGAGCGTCACGACCGCAACGTCAACCTGCTCGTCTCGGCTGTGAGCTCGCTTGGCCCGCTGGCACGCAAAGCGGCGAGCGAGGCGGAGGTGACGCGCGCCCTGCCGCGGGCGCATCATTTCGGGCATCGCTGAATCTGGGTCGCAACCTGATTCGCGAAGCGAACCAGATTCAGACGAGCAGGTTCTCCTAGCTGTGCCCGGTGCGCTGGTGCGCAGGCCCTACGTGGTGCGAGAGGTTGAAGGCCGAGTTGACGAGGCCGACGTGGGTGAACGCCTGCGGGAAGTTCCCGAGGAGGCGTTTCGCAGCCGGGTCGTACTCCTCGGAGAGGAGGCCGAGGTCATTGCGGATCGCGAGCAGTTGCTCGAACAACGAGCGAGCCTCGTCGCCGCGATCCGCCATCAGAAGCGCATCGACGAGCCAGTACGAGCACGGCAGAAAAACCCCTTCGCCTCCCGGAAGCCCGTCGACGTCATTGGTTTCCTTCGCTCGATAGCGCTCGACGAAGCCATGGCGGGTGAGGTCGCGCTGGATCGCGTCGATCGTGCCGAGTACCCGCGGATCGTCGCCGGGCAGGAACCCGACGAGCGGGATCAGCAGCGTCGACGCATCCAGCTCGCTGGACCCGTAGGACTGGACGAACGAGTTGAGCTCGACGTCGAATGCCTCTTGACAGACTTCTCGATGTACCTCGTCCCGTAGCCTGCGCCAGCGTTCGATGGGGCCCGGCAGGTCGAAACGCTCGACGGTCTGGACGGCTCGATCGAACGCCACCCACGCGAGCACCTTCGAATGCGTGAAGTGGCGACGAGATCCGCGTACCTCCCAGATTCCGTCATCGGCCCGCTCCCACGCGCCCTCGAGGAACTCCATGATCGCGCGTTGTAGGGACCAGGCGTGATCGTCGGCCGGCAGGCCGTGGATGCGAGCCTGGTGGAGCGCGTCCATCACCTCGCCGTACACGTCGAGTTGGAACTGCTCGTGCGCGGCGTTCCCGACTCGGACGGGGATCGAGCCCGCGTAGCCCGGAAGCCAGTCGAGCTCCAGCTCCACGACGCGACGCTCGCCGGCGACGCCGTAGAGGATCTGCGCGTTCGCCGGATCGCCTGCGACCGCCCGCAGCAGCCAGTTGCGCCACGCGCGAGCCTCGTTGATGAACCCGGCGTTCATCATCGCGAGCAGCGTGAACGTTGCGTCCCGAAGCCAGGTGAAGCGGTAGTCCCAGTTACGGATGCCGCCGATGAGTTCCGGCAGCGACGTCGTCGGTGCCGCGACGATCCCACCGGTCGGCTCGTAGGTGAGCGCCTTCAGCACGGCGAGCGAGACGTGGACTGCCTCCCGGTACTCACCGGTGTAAGCGCAGTGTTCGAACCACTTCAACCACTGCTTTTCCGTGTCGGCCAACGCACGCTCCGCGTCGACCGGCTGGGGAGGCCGGTGATTGGACGGGAACCAGGTGAGGACGAACGGGACGCGCTCGCCCTTGTCCACCTGGAAGATGGCGGTGTGCTTCATGCCGTCCGGCTGGAGGTCGACAGGCGTTCGGAGCGCAAGCCCGTCTGGCCCTCCGACCGCAACCAGGGTGTCGTCGTCGAGCCGGCGGAGCCACGGGACGACCGAGCCGTAGTCGAACCGGATGACCAGCTCGGTCATCATCTCGACAGTTCCCTCGAGACCCTCGACGATCCGCACGATGTCCGGAGCGTTGCCGCGTTGCGGCATGAAGTCGATGACGCGTACCCGGCCGGTCGACGTCTGCCACTCGCTTTCGAGGATCAGAGTGTCCGGCCGGTAGCGGCGCGTGGTTGCCGGGCCGCCGTCGACCGGCGTGATGCCCCAGTGCCCGTGGTCGTGGGTGCCGAGGAGCGCGCTGAAGCAGGAGCCCGAGTCGAAACGAGGGAAGCAGAGCCAGTCGATCGAGCCCTCGCGGCCGATCAACGCCGCCGTCTGGAGGTCGCCGACGAGTGCGTAGTCCTCGATCCGTTCGGCCATTTACCGGTTCTCGATCTCCAGTGCGAAAGGCGGCAACCGTCGTTCGACGGCCTTGTTGAACTCGCGAAGATACCCGTCGGGCTCGTCGAGCGATCGCGCGTAGTGATCGCGCATGTCTGCGAGCAGCTCTGTTCCGGTCTCGACCGAGTCGACATAGTCGCCGTACAGCTCTTCGGCCTGGTCGCGTCCGGCTGCGTTGTAGGCATCGAGGCGAGCGTTCGCTTCGTCGATCACGTCCCGGTGATCTTGCTCGAACAGATCGAGCTGGGACTCGATCACCTGCGTATAGCGCGCACGGCGGAACATCACACCAGCTCACGGTAGAGGGCCAGGTGGCTCGCGGCGGACGCGTCCCACGTCAGCTCGGCGCGCGCACGATCGGCGCCGGCGCGTGCGCTCGCGAGCGCCTCTCCGTCGGTGAGCAGCTCGTTCACGGCTGCCGTGAGGGCGTCGACGTCGCCGGCCGGTACGACGGTCCCCGCGCCGTAGGCTCGCACCGGTTCTCCGAGGCCCGCCACGTCGTAGACGACCGCCGGCACTCCGGCGCCGAGCGCCTGCAGGAGCGCCCCGGACTGGTCGAGCTCGGCGCGGTAGGGGAACACGGCGACCGTCGCGTCGGACAGTGCGCGGTCGAGCTCGGTCGGCGGGAGAAAGCCGAGGCGCCACTCGACCCGTTCCGCCCGGCGGAGGTTGTCGAGCGGCATGGCCGCGTCTCCCGCGACGATCAGGCGGGCGTCCGGGAGGCGGCGGGTCACCTCGATGGCGTCGGGGAGCCCCTTGTACGGCCTGATGACGCCAAGAGCGAGGATGGTCGCACCATCGTCCATACGGGTGGCCGCGCTGGGGTAAACCGGATGCGGGATCACGTGCGCGTCGACGCCGAGCTCGGCCAGAGTCGCTCGTCCGTGATCGGTGTGCACGACGACCCGGTCGAATCGCGCCAGGAGCGTACGCCAGAGATCGATCCGTGAGGCCGTCCTCCGGGGTAGCAGGTCGTGAGCGGTGAAGACGGACGGGGAGCGAAATCGCAGGTGCACATCCGCCTGGGGAAGCGCGAGCCACTGCACGTGCAGCACATCGACGCGCGCGAGCGAGAGGGACCGCATCACATCGAGATGCTCGACTGCCTTCAACGGAAGCCGCGCCCGAGAGCGTTTGAAGAGGCGCGACGAGAGTGGATACCAGTGTTCGGCCCTTCGATAGCCGTCGGCGGCGGGGGCATCGCCGAAACGGAACCTTGATGTCTGCAGCTCGACGTCCACTCCCGCACGACCGAGGGCCGCGGCCAGCTCGTGGTCGTACCACGGCGTGAACGCAGGCGGGTCGGCAAGCAGGACGCGCATCGAAGTAGCTTAGGCGCGTGCTGGTTCGGAGCTGGAACCTCTTCCACGGGAACACCGTCCCGCCGCAGCGCGCGGGTTTCCTCCGCGAGATGATCCGGCTCGCGACGGCCGACGACCCGGCCGTTCTCTGTGTGCAGGAAGTGCCCGCGTGGGCGCTCGCCCTCTTCACCTCCGGTGACGTCGCGGCCCGGCCGCGAATCGGCCCGGTCCCGATCAGCGCCGGCCTCGGGCACCGCTTGACGCGCCAGAATCAGGGGCTCCTGCGCTCGGCGTTCTCCGGCCAGGGGAACGCGATCCTCGTCTCGTCCGAGCTGCGTGTCCTGTCGTCGGCCGCGCTGACCCTGAACCCACGCCGTTTCAGGGAGGCTCAGGCTCGCGCATTGGGGCTCGGCGCTCGCGCACGCCGCGCCTGGGCGCGGGAGCGGCGGATCGTGCAAGCGGTTCGCCTGGCGGATCGAGCCGGCCGCACGTTCGCGATCACGAACCTCCACTGCACGAGCTACGCGGCGGACGAGCGGCTCGCCGAGGCCGAGTTGCTCCGGGCGGCGTGGTTTGCGGTCTCCGAAGCGCAGCCGGATGACGTGGTGGTGCTCGCGGGTGACTTCAACGTGACGGCCGCCCGGTCGACGGTCTTGCGCGATCTGGCCGGCGGCGAGTGGGGCTTCTCCGCGCCGGGCCCCGGGATCGACCACATCCTCGTTCGCGGCGCGTCGACGACGACAGTGCGCCGCTGGCCCGACGAGCGGCGGATGCACAACGGCCGCTTGCTCTCCGATCATGCCCCGGTGGAGCTCGACATCACATGACGTGGCCCGAGCAGCGAGCCCGGTTTCCGGTGCTCGACCGGCACGCGTACCTGAACGCAGGCACGTTCGGACCGCTCGCGCGTTCGACGCTCGCTGCGATGGCGGATCTTCGCGCCTGGGAGGGCGAGCATGGGCGTGGCGGTCGGCAGTACTTCGACACGATGATCGAGCGCCGCGAGCGGGTCCGCAAGCTGTTCGCAGTGCAGGTCGGCGCATCGGCAGACCACATCGCCCTGACCGACTCGACGACAGAGGGCGTGCAGGTCGTCGTCGCGGGGCTCGGGCTCGGTCAGAGCGACGAGGTCGCGACGACCGACGCCGAGCATTTCGGGCTCACCGGCCCACTGCTCGGTGCCGGCGCGCAGCTCAGAATCGCAAAGGTGCGGGGAGCGCCGGCCGAGGACGTCTTCGATCTGATCCGCGCGCAGGTGACGCCGCACACGCGGCTGATCGCGCTCTCGGCGGTCTCGTGGCTCGACGGGACGATCTTCCCGTGGCGCGAGCTGCGTGAGGCGACGAACGTTCCGGTGCTCGTCGACGGCGCACAGTCGGTCGGCGCGCTCGCCGTCGATGCGACCGCCGCCGACTTCTACACCGTCAGCGGACAGAAGTGGCTTTGCGGCCCAGACTCCACCGGCGCGCTCTTCGTCCGCGACCCTGACGGCTTGCGCCCGCGGTTGGTCGCGTATCCGAGCGCCGAGACCTACGACATCGCCGAGGGCACGTGGGAGCCGAAAGCCGGCGCACGACGGTTCGACACCGCTTTCGCCCCGGCGACGTCGCTCGCGGGTCTAGAAGCTGCGCTCGCCGACCTCCCCGACGGACGTTTCACCCGTTCGCGAGAGCTCGCGGAGCGGTGTCGCGCTCTCCTCCTCGAGCGTGGCCACGAGGTCGTTTCGCCTGCGGGTCAAGGCCCGCTCGTCGCCTTCCGCTTCCCCGGCGAGACAGCGGAGGCCGTCGCGGCGCTCTACGAGCGAGGCGTGATCGTGCGGGAGCTCCCAGGCACCGGTCTGCTGCGCGCCTCCGTCGGGTGGTGGAACGACGAGAGCGACCTCCACCGCCTGGTCGAAGCGCTCGCCGCCGTCTAGCTGACAGGCAGGCCGAGCTCGCCGGCGATCGGCTGCAGGGCCGCGACGACGTTCGTGATGTGCTCGTCGAGCTCCAGCTCGAGCAGCTCGGCGCCCTCGTAGACGTCGTCGCGAGACACACCCGCCGCGAACGACGGCTGCTTCAGCTTCTTCTTGACGGACTTCGGCTCGAGCCCCTCGAGGCCGGTCGGCCTCACAAGACCACAGGCGTGGATGAATCCCGAGAGCTCGTCGCACGCGAACAGGGTCTTCTTCAGCAACGTATCGCGCGGGAGGCTCAGGTGATTGGCATGCGACAGCACGGTTTCGACCACGACCTCGGGATAGCCCTCCTCGCGCAAGATCGGCGCGCCGTCCTGCGGATGCTTGTCGAGCGTCGGGTGGATCTCGTAGTCGAAATCGTGCAGGAGCGCCGCGACGCGCCAGAGCTCCTCGTCCTCGCCGAACCGGACCGCGTACGACGCCGTCGACGCCTCGACCGCAAGACCGTGGCGCAGGAGTGCCTCGTTCTTCGTGTAACGAGTGAGCGTGTCCCAGGCCTGTTCGCGAGTCGGATTCACGGTGGGGCTAGCATAGTGCGCGCGTTGTCCTCGACCGTTGTCAGGCCTGTGGCCGAATCGTTCGTCATCGAAGGTGGCCGCCCGATCTCGGGTCGGGTCCGCGCGTCCGGAAACAAGAACGGAGCGCTCCCGATCCTCGCGTCGTGCCTTCTGACCGACGAGCCCGTTTGCCTGTCGAACGTGCCGCGGATCCGTGATGTCAACACCATGCTCGAGCTGCTCGCGAGCCTCGGCGCCGAGGCCGAGTGGACGGGCCAGAACGAGGTTCGCGTGCACGCCCAGAACGTCACCCACGAGGTCGACGGACGGCTCGCGAGCCGCATCCGCGCATCATTCCTGCTTGCCGGCCCGTTGCTGGCGCGGCTGGGAAGCGCGAGTGTGCCGCCCCCGGGTGGAGATGTGATCGGCCGGCGGCGACTCGACCCACACATCCATGCGTTTGCGGAGCTCGGTGCGGAGTTCCACTACCCCGGGCGCTACGAGCTCAGCGGCGCGCTCCGCGGCGCGCACATTCACATGGACGAGGCGTCCGTGATGGCAACCGAGAACGCGGTGATGGCCGCGTCGATCGCGCCGGGCGAGACGATGATCTCGAACGCGGCCTGTGAGCCGCACGTGCAGGATCTCTGCCGCTTCCTGGTCTCGCTCGGCGCGCAGATCGAGGGGATCGGCTCGAACGTGCTGCACATCGCGGGCGTCGACGGTCTCTCCGGCGGCTCGCACGCGATCGGCCCGGAGCACGTCGAGGTCGGCAGCTTCATCGGGATGGCGGCCGTCACCGGCGGTGACATCACAATCGAAGGCATCGTTCCCGACGATCTCTGGCCGGTGCTGCCGGTGCTGAGCCGGCTCGGTGTCGAGGTGGAGCTCGGTGAGGACTGGGTGCGGGTGCCGCCCTACCAGTCACTCGAGATCAAGGACGACCTCGGCGGCGCGATCCCGAAGATCGAAGACGGGCCGTGGCCGGCGTTCCCGGCCGACCTGACCTCGATCGCCGTCGTGGTCGCGACCCAGGCGAAGGGCACGATCCTGGTCTTCGAGAAGATGTTCGAGAGCCGCCTCTTCTTCGTCGACAAGCTCGTGTCGATGGGTGCCCGGATCATTCTCTGCGACCCCCACCGCGTCGTCGTCACCGGGGCCTCGCCGCTCTTCGGCCAGCGCATGTCGAGCCCGGACATCCGCGCCGGCATGGCGATGGTGATCGCAGCGCTCTGCGCCGAGGGCACGTCCACGATCGGCGACGCCTACCAGATCGACAAGGGCTACGAGCGGATCGACGAGCGCCTGCGCGCGCTCGGCGCCCAGATCGAACGCGTCGAGGGGTAACGGGGTGCAGTGAGGCTCCGGGAGCCTGCGGAGCAGGCCCCCCGGAGCCGGCAGAGCGCACTGCCTCATACGCTCGGCTGGGCGACGAGTTCATTGACCGGCGCGCGGCGACCGGCGAGGACGAGCCAGACACCGATTGCGATGCCCCAGAGCATGAGGACGAAGAAGGTGAAGAAGGCGAGCCCGGCGACACCGGCGATGCCGCAGACGAGTGTCAGACTGCGCAGCCAGGTGGGCAGGATCCCGCGTGAGTTGAGCATCAGCACGATCAGCGCGAATCCGAGCAGGATCGCTCCACAGCCGAAGATGAAGACGACGCCGATCTCCGAGAGCAGATAGGTGACTGCCGGGGAGACGCTGATCGCCCGTCCTCCTTCGAGGTGTGCGACCACCTGTCCGCCGAGGATTCCCCAGCCGATTGCGAACGACGCGACCGAGGCCACCCCGGCTCCCCAGACGACCTGGGCGGCGCGGAGGTTGCCGGCGACGCCGATCGCTTCGCGGATCTGAGCGAGGAGAACGATCAGGCCGAGTAGGCCAAGCAGGGCCAGGTGGAACACGATGATCTCGGGGAGTCGGTGTCCTCGCGACAGGTAGCTGGCGACCCCTGAGGCGCTGTAGTTCCCTCCGGGGGCGTTCGAGACCTGAATCGCGGCAACCGTGAGGACGCTGAACGCGATGCCTCCGAGCCCGGCGCCGGTCGCCTTCCGGGTCAAGGTTGGTTCGTCTTTCCGAAGCATTGTTGGTTTCCTCCTTGCGACGATGCTGTCGGTCGGGACGCTACGGCGCCGGCCGCGCTGCGTCTTCGGTCCCCGCGGTGAAGTGGACGGGGGCGCGAGGTGGATCTGTGACGCTGGAGGCTCCGCCCGTGGTTGAGCCGTCTCATGCTGCGGGAGGAGTGCTACTCCGCGCCCGGGTCGACCAGGCCTGACTCGTAGGCGAAGACGACGGCCTGGACGCGGTCGCGAAGATCGAGCTTTGCGAGTGCGTGAGCAACGTGCGTCTTGACCGTCGCCTCGCTGATGAACAGTTCGGCCGCGATCTCACCGTTCGTTCGGCCGCGGGCCACAAGTTTGAGCACCTCGAGCTCGCGAGCTGTCAGTGCCTCGATCGCCGGCGGCAGCGGCCGAACGGAGCTGGGTGGCCGTTTGACGAACTGCTCGATCAGGCGGCGGGTGATCGCGGGGGCAAGCAGCGCGTCTCCCGCCGCGACGGTGCGCACGCCGTCGACGAGTTGTGCGCGCGGCACGTCTTTGAGCAAGAAGCCGCTTGCGCCCGCTTTCATCGCTTCGTAGACGTACTCGTTCAGGTCGAAGGTCGTAAGGATGAGAACACGCGTCTCCGGCATCTCGCGCAAGAGGTCTCGTGTCGCCTCCAGCCCATCGCGGCCCGGCATTCGAACGTCCATCAAGACGACGTCCGGTCGAAGCTCCCGCGTTTTTGCCACCGCCTCGATCCCATCACCGGCTTCGCCGACGACGACCATGTCCTCCTGCTCGTCCAGGATCATCCTGAAGCCATCGCGGACCAGAGTCTGGTCGTCTGCGATCAGCACGGTGATCACGTGCTTGCTCGCAACGGCAGCAGCGCGCGCACGCGAAAGCCGCCTTCGTTCCGGCGGCCCGCCTCGAGCTCGCCGCCGAAGAGCGCGGCACGCTCGCGCATGCCGACCAGACCGTTCCCGCCGGCCGTCTCGCCGCCAGAGCCTGCTCCGTCGTCGTCTACCTGGAGCTCCAGTGCGTCGGGCGCGAAGCGCACGAGCACCTGAGCCTGCGCAGGGCCTGCGTGCTTGAGCGCGTTCGTGAGCGCCTCCTGCACGATTCGAAACGCTGAAAGATCGACCCCGGGCGGCAGCGGCCGAGGGTCTCCCTCGACGACCAGCTCGACCGGAAGTCCCGAATCACGCACCTTGGCGAGTAGCAGCTCGAGATTGGCGA
Source organism: uncultured Thermoleophilia bacterium (assembly GCA_963806025.1). Taxonomy (GTDB): domain Bacteria; phylum Actinomycetota; class Thermoleophilia; order Gaiellales; family Gaiellaceae; genus PALSA-600. The sequence goes on along the minus strand of CAWDWI010000011.1, from coordinate 42,418 downwards.
TGCCCGGTTGAGGAGCAAGGGCCGGTCGAGCGTCGGCCTCGCGCAACACGCCGAGCATTCGACGCATGTCGCCGAGCGCCGCACGGCCGGTTTCCTCGATCATCCGAACAGGCGCCCGTGCGCGTTCCGGTCTGTTGCGATCGAGCATCTCGTCCGCTGCCTCGGCCTGCACCACCATGACGCTGACGTTGTGGGCAATGATGTCGTGGAGCTCGCGTGCGATCCGCGCCCGCTCGGAGGCGACCGCGGCCTCGGCGCGTTCCTCGCGCTCGAGTTCGGCGCGACTCGCCCGCCGGCGAAGGTGACGCACATATGAACCGACGAGCCACGCAATCAGCACCGTCGACATCCATCCCGCGCTCCCAACGTGGTCGCTCAACTTCGTCTGCGTCGGGTCACGGAAGGTCCAGACCACAGCCGTCGCGGCCAGGATGGCCAGACCGACCAGTGCTCGGCCGCGGTCCTCGTACGCCCCGGCCGCGTAACCCGCGATCACGAGGATCATGAACACGCCGAACCCCTCGGAGGCTCCGAAGACCAGCCACTCGATCGTGAGCGCAGAAGCGGCGACCGCGACCGCAGGGAGCGGGAAGCGACGCCGGAGCGCCAACGCGGCAAGCGCGACCATATAAGCCACGAACAGCGCGACCGGCGGACCGGTCAGATGGGTCGAGAGGTGATGCTTGGCCGACCACACCTCGATCGCACAGCCGACTCCAACGACCGCCACGATCGCGACATCGACAGACTGCTGGCGACTCAACACCTGTTCAGTATTCCTGGGGCGGTTCAGGCCCGCATCGGTCGCAAGGCGGAGCTGGTCTCAACCACCGGATGACGCCCGCGGCGGTCGTACAATTCCCGGCGTGGAGGAGCGGCCGGAACTGCAGCACAACGGACCCTGGAGGATGGCCGTCTGGGCGCTCCGAGTGGGATACGTCGGTCTTGCCGTCGCCGTTGCGGGTCTCGTTGCGCTGGCGTTTGGAGCTACGCCGTGGGTCCTCGCCGGCGGGGTGATCATCTGGGTCGCAACCGTCCCCGTGACATTGACCGGCTTCCTCTCGGCGCGGCACGAGCTACTCGAGCCCCGACCCAGGCTCTGGTCGATGCGGCTGATGCTCATCCACGACTCCGTCCACCTCCGGTAAAACGTCGGTTCAGCTACCGGGTACGCTCAGCTGCGATGGCGGAGAACCCCACGGGAGGACGTGTCGCGCTCGCGGCGGAGGGCCTGGCGAACGTCAGCACCGGGCTGCCGGTGCTCGATCACCTGGTGACGGAGCTCGCCCGCGCCGGGCGTTTCAAGCTGTCGCTCGAGGTGGCACCCGGTGGAGCGGACGAGGGTGTCGTCGCCGCGGGCGGCACGCTCGGGGCTGCATTCGGCGAGCGCGTCTCGGCGCCGGGCGCTGCCGGTCGAGGGTGGTCGCTCGTCCCGGCCGACGAGGCACTTGCTCTGGCATCGCTCGAGCGAGTGGACGAGCCGAGGCTGGTCACGAACGTCGACTTCTCCGACCAGCGCGTGGGTGGGCTGGGGACGGATGTCGCGTCGCGGTTTCTCAACGAGCTTGCGCTTGCCGCCGGGCTGAACCTGCACGTACGGCTCGTCGAGGGCACTGACCCACAGCACGTGCTCGCGGCGATCTTCAAGGCGGTCGGTGCGGCGCTTGGGCAGGCCTGTCGCCCCGTACCGGAGACCAAGGAGGATTCGTGACGAAGGAAGTCGTTCGCACCGAAGCAGCACCCGCGCCCTTTCAAGGCGCCCCGTACTCCCAGGCGATCAAGGCGAACGGTTTCGTGTTCGTCTCCGGCCAGCTCTCGTTGCGACCCGGCGAGAAGGACCTCGTACCGGGCGACATCAAAGCTCAGACGCAGCAGGTCTTCTCGAACCTGCGGGCGATCCTCGAGGAGGCGGGCTCGTCGCTCGACCGTCTGGTCAAGACGACGGTGTTCCTACAGAACCTCGACGACTTCGGCGGGATGAACGAGATCTACGCCGCTCAGGTCGGTTCGACTCCGCCCGCGCGTTCGACGGTCGAGGTCGCGAAACTTCCGTCGGGTGCGCTCGTCGAGATCGAGGCGATCGCTCTCGTCTAAGCAGGTTGAGGAGTATGTCGGCTCGCTCGGGCTGGATGCATACGTCGTCGGCGGCGCGGTGCGCGACGACCTGCTCGGGCACGACGCCAGTGACGCGGACTTTCTCGTTCCCGGCGTGGACATCGAGGGGCTGCGCACGGCCCTCGCTCCGCACGGCCGTGCGGAAGAGCTCGTCGTGGCCGGCCGCTCCGTCGGCGTCCGCTTTCACCCCCGCGATCCGGAGGTGCGAAAGCTCGTGCGCGCAGGCATCGAGCTGGCGCCGCCTCGTCGCGAGGTTTCGACCGGTCCGGGTCGGCACGACTTCGAGATCGTCGTCGATCCCAACGCGACCGTTGAGGACGATCTGGCCCGCCGCGACTTCACCGTGAACGCGATGGCGCGCAGGCTCGCCGACGGGACGCTCGTCGATCCGCACCACGGCCGCGAAGATCTCGACGCGCGGACGTTGCGGACCGTCTCGCCGTCCAGCTTCGCCGAGGATCCATTGCGGCTCATTCGCGGCCTCCGCTTCGTCTCGCAGCTCGGGCTCAGCCCCGATGAGGAAACGCTTCGGCAGATGCGTGAGGAGGCGGCGAGCGTCGAGCTCGTCTCGGGCGAGCGAATCGGAGGCGGGCTCGCAGCCGACGGGATGGGGGAGCTGTCGAAGCTGCTGCTCGGGGCGGAGCCGGCCAAGGCACTGCGGCTGGCCCGCGACACGGGGGTGCTCGTTCACCTGTTGCCGGAGCTCGAGCCCGCGATCGGGTTCGAGCAGGAGAGCCGCTGGCATGCGCTGACGGTCGACGAGCACACCTTCGAGGTCGTCCAGGCGGCAGCCGATCTGGGTTTCCCGCTGCGCGTACGGCTGGCCGCGCTCTTCCACGACCTCGGCAAGCCGCAGGTCGCGTGGCGCGGCACCGACGGCCGGCTCCACTACTACGCAAAGCGCGGCTACTCCGACCGCAGCCACGAGCAGATCAGCGCGCGGCTGGCGGAGCAGGCGCTCGACCGGCTGCGGTATCCGACAGAGCTGCGCAAGCGGGTCGCACGGATCGTGCGCAGCCACATGATCGATCCGGGCAAGGCCGATCCGCTACGCGCCCGAAGGCTGCTCGCCCGGTACGGCTCGGGGCTCCTCTTCGACCTGCTCGATCACAAGGAGGCCGACCTGCGGGGGAAGGGTCAGCCACCGGACGTCGACCTCGAGAAGCTCGAACGTTTCCGAACGGTCGTGCGAGAACAGCAAGGAAGCCCACACCGGCTCCGCGATCTCGCCGTCGGGGGCGACGATCTGATCGGGATCGGCTATCGCCCGGGGCCGGTGATCGGCCAGACCCTGCAGACCCTGCTGCGCGAGGTCGTCGACCGGCCCGAGCTGAACACGCGAGAGACTCTGCTCGCGCGCGCCGAGGAGCTGGCGGAGTGATCCGCTGGGAAGCGCCGGGATACGTCGTGGCGTTCACGACGCGGGCGGGAGGCGTGAGCAACGGCGTCTACGAATCGCTCAACCTCACGACCGGGACCGGTGACGAGACAGAGCACGTCGAGGAGAATCGGCGTATTGCGTGTGCGGCACTCGGGCTCGATGCGGATCGGCTCGCGTTCAACCGGCAGGTGCATTCGCCGACCGTGCACCGGGCACGTGCCGGAGCGCGTGGAGAACCGGGTGACGGACTGTGGAGCGACGAGCCGGGTCTGCCGCTGCTCGCCATGTCCGCGGATTGCCTGCCGATCGCGGTCGTGCGGCGCGATCGCCTCCGAGCGATTGCCGTGTTGCACGCAGGCTGGCGCGGCCTTGCGGAGGGTGTCGTCGCCGCGGGGGTCGCGGCGCTCGGCCCGGGCTCGAAAGCGGCAGTCGTCGGACCTGCGATCGGGCCGTGCTGCTACGAGGTCGGGACCGACGTCGCGGCTCGGTTCGACGCAGACCTGTACGCCGGGCGGAAGCTCGATCTCTGGGGCGCGGCGGAGCGTGCGCTCCGTGCGGCCGGCGTCGACACCGTCGAGCGGACCGATCTGTGCACCCGTTGCCATCCGGACCTCTTCTTCTCACACCGGCGAAGCGGGCGCGCGCGCGGCGTCCAGGGGGTGCTCGGTGCTGTCGCCTGATCAGATCCGAGCCCGGTTCGCGGCCGTGCAGGACGTCGTCGGGCCGGCGGTGACGGTTGTTGCAGCGACGAAGTACGTTGCGCTCGCCGACATGGGACGGCTCGTCGAAGCGGGCATCACGGTGGTGGGTGAGAATCGGGCCCAGGACCTCGAGGCGAAGCATGCCGAGTACGGCGATGCGTTCACGTGGCACTTCATCGGTCACCTCCAGTCGAACAAGGTCAAGGTCGTGAACCGGATCTGCGCCCTCGTCCATTCACTCGACTCGGAATCGGCGGCACGCCGGCTCGAGGTGCCCGCGCTCGTCCAGGTGAACCTCTCCGGCGAGGCGTCGAAGTCCGGCGTCGAGCCCGACGAGATCGCGGCTTTCCTGGCCTATGACGTGCGTGGTCTCTCCACGATGCCTCCCGCCGCAGCGAGCCCCGCCGACTCGCGAGCCTGGTTCGCACGGCTGCGCGGGCTGGCGCAGGAGCACGGTCTCGAGGAGCTCTCGATGGGCACGACGCAGGACTACTCCGTGGCCGCAGAGGAAGGCGCCACGCATGTTCGCGTCGGATCGATCCTCTTTCGGGATTAGGATTCGCGGAGGAATGGCGCTTGGAGACCTGTGGAGTCGCACGCTCGTGTACTTCGGCATCGCCGAGGAGGATGACGACTGGGAGGACGAGGACGGCTACGCGGCCGAGGAGAGCCTGGAGCAGAGCTATCGCGAACGGCCCAACGTACGAAGATTGACACCGCGGCGGCGCTCTCAGGAGTTCGACGACTGGACGGACTCCGAGGCCGACCAGCCGACACAGCGGGCACCCGCCGCCCGTCCCTCGCGCGTGCGCGAGATGCGCCCGCAGATCGAGGCCGTGCCGAGTCCCGCGAGCGTCAAGGTGCATCTCGTCCTCCCGCGCAGCTTCAACGACGCCCAGCAGATCGCCGACAAGTTCAAGCAGGGGATCCCCGTGATCCTGAATCTCCAGAACGCCGACACGGAGCTCTCCAAGCGGCTGATCGACTTCACGAGCGGCCTGACCTACGCGTTGAACGGCGGCATGCAGCGCGTCGCCGACAAGGTGTTCCTGCTCACCCCGCGCAACGTCGAGGTCTCGGCCGAGCAGCGCGCCGCGCTCCTGGAACGCGGCGGCTTCTTCAACCAGGCCTGACCGCTACGACTCGCGGTCGCGCGCTGCGAGATACGTCTGGTTGAACGCGTACGGCAGTGCGTCCTTCTCGGCGAACACGCCGTGGTCGAACGCACGCGACTGGACACCGAGCTGAACACGCTCGCAAACGGCGTAGTCCTGGTGGGCAACCAGCTCCGAGAACTCGACCACCTCGGTCGGGTCGAAATCGGGGTCCTCGACGACCTCGGGGCGGAAGAGATAGTCGGTCACCACCGTCGTATGCCGAGCGCTGCGCGGCTGTAGGCGGGTCGCGATCACGACCGTGCCGGTGAGGTCGATGAACATGTTGGGGAAGACCGTCGCGCCGTACATCGAGCTCGCGGTCTGCTCGTCGAGCCCCGGCATCACCGGGATCTTCGTCGTCCCCGTGGCGGTGTAGCCGGCTCCGCCCCCGGCGATCGAGACCCCCCAGTCGTCGCGGCCCGCTTCGTAGACGAGCCCCTTGCCAAAGGTGGGGGCGACCTTGATGAGCTCGGGATGCACGGTCGGGCAGTGCAGGCACTCGTTGTAGTTCTCGACCAGGATCTTCCAGTTCGCCGCGAGCTCCGTGACAGTTCGATGGCCCGTCCGCAGCTCGTCCATGCCCCAGCGCTCGTATTGCAGCGGTTTGTCGGTCTGCGCTTCGAGGGACTCACGCAGGCTCGACCGTGGCTCGCCGAGGTTCGCGAACACGAAGCCCTGCCACACCTCCACCGTCACCGGCCAGAGGCCGAACGATGCCCGGTCGAGCTCGTCCTTGCCGACCAGCGGCGTCCCGATCAGCCGGCCGTCGTAGGCGTAGCTCCACGCGTGGTACGGGCACTTGATCGCGCCCTTCGCGTGGCCGTGGGTCTCGGGGTCGCAGAGCCGAGAGCCGCGATGCCTGCAGACGTTGTAGAAGCCCCGCAGCTCGCCGTCCGCGCCGCGGACGAGGAGCAGGCTCTCGCCGCCGACGTCGATGGTGACGAAGTCCCCCGGCTCGGGCGCCTCGCTGCTGCGCGCGACGTACATCCATTCACGGAAGAAGATCCGCTCGCGCTCGAGCTCGAACACCGCCGAAGCGTGGTAATCGCGGCCCGGCAGGGTGGGGAGGACGCCGCTCGTGCTCATACTCGTGCCCGAGTTTACAAACTTCTTGACACATCGTGCTATCTCAGTTTGCATTGTGCGATCCACCGAAGGAGATCCAGGTGCACCCGCGCGAGCGTAGATCGTCCAGGCGGCAATTCCTCTTCGCATCGGCGGGAGCCGCCGTCGCTCTCTCGGGCGCCGACGCACTGCTCCGCGCGGCCGATGCGCTCGGCTCGTCCGTGGGCGTGCCGATCGGCCCCGGCGGCATTCCGCTGGCGCGCCGAAACCATCCGGTGACCCTGCCGCTCTACTCGGACAACGGGTCGATCGCGGCCGGCAAGAACAGCGAGAAAGGCCCGCTGAACGTCTTCAACTGGTCTGCCTACATCAACCCGGCGGTCGTCAAGGAGTTCGAGAAGCAGTACAAGGTCTCGGTCAACATCACGACGTTCGAGAACGAGGAGGAGGCGCTCGCGAAGCTGACCTCCGGCCAGGCGAGCTTCGACGTGTGGTTCGCGACGGTCGAGTACCTCTCGCGCGCAGTCGCCGGCAAGCTGATCCAGCCGGTCAACCACTCCTATCTCCCGAACCTGAAGAACGTCTGGGACTCGCTGCAGAGCCCGTTCTACGACGTCCACTCCCGGTACTCGGTCCCCTACATGGTCTACACGACCGGAATCGCCTGGCGGAAGGACAAGGTCAAGACCCCGCCGACGTCGTTCAAGAACGGCTATGACGCGTTCTGGCACGCGCAGGCCTATTCGGGGAAGGTTGCGATCCTCGACGACCAGCGTGAAGCAATCTCCATGGCACTGCTCCACCGCGGTGTCGCCAATGTGAACACGGAGAACGCGACTCTCGTCAAGGCGGCCTCCTCGGACCTCGCCCGGCTCACGAAGACCGTCAACGTCAAGACCAACACGACGCAGTACACCGACATCCCGACGGGTGCGACGTGGCTTGGTCAGGTGTGGTCGGGCGACATGGCCGGCGCCCTGAACTACATGCCGAAGGGCGTCCCCGTCAGCACGATCGGCTACTGGCGGCCGGCGAAGGGCGCCGTCGTCGGCAGTGACATGATCACCGTGCTGAAAGGCGCGAAGAACCCGGTGCTCGCCCACCACTTCATGAACTTCCTGCTGGACAACAAGCACGGCGTCGAGAACTTCTCCTGGATGGGCTACATGCCGCCGCTCAAGGTGATCAACCCGAGCAAGGTGATCGCCCAGGGGTACATCCCGAAGAACCTCGGGTCGACGATCGTCCGCGAGTCCGACTTCGCGAACGGCGTCACGATCCTTCCGCTCACGACACAGGGCCAGTCCACCTGGCAGGACGCGTGGTCGACCTTCAAGGCCGGCTGACCGGGGCCCGAGAGGGAGGATGACCCGGCGAATCTTCTGGCCGAGCTTCGCGCTGCCGGGAGCGGCGTGGCTCGTGCTCCTCTTCCTGGTGCCGACCTACGCCGTCCTGGCGGTGGCCTTCGGCACCGTCGATCCGATCTTCTCGAACCCGGTGCCGGTGTGGAACCCGCTGCACTGGCAGTTCGACACGATGCGCGGCGTCCTGCACGACCTCCGCCCCGGCCAGCCCTTCTGGACGGTCTTCGTGCGCACCTTCGTGTACGTCGGCATTGCACTCGCCGGGTGCCTCCTGATCGGCTACCCGGTCGCCTACTACCTGGCGCGGTACGCACGCCGCACGAAGACGTTGCTGCTCGTCCTGCTGATCGTGCCGTTCTGGGTCAGCTACCTGATGCGGATGCTCGCGTGGGTGGGGCTGCTGCTTCCGGACGGCCTCGTCAACCGCACGCTCATCCACCTCGGGATCATCTCGCAGCCGTACGGCTGGCTCGACGGGCAGGCGTCGTCGGTGATCTTTGCGCTCGTCTACGGCTACGTGCCGTACCTGATCCTGCCGCTCTACGCGACGCTGGATCGGATCGAGCCGCACGTCCTCGAGGCCGGACGCGACCTCGGGGCGAGCCCGATTCGGACCTTCATCCACGTCACGCTGCCGCTCAGCCGCTACGGCCTGCTCGCGGCGAGCGTCTTGATCGCGCTGCCGATGTTCGGCGACTACTACACGAACGACGTCATCTCGGGCTCGCCGCGCACGACCATGATCGGCAACCAGATCAACCTGTACTTCCAGGGTGGGCCGCAGCGAACGGTCGGTGCATGTCTCGTGATCGTCCTCTCGGCGGTCCTGGCCGTTCTCATGTCGTACTACCTCTGGATCATGGTGCGCGCGACCCGCACGGCGGCCGACGTATGAGGCGCGTTCGGAACTGGTGGGCCAACCCCTGGGGCCAGCCGCGATTCCTGGGCGTCGTCACCTGGGCATACATGGTGTGGGCGATCGTTCCGGTCGTGATCGCCATTCTGTTCTCGTTCAACGACGGCCGGTCGCGCAGCGTCTGGCAGGGGTTCTCGACGCGCTGGTACTGGGGCGATCCGAACCAGTCGATCCTCCACGACCCGTCGATGCGCGGCGCTCTCGAGCAGAGCCTGAAACTTGCCGGCCTCGACATGCTGATCGCCGTGCCGCTCGGCGTCGGGCTGGCGATCGGACTGACCCGGTGGCGCGGCTACGGCGCCCGTCCGGTCAACTTCCTGATGTTGTTCCCGCTCGTGACGCCCGAGATCGTGATGGCCGTCTCGCTGCTGCTCGTCTTCGTCACGCTCTACAAGATCCAGCTCGGCACGACCGCGCAGGTGCTGGGACAGGTGACCTTCTCGATCTCGTACGTCGTGCTCGTGGTGCGCAGCCGGCTCCTCTCCGTCGGCAAGGAGTACGAGGAGGCGGCGCGCGACCTCGGCGCCTCGGCGCTCGGGGCGCTACGACTCGTGCTGCTGCCGCTGCTCGCGCCGGCCATCTTTGCGAGCCTGATGGTCGTCTTCGCGCTCTCGATCGACGATTTCGTCGTCACCGACTACCTCTCGTCGAACGCTTCGACGCAGACCGTCCCGATCAAGATCTATTCCGGGGTGCGCGGAACGACGACGCCTGCCCTGAACGCGCTCGCGACCGTGATGGTGTTCACGACGCTGATCGCGGTCGGACTGGCCGCGCTCGTCTACCGGCAGTTCAACGTGGCACAGCACGGCGAGAAAGGATCCGCGGTGCATGACATCGCGGCGCTCGAGGTTTGACGGAGCACGACGGCGCGGTCGATCTTGTCGCGCTGCGGAAAGGGTTCGGCGACGTCGCCGCGGTCGACGGCATCGATTTGCAGATCGAGCCGGGCGAGTTCTTCTCGCTGCTCGGCCCGTCGGGCTGCGGTAAGACGACGACGCTACGTCTGATCGCCGGGTTCGAACGGCCCGACAGCGGCAGGATCCTGCTCGACGGGATCGACATGGCGGCGACACCGCCGCACAAGCGGAAGGTCAACACCGTCTTCCAGAGCTACGCGCTCTTCCCACACCTCGACGTCTTCGACAACGTCGCCTTCGGGTTGCGCCGGCGGCATGTGAAGCGGCAGGAGACCCGCGAGCGCGTGCAGGCGGTGCTCGAAGCAGTCCGGCTCGGCGGGCTCGGAGAGCGGCGTCCGGCGCAGCTCTCGGGTGGTCAGCAGCAACGCGTTGCGCTTGCTCGGGCACTCGTCCTCAACCCGTCGGTCCTGCTGCTCGACGAACCACTCGGCGCGCTGGACGCAAAGCTGCGCAAAGCCCTGCAGATCGAGCTGAAGTCGATCCAGGAGCAGTTCGGGATCACGTTCGTCTACGTGACGCACGATCAAGAGGAGGCGTTGACGATGTCGGACCGGATCGCCGTCATGTCGAACGGGCACGTCGAACAGGTAGCGACGCCGTCGGCGATGTATGAGGAGCCGCAGACGGTCTTCGTCGCGGACTTTCTCGGCGTCTCGAACCTGATGACGGTGACTGTCGAGGAAGGCGAGCACGGAGACTGCCGTGCGCGACTCGGTCAGTTCTCGCTCCGAGCGCTCGCAGGGGAGACGCAGATGCGCGGCGAGACGAGCGTCGTCATTCGTCCCGAGCGTGTCCGGGTCGAGCCGTACGACGCAACGGGCGAGAACCATGTGCCGGGCATGATCGAACGCGTCGTCTATCTCGGATCGTCCGAGCAGCTCGTGATCCGCCTCGCAACCGGGGACATCGTGAACGCGCTCGTGGTGAACGACGGGACCCTGCGCGAGCTCTCCCAGGGAACCGCGGTCCAGGCGCACCTGCCGGCAGCGGCGCTGCGGGTGTTGCCGGCACCGGCAGACCCGGCTGACCGCGACGCCTCGGTCGGCGGGTCCGTGATCGGCGAGCTCGGCTACGCAGACTGAGCCGCGAGGACGATCCGCGCGTCGAGGCCGACGGCTCCCGCCTCGCGAACGAGCAGTGGATTCACCTCGACCTCGGCGATCTCCGGGTGCGAAGCCGCGAACCGTGACAGCGCTGCCACCGCGGAGGCAGCCGCGGCGACGTCGAGCGGCGGCCGTCCGCGAGCTCCTGAGAGGAGCGGCGCGCACGCGAGCGAGCGGAGCAGCACCTCGGCGCCGGGCTCATCCACCGGGGCGAGCGCGACCACGGTGTCGCGAAAGAGCTCCGCGTAGGCGCCGCCCGCGCCGACGACGACGACCGGCCCGAAGCGAGGGTCGCGGCGCGCGCCCACGAGCAGCTCGAGACCGGCTGCGGTGTTCTCGGCCACCTCGACCGAGTACGCGCCGGCCGCCAGTTGCTCGACAGCACTGCTCAGCTCGTCCGCGTTCTGGAGGCCGAGCACGACGCCCCCTGCATCGGACTTGTGGAGCGCCCCGAGCGCCTTCAGAACCACGGGATACCCGAGCTCGGTGGCGGCAGCGAGGGCAGCGTCTCGGTCGTGCACCGTTCGCGCCCGGCCGAACGGCACCCCCGTGTCCGCGAGTGCCGCACGGGCATCCGAGTAGCCGGCCTCCTCGACGGGAGGTGCGGCCGGGGGCAGCGAGGGGATCGGCAAGGGATGCCCGACGGCGTCTGCCGCGAGCACTTCGAGGCCCGCGACCGCGGATTCGACCGCCCGGTAGACGGGGATGCCCGCGGCGCGGAGCGCGCGGGCCGGGGGAGAGTCCCAGTACATCGTGTGCACGACGAGTGGGCGTTCCGTCTCCCGTGCTGCGCGCGCGAGCTCTCCTGCGACCGCAAGCTCCCGCTCGCGCAGCTCGTCGGAGAGCGCGCTGTAGCCACCGAAGTACGCCGTGAAGAGCACGGCATCGAGCCCCTCGGCCTCGAGCAAGGTGCGGGTCGCGCGGACGAAGCTGAAGGTGTCCTGCTCGCCTGCGCCCGCCAGGTCGACCGGGTTCGCGGTCGCGGCTGTCGGCGGCAGCGAGGCACGCAGGACCGACTGGGTCAGATCGGAGAGCACGGGCAGGTCGAGATCGTGCAGCCCGAGCAGGTCGCTCGCGACCGCGCCGTAACCTCCTCCGTCGCCCACGACTCCGACCCGCCGGCCGCTTGGGCGCTGCGGCGCGAGCAGCGCCTGCACGGCATCGACGAGCTGCCGTGGGGTGTCGACGCGATGGACGCCTGCAGCGCGACAGGCGGCGTCGACGGCGTCGAGGTCGCTCGTCAGCGAGCCGGTGTGCGAATAAGCCGCCCGGACCGCCGCAGCGGTGCGGCCGACGGTGAGCAGCACGACGGGCTTGCCCGCAGTGCGAGCCGTCTCGGCGAACGCGCGTCCGTCGCGGAAGTCCTCGCAGTAGACGCCGATCACACGTGTGCCGTCGTGGGTGGCCAGGTTCGCCACGACCTCCGTGACGTCGAGGTCGGCCTGGTTCCCGACGGACACCAGCCGTGAGAAGCCGAGGCCGAGGTCGGCGAGCAGGAGGCCGGTCTCGAGCGCGATGTTCCCGCTCTGCGAGACGAAGCCGAGCGGCCCTGCCGGCAGCGGGTTCGACGCCAGGTCGAGCTCGGCCGCTGCGTCGAAGACGCCCAGGCAGTTGGGCCCGACCAGCACGGCGCCTGCAGCGCGGACCCGTGCCACGATCGCGCGCTCTCGCTCGACGCCGGCAGGGCCGAGCTCGCCGAGACCGGCTGCGATCGCGACGAGCGCCCGCGCCCCGGCGGCGAGCGACTCGTCGACGGCCTGCTCGAGCGCGTGCGCCGGGACGCTGAGAACGACGAGGTCAGGCGGTTCCGGAAGGTCGGCGATCGACCGATGCACAGTCAGCCCATGCAACTCGCCGCCGCTGCGCCCGACGAGGTGGACCCGGCGGCGGTGAATGCCCTTGGCGGCATCCCGTGCGAACCAGTAGCCCCATTTGCCGGGATCGGCCGAAACTCCGACGATCGCGAGCGACCGTGGCTCGAAGAGCGGCGTCAGGTCGCGCGTCATCGAGCGCCGACCGAGCGGCCTGCTCGATCCGGCCGCGCGAGCGCGGCATGCTCGTCGCGGAGCCGCGTCACGCGTTCGAGCACGTCGCCGCCGGCCGGGGTGGCCCGGCCGCTCACTGTGTCGACGTGCAGGAGCATCTGCTCTGCGGTTGCAACAGGTTCCGGCTCGCCGTCACGCAGCAGGACGTGGAAGACATGCAGCCGCTTCTCGTCGGCGGCGAGCACCTGGGTCGTCACGGCGACCGTGTCGCCCGCCCGAAGCTGGCGGAGGTGGGAGAGGTGCGTCTCGACAGTGAAGTAGCTCCCGCCGGAGGCGAGATAGTCCGAGTCGATCCCGACCGAGGCGAGGAGCGCGTCCGTCGCATCGCCGAAGACCTGCAGATACCGGCTCTCGTGGACGTGGCCGTTGTAGTCGATCCAGTCCGCCGGGACGTGCGTCGCGTGCAGCCGGAGCGCACCGGCTTGATGTAGCTGTACATCTACATCGGTCCGGTGCGGGACCGCCCGGGCGGTCGCCTGGTCGAGCAGGCCGTGCTCCCAGACGGCCAGTGTCTCGCCGGCGCCCGTCCTCCGCGCGCGTAGCGCCTGGAGGAGCGCCACGAGCGCGTCGTCACGGTCGCGTTCGAGCTCGCGCACCGACTGTCCCTCGGCCTGGTCGTCGGACTGCGCTGCCAGCTTGTCGATCAGGTCGTCCGAGAGCTCCGGCACGTCCATCAGCTTCGTCCAGGGCCAAGCGAGTGCCGGGCCGAACTGGCTCAGGAAATGGCGCATCCCCGCGTCGCCACCCGCGATCCGATAGGTCAGGAATGTCCCCATGTACGCCCAACGGAGCCCCGCGCCGTAGCGGATCGCATCGTCGATCTCGGCGACGGTGGCGACGTCGTCGTGGACCAGCCAGAGGGCCTCGCGCCAGAGCGCCTCGAGGAGCCGGTCGGCCACGAACCCGTCGATCTCGGTCCGGACGTGCAGCGGATGCATGCCCACCGACCGGTAGACGGCGCCGGCGCGCTCCACCGTTGCCGGGTCGGTCTGCGCGCCCCCGCAGACCTCGACCAGGGGGAGCAGGTAGACCGGGTTGAACGGGTGTCCGACGACAAGACGTTCCGGCCGGGCGAGGCCGGCCTGCAGGTCGGTGGGCCGGAGCCCGGATGTCGACGAGGAGATGATCGCGCCGGCCGGCGCCGCGCGGTCAGCGGCCGCGAGCAGTTCCTGTTTCAGCTCGAGCCGCTCCGGCGCGGACTCCTGCACGAAGTCGGCTCCGGCGACGGCCTCTTCGACGGAACCGGCGAAGACGAGCGAGCCCTCCGCCGGCAGCGGGGCGAGCGTCAGCCGGCCGTAGGCACGGCGGGCGTTCTCGAGCGCCTGGCCGACCCCCAGCTCGGACCCGGGCGCGGGATCGTGCAGCTGCACATCGATGCCGTTCAGCAGGAAGCGGGCGGCCCACCCGCCCCCGATCACGCCTCCGCCCAGAAGCGCGACGGTGTGCGGGCGGTCAGCCACGCGGCCCGAGCGCGAGCTTCTCCCGCACCTCCGCCGGCCCGAGCACGTTGACGTTCATCGCCTCCAGGATGGAGACGGCGCGGGCGACAAGCTCGGCGTTCGTCGCGAGCCGGCCACGCGAGAGATAGAGGTTGTCCTCGAGGCCGACCCGCACGTTGCCGCCGAGCAGCGGCGCCAGAGCCACGAACGGCAGCTGCATGCGGCCGATCGAGAACGCCGAGAACACCGCGTCCGGCGGTAGGCGGTTGACCATCGCGAGCAGCGTCCCCGGGTCGTCCGGTGCGCCGTAGGGGATGCCGGTACAGAGCTGGATCATGGGCTGCCCTTCGATGAGGCCCGCGGCGATCAGCTCGTCGACGAACACGAGGTGGCCGGTGTCGAAGACCTCGAGCTCCGGGCGAACGCCGAGGTCACGGATGCGCGCCGCCATGGCGCGGAGCATCGAGGGAGTGTTCACCATCACGTAGTCGCCGCCGGCGGCGAAGTTCATCGTTCCGCAGTCGAGCGTGCAGATCTCGGGCCGCAGCTCCGCGACGTGCTCCAGCCGTTCGGCCGCGCTCACCATGTCGGTCCCGTCCGGGTCCGGAGGCAGAGGGCTGTCCTCGCCTCCGAGCACGAGATCTCCGCCCATGCCGGCGGTGAGATTGATGACGACGTCGAGCTCCGCCGCGCGGATCCGCTCCACGACCTCGCGATAGTGGGCGGGATCACGACCGCCTCGGCCGGTCTCAGGGTCGCGGACGTGGATGTGGACGATTGCCGCGCCCGCGCGCGCCGCCTCGATCGCCGAATCCGCAATCTGCGCGGGCGTGACCGGCACATGTTCGCTCCGGGCGGCGGTGTCGCCGGCCCCCGTGACCGCACACGTGATGAAGACGTCCCAGTTCATGCGGCGAGTGGTGCGAGATGTGAACAGGCGGTGCACATGGCGCGACGCAGCGAGCTTAGGTGGCGTCTGCGAGCGCCGTCAAGGCGGCTTGACCGTCAGGCCGGGGCCGATCTAGGGTGCGCCATGCTCGTAGGAGGTTCGTAATATGAACGCGACCGCGGCACCGGACGTCACCGGACTGCTGGCCCGCGCGGTCAAGTTCGCGCGAGACGAGCTGCGTCCCGTCGCGCTGCGGTACGACGAGACGGAGGAGTATCCGCTCGCCGAACTGCGCCGCGCCGCCGAGCTCGGGCTCACGTGCTTCGACCTCCCGATCGCCTTCGGGGGCGGAGGGGTCGAACGACTGACCGACCGCTGCGCGGTGATCGAGGAGCTCTCGTTCGGCGACTCGCCGATCTTCTGGGTGATCGCCCAGGGCGGCTTCTTCGCGGGTCCGGTGCTGGCGCTCGGATCGGACGAGCAGAAGCAGCGCTATCTGCCGCCGCTCTGCGGCGCCGACCCACCTGCCTGTTCCGTTGCGATCACCGAACCGGAGCACGGCTCCGACTCGGCCGCCATCGAGACGCGTGCCCGGCGGGTCGACGGAGGCTATGTGATCGACGGGCACAAGAAGTTCATCGGGAACGCGCCGATCGCGGAGCTCTGCGTCGTCTTCGCGACGGTCGAGCCGGGATCGCGGTCCAGGGGGATCACCGCGTTCGTCGTCGAGCGCGGCGATGCCGGCTTCGTGATCGGCCCGCGGCTGCCGAAGATGGGCAGCCGTTGCTTCCCCGCCGGCGAGCTCCTCTTCGAGGAGTGCTTCGTTCCGGACGAGCGCAGGCTCGGCGGAGAGGGGGAGGGCTTCAGCGGCCTGATGCACGTCTTCGACGTGGCGCGCGTGCAGCTTGCCGCCAGCACCCTCGGCGTCGGGAGGGCCGCGCTCGAGCACGCGGTCGACTACGCCAAGACCCGCGAGGCGTTCGGACGGCGGATCCACGAGTTCCAGGCCGTCTCCTTCCGGCTCGCCGATGCGAAGCTGAAGCTCGACCAGGCGCGGCTCCTCACGCTGCACGCCGCCCGCCTCGCCGACGAGGGAAGCCCGTTCTCGACGGAGGCGGCGATGGCGAAGCTCGCAGCGTCGGAGGCGTCGGTGTTCGCAGCGGGCGCTGCAGTCCAGACGCTCGGCGGCGCCGGCTACATCCGCGACTCACCGGTTCAGAAGTGGTATCGCGATGCGAAGCTCGACGAGATCTGGGACGGCACGAGCGACATCATGCGCCTGATCGTCGCCCGGAGCCTCTTCTCCTAGCCCGTGCGCGACCCGCGCCACGACGTTCTCTTCGAGCCGGTCGCTCTCGGTCCCGTGACGGCGCGCAATCGGTTCTTCCAGGTGCCGCACTGCAACGGCATGGGCCATCGCGACCCGACCGCGCATGCGGTCATGCGAGGAATCAAGGCGGAAGGCGGCTGGGCCGTCGTCTGCACCGAGGAGGTGGAGATCCACCCGAGCTCGGACGTCGGCGGCTTCATCGAAGGCAGGCTCTGGGACGACGCCGATATTCCTGCTCATACGCGACTGGTCGAGCAGGTGCACGTGCACGGCTCGCTCGCCGGGATCGAGCTCGTGCACAGCGGAATGGCGTCCGGGAACCTATACGGGCGAATCCCACCGCTCGGGCCCTCGCATCTGCCCGTTGCCGGGCACGAGCCGATCCAGGCGCGGCGGATGAGCGTCGACGACATCCGCGACCTGCGCCGGCGCCACCGCCTTGCCGTGCGCAGGTCGCTCGCGGCCGGCTACGACGTCGTCTACGTCTACGCCGCTCACGGGCTGACCACCCTCCAGCATTTCCTCTCGCGTCGCTACAACGACCGGTCGGACGAGTACGGCGGGAGCCTCGTGAATCGCGCGCGCCTGCTGCGTGAGGTGCTCGAGGAGACGCGTGAGGAGTGCGAGGGCCGCGCTGCCGTGGCCTGCCGGATCGTTGTCGACGAGCTGCTGGGCGCGGACGGCATCGGCCGCGCCGAGATCGAGGAGCTGCTCGGGCTCGTCGGCGAGCTTCCGGATCTGTGGGACTTCATGGCCGGCTTCTGGGAGGACGACTCGATCACGTCCCGTTTCGGTCGGGAGGCCTGGACCGAGGAGCACTTTCGCGGGCTCAAGCGCCTGACGTCGAAGCCGGTCGTCGGCGTCGGCTGGCTGACCTCGCCGGACACGATGGTCAGGCTCGTCCGCGAGGAGGTCCTCGACCTGATCGGCGCGGCGCGCCCGTCGATCGCCGACCCCTTCCTGCCGAAGAAGGTCGAGGAAGGCCGGCTGGACGACATCCGCGAGTGCATCGGGTGCAACGTCTGCGTGACCGGCGACTGGACCGCGACGCCGATCCGCTGCACGCAGAACCCGTCGATGGGGGAGGAGTGGCGCCGCGGCTGGCACCCCGAGCGCATCCGGCCCCGAGGGTCGAACGACAAGGTGCTCGTTGTCGGCGGCGGCCCTGCAGGACTGGAAGCGGCGACGATGCTCGGGAGACGCGGCTACGAGGTCGTGCTCGCAGAAGCGACGCGCGAGCTCGGCGGGCGGGTGATCTCCGAGGCGCGGCTGCCGGGTCTCGCGGCCTGGATCCGGGTGGTCGACTACCGCCGTCTCCAGCTGGCGAAGCTCCCGAACGTGACGCAGGCGCTCGAGAGCCGGGTCGATCCCGGCGATGTCCTCGAGCTCGGCTTCGCACACGTCGCGGTGGCGACCGGCGCCCGCTGGCGCCGTGACGGGGTCGGCCGCCGGCACACGCACGGGCTCTCGCTGGATCCAGCGACCGAGACGCTCACCCCGGACGACCTGCTTGGCGGAGCGCGCCCGGCAGGTGAGCGCGTCGTTCTCTTCGACGACGACCACTACTACCTCGGTGGCGTGCTCGCCGAGCAGCTTGCCGGCGAAGGCCTGACGGTGACTCTCGTGACGCCTGCACCGCGGGTCTCCGAGTGGACGGTGAACACGATGGAGCAGCCGCGCATCCACCGCCGTCTCATCGAGCGAGGCGTCGTGCTCGAGACGGCGCATGCGTTGCAGAGCGTTGCCGGCGGCGCTGCGCGGATCGTGTGCGTCTACACGGGTCGCGAGCGTGAGCTTCCGTGCGATGCAGTCGTGCTCGTGACGGCCCGTCTCCCCGACGACGGACTTGCAGAGGAGCTGCAGCTGCGGCGGTCCGACTGGGCGGCGGCCGGCGTCCGTTCGGTGCGCGCGGTGGGTGATGCCTGGGCGCCCGGAACGATCGCGACCGCGGTGTGGGACGGTAGGCGTTACGCAGAGGAGCTCGACGGCGGGGACCCCGGCGACGAGGTTCCGTTCCGTCGAGAGGTCGTGTCGCTCGGAGTGGTGGCACCGTGATCACCTGGATCGTGCTCGCGTTTGCGATCGTCGCCGAGGTCGTCGGGACGACTGCCCTCCGCGCATCCGACGGCATGACCCGCGTCCTCCCCGGAGTGGTGGTCGTTGTCGCCTATGTGATCTCGTTCGTGCTCCTCGCCGTAACGCTGAAGCACCTCACACTCGGCACCACGTACGCGATCTGGTCCGGCGTGGGGACCCTGGCGATCGCGCTGATCGGGTGGCTCGCCTACCAGGAACGGCTCTCGGCCGCGACGATCGCCGGGATCGCGCTCGTCGTCGCCGGCGTCGTCGTCATCCACCTCGGCGGCGGGGCGCATCGCTGACGGTTCACACTATGCGACGATGACGCGGATCATGAACCCTCCAGTCTCCGAGCTCGGCGTCCCGGCCGGGCGCTCGCGCACGATTCAGTCGGTCGACCGTGCCGCGGCGCTCCTCAAGGCGATCGCCGACTCCAGCCGGCCTCCGACCGTCGTCGAGCTGGCCGAGGCGTGCATGCTCAACCGCAGCACCGCCTGGCGCCTGCTGGCCACCCTCGATGCGCACGGGCTGATCGAGCGCGATCCGGTGAGCCAGCGCTACAGCCTCGGCTATGCGTTCCTGCGGATCGCGGCGGGTGCCGACGTCGACCCGCTCGTTCGCCGGGCGCGGCCGGTGCTGGAGCAGCTTGCGCGCGATACGGCCGAAGCGACCAACCTGGCCGTCGCCAAGCGCTTCAACCTCGTCTACGTCGACCAGGTCGACCCGCCGCAGATCATGGCTCCCAACTGGTTCGGCCGCCCGGTGCCCCTCCACGCGACCTCGACCGGGAAGGCCTACCTCGCGTTCCTGCCGCCGGAGGAGCGACGCGCGGCGCTGCCGGAACGACTCGAGCGCTTCACGGCCTCCACGATCACCGACCGGCGCCGCCTCGGCGCAGAGCTCGAGGAGGTGCGGCGCGACGGGTGGGCGGTCTGCGTGGGCGAGCTCGAAGAGTCGCTCTTCGGCGCCTCGGCGCCCGTGTTGTCGGAGCAGGGCAGGCCTGTCGCCGTGGTGAGTGTGTGGGGCACCGAGCACCGGCTGCCCCGCGAGCGCCTCCCGGAGATCGGACGGCGGACGCTCGAAGCCGCGAAGGAAATCAAGGGCCTCCTGCGGTGACCGAGCCGCTCGTCGAGGCGCGCCTCGAGGGTGACGTGTGCGTCCTCCGCCTGTGCCGGGCAGAAAAGCTGAACGCACTGTCGACGGCGCTCGAGCAGGCGCTCGGCGACGCGCTCGGTCAGCCCGCCGTCCGCGACAGCGCGTGTGTCGTGCTGACCGGCAGCGGTCGCGCCTTCTCCGCCGGCGCCGACATCTCGGAGTTCGCCGACCGCGACCCGGAGGCGATCGCGCGCTACTACCGCGAGAGCGGGGGCGTCTACGAGCGGATCGCGGCGTTGCCGCAGCCGACGATCAGCGCCATCCACGGCTACTGCCTCGGCGGTGGGCTCGAGCTGGCGCTCGCGACCGACTTCCGGGTTGCCGACGAGACGGCGGTGTTCGGGTTCCCCGAAGTCGCGATCGGGATCCTGCCCAGCTCGGGCGGCACGGTTCGCGCAGCGCGCCTGCTCGGCCCCGCGCGCGCCAAACAGTTGATTCTGCTCGGCGGGCGCCTGTCTGCCGAGGAGGCGGTCGCCACGGGGCTCCTGACGGAGCTCGTCCCGGCCGGCGGTTCGCTCGATCGCGCGCTCGAGCTTGCAAACGGGCTTGCTGCGCTGCCACGGCTCGCCGTCAGCATTGCGAAGCAGGCGATCGACGCCGCGCCGGAGTCGTCGCGTGAGGCGGCGCTCCTGATCGAGCGGCTCGCCTACGGACTTCTCGCGCAGACACCGGCCGCACGGGGCGCCGCCGACGACTTCACCCGGAGCTGACGTGGAGCACGAGAAGGAGATCGAGATTCGCTGGCGCGACCTCGACGTCTATGGGCATGTCAACCACGTGGTCTTCCTGACCTACCTCGAAGAGGCCCGCGACGAATGGCTCGGGCTGGCTCTCGGGGATCCGGCCCGGGTCTGGAGCTACGTCGTCGCCCGCATCGAGATCGACTACCGGCGCGAGCTCCGGCTCGAGGACGACATCGTGCTGGCACGCTGCGCGCTGGAGCGGATCGGGACGTCGAGCGTCGGCACGCGCGAGGTCCTGGCGACCCGCGCCGGGGAGGTCGTGGCGGAGGCGCAAGCGGTGCTTGTCGCCCGAGACGAGGAGACGGGCCGGTCACGTCCGCTCCTGGCCGAAGAGCGCGCCGCGTTCGAAGGCGCCAGAGCGTAGGAAACGCGTGTTCGGCCCCGAAGGGTGGGCCATGCTGCTCGACGCAGTCAGCGAAGTCGAGTTGTTCGTGAACGTCTTTTTCGACGTTTACATCCTGGCGATCCTCGCGTACATCCTCACGTCCTGGGTGCAGCTCCCGTACTCGTTACGTCCGGTCCAGCGCTTCCTCTACGACGCGTGCGAGCCCTATCTGAGGCTCTGGCGGCGAATCCTGCCGTTCCGTGTCGGGGCGTTCGATCTCTCGCCGATGGTCGCCGTGTTTGCCCTGATCGCAGTCGAGCAGATCCTCCTTACTGTCCTCGGCCGTCTGCACTGAGAGGAGCACTGAATGCGGTACACACCGGTTGAACTGAGACACATACGCGTCGGCCGTAGCCTGTTCGGGTACAAGCGGCACGACATCGACAAGCTGTTGGAAGACATCGCCGACAGCTTCGAGGAGGTCTGGAGCGAACGCGGCGAACTGGCCGACAAGGTAGAAGACCTCGGGAAGATCCTCGCCGACGTCAAGGAGCGTGAGTCGCTGCTCGCGGCGACGCTCGTCTCGGCCGAGCGCGCTGCGGCCGATGCGAGAGACCAGGCGAAGAGGGAAGCAGAACTGATCGTCGCGGAGGCGCACATCGAGGCGCGTTCGGTGACGCGCGGAGCACAGGGAGAGCGCGACCGGCTGTTCGGTGAGGTGCGCCGCGTCGAGACGCTGCTCCGAGCTGCGCTCGGGATGGTCGAGGAGACGAAGCAGGAGCTGCCGCCCTCGGCGGAAGCCGGCGAGGACGAGGAGGAGTGGCCGAAGCGCGAGGACACGAGGGAGTTCCAGGCGGCGATCCACCCCGATGTCGCTCCCCAGCCGGCGGAGCTCGACGAGCCGCCGGCGGATGACGTGCCGAAGCTGCCGCCCGTTCAGTCCGTCACGGGAGGGGCGGAGGACGACGACAGCTCGAGCCCGGGCCGCAATTTCTCCTGGGGATAAGGACGTCCGGGTTCGAGCTACGCTCTCGCTGTGAGCTCTCGCCTGCAGTTGCGGGTTTCTCCCGGCGCTTCCTCGCCCGGGATCGTCGGCCGGTACGGCGCTGCCTGGAAGGTGCGGGTGACCCAGGCTCCCGAGGATGGGAAGGCGAACACAGCAGTCGTGCAATTGCTTGCGGAGACCCTTGCGCTGCGGGCGAGTGACGTCGAGATCGTCTCCGGCCACACGTCGCGGGACAAGACGGTCGCACTGGCCGGCATCGGCCATGATGAGATCGAGCGGCGGCTCGCGAAGGCGAGCGCGCGAAAGGATTCCACGTGACCCAGATCGGGACGGCCGAGTACAAGAGGCTCCTGCAGGCCGAGCGGGCCCGGCTGCACGGAGCGGTCGTGTTTCTGGAGAAGGAAAACGCGGGCTCCATCGAGGAGGAGCTCGGAGAGATCAGTGGTCGCGGCGACGACAACCACCTGGCCGACATGGCGACCGCGACGTACGACCGTGAGCTCGACGAGGGCCTGGAGGAGAGCGCGCAGCACACGGTCGACGAGATCGACGCCGCGCTGCAGCGCATCGAGGCAGGCAGCTACGGCACCTGTGAGGTCTGCGGCGAGCCGATCGGAGGCGAGCGCCTCTCCGCGATCCCCTGGACGCGGCTGTGCATCGACGACGCGCGACGCCTCGGTTGAGCGGCGTAGAGCAGCGCGAAGTCCGGGTCGGTTCGTCGACGAACGGCCTGGAGCCCGTGTCGGTTGCGGAGCGCTCCCTGGGCGCCGGTGCGTGGCAATGGGCCGGTCTTGCGGCGGTTGCGGTCGCCGCGCTGGTGGCCGACCAGGTCACGAAACACGTCGTCACGAGCTCACTCTCGCTCGATGAATCCGAGCACGTGATCGGTCCGCTGTCGATTCACCACGTGCAGAACTCCGGCATCGCGTTCGGGCTCTTCTCGAGCGCAACGGTATTCGTGACAGCGGTGACCGCAGGCGCCGTCATCTGGATGCTCGTGTTCTTCGCGCGCTCGGGAGCGCGCCACCCGGTCCTTCCGGCGGCGCTCGGGCTGCTGATCGGTGGAAGCGTGTCGAACCTCCTGGATCGAATCCGGCTCGGGCATGTCACCGACTTCATCGACGTCAGGTACTGGCCCGCGTTCAACCTCGCCGACAGTTTCATCGTCGTCGGCGTCGTGATCCTGCTCGCCGCGTTGATCGCCGCCGACCGCAAGCCCAAGCCGCCGCGGCGCACGCTCGACGTCGCAGCACGTTGAAGGTTCCGGTTGGCGCAGCCGGGGAGCGGCTCGATCGCTTCCTGGCGACTCAGCTCGGATCGCGCGCGGCGGCGGAGCGCGCGGTGGAGGCGGGCGCGCTCGTCGACGGCGTCGCGCGTGCGAAGAGCTTCCGGCTGGAAGGCGGGGAGGAGGTCGAGCTGGCCGCTGTGCCTCCGGCCCCGGTCGTTGCCCCGCCGGCCGAGCCCGCGATCGTCTGGGAGGACGAGCACCTGCTCGTGATCGACAAGCCGGCCGGGCTCGTCGTGCATCCCGGGGCCGGACATCCGAGCGGCACGCTGGTCGATGCGCTCGCCGGCAAGATCGCGGGCGGGGAGCCGGGCAGGCCGGGGATCGTCCACCGTCTCGACCGGGACACGTCGGGGCTGATGGTCGTCGCACGGTCCCAGGAGGCATACGAGCTCCTGACCGGGCTGGTGCGCGAGCACGCTCTCGAACGGACGTACACCGCCCTCGTCAAGGGGCGGCCCCGGTCACGCGCGGGCCGGATCGAGGCACCGATCGGACGCGATCGCGCCGACGCCACGCGCATCTCGCTCGACAGCGAATCGGCACGTGAGGCGGTCACGCACTTCGAGGTGGTCGAGCTGTGGCAGGAGCACGCGCTGCTCCGGGTGACGCTCGAGACCGGCCGCATGCATCAGATTCGCGTGCACCTGCAGGCGGTCGACCTGCCGGTCGTCGGTGACCCGACCTACGGCGTCTCCGAGCCGTTGCTCGGGCGCCAGTTCCTGCATGCGTCCGAGCTCGCGTTCCCTCATCCGGTCTCCGGTGAGCGCATCGAGACCCGCTCGGAGCTGCCGCCGGACCTCGCGGCCTTCCTCGGCCGGCTCGGCTGAGCTCACGACGGCGGCTACTATGCCGTCGTCCAAGTTCCCTCGACCGGTGGGAACACCTCGGTGGACGGTGGCCGGAGCTCATCCGGCTTCCACCGTGGCCCCGCCGGAGCAGCGCAACCCACAAACCGCAGAAAGGGGCTCCCATGCCCGTCGTTTCCATGAAGGAATTGCTGGAGTCCGGCGTCCATTTCGGGCACCAGACCCGCCGCTGGAACCCGAAGATGAAGCGCTTCATCTTCACCGAGCGCGGTGGCATCTACATCATCGACCTCACCCAGACCCAGGAGCTCCTGGACGAGGCCTACAACTTCGCGAAGGCGATCGCCGAGCGGAACGGTTCCGTGCTCTTCGTCGGCACGAAGAAGCAGGCGCAGGACTCCGTGCGCGACGAGGCGCGGCGGGTCGGCATGCCGTACGTCAACAACCGCTGGCTCGGCGGCCTGCTGACGAACTGGCGCACGATCTCCGACCGGATCCAGCGGCTGCACGAGCTGCGCGCCCTGAAGACCGAGGCCCAGCTCGACCTGCTGCCCGCGAAAGAGCGCATCTCGATGGAGGCTGAGCTCGAGAAGCTCGAGTCGAACCTGGGCGGCGTCGCGGACATGCGCCGCCAGCCCGACGCGATCTTCATCGTCGACCTGCGCAAGGAGCAGCTCGCCGTTCGGGAGGCGAAGCGCTTGAACCTGCCGGTGATCGCACTCGTCGACACGAACTGCGATCCCGACGAGGCCGACTACGTGATCCCCGGCAACGACGACGCGATCCGCTCCTGCCACCTCGTGATCAAGGCGCTTGCCGACGGCATCGAGGCCGGCAAGCGGAAGGTCACCTCTGCCGAGCTGCAGAACGCGAAGAACGAACGGGCCGAGGCCGAAGCGGCGGCTGCCGCCGAAGCGGCCGAAGCGGTCGAGCGCGCCGAGGCTCCGGCGCCCGAAGCCCCCACCGCGGAGCCTCCTGTGGCCGAAGAGCCGGTAACCGTCGAGGCCGACCCTGCAACCGGGGAGGCGGCCGAATGACCGAGATCACCGCTGCCATGGTCAAGGAGCTGCGCGACGCGACGAGCGCCGGGATGATGGAGTGCAAGCGCGCGCTCCAGGAGACCGGCGGCGACTTCGACGACGCCGTCAAGCTCCTGCGCGAGAAGGGCATGGCGTCGGCCGCCAAGCGCGCCGATCGCGCGACGAGCGAAGGCAAGGTCGGCGTGATGGTCCGTGACAGCGTCGGTGCGATCGCTGCGCTCGGCTGTGAGACCGAGCCTGTCTCGAACAACGACGATTTCCTCGCCTACGCGGAGAAGGTTCTGCGCACGGTCTTCGAAGGTGGCGATCCAGCCTCGCTCGAGGACGAGCGCGTCGCGCTCGCGGCGAAGCTCGGCGAGAACATTCAGGTCGCCGGCGCCAAGCGCATGGAGGCAGGTGCCGGCGAGCATCTGACCTTCTACGTGCACGCACCGGCGAACAAGGTGGGCGCGCTCGTGCGCACGAAGGGCGGCGACCCTGCGGCCGCCCGCAGTCTCGCGCTGCACCTGACGTTCGCCCGCCCGACGTATGGGAACCGCGACGAGATCCCGCAGGAGCTCGTCGACGCCGAGCGCGAGATCCTCTCCAAGTCGGAAGAGGTGCTCTCGAAGCCTGAGAACGTTCGCGAGAAGATCGTCGAGGGCCAGCTGAACAAGCGGTTCTTCGGTGAGTCCGTGCTGACGGAGCAGACGTGGTACCGGGCGGATGAGGCAACCGGCACGGTCGCGCAGTATCTCTCCCAGCACGGGATCGAGCTCCTCGACTACGCCTGGTACGCCGTCTCCTAGCGTGCCCTTCAAGCGCGTCCTGCTGAAGCTGTCCGGTGAGGCCCTGATGGGCCCCGGCGAGTTCGGCCTCGATGCACGCACCGTCGACGACCTCGCCTGCGAGCTCATTCGCGTTCGCTCGGGCGGGCTCGAGATCGCGCTCGTGATCGGCGGTGGCAACATCTACCGCGGCATGTCGGCGGCGGCGCAAGGCATCGACCGGGCCACCGGCGACTACATGGGGATGCTCGCAACGGTGCTGAACGCGCTCGCCGTGCAGGAGGCGCTCGAGCGCAACGGCGCCGACACGCGCGTCCTGTCTGCGATCGACGTACGTGAGGTCGCCGAGCCGTACATTCGGCGCCGCGCCGAGCGGCATCTCGAAAAGGGACGCATCGTCATCTTCGCCGCAGGGACGGGCAACCCGTACTTCACGACCGACACCGCCGCCGCTCTCAGGGCGCTCGAGATCGGGGCGCAGGCCATCCTGATGGCGAAGCACGGGGTGGAGGGCGTCCTCGACGGCGATCCGCGCGAAAACCCGGAGGCGAAGCTCATTCCCGAGTTGACCCACTTGCAGGCGATCGAGCGAGGATTGAAAGTGATGGACACGACGGCCCTTTCCCTCTGCATGGACAATCGACTTCCGATCCACGTCTTCGAGCTCGCGCCGGGCACCATCGGCCGGGTGGTGGAGGGGGAGCGTGTAGGCACGATCATCTCTACACCCGAAGGAGACGCACGGTGATCGAGAACTTCATCGGCGACGCGCAAGGACGAATGGACAAGTCGGTCGACGCGACCCACGAACACTTCAATTCGGTGCGCACCGGCCGCGCGGCCCCCGCGTTGCTCGACCGCATCACGATCGACTACTACGGCACTCCGACTCCGCTCAAGAACCTGGCCACGATCAACTCGCCTGAACCGCGGATGCTGACGATCCAGCCGTTCGATCCGAGCTCGATCAAGCAGATCGAGAAGACGATCCTCGAGTCGGATCTAGGACTGACGCCGGCCAACGACGGCAAGCTGATCCGCCTGCCGATCCCGCAGCTGACCGAGGAGCGGCGCAAGGAGCTGGTCAAGCTCGTCAAGCAGATGGCGGAAGAAGGGCGCGTCGCCGTCCGCAACGTGCGCCGGGACGCGATCAAGCATCTGGAGGAGCTCGTCAAGAACGGCGACGTCGGCGACGACGAGGAGCGGGCGGCGGAGAGCCGCGTGCAGAAGCTCACCGACGAGCACACGGCGAGGATCGACGAGTTGCTGAAGCGCAAAGAGGCCGAGATCATGGAGGTCTGAGGACCTCCGTGCGGCTTCTTTCTCGCATCAGGACGCTTGCCCGGATCCGCCCGCTGCCGGTCGAGGACCTGCCGGAAGTCGCAGGTTCGGTCGCGATCATCCTGGACGGCAACGGCCGCTGGGCGAAGCGTCGCGGCCTGCCGACCGCGGCCGGCCATCGCGCCGGGGCGCGCACGGTGCGGCGGATCGTCGAGGCGGCGATCGACGTCGGCGTCCACGACCTCTCGGTCTTCGCGTTCTCGACGGAGAACTGGTCCCGGCCCCCCGACGAGGTCGACGCACTGATGGAGATCTTCGCCGAGACGATCGAACGTGAGTTGCCCGATCTCGCCGAGCAGGGCGTGCGGGTGCGGTTCATCGGCCGCCGCGACCGGGCTCCCGAGACGTTGCGGCTGCGCATGGCGGCGATGGAGGACCGTACAGAGCTGAACACGCGGATCAACCTCTGGGTCGCGTTCGACTACGGCGGCCGAGCGGAGCTGGTCGAAGCGACGCGGCGCATCGTCGACAGCGGTGTCGAAGCCGACGAGATCGACGAGAACGTCTTCGCGGCGAACCTGTACGCGCCCGAGCTCCCCGATCCCGATCTTCTGATCCGCACGAGCGGGGAGCTGCGCATCTCGAACTTCCTGCTCTGGCAGGTCGCCTACTCGGAGCTGGTGTTCGTCGACAAGCTCTGGCCGGACTTCGACGAGAGCGATCTGCGCTCGGCCCTGGCGGACTATGCGTCGCGCCGTCGAAGATTCGGCGGCAGATGAGCCCCTTCTGGTCTCGCATCGTCATCGCGCTCGCGCTGGTGCCGGTGGTGCTCGGCGCGGTGTATCTCGGCGGCTGGTGGCTGTTCGCGCTCGTTGCATTCGGCGCGGCGGTTGCGTTGCACGAGTTCTGGCTGCTGGCCCGGCCGCTCGCGCCGCTTTCGCCTGCGGGATACCTCGGCGCAGCGCTCGCACTCGTCGGTGCCGAGGTCTCGGGGCTCGATTGGATGATCGGCGGGGTGCTCACGACCTTCGTCGTCGCGTTCGTTCTGAAGGCCGTCTCCGAGGCGCGCCAGGCGGCGACGATCGCGATCAGCGGCACCGTGATGGGCGCGGTGTGGATCGGCGGGGGCCTTGGCTTCATCGTGCTCCTGCGTGAGATCCCCGACCACGGCCGGCTCGCGGTCGTCACGGTGCTGGTCGCCGTCTGGGCCGGCGATTCGCTCGCCTATTTCGGCGGCCGCCTGGTCGGCCGGCACAAGATGGCGCCGCGCACCTCACCCGGGAAGACCTGGGAGGGGTTCGTCTTCGGGACGGCCGCGACAATCTTCGTCGCGTTCGTTGCTCTGTACAAACAGGATTTCCTGACGATCGGGCAGTCGATCGTGCTGGGTGTCGTCCTCGCGATCGCTGCGCCGCTCGGGGATCTCTTCGAGTCGCTGCTCAAGCGGGACATGGACGTGAAGGACACCGGGACGCTCCTCGGCGGGCACGGGGGGATGCTCGACCGCATCGACGCCATCCTCTTCGCCGCTCCGGCCGCGTACTTCACGATCCTGGCGTTCATGAGCTAGTCCCGCAGGGCATGTCCCAGCGGGCCTGGCGGAGCAGCGGGCACACTGTGGCGCATGACGCGCGTCGCCCTGCTCGGCGCAACCGGCTCGATCGGCCGCCAGGCGCTCGAGGTCATCGCAGCGAATCCCGACCTGGACCTCGTGGCGGCGACCTCCGGTACGCAACCGATCGACGGTCTCGCCCCGCTGACCCAGGTGGGCGGTGATCCGACCGCGTTGCTCGAGCGCGCAGAGCCGGACGTCGTTCTGAACGCCACACTTGGGTTCGCGGGGCTGCCTGCCACCATGTGGGCGCTCGAGCACGGTGTGCTGCTCGCGCTCGCAAACAAAGAGAGTCTCGTCGCTGCCGGTGAGCTCGCGCTGAGAGCGCGCGAACGAGGCGGAGGGCGTCTGATCCCGGTCGACAGCGAACATTCGGCGCTCTTCCAATGCGCCCAGCTGGGCGCGCCCGAGAGCGTCGTCTTGACGGCGAGCGGGGGACCGTTCCGGGGCCGTACGCGTGACGAGCTCGCCGATGTCACGGCCGAACAGGCACTCGCCCATCCAACCTGGACGATGGGCGCAAAGATCACGATCGACTCCGCGACGCTTGCGAACAAGGGCCTCGAGGTGATCGAGGCGCACCATCTATTCGCAATCCCCTACGACCGGATCGAGGTCGTCGTGCATCCGACGTCGATCGTGCACGGCGTCGTCCGCTTCCGCGACGGGGCGTCGATCGCCCATCTTGGCTATCCCGACATGCGGGTGCCGATCTCATACGCACTGACCCATCCCGAGCGGGCCGCGACGCCGATCCCGTCACTCGACCTCACTGCTGGCCCCCTCGAGTTCTTCGAGCCCGACCTCGAGACTTTCCGAATGCTCGCCCTCGCCCGCGAGGCAGGCGACCGTGGCGGAACCTATCCGTGCGCCTACAACGCGGCCAACGAGGTCGCCGTAGCAGCGTTTCTTGAGGGCCGGATTGGTTTCCTCGACATCGCCGCGCTGGTCGAGAGCGCGCTCGAGCGGGTGGACGGCGCCGCGGCGCGTGACCTGGACGAGCTGCGCGAAGCCGACGGGCGTGCACGCGAGCTGATGGAGCACGTATGGGCCTAGTCGCGGCAATCTTCGGGCTCGCCATCCTGGTGATGATCCACGAGGCGGGTCACTTCTTCGCGGCGCGCGCCGTGGGCATGACGCCGCGGAAGTTCTACCTCGGCTTCGGACCGCCGATCGTCAAGAAGGTACGAAACGGTGTCGAGTACGGGATCGGCTCGATCCCGCTGGGTGGCTACGTGAAGATCCCCGGAATGAACCGGCCGTCGCCCGGCGACCTGGCGGCCAGCCTGCAGCCTCAGACACGCGAGCGTCTGCGCGCGGAGCTGGCGAGGCTCGACGTGGCGATCGAGAACGGCGACGACGACGCGGCCCGGGCGGCGCTGGCGGAGCTTCGTCCCGGAGCTCGGAAGCTCACGGATGTGGCAGGAGCTCGAGTGGTCGCTCGCGCCCGACGCGTACTGGCGCCAGGCGACCTGGCGGCGCCTCGTTGCGATCGCGGCCGGCCCGGCCGTCAACCTCGTGTTCGCCTTTGTGCTGTTCGCCGTGCTGTTCATCGTTGCCTCGACGCGCGACACGAACGTGATCGGCCGCGTCGTCTCGGGCACGCCTGCTGCATCCTCGGGGCTGCGGGCCGGCGATCAGGTGCTGCTCGTTGCCGGTTCGCGCGTGACCCCGAAGGAGATCCCGGCGCACATCCGCGCGACCGGCGGTCGTCCGTTCAGGCTGCTCGTCCTTCGCGATGGAAAGCGCGTGACGATCGGACCGGTGCGGGCGAAGCTGTCGCAGGGCGCATATCGGATCGGGATCGCGATCGAGTCGCGCACCGGGCCTGGGGAGTCGGTGCCGGCGGCCGCTGCCGATTCCGTCCGGCTGACGTGGTCGATCACCTCCCAGACCGTGCGCGGCCTCGGTCATCTGGCAACCGGCCGCGACACGAACCAGGTGTCGAGCTCGGTCGGGATAGTCCGCGTCTCCGCGCAGGCGTGGCGCCAGGGCCTTCGCGATTTCCTGTTCGTGCTCGGGCTCGTCAGCCTCGCGCTCGGCCTGCTCAACCTGCTTCCCGTCCTGCCGTTGGACGGCGGGCATATCGTCATGGCGCTCGTGGAGAAGGTGCGCGGGCGCACGTTTGCTCAGGCGGTCTACATGCGCTACAGCGTGATCGGCCTCTCTCTGTTCGCTGTGCTTGATGTACTTCGGCCTGCGAAACGACCTGTTCGGCGGCGGCGGGTAACCTGGCTCTGTGGCCAGCGAGCGCTCGGTAACGGTCGGCGGGGTCAAGATCGGGGGCGGCGCGCCTCCGGTCGTGCAGTCGATGACGCTGACCAAGACGCACGACGTCGAGGCGACGACGGCGCAGATCGCCGCCCTCGCGAGCGCGGGCTGCGAGATCGTGCGAGTGGCGGTGCCGAAGAGCGAGGACGCTGACGCGCTGCCGAAGATCGTTCGCTTCTCGCCGATCCCGGTGATCGCGGACATTCATTTCAACGCGAGCCTCGCGTTGCGGGCGATCGACGCGGGCGTTGCTGCGGTTCGCATCAATCCGGGCAACATCGGAGGCGCAGACAAGGTCGAGCAGGTCGTCCGGGCTGCAAAGGCCAAGGGGACACCGATGCGCATCGGCGCGAACTCCGGCTCGCTGCCGAAGCATCTCGAAGGTCTCGCACAGCGAGACCAAGCCGAGGCGCTCGTCGAGGCCGCGCTCGAAGAGGTACGCCTTCTCGAGAGTCTCGACTACCGCGACTTCAAGATCTCGGTCAAGTCGAGTCACGTTCCCACGATGATCCGCGCGTACCGGCTGCTCGCCGAGAAGGTCCCTTACCCGCTGCATCTCGGGGTCACCGAGGCGGGCACGCCGTTCTCCGGTGCGATCAAGAGCGCCGTCGGCATGGGCGCCTTGCTCGCGGACGGGATCGGCGACACGATTCGCGTGTCGCTGACCGCCGACCCGGTCGAAGAGGTGAAGACGGCTTACGAGATCCTGAAGGCGCTCAACCTGCGCGAGCGCGGCCCGGTGATGATCGCCTGTCCGAGTTGCGGACGCGACAACGTCGGCGTGCAGCAGCTGGCCGAGCGGGTCGAAGAGCGGCTGCGCACGTATCCGCAGGCGTTCGAGGTCGCCGTGCTGGGTTGTGCTGTGAACGGCCCGGGGGAGGCGGGCGACGCGGACTTCG
Source organism: uncultured Thermoleophilia bacterium (assembly GCA_963806025.1). Lineage (GTDB taxonomy): Bacteria > Actinomycetota > Thermoleophilia > Gaiellales > Gaiellaceae > PALSA-600. Next base: position 10,721 of record CAWDWI010000011.1, on the reverse strand, counting down.
GGATCGCCGGTGGTCGTGACGTGGGCTTCGTGTACGCCCACGGCCGCGTCCTCAAGAAGGTGTCCAGCGACATCCTGGTCGAAGAGCTCTTCCACGAGATCGACAAGTGGATCGGCGAGGGCATGTTCCGCCCGAAGCGGCTGAAGATGGCTAAGCCGGCGGCGCTCGCGATGGCAGAGGCCTCGGCAATCCCGCTCGAATAGCGCATGCGCCTCCCGGCCAGGCGTGTCCAGGGCCGTCATGTCCGGGGTCTGACCCCGAACACTCGCCCAACAGGACGGTCGTCGGGATCGTGAGCGCCGGTGACAATCGGTACGGCGCTCGAGCTGCCGCAAAATCACGCATCGACTCGCACGTGAACCCGTCCGTTCCAGGCACGTCCGGGGTCTGACCCCGTGGCTGTCCGAAGGAGACACGGTTCGAAACGCGAGTCGGTAGCCTGGGTCGGCAACAGATGATCGCCCGCGCCTCCCAGCTTTTTCTCCCCACGCTCCGTGACGCTCCCGCCGACGCGGAGGCTGTCAACCACAAGCTGCTCGTGCGCGGAGCATTCGCCCGGCAGGTGACCGGGGGCGTGTGGACGTTCTTGCCTCTCGGCTGGAAGGTGCATCGCAAGATCGAGCAGATCATTCGCGAGGAGATGGATGCGATCGGCTGCCAGGAGATGTTGATGCCGGTGCTGACCCCGTTCGAGCTCTGGCAGCAGACCGGCCGCGACTTCATCCAGGAGATCTTCCGCCTCAAGGATCGCAAAGGCGCCGACTATGTCCTGCCGATGACGCACGAGGAGACGGTGACGTTTCACGCGCGCGAGCTGCAGAGCTATCGGCAACTCCCGCAGATGCTCTACCACATCTCGATCAAGGAACGCGACGAGCCGCGCCCGCGCGCGGGTCTGATCCGTCTGCGCGAATTCATCATGAAGGACGCGTACTCGTTCGACCGCGACGAGGCCGGTCTCGCCCAGAACTTCGAGCTGCAGCGAGGCGCCTACAAGCGCATCTTCGAGCGTTGCGGCCTGAAGGTGTACGACGTCGAGGCGGAGTCCGGAATGATGGGCGGCAGCGAGTCGGTCGACTTCCTCGCACCGGCCGGTGCCGGAGAGAACACACTCGTGACCTGCGAGAACGGCGACTTTGCCGCCGACATCGAGGTCGCACGCGGCGTGCCGCGCGCACCGACGTTCCCGGATGCGATGCCTGCACCCGCGGAGGTCGAGACGCCCGGCGTCAAGACGTGCGAAGCACTCGCCGACTTTCTTGCGATCGATGTCGCAGCGACCTCGAAGGCGATGCCGGTGACCGTCGACGGAGGGACAGTCGTGCTCGCGTTGATCCGGGGTGACGACCGGATCGAGCCGGCGAAGCTCGACGCGGCGCTCGGCCGGCAGTCGCGACCGGCAACCGAGGAGGAGATCCGCGCGGCGTTCGGTGCCAGTGGGGGCTCACTCGGCCCGGTCGGCTTCAAGGGCGAAGTCGTCGCAGACGAGACCTTGCGCGACGGCCAGTTCGTGGCGGGTGCAAACCGCGATGGCTGGCACTTGCGAGGAGTCCAGGCCGGCCGCGACTTCGAGGCCCGATTCGCCGATCTGCGCGAGTCCACCGAGGGTGACACGTGTCCGAATTGCGGGGGCCGCCTCCTCTATGAGACGGCGATCGAGGTGGGCCACATCTTCAAGCTCGGCACCCGCTACTCCGAGCCGCTCGGCGCGAACTTTCTCGACGAGGAAGGGCAAGAGCGGCCGGTGATCATGGGCAGTTACGGCATCGGCCTCGCACGGGTGCTGGCAGCGCTCGTCGAGCAGCGTCACGACGAGCACGGCATCAGCTGGCCCGCAAGCGTCGCTCCGTACGATGTCCACGTGGTGGTGCTGACGGGCGCGGAGGAGATCGGCCGGCAGGCGGCGGAGGTTCTGTCGGCCGCAGGCAAGGACGTTCTGTTGGATGATCGCGACCGACGTCCCGGCGAGAAGTTTGCCGACGCAGATCTGATCGGCATCCCGATCCGCGTCACTGCCGGCAAGAAGAGCCTCGACGATGGCGCCGTGGATGTCCGCGAGCGCTCGACGGGAGCGGAGCGGCGTGTGAATGTGGCCGACCTGGGCACGATGAGCTAGATGGCGAAGCGCCGCCGCTACGCATCGGAGCAGTTCGGGCCGGCCGTGGAACGCCTGATGAACGAGACAGGTGTCACGTACCGGGCGCTCGCGGCGAAAACGGGCCTCTCGGCGGGGTACCTGAATCACCTCGTGCACGGCAACCGCCCCGTGCCGTCCAACGACGTGGTCGAGGTGCTGGCGAGGGCACTGGATGTCGAGGCCGAGTACTTCCGCGAGTACCGCGTTCGGGTGATCACCGAGAAGCTCGAGGCCATGCCCGATCTGGTCGACCGGCTTTACAAACGCCTGAGTGGCTAACCCGCCAGCCGCAAGCGCGTCTTATGGCGTAGGTGCGGTGGGGTCCCGGCAAGCGACCACTGGGGGGTTAGGGGCCCCACCGAGCCTCTCTTGCCCGCAATCGAACCCTCGGGCGCTCTAGGACATTCGTCCCTGCGCGACGGCCACGCAGGCCTGGCAGGGAGGCAAGCCCTGGTTCCACGGCACGTTGGTCTGATCGACACCGCAGAGGGCCGTATCGGGATCGTGCTCGTGGACGATGTGCTCGCATTCCTCGAACGGGTGGCCGTCGGCGCCGAAATGCGGTTCGATCTCGGGGAGCGAGCTCACGCTCGGCATGGTAGAGGTGTAACGCATGGCCCGCTCACGAATCTGTGCCTCATGATCTTTCGCGTCGCCCGCCGCCTGAGACACTCGCTGGCTCTCTTTTCGGCGATCACGCTCTTCTGCGTCGGCTGAACGGTCGACCGCGCTCCCGTGCGGAGCGGATCGGCAGGGGTGGTCGAGCTCGAACGACGGCGGCGCGGAACCGGCTAGGCAGGGCCCCACAGGCCCGAGGCCCTGCCCGCCGTCCATCGCTACCCCTGAACGGTCTCGTGGACCGGGAACTCCTTGATGTCCGGCGGTCCCTGCATCTCGATCCCTGCGGCGGCTACGCCCTCCTGGATCCGTACCGAAAAAGCGTCGAAGTCGGCTCGCGACTCCCAGAAGTCGATGATCCCCCAGCCGCCGTCAATCGGGCCCGACGCGTGGAAGATGAGCCCCGCCGGCGACGAGCGGTCCGGGTTGATGTGGTCGTGGGCGGTGTCGTACTCCGCCTGCGTGACGCCGGGGAGTTTGATTCGGATGCCAACGGTCATCGACGAGCCCCTCTCGTGAGATGGTTTGACATCCGACTCTACGCCCTGATCCACCCCGGTGGGCACCGTCGATCGCTGCCCCTCGCCGCCTACCTGGTTGTCGAGCAGTCCGGTCTCAGCCGCTAAGCGGGGCTAGTCCACGTACTGCTCAAGCACTTCAGCTGAGTGCAAAGCGAAGCAGACCGCACTTGCCGCAAGCAACACCAAGACACCGGTGAAGATTGTCAGCAGGCGGGGCACCGTCAAGCACGAGTCCCACGACATAGCCGATAGGCCGCCAGTCCTTCTGACCGCAGACATTGCACTTGCCGGAGATACCTGCCTTGTTTGCAGCGGTGACAAGTCTTTGGGTTTCTTCATCCATGGGTCGTCAGCCTAGAACGCTTTGCGCGGTGTCTGCAGTGCAAGAATGGCTGCCGCGGGCGGCCAGGTCGCGGGGTCGTGTGCGCTTGAGTTGAAAATCAAACGGAATAGGATCGAGCCGTGAAGCGAGTCCTCGCCATCGCGACCGTCGTCGTGATAGTCCTCGTCGCCTGGCTCGTCCTGCTGGCCTAGGGCGGCGTCTAACAGGACAGACACCAGGCGTCGATCAGATCGTCGGATTCCCGGCGAGACAAGTCGTTTCCAAGGGAGTAGGCTCGCGCTTTCCTCTCCAGAAAGGAGAAGCGTCGTGCAGTATCTGATCGTCGGACAGCACCCGCCCGACCTCTGCCCGTCTGCGAATGAGACGGTTCGGAAACTCTCCGCGGAGGGCGCGGGTCAGATACCCGAGTTGGCTGAGAAGCTAGGCGTAAAACTCCTGGCTACCTACGTACCGATGAATAACCACATGGTGTTCGCGGCCGTCGAAGCCGACGACATGGATTCGGTGCGAGAGTTTGCGTTCCAGTCGAGACTCGGTCAGTGGAACACGCTCGAGCTGTACCAGGTCTCGACGCTGGAGGAAGCTCTGACGAAGGTCACGGAACTGCCCACGATCTACAGCTAGGCCGCTGGTTGCGGAGTTCGGTTAGCGCTGTGGGTTCGCGCCTGCCGCCCGACCCAGGGACGGCAGGCGCTGACCACTGCCACATGGGTCTCAGGAGACGGCGGCCGACCTCGCAGATGGCGTCAACACCATGAGGAGGGAAGACTCGTGATTGCAAGAATCGCGACGTTCGAAGGAGGCGACGCGGAAGAAATGCGTCGCCGCAACAACGAGATGCTGGTTGAGCGCCCGACCGAACTCCCGGCCGGGATCCTCCGCGTGATGGTCCTGATGAAGGACGAGAGTAGATGGTCGGTTGTTTCGTTCTTCGACAGCGAAGAGGCAGCAGCCGCCGCCGAGGAGCGGTTCGAACAAATGGGCGACGAGATCCCCGAAACCGTTCGAGGCAAGCGCATCAGCCTCGAAAGCTTCGAAGTCGCCTTCGACGTAGAAATGGTCAGGTAGCCTCGCTCGGATCCGTCCGGCCCCAGCCCGAAAGGAGCACGCTCATGGCGGGGTTCAAGTACAGGCTGTATTTGGAGGACGGAACGACATCGGCACGTTTGACATCGTTTCCGACTTTGGCGATGGAGAGTTCACAGGAGCGTTCGTTGTCGTACCGGTAGAGCTCGCTGAGCCGTGATCGAACTGGACTTGCGTTTTGCCGAAGCTGTCTCACAATCAGCAAGCGGTCGAGTTGCCTGGGAGCTAGTCCTCCCGGGCAGTTCGGCCCGATCGTGAGCCATCGCTCCTGGGTCAGTAGTCGTGGAGCTCTGAGCAAGGCTGAGCGCCCGAGGCTGCATCGGACGCCCGCCTGACCAATCGTCCTACACGGCGGGTACCTGCTTCACATGGGGGTCAGGATGCAGGAAGACCGACCGTGGGTTGATTCAACACCACTGACGGCCGCAGACCAAATCTGATCCAAGGTGGCGAGCTTGACGCGAAGTCTGACCTAAGTCTGACCTGGCGAAAATCCGACGGTATTGGTCAACCGAGCTTCGGTGTCTCATTACCGCACCACTGCTACGGTTGCGCAGTCGCGGGGCGTGGCGCAGCCTGGTTAGCGCGCTAGTCTGGGGGACTAGAGGTCCCGAGTTCGAATCTCGGCGCCCCGATCTTCGCGAGGCCGCTTCGGACGCGGCCTCGCGCCGCGCTCCGTTCGCAGAGCTGGCGACGGAGCGGCCCTCGTGGTCACCCGGTGGTCACCCGTGAGGACCCCGCCAGCCGTGCAGGACGGCTAGTCGCTGGTCGCTGGTGCGACCGGCTTGGACTCAAGTTCGGTAGGCAGCGTCGGCTTTGTGTCTCAGGCCGTCGGAGCTTGGAGCGCGGCGAGGCGTTCGCGGGTGCGGCGGGCGAGCGGGATGATCTGTTTGCGTTCGTAGACGGTCGAGTGCTTGCTCGGTAGGCGGCGGTGGCTTCGTCGTGTCGGTCGGCGGCTTCGAGCACCTGGGCGAGGTCGCAGAGCGCGTCGGCCTGGCCAGGGGGAGTGCATCGGTCTCGCCAGGAGTGCTGACGGCTTCGCGTGCGAGCCGTTCTGCCTCGGCGTGCTCTCCGCGGTTCGCTGCCACGAGCGCCGCGACCTGCCGCCAAACCGTCTGCGTGATCAGATCGTCCTCGGTCGCCGAGCTCGCGTCCCTGCTGCGCGAGTGGCTCTGCTTCGTCGTAGCGGCCGAGCGCGCAGAGCGACGCGCCCGCGCATCGGTGCCAGGCTGGACAGGAGTGCCGTGCCAGCCCGTCTCGCGTCGCAATCGTCGCAGACTCGGAGCTGCTCGGCGGCGGCTTCGTTGTCGCCGGCGAGCCGCTCGATGTCCCCAGAGCTGTAGCGGCATCTGCGCGGGAAGCCGAGCTCGCGAAGGCGGTCCTCGGCGGCGTCGACGAGTGCTGCGCGCCTCGTCGATCCGGTCGCTCATCGCGAGCAGGACGGCCCGGGAGACATGATCGACGGGGCTGGGCTGCGCTCGGAGAGCGCATCGAGCGTCTGCAGCGCCTCCGTGACGGGCGCGGTGCCATACGCGAGGGCCATCGCGAGCATGTCCGGTCGGTCCGCTGCTGAGGCCCGCGAGCGCCGCGTATGGAGCGCCTGCTCGGCCGCGTGCTCCATCTGGTCGAACTGGCGACGTGAGTTGTAGACGCCGCAGGCGAGCGACGACCAGACCTCGGCGAGACCGGCGTGGTCGCCGACGGCCTCGAGCAGCGGCAGCGCCGCCAGCGCGAGCCGCTCCTGCTCGTCGACCGAGCCGTCGCCGAGCCATGAGCCGCATCGTCCGCCGCCACAGCGCGGGCGAGCGCCGCGCTCGTGCGGCGTCGCCGTGCTACCTCGGCGCGTTCGGCTGCCTCGTCGAGGAGCGCCGCGTCGCGGCGCCAGCGATCGTTGAGGCTACGCGCGAGATCGACCTCCAAGTGAAGACTCGGGGTGCTCGACTGAGCGCGACGGCACGCTCGAGCAGCGAGTGCGCCGCGAGTCGGTCGCCGCGCCAGCGCGCACGACGACCCGCGGCGGCAAGTCGCTCGACGCCTCGCTCGCCGAGCCCGCGGATCCGGCCGGCCGAGCTCCGCGAGGTAGCGGGCCGCCTGCTCGAGGTGGTAGCCGACGATCTCGTCCAGCTCGACCAGCTCTCGGCCGTTGCTCGTCAGCCAGGCGGCGAAGCGTTGGTGTAGCTCGGCGCTGGTTGTTTTGGGGAGGGCGTCGTAGGCGGTGTCGCGGATCAGGAGGTGGCGGAAGCGGAAGCCGTCCTCACCGGCGAACTGTGGTCGGTCGGAGCGGATCAGCTCGCGCCGCACGAGCGCCGCCAGCCGCGGCGTCACCTGCGCCTCCTCCGGTGTCAATGCTTGCGACGGCGCCGCGGTGGAAGACCTCCCCCTCGACCGAACCGCACTCCAGCACCCGCCGCTCGGCCGGGTCGAGCTGGTCGAGCCGCGCCGCCAACAACGCCTTCAACGACGCCGGCACCTCGACCTCGCCTCCCGCCTCCTGGGCCATCGCGAGCATCTCGCTGATGAAGAGCGGGTTGCCGGCGGCGGCGGCCGCGATCCTCGCCCGCAGCTCCTCCGGCACGTCTGTTCCGATCAGATCGGCCGCGTCGCTGCCGTCGAGCGGTTCGAGCCGGATCGTCACCGGCCAGGTGGGGCGGCTGTCGAGCAGCTCCGGCCGAGCCATGCAGAGCAGCAGCAGCGGCGCACCGCTCGAGAGGAGCGCGACGTGCTCGATCAGGTCGAGGAAGGTCTCCTCGCCCCACTGGATGTCGTCGAAGACGACCACGAGTGGCGCCTGCTCCTCGAGCAGCTTGCGGAACGCCCAGCCGATCTCCTCCGCCGACGTCCCGGCATCCGATCTCGCCCAGCAGCGAGCGGAGCGCCGCCGCAGCAGCCGGATCGGTCGGCAGCACGTCGAGCTGCTTGATCACCTCGACGACCGGCCAGTAGGTGATCCCCGCCCCGTAGGGCAGACAGCGGCCCCGCACCACCGCGCACTCGATCGACGCCAGCGCCTCGGCCGCGAGCCGCGACTTCCCGATCCCCGGATCACCCACAACCGTCACCAGCTCGCAGCGCTGCTCCGCCATCGCCCGCTCCCACGCCTCGCGACGAGCAGCCCGAGCTCGCGCTCCCGCCCCACGAACAGCGAGTCGTGCCGCCGCTCCGGTGCAGCATGGGCCGCGAGCAGCCGAAACGCCGGCACCGGCTCCGCCTTCCCCTTCAGCACGAGCGGCTCGACCGGTTCCGCGTCGACCGCGCCTTGCACGAGCTCGTGCGTCGACGCTCCGATCAGCACCTCGCCCGGCGCCGCCGCCTGCTCGAACCGCGCCGCCACATTCACCGCATCCCCGGTCACCAGCCGCTCCGCCGTCCCGGTCACCACCTCGCCGGTGTTCACACCGATCCGGCCCTGGATACCGAGCGCCGGCAACGCATCGCGCATCTCGACCGCGGCCCGGCAAGCGCGGAGCGCATCGTCCTCGTGGACCAACGGCACACCGAACACCGCCAACACCGCGTCACCGATGAACTTCTCCACCGTCCCGCCATGCGACTCGACGATCCCGCTCATCCGCTCGAAATAGCGACCCAACAACGCCCGCAGCGCCTCCGGATCAGTCTGTTCCCCGAGCGCTGTCGAGCCGACCAGGTCGCAGAACACCACCGTCACCGTCTTGCGCACCTCACGCGCCGGAGAAGCAACAACAAGCGCCGCAGCACACGAGTTGCAAAAGCGCGACCCATCGGGGTTCTCGTGACCGCAGCTCGCGCAGACCAACACCAGCCGAGGCTAGAACATCCACACGACCAACAGCCACACGGTGCAGCCCTCGCCGGGAGCGAGCGTCCTGGCGCCGGAGTCCGCAGTCGGCGAACGAGCATGCGGAGTCGGCTCTCACGGGCACGGCCGAGAAGGCGTCTTCCGACCGACGTGATCGAGGCGTAGCAGCCTGACTCCCGGCTCAACGGTCGATTGAGCGCTGACCCGCTTCGCTATAGCGCTCGCCTTCAAGGGTGATCTTTGAGGCCTGGTGGTCGATCTCGTCGAGTTCTTCTTGCGTCAACTCAACCTCAGCGGCAGCGATGTTCTCTTCGACGCGGTGCAGCTTCGTCGTTCCCGGGATCGGGACGACCCATGGCCTCTGGGCGAGCAGCCAAGCGAGCGCGATCTGCGCAGCGGTCACACTCTTGCGCTCCGCGATGTCGCGTACAAGATCGACGAGTGCCTGATTCGCCTCACGCGACTCAGCGGAGAACCGCGGGACGGTGTTCCGGTAGTCGGTGTCCTCGAACTGGGTGTTCGCGTTGATCGTGCCGGTCAGGAAACCAGCCCCGAGAGGCGTGAACGCGACGAAGCCGATCCCGAGCTCTTCCAGCGTCGGAAGGATGATGTCTTCCGGCTCACGCCACCACAACGAGTACTCGCTCTGCAGTGCGGCGACCGGCTGCACCGCGTGTGCCCGACGGATGTTCGCCACACCCGCCTCGGACATCCCGAACTCGCGAACCTTTCCTTGCTCGATCAGTTCTTTCACTGTTCCGGCTACCTCTTCCATCGGCACGTCGGGATCGACGCGGTGCTGGAAGAGGAGGTCGATCATCTCCGTCCGCAGTCGCTTCAATGAACCCTCGACCGCACGCTTGATGTTGTCGGGACGACTGTTGACCCGGCCGGTGCGCTGTCCATCCTGAATGTCCCAGCCGAACTTCGTCGCGATGACTACCCGATCACGCACCGGCTCAAGGGCTTCGCCGACCAGTTCCTCGTTCGCGAAAGGGCCGTATACCTCAGCGGTGTCGAAGAGCGTGACGCCACGCTCGACGGCTCCCCGAATCAGAGCGACCATCGCCTCCTTGTCAGGCTGCTCACCGTACGTGCCGCTCATGCCCATACAACCAAGGCCGATCGCTGACACTTTCAGGCTGCCGAATGACCGCTTCTGCACGTTGAACCTCCTTTGAGTGACGCCGGGGTGGGGGCGTAGAGCTAGTCAAGCAGGGCACTACGTAAGGTGGCACTACGTAAGGTGACTGACCCTGCTGATCCAGGTACCAGCAGTAACCCCCACGCTCAGGCGTAGGCGCAGAAGAACTGGCCTGACGAGTGAACACGGCTGCTATCGAGCGTTAGAAGGCCTAGGCGCAACGCGTCCGCGCCGCGTAGCGTGACTCTCGGGCCGGTTGGTGTTAGGCGCCCGGGCGTTCGGATCGCCGCCCGGCCCTAATCGACGGTCATCAAACGACCTAATGTTGTCTGGGCGCGCTGACCTCGTTTTCGGACAGCGACTTGCAACGCAGAAACAGGCGGCGGCACGTTGCAGCCGGTGGCACGAGTCCGCATACTCCCCAGCCAGGCCGACTCAGGAGGGCAAAGCATGTCGTACCTGACCCGTATCCGTGCGTGGCGAACTCGACGGAGTGAGCGGAAGGCTGAAGACGCGGTCGCTCTCAGCCCGAAGGACACAGCCGAAGCCGACTACGTCAAGCTCACAGGCCCTCTGCGGGGTGAAGAGCAGTGGGCGAAACACGTCGGGGAGGAGGGTCGGAAGCACTACTAGTCCCAGCTTCGCGATCGCTCCCGCTTCGGCGGACCTTCTCACTCGTCCAGCCGGGTGGAGCGCGAACGCCCCATTCGGGACAAAAGGTCAGGGCAGCGGCGGAGGGGTGTTGGGACCCGTGTGCGCGGTCGAAACGACGATCACCACGAAGACCACAAGGATGATCACGAGCGCGAGGAGCAAGGGCCAGTTAATACGCCACGATTTCACGTAGCCCCGCACGGCCCAAACGATAGGCGGGTTCTCACCCGAGATCCAGGGCGCCGTAGCCCTCCCGAAACGCTGGCCCTAAACGACGGGAGGGCTCCGCTGAGTGGATCGTCGGCTCGACGTATGCGAAAGTGATCACGCGATGGCAAAGCGCGTTCGCTGTTACCTCAGCTTGCACCGATGGCAGACGCTTAAGGCCGACGGCGGCGGCTGGTATGACGAGTGCCGGGACTGCGGAAAGTTCCGCGAAG
>CAWDWI010000010.1:0-65362 GCA_963806025.1 uncultured Thermoleophilia bacterium | reverse complement strand
GCGCCGTTTGAGTCCGACGATTCGCTGCCGAGCTGCCCGCAGCGTTGTCTTACCGGAGCAGACCTGCCGGTTGAGGTCTTGCTCGAGGAGATCCCGACGCTTTGCCAGCGAGAGCAGTTCGGGCCAGAGATTGGCCGGGGCCGATGCTGAGCCGCCCAAGCCGACGGGAACGTGGTGTTCTCCGTAGGCAGACGCCGGGCCGACGTCATGGTATTGCCGCATCTGTCGGCTCTTGAGTTTTCGGAGGAAGCCCGCGGTGGGCTGTGGGTGCGTGTGCCAGGAAGGGCTACAGATTGTGCTTCGGATCGTGGTCTGCGTGACGCGGGGATCGAGCGACCCGGGGGTCAGAGCTGCGGATGCACGTACGACGGTCTGCGTCGAGGGCGCATTGTCGATCACCAATGTGAACTGGTGCGGCGGTGCGGCCGATTGGAAGTTGTCGAAAACAGCGTTAACCGTGAAGGTCAGCGATCCGGGACTCACCGGGACGCCCGAGAGGCCACCTGACGGCGTGATGTAGATGCCGTATGGGAGTCGTCCCGTATGAAGCGCGGCAGAGAAGCCAGACGGCGGATCGACAACAAGCCGAACGTTGTAGAGGTGATTGACAACCGCGTGCGGCAGCGCGGCCACCCATTTCACAGCCACCGGGGTCGCGCCGCCACCGCCGCTCCCGCCGGCTCCTCCACCACCGCTGCCGGTGCCACCGCCACCGGCCGGAGGGCAGCAGGTCGTCATCGTGATGCTGCTGGTGTTGTTGGACAGGTCAGGGTCCGGACTTGTGGTCGACGCTGTCGCCGCCAGCGTCACGGATTCGTTTTCCGCGCCGGACACGAAGAGGGTGATCTGGGCGCCTAGTCCGGTCAATGAGCCGAGATCGCAGATCGCCGTTGTGATGTCACAGCTTCCGTAATCGGTCTCGAGTTTCGTGATCTCGACATCCGGCGGAACAGTGATCCGAACGGTCGCGTTCTCCGGATCACTAGGCCCGCCGGCCCAAACGTGCCAGTTCGCCTGGTCGACGCCATGGATCTCAGAAACGGTTGATCCGTTGTAGGTCACATACATGTCGGATGTACTCGCGTCCCGCAGCTCGATCGTGTCGGCCTCGCTCGTCGACGCCGGTCCGTCACTCGCCGATGCGGTGTGGTTGAGCTGTCCGGTCGATGAGCCATTAACCCGAACGTAAAAGCTCATGTCCGCTGTCTGCCCTGGGGCCAGCGCGCCAACATCACAAATGGTCGTCTGTGTGTCGTCGCTGCTTCCTGTGCAGGCTGCGGACCCGCCACCAGAGAGAAACCTGACGGCCTCCAGCCACTGCTCCTCGGAGTCGATCGTCTGCCGGACAAGAACGTCCCCAGAGCTCTCGCTACCCGTATTCGTGACGTGCGTCTGAAAGTAGTACTGGTACGCCTGATTTCCCACCCAAACCGGATGGGTCGACGAGATCGACAAGCTCACCACACTGCTCGCAGCACCGCCACTCCGAGGGAGCAACCCGCCCGTTGCAAGCACAGCTGCCAGGAGCAGCAACCCCGCACGCAAGCCCCCGATACGACCCCCCAGTCCCATGGGCGGACTGTAGTGGCCAATCGATCGAACAACAACAGACAGCAAGCGATCCCGAGCGCCCACTCATCTACCGACTACGCTCGCGATGCCGCCCGGCCCCAGGAAGGCGGACGGTGACGGCGCAGGGACATCCGAGAGCGATCTTCAACCGGGCGATCGAGCGTCGCAGCCTGGCGATCGCTGAGACGAGCTTGAAGGAAGTCGGCCGGCCGACTCTGTGCGAACTGCTCGAGCTGACGCTCCTGATCGCCGAGAATGACCAGTGGCGGCATACACGGGTATCCGCTCGGTGGCTTCTCAGTTACCTCGAGATGAGCGCTGACGCACCGTGAACGACGCCCAGCTCCCACTGAGGCAACTGGCGGTTAGTAGCGCGTGGCCCCGGGTCCGAGGAAGGGAAGAACGATCAGGCGCTGCGCGGCTTGACTCGGAGGAGTGGCAGTTGCAACACGTGCACGCTTGGCGTAGCGTCGATGGCGGCGTCCGGCTGTCCGCTGTCGAACAGGAATGGGGATGACATGACAGAGCCATGGATCGAGTATGGATACGAGGACGTCAGTGGCGGTATCCCGATCCACCAGGAGACCAGCTACAAGGCCCGGATCTTCGTTGTGAATCGAAGCGGGACCAAGGGGATACCTCTCTCTCGGGAGGGCCCGGTGGTCAACCGGACATCACCGTTTACGAGAGCGACGAGATGGTTGTCTACCCGGGGGCGTCAGCGAGCAGCCCAATCGTGCCTTTGCTCGACCAGGATGAGGTGATTTGCTGGGCTCGCATCTTCACGACGTCACAGAATCTCGTTCCGAGCGTTCAAGTGTTTCAAGACACCACGCCGCTGAGCCAGTGGATCTATTACGCACCTGGCGACTTTTCCGAATTCACAATTCCTTATCGGCCGTTTCCGGTGCCGCCTATCGGACCGATCGAGTCCGCTTAGCCACCAGGCTTGACGGTTCCCTCGCCGCCGGGCTGTCTCGCAGCGCTCGGCGGCGAGCGTCACGCCGAGGCAGCGCAGGCGCTTCGGGCCGTGGCCAAGCTAGCGCCTATCTCTCGTAGGAGTTCAGCAGCCCTGCGACCTTGAGGTTTCTTGCGAACGAAACGAGTCCCTGCGTCGCATGTGAAACCGATTGGATCAGCTTCAGCGTGTGTCTAACGGTTTCCGCAGCAGAGCCGAACTTGTAGAACGCGTATCGTCCGTCGCCCCCGAGCTCACGGTTCGGTGCGATCAGCAGGAACTCACCAAGAGACAACCCCGGCTTGTGAATGATCGGGGCGCCGTGCTTCGCCTTGTTGTACGAGGCGACAAACCACTCCTGCGGATGAAGGTACTGCTTGGCTGCCTCTTTGAGATTGCGCTCGAGCTTGCCGAGGTCCGCCAGCAGCGGACTGTGCGGGAACCCGCCTTCGCGGAATGCGTCGGTGACGTCCTGAGTCGGGGGGAGGTTGAGCAGGACAGTGAGTTCGCCATCGTGCGATGCGACTTCGTCGTAGAACGCTCTGACATCAGCGACTCCATACGACAGAAAGGCGTCAAGAAGAAGTGGTGCCGTTTCGCGGTTTCGGATTGACCAGCCCCAAGCACCGAACGATTCTAGGGCGCCGACATATTCGGCAAAGACCCGAAGCGCGAGGAGTTCACGCCGACCGGTATCGGTTTCGCTGTCGAGAGCGGATACCAATGCCTCGGCGACCGTCTGATGAATCAGCACACCGGCGGCGAGGTGCTGGTCGAGAAACGCATCCTCCCTGGCATGGTCATCGGGGGTTGGCATGTATCCCCCACCTCCTCGCCAAGCGGTGAGTTTGATCTGTTCCATTACTCCTCTTGACGGGCAGGCTCGACTGCAGCCGGCAAATCACCTTGCGTCGGTGACAGCCGCAGTGCCACGATCAGGAGAACGACGGCCGAACCCGTGACAGCGAAGACGCCCCATGCGAGTCCAACCTGGCCGTTGATCAACCCCGAGACATCCTGGCCGCCCGACGTCGTGGTCTCCTTGCCCGGTATCCCAAGCAGCGCGTAGCCAGTCACCGCAAGCGCTACGACCCCAGAAAGCGTGGCCGCCCCTCGCGCGGCCGTCGCGAGAGCAAAAAGTCCAACAACTCCAGCGGCAGCAGCGATCCATCCGGCAGGAAGCCCCAACACCCCGCTTCCGATGTCCTGCCCGTTAACCGTCCCGACATCCTGGCCACGACCACCGAACAAGCCAACCGAAAGCGTGCCCCAAGGAAGCCACAACCCCAAGATCAACACCGCGCAGGCGAAAGAACCGAGGCGCCGCATGAGTCCACCATGACAGCACCTAGCCGACCGCGCCACCAGCCTGGGCGCCCACGCTTGCAGAAGCCTTGTTAAGGGTTCATAACCATTCCACAGGGTCGCATTCGCGTTCGCGCCCGAGGCGTTACGGCTAGTCCGTTGAGGCGTCGTCGCAGTAGACGTCGCAGAAAAACGCCGGCGGCAGTTCTTCGCACGGGGTGTTGTTGCCCTCGTGGTCAAATCCGCCGCCGGAGCGGTAGTCAACGGTGAGGCCGCACACCGCGCAGCGGTAGAGCCCGACCTCGACACGCCGTAATGTCTTCGGCCAAGAGTGGCCCGGGACCCCTTCGTACCGCTGCTCCAGGAGCTTGATGTTCGCGTTCCTACGTGCGCGTTGCTTGTCTCCGTCTTCTTGAAAGCGGCTCACGAAGTGTGTTATCGGTGTTGGCCGTTGGGCGCTAAAGACGTGCCTGCCGCTGAGGTCGCAAAGGACGATTCTCCGGGTGTGCACCGGGGTGTGCACGCGGTGAGCTTTCGCGGCATCAGCGGCAGCCCTGACACAAGGAAACAAGCCAAATCCCTGTGCCAGAGCCGCCCTCTAAGGCCCATACGGGATTCGAACCCGTGCCGCCGCCGTGAGAGGGCGGTGTCCTAGGCCACTAGACGAATGGGCCGCGTCGAACGCGGGGCAGTGTACCGAAAGGTCTCGCGCCGAACCGGCGCTAGACGCCGATCTCGTGCAGCAGCGGCTTCGTGTCGAGCGGGTCGAACCCGAGGCGACCGGCGATCTCCTCGCTGGTGGGCTTCGTGCCCTCGCGGAAGAGCTCCCTCAGCAGTTCGCCGGTGCGTGGACTGCGCCACCAGTCGGCCCCAACCTGGTCGACGAGATGGTGCCGGAGCTGGGCCGAGCGGATCCAGGCGCGCAGGTAGTCGGCCGAATAGAACCCGGCGTCCATGTCGGAGAGGTAGTTGTCGCGGCGGTAACGCACGCCTGTGGCATCGGTCAGCAGCTGCTCGTAGACACCGGCGTCGCCGCCGTCGCCGCCGAAGCGCGACCAGAAGTCGAGCTCGAACCGCAGCTTCGCCTCGTACCGGCGGTACAGCAGCGCCTCGAGGAAGGTCGTCGCCTCTGCGTTCTCGCGGGCCTGTTCGGCCGACAGCCCGAAGTACAGCTCGTGCCATTCGGGCTCGCGCGAGATCGCCTCGACGATGTACGAGTAGATCTCCGTCAGCGCGTGGTCGCGTGAGATGCGGCGGAAGATGTACGGCAGGCCGGGATCACAACCGGCGTAGTGCAGTGCGTGTCCTGCCTCGTGCAGGAACGCCTGGTAGTCGTGCAGGCCCCCCTGAGCGCGGGTGATCAGGTGCACGACCGTCGGCGGATCGCTCGCGATCACACAGGCACGGGGTGACTTCTGCGGCCGGTCGTCGAGGTCGAGCTTGATGTTCGGCTGCGCGTTCAGATCGAACCCGAGTGCCTCGAGGGTCTGTAGGCAGATCTCGGTTGCTCGGTCCTTCGCGTACGTCGCCTCCAGGGGCGAGAGCCGACGCATCCACGCGGTGTGGTAACTGGAAGGGATCGCCTCGCGGTCGTCGCCAAGCAGCTTTGCGAACCAACGCTCGCGCAGGCCGTCATACGCGGCCGTCGAGTCGTCGCTCGCCTGCTTGAGCGCAACCGAGAGCTCCCGCAACGAGATGTCCTTCTCCTCCTCGTTGCGCTCAACCGCGTCGGCGATCCCGGAGTACTCGGCCGCGAGCTCCTCATTCGAGGCCAGCAGCTCCTGCCGGTCGTCGTTGAAGAGCGCGCTGGCTGCCGCCTGGATCGCTCCGAGCTCTTCGCGGTCGGCGTAGGACGGCAGCACTGCGAGCTGCGCCTGGGCGTTGCGGAGCGGCATCGCTTCACCCTGGAACGTCACCCGCGCGGCGAGCACGCGATTCTCGAGCTCGTCCTCCCGCTCGGCGAGCTGCGCAGAGATCAGACCGGACTCACAGGTCTTGCGAAGCCGGTACAGCAGCTCGCGGTCGTCGCCGGCCGAGCCGTTTTCCGCGTCCGCGAGAGCGTCCAGCTGTTCACGGCTGAAGAGGTCGGCGAAGCGGCGAACGATCTCGGCTTGCTCGGAGACCTCCTTCTCCCCCACCCTCACGGCGCGCCACTCTTCCGAGCGCTCGAACAGATAACGCTGAAGGCGCGCCTCGAACTCGGTCGGGCTGAGGACGGAGGTGGAGCTCACGGAGCAACCCTAGCGAGGCGGCGCGCCGTGTCGACGAGGAGGCGCGGCTCGAACGGCTTGCCGAGAACGGCGTCAGCCGCGTCCCGGAACTCATCGAGGTCGACGGAGCCGGTGACGAGCGCAACCGGGATCCCCGCGGCGCGCAGCCACGCGAGCAGTTCGCGGGTGTCGTCCTGCCGCAGATGGACGTCCAGGAGGACGACGTCGGGCCGGTCCTCGGCCACGGCCCGTTCGGCCTCGGCGACCGTCCCAGCCTCGCGCACGACGAAACCGTCGAGCTCCAGATTCACCCGGCAGAGCAAGCGCAATGCCACGTCGTCGTCGACGACGAGCACCCTGGCCGCAGGTCGATCCATCGGCGCAGGATGGTAACGGTAGGATCGGCGTGTGGGGCCGAAGACCGGCACCGATGAACGCTACTCGGTCGCCCTTGGCGATCTGTGGTCGGGGCTCGCCCGAACGCTCGCCAGGCTCGACGTGACGGCTGCCGAGCCAGAGCGCCTCGACGACGCAGGCGCGGCACCGTCCCTCCGCCGCCTCCAGTACGCGCTGCATCTCGCGTCGGAGCACGTCTACGGCCTCGAGCCACCGCCGACTGCTGCGACCGCGCATGCGGAGCTCGCCGACGCGCTCGTCTGCGCGCGCGATGCCACCGCCGATGTTGCAGAGGCCGTCTCGATCTGGGGCGGCGAAGGCGTCGATACTCTCCTCCACGAGTGGCGCGGCGCGTTGTTCCGCGTGCGGCTCGCCCGCATGCGCCTCGCCGCGCCCACGCCACGTGCCGTCGTCGTGGAGGAGACCTTCAAGCACGGCGTCGGCTGGCCCCTCGCCGCCTTCGCGCTGGCGCTCATCGGAGCGCTCGCCTTCGTCGGCGGGGCGACCCTGCAACTCTGGCCGATCTGGGTCGCGGGGCTCGTCGCGGTGTGCGGCGCGGTCGTCGCTTACCGCCCCTGAACCTCAGGCAGTCACGGCTGCGCCGAGCCGAGCCAGGCTCTCCTCGCGGCCCAGCAGCTCGATGCTCTCGAAGAGCCCGGGCGAGACCTTCGACCCCGTCACCGCAAGCCGGATGGGCGCGAAGGCGTCGCGCGGCTTGAGCCCGCGCTCCTCCGCCAGGGCGCGCAGTGACTCCTCGATCGCGGAGGCCTCCCACGGCTCCACCGACGCCAGCCGCTCGGCCGCCGCACGGCAGATCTCCGGATCGATGCCGCCCGGCGGGACGACCGGCTCGAAGAAGAAACGGACGAAGTCCGGGTACTGCGAGAACTTCTCGATCTTCTCCTGAACGAGCGGAACCGTCGCGCGAACGCGGTCGGCCGGCCACGAGATCTCCTGATCGGCCAGCCAGTTGGCGAGGCTCTCGGCGTACTCGTCGGGCTGAAGGCCCCGGAGGTAGACGCCGTTCAGCCAGTCCAGCTTCTTGTAGTCGAAGGTTGCGGGGCTCGGGACGACGCGCTCCAGCGAGAAGCGCTCGATCAGCTCGTCGCGGGACATCACGGTCGTCTTGTCGTCATAGCTCCACCCGAGTAGCGCGAGGAAGTTCATCAGCGCCTGAGGCAGGTACCCGTCGTTCCGGAAATGGTCGACTGAGATGGCGCCGTGCCGCTTCGAGAGCTTGCGCCCGTCGTCGCCGTTGATGTTCGGCACGTGCGCGTAGACCGGCAGATCGGCGCCGAGCGCGCGCAGGATGTTGATCTGGGTCGGTGTGTTCGACACGTGATCCTCGGCACGGATCACGTGGGTGATCTCGTCGAAGACGTCGTCCACCGGACTGACGAAGTTGTACGTCGGACGCCCGTCGGACCGGATGATCACGAGGTCGTTCAGAAGCTCGTTCCGAAACTCGATCCGGCCTCGGACCGCGTCGTCCCAGGAGACGACCCCGTCCTTCGGCTGGCGGAAGCGAATGGCACCGTCGTCCTCGTAGGCTTTTCCCTCGGAGAGCAGCCGGTCGGCGAGCTCGCGCGCCTTGCCTGCCGTGTCGAGCTGGAACGTCACGTCGCCGTCCCAGTCGATCCCGACCCACCGGAGCGAGTCCTGGATCTGCGCGACCGCCTCCGCGACCTCACGGCTCGTATCCGTGTTCTCGATCCGGAGCAGGCACTCACCGCCCTGCTGCCGAGCGAACAACCAGTTGAACAGGAACGTCCGAACACCTCCGATGTGGAGGAAGCCGGTTGGGCTCGGAGCCATACGGACGCGGACGCTTGCCATCTCTCTATCGTAGGGCGACGGTGGAATTCGGCGCGCACATGTCTGCCAGCGGGGGAATCGACACGGCGATCGACCGGATCGAGGCGATCGGCGGCGACTGCGTGCAGGTGTTCACTCAGAGCCCGCGCATGTGGCGGCCGACAAATCACAAACCGGAGGCGATCGAGCGGTTCCGAACACGCCGGGCCGAGGCGGGCATCGGCGGCGTTGTCTGCCATGCGCTCTACCTCTGCAATCTCGCCGCCGCGGACGACGCGATCTACGAGAAGTCGATTCAGACGATGCGCAGCACGGTCGATGCGGCGTCCGCGATCGGCGCCGACGCCGTCATCTTTCACGTCGGATCATATCTCGGAGCCGGGTTCAAGCTCGGGCTCGAGCGGACTTGCGCAGCGCTGGCGCTGATCCTGGAACGCTGCACGGGCGACACGTGGCTGCTGATGGAGAACTCCGCCGGGGCCGGCGGGACGATCGGCCGGTCGGTGGAGCAGCTGCAGCTGCTGCTGGAACGGCTCGAGCGCCACCCCCGCCTCGGCATCTGCCTCGATTCCTGCCACCTCTACGCTTCGGGCTACGACGTGTCCGATTCGCGGACGGTCGACGACCTCGTCGAGGTGTTGGACGCGGGGATCGGGCTCGATCGCCTGCGGGCCTTGCACGTCAACGACAGCGCAACCGAGCTCGGCTCGAACCGCGACCGCCACGCCAACATCGGCGAGGGGCTGATGGGCGAGAACCTCGGCGCGTTCATCGCCCATCCGGCGTTCCAGCACCTGAGCGCGTACCTCGAGGTGCCGGGTGTGAACAAGCAAGGCCCGAGCGCGGACGAGCTCCAGAAGCTGCGAGACCTGCACGCCCGCTGGACGAACAGCGTCTGAGCCCGCCCAGACGCGGCTCAGACTCGGCTCAGACGCGGCTCAGAGCAAACGTGGCAAGAGTCGCGCTGGAGAGGGCGAAGTGTGTGACGGTTTGTGCACAGGCGGCGTAGGACCCGTGAGATGACATTCGCCCAGGCCGCCGAAGCGCACCTCGACGACGTCTACGGCTACCTCGCGTGGTTCACCGGCGACCGGGCGGCAGCTGACGATCTCGCCGGCGAGACGTTCGAACGGGCGCTGCGGCTCTGGCACCGGTTCGATCCCAACCGGGGCTCGGCGCGCACCTGGCTCTGCCAGGTCGCGCGAACGGTCGCACTCGACCACTTCCGCTCCGAGCGCCGGCGCACGCGGCGCGAGCAGCTCGCCGCGGAGCAGGACCGGATCGAGGAGCGCTTCGTCGAAGGGCTTTCGCCAGACCTCGAGAGCGCACTCCGAGCGCTCTCGGCCGGCGAGCGCGAGGTCGTCGCGCTCCGCATCCTGCTCGACCTCGACGCAGGAGCGGCCGCCAGCGTGCTCGGGATCTCCGCCACGAACTGCACGACGCGCCTCAACCGGGCGCTCACGAAACTCGAGGAGGCGCTCCATGTCGCAGCGTGATCTCGTCGCGGAACTGCGCAGTGCGCGCATCGGCGCACCGGCCGACGTTCGCGCGCGCGTCCGGCTGATCGCAGCCGCCGACACGACGCGAACGCGGCCGACCTTCACCTGGCGTCGCGCCCTCGTGCTCGCAGTGCCGGTGGCCGCGGCGATCGGGGCGGCGATCGTATTGACCCGCCCCTCGCACGGCCCGCCGGTCGCCGTGCCGGTCGAGCGAGGCATTCAGCACGGCGCGCCGCCGTATTCCGTAGCCACCCAGGGCAAGGCGTCGTCGACGCCCGCCGTGCCCGCACCGCTCGCGCCCGCGCCATCGGCGACGAGGGTTCAGCGCTACGGGGCGTATCTCGCGCTCCGCGTCGCCGATCCGGAAGCTGTCTCGGCCGGTGTCAAACGCGCACTTCGCATCACCAGGTCGCTCGGCGGCTACGCCGGCTCGGTGCACGCGACCACGACCGGCACAGCGGGCAGCGCCGATCTGACGCTCAGGATCCCGCGCGCGAATGTGCAGCAGGCGATCCCCCGCCTGTCTGCGCTCGGAACGATCACCGCCGAGCAGGTCGACGTGCAGGACCTGCAGACCGGGCTCAACACGACAGACCGGACGATCGCGCGGCTCCAGCGGCAGCTCGCCGCTCTGCGCAGCCAGCCGCCGTCCGCGGTGAACACGATCCGCATCGCGGCGCTCGTCAGGCAGATCCAGGGCCTGCAGCGCGCGGAGGCCGCCACGATCCGGACGGCGCGCTACGCAACGATCCGCCTGCACCTCGGCACCGCCGCTCCGAAACCCGCCGCTGCGCATCACGGGCCGCTCCACGGCCTGCGTGTCGTGTTCCGGTGGGCCGGGATCGGCGCGGTGTACGTGCTCGCGCTCGGAGCTCCGCTGCTGCTCGTCGGCTGGCTCGTTTGGATCGCCGCGAGGACGATCCGCCGGCGCCGCGAGGACGCCTTGCTCAGCCGTTCGTGATCTGGGCGAAGATGCGGAAGGTCGGCTCGCCGACCGGCAGCTCGTTGAACTCCGGATTGACACAGCCGAGCTCGTCGTCGAGCCGCGACTCGTAGGTCCGCTCGATCTCCGCCTTGCACATCGGCAACGGACGGCGCCTCGCCAAGATCGCACCGAAGCCAGGTTTCCGTGCTTCCGCCGCGCGCAGCATGTCCATGTCGATCTCGACGTCGTACACCTTCTGCATGCAGCCGACGTAGGTGTGCCCCCACGCCTCGTAGGAGTAGACGAAGGGACAGCCGCGCGCGAGACACGCGCCCGGGTAGACGACCTTGTCGCAGTGGACGCCGCAGCGACGACACTCCAACTCGTCCTGAGGATGGAGTGGCAGGGCCGGCGCGGCGGCGGTCTGCTCTGGCGTCATGGCTGCATTGTCCGAGCGTTTCCGGACGGCCGCAAGACTTGACTTTTCAGCTGGAGAGCGCTACGCGGCGCACGACGTTCAGGACGTCCATGGGCGTGAACGCCAGGAAGTCGGGCTCGATCGAACCGGTGCTGTCGTCTGCTGAGAACCACAGTGCCTGGACGGTCGTCATGCCCAGGTTCGCCGCTCCTTGCACATCCGTGTCCAACCGGTCGCCCACGAACATCGTGGCAAACGGCTCGACCCCGAGCTCCTCGAGGGCCCGCCGGAAGATCGCCGGGTCGGGCTTGGCCGCTCCCACCTCCTCGGAAAAGACCATCACGTCGAGCAGCGGCTCGAGCCCGAACGCAGCCACGTCCGCGCGCAGAAGCCGCGCCGGCTCCGGCCAGGAGTTCGCGACCAGACCCGTCTTGATGCCGCGGCCTCGCAGCGACTCCAGGAGCGCGGTCGCCGAGCCGAGGACGGCGTGCGCAGGCCGCCACACCTCGTGCTCCGCGTCGATGAACGCCTCGACGTCGGCGACACCCAACTCGCGAAGCACCTCGGCATACGGACGATGCGGCACGCCGGGAGCGAGCATCAGCTCCCGGTAGCGGGCGGTGAAGTCCTGGTCGTCCCGGCCGAGAGCGGCCCGATGACCCGCGACGAGCAGCTCGTCGTCCCAGGTGAACTGGACGAGTGTGTTGTTCCAGTCGAAGAGGACGGCCTCGATCAAAGCCCGGCTAGGGTAACGACGTGGCGCGGAGGATCCTCTGGGCATCGCTTGCCCTGACTCCGATCGCCGTGATCGCCCGTTACGGATTCCATCTGAACCCCACGGCGTCGTTCGTCCTCGCGGCAGCTGCACTCATTCCGCTGGCGTGGTTGATCGGCGAGGCGACCGAGAACGCCGCCCAGCACACCGGGCCTGGAATCGGCGGCTTCCTCAACGCGAGCTTCGGCAACGCCCCCGAGCTGATCATCGTGCTGCTCGCGATCGCCGACGGCCTGCCGGGCGTCGTGCGCGGGACGATCACCGGCTCGGTCGTCTCGAACATCCTCCTCGTGCTCGGGATCGCGATGATCGCAGGCGGGAAGGGCACGGTGAACGCGCGCTCATTGCGCTGGCAGCTCTCCGGCGTCGCGGTCGCCGTCGCGCTGCTCCTCGTCACGTCGGTCCCGGGCTGGCACGGTTCGCCGAATCGGGAGTCGCTTGTCGTGGCCGGCATCCCGGTGGCGGTCGCATTGCTCGCCGTATACCTGTGGATCACGGTGAAGAACCTGCGGATTCATCACGACGCGGACCGCGCCGCGCCCGACGCACACGCCTGGTCGCTGACGACGTCGCTCGCGACGCTCGGGGCGACCACACTCGCGACCGCCCTCGTGTCGGAGGTTCTGATCCACTCCTTGCACGCGTTCGGCAAGGCGGTCGGGCTCGACGAGTTCTTCATCGCGGTGGTGATCGTCGCGATCGTCGGCAACGCGGCCGAGCACGGAGGCGCGATCGTGATCGCCAAGCACGGCAACACCAACCTGGCCACGGAGATCGCAATCACCTCGTCCATGCAGGTGGCGCTGTTCGTCGCACCGGTGGCCGCGATCGTGTCGCTCTTGCTCCCCCACCACCTCTCGCTCGCCTTCCGGCCGGTCGAGATCGCCACGATGGCGCTCGCGTCCGGCCTCGCCTGGCTCGTCACGAAGGACGGCACGTCGAAGCGCTGGGAGGGCTTCCTGCTCGTCGGCGCCTACGTCGGCGTCGTGGCGGTGTACTACTTCTCCTAGCCGGCTAAGCCTTGAACGGCTGCTGGTTGCGTGTGAACGGGTAGCCCGCCCAGACGAGCTGCCCGGCCTCGCTGCGCAGGTGCTCGCCACGCTCGCGCCCGGCCGAGGCGCGCCAGCCGTCGCCGTCGCGCTCGAACGTCGTCTCGCCGCGCCCGGGCGGTGTGCCGACGACCTTCGCCTGCAGCGCGCCGTGCTCCCACCAGAAGACGAACTCGTTTCCCTCCGACCACCAGCGGCCGAGCAGCGCGCGCACATCGTCGGGCGGGTCGGCCTCGGGCCGCCACGGCTCGATCGGCTCGGGCCAGAGCTCCATCGCCTTCTCGACGAGCGAGACGGCGAACAGATCCATGTTCCCGCGGGTCCCGGAGTTCGTGAGCGCGGCCGCGCCGATCTGCGTCTTGCGATTCACGTAGACGCCGGCGAGATGACCCGCCATCGCGCCGCCGTGGCCGCCGAAGATCGATCCGTTCTGGTTGTAGAGCATCAGGCCGAGCCCCCAGCCGAGCACCCAGCTGTCGGGGTAGTACATGACCTGCGGGAACCACATCTCCTCGATCGTCGTCCCGGCGAGCACCCCGTCGGCGCCACGCGCGAGAAACGTCGCCCAGGCTGCGAGATCCTCGACGGTCGACCACAGCTGCCCCATGGCCGCCACTCCTCCGAGATCGGTCTCCGGCTCGGTCCAGACGGTGCGCGCGTACTCATCCACGAGGTAGCCCTGAGCTTTCGGTCCCTGCGGGTACCACGTGGTCCGCGCCAACCCGAGCGGGCGGATGATCCGCTCGTCGACATAGTCCATGTAGGGCACGCCCGACTTCGCGGCGACGACCCGGCCGAGGAGGCCGAACCCGAGGTTCGAATAATGGTGAGCCCGTGCGGGATCGAGCGCGAACGCGACGTCGAGCTCGGCCTCGGTCGGCGTGGTGCCGTCGACGAACATCTCGCCGACCTCTCTCTGCAGGCCGGAGATGTGCGCGAGCAGCCGCCGGATCGTCGGTGAACCGTCGACGAGCCCGTCGAGATGCTGGCCCAGACGGTCGTCGAGGTCGAGAGCACCCTCGTCGCGCAACTGCATGATCGCGGTCGCGGTGAACGTCTTCGTGATCGAGCCGATGCGGTACTGCGTTCCGGGCGTCGCCTCCCGGCCTTCCTCGTAGTCTGCGCTTCCGACCGCATTCGACCACGCGAGCTCGCCTTTCCGCACGACGGCGGCCGCGACCGACGGCAGGCGGTCGGCCTGGCGTTCCTGGAGAAGCCGATCGAGCGCCTCAGGCGTGGACATGTGCCTCGAGCGCCCGCGGGACGAGCTCAACCGCGCGCTCGATGTCGTCGTCGGTGACGTCGAGATGCGTCACGGCTCGGAGTGTGCCGGCCTTCGTCTGGGAGATCAGTACGCCCTGTGCGCGCGCCTGCGCGATCGCCTCGTTCTCGTCCAGTTCGATTGCCGCGACGTTCAGCTGCACGAAGTTCGTCTCGACCAGCTCGAGGTCGACGGGCAGCCCGGCCGCGGCCCATCCCTCGGCGAGCCTCCGCGCGCGAGCATGATCGTCGGCGAGCCGATCGACGTTGTGATCGAGCGCATAGAGCCCAGCTGCAGCAACGATGCCGGCCTGGCGCATCGCACCGCCGAAACGGTGCTTCTCCATCCGCGCTCGCACCATCAGGTCCCGCGAGCCGGCGATGAGGGCGCCGAGCGGACAGCCGAGGCCCTTGGACAGGCAGAGCGTCGCGGTGTCGAACCTGCCTGCGATCTCCGCCACGGCGACACCGGACGCAACGGCTGCGTTCACGAGGCGTGCCCCGTCGAGGTGCACCCGCATCCCGAGCTCGCGTCCGGTCGCGACGACCGCCTGCAGCTCGTCCAGCGGCCAGACCGTCCCACCGGCGGTGTTGTGGGTGTTCTCGAGCGCCAGGATGGACGCCCGCGGCCCCCAGAAGCCACCTTCGGTCCAGCTTGCCGCTCGGAGCTGACCAGGCGTCAGCCGACCCCGGTGGCCCGGGAGGCCGCGCGTCTGGAGCCCCGAGTGGAATGCCGCCCCGCCGAGCTCGGCGACCATGATGTGCGCCCGCTCCTCGACGAAGAGCTCCGAGCCCCGCTCGCCGAGGATCGCGAGCGCGATCTGGTTGCCCATGGTCGCTGTCGGCAGGTAGACGGCTTCCTCCTGCCCGAGCAGCTCCGCCCCGCGCCGCTCGAGCTCGAGCACGGTCGGGTCCTCGCGCTCCTGCTCGTCGCCGACCTCGGCGCTCGCCATGGCTTCGCGCATTCCCTGCGAGGGCTTCGTCTGGGTGTCAGACCGAAGGTCGATCATCGTGCGATCCTACGCGTGTGGAGGAACGCGACCTGCACACCCTGCCGCCGGGCTTGCCGGTGCCCGAGGACGACGGCGCTGCGGATCACCTGCCCGGGCTGACGCTGCCGACGCTGATCCTCGAGTCGTCGCAGGGCCCCGTCGACATCTCCGCGTTCGAGGTTCTCTATGTCTATCCGCGGAGCGGGAAGCCCGGTGAGCCGTCGCTCCCCGGGTGGGACGCGATACCCGGTGCGCGTGGCTGCACGCCGCAATCGTGTGCCTTTCGTGATCATGCGGAGGAGCTCACGGCACTCGGCGCGCACGTCGCCGGTCTCTCGGCACAGCCGCTCGAGGATCAGCTCGAGTTCGCGCAGCGCAACCACATGCCGTATCCCGTGGTCGCCGACCCCGGCCTGCGCTTGCGCGACGAGCTCGCCCTCCCGACCTTCGACGTGGCCGGTCACACGCTCTACAGGCGGCTCGCGCTCATCTCCGAGGCGGGGCGCATCGTCAAGGTCTTCTATCCGGTTTTCCCGCCGGATCAGAACGCTGCCGACGTCGTCGCGTGGCTCCGGGCTCGCGGCTGAGCTCCGAAACGCCGCGAGCTACGGTGTCGGGATGGATCTCGAGCTCGTCACCGAGGTGCTCGCCCCCGAGCCGGCCTTCCGCACCCGCCAGGTGTGGGAGTGGGCCGCGCGCGGCACGAAGTCGTACGCCGAGATGACCAATCTGTCGGTCTCCCTGCGCGACCGGCTCGAGCAGAGCGTCCCGTTCACGACGCTGGAGCTCGTCCGAGAGGCGAAGTCGGTGGACGGAACCGTGAAGGCGCTCTTCCACACGGCGGATGGGCATTCGGTCGAGGCCGTGCTGATGCGCTTCCGCGACGGGCGCCAGTCGGTGTGCCTGTCGTCGCAGTCCGGCTGCCCCCTGACCTGCACCTTCTGTGCGACCGGCCAGATGCAGTTCCGCCGCAACCTGACGGCATGGGAGATCCTCGACCAGGCGCTTCATTTCCGTCGCCAGGTCCCGATCTCGCACGTCGTCTTCATGGGCATGGGCGAGCCGATGCTCAACTTCGATGATGTGATCGCCGCCGCGCGGCGGCTGCCCGACCTCGGCGTGACCCACCGCAGGACGACGATCTCCACCGTCGGCTGGCTTCCCGGGCTGCGCCGTTTCGTCGACGAGGTCGAGGAGCCGATTCGGCTCGCGCTATCGCTCCACGCCCCGACAGACGCCCTGCGCAGCGAGATCATGCCGGTCAACGACCGCTACCCCCTCGACGAGGTGATCGCCGAATGCCTGCGCTACTACGAACTGCGGCGGCGCAAGGTGTTCGTCGAGTACGTCATGCTCGCCGGCGTCAACGACTCGCTCGACCACGCGCGCGGACTCGCGGAACTGCTCGACCCGAAGATCTTCAAGGTGAACATGATCCCGTACAACCCGACCGGCATGTTCGACGGATCCTCACGCGAGACGATGGCGGCGTTCAAGGACGCGTTGCACCGGTCGGGTTTCTCCCCGACGCTGCGACTCACTCGGGGCAGGGACATCGCAGCGGCCTGCGGTCAGCTCGCGGCCAAGGAAGAGACGTTCGCGAAGCACGCCTAAACAGCTAACGCGGGGTTACCCTTTGCCTCACGATCCCAGTCTGAGGAGGCTTCTGATGGAGTTCGACACGGCCCACGTCTGGATCACGACTCGCAAGCTGAAGTCGGGTACGCGCGAGGAGTTCAGCCGGTCGTGGCGACCGGGCGAGTTCCCCGAGGGGATGTTGCGTGCGTATGAGTGTTATTCCGCCGACGGAACCGAGGTGGTCGGAATCTCGATCTGGGACTCACCAGAGTCGCGCGACCGCTACCGCGTGTCGGACGTCGAAGCCGAGCGACGCAAGGCGATGGCGCCTTACGTGACCGACGAGAGTTCCGGCTTCTACTCCGGGCGCGAACTGAAGATCCCCAAGAGCTAGCCACGTCTATCGGTTGGAGATACGACCCAACCCTCATCCACGGACTCCGACGCGGCTCGCCTGGGCGGTGGCGCGCGGATCGGATCGGTGTACGCGCTTGAGCACCGGGGCTGGCCCTGCAAGCAGGCCTCCTCGCTTCGGCTCTTAGTCGTATCGCGCACTCCGGGAGAGGAAGAGCGCGGCGGCTGAACTGCGGGCTTTCAGCCAGGAACCCGGCCTGACAGGGCCAGTACCTGGAATGGTACGCCTCTCGCGACTGCTCGCCGCGGCCGCCTCGTGAGATAGTCGCGCCTCCGAAGGTCGATCAGTTGGAGGAGAGTCATGTGGGCACGTGTGGCGAAGTTCGAGGGCGATCCGGCAGATGTCGACGCGCGCGTCGAGAAGCTTCGAGCGCTGATCGACTCGGGCGAGGTGCCCGTCGGGCTCGAGGACGCGAAGCTGCTTCTGCTCGTCGATCGCGAGTCGGGCGGGATGCTCGGCGTCACGCTGTTCGAGAGCGAGGAGGCACTACGTCGGGGGGACGAGGCGATGAACGCCGGCCCCGGCAACGCAGGCAGTCGTTCCTCCGTCGCCTTCTACGAGGTCCCGATCCAGACGCTCTAGGCGACGCCTGCGATGACCGGCTCGCGGCGGCTCTGGACGGGCCGCTCGACCGGCTGCTCGGAGGCGATCACCTGTTCGAGCGCAGCCACGCAGCGTGCGTCGAACGCCGTGCCGGTCTCGCAGTGGAGCAGTGCCATCGCGTCCTCGTGTGACCACGCGGCGCGATACACGCGCTTGGAGATCAGGGCGTCGTAGACGTCACAGACGGTGAGGATCCTGGTGTCGAGATCGATCTCCTCCGCGTCGGCACGAGCGAGCGGGGGCTTTAGGATCCCGAACCGCCGGAGGGATGCTGACAGCGGCGCTCCTGCACGCTATGACTGTCGCGTGGTCCTCGTGATCGGCGCCGGTCCGGCGGGCCTCGCGGCCGCCGCGATGCTGCAGGGTGCAGGGCAGCAGGTCGTGGTCCTCGAACGCCTCGAGGTTGGCGCGCTGTGGGCTTCGCGCTACGACCGCCTCCACCTCCATACCGTGCGCTGGCTGTCAGGCCTTCCCGGCCTGCCGATTCCCCGCTCCGCGGGCCGCTGGCCCTCCCGCGACAGGGTCGTGGACTATCTGCGCGCTTACGCCGCCTACCATCGGCTCGAGGTCCGGAGCGGCACCGAGGTGAGCGCGATCGACCGCGCCGACGACGGTTGGGTCGCACAGACGTCGGACGGCGAACATCGCGCCGCTCGCGTGGTCGTCGCAGCGGGCTACAACAACGTCCCGTTCATCCCCGACTGGCCGGGCGAGCTCGGGGGAAAGCTCGTGCACTCCGCGCACTACCGGAACGGGGAACCGTTCCGCGGCCGCCGGGTGCTCGTCGTCGGCGCCGGAAACTCCGGCGCCGAGATCGCCGTCGACCTCGTGGAGCACGGCGCAGCGGCAGTGGCGCTGTCTGTGAGAACTCCGCCGGCAATCGTGCGTCGCGACGTGCTCGGTCTCCCGACGCAGGTGTTCGGCGTCGCCAGCGGGCATCTGCCGGTCGCGGCGGTCGATGCGATCGCAGCCACGATCCGCCGCGTCGCCATCCCGAACCTCGAGCCGTACGGCCTGCCGGCACCCGCACGCCCCTACACGGACTTCCTGCGACGGTCGAACCTTCCGATCCTCGACGTCGGCATCGTCGAGGCTGTTCGCACAGGCCGCGTTCGCGTCGTAGCGGCGCTGGCGGGGTTCGAGCCCGGCCGCGCACTCTTCACGGACGGCTCCCGCGAGGAGTTCGACGCCGTGGTCGCGGCGACCGGCTTCCGGCCCGGGCTCACGGGGCTCGTGGGCCACCTCGGCGTGCTCGCGGCGAACGGGGTACCGCTCGCGCACGGCGCCGAGGAGCATCCAAACGCACCGGGGCTGCACTTCATCGGGTACCGCGTCGTGCTCGGCGGGACGTTCAGGCAGGCGGGAATCGAAGCGCGGCAACTCGCACAGGCGATCGCGCCTGGGCCGGCCGGCCGGCGAGCGCGGTAGACCGGATCGCTACCCTGCCGGGCCGTGTCGAAGACCCTCGCCCACCGTGACGATCTGAGGAACGTCGCCATTGTCGCGCACGTCGACCATGGCAAGACGACCCTCGTCGACGCGATGCTCTGGCAGTCGGGCTCGTTCAGAGAGAACCAGGACGTCGCGGAGCGGGTCATGGACTCGGGTGACCTCGAGCGCGAGAAGGGGATCACGATCCTCGCCAAGAACACGTCGGTCCGCCTGAACGGCACGAAGATCAACATCATCGACACCCCGGGCCACGCCGACTTCGGCGGCGAGGTCGAGCGGGGCCTCACGATGGTCGACGGCGTGCTCCTTCTGGTGGATGCCTCCGAAGGGCCGCTACCGCAAACGCGCTTCGTCCTGCGGAAGGCGCTCGAGGCGCGGCTTCCGGTCGTGCTCGTCGTCAACAAGATCGACCGGCCAGACGCTCGCATCGAGGAAGTGGTCAACGAGGTCTACGAGCTCTTTCTCGATCTCGACGCGACCGCCGAGCAGATCGAGTTTCCGATCGTCTACACGATCGCCCGCGAAGGCAGGGCCGGGCTCGACCCGACGGCGCTCGCAGACGACCTGACGCCGCTGTTCGAGACGCTGCTCGGGACGATTCCCGCCCCGTCCTACGACCCGGACCATCCGCTGCAGGCGCTCGTCACCAACCTGGATGCCTCGCCCTACGTCGGGCGGCTTGCGCTCCTCCGGGTCCGCCACGGCGTTCTCAAGAAGGGTCAACAGATTGCGTGGTGCCGCGCGAACGGCGAGATCGAGAACGCGCGAGTGACTGAGCTCCTGATCACCGAGGCGCTCGACCGGGTCCCGGCCGAGGAGGCCGGCCCGGGCGAGATCGTCGCGCTCGCAGGCTTGCCCGAGGTGACGATCGGCGAGACGATCGCCGACCCCGACGATCCGCGGCCCCTCCCGGTGACGGTCGTCGACGAACCGAGCCTCTCGATCACGATCGGGATCAACACCTCGCCGCTCGCCGGCACCGAGGGGGACCGGCTGACCGCGAGCCAGGTGAAGCAGCGGCTCGACCAGGAGCTCGTCGGGAACGTCTCGCTTCGCGTCCTCCCCACGCCTCGCCCCGACACGTGGGAAGTCCAGGGTCGCGGCGAGCTGCAGCTGGCGGTGCTCGCCGAGATCATGCGGCGCGAAGGCTTCGAGCTGACGATCGGCAAACCGGAGGTGCTCGTCCGCGAGGTCGACGGGAAGCGGCAGGAGCCTGTCGAGCGCGTCGCGATCGACGTGCCCGAGGACTTCGTCGGAGTCGTCACCCAGTTGCTCGCGCTCCGTAAGGGACGGATGCAGCAGATGGTCAACCACGGCACCGGCTGGGCGCGGATGGAGTACCTGGTACCGGCGCGCGGGCTGATCGGATTCCGTACCGAGTTCCTGACGGAGACGCGCGGGTCGGGGATCATGCACCACATCTTCGACCGCTGGGAGCCCTGGTTCGGCGACCTACGCACCCGGCCGACGGGCAGCCTCGTCGCAGACCGCCGCGGCCAGGCGACCGGCTTCGCGATCGAGAACCTTCAGGAACGCGGCTCGCTCTTCATCGCCCCGACCGACGAGCTCTACGAGGGGATGGTCGTCGGCGAGAACTCGCGCTCCGAGGATCTGGACGTGAACGCATCGAAGCCGAAGAAGCTCACCAATATGCGAGCCTCCTCGGCAGACGAGTTGATCCGCCTGATCCCACCGCGGCCGCTGTCGCTGGAGCAGGCGCTCGAGTTCATCCGTAACGACGAGTGCGTCGAGGTGACCCCCAAGAGCATTCGCCTGCGCAAGGTCGAGCTGTCCGCCTCGAAGCGCGCGAGCAGCGCGTCCAAGCGCAAACGCGAGACCGCCGGACAAGCGGCACGCTGAAATCCCACCCGAGGGGCGGCTGGTAAACAGCCCCGGAATCATGCAGAGTGAAGAGCGAGGCCCTGTGCGGCGGGGCCTCCCCCTTCCATCCTCCGAACGCCGGGAGCTACGACACGGTGGCGAGCCGCGGTGTGCAGCTCGCGAGGCCGCGTCCCTCTACTCCTCCTCCAGCTTGATCGACGCCGAATTGATGCAGTACCGAAGCCCGGTCGGGGCCGGTCCATCGGGGAACACGTGCCCGAGGTGGCCGCCGCACGCGGCGCACATCACCTCGGTTCGCACCATCCCGTAGCTGGCATCGGTCTCCTCCTCGACGGCGTCGCCGGACGCAGGTGCGGAGAAGGCGGGCCAGCCGCAGCCGGAGTCGTACTTCGCGTCGGAGCGGAAAAGCTCGGCGCCGCAGCCCGCGCAGTGGTACTGGCCGGGCTCGAACACATGGTCGTACTCGCCTGTGAACGGCCGCTCGGTCCCCTTTTCGCGCAGCACGTGGTACTGCTCGGGACTGAGCTCTGCCCGCCACTCGGCCTCTGATTTGATCGTCTTGTTCTTCACGCTTGTACTGACTCTCTCGCCGCGGAACCGTTACGGGGTTTAACACCCTGGATGTTCGCATACGATCACAGCATGGCCGGCTACAAGATCGTCAACATCAAGGAGCTCGAGGACATGGCCGTCAAGTTCGGCATGTCACCGAATATGGAGGCCCGCTTCGGGCGCGCCGCGACGGACGCCGAGCAGGGCGGATTCAGCTACCAGCGTTTCGCGGCGAACTTCCGCCAGCCCTTCGGCCACCGCCACCGCGCCCAGGAGGAGTTCTACATCGTGATCTCCGGCAGCGGCCAGGTGACACTGGAGGACGAGACTCGCCCGATCCGCGAATGGGACGCGATCCGCGTCTCACCGGAGACGGCGCGCGCCTTCGAAGCAGGGGACGACGGACTCGAACTGCTCGTCTTCGGCGCGGGCGAAGCCGGCGAGGCCGAGGTGCTCGAGAGCTTCTGGGACGAACTGCCGCCCGCCTCCTAGGCGTCCCTGCTCTCAGGCTCCCTTCTGCACTTCGAGCTGACGGTCGCCTCCCTGCTGCTCGGCCGGATGCGCGTCAAACCGGTAGCTCACGATCTGATCCTTGGCGGCCCGCACCTCGTCGAGCCGTTTGACGGGCCGCGAATAGGGCGCGCCGTGCACGAGCTCCGGCTCATCTGCAGCCTCGCGCGCGATCGCGAGCATTGCGTCGCAGAATGCGTCGAGCGTCTCCTTGGCCTCGGACTCGGTGGGCTCGATCATCAGAGCCTCGGGGACGACGAGCGGGAAGTACACCGTCGGCGGATGGAAGCCGTAGTCCATCAACCTCTTTGCCACGTCGAGTGCATTCACGCCGTGCTCCTTCTTCAGGTTCCGCGCGCTCAGCACGAACTCGTGCATGCAGAGCCGGTCGTAGAGAACGTCATAGTCGTTCCTCAGCCGCGCGAGCATGTAGTTGGCGTTCAACACCGCGGTCTCGCTCATCTCGCGTAGGCCCGGCCCATACGAGCGCATGAACGCGTAGGACCGGACGAAGACCCCGAATGGGCCGCTGAACGCCCGCACTCTCCCGATCGTCTTCGGACGGTCGAAGTCGAGCCGGAACGCCGAACCTTCCTTGACGATCACCGGGACGGGCAGGAACGGCTCGAGGATGTCGCGCACGGCGATCGGACCGCCGCCCGGCCCGCCGCCGCCGTGCGGCTGCGAGAAGGTCTTGTGGAGGTTGATGTGCACGACATCGAAGCCCATGTCACCCGGCCGAGAGATGCCGCACACCGCGTTCAGGTTCGCGCCGTCGTAGTACATGAGCGCACCGGCGCTCCGGAAGATGTCCCGGATCTCCTCGATGTTCTCGTCGAAGAGGCCGAGCGTCGACGGGTTGGTGAGCATGAGGCCCGCCGTGTGCTCGTCGACCTTGCCGCGGAGATCTGCGACATCGATGTTGCCGCGGGGGTCCGTCTTGACCGGCGTCAGGTCGTAGCCCGCCATCGTCACGCTTGCCGGGTTCGTGCCGTGCGCCGTGTCCGGGATCACGATCTTGCGGCGCTGGTCGTCTTCACCCTTGGCCGCGAAGTAGGCGTGGAAGAGCATGAGCCCGGTCAACTCGCCCTGACTGCCTGCTGCGGGCTGCAGGCTGACCGCGTCGAGACCGGTCACCTCGAGGAGGATCTCCTGCAGCAGCCACTCGAGCTCGAGCGCACCCTGCGCAGCGTCGTCCTCGACCAGCGGATGAAGGCCCGCGAACCCAGGAAGCCCGACGAGCCTCTCGTTGATGCGCGGGTTGTACTTCATGGTGCAACTGCCGAGCGGATAGAACCCGGTGTCGATGCCGAAGTTGCGGGTCGAGAGCTCTGTGAAATGCCGGAGCACCTCGGGCTCGGAAAGCTCGGGCAGGCGTGGTGCCGTCTTCCGCGCCAGCTCGCGCGGAACCTCGGGCACCGGCAGGTCAGGCCTCGGCACGCCGATCCCGCGGCGCCCGGACCGGGACTTCTCGTAGATCAGCTTCACGAGAGGGCCTCCACCAGCCGGTCGATCTCCTCGACCGTTCGCTTCTCCGTGACCGCGACGAGCAGTGCCTCGTCGAGCCCGGCGTAGTCC
The DNA here is from genome assembly GCA_963806025.1 of uncultured Thermoleophilia bacterium. Lineage (GTDB taxonomy): Bacteria > Actinomycetota > Thermoleophilia > Gaiellales > Gaiellaceae > PALSA-600. Next base: position 41,658 of record CAWDWI010000010.1, on the reverse strand, counting down.
CGGCCGAGTGGATACCCGGCGTAGACGCCCTGCGCGCGCGCGGCCGCCAGCGCTTCGCGGGCGGGCCGACCGGTGCGGACTGCAAACTCCTTGAACGTTGCCTTGTTGGGAAACACCGGTTCGAGGCCCGCAGCGGCGAGCCGCTCCCTCGCGTAGCCGGCGAGGGCCATGCAGGTCTCCCCCAGTTCGCGCAGCCCGTTCGGCCCGAGCAGGCTCAGGTGGACGAGCCCGGCCAGCGCGAGCAGCGTCTGGTTGGTGGTGATGTTGGAGGTCGCCTTCTCGCGCCTGATGTGCTGCTCGCGCGTCTGCAGGGTCAGCACATAGCCGCGGTCGCCGGCGGCGTCCACCGTCTCACCGACAATCCGGCCGGGCAGACGCCGGATGAACTCGGAGCGCGCGGCGAGAAAGCCGTAGTGCGGGCCGCCGTAGCTCATGGCGTTGCCGGCGGACTGGCCCTCGCCGATCGCCATCGCGCAGCCGTAGTTACCCGGTGCTTCGAGCACACCGAGCGACACCAGGTCGACGTGGGCGATCGGCATCGCCCCTGCCTCGTGTGCCCGCGCCGCCAGTTCGGGAGCGTTCTCCAGGATCCCGAAGAAGTTCGGCTGCTGGAAGATCACCGCGGCCGCATCCTGCGCGGCGTCGCCCAGGCGGCTCGGATCGGTCACGCCGTCTTCATGGGGCACTTCGACGATCTCGAGACCGAAGCCCGGCGCATAGGTCTTGATCACCTGTCGGACCTGCGGGTTGGTGGCTTCGGTGACGACGATCTTCGACTTGCCGGTGGCATGCTTCGCGACGAAACATGCGTCGGCGGCCACCGTGGTCCCGTCGTACCCCGATGCGTTCGAGACGTCCATGCCCGTGAGCTCACAGATGGCGGTCTGATACTCGAAGATCGCCTGCAGCACGCCCTGGCTCATCTCGGGCTGATAGGGCGTGTACGCCGTCAGCAACTCGCCGCGCTGCAGGACTGCGTCGACCACGGCGGGGACGTAATGGTCGTAGATCCCTGCGCCGAGGAAACAGATCTCGTCGACGACGTTCTTGCCGGCGAGCTCCTCCAAGTGCCGCTGCAGCTCGACCTCCGCCAATGCCGGTGCAACGTCGAGGTCGCGTCCGTAGCGCATGGCCGGCGGGATGTCCTGGAAGAGCTCGTCGACCGACGACACACCGATCGTGGCCAGCATCGCCTCACGATCGGCAGCGGTGAGCGAGAGGTAGCTCACGTTTCCTTGAGCACGTCGGTGTAGCCGGCCAGGTCGAGGAGGTCGGCCTTCTCGTCCGGGCTCGTCAGGCGGATGCGGATCAGCCAGCCGTCGCCGTAAGGATCTTCGTTGACCGTCTCAGGCGCGTCGACGACCTTCTGATTGATCTCGAGCACCTCGCCCGAGAGCGGTGAGATCAGGTCCGAGACGGCCTTGACGGACTCGACCTCGCCGTACGAGGAGTCCTTGCTGATCGAGGCGCCGACGTCCGGCGCTTCGTAGTGCACGAGCTCGCCGAGTGCGTCCTGTGCGTACCAGGTGACACCGAGGACCGCCTCGTCGCCCTCGATGCGGGCCCAGTCGTGCTCGGGGTGGTAGAGCAGATCGTCGGGGTATGACTCGCTCGAGGCCACGTCACGACTCCTTCTTGTAGATGGGCTTCTTCACGACTTCTGCCTTCCGTGGGCGTCCGCGCACGTCGATCACCAGCTCGCTGCCCGCGGTCGCCAGTGGGGCTGGGACGTAGCCCATGCCGATCCCGATGTCGAGCATCGGCGAATGCGAGCCTGACGTCACCTCACCGCCACCCTCGATCGCCATGTGCTGGCGCGGGACCGCTTTCTCGGTCATCACGAACGGCACGAGCTTCTGCTCGGGGCCGCGCTCCTTGATCTCGCGCAGGCGCGCGGCGCCCGTGAACTCGGTCTCGAACGCGCACGCCCAGCCGAGCCCGGACGAGATCGCGTCTCGCTGCGGGCCGATGTCGTTTCCGTGCAGCGGGTAACAGACCTCGAGCCGCAGCGTGTCTCGCGCACCGAGCCCGCAGGGCACGACGCCGCGCTCGAGGATCGCGTCCCAGAGGCTCACTGCGTCCTCGTCCATGCAGGCGAGCTCGACGCCCTCCTCGCCGGTGTACCCGGTGCGGTTGACCATCACCTCGACCCCATCCAGCTCGGCCGCCTCGAACGTGAACGGGGTGCCCTTCGCCAGGCCGAGCCGCTCCAGCGCGCGTGGTCCCTGAACGGCGAGGAGCGCGTAATCGTCGGAGACGTCCCGAACGTCGGAGCCACGCAGCTCGTGCTCCCTGAGCCAGGCGAAGTCCGCCTCGCGATTCGACGCGTTCGCGACGACGAGATAGCGATGACCGTCGAGGCGGTAGACGATCACGTCGTCGATGATCCCGCCCCGTTCGTTCGTGACCAGCGAATACTGGGCCTGCCCGGGCTGGAGCTTGTCGATGTCGTTCGAGAGGGTCGCCTGGAGCAGCTCGCGTGCGGTCGGGCCTTCTACCTCGAGCTCACCCATGTGCGAGACGTCGAAGACACCGGCGTCGGTTCGTACCGCCCGGTGCTCCTGGATCACACCCTCGTACTGGACCGGCATCTCCCAGCCGGCGAAGGGGACCATCCGGGCGCCGAGAGCCACGTGCCGGTCGTGCAAAGGGGTGCGCCGGAGCGTCTGCATCCGCGGGCGATGCTAACCGTCCCTGGAACGCCGGGCGTCAGGGTGCTCCCGGAGCGAAGTTCGTGACCCGGACGCGGACATGTCCCCCCGGTTGTGCGTTCTCCCCAGCCCCCTGTCCCGGCAGGAGGGTCCGAATCCTCCGAACCCCCGCCGGCGAGCCTGACAGACATGTCCGACCTGTGGACGAGATGCGACGGTGGCTGCCACCGGACGTGCCCGGCACGGCCATGGCCGCAAGGTGAGCTTTGTGACACGTCGATGAGCCCGCTTCGGGCCTGCGGTCGGGCGGTCGCCCTACTGCGCGCTCCGGGCTACTCGTCGCGCAGGAAGGACGGCACGTCGAGCGAGTCGCCGGGATCGAACTCCGGCCCTCTCGAGCCGAGCGGCGAGCCGGTCTCGGTGGCCGCGGTCCGGCGGGGCCGGCGTCGCTGGGCGCCGAACCCGGTCGCGATCACGGTCACGCGAACCTCGTCGCGGAGCTGATCGTCGATCACGGCGCCGAAGATGACGTTCGCGTTCTGGTCGGAGGCACTGGTGACGACTTCGGCCGCCTCGTTCACCTCGAACAGGCCGAGATCGGGCGGGCCGCTGATGTTGAGGAGAATTCCCGTCGCTCCCTCGATCGAGGATTCGAGCAGCGGCGAGCTGACCGCATGCCGTGCAGCCTCGCCCGCGCGGTTCTCGCCGGAGCCGGTGCCGATCCCCATCAGCGCCGAGCCGGCGTCGCGCATGATCGTCCGGACGTCGGCGAAGTCGAGGTTGACGATGCCGGGAACGGTGATCAGGTCGGTGATGCCCTGAACGCCCTGGCGCAAGATGTCGTCGGCGAGCTTGAACGCATCGGAGAGCGGCGTCTTCTTCTCGACCACCTGGAGCAACCGGTCGTTCTCGATCACGATCAGCGTGTCGACCTTGTCGGCGAGCTCGCTGATCCCCTGCTCCGCCTGCTGCGAACGCCGTCGCCCTTCGAACGCGAACGGGCGCGTCACGACACCAACGGTGAGCGCCTCGAGCTCGCGTGCGATCTCCGCGACGATCGGCGCACCACCGGTGCCGGTGCCGCCGCCTTCTCCCGCGGTGACGAAGACCATGTCGGCGCCCTTGAGCGCCTCCTTCAGCTCGTCGCGAGACTCCGTGGCGGCCTCGCGTCCCACGGTCGGATCCGCGCCGGCGCCGAGGCCGCGCGTCGCCTTCGCGCCGATGTGGATCTTCACGTCCGCCTCGCACATCAAGAGTGCCTGCGCGTCCGTGTTCACTGCGACGAACTCGACGCCCGTCAGCCCCGCGTCGACCATCCGGTTGACGGCGTTCGTGCCGCCGCCGCCGACGCCGACGACTTTGATCACAGCTAGATAATTCCCGGAACGGTCTCTCATCTGATGTGGGCTCGACCTCAAGCTCGAGTGCAGGGTGGGGCTGTCGAGCTCCTCCTTCCTTCGTGAGGGTACGGGTGGTTTCCTGCCCTGTCAACGCGCAAACTGCGAGTCTCGACCAGCGTAACCCTCAACCTCAACCTCCGAGTTGAGAGTTGACCGAGAGCACCGGACGCTCGGGAACGCTGACGTCCAGATAGCCGCCTCCGAACCCGACCGCCCCGGTCCGGCGCAGGATCTTGCGTGCGATCGCGAGCTTCAGGCGCAGGTCGCCGCCGTCACCGAGCCGCAGTTCGAGCCCGCCCCCGAGCACGAGCGTCAGCTCCTTCGGGCCTGCGCGGATCAGATGCACGCCTCCGGGAAGCGGCGCACCGTGAAGCAGGACGAGCGCTGAGGCAGCCTCGGCGGGAACCGCAGCGAGCCGCTGCCCGACCACGACGTCGACCTGCTTCGTCACCCAGAGGCGCGGGAGGCTGGACCGGCGCGGATGGGCCAGTCGCTGGATCACGCGGCCGCTTCCGGCGACGAGGAACGCGGCCGAGCCCGGCACGCGGCGAAGGATGTACGCGGGCTGCTCCTGGCGGACGACCACCCGCAAGGTGTGGGGAAACGAACGGTCGAACGTAAACGAGCGCACTCCCGGCAACGGTGCGACCGCGTGGGCGACGGCGTCACCGTCCAACCTCAACAGGCTCGTCCCGACCTCGGAAGCCAGAGCAGCCCGCACCTGCGCCCGCAGGAGCGGTGTGCCTCCTCGAACATCGACCGTCTGCACGGCGAAGACCGAGGTTTCGCGGGCGATGAAATACGCACCCGTCGCGAAGACGATGAGAGCGAGTCCCACGAGGACCGAGCGGCCCGACGGCGCGATCCGGGCGAGCTCGGGCATGGCCCGGCGCACGGGCAGCACTGCGGTCCGCGCGGTCGACCTCTTCGGGGCAGCCACGACCTCCACTTCGCCGTGCCCGGCGCTTCCCCTACACCGGCGGAAGCTCGAGCGGGCCGAGAAATCGCACCTCGTGCTGGAGCTCGATGCCGAACCGGGCGTGCACCTGACTGCGCGCCTCCGCCATCAGGGCGAGGCAGTCCGCGCTCGTCGCCGCGTCCGAGTTCTCGATGAAGTTCGCATGGCGCGGCGAGATGAGCGCACCGCCGATCCGATGGCCCTTGAGGCCGCATTCCTCGATCAGCCGCCCCGCTCCGCGCTCTCCATCCGGATTCTTGAAGACGCTTCCGAAGGTTCGCTTGTTCGTCGGCTGAGCTGCCTTCCGCTGTGCGAGCAGCTCGGAGACGCGCGCCCTGACGGCCTCGGTCGTGCTGGGCTCGAGCTGGAACCGAACCTGAGCCACGACCTCTCCCGCCCGCAGCGCGGAGTGCCTGTACGCGAGCCCCAGTTCGACCGCCGTCAGCGTCCGGACGTAGTCGGCATCGACAACCACCGCGTCGATCATCACGTCTTTCCATTCACGCCCGTAGGCACCGGCATTCATCCGCACACCACCACCGGCGGTGCCGGGAATGGCAGAGGCGAACTCGAATCCGGAGAGGCCGGCGTCGCGGGCCCGATGCAACGCGACGGCGTTCGCGGCACCGCCTCCCGCGACGAGCACATCTCCTCGGATCTCGGCCGCGATCAGGTCGCCGTCGAGCTTGACGACGAGCGCCTCGATCCCGTCGTCATGGGCGAGAACGTTCGAGCCGAGCCCGATCGTCTCGACCGGGACGTCACCCTCCTTCGCCCAGCGGAGTGCGTCCTGCAGCTGCTCGATCGTGGCGGGACGCGTGAACCAGCGGGCAGGCCCACCGGTCCCGATCGTCGTGTAGCGCGCAAGTGGGACGTTCTCTTCCACGCGGGCCACGCTAGCGTCGAAGCAGGTCGACAGCGCGATCGACATCGCCGGCGCCGAGAACGAGCAGCACGTCCCCCGGCAGCGCACGGCGCGCAAGACGCGCAGCGCCCTGCTCGACCGTGGGTGTGTAGGCCGCCAGCACGCCCAGGTCGCTGAGCGCATCGATCACGAGCTTGCCGCTGACGCCGTCGATCGGCTGCTCGCGCGCGGGATAGACGTCGGTCACGGTCACGTCGTCCGCAGCCGCGAGCGCCTCGGCGAGCTCGCGGGACAGGTGCTGCGTGCGCGAGTAGAGATGCGGCTGGAAGAGGACGCGCAGACGCGCGCCCGGGAACCGCTCCCGCGCAGCGGAGATCGTGACCTCGATCTCGGTCGGGTGATGCGCGTAGTCGTCGACGATCGTGACCTCGCCGTCGTGAACCTCGAACCGCCTCCCCGTGCCCGAGAACCGTTCGACGGCCGCGCCGGCCTCCTCGCGAGGAACACCGGCGAGCTCGAGCGCCGCGACCGCGGCCCCGGCGTTCTGCCGGTTGTGCTCGCCCGGCACGGCGAGCGGCCCTTCATACGGCGGCGCGGCGCGCACGACGTGGGGCACACCCGCCAGCCACTCGTCGAACGCGCTCTCGAGCTCAGCGAGCGACGCGTACTCGGTGTGGTGGTCCAGCTCGAGGTTCGTGATCACGGCGATCTCTGCGGGCAGCTCGAAGACGGTGCGGTCCGACTCGTCGGCCTCCACGACGAGATACCCGGGGCCGAAGCCGGCGTTCGAGCCGAGCTGCGGAACCGGTGCACCGATCAGCCAGGCCGGCTCTGCCCCCGTTTCGTGCAACGCGAAAGCGATCATCGCTGCCGTCGTCCCTTTTCCGTGCGTGCCGCTGACGACGATCGACGGCCGCGCCGAGACGAGCTCGCGCAAGAAGTCCTTGCGCCGAAGCCCCGGCACGTGTGGATACGCCGACGAGACGACTGCTTCCCAGCCCGCCGGCACGACCGGGTCGGGCGCGATCTCGATCTGGATGCCGGCGAAGTGCGTCCAGGTAGGGCGTTCTGACCCGGTCCCAGCCGCCGACCTCCGCCCCCCAGGCGCGCGCGAGCTGAGCGTAGCCGGACAGTCCAGCGCCCCCGATTCCGACGAACCAGAGGCGCCGCCCCTTCATCGTGCGGCCATCGCGACAAGCTCATCGGCGATCTCGTCCGCGGCGTTCGGCCGTGCCGCACGCAGCATCGCTCCGCTCATCCGTTCCAGGCGACCAGGGTCGCCGAGCAACGAACGGACGAGCTCGGGAACATCGTCGAGGTCGAGTTCCCGCACCATGATCGCGCCGCCCGCGTCCACGAAGTGCTGCGCGTTGAGCGCCTGATGATCGCCGGTCGCGAACGGATAGGGCACGAGGATCGCCGGCTTGCCGGCGGCCGCGAACTCCCAGACGGTCGAGCCGGAGCGTGCGAGCACGAGGTCGCAGGCCGAGATCGCGGCGCCGAACCGCTCGGTCTCGGGAACCACCCGGTAGTCGTCACGACGCGCGCGGCGCCGCACCAGGTCGAAGTCACGCCGGCCCGTCACGTGGAGAATCGCAGGCCCGTCCGCGCCCCAGGTGTCGGCCACGAACTCGTTCAGCGCCTTCGCGCCCGCGAGCGCCCCGAACACACCGAGGACGCGCCCGTCCGGAGGCAGCTCGAAGATGGCGCGCCCCTCTTCCTGCGGCACCGCGCGCGAGCGCGCAGGGACCGGCCGGCCGACGACACGCGTCTTCGCGCGGTGCCTGGTCGCGATCGGATACGAGAGGAAGATCCGCTTTGCGAAGGGCGCAGCGAGCCGGTTCGCGAGGCCGAAGTGCGCGTCGGCCTCCGTCAGCGCTGCCGGTATGCCGAGCGTCGAGGCTGCGAAGACCATCGGTCCGGCGACGAACCCGCCTCCCCCGAGGACGACGTCGGGACGGCGTTCGCGCAGGATCCGGCGGCACGCGCGTGGCGCCGCCCCCGCGAGCACGAGCGAGCGGGCCAGCTCGAGCGACGGCCGGCGCGGGAAGCCGCTGACGCGGAAGGTGTCGAGCTCGTAGCCCTCTTCAGGAACGAGCCGCGCTTCGACGTGATCCGGCGACCCGGCGAACGTCACGTGCACGCCGCGCTCCGTCAGCGCCTGCGCGACCGCGATCGCCGGCAGCACGTGTCCTGCCGTCCCCCCGGCTGCGATCAGGCACCGAAACTGCCGCTGTACTGCCACGATGAGCGATGTTAAGGAGAATCCCGACGCCCGCGAGCAGAACGACCAGGCTGGACCCGCCGTAGGAGAGGAAGGGGAGCGGGATCCCGGTCAGCGGCGCGCTGCCCATCACGGCCAGGATGTTGATCGACGCCTGCCCGCACACGAGCACCGTCAGCCCGGTCGCGAGGCGCTTGCCGAACGGGTCCTTGCAGCGCATCGCAATGTCGAGCCCGGCGTAGGCGAACAGCGCGTAGGCCGCGATCACGGCCGTGACGCCGATCAGCCCGAGCTCTTCGCCGATGTTCGCGAGCATCATGTCGGTGTGCGCCTCGGGCAGGTAGAAGATCTTCTGCACACCCTGCCCGAGCCCGACGCCGAAGAAATGGCCCGAGCCCATGCCGATCTGCGCCTGGAGGATCTGGTAGCCGGTGCCCGCCGCGTCGTGTGTCGGATGGAGGAAGGCGAAGAAACGGGCTCGGCTGTACGGCTTCATCCAGATGGCCGCAAAGCCGGCAGCCGATGCGATCCCGAGCGCCGCGCCCAGCACGCGCACCGGGGTCCCGGACACGACGAGGATGCCGGTGAGCATGAGCACGAGCGCGATCGTCGTGCCGAGGTCGGGCTCGAGCACGAGCAGCAACCCGAACACGCACGTCATCGCCCCGAGCGGCCGCCACAGTTCCTTCAAGCTCCGCGGCGCCTTTCGGCGTGAGAGGTACGCCGCCGCCCAGATCGCCAGCGCGAGCTTGGCCAGCTCGGACGGCTGGAAGACGGCCGGCCCGAACGAGATCCAGCGGCGCGCGCCGTTGATCGGCGGCCCGACGACGAGCACCGCAACGAGCAGGACGAACGACACCAGGACGAGCATCGGCGCGAGCGGCCTGAGCCGCCGGTAATCCCAGCGCTGGGCGAGGATCATCAAGACGATCCCAAGGGCGCCGTAGATCCCCTGGCGCTCGAGGTAGTAGGTCGGATTGCGGCCCCCGACGGCCGCGGCTGCGGACGTCGCGCTGTAGACCATCACGAGCCCGAACGCAACGAGCGCCAGGGTCACGAGGATCAGCAGTCTGGAGTCGAGCTCTCCCCGCCTCATGGGTGCGAATTCTCCGGCGCATCTCCGACTCCTTGAGGGCGAGGCCCCCGGGCGGACTCAGGGTTGCTCGGAGAGAGCGTCGAGCTGCAGCCTGCGTGCCTGCTCGGCGCGGGCGCGGGGCCGCTGCACACGCATGTGCTCGGCGAGGAAGTACGAGCCGAGGACGAGCGCGGCCGCAATGAGCTGGGCCAGGATCCCTTCGACCGTCGGGAACACCGCGAACCAGAGGCCGACGAACCCCGGGAAGGCGACACCGATCGAATGCGCCGGCAGCCAGCCCGCCAGCTGCAGCTCCTGGATGCTCTCGCCGACCATGACGAGCAGCACGAACCCGAGCAGCGCACCCGTCACCACGAGCATCCGCTTGTATGGAAGCCGCTGCTGGAGCGAGAAGGTCACGACGCCGACCGCGACCGTCAGCGCGAGCCCGAGCGCGACTCCCTCGAGGACGGCTTTCGAACCGGCGGTGATCCTCAGGTTCTGCAGGAAAAGGACGACCTCGAAGCCTTCGCGGTAGACGGCGGTGAAGCCGAGCAGCGCGAGCCCGAGCAGCGCGCGGCGACCGGCGTCGGGGCCGCTCGTGAGGCTCCGCCGCTTCTTGTTGTGCGCAGAGATCCAACCCGTCCAGTAGAGCTTGTGGAAGAACCAGTTCATGACGATCAGGAGCACCGCGACCGCGATCAGACCGGTCGCCGCCTGGACGTCGAGGCCCGGGCCGCCGAGTGCACCGATCACGCCGATCGCGACGAACCAGGTGATGACGGACGCGACGAGCGCGAGCACGGCGCCGCCGGCGACCGGCCGGCGAAGCTTCCGGTCGTCGCCGACGAAGCTTGCGGTGAACGCGGCGAGCACGAGCACCGCCTCGAGCCCCTCACGGAAGACGAGCAGCCCGGTGTTCACGACCACCGCGCCCGGCGAGAGGTGGGCTCCGGCAGCAGTCGGGTCGGCCACGCCGTCGGGTGCCGTGATCGCCTTCCAGGTCAGCGCGGCCAGCGCGAGCGCAGCGACGATCGACCAGGCCGAGCGCCGTAGAATGAGCGAGCGCCGCGCGAGCTCCTCGGTGGTCGGGCAGGACTGCCTCACGGCTCGGCACGATACCGGAACTTCCCCTCGCTTGTAAGGTGTCCCTTACAAAGATGAACGGATTCTTACGACACCCATCCGGACGGCCCTGGCGCGGTTCACGCGGCCGCGTGCTCGGCCTCGGCGGTCTGGGCGCGTTCTGGCTCCTCACCCGCGGGCGCGCCGAGGCGGCGTCACGCGGAGTCCTCCGGGGGCTGAGCGTGGTGAACGAGGGCCTGCCCTACGCCGGCGATGGTCCGTTGTTCGCGACCGTGAGCATGCGGGCCTCGCGCGCGACCGCACGCTTCGACTTCCAGCTCGCGCGCCGCGCGATCGTCTCGCTCTCGATCCTCGAGACAGGGCAGGGCGCTGCGTCCGAGCAGCCTTCCACGGTCGCGGAGACGACCCTCCGCGAACAGGATCTCGTCGCCTCGGCGGGGTACCGAACACTGCGCTGGACGCCACCCGCGTCACTGCCGGCCCGGACGTACATCGCCCGGGTCACGGCGCGCGCGGCGGGCCACCCCGCCCAGACGATGCATGCGGTCGTACGGGTGCTCGGCGTCGAGGCCGCGTTCTCCGCGCGAAGCGCACTTCCCGGCGACCGCTGCACCCTGGTCGTGCGAACCGACGCGAAGACGCTCACCGTGCAGATGCTCCGCAGCGGACCGGAGACCGAGCCGACCTATGCCAACAACGAGATCAACGGCATTCCCGTCGGAGACCCGATCCAGGTCGACTGGCGGGCACACGCGAACGCGCCGGCGCCGCTCCTGGTCGACATCGGGACGGACTGGCCCACCGGCGTCTACGCGGCCCGTCTCGCTGCAGACGACGGCCGCGTCGGGTTCGCGCCCATCGTCGTTCGTCCCGCCGCGCCCCAGACACGGGTCGCGGTGGCGATCCCCACGAGCACCTGGGGCGCGTACAACTTCTACGACGCCGACCGCGACGGCTGGGGCGACACGTGGTATGCCCGTTGGAAGACCATGCATGCCGACCTGACGCGGCCGCACGCGACGAGGGGCGTGCCGTACCGCTACCGCAGCTACGACCTCGCCTTCCAGCACTGGCTCGCGCAGACGGGGAAGAGCGTCGACATCTATGCCGACGAGGATCTCGAGCTCTTCGCCTCTCCCGCGGCGCTGCGGGCCGCCTACGACCTGATCGTGTTCCCCGGGCACACGGAGTACGTGACGAAGCGGCTGTACGACCTCGTCCAGGGGCACCGCGATCTCGGCGGCAACCTGCTGTTCCTGTCGGCGAACAACTTCTTCCGCCGGGTCGACCGCCGGAGCCACGTGTTGACACTCGTGGACGAATGGCGGGATCTCGGCCGCCCGGAGGCCGCGCTGCTCGGGAATCAGTATCTCGCCAGCGACCGCGGCCAGCGGCGCGCGCCGTTCACCGTCGTCGGTGCCGACGTTGCTCCCTGGGCGTTCGCCGGGACCGGTCTGGGCAACGGGTCGACGTTCGGTCTCTACGGGATCGAGATCGACGCGCGCGGACCGACGTCACCGCCCCAGACACAGGTGCTGGCGACCATTCCGGATCTCTTCGGCCCGGGCCGGTCCGCGGAGATGACCTACTACGAGCATGCGAGCGGTGCGCGTGTCTTCAGCGCCGGGGCGCTCGACTTCGGGGGCCAGGTGCTGCTCTGGCAGCAGACCGCACAACTGCTCGCGAATGTCTGGCAGCGGCTCGCGACGCCGTCGACCTAGGCGGTCGCCGTGACGAGCTCGCGGAACGTCTCGCCGCGCTCCTCGAAGTTCGCGAACTGGTCGTAGCTCGCACACGCCGGACTGAGGAGGACGACGTCGCCCGACCGCGCGAGCAGCGCCGCGTGGGCAACGGCAGCTCCGAGAGTCTCGTCGCGATCTCCGTCGATCACCTCGGCCAGTCGCGGCGCCTCGGCACCGATCAGATGCACCGAACGCACGTTGGGTCCGATCGCAGCCGCCAGCGGCGAGAAGTCCTCGCCCTTGGGCGAGCCGCCGAGGATGAGATGCACCGGCTCATCGCTGTACGCGGCGAGCGCGCGCAACGCGGCCGCGACGTTCGTCGCCTTCGAGTCGTTGACATAGCGCACACCTCCGCGCTCGGCGACGAGCTCGAGCCGGTGCGGGACGCCGGGGAACGTTCGCAGACCGTCTGCGATCGCCTCGTCACCGATGCCCGCCGCGCGCGCGGCCGCCGTCGCCGCCGCCGCGTTCTCGCGGTTGTGCGCCCCCCGTATCAGCGGCTCCGCCGGCAGAGGGTCGTCTGCCGCGAACTCGATCCCCTCGAGACCGAGACCGCGCGGGACGATCCTCGCCCCCGCCCGTTCGAAGATGCGGAGCTTGGCGTCCCGGTAAGCCGCGAAGGAGCCGTGCCGGTCGAGGTGATCCGGCTCGAGATTGAGCAGAACGGCGACATCGCAGGCGAAGTCGTGCACATCTTCGAGTTGAAAAGAGGACAGTTCGCAGACGACCCAGTCCGCTTCGCGCACGGAGGTCAACGGCGTGCCGACATTCCCGGCGACGGTCACATCACGGCCGGCGGCGCGGAAGATCGCGCCGAGCAGCTCCGTAGTGGTTGTCTTGCCGTTCGTTCCCGTGACGCCGACGAACTTCGAGTCGGGCAACAGGCGGAACCCGAGCTCGACCTCGGACCACACAGGAATGCCGCGGTCGTGCGCAGCGAGCACGAGTGGCGTTTCGCGCGGTACGCCGGGCGACTTCACGAGCACGTCGACGCCGTCGAGAAGTGAAAGATCGCCTTCGTTGCCGAGCGACGCGTCGACGACGACCGGATCGTCGAGCCGCTCGATCGCAGCGCGGCCCGAGCGTGCGAGGCCGTAGACGAGCGCTCTCAACTATGCGCCCGGAAGGGCAGGTAGTACTTGTAGAAGAGCGCGAAGCCGGCGGCACAGAAGATCGCCGTGACGATCCAGAAGCGCACCATGATCTTCGTCTCCGACCACGCCTTCATCTCGAAGTGATGCTGTAACGGCGCGATCAGGAAGATCCGTCGCCCCCAGTACCTGAAGCTGACCACCTGCAGGATCACCGAGAGCGCGACGACCGCGAAGATGCCGCCGACGAAGAGCAGCAGCAGCTCGACCTTCATCATGATCGCCATCGCCGCGAGCGCGCCGCCGATCGCGAACGACCCTGTGTCGCCCATGAAGACCTCGGCCGGGAACGCGTTGAACCAGAGGAAGCCGATTCCGGCTCCGACGAGCGCGGCACCGATGAAGGCGATATCGAGGCGGTTCTCGATGCGGCCGTGGAATGGCGTTGCGGAACGGATATAGATCGTCACCGCCATCGCGGTGAAGGTCGACAGCGCGATGATGCTCGTCCCCGCCGCGAGCCCGTCGACGCCGTCGGTCAGGTTCACGCCGTTCACGGCGCCGGCGATGATCAGGAAGAGCAGGACGTACCAGAACGGCCCGAGCGGCACCGCGTGGTCGACGATCGGTACGAAGACGGAATGACTCAGATGCTGGTGCTGCGCTGCGAAGCCGACCGCGGCGGTGATGCCGGCGAGCATCAGGATCTTCCACCGCCCGCGGAGCCCGAGCGAGCGCCGGTGGTACAGCTTCATGTAGTCGTCGAGGAACCCGATCGCTCCGCAGGCGAGCGTCGTGCCGAGGATCGTCAGCGCCGGCAGCGTGTAGTCGGAGAGCGGCAGGAACGCGAGCGTCGCGGCCCCGATGATCAACAGGCCGCCCATCGTCGGCGTCCCTTTCTTGGCCGCATGATGCTGCAGCCCTTCCTCGCGAATGTGCTGGCCGATCTCGTTCCGGCGCAGGAACGCGATGAAAGTCGGCCCGCCCAGGATCCCGATGATCATGGCGACGAGCGCCGCAACGAGAACTCTGGCCATTACCGGGTCAAGTTCTCCGCGACGGTCTCGAGTCCCACCGACCGTGAGCCCTTGACGAGCACCACGTCGCCGGCCCGGAGCCCGGCCTGCAGCTCGGCGGCCGCCTCGGCTGCGGTCGCGACCCAGTGGCCACCATAGTCACGTGCCAGCGGACCGACGGCGATGATGTCGGAGATACCCAGCTCCCTGAGCAGCGCTCCGATCTCTCTGTGATAGCCGGGCGCCTCGTCTCCCAGCTCGGCCATCTCGCCGAGCACCGCGACGAGCCGTCTGCCGTTGCCGCGCTCGGTCAGGTGGAGCAGTGCGGCGCGCATCGACACGGGATTCGCGTTGTAGCAGTCGTTCAGAAGCAGACCGCCCCCCGGCAGCTCGCGCTCCTCCTCACGCAGCTTCGAGAACTCGACCGTCAGCTCGCTCGTCGGGACCGGCACCCCGAGCACGTCGGCGACGGCGATCGCTGTGCGCGTGTTCGCGAGCTGGTGGGCCGACGAGTAGTTCGTCCCGAACGGGATCGAGGCCTTCCCGTCCACACGTCTGAACGAGATGTCCGGCCGTTTGAGATACGGGTCGAGCAGCGGCTCGTCGGGCACGATCGCGGTGCCGCCGGACGGGAGCGCCTCGATCAGTTCAGCCTTTGCGCGGGCGACGTTCTCGATCGTCTGGACAAGCTCGAGGTGAACCGGGCCGACGTTGGTGATCACACCGATATCCGGCCGGACGAACGAGGCAAGCCATGCGATCTGCCCGAGACCACGCATTCCCAGTTCGCTGATGCAGATCTCGGTGTCCTCCTCGATCCGGCAGAGCGTCAACGGCACTCCGATCTCGGTGTTGTAATTCCCTTCGTTCGCGATCGTCCGCCGGTGCGGTGCACAGAGCGCGAAGAGGATGTCCTTGGTCGAGGTCTTGCCGGTCGAGCCCGTGATCCCGACGACGCGCGCGTGCGACTTGTCGCGTACGGCGCCCCCGATCGCCGCCAGAGCTGCAAATGCGTCGTCCGGAACCAGTGCGGCCGACGCGCCGCGCGCGAGCGCATGCTCGACGAAATCCTCGCCCCCTCCGACGGCGACGAAGAGGTCGCCTTCGTCGATCCGGCGCGAGTCGACCTGCATGCCGGTCACCACATCGGCCCACGGACGGGCGATCAGGCGCCCGAGCGGTTCGATCGTGTCGAGGCTCAGCGGGATCAGGAGAGAACCTCGCGCACGACAGCGCGGTCGTCGAACGGGATGGTGCGCCCGGCGAGCTCCATCCCGGAGTCGGCGCCCTTGCCTGCGATCACGACCACGTCGCCGGGCGCAGCGTCGGCGAGCGCGGCCTCGATCGCAGCCCGCCGGTCGAGCACGATCTCCAGCCTGCCGTCTGCGACCTGAGCCGCGATCTCCGCCGGATCCTCGGAACGCGGGTTGTCGGTGGTGACGATCGCACGGTCGGCGAGCCGCGCGGCCGCACGGCCCATCAATGGTCGCTTGTCGCGGTCGCGGTCGCCTCCGGCCCCGAACACGACGATCAACCGGCCGCGGCCGAGACCGCGCGCCGATTCGAGCACGTTGACGAGCGAGTCCGGCGTATGCGCGTAGTCGACGATCACGGTGAACGGCTGACCGGCTTCGACCGATTCGAACCGACCGGGCACGCCGGCCAGGGCCGCGACCCCGGCGCGGATCGCGTCCTCGTCGATCCCGAGCTCTCGAGCCGCCCAGACCGCACCGAGCGCGTTCGCGCGGTTGAAACGGCCGCGGAGCTTCAGATCCACCCCATCGAGGTCGTCGTCGGGCGTGAACGTTCTCGCGTTCGGGAGGTCGGCGGCGAGACGCCTCCCCCACTCGTCGCCGACGTTGACGACCGCGCGCGCCGCCTGCTCGAAGAGCGCGCGCTTTGCCTCGAAGTAGTCCTCCATCGTCCCGTGGAAATCGAGGTGATCCTGTGTGAGGTTGGTGAAGACGAGCACCGCGAAACGCGTGCCACGAAGGCGTCCTTGTGTGCCGGCGATCGATGTCGCCTCCATCGCGCACGATCGGTCGCCCGCGTCGAGCATCTCGCGAAACAACCGCTGCAGGTCGATCGACTCGGGCGTGTTGAGCCCTGTCGGCCGAAGGCGCCCGCCGATACGGCGCTCGATGTTCGTCAACAGCGCCGGGCGATGCCCGCCCGACTCGAGGATCGAACGAAGCAGGAAGGCCGTTGTCGTCTTGCCGTTCGTTCCCGTGACGGCAGCGACCTCGAGGGTCCTGAGACGGGTCACCGAAGAAGATGGCAGCAGCCGGTCCCATTGCTGCGCGAACACTCGGCACCTGCACCTGGGGGATCGCGACGTCGACATGCCGTTCGACGATCAGCGCAGCCGCGCCCGCGGCGGCGGCAGCCCCGGCCAGGTCATGCCCGTCGACCCTGCTGCCCTTGATGCAGAAGAAGAGCGCACCGCGGGTGACCGAGCGTGGGTCGTACGCCAGGTCACTGATCTCGACGGACGGCGCGCCGGCGATCCCGAGTCGAGTCAGATCCATCGAGAGGTGAGCCTAGCGGGCGGCCGCCGTGGGCCTGCTACGAGGTATGCGATGTGGAAACGGGTGCGTTCGGCGGCACCGACAGGTACTGCAGGTCGAACTTGGCGATCTGCGCGAACGCAGGCGCCGCGACAACACCGCCGTAGATCTGGCTGTGCGGCTCCTCGACGCTGACCAGCACGACCAGGCGCGGCCGCTTGACGGGCACCATGCCGACGAACGAGGCGACGTATTTGCCCGTCGTGTAGCCGTGCGGGCCCGGGATCTGGGCCGTACCGGTCTTGCCGGCCACGGTGTATCCGGCGATCTGCGCCGCATTGCCGGTTGCGCCGTGCTCGTCGACGACGCCGGTGAGCATCGTCTTCAGCTCTCGATCGATCGCGGGAGAGACGATTCTCCGGTGCTTGAAGCTGTGCAGCGTGCGGCCGCCGATCCGTCCGACGAGGTGCGGTTGGATCCAGACGCCGCCGTTTGCGATCGCCGCGTACGCCGAGGCGATCTGGATCGGCGTAACGGCGATGCCCTGGCCGATCGGCACGTTGCCGATCGTCGTGCCCGACCACTGGTCGGGATAGGACGGGACGATCCCGCCGCTCTCACCGGGGAAATCCAGGCCGGTCGGCTTACCGAAGCCGAACTTTCCGATCCACTTCATCAGATCCGGCGCGCCGAGCTTCTCGGCGATCGTGATCGCTCCAACGTTCGACGAGTACGACAGGATCTTCGCAACCGACAGCGTCTCCGTGCCGCGCAGCTCCGCGTCGTGGATGCACTTGTCGGCGACCTGGATGCAAGGAGGCAGCCGGAACGTCGAGCGCGGTGTCACGAGCCCCTCGGTGAGCGCACCGGCGACGGTCACCAGCTTGAACACCGAGCCGGGCTCGAAGACGTCCGTGACGGCATGGTTCGTAAGAAGCGACTGGGGAACCCGCGACGAGTCGTTGGCGTTGTATCCCGGGGCCTGTGCCATCGCGAGCACGGCTCCGGTATGCGGATCGAGCACGATCGCTGTCGCCGACCGTGCGTGCCACTTCGCGACCGTCTCGCGCAGCACGTCTTCGGCGTTCGCCTGGATCTTGTTGTCGATCGTCGAGAAGATGTCGTGGCCCTGCCGTTCCGGCGTTGCGCTGACGACATCGATCGCCTGCCCGAACGGGTCACGGACGACCGTTTGCCGACCCGGCTTGCCCGCGAGCTGCTTGTCGTACTCGATCTCGAGCCCGCCGAGGCCCTTGTTGTCGGTCCCGGCGAACCCCACGACCTGGGAGGCGACACTGCCCTGGGGGTACGCGCGCTTCTCCTCGGGGTAGTCGTTCACGCCGGTGAAGCCCTTCTTCATCAGCGCAGCCGCCTTCGTGGGGTCGGCAAAGCGCTCCACGTAGACAAAAGCGGTCTTGCGGTTCAGGAGCTGCGGGTAGAGCTGGTTCGCATCGACCCCGAGGATGCGGTGCGCCGCGATCGCGACCGCACGCGGATCGGACAGCTCGCGCGGATCGGCGTAGATCGTCTTGGTCTGCTCGCCGATCGCCAGTTGGACGCCGTTCGTGTCGAAGATGGTGCCGCGGTTGGCGGGGATCACGACCGTCTCACGGTGCTGACGCTCGGCCATCTTCCCGAGCGTGGCCGCTCGAACGCCCTGGAGCCACACGGCTCGCGCGAGCGTTGCGGCGAAGACGAGGGCGAAGATGACGAGCAGCAGGCGGATGCGCCGGTTTGCCTGCTTGTCGCGCATCACTTCGCGACGTTGACGTACCCGGTCGGATCGCGGTAGACGAGGCCGAACTGCTTGACCGCCTCCTGTTGGATCGCCTGGGATGCGACGAGCGAGGAGTACTGCGACTGGAGCGCGGCATTGTCCGCGACGAGCTTCGAGCGCTCCGTATTGGTCTTGTCGAGGGAGAGGTTGAGCTGAAGCACCGCCACGTTCACGAATACGACGCCCGCGAGCAGAATCCCGCTGACGGCGATCCAGAGAATTCCGCCGCGCGTCTTCGCCTGTGCGCGTTTCCTCGAACGGGGGCGCGGCCTTGCGACGGGCTCCGCGATCGTGGCTGCCTGAGAGTGGGTCACGCTGGCCATCAGACGCGTGTCCCGACGCGCAGGCGTGCCGACTGCGCACGCGGATTCCGGCTCACCTCGGCAGCGCTCGGACGGACGGCCCGCCGCGGCGTCGCACGCATCGTCGCCTCGGAGCCGCAGACGCAGACCGGGAAGTCGGGCGGGCAGGTGCAGCCGTGCTCTTGCTTGCGCAGGAACTGCTTGACGATCCGATCCTCGAGCGAATGGAAGGAGATCACCCCGAGCCTGCCTCCGGGCCGGAGCATCTCGAGCGCCGCCGGCAGGGCTCGCTCGAGCGCGCCGAGCTCATCGTTCACCTCGATGCGGAGCGCCTGAAAGACGCGCTTGGCCGGATGGCCTTCACCGAACCGGGCCGGAGCGGGGATCGCGGCCTTGATCACCTCGACCAGGTCGGCCGTGCGCTCGAAGGGCTGCGACCTGCGGCGGCGGACGATCGCGCGCGCGATCTGCCGTGCGTACCGCTCCTCTCCGTAGCGCTTGAAGATGTCTGCAAGCTCGCGCTCGTCTCCGTCGTTGACGAGATCGCGCGCGGAGTACGGCGCGCCAGGATCCATGCGCATGTCGAGCGGCGCATCGACCGCGTAGGAGAAGCCGCGCTCGGGCCGGTCGAGCTGCATCGACGAGACGCCCAGATCGAGCAGGATGACGTCCGCCTTCACACCGTTCTCGCCCAGATGTTCGAGAACGGTCGAGAACTCGCCGTGGTGCAGGCGCGCCTTGACGCCGGTCTGGCGCCGGACGCGCGCGAAGAACGGCGCGACCGTGGGGTCGCGATCGATCGCGATCAACTTCCCGTCGCCCCGAAGACGCGAGGCGAGCAGAAGCGAATGGCCGCCGGCACCGAACGTGCCGTCGACGATGGTCTCGCCCGGGCGGGGGTCGAGGAGGGAGACGACCTCCTCGGCCAGGACCGGGACGTGATCGGACTCAGTTGGCAAGACGCTCGGCAACATCTTCCGCGCTCCCTTCGACTTCGTGCAGGTGCTGACGCCACTTCGCTCGATCCCAGATCTCCAGGTGGTCGAACACTCCGGCCACAGTGACCTCGCGTCCGAGGCCCGCCTGCTCGATCAGCCCGGCCGGGATGACGACGCGCCCCTGTTTGTCCAGATCGCCCTGGGCGGCGCCTGCGAAGAAATGCCGCTGCATCAGGCGCGTGTCCGGCGCCAGCGGATCGAGGCTCTGGATCCGCTCTGCCATGTCCTCCCACGCGGGGCGCGGGTAGGCGAAGAGGCAGCCGTCGAGCCCGCGGGTGACGAACACGCCGTCCTCGAATGCCGCCCGCTGCTTGGAGGGCAGTGTGAGGCGGTTCTTCTCGTCGAGGGAGTGCTCATGCTCGCCAAGCAGGGGGTCCACTGCTCCCCACTTTATCCCACTTTCTCCCACCTGTAAACCCCTGGGACCATGCAGCGGCCATCCGGG
Source organism: uncultured Thermoleophilia bacterium (assembly GCA_963806025.1). Taxonomy (GTDB): domain Bacteria; phylum Actinomycetota; class Thermoleophilia; order Gaiellales; family Gaiellaceae; genus PALSA-600. The sequence goes on along the minus strand of CAWDWI010000010.1, from coordinate 21,521 downwards.
GTCGAATTCCGCTGCCGTCTACAGGGTTTCCACGAGGTCGCCGACCCGGACGCGGCCGGGCTCGACGACGGCGGCGTGCACGCCGAAGGGCAGCGGCTCGGTCGTCTCCACGGTGCCCCGGTAGGCCGCCAGCGCCTTCAACGTGGCGAGATCGGTCCGCCCGGTCTCGGGGCTCTGAGTGGTGACGACACAGCGCCCGACGTTCCCCCGGGGGACGACGACCGCCGCTCCGACCGCGACTCTGCGGCCGAGCCAGCCGTCTTCGGCGTGAGCCTCGAGGCCGTCGATGCCGATGTTCATCCGGAACCGGCGCTCGTCGACCTGCTCTCTTCCGAGCACCGCTGCGAGCGCGGCGAGCGACGCCGTCCCGAGCAGTGTCGCTGCGCCGCCACGGCCGCGGTCGGCCGCTCCGTCGCCCGGCTCGACGAGCCGGACCTGCTCGCCCACGAGGCGCGAGACGGCTTCCGCCCAGGGGCCGCGCACGAGCCGCGCGGTCCGCGGCCGGGAGTGGAAGCGCGTTTCGACCTCTTCCCCACGCTCGACCGGGCTGCTCACGACCGTCCCGTCGGGCATGTGCAGGACCAGCACGTCGGCACGTTCGTCGTACTCGGCGCGCACGAGCTGCAGCGGTCCGCAGTCCTTGTTGTTGATCAGGCGGCCCGTCTCGGAGACGAGGTAGAAACGCCGGTCGCCAGCGAGACCGTTCTCGAGCAGCTCGATCTCGTCAACGAGCCGCACGGCGGTCGCCTTCACGGGCGCGAGCGAGATCCAGGCGACGCGCCCGGTCATCGGTCGCCCGCGAGCTGGGCGGCGTACGGGCCTCCGCCGCCGATCACCGCCGAACCGGCAGCGGCCGCGAGGGCGACCGCCGCTGGGAGAGCGTCGCCTCGCGCGAGCGCGAAGGCGAGCGCGGCCGCGAACGAATCGCCTGCGCCGTAGGTGTCCACGACCGTCTCGGCCGGCACCGCCGAGTAGTGCACGCCGTTCGCAGTGCCTCCGTTCTCGCCGTCGGTCAGCACGACTGTCTCTGCTTCGAGCGAGCCGTCGTAGCGTTCGCCTGCGTCGTTCAGACTGCCGACGATCAGATCGAGGGGCACGCCAGCCTCGCGGAGCGTGGGGAGCTCGCGGACCGTCGCCGCAAGGAACCGGGCCGCGCGGGCCGTTCGCAGCACCTCGGGCTCGCCCGAGACGAAGAACAGGAGGTCGTACCCACCGAGCGGCAGCGGACCGTGCGGCAGCAGCTTGTCCCCGAGCACGGTGATCGTCCGTTCACCCTCGCCGTCGATGTGCGTCCACGCGCGCCTGGTCTCACCGCCCCATTGCACGTGCACGTCGATGCCGAGCCCGGCCAGACGCCGCTGGGAGGCGCGACCCAGCTCGTCGCTCCCGAGGGCCGTGAAGAGCTCGCACCTGCCGGCCAGCAAGGCCAGCTGGCGCGCGACGACGGCGCCGCCCCCGGCCGGCTCCGACCACGTCTCGCTCGCGTGCACGATCGAGCCCGCCGCAGGCATCCCCGGCACCCGTGCGAACTCGACCCACTCGACGTGACCGACGACGGCGCATCTCACGATTTCGCACCCTGCCACGTTTGCTTCGATGATGGAGAGCATGACCGCTACGGATCCGATTCCGCCGTTCGAGCGCTTTTATCTCCTGCACCGCGACGAGGTGCTCGGCTACCTCCGGCGGCTGCTGGGGCCACGGGCGGAGGACGCGTGGCAGGAGACCTTCCTGCGCGCGCTGCGCGCGTACGACCGGCTCCAGCACGGCAGGCACCTGCGGGCCTGGGTCTTCACGATCGCAACGAACGTCGCGATGGACGACCTGCGCGCGCGGAAGCCGGAGCCGTTCCGGGACGGCGACGAGCCTGCGGTCGAGCTGCACCGAGAGGCGTTTCACGAGCTCGAGCATCTGACCGGCGACCTGCCCCCGACGGAACGCGCAGCCGTCGTGCTTCGCTACGGGTACGACCTGCCCTACACGCAAATTGCCGATGCACTCGGTTCGTCCGAGGACGCTGCGCGCGCCGCAGCCTCCTCCGGCGTCCGCAGACTGAGGAGAACCCATGAACGTCACACCTGAGCTCGACAACCGCTTTCGCGAGGCCGCGCTGCGTGAAGGGCTTGTCGACGTGCGCTTCGACATCTTCGACTCCCCGGTCGGCGAGCTGTTCGTCGCGGCGACCGACCGCGGGTTGGCCCGGATCTCGTACCGGCCGGAAGGGATGGAGGAATCGCTCGCGCGAACGTTCGGCGTCCGCGTGCTCCGCACACCGCTCGACCACGTGCGCCGTGAGCTGGACGAGTACTTCGAGGGCACGCGCCGCGAGTTCGACCTGTCCCTCGATCTTCGCGTCGCGCCGTTCCACGCCGATGTGCTGCGAGAGCTGGCGCTCGTCCCCTATGGGCGCACCGACACGTACGGCGCGCTCGCCGCGAAGGTCGGCCGGCCGCGTGCAGCGCGCGCGGTGGGCACGGTCATGAACCGGAACCCGATCCCGATCGTGCTCCCCTGCCACCGCATCGTCGGCGCCGACGGGTCGCTGACGGGCTACGCCGGAGGGCTCGACGTGAAACGGCGTTTGCTGCGGCTCGAAGGCGCAACACTGGTCTAGATGAAGGTCGTCGTCGTCGGAGGTGGTTTTGGGGGACTGCTCGCAGTCCGCGGCCTCCGTCGTGCCGATGTCGAGGTGACGCTCGTCGACCGGCAGAACTTCTTCCTCTTCCAGCCGCTCGCCTACCAGGTGGCGACGGGATCGCTCTCGTCGGCGGAGGTGGCAGTTCCGCTGCGCCAGATCCTGCGCCGGCAGCGTAATGCGACCGTCGTGCTCGGCGAGGTCGACGGCTTCGACCTGCAAGCGAGACGCGTGTCGGTGACGGGCCTGCCGAACGGCGGCAAGCTCACATTGGACTACGACGTCCTCGTCGTCGCAGGCGGCGCACGCTACTCGTACTTCGGCCACGACGAATGGGCTGCGCACGCGCCCGAGCTGAAGTCGCTCGAAGGGGCGCTCGACCTGCGCGATCGCATCCTGCGCGCGTTCGAGGCTGCGGAGGTCGAGCAGGACGAGGCCGCGCGGGCAGAGTGGCTCACCTTCGTCGTCGTCGGTGCCGGGCCGACCGGCGTCGAGATGGCGGGCCAGATCGCCGAGCTCGGCAAGGACGTCCTGCATCGCGAATACCGCACCATGGACACGCGGACGACCCGCGTGCTGCTCGTCGAGGCCACCGGTCGGGTGCTCGGCGCCTTCCCGCCTTCGTTGTCGGCGAGCGGCGAGCGGCAGCTCCGCTCGCTGGGGGTCACACCCCTGCTCGAGACGACCGTCGTCGGGATCGACGCTCGGGCGGTCGATGTCGAGGCGCCCGACGGAGCCCGCTCGCGCATCCCGGCTCGCACGGTCGTCTGGGCGGCGGGTGTCACCGCCTCGGCGCTCGGAGGGCTGCTCGCGGCAGCGACCGGCACCGAGACCGACCGGGCCGGCCGGTTGACCGTCGAGACCGACCTGACCCTGGCGGGGCACCCGGAGGTGTTCGCCCTCGGCGACATGGTCGCCGTGCGCGGACAGCAACTGCACGGCGTTGCACCGGTGGCGATGCAACAGGGCCGCCACGTTGCCCGCTCGATCGCCGCTGGTTCACGTGAGCCGTTCCGCTACCGCGACAAGGGAGAGCTCGCGACGATCGGCCGCTCACGGGCAGTCGGCGTCGTCAGCGGCGTTCGCGTGAGCGGGCCCGTCGCCTGGGTGCTGTGGCTCGGCATCCACATCACGTACCTCGTCGGCTTCCAGAACCGCCTGCTCGTCCTGACCAGATGGACGTTCAGCTATGTCACACGCGGTCGCGGCGCCCGCGTGATCCACCGCACGTAGCTCACTTAGCCGGCCGCTTCCGCCACCACGCGAACCGCGGCGTCGTACGCGGTTGCCGCCAGACCTCCGCCCCACGTGAGACGGGCGACCCGGAGCTCCTGCAGCTCGGCCGGCCCGGGGACTCCACGATCGGCGATCACATTCATCGGCCCGTTGATCCGGCGCGCGAGCTCTGGGATCGAGACGGGCGGGCAGAGGATCGGGTACGCGCAGTCTGCGCCGGCCTCGAGGTACGCGTTCGCGCGCTCGACCGCCTCGTCGACATCGCCGCCGATCCGCAGGAACACGTCGACACGCGCGTTGACAACGAGCTCCGGCTCCGCCTCACGAATCGCGGCGATCGCCGCAGTCTGCTCGTCGATCGGAAAGAGGCCGGCGCCGGTCGAGTCCTCGAAGTTGATCCCGACGAGACCTGCCGCCCAGGCTGCCCGGGCCGTGCCGACCGGATCGCCATAGCCGCGCTCGAGGTCCGCGGAGACCGGCAGGTCGACCGCAGCGGCGATTCGCCGTGCGGCCTCGACCATCTCGTCGCGTGGCGCACGCTCCCCGTCCTCCCAGCCGAGCGACCGGGCGACGGCGGAGCTCGTCGTCGCGAGTGCACGGCAGCCTTTGACGCCCGCGAACGCCTTGGCGCTCGACACGTCCCAGGCGTTCGGCAGGACGAGGAGCGGCGGTTCGACATGCATGCGCCGGAACGCCGCGGCTTTCTCGTGCTGGTCCATCGTCAGTCCCGAGCGGCCGTCACCCGTGGCAGTTCTTGCTCGCCCAGGAGGTGAGATGCTCCTCGGCATTCTTGAGGTTCGGCGCCGAGAACGACTTCGACGCCAGGGCCAGCGCTGCGATCTGCGATGCCGTGGGAACCTTGCCCGGTGCGTACCCCGCCTTCTGGACGGCGTTCGCGTAGTTCTGGAACGCAGTCGCCAGCGTCTCGAAGTCGGATCGGATCGCGGACGGCGCCTCGCCCGCGAGTGACTTGTAGGCGGTAGCGACCTGCGTCAGACTCGTCGTGCCATTGGCCGAAGCGGCGGCCATCGCCTGCGAGAACTTCGCGCCGACTCCGGCGAGCTGCGCGCAGTTCTTCACCGATGCGAACGAGTGCGTGTTCACGCTGCTCGAACCGCCGCTACCGGTTCCTGCACCGCTTCCGCTCGAAGTGGTGGTCGCCGCCGCTGTGGTCGCTGCCGCGGTGGTCGTCGTGGTGCCCGAGGCTGCCGCGTTCGATGCCGTCTTCTTGCTGCCACAGCCTGCGGCCAAGATCGCCACCGCGAGCAGGAGCAGAAGCGAGCCCGCCTTGAATCTCATCTTCGATCTTCCCCTCTCCACCGGGTTGTCTCCACCGCCGTCAACGGCCCTCCGGCGATCGTAGGCGCACGCGCGCGTTCCTTCAACCTCGAAGCGATGTGCTCATTCGTCGGCCATCACCCCGCAAAGCCGGTACCCGACGCCCCAGACGTTCTCGACGAGCGTCGCCTGCGTGCCGGCCTCGCGGAGCTTGCGCCGCAGGCGCGATGCATGCGAGTCGAGCGTTCGGGTTCGTCCGGCCACGCGATAGTTCCAGACGTCGCGCAGAAGCTCGCCCTTTGTGAACACCCGGTCGGGCTCGCGGGCGAGGCAGACGAGCAGCTCGTACTCCTTCTGGGCGAGCTGAACGCGCCGGCCGTCGACGCGGACGTCGCGCGTCCGCGTGTCGATGCGAACCGGCGGTGCTTCGACGACGTCCTCGAGCGGCGGTCGCGCCCTGCGCAGCACCGCCCGGATCCGCTCGACCAGCTCCTGGTAGTCGAACGGTCGCGGCACGTAGTCGTCGCAACCCCGTCGAAAAGCGTGGATCCGGTCGACAGCGTCCGCCTGCTCGCGCCCGAGCACGATGACCGGCGCCCGCTCGAGCCAGCGGTCGAGGCGCTCGACGTCGCCCGCAAGCACGAGATCGAAGCGCCCGTGGTCGGGCACGAGCTCGAACCCGTCCCGCGGCAGGTGTCGCTCGAGGAATCCCCGCGTTTCGGGCTCGGCGTCGGCGAGGAGAAGTGCAGCGGCCATGACGAACGACGGTAGCCCCGCCCGGCCGAGCGCACCAGTTGTCCTTTCGCACGATTCTGCGCCGATCGATCCTCAGGCGGCGAAGGCGGCCATGTCGAGACGACCGAATGTGCGTCGCGCGTGCCAGAGGCCCCAGAAGACGAGCGCGGCGAGCACGGGCGTTCCGGTCAGGACCGAGACGACCACGAACCCGCCGACCCCGGACCCCAACAGCACGTAGAGGCGGAGCGCGGCCCGGCCGAGGCAGTATGCGGCCCAGACGAGCGACTGGAGCCCGAACTCGCGGCGGTAGGCGGCGCTCGCCTGAAACCACGGAGGGAACGGGTACCACGCACTCGCGAAGACGCCGATCAACGGGCGGCCCACGACGACCGAGCCGATGTACACGAAGCCCCAGATCGCGCTCAACACGACCGGCTGCGCCAGATACACCGTCGCGCTGTTCGCGAGGAGCGCAACCAGCGCCTGGACGACAACGAACAGTGCAGTGACCAGTGCGACGCCGGCCTGCCTGCCGTGGCGCAGCTGCCAGGCCGCGATCGCGAGCGAGAGCACGGTCGACACGACGAGCGCCGCCGCCAGCCCGGAGGTCCGCCACAGACCGTAGAAGACAACCACCGGCACGATCCCCTCGAACGCGAACTGCGGCAGCCCGCGCCGGAGGAGCAGCTGCCAGGTCGGGTCCGGCAGCTCGCTCAGCCGGTCAGCAGGCGGCGCTCCTGGCGGTCGCACCACTCGATTCCCCATTCGCAGTAGTCGAGCGCCCAGCGGTAGACGAGGTCGACGAAGGGCGGATCAGGCTCGCCGCTGCCGTCGTCGAGAGCCCGCAGGTAGGAGAGCATCGCCGCGTACCCCTCGCGCCGTGCCCGCAGAAGGCCGAGTCCGTCGTCGACGGGCAGCGCATCCGAGAAGAAGAGTCGCAGCAGCGATTCGTCACGCAGCTCGATGCGCGTCTCCTGACCGTGCAGCCAGCCCTCGAGGGCATCCCGGCCGGCCGGCGTGAGCTCGTAGACGCGCCGCGCGCGGCCGCCGCGGTCGGCCGCTGCGCCCGTGATCCAGCCCGCCTCCTCGAGCCGCCTCAGCTCGGGATAGATCTGCCCGTAGCTGGCGGCCCAGAAGTGCCGGATCGTGCGGTCGACCGCGCGCTTGAGGTCATATCCGCTCCGCGCCCGTTGGCCGAGCAGGCCGAGGACCGCCCAGGTGACCGCCGACGGTTTCATCTCTCGTCAAGATATATCTAAACGATACGTCGGTCAACCGCCGTCGTAGTCGAGCTCGCGGGTTCCAGTCGCTCCCGCGCCCCTCGGGAACACGGTCGAAGATCGCCCAGAGGGGCCACATGAAGTCCACGTGGCGGGGATGCTGCCCGGGGTCGGTGGGCGCGGTGAAGAGCTCGCTGCTCCAGAAATGACGGATCCGTCCGTCGCGACGCGCGAACACTGTGGCGATCGGGAGCTGGCTCCCGTCCTGGCCTTCCGCGCCGTAGTCGCGGTTGTACGTGTTGCCCGACGACGACAGCAGGCGCGCATGGCGCCAACCCCGCGACTGTGCGTGTGCCTGGAACTGCTCGATCGGCGCCTTCGCGCAGACCGCGAAGTTGATGCGCTGCGTCACGTGCGGCGCGGCACCGTCGATCGAGTCGATGATCGACGTGCAGCTGGGACACCCGTACGCCAGTGGCTCGCCGTCGGCCGGAAGGAACATGAAGCTGTAGACGAACAACGTGTCCTTGTCGTCCGCGAAGAGCTCGGACATCCGCACCGGCCCGTCGACGCCGTCGAACGGCGTAGTCGACCGGCACCTCGCCGCCGAGCGGAAGCTCGCGTCGCTTCGCCGCCACCGCCTCGATCTGGCGCCGCAGCGAGACCTCTGCGTCGAGGAGCTCGTCGCGAGCCCGGCGGTACTCCTCCGACTCGCCCGGAAAACGCATCAGAGGCGGCCGGAACGAATGACGCCCCAGAGCAGCCACACGCCGAGAATCGCGGAGAGGAGGAAGCCGAGCACGGACACGACGTGCAGGCCCGAGGACATGTGGGCCGCTCTTGGCGAAAATGCCGATCAGGCTCGAGCCGATCAGGCCGCCGGTGACGACCAGTGCGATCACGAGCCGGTTGAACAGGGTGTCGAGCTTCGCCATCAGGTCGTCGAGGCCCTTGTGCACGAAACCGACCTCGATCTGTCCGTCGCGCACCTGCTCGAGTGTGTCGTGGATCTGGTACGGCAGCTCCAGTGCCATCTGCGTATAGCGCCAGCTCTCACGGCGTGCGCGGATCGCGATCCGCCGCGGCGTAAAGCGCTCGAGCATCAGATCGCGTGCGTACGGCTTCGCGACCTCGAACACGTTGAAGTCCGGGTAGAGCTCGATGCCCGACCGACCCGAGCGTCGCGATCGCCTTGTCGAGCATCACGAAGCGGGTCGGCAGGCGCAGGTTCATCGAGTAGATCAGACCCGATGGCCTCGCGGATCACCTGGACGGCGTCGATCTCCTTCAGGCTCGCGCCGTAGTAGCGGTAGAAGAGATCGCGGAGCTCCGGCAACGAACTCGTCCTCGCGCTCCTTCGGGTAAGCGGACACCGAGATCGAAGAGGCGCGACGGGAGCATCTCGATGTTCTCCGACGCGGCGTCGATGAAGAGCCGCGTCAGCTTCGTCATGTCGTCGTCGGTGAGCTTCCCGGTGAGGCCGAAGTCGACGAGCCCGATCCGCTCGGGTGACAGAACGAGGATGTTGGCCGGATGGGGGTCCGCATGGAAGAACCCGTTGCGGAAGATCATCGTCATCCACGTCTCGGTGATCAGATAGGCGAGATGCCTGCGCTGCTCGAGCGACCACGCGTCGAGCTCGAGGTCGGCCAGTTGAACGCCGTCGAGATACTCGAGGGTGAGCACGCGCGAGCGGGTGTACGTCCAGTAGACACGCGGCACCGCGACGTGAGGATGGCCGGCGAAATCCTTGTGGAACGCATCGGCGTTGCGTCGCCTCCAGCCGGTAGTCGAGCTCCTGCCGGATCGAGCGCGCGAACTCGTCGACGACCTCATTGGCGTCGACGAAGTCGAGTGCGCGGATCCGCTCCTTCGCGAGCCGCGCCGCCTGATACATCAGCGAGAGGTCGGCCTCGATCTTCCGAGGTGCGTCGGGCCGCTGCACCTTGACGACGACCCGCCGGCCGTTCGGAAGCGTCGCGCGATGGACCTGGCCGATCGATGCAGCCGCGAGCGGCTCATGGTCGAACTCCGTGAACAACCGCTCGATCGGCTGGCCGAGATCCTCCACGACCGTCCGTTCGACGTCGGCGTACGGAAAGGGCCGCACGTCGTCTTGCAGGCCGCGGAGCTCGGCGATGATGTCGGGTGGAACGATGTCCGGCCGCGTCGAGAGCAGCTGGCCGAACTTGACGAAGGTCGGACCGAGCTCGTCGAGCATCTCGCGCAGGTGCCTGCCGCGCGCAGTGCCCTCCGCCGTCGGATCGGTGGCCTTGTGGCCCTCGATCGCATAGCCGAACCCGTGCCGAACGGCGACCTGGGCGATCTCGCTCAGACGGCCGAGGCTTCGCTGCTGCGAGCGGGTTGCCACGGACAGAGTGTTACATGAGGCGGTGGTAGACCCTAGTCCGGCTAGTGGATGCGCTTGATCGTCGCCCGCCAGGCTCCCTTCGGTGCCTGAACGTCGACGCTGGCGCCGAGCTTCTTGCCGAGCAGAGCCGACCCGAGCGGTGACGTCGGGGACACCGTTCCGGTCCCGCCGACGGCGCTGATCTCGACGGTCATCGTCTGGCCCCCGTCGCCGGCGATGTCCACGATCGACCCGACGCCGACCTCGTCCGCGCGTGCGTCCTCGACGATCTCGGCGCCGTCGAGCCGCGTCCGCAGAGTGCGGATGCGAGCCTCGAGGAGCCCCTGCTCGTTCTTCGCCGCGTGATACTCGAAGTTCTCGGACAGATCGCCGAACTCACGCGCCTTCTTGATCGCCGCAATGACCTCCGTGCGCCGCGGGCCCTCGAGACCGGCGAGCTCCTCGCGGAGCGCGGCCGCCTGTTTCTCTGTGAGCTGCTCTACCACTTGGAGCGGCCTCCCCGGCGGCGCGACGTGTAAACAACACGCGGTTTCGCGACCTGCATGCCGGTCTCCTCGAACTTCTCGACCTGGCCCTGAAGCCGCGCGACCCGGGACACATCCGCCTGCTGTTCGGGGAGGACGAGCGTGATTCCGACGCCGCCCTTGCCGGCGCGCCCCGTCCGCCCGACACGATGCGTGTAGACGTCGGGCTCCTCCGGCGGATCGAAGTTGATCACGTGCGTGATGTCGTCGACGTCGAGCCCACGGGCGGCCACATCCGTCGCGACGAGCGTCTTCACCCTCCCCGTGTCGAAGTGCGCGAGCGCCTGCTCACGTTGCGCCTGCCCCTTGTCGCCGTGGATCGCGATCGCGTCCACGTCGTGACGGCGCAGCTTCTCGACGAGGCGGTCGGCCCCCGCCTTGGTGCGCACGAACACGAGCACGAGCCCTCGCTCGGCGTCGTTGAGGAGTTCGACCAGCGTCGAGACCTTGGTGTCGTTCGTCACGGGGACAAAGCGGTGATCGATGTCGCCACTGCGGCGATCGGCCGGAAGCTCGCCCTCGAAGCGCGCTGGGAAATGGGTGTAGCGGCGGGCGAGCTCGCCGACCTCGCCGTCGAGCGTGGCGGAGAAGAACATCGTCTGGCGGTCGTCCCGCAGCTTGCGCACCAGGCGATCGACCTGTGGCTTGAAGCCCATGTCGAGCATCCGGTCGGCCTCGTCCAGCACGAGCACCTGGACCGCGTCGAGAGAGACGAGGTTGCGGTCGACGAGATCCTGCAGTCGCCCCGGCGTGGCAACGATCACGTGCGCAGCTTTGGCCTCGTTCGCCTGCGCTTTCAGCGGCACTCCGCCGTACACCGACGCGACCTTGATCTTGTCGCCGGAGATCAACGCGAACTCCTCGGTCACCTGCACGCACAGCTCGCGCGTCGGGACGAGTACGAGCGCTGCCGGCCGCGGCTTGGACGGGTCGAGGCGCTCGAGGATCGGGATGGCGAACGCAAGCGTCTTGCCCGAGCCGGTGGGGCTCTTGGCGAGAATGTCGCCGCCGCGGAGCGCTTCGGGGATCACGAGCGTCTGGATCTGGAACGGGGACTCGATGCCGCGCGCGGCCAACAACTTGCACACGGCCTCGGACACCCCGAGGGGACCGAAATCTGTCACTTGTCTCAACTCCTTCGGACATCGAGATCGTGTGTCCGACGAAGGAGACGCGATCTCACGGGAACGCGGCCTATCCGCATTCCGTAGCTGTCACGGTAGCAGCCGAACCGGCGTGCGGTTCAGTCGCGGCTCGGGTCGCGGTCTTCGACGAGCCGCAACCGATGCTCGAGCTGGGCGACCCGAAGCTCGAGCTCGTCCCATTCGTCGCGCGTCACGAGGCCAACCTCACGCGCGAGATCCTGGATGCGGCGCTTCGACCCCTCCCCCACGCGGATCGCGTCACCGCGCCAGCGTCCGCCCAGGTCTTCGAAGAGCGAACGGAACTCGTCGAGGCGCGGCCCGAGCACGGCGAGGAGCCGATCGAGGTCGCTATCTGGCACGGCCGTGCGGCCGCGACTTGCGCCGCTGGCGGCGGGCTTCCCGCTTGGCCTCCGAGTCGTCGTCGACGATCGGGGCGAAGCCGTCGAGCGGCGTCTCGGGGTTCGGTTCGTCGGCGGCCGCTTGCTCTGCATCCTCGAGCATGCGCTCGGCCTTCTCGCCTTCCGGCATCTCCTGTCCCCTGCGCCGTGCGTACTCGGGGTCACGATGTTCCTTCCAGAGGTTCAGCAGCGGTGCGGCGATGAAGATCGACGAGTAGGCGCCGGAGGTGACACCGACGAGCAATGCGAAGGCGAAGTCCTTCAGGGTCGCGCCGCCGAAGAAGTAGAGGGCCGCGACCGGGAGCAAGCGTGATGAACGTGGTCGCCAACGAGCGGCGGATCGTCTCCCAGAGCGAGATGTTCGTGATCGTCGCGAACGATGCGCGTCGCATGATCGGCACGTTCTCGCGAATCCGGTCGAAGATGATGATCGTGTCGTAGATCGAGTAACCCAGCACGGTGAGCACCGCTGCAACCGTCGCTTCGGTCACCTCGCGTCCGGTGATCGAGTACACGCCGACGGTGATCAGGACGTCGTGCAGCATCGCCGCGATCACCGGGACCGCGAACGCGAGCCCTCGGAAACGAATCGTGATGTAGAGCGTGATGATCAGCATCGAGAAGAAGATGGCGAGGAGCGCCGACCTCGCAATCTGTCGCCCGAAGCTCGACGAGACGTTCGTCGTGCCGGCTGCGATCGCGTGGACGTTGTCGCTGAGTCGCGTCGTCAGCTTCGTCTGCTCCTGCTCGGAGAGCTTCTTCAGCCGGATCTGGAAGCTCTTGTAGCTCTCGCTGCCGTAGGCGCTGCCTCGGCCCTGGACGACCGCGTCGCTGCGGCCGATCGCCGCGGTCTGCTGGCGCACGAGCGAGATGGAGGTCGGCTTCGCCGTGCGGAAGGTGATCTGTGCGCCGCCCTTGAAGTCGATGCCGAGGTTCAGGCCGCGAATGGCGAGCGAGCCGATGCTGACCACGAGGATCACGCCGGAGATCGCAAACCAGAGCATCGTCCGCTTCATGAAGTCGATCTGCAGCCAGCGGCCGCGCTGAGAGTGGTTCGCGCCCATGAACTTCGGGTTCTCGAACCAGCGGAAGCCGGCAAGCAGGCCGAGCATCGCCCGCGTTGCAGCGACGGCGGTGACCAGCGAGATCGCGGTGCCGATCAGCAGCATCAGGGCGAAGCCCTTGACGCCCGCGGTCGCGACCGCGAACAGGATCAGCGCGGTGATCCCGGTGACGACGTTCGCGTCGATGATCGTGTGGAAGCCCTTCGCGTAACCCGCGGAGATCGCAGCGCGCACGGATTTGCCCGCACGTGCTTCCTCCTTGATGCGTTCGAACACGACCACGTTCGCATCGGCCGCGACGCCGATGGTCAGGATCAAGCCGGCAAAGCCGGGCAACGTCAACGTGACGCCCAAGAGAAGGATTGCGCCGTACATGAAGGCGGCGTAGATACCGAGCCCGATCACCGCGACCAGGCCGAGGAAGCGGTAGAGGAAGAGCAGGAAGAGGCAGACGACGATCAGGCCGCCGATCGCCGCGTTCTGCGCCTGCTTCAAGGAGTCCTTGCCGAGCGTCGCCGACACGTCGGTGCGCTCGAGCGGCACGAAGTTCACCGGCAGGGCGCCGGTCTGGAGGACGAGCCCGAGGTTCTGCGCCTCCTTCAAGCTCGACATCCCCGTGATCTGCGCACCGGTCCCGGTCGGGTCGATGCCGTTCGGGTACAGGGTGTAGTCGATCTGGGGCCAGGAACGGATCTCGTTGTCGAGCACGATCGCGAAGTGCTGCGGGACCTTCAGGATCGAGCCGCGCACCGCCTCGTTCTTGGTCACCTGGGCGAACGCCTTGTTCCCCTTGCCCTTGAACGAGAGCAGCACGATCGGATCACCGGTCGACGGATCGAAGTCCTGCCGCGTCCCCGACAGGTTCAGCTCGGAACCGGTGATGTTCGGGAACTTGCCGTTCGTCGCGTACTGGTTGTCCGGGTACGAGCCGTTCTTGAACAGGTAGTAGTCGTTCAGGCCGACCGGCGGCACACCCTGGTTGTCGCCCGGGCAGACGACCGAGCCCGGCTGCGAGCAGGTGATGACGACCGTGCGGGCCGGCACCGCCAGCACCTTCCAGCCGGCCGGGATCTTGCCCTTGTGGGCATCGAGGAGCCCCTCGTTCCCCGTCGAGGGATCGCGATGCAGCGTCGGGGTCGGACCGGCCTTCTTCACCCACACGGTCGTCGTGGTCGTTTTCTTGTTCTTCCCGACCCCGGTCGTGGTCTTGACCTTGACCGGCTTGAAGAGCACATAGCCGGTCGGGGTGCCGACCTTCGCCGTCGACTCGACCCGCGAGAGCAGGTCGTAGAGGTTGCGGAACGCGACCGGCTGGCTGCCGCTCGCGGTGATCGACGGCGGCACCAGCGCCACCTCGAGGTCGTACAGCTCCAGCTGCGCCGTCGTGCCGATGATCGCCGCGGCCTGTGCCGGGTCATGAACGCCGGCGAGCTGGATCACGATCTGGTTCGTCCCCTGCTTGCGGATCTCCGGCGAGGCAACGCCAAGCTTGTCGACGCGGCTCCGCATGATCGACACCGAGCGGTCGAGGTCGGACGAGGTGAGCTTGTGGCCCTTAGGCGGCTGCGCCTTCAGCACCACCTCCAGACCGCCCTGTAGATCGAGGCCCTTCTTGACGCCGCGGTGCCACGGCGAGCCGGGGGCGGCCAGGAACGCCACGCCGAGGAGCGCGAGGCCGATCAGGCCGATCAGGATCAGATTGGAGCGCCGAGACGACACGCGCGGGGAAGGTTAGCCTGGTTCCTCGGTTGCCCCGCGGGCAGATTCTTCCGGCTCCGCAGCGAGCTCCGGCTCCGGATCTGCCTCGGGCTCCGGCTCGACCTCGACTTCGACCTCGCGCGCGACCGCTGCGATCGCGCGCCGGTCGACCTCGACGACCACACCGGGTGCGATCTCGAGGTGCACGAGATCGTCCACGACCTCGCGGACCGAACCGTGGATGCCGCCGGCGGTGATCACGTCGTCACCGACGGCGATGGTCTCCTGCATCGCAGCGTGCGATGCGCGGCGCCGGCGGGCAGGCAGCAGGAACAGCAGCCAGACGGCGCCGAAGATCACGATCAAGATCAGGAATCCGCCCACTGGAGCCTCTCAATTCGGTCACGCTTGTAAGACGCGAATCCGCCGCAATCGATAGCGTCGCGCGCGCCACGGGTCAGGTCGGTGAGGAAGCGTAGATTGTGGAGCGAGAGCAGGCGGAGCCCCAGCAGCTCGTTCTGGTTGACGAGGTGCCGGATGTAGGCACGCGTGAAGCGTGAGCAGGCCGGGCAGTCGCAGGTTTCGTCGAGCGGAGCCTGGTCGCGGGCGAAGCGGGCGTTGCGCAGGTTGATGCGGCCGTCACGGGTGAGCGCGCTGCCGGTGCGGGCCGTGCGCGTGGGCAGAACGCAGTCGAACATGTCGACTCCTGCTTCGATCACCTCGAGGATCCCCTCGGGGTCCCCGATCCCCATGAAGTAGCGGGGCTTGCCGGCCGGCAAGAGCTCGGCCGCCCAGTCGGTGGTCTCGAACATCGCCTCTCGGTCCTCGCCGATCGCGAGGCCGCCGATGGCGTTGCCGTCGAATTCGAGCCCGGCGATCTCCTCGGTGGAGCGCCGCCGCAGCTCCGGGTCGACGCCGCCCTGGGTGATTCCGAAGCGCAGCTGTCCGTCGGGGCGCGGGGCGTCGCGCTGGCGCTCAGCCCACAGCGTCGTGCGGCGCACCGCGGATTCGAGCTCGCGCCGGGAGACGCCGGCGGCCGGCACCTGGTCGAGGCACATCGCGATGTCGCTGCCGAGGTTGGCCTGGATCGCGGCGGCAAGCTCGGGCGAGAAGTGCGTGGACGCACCGTCGTAGACGCTTCTGAACGTCACGCCCTCGTCATCGACCCGCGCGATCGTGTCCCGGAGCGAGAAGACCTGAAAGCCGCCGGAGTCGGTCAGGATCGGTAGGTCCCACGCCATGAACCGGTGCAGCCCGCCGAGGTCACGGATCAGTTCGTCACCCGGTCTGAAATGCAGGTGGTAGGTGTTGCCGAGCAGGATCTGAGCTCCGAGGTCACGCACCTCGTCCGGGTGCAGCGACTTGACGGTTCCCTTGGTGCCGACGGGCATGAAAACGGGCGTGCGAACCTCCCCGTGGGCGGTCCGCAGCACCCCGGCGCGGGCAGCCCCGTCGGTCGCCTGTACCTCGAAGACGGGCCTCACGGAGCCACGCCTAGTGGTCAGACCAAAGGTCAAGAAAGGGAGACATTCTCTCCACAGGCCTGGTTGCAGGCGCGTTCTTCAGCGGGCCATGGCCGGAAGAGCCAAGACCCTTGGTCAGACCAAGGTGACGAGACGCAGACGTTCGATCCACAGGTCACAGGATCAGCATCGCATCGCCGAAGGAATAGAAGCGATAGCGCTCCTCGACCGCGAGGGCATAGAGGCGCCTCGTCTCCTCGACGCCGGCGAAGGCCATCACGAGCGCGAGGAGCGTCGACCGTGGGAGATGGAAGTTCGTCAGCAGGTGATCGACGCGGCGGAACGTGAAGCCGGGCGTGATGAAGAGCTCGGTGCGGCCTGCGCACGGCGCGCCTTCGGCGACCGTCTCGAGCACCCGCGTCGTGGTCGTGCCGACGGCGAGCACGCGCTCCGCGCTTCGGATCCGCTCCCAGGCCGCGGGCTCGACCGAATAACGCTCGCCATGGATGGGATGCTCCTCGACGACCGCCTCCTTGAGCGGCCGAAACGTGTCGAGCCCGACGTGCAGCGTCACCCGCTCGACGTCGAGTTGCGCGAGCACGTCTCGCGTGAAGTGGAGCCCGGCAGTCGGAGCAGCGGCCGACCCGGGTCGATTCGCGTAGACCGTCTGGTAGCGCTCGGCGTCGCCGAGCGGCTCTGTGATGTAGGGCGGCAGCGGCACCGCCCCGGCAGGGTCGCCGTCGAGACGCACGCGCCAACGTCCTTCGCCCAGATGCTCGAGCAGCTCGACCGCGCCGTGCCGCTCGCCCGGACGCAGTTTGCGCGTCGGGCGCGCCAGCGCCTCCCAGATCTCGCCGTCGACCGGTTCGAGGAGCAGGACCTCGCCACGGGGATGCTCGATCGGGATGCGCGCCGGGACGACCCGCGTGTCGTTCACGACCGCGAGGGCGTCGATCAGTCCGGGCAGCTCCCGGAACACGTGGTGTGCCACCTCACCGGTCGCGCGCCGGAAAACGAGCAGCCGTGACTCGTCGCGCTCCGCCGCGGGATGCTGCGCGATCAGCTCCTCGGGCAGGTCGTAGTCGAGCTCACGGGCCTCCATCCGGTGCGGACGGTAGCTTCGCCCAGCATGGAAGAGATCCGTGAAGCGCTCCGCGACGGCCTCCGCGAAGAAGCGGCCCCGATCGCTCGCCGCCTCGCCGAGGTGAAGGGCCTCTCGAACAATGTGATCCGGCGCCTCGAGACGCTCGACCGCACGATCGACGCCGAACGAGACGCGCGCGTCGACGACCTTGCTCTGCTCGTCGAACTGCTCACCGAGGGTTGGCGGGGGCTCAACGCACGGCTCGATCGGATCGAGGCGGCGTTGAAACCGGTGGAGACGAACGTCGTGAAGCTTCGCGAGAGCGCCTAGAGCACTACGCGGGCAGGAGCAGCTCGAACCGCGAGCCCTTGCCGACAGCCGACTCGAGGTCGATCCGCCCGCCGAGCGCAGTCGACAGCTCCTTTGCGATCGCAAGGCCGAGGCCCGTACCGCCGCTGATGTTCGACACGAACGGTCGGAAGAGACGCTCCCGTGCCTCCGCCGGGATGCCCGGCCCGTTGTCCTCGACCGCCACGTGCACGGTGCCGTTCCGCTGGGCCAGTTCGAGCGTGATGCGCCCACCGTCGGGTGTCGCGCGGAACGCATTCGAGAGCAGATTGCCGACGACCTGGAGGACACGGTCACCGTCCGAGATGATCACCGGCCGCGCGTCGAGCTGCTGGCGATAGTCGATCGACCGACGCTGCGCTTCGTCGCGGTAGCGATCGTAGGCCTGTTCGATCAGCGCGGCCATGTCGACCTCTTCCGTGGTCACCGTGAACCGATTCGTGTCGAGCTTCGCGAGGTCGAGGATGTCTCCGACCAGCCGCTCCAGCCGCTGTGTCTCGGCCTCGACCGTCTCGAGTGAGTTCCGTCGCAGGTCCGGATCGGCGATCACGCCTTCGAGCAGCGCCGCGACGTGACCGCGGATCGCCGTGAGCGGGGTTCGCAATTCGTGCGACACGGACATCAGGAAGTTGCGCTCCATCTGCTCGACCACTCCGAGCCGCTCGGCCATCTCACCGACCCGCGAGCTCAGGTGCCCGAGCTCGCCGGGCGCGTTCTGAGGCACCTTGACGTCGTAGTTGCCGCTCGCGACCTCGTCCACGGCATCCGAGAGCTGCAGGATCGGCCGCACGATGCGTCGCGACAGATACCACGCGAGCAGGGCGGCAACGAGGAGCCCGAGCGCGCCTGCGATCGCGAGCCGGCCGATCAGCGAGACGACCTGTTGTCGAATGTCGGTCTGCGGCGTCGCGACGACGATCGCACCGATCGTCGTCCCGGAGGAGGCGATCGGGTTGGCGACGGCGAGGTACCGGCGATGCTGGCCCGGCGGCGTGAACGAGAACGTGACCGACTTCCCGATGTGCCAGTCGATCGGCTCCTGCGGGAGTGGGCGCAGGCCGGTGATCTGGCCGGGGAAGAGCCCGAGGCGCGGGCCGAGGAGGTAGATCCGGTCGCCGGTCGCCTTCTCCAGCGTCTTGCCCGCGAAGGTCGGCGCCTTCTGGTCGTGGTTCTTGTTGCCGTACCCCGCATTCACCGCCTTCGAATAGAGCTCGGCGATCCCATGCGCCTCGCGGTTCAACTTCGAAAGGGTCTGATTCTCGGTGAACTGCTGGAAGAGCCGGATCGAGATGGCCGTCGTGATCACGCCCGCGAGGACGATCCCCGCGAGGAAGACGAGCGGCAGCCGGACGCGTAGCGATCCGAGCATCTCGATCAGCCTACGAGGTCGCGGCGTCTTTCTTCGCGTCCTTGGCCGGCGACACCTTGTAACCGACCCCCCAGACCGTGACGATCGGAGATGCATCCCCGAGCTTGCGCCGCAGCTGCCGGACGTGCACGTCGACCGTTCGCGTGTCGCCCGCGAAGGTGTAGCCCCAGACGCGCTCGAGCAACTGGTCGCGTGTGAGCACGAGGCCACGGTGGTCGAGCAGCTCCCACAGCAGGTCGAACTCCTTGGGGGCGAGTTGGATCTCCTCATCCCCGACCCGCACTTCTCGGCGGCCCGCATCGATGTGCAAATCGCCGTGATCCATCGTCTCGCTCTCCCGCTCACGCCGTTCCGGCGTGGCGCGACGGAGGATCGACTTGACCCGCGCGACGAGCTCGCGCGGGTTGAAAGGCTTCGTCAGATAATCGTCGGCTCCGACCTCGAGGCCGATGATCTTGTCGACGTCCTCGTCGCGTGCGGTCAGCATCAGGATCGGGACGTCGCTCGTCTGGCGGATGCGTCGCGTCACCTCGATGCCGTCGATGTCGGGCAGCATCAGGTCGAGGACGATCAGCCCCGGCATCTCCTGGGCGACCTGCGCGAGCGCGTCGGTTCCGTTCGAGGCGGTGCGGACGCCGTAGCCGGCGTTCTTCAAATACAGAGAGACGAAGCTGGCGATCGAGCTCTCGTCCTCGACCACCAGGATGTTCGAGGTCGGCGAGCTCACGCTAGGGGTTCGGTGACGGGCCGCCGACCGTCGGTGGCTGGACGCCGAACAGGACGACCCGCGACGCCGGGAAGTACGGCACCGGGATCCATTTGCCGCTGTCGAGCGCGTAGTTGCCCGAGGTCTCGGCGAGCAGGTCGCCCGCAAGCTGTGCAGTGCCCACACCGACGGCAGTCAGGTCGATGCCGCTGCCCTTCAGTGCCAGCCTGTAGCGCCCGCCGGTGACGCGGAAGCGGATGTCGGTGCCGCCGTAGATCGTCGTCCCCTCGACCACGCCGGCACGCTTGGTCTCCGCCCCGCTGACGAGCACCTGGCCGTCGCCCACGACCGGATCGGTCACGACGACCCTGCCCTTGTCGATCTGTCCCCAGAGCGTCCCCCGTGTGCCCGTGACGATCACGCTGCCGTTGACCTTGCTCAGCTCGAGCACACCGTCCCCGGGCGCGCTCGCGGCAGCCAGGGCCGCCGGGACGGCGACAAGGCCACAGAGCAGGATGAAGCAGAGTCGGCGCATCGACATCAACAGTCTTTCCTGCCGAATTATGCCTCGAATGAGGGGTATGTAAGGAGTTTTGTTCCGGGCGCTCTTATACGGTCGACCGGGTGCACGACGTGACGAGCTTCGGCCTCACCATCCTCCTCGTCTCGGGTGCGCTCTCAGCCGCCCTGCTCGCCTCGAAGCTCGGTGCCCGCACGTCGATCCCGTCGGCCGCATTGTTCCTCGTGGCTGCCTCGCTGGCCTCCTACCTCTTCCCTTCGCTCGTCCTCTCGATCTCGACCGTCGAGAAGGTGGCGACCGTGGCGCTGATCGTGATCCTCTTCGACGGCGGCTCGTCGATCGGCTGGCGCCGCTTCCGGGCGTCGGCTCTCCCGATCGCCTCTCTGGGCGTCTTCGGGACATTCGCCACCGCCGGGCTCATCACCGTGTTCGCGCACTGGGCGTTCGACCTCAGCTGGATCACCTCCGGCCTCCTCGGTGCGGCGATCGCGCCCACCGATCCTGCGGTGATGTTCTCCGTGCTCGGCGAGCGCGAGATCACCGGCCGCACCGGCACGATCCTCGAAGGCGAGTCGGGCGCGAACGACCCGGTCGGGATCGCCCTCATGCTCGGAATGATCGAGCTCGCGACTCACGCCGACGCCTCGTTCTGGATCGTGATCCGCGTCTTCGTGGAGCAGATGTCGATCGGGCTCGCAATCGGAATCGCAGGCGGCCTCGTCGAGCGCCGCGTGATGCAGCGCGTCGCCCTCCCGTCCGCGGGGCTCTACACGCTGCGTACCCTCGCGCTCGCCGGGCTCGTCTTCGGCGTCGCAACGGTCGCCCACGGCTCGGGGTTCCTCGCCGTGTTCGTCGCCGGCTTGATCGTCGGCGATGTGCGCGCGCCGTTCAGCACCGAGATCCACGTTTTCCAGGACGGGCTCGCCGCGCTGGCCGAGATCGTCGTGTTCGTCGCGCTCGGACTGACGATCGACCTCTCCGCGTTGACGACCGGCCGCTGGGTCGACGGTCTGCTGCTCGCGGCCTTTGCCGCGCTGATCGCCCGCCCGCTGGCGGTCGGCGTGCTGCTCGCTCCGGCACGTCTTCGAGCCGGCGAGCGTCTGTTCGTCATCTGGGGCGGCCTGAAGGGCGCCGTGCCGATCCTCCTGGCCGCGTTCGCGCTCGGCCGCCACGTCGACGACGCGCACCGCATCTACGAGACGGTCTTCGTCGTCGTCCTCGCCTCGGTGATCGTGCAGGGCGGGACGATCGGCATCGCCGCTCGCCGCCTCGGCGTGGAAAAGCGCGCCCCGGTATAGGTGCGGTGGAGTTACTAGGCGACGCGGCGGACGGTTCGCGTGAGCCCCGTTACGCGAACGCTCTCGAAGGCATCCACGACGCGCACGCCGCCGGCCTCGTCGACGACGGGCTCGCAGACCACGCAGACCGTGTGGTCGCGTCGTTCAAAGCGCCACGTGCGGTAGCGCTCGCCCGCGAGCAGAGTGCGGCGGCAGACCTGGCACATCGCCATCTGCCCGCCCACCGTAAACACAGGCCCGGACGGTGTGCGCGGAGCTAGAGACGCTCGACGACGCCTGCGATCGCCATCCCGAAGCCGACGCACATCGACGCGATGCCGTAGCGCGCGCCGCGGCGCTCGAGCTCCGACAACAGGGTTGCCGTGATCCGGGCTCCCGTCGCACCGAGCGGATGCCCGAGCGAGATCCCGCCGCCGTTCGGGTTGA
>CAWDWI010000009.1:0-39128 GCA_963806025.1 uncultured Thermoleophilia bacterium | reverse complement strand
TGGCGCGTCGATGGTCGCCTTCGATCGAGAGGTCTCCGGCTTGTTCGATTTCGGAGGTGGGAGCGCCGAGGATGAGTGCCCTGAGTCCGGACCAGGTCAGCTCGATCGTGGTGTCCGGCTCGCTCTCCGGGGCGGCGTGGACCTGGCCGTCAGCAACGTCGATTCGGAACTGCTCGCCTTCCACGCGAACTTCGTAGGCGCCGTTCGCTTGGCGAGGGAGCGTCGCGGCACCGACGAGCAGCGAAGTGAGCGGGACGCGGGGCGGGATCTGGGAGGGGTCGGCGGGTAGCCTGACTCGGTCGGCTCCCCAGTGGGCGAGAGCCGCGAGCACCGGCCGCAGTTCGTCGCCGGCGTCGGTTAGCTCGTAGCGCTGCGCTCGTCCCTCCCCGACCTGTCGGACGATCCCATGCTCCTGGAGGGTTCGCAGGCGCGCGGCGAGGATGTCGGTTCCGATGCCGCCGAGGCCGGTCTGCAGCTCGGAGTAGCGGCGCGGCCCGAGGAACAGGTCGCGAACGATCAAAAGCGCCCAGCGCTCGCCGACCACGTTGAGCGCTGCACCAACCGGACAGAAGGACTGATATGCGAGCGGAGATGCCACCTCTCAGAGTGTAGCCGATTTGACTTGGATAATCCAAGCTGCTATGACTTGGATTATCCAAGCGTTCCAAGAACGCCACTCACGACGGGAGGGACAGACACGATGGCCGAACAATCAGCAGCGCCGGCCGGCGGGGCGACGGAGTTCGAGCTCGCGAGGCCCGACCGGTTGGACAAGGTGAGCGTCGAGACCGCGCTCGTCCGCAACCGCGCCTTCGCCGCCTCGGGCGGACAGGAGGGGGCTACCGTCTTCCCGGCCCTGCGCGTGCTCGTGATCACGTGCCTTGACCCGCGGGTCGATCCGGCCCACGTCCTCGGTCTCGATCTCGGCGACGCGATGGTCGTCCGCAACGTCGGCGGGCGTGTCACCCCGGAGGTGATCGAGAACGTCGCCTTTGTCGGGCAACTCGCCGAGAACGTCGTGCCAGAAGGGCCACTGTTCGAGGTCGCCGTGATTCATCACACCCAGTGCGGAGCCGGCGCCCTCGCCGACGACGACTTCCGCTGCAGGTACGCGCTGCGGATCGGCGCGGACCAGTCCGCGTTGCGCGACTACGCGGTCCTCGACCCCGCGGCCACAGTCGCGAGCGACGTCGATCGGCTCCGATCCGCGGAGGCGATCTCCCACCGGGTGACCGTCTCCGGCTACGTCTATGACGTCGTCACTGGCCTGGTGGACACAGTGATCCCGGCCGGGGTTACCGTCGCAAGAAACGGGAGCGCGTAAGGCGATGCTCGAGAGATTGGCGTCATTCCTACATCGGAACCGCCGCCGTGTGCTGCTCGTCGCTCTGGTCGGCATCGGCGTCGCAGGCGTGTTCGGGCTGGGGGTTGCGAAGCGGCTAGGCCCGTACGGCGCCGTCGACCCTTCGACCGAGTCGGCCCAAGCGACGAACCGATATCAAGCCGCGACGGGACGTCAGATCGATCCCGCGGTGATCGCTCTCGTGGCGAGCGGAAACGTCCACAGCGCGCGCGCCGAGCGCCAGGTCCGCCGGGTCGAGGCGCGGCTGCGCGCAAGTCGCGACGTCGCCGCCGTCTCGAGCTACTACGACAGCCACGACCCCGCGATGGCCGCCCGAGACGGGCGCTCGAGCTACGTCCTCGCGTACTTCAGGCCGAAATCAGACTCGAGAATCCAAAGCGACGCTCAACTCCTGGAGAACCAGTTTGCCGTCGACCGCAACGTGAAGCTCGGCGGAGACGCGATCGCGGGCGCGCAGGCCAACACCCAGGTCGGTCACGACCTCGCACGCGCCGAGCTCCTTGCGTTCCCGTTCATCTTCCTGCTCTCCCTGTTGTTCTTCCGTTCGCTCGTCGCCTCGCTACTGCCGCCGCTGCTCGGAGGCCTGGCAATCCTGGCGACCTTCTTCGCGTTGCGAATCGTCTCGAGCTTCACCCACCTGTCGGTGTTCGCACTCAACATGGTGACCGGCCTCGGACTCGGGCTCGCGATCGACTACAGCCTCTTCATGGTCTCCCGTTACCGCGAGGAATCCTCCGTATACGGCTTCAACGTCGACTCGCTGCGCCGCACGCTCGTCACCTCAGGCCGGGCGATCGTGTTCAGCTCGCTCACGGTCGCCGCCGCGGTCGCGTCACTCACGATCTTTCCGCAACTGTTTCTCCGCTCGATGGGGATCGCCGGCGCCCTCGTCGCGTTGATCGCAGCCATCCTTGCGCTTGTCGTCCTGCCGGCAATCCTCGCCCTGCTCGGGCCGCGGGTTAACGCGCTCGCCCCGAAGCGACTCCAGCGCGCCGCCGAACGCGACGCGCGGCCGCACGAGTCAGGCTTCTGGTACCGACTCGCCCAGTTCGTGACCCGTCGCCCACGCCGGATCGCCCTGCTCAGCGCGGCCGTGCTGATCGCGCTCGGGATCCCGTTCACCTCGACCAGGTTCCTGCCCGTCGACGCCAGCGTCCTCCCCGCAAGTGCGAGCGCCTACCAGGTCGACCAGGCGCTCCACAATGAGTTTCCACCTGGACACACGACGCCACTCGAGATCGTCGTCGGTGCGGCGGCCGGATCGCCGCAGCTGGCCAGTTTCGCGAACAGGATCCGCGGCCTTCCAACCGTCGCCGCAGTCGCGCGCCCACGACCCGCCGGGCCTGGTATCTCACTCCTCGACGTCGCCTCGTCGGCACCGACGTACAGTGCGGACGCAAGACACCTCGTCAGTGCCGTGCGGGCGCTGCCGGTGCCGTTCTACGTCGGCGTCGCGGGGCAAACAGCGGGGTTCGTCGACCTCGAACACAGTCTCGGAGCTCACCTGCCGCTCGTACTGGCGGCCGTGATCGCCTCGACGCTCATCCTCCTCTTCCTGATGACCGGCTCGGTCGTGCTCGGGGTGAAAGCGGTACTCATGAACGCGCTCACCCTGAGCGCCGTCTTCGGCATCCTCGTGCTGCTCTTCCAGCACGGCCACCTACAGGGCCTGCTCTCCTACCGAAGCAACGGCGCCCTCGACGCGACCCAGCCGATCCTCCTCTTCGCCATCGGGTTCGGCCTCGCAACCGACTACGCCGTCATCCTGCTCTCCCGGATCAAAGAGGCACACGACAGCGGCATCCCCAACAGCGAAGCCGTCGCGATCGGCCTCGAACGAACCGGCCGGATCGTCACCGCCGCCGCACTCCTGTTCGCGGTCGCGATCGCCGCTTTTGCAACCTCGAAGCTGGTCTTCATCAAAGAGCTCGGACTCGGGACGGCACTCGTCGTCCTGATCGACGCCTCCATCATCCGCGCCCTGCTCGTACCGTCCCTCATGGTCCTGCTTGGCAAATGGAACTGGTGGGCGCCGCAGCCCCTGCGGCGACTCTACGCACGTACGTCAGGCGATCCACCTGAACAAGGGCAGCCGGCCCTCGGGACCACAGAATGAGCGCTAGACAGGGCGATTCCGGAGAAGTGGCGCCGCTAGATCGGTGCCAACTACCGGAGTTGCGCGGCCTTCCTGGAGTGCCCCCGACAAGAATCGAACTTGTGCACGCGGTTTAGGAAACCGCTGCTCTATCCACTGAGCTACGGGGGCGGTGTCGCCCACCGACTGTAACGAGCCGTGCGCCCCGTCAGCTAGCGGTCGGTCGCCACCTTCCAGCCTGCCGGCGTCGTGACGACGTAGAGGCTGAAGGTGCGGCCGGCCGTCGTGAAGTCGCAGCTGAAGGAGCGGAAGGCGATCGCTCCCGCTCGATTCGTCCGGTCCTGCGGAAAGTGCCTGTGCGTGCGCTCTTCTGTCTTCGAGTAGTAGCCGTTGAAGCAGGAGGCGAACTTCACGGCCTGCCTCGTCAGGTCGATGTGGGCCCACGTCTTGAGGCTGTGCTCCAGGTAGCTCTCGGCTTGCCGGTCGGTCCGGTAGAGCGGCTGGCCGGCCCAGGCAGGCCCGGCGAGGAGCAGGAGTGCGAGAGCAAGGGTCAGGGTGACGAGCCGCACGGCTCGTCACCCTAGCCCTCCGGCGGGCCGACCTTTACTACCCGTTCGACGTCGAGGTCGTGCTGTCCGACGTCGTGGTGTCAGAGGTGGTGGTGTCAGAGGTCGTCGTGTTGGAGGTCGTCGTGGTCCCACCCGGGTGATGGTGGCCCTTGCCGCTGTCGCCGGTGGTCGTCGCCTCCGTGGTCGTGTGAGGAGGCTTCGCCATCCGAACGCGCAGAAGGGCCGTTCCGGCCTGGAGTGTCGAGCCGTTTGCACAGCCGAAACCCGTCACCGCGACAGTCTGCCCCTGGGCTCCCAGCGAAACAGTCACGACGTCGCCGTTGTGGAATGTGCTGTGCCGGTTCGCATGTGTGACGGTCACGGTGAACGACTGCGGCGCGGCAGCGGTTCCGAAGACCACGGCTCTCTTGCATGCCTGATCCTTCTTTCCGTCGGTGTGCCCGCGTCCGTGGCCCGAGTCGGCGAGGGCGAAGGACGAGGTGGCGCCGGCCGCTCCGATGAGCGCCAGCAGCACGATCTTGAGCTTCATGAAGACTCCCTTTCCATCACAGCTGTTGGATATCCACGTCGGATATCGACAGCAGGAGGCCGGAGGAGCGTCCCTCGATTCAGGGACGGCCGAGCAGCCGCTCGGGCTTAGCGGCGGTTGCTCACGTCGAGCCCGCTCGCGACCACGATCGCGAACGCCACCCCGGGGAGCTTGCCGCCGTTCGACACGGAGAGGACGTAGGTGCCGTGGGCGTTGGTCACGCACCGCCATGCCACCGAGCCCGTCGGGGTGGTTCCACCGAAGACCTTGTTGCCGTCGACCTGAAAGGTCTGCGTGCGCGTGGCCCATTGATCGCACGTCTTGCCGGCCGGCAGCTTGCGCACTTGCCAGACGAAGCTTTGCCCTGTCCAGCGCCAGAGCCCTTTCCGGATGCGCACCCGATTCGTGAACGGCACGCTGAGCACACCGCCCGCGACCTTGGCGCCACTCCGGTAGCGGTAGAACAGCGGTGTGCGGGCCGGAAGGAACAGGCTTCCTCCCTGCTGCTTGGCGAGCTGCGCGCGGGTTGCGACCGGGAGGTAGCTCCAGGCCGGGGTGAAGAGCGAACGGGCGACGCCTGCGAAGGCACCTGCGGCCACGAGGCACGCGAGCGTGATGCCGACCAACCTGATCCGGAGAGCGCTCATTCGCTGCCGACTGTAGGGCTGCAGTATTCGTGAGATGTCAGGGAACTGTTCTGGCCGTGCAAGACGGTGGGACGTTTCGCCGGCGCCCCCGCGTTTTCCTCTCTCATGAGGCAGCTCGGTATCACGCGGGGCGCGGCTCTCTACGTCGGTGCGTTGATCGGCCCGGGGCTCCTGCTCGTGCCCGCCCTCGCCGTCCAGGCTGCGGGCGCAGCGTCGATCGTCGCCTGGGCCGCCTTGCTCGTCCTGTCGGCTCCGCTCGCGATCACGTTCGCGGCGCTCGGCGTGCGCCATCCCGTCGCGGGAGGCGTCTCGACCTACGTTCGCGAGGGCCTGGGCGAGGACGCGGCTGCGATCACGGGCGGTTGGTTCGTCGCCGCCGTTCTGCTCGGGTCGCCCGCAGTCTCGGTGATCGGCGGCTACTACGTCGCCGACCTCACGGGCTCGGGGACGCCGGTCGCAGCTGCCGTCGGCCTCGCGATGTTCGCCACCGTCCTCGTGACCAACATGTTCGGCCTACGCATCTCGTCGGGTTTTCAGCTCGCGCTGTCGTCGGTGCTGATCGTCGTGCTCGCCCTCGCGATCGCCGTTGCGCTACCGACGCGCGGCGGGCGCAACTGGACGCCGTTCGCGCCGCACGGCATCTGGGCGATCGGGACCGCTGCGAACATCCTCGTCTGGCTCTTCGTCGGCTGGGAGGCAGTCGCGCAGCTCGCCGGAGACTTCCGTCGGCCCGAACGCGACCTGCCGCGCGCGATCGCGATCGCTTTCGCACTGGTCTCCGTTCTCTACATCGGGCTCGCGGTTGCGACCATCGGTGTCACCGCCGGAACCGGGTCGCGGGTTCCACTCGCCGACCTCATCGCCGTCGGCTTCGGTCGTGGAGGGCGCGACGCAACAGCGGTCCTCGCGGTCGTCCTGACGATGGGCACGATGAACGTCTACGTCGGCGGAATGTCCAAACTCGCGGCGTCGCTGGCGCGCGAGCGCGCGTTGCCGGCCTGGTTCGCAGGCGACGCGCACCGGTCGATTCCGCGCCGCCCGCTCTACGTCTTCGCCCCGATCGTCGCGGTCCTGATCGTGGCGGTGCTCGCCGGCGCCGGAACGACCTCCGGTCTCGTCCGCGCAACCTCGGCGTGCTTCATCGCCGTCTATGTCCTTGCGTTGCTCTCGGCGACGAGGATCCTCGACGGGCCCGTTCGGGTTGCCGCCCTCTGCTCGCTCGCCCTGTCGGTGGTTCTTGCCGTTTTCTCTGCCGGCTACCTGGTGGTGCCGGTCGTGGCCGCCGCGATCGCGCTGCTGCTGCGTCGCAGCCTGCGGGTCGGCCACTCTGAAGGCTCGGCCGTGACGGACTGATCCTCCGATCGGGGGACACGCCGGGCGCGGTGTGCGCCGATCATCAGCAGGTGCGGCGGCTCTCCGTTCTCATCGCTCTCATAGCGCTCCCGCTCGTGCTGGCGGCGTGCACCGGTGCCGATGCGCAAAAGGCCCAGGACCTGCTCGACCAGTCGCAGGTTGCCGCCAAGTCGGTCCGGTCCGAAGCCTTCTCGATGCGGATGACGATGGATTCGGCCGCCAACAGCGCAGTCGTCGACGTGCTCGGCGGGATGGTGCTGAAGGGCGCCGGTGCCGGCGACTACTACGCAACGGTGAACACGCAGGCGGCGGGTGCCTCCCCACTCGATCTCGTCATGGTCAAACACGGTCCGACCGTCCAGTTGCGATTCAACGGCACGACGCGGACCATGTCGCTCCCCGCTCGGCTGAAGCCGGCCGCCGCCGCAGGCTTCGACCTCAACGCGATCACCCCGTACGTGAAGAACGTCTCGGTGTCGACGATCGACGTGAACGGTCGCACCGAGGACGAGGTGACCGGCACGATCGACGGCAATGCGCTGCTGCAGAACCTCCCGGGCGTGTCGACCGGGGTGCTTTCGAAGGTGGGCGGCTCGCTCAGCGACATCAAGATCTCGCTCTTCATCCCGCGCGACTCGCACCTCGTCGAGACGGCACTGATCGACATGACCATGCACGTGGCGAAGCAGAGCTTGCACATGAGCCTCTCCTACGCCGTCACGAGCGTGAACCAGCCGCTGACGTTCCCTTAGGGCTCTAGACCGGCTCGAGCAACACCACCGGAATGCGGCGTGTCGTCCTGAGTTCGTAGCCGAGATAGCCGGGGGCAATCGCTGTGACCTCGGCCCACAGCCGGTCGCGTTCGCCGTCCGTCGTCTCGCGAGCCACGACGCTCCGGATCGAGCTCCCGAGTTGCACGGTGGCGCGAGGGTCACGCTGCAGGTTCAGCCACCAGGCGGGCGACCGGTCGAGCCCTCCGTACGACGCGATCACGACGTAGCTCTCGCCCTGCTGCAAGGAGCAGAGCGGCACGGTCCGCGGGCGCCCCGATTGACGGCCCGTCGTCGTGAGCAGCACGATCGGGAGCCCCCAGATGTGCGATCCGATCCGCCCGCCACTCGCGCGGTAGAGAGCGCGGTGCAGGGTGCCGAGATAGTGAGTTGCGAGCCGGACGAAGAGCGGGCGCATCGCCGCCGAGGCTAGACGGCGACGCGGACCTCGCCGCCGACCAGCACGCGCTCGATCTCGAGGCCTTCGTTCAGGATCACCAGGTCGGCGGGGAGCCCCACGTCGATCCGCCCTAGCTCCGGGTCGCCCAGCACCCGCGCCGGGGTCGTCGTCGCAGCCGCAATCGCCTCTTCGAACGGCACGCCGAGCGCATGGAGGTTGCGGACAGCTTCGTCCATCGTGAGGACGCTGCCGGCAAGCACACCGTCCGGCCCGCGAACGGTGCCTTCGTGCACCTGCACGTCGAGATTGCCGAGGCTGTACGAACCGTCCGCAACGCCTGCTCCCGTGATCGCGTCCGTCACCAGCGCGAGCCGCTCGCGCGCAGCGTGCCAGGTGACGCGCACGGTCTCGGGTGCGAGATGAATCCCGTCGACGATGACCCAGACAACGACGTCGTCTCGGGCGAGCGCCGCGCCGACGATGCCCGGGTCGCGGTGGAGGAATGGCCGCATCGCGTTGAACAGGTGCGTCACGCTGCGGGCGCCACGGTCGAAGGCCGCGTTCGCCTGTTCGGCCGTCGCGTCGGTATGGCCGAGCGACACAGCGACTCCCCGTTCGAGCAGCCGGTCGATCAGTTCCGTCGCCCCCGGGAGCTCCGGTGCGAGCGTCATCAGGCGCACCGGGCCCGAATCGAGCAGGCGCTCGAGCAGGGCCGGGTCGGGATCGCGACGCGACGACGCCTCATGTGTCCCCAGCCGGTTCGGCGAGAGAAACGGTCCCTCGAGGTGCATCCCGAGGATGCGCGGCCGGGCCTCGCTGATCGGGACCTCGCGCATCGCCGCCAGGATCTGCTGCTCGGGGCTCGTGATCAGCGTGGGGAGGTACGCGGTCACACCGGTCTCGAGCAGCGCCTCGCCCGCCCGCCGGTAGCCGTCCGCATCCGCGTCGAGAAAGTCCACACCACCGAAGCCGTTCACCTGCAGGTCGACGTAGCCCGGGACGGCGACGCCGTGCCCGTTGCGGTTGGCGACGCCGACCGCGGAGACCCGCCCGTCGAGCACCTCGACGTCGCCCTTCACGAGCAGACCGTCGACGAGCGCCGCTGCGACACCGAGCTTCATCGACCGCAGTCTAGAAGTGGTCCTACCCTTTGGTCAATACCAGTTGTCAAATTTCGCCGAGATTGGGCTTGTGTCCAGGCGAGTTGGTCTATACCATCGCCTGGTGGCGGCGATCCGGCTCGACCAGGTGCGCAAGACATTCGGCACGGTGACGGCGGTCGACGACGTCTCGCTGGAGATCGCCGACGGCGAATTTCTCGTGCTCGTCGGTCCGTCGGGGTGCGGAAAATCGACCCTGCTGCGGATGATCGCCGGCCTGGAGGAGGTGACGGGCGGGGAGATCTGGATCGGCGACCGCGACGTGACCGACCTCGCTCCCCGGAGCCGCGACATCGCCATGGTGTTCCAGACCTACGCGCTGTACCCGCACATGACGGTGCGCCAGAACATGGGCTACGGGTTGAAGGCGCGCCGTACCCCGAAGCCCGAGATCGCACGCCGCGTCGCGGACGTCGCAGAACTCCTCGGCCTCAACGACCTGCTCGAGCGCCGGCCGGCGCAGCTGTCCGGCGGGCAGCGGCAGCGGGTTGCGATGGGACGCGCGATCGTCCGCCAGCCGCAGGCGTTCCTGCTCGACGAGCCCCTCTCGAACCTTGATGCCAAGCTCCGCGTCGGCATGCGTGCCTCCCTTGCTCAGCTGCACCAGCGGCTCGGCGTCACCACCGTCTACGTGACGCACGATCAGACAGAGGCGATGACGCTCGGGCAGCGCGTCGCGGTGATGCGGGACGGCCACATCCTGCAATGCGACCGCCCGCAGGTCCTCTATCGCCGTCCGAACAATCTCTTCATCGCCGCGTTCATCGGTTCGCCCGCGATGAACCTCGTTGCGGGAACGGTCGAAGAGGGCCGCGTGCGCTTCGGGCAGTACAGCGTTGCCATCCCGACACCGCCCGGGCTCGAGCGCGTGATCGTCGGCATTCGCCCCGAGAGCTTCGAGGACTCCGTCTTCGCGCCGGGGATGCCCACGATCCGTGTCCACGTCGAGGTGCTCGAGGAGCTGGGCTCGGACGCCCATGTGTTCTTCCAGGTGGATGCGCCGCCGATGACGGCGGAGGTGCTGGAAACGGCTTCAGAAGAGGGATTGCTGCCCGCGGACCGGGCGCTCTTCACCGCGCGCGTCGACGCCCGCACGGCCGCCCGGGTGGGGGATGACCTGGAGCTCGCCGTCGACCCCGCGGGCTTCCACTTCTTCGATCCCGAGAGCGGCGCGCGACTCGAGACGTCCGCCGGTGCGCCCGCTCTGGCAGCGCATTGACGAAGCAGCGTGAGACTCGCGAGCGCGTCCTCGAGCTGATCGAGCCGCTCAGCGTCGGCGATGCGATCCCGTCGGAGCGGCAACTCGGGATCGATCTCGGCGTCTCGCGCCTGACCGTCCGCGCCGCGCTCGACGAGCTCGTGCGCGAGGGGTACCTCGTCCGCCGGCGCGGCGCCGGCACGTTCGTCGCCGAGCCCAAGGTGGCGAAGGGCATCGACATCACGTCGTTCAGCGACGACATGCGTGCCCGCGGACTGAGCCCGGGCAGCCGAACACTCGACCTGCGCGAGATCGCGGCCGGCGCCCGCCTCGGCCGCATCCTGCATGTCTCGCCGTCCGAGCCGGTGGTCGCGGTCAAGCGGCTCCGCCTCGCCGACGGCGACCCGATGGCGATCGAGCTCCTGCACGTCCGGTCGTCGCTCGTTCCGGGACTCTCGGGGCGCGACCTCGAGGAGCACTCCTTCTACGACCTGCTCGCAGGCCGCTACGACGTATCGATCATCGGCGGGACGCAGACGGTCGAGCCGACGGTGACGAACGAGGAGGAGTCGTCGACCCTCGGCGTGCCGCTCCATTCGCCGGCCCTCCTCTTCGAGCGGGTGACGCGGACCGCCGAGGGCGACGTGGTCGAGTTCACGAGCTCGACCTACCGCGGCGACCGCTACCGGCTCGTGACCGAGATCGGCCTGGGCGGACGCGCCGTGCAGCCGCTGGTGGCTGGGCTAGACCAATTCTAAAATTGGTATTGACTTGTTGGTGAACTTTGTGAAACTATCCGGCGAAGTGGCAAGTGGTCTGTACCAAACGTGCGGCGCCGAGACTCGCAGTGAGCGACAGGGCCGCCTGACTCTGGAGGTCTCCAGATGAAGAGACGCAGCATCGTCGCTCTCTGTCTCGTCGCCGTCATTGCTGCCGCGGTCACCACCGCGACGACACTCGGCGCGACCAAGAAAGCGACCGCCAACAGCATCACCGTTTGGCTGCAGATCGACGCACAGTCCGGCTGGCCGGGCGTCGTCGCTGCTGCCAACCAGCAGTTCCAGTCCGACCATCCCGGAACGACCGTCAACGTCCAGTATCAGAGCTGGACCGATCACCTGCAGAAGTTCGACGCGACCCTCGCGGGCGGCGGCGGCCCTGACGTGATCGAGATGGGCAACACCGAGATGACGAAGTACATGGCGGCCGGTGCGTTCGCGCCGCTCACCAAGTCGTCGTTCGACAACTCGTCTTCGTGGCTCAAAGGCCTGGCAGCCTCTGGTGCCTTCGGTGGGAAGACCTACGGCGTGCCCTACTACGCGGGCTCGCGGGTCGTCACCTATCGCACCGACCTGTTCAAGAAGGCCGGCATCAACAAGCTGCCCTCGACCACGGCCCAGTATGTGGCCGACGCGAAGAAGCTCGTGGCCAAGAACCCGAAGAAGGGCTTCTCGCCGGTCTACATCGCCGGTGAGGACTGGTATGTCGGCATGGCGTTCGTCTTCGACTACGGCGGCGGGATCGCGCAGCAGGTCAGCGGCCAGTGGAAGGGCCTGCTCACCTCGCCGAAGTCGATCGCCGGCCTGACGGCGTTCAAGAACTTCTATCTGGCAACGTCGCAGGCC
The DNA here is from genome assembly GCA_963806025.1 of uncultured Thermoleophilia bacterium. Lineage (GTDB taxonomy): Bacteria > Actinomycetota > Thermoleophilia > Gaiellales > Gaiellaceae > PALSA-600. The sequence goes on along the minus strand of CAWDWI010000009.1, from coordinate 27,419 downwards.
CCGAAGACCAACGACGGAACGAAGCCGAACCCGTATGACGTCTATGCGCAGGGCCAGGCAGCCTCGATGGTCGGCCCGAGCTGGTACACCTGCTGCGTCGGGAAGGCCTACACGGCGACGACCGCGCAGTTCGTGATGCCGGGCCACGTCAAGGGCCAGGCCATGCCGGGCTTCCTCGGTGGCTCAGACCTCGCCGTTCCGGTGACGAGCTCCAACAAGGCGCTCGCCGCCGACTGGATCAAGGACTTCACGGGCACGAGCTCCGAGAAGGCCCTCCAGGCGAAGGGCAACATCCCGAACGCGACCAACCTGCTCGGTGGGAGCGTCAACGAGCGGGCCGCTTCGCGGAGCTGGTTCGTTCCGACCGCCAAGCACTGGGTCGACGTGGAGAACGGCAACATCCTCAAGAACATGCTGGGGCAGATCCTGACCGGCCACCAGACCGTCAAGCAGGCGGCTCAGTCGGCCAGCGACAACATCGCATCGGTGCTCAACGAGCCGTAAGCGGTGCACGAGAGTAGTCCAACGGCACCCGCCGCCGAGGCCTTGCAGCACAGGTCTCGGCGGCGGCGCCGTTTCTGGGCCCGGACGGGCCGTGCGGCGGTGCCGTACGGGCTGATCGCCCCAATCGTCGTTGTGATCGCGGTGGTGCTCGGCTACCCGCTCTTCTGGCTCGTCAAGCTCTCGCTGCAGCGCTACGGCCTCTTCGACTTGATCCGCCACCACGGCGTCTACATCGGGCTTGCGAACTACCGCTCCGTCCTGAGCGACCCCGTCTTCTGGCATACGCTCGTCCGCACGATCGTCTTCACGACGGTCAACGTCGTGCTGACGATGGGCATCGGCATGCTGCTCGCCCTGCTGCTCGTCCGCGTCAGCACCGCGGTGCGCCTGCTGCTCAGCTCGGGGCTCGTGCTCGTCTGGTCGATGCCGGTCGTCGTCGCAGTGCAGATCTGGTACTGGATGACGAACCCTCAGAACGGGGTCCTCAACTACGCGCTGACCAAGCTCGGCTTCGGGGACTACTTCCAGCACGACTGGTACGCGACGACCTTCTCGCAGCTGGGAATGACCACGCTGCTGATCGTCTGGGGCGCGCTCCCGTTCGTCGTCATCACCCTCTATGCCGCTCTCGCCCAGGTGCCGGGCGATCTCGTCGAGGCGGCGGAGGTCGACGGCGCACGGCCCTGGCGCGTGTTCCGGGACATCACCGTCCCGATCCTGAAGCCGATCCTGCTCATCTTGACCAGCCTCTCGATCATCTGGGACTTCGGCGTGTTCACCCAGCCATACCTGCTGATCGGGCAGTCGAGGATCACCACGGGCAACTACCTGATGAGCATCTACCTCTTCGAAGAGGGGTACCTCAAGGCCGACTTCGGCCTCGGCGCTGCGATTTCGATCCTGATGCTCCTGATCGTCGCCGTGTTGAGCGTCGTCTACGTGCGCCGGATGGTGCGGATCGGGGCGGCGCAGTGAGCGGGCGCGGCCACGCGCACGGCCGTCGTGCGCGCCAGACCGGGTGGAATGTGCTCGGCATCGGCATCTTCATCGTGCTGGTCTTCCCTGTCTTCTGGATGATCACGACGGCGTTCAAGTCGAACGAGGAGATCATCAGCCTCAACCCGACCTGGCTCCCGTTTCCGCCGACCTTGCAGCACTTCGGGACCGCGATCCACACGTCGTACTTCTGGGTCGATGTCGGGAACAGCCTGATCGTCGTCACCGTCACAGTTGCGATCTCGATCGCGCTCTCCTTCCTGGCCGCGGTCGCGCTCGCGCGTTATAACTTCGACGGCCGCAAGCTCTTCATCGTGTTCGTGATCGGCATCCAGATGCTGCCGCAGGCGGGCTTGATCATCCCGCTCTACGTCGTGCTCGCCGACTACCACCAGGTGAACGCACTGAGCGGAGTGATCATCACGTACCTGACGTTCGTGCTGCCGTTCTGCGTCTGGACGCTGCGCGGCTTCCTGCTCGGCATTCCGAAGGATCTCGAGGAGGCCGCGATGGTCGACGGCTCGACCCGTGTGGGCGTGTTCATGAAGATCCTGCTGCCGCTGATGGGGCCGGGCCTCGTTGCGACGTCGGTGTTCGCGTTCATCACGGTCTGGAACGAGTACATCTTCGCTCGCGTCCTCCTGAACGACCAGTCGAAGCAGACGGTCACCGTCTGGCTCTCGTACTTCCTTGGCTCGGCTCGCAATACCGACTGGGGTGCGCTGATGGCCGCCTCGACGCTGACGGCAATCCCCGTCGTGATCTTCTTCCTGCTCATTCAGCGGCGGATCGCCTTCGGGCTGACCGCCGGGGCGGTGCGGGGATGACCGCAGCACTCGAAGAGCTCGCGTCCGCCTGCATCTTCCCGAGCTTCGCGGGCACGGCTCCGCCCGACTGGGTGCGGCGTTTCCTCGCCGGCGGCGGGGGCGGGATCGTGCTCTTTGCCTACAACGTGCCGTCGCGAGAGCAGCTTGCTTCGTTGTGCGCCGTCCTGCAGTCCGAGCGCCCCGGCGTCCTGCTTGCGATCGACGAGGAAGGCGGCGACGTCACGAGACTCGAGTGGGACACAGGCAGCTCCTACCCGGGCGGTGCGGCGCTCGGTGTCGTCGATGATCCCGCCCTCACGGAGAGTGTCGCGGCGTCGATCGCCGCGGAGCTCGCCGCGGTCGGCGTGAACTGGAACCTGGCACCCGTCGCCGATGTGAATGTCCCTGCGAACCCGGTGATCGGGACGCGCGCGTTCGGCTCGGATCCGCACCTCGTTGCGCGGCATGTCGGCGCGTGGGTCCGCGGGCTCCAGCGTGGGGGCGTCGCCGCCTGCGCGAAGCACTGGCCGGGCCACGGCTCGACCACGCAGGACTCGCATCTCGAACTGCCTCAGCTCGTCGGCGACCTCGAGGCGGGGCTCGAGCCGTTCCGGGCCGCGATCGCCGCGGGCGTGAAGTCGATCATGACGGCGCATATCCGCGTGCACGATCTGCCCGCCACCGTCGACCCGGCGCTGATCCAGGGCCTGCTCCGAGACGAGCTCGGCTTCGACGGCGTTGTCATGGCGGACGCGCTGGAGATGAAGGCCGTGTCCGAGACGGTCGGCGTCGAGAGCTCCGCGGTGCAGGCACTCTCGGCAGGCGTCGATGCTCTTTGTGTCGGCCACGATCTCGGCGAGGACGCCGTCGACCGGATTCGCGCCGCCCTCGTTGAAAATGTGGACGAGAGCCGGCTCCGCGAAGCGGCGGGGAGAATCGGCCGGCTCGCCGACTGGGCCAGACCCGCTGCCGGCGCGGCCGACCATGCGGGTGCGGCTGCCGGCGCGAGCCGCGCGCTCATCGTCGAAGGTGACGTGGCGCTCTCGCGGGCGCCGATGATCGTCGAGCTTCGGCCCCCGGCGAACATCGCCGCCGGCGAGGCCGAGCACGGGCTGGGCGAGGCGTCTGTCATCCGGGAGGGCGAGCTCGTGCCGCGCGCCGACGTGTACGTCGTCCGCGATGCCCACCGTCACGCGTGGATGCGGAGCGCGGCTGATGTGCCCGGTGTGATCGTGGTCGAGACCGGGCTCCCGATGTGGCGCCCCGTGCTCGCGCGCGGCTACGTCGCGACCTACGGCGGCGGTCGCGCGTCGCTCGCAGCGGCAGGGGAGGTGCTCGGCCTGTGACGAGCCATCTCGAGCAAGAGCTTCGCGACCAGCCTGCCGCGCTCGCGCGGCTGATCGAGAAGCAGCTCGGCTTTGCCGAGGAGATCGCCGGGCTCTTCCGACGGAGCGACGTGCAGTACGTCCTGATCGCCTCGAGAGGAAGCTCGTCGAACGCCGCGCGCTACGCCCAGTACCTGCTCGGCCGTGCGCACCGTGTACCGGTGGCGTTCGCGACGCCGTCGCTGTTCACGCTGTACGAGCAGCCGCCTCGCCTCGACGGTGCGCTCGTCGTCGGGATCTCGCAGTCCGGCGAGTCGCCGGATGTGGTCGAGGTCGTGCGCGAGGCGAAGCGCCAGGGTCGGCCGTCGATCGCCATCACGAACTCTCCCTCGTCGCCGCTCGGCCTTGCCGCCGACGCCGTGGTGAAACTCGAGGCGGGCAAGGAGCAGGCGGTGGCCGCGACCAAGACCTACGTCAACTCGCTCGGCGCGGTCGCCTTGATCTTTGCGACGACCACCGGCGATGCACAGGCGCTCGAAGAGCTCCGGCGCGCGCCCGAGCAGATCCAGGCGCAGATCGACCGTTCGTGGGGCGACGTCTCCGCGCTCGACTCGCTGGGGCCTGTCGACGGCGGGACCGTGATCGCCCGCGGGATCAACTACTGCACGTCGTACGAGGTTGCTTTGAAGATTCGCGAGCTGTCCGGGCTGCTCTTCGAGGCGTACTCCGCGGCCGACCTGATGCACGGACCGGTCGCAGCGATCGGGCCTGGCTGGCCGGTGTTCGCGCTCGCTCCGTCAGGACCGGCCCTCGAGGCGATGGAGGCTGCCGTCGCCGATGTCGCGCGACGCGGCGCGCGGCTGATCGTCGTCTCCGACGTGCCCGGTGTGCTCGAACACGGTGAGGTTGCACTGCCGCTCGTCGCCGGCGTGCCGGAATGGCTGAGCCCGCTCGTTGCGGTCGTCCCCGGCCAGCTCGCCGCGCTCCGGCTCGCACAGCTGCGTGGGGCGGATCTCGACAACCCGGTCGGGCTCTCGAAGATCACGCTGACGCGCTGAGCCTCAGCCCTCCCGCGGCTGCCAGCGGAACTTGCGCAGCGCAAAGACCAGGCCGACGGCGCCCCAGCCGAGCACGACCGCGAGCGCTTCGGTCTCGTTCCAGATGTGGTGGTGGAACACCATCACATCGCGGGTCAGCTTCGTGAAGTAGGTGAGCGGCAAGAGGTTGGCGATCGCCCGCAGGAAGCCGGGGTACTCCTTCGGCGTGAAGAACGTGCCGGAGATGATCGCCATCGGCAGATAGACGAAGTTCACGACGGCCGACGAGCCCTCCGCAGAGCGCACGAAGCCCGTCAGCCCGAGCCCCATGGCGGCGAACGCGGCAGCGCCGACCACGAGCACGAGGAAGAGCGAGAACGGCCGGGCGGGCCAGGCGACCGAGAAGAGGAGATGCCCGAGCACGATCAGGACGCTCGCTTCGATCAGGAACGTGATGAACGTCGAGACGAGCACCGCGACCAGATATGTCCAGGGAGGCAGGGGGGTCGCGCGGATGCGCTTCAGCACGCCGCTCTCGCGGCGGATCACCATCGTGATCGCGAGCCCGGCGAACGCCGTCGAGGCGACGCCGTAGCCGATCATCCCGGCCTGGAGGAATGGCGCGGCCTTGATGTGCTCCTTCGTGATCACGCTCTTGCCGTAGATCGAGCCGAACACGAGGAAGAAGATCACCGGCAGAAGGAAGGTGAAGAACGCGGCTTCTCGGTTTCGCCAGAAGAGCATCTGCTCGGTTCTCAGCTCGTGCAGGAAGAGCTTCACTCGGCGGTGAGCTCCAGGTAGACGTCCTCGAGCGTGGGCCGGCGGACCTCGAGCTCGTCGAGCTCCTCGCCGCGCGCGAGGGCTTCCGCGGTCAGCTCGTGCAGCCGTCGGGTCGGATCGTTCGTCCGCTCGACCACGTCCTGGCCGTCGCGCTTGAACCGGATCTCTGTCTCGACCGTGCCGCCGGTGAGATCGGCGGGCGATCCTTCGCGCACGATCACGCCGTCGCGCAGCACTGCAACACGGTCTGCGAGCTGTTCGGCCTCGTCGAGGTAGTGCGTCGTCAGCAGGATCGTCTTCCCGAGCGCGCGGAGGTTGCGAACGGTCTCCCAGGCCGTGCGCCGAGCCCCCGGGTCGAAACCCGTCGTCGGCTCGTCGAGGAAGACGAGCTCGGGATCGCCGATCAGTGCGAGGCCGAGGTCGAGGCGGCGTTGCTGTCCACCCGAGAGCGTGCGCACCCGTGATTCCGCTTTCTCAACGAGGCCCACGATCTCGATCACCTCGTCGACGTCGCGCGGCTTCGCGTAGTAGCCGGCGAACACGCTCAGGCTCTCGCGTGCGGTCAGGGCCGGGTAGAGCGACGAGGACTGGAGCATCACGCCGATCCGCTGGCGCCACGGCGTGCCGCTCCGCTGCGGGTCGACGCCGAGCACCTCGACCGTTCCGGCGTCGCGGTTGCGGTATCCCTCGAGGATCTCGACGGTCGTCGTCTTGCCCGCTCCGTTGGGGCCGAGCAGTCCGAACACCTCGCCCACCTCGATCGAGAAGTCGATGCCGCGCAGCGCTTCGTGCGCGCCGTAGGCCTTGTGCAGGCCCGTCACTGCGACGGCGTTCACAGTTCGACCACGGCGACGGCGCCAGGCGCGAAGTTGCGTCCCTCGCCGGTCAGGTCGAGGAAGATCTCGCTGCAGTCCGGCTGGTGCCCGACCGTGACGACCGACTCGCCGCGGCCGCTGACTGCCTCGCGAACGTCGGTTGCGGTCGCGCCGGGCGCGAGACGTTCGTCGACCTCGGCAGTGAGGCTCGCTGCGCGCGCGATCTGTTCTGCCGTCTGCCGCGCCCGGAGGAGTGGGCTCGAAAGCACGGCGTCGAGGTCCTCCGCGGAGAGTCGCCTGGCGAGCTCGCGCGCCGCTGCTTCGCCGGCCGGTGTCAGGGGGCGAAGCGCGTCCGGCTCGCCCGGCGCGGCCTCGGCGTGACGGACGAGGAAGAGGCGCACGGCCCTAGCCTAGTTGGGCTGCGACACGGCCCAGCACGGCGACCATGTCGACGTCCTCGTGCGCGATGTGCTGGAGCATCACGCGCTCGACGCCCGCCTCTTCGTAGAGGCGCAGTTGGCCGGCGACCTCGTCGACGGTGCCGGAGATCGCGGGCTCCTCTCTGCCGGTCACCGCCTTGAAGGCGGCCAGCCGCTCCAGTAGGTCGGCCGGGTCGTCGGCCACGACGCAGCTCGTCATCATCGAAAACGCGAGCGGCTCGCGGCCGGCTGCCTGGGCCGCATCGTCCAGCGCCCGCCTGCGCTCGCGCGCCTCGGCGACCGTCGGCCAGACGGTGTTGTACTCATCGGCGTGCGCGACGGCCGCCCGGACGGTCCGGGGCTTCGCGGTGCCTCCGACGATGATCGGCGGATGTGGCCGCTGCAGCGGTTTCGGCTGGACCTCCGGGGCCGCGTCCCAGTGGCGGACGATCTCGCCCAGTTGGCGGTCCAGTTCGTCCATGCGTTGCCGAAGCGGCGGGAAGTCGAAGCCGTAAGCCTCATGCTCGGCCTCGAACCAGCCCGCGCCGAGCCCGAGTTCGACGCGACCGCCGGAGATGTGGTCGACCGTCGCGACCATCTTGGCGAGCACCGGGACGCGGCGGAACGTGACGGGGGAGACCATCGTGCCGAGCCTGATCCGGCTCGTCACTGCGGCGAGCCCGGCGAGCGTCGCCCAGGCATCCAGTGAGCCGGCGGGCTCGCCGCGGACGATCGAGCGGTAGTGGTCCGAGCGAAAGAGCCCTTCGAGGTTCGCGTTCTCCGCTGCGCTGGCGAGCGCCACCCACTGCTCCCAGGAGACACCCTCCTGGCCTTCGATCATCAGGCAGACGCGCACTATTCGGGCGTCACGTACGACGCCGTCAGCCCGCCGTCCACGAGGAATGTCGAGCCGGTGACATACGACGACTCGTCGGAGGCGAGGAACAGCGCACCGTTGACGACCTCGCGCGGCTTGGCGAGGCGGCCTGTCGGCCAGTGCACGCGCCGGCGCTCGAGCGCCGCGGGATCGTCGCCGAAGATGTTCAGCAAGAGCGGCGTCTCCACCGGCCCGGGACAGAGGGCGTTCACGCGCACGCCGTCCCGCGCGAACTGCACCGCGAGCTCGCGGCTCATCGACAGGACCGCTCCTTTCGACGCGCTGTACGAGATCTGGCTGGTCGCCGCGCCGACGATCGCGACGAAGCTGGCGACGTTGATCACGCTGCCGCCGCCGCGCTCGAGCAGGTGAGGGATGCCGTGCTTGCAGCAGAGGAACACACCCCTCGTGTTCACGGCCTGAACGCGATCCCACGCCTCGACACTCGTGTCGAGGATCGACGCGTCGTCGTCGGGTGAGATGCCGGCGTTGTTGTAGAGGATGTCGACGCCGCCGTAACGCTCGACGGTCGCGTCCATCATGGCCTTGACGCTCGCCTCGTCGGCGACGTCGACCTGGTGGGCGAATGCATCCCGCGCCTGGGCGACCGTCTCTTGCGCTGCGGCGAAGTTCACATCGGCTGCGCACACCTGTGCGCCTTCCTCGCTGAACAGGATGGTGGCGTCCCGGCCCATGCCGCCCCCGGCTCCGGTGATCACACAGACTTTGCCGTCGAGACGCCCCATCAGTCCTCCGTCGAGTAGTAGACGTTTTTCACTTCCGAGTAGCCGTCCAGCCCGTGCATTCCGAGCTCGCGGCCGAAGCCCGACTGCTTGAAGCCGCCGAACGGTGTGGAGACGCGGACCGAGCTGTTCGAGTTGATGCTGAGCACGCCGGTGTCGAGCGCACGCGCAACCCGCAGCGCGCGGCCGCCGTTCTGGGTCCAGATCGACCCGGAGAGGCCGTAGGGCGTGTCGTTCGCGATTCGGATCGCGTCCGCTTCGTCGTCGAACGGGATCAGCGCCGCGACGGGGCCGAACACTTCTTCGCGTGCGATTCGGTCGTCGTTCGTCGCTTCGACGATCGTGCACGGGTACCAGAAGCCGGTCCCCGCAGGCGTCTCGCCGCGGTAGAGCGTCTCGCCGTCGACGAAGCCGGCGACGGTGTCGCGATGCTGCGCGGAGATGAGCGGGCCCATTTCGGTCGAGTCGGCGCTCGGGTCGCCGACCTCGATGCTGCGGGTCGCGGCGACGAACAGTTCCGCGAAGCGGTCGTAGGCGCTGCGCTCGACGAGAATGCGCGACCGAGCGCAGCAGTCCTGTCCCGCGTTGTCGAAGACTGCGTAGGGGGCCGCCGCGGCCGCCTTCTCGAGGTCTGCATCGGCGAAGACGACGTTCGCAGATTTGCCTCCGAGCTCGAGCGTGACGCGTTTGATCGTTGCGGCGGCGCCCTCCATCACGGAGCGGCCGACCTCGGTCGAGCCCGTGAAGCCGATCTTCGCGACGTCGGGGTGCTCGACGAGTCGCTGGCCGACGATCGAGCCCTTGCCGACGACGACGTTGAGCACGCCTTCGGGGATCCCGGCTTCGAGCGCCAGCTCGGCGAGCCGCAGTGCGGAGAGGGGCGTCAGTTCGGCGGGCTTGAGCACCACCGTGTTGCCGCAGGCAAGCGCCGGGCCGAGCTTCCACGACGAGATGTTGAGTGGGAAGTTCCAGGGGACGATCAACCCGACAACGCCGAGCGGCTCGCGGAACGTCATGTCGATGCCGCCGGCAACGGGGATCGTCTCGCCGTGCTTCTTGTCGACTGCGCCCGCGTAGAAGTGGAAGACATCGGCGACCATCGCGACCTCGCCGCGGGCGCCGGAGATCGGCTTGCCGACGTTCTGTGACTCGATTCTCGCCAGCTCTTCGTGGTGCTCCTCGACGAGCGTCGCGAGTCGGCGCAGGAGCCTGCCCCGGTCTGCAGGCGAGACGGCCCGCCAAGCGGGGAACGCAGCGTGGGCGAGCCGGACGGCCGCGTCTGTCTCGTCGACCCCGGCCTGCTCGAGGGTGGCAATCGCCTCCTCGGTCGCCGGATTCAGAACGGTGAGACTCATGCCCCCGATCTAATCACGTCGAAACCGTGGTCTGACCAAGGGACGTGTCCGCCGCGGACGAGTCCTTCGTGAACGAACGCCTTGTAACGCTTCACAGCGCTAGGCGGATCGGCCCCGAAGTACCGCAGAAGTTCAGCCGGCTGGTGGAAGGGATACGGATGTTCAAGCCCGATGGTCGCCCGGTACCCGCTCCAGGGCCATTCGTCGATTGTCTTCGCCTCGCCGTGAGCGACGGGATTGATCGGCACATAGCGCGTGAGTTCCCAGAAGTGGCTCTCCTCGCTGACCGACACCGACCTGAACCGGTTCTTGACGAGGTGACCGGTGTTCGTTCGGCCCGTTTCGGTATTGCTCCACCGTGAGAAGCAGCCGTTGAGCTCGCGCATTCCTTCCGACAGCCCGCCCTCGGTGAGCTGAATCACGAGGTGATGGTGGTTCGGGATCAGGCACCAGTCGAGGATGATCCAGCGTCTGCGCTGAGCGACGCGCGTCAGGAGTCGGGTCTTCTTCGCGTAGTGCGCCTGGTCGAGGTGGATTGGCTGTCGAAAGTTGCCGCGCGACATGACGTGGTAGATCCCAATCGGGTCGATCTCGCGGAGCGATGCCACGAGACCACCGTAAGCTCGCGCGCCGTCGGTGTAATCGTCTGTGGACGAATTGTTTCGCTTTCGTCGAACTTGGTCTGACCAAGGGACTGGTCTCGCCAAGCGCTGTCCGAAGAGTGGGGCGAAGGGTTACCGCTTCGCGGCGGCGTAGGCGGTTGCTTCTTCGACCAGCGCATCGAAGAGGGCCGCGTCTTCGCCCGCCTCCGGATGCCAGAGGACACCGACCGTGAACCGCCGCGACGGATCCTCGAGCGCTTCGATCGTCCCGTCCGGCGCGCGGGCGGCTTCGCGGAGGCCGTCACCGAGCTCGCCGAAACCCTGGTGGTGATGTGACTTCACCTCGTGTTGTTCGCCGAGCAGCTCGTTGAGACGGGTGTCCGGCGATACGTCCACACCGTGGTCGGCGAACACACCCGCCGTCTGCTTGTGCACGTCGGTGCCGACCCGATCCGGAACGTGCTGCTCGATCCCGCCACCGAGCGCAATGTTCAGCATCTGCGAGCCCCGGCAGATCGCGAGCACGGGCACGTCGCGCGCGAGAGCCGCACGCATCAACTCCAGTTCGAAGTCGTCGCGCTCACGGACGACGCCGTTCGTCTCCGGGTGCGCTTCGTCCCCGTACAGCTCAGGGTCGAGGTCGGAGCCGCCGGAGAAGATGAGCCCGTCGACGACGGCCAGCGTCGCGTCGAGGTCTGCGCCCGGCGGTACGAGGAGCGGCGCGCCGCCCGACCGCTCGACCGCACGAACGTAGTCCGCCGGGATGAGCGCCGCATCCATGTCCCACGCACCCCACGTCGCACGCGTCAGGTAGGTGGTGATCCCGACGACGGGCTTAGCCACGCTCGTACAACCTCTCCCGCTCCCAGTTCGTCACGACGCGATCGAACAGCTCCTGCTCGGTGCGCGCGTAGTTGAGGTAGTGATCGACGACGTCGTCTCCAAGCGCACCGCGCGCGATCGAGCCGTTCTCGAGCGTCGCGATCGCCTCGCGGAGCGTCGACGGAAACCGTTCCGCATCCGAGACGTACGCGTTTCCCTCGAGCGCCGGGGGCAGTGCGAGCTCGTTCTCGATCCCGTGCAGACCCGGAGGCGATCGTCGCAGCGAATGCGAGATACGGATTCACGTCGCCGCCCGGAATGCGCGACTCGACCCGCATCGCCGAGCCCGAGCCGACGATCCGGAACCCGCACGTGCGGTTGTCGCGCCCCCAGGCGAGTGTTGTCGGCGCCCATGATCCGGCCGCGAAGCGCTTGTACGAGTTCACGTTCGGCGCGAAGAAGATCGCGAGCTCGCGCGCACACGCGATCTGACCCGCCAGGTACTGCCTGAACGTTTCCGTCTCGCCGGCGAAGGCACTGTCGCTGCCCTGCCACAGCGATGAGTGGATATGGCAGGACGACCCGATCCAGGTGTGATCCGGCTTCGCCATGAACGTGATCGAGCACCCGTTCAGATGCGCGATCTCCTTCGCCCCGTTCTTGTAGACGACGTGGTTGTCGGCCATCGTCAACGCGTCGTCGTAGCGGAAGTTGATCTCCTGCTGGCCCGGCCAGGCCTCGCCCTTCGAGGTCTCGACGCGAATCCCGGCGCCCTGCATGCCGTTGCGGATCTGGCGCAGCAGGGGCTCGTCATAGGTGGTGGCGAGGATGTGGTAGTCGAGGATGTACGGCACGGACGGGGTCAGGTCGTCGTAGTGCTTGCGGTGCGCCTCCTCGTACGTCTCGCGCAGCAAGTAGAACTCGAGCTCCGACCCGACCATCACCTCGAATCCGAGTGCGCGCGCCCGATCGATCTGCGCGCGCAGCACCTGGCGCGGGGACGGCCGCACAGGCGATCCGTCACCCCAGGCGACGTCGCAGAGCACCAGCGCCGTCGCCTCGAGCCACGGGATCCGCCGCAGTGTCGCCAGATCAGGCCGCAGGTCGAAGTCGCCGTAGCCTCGCTCCCACGAGGCGATCTCGTAGCCCGGCGTCGGCTCCATCTCCATGTCGAGCGCAAGGAGGTAGTTGCACCCCTCCGTGCCGTGGTCGTGGTCGACCTGCTCGAAGAAGAAATCGCGGTGCAAGCGCTTCCCCATCAGGCGCCCTTGCATGTCGGTGAACGCCATGATCACCGTGTCGATCGACGAATCCGCCCGCAGTTCTTCGAGCGTCAGCACGAACGTCTCCCTCCTTCGGTCACGCCGGAGACTCTACGGTGCTCTGCCCTGGCTGTGTTGGCACGCTTGACACAACCCGCCGTGGTGGGTGTGAATACGTCACCCCACAGGAGGCTGAGAATGAGCGCAGGCACAACTCACGATCCCCAACTGACCGAGGACGAGCGGCTTCTGCACAAACTGGGCTACGCGCAGGAGCTCTTCCGGGCTATGGGTGGCTTTCAGAATTTCGCGATCTCCTTCACGATCATCTCGATCCTGGCCGGCTGTCTCACGTCGTACTACATCGCCTTCGAGAGCGGCGGTCCGATCGCCGTAACGTGGGGCTGGCTGATCGTCGGTGTGTTCTCGACCATCATCTCCCTCGCGATGGCCGAGATCGCGTCGTCGTTCCCGACGGCCGGCGGCCTGTACTACTGGGCGTCGAAGCTCGGCAGTCCCGGCTGGGGATGGGCGACCGGCTGGTTCAACCTGATCGGACAGATTGCAGTCACGGCTGCGATCGGCTACGGCCTCTCGACGTTCGCTGTCGTGCTGTTCGACGACCTGTTCTCTTTTGAGACGCACCTGAACAATTGGTTCGGATTCTCGTACAACGAGACGGTCTACGCGCTTTACGCGGTGTTCCTGCTCGCTGCGTGCTTGATCAACGTGTTCGACGTTCAGATCACGTCGATGCTCAACACGGTGTCGGCGTACTGGCACATGGCAGGCGTTGCCGTGATCGTGATCGTGCTGATTGTCGTTCCTCATCATCATCAGTCGGTCTCGTACGTCTTCACCGGCACCGCGAACGCGACCGGTTACGGCGGCACGGTGACCGGGTTCCATCACGCTGCGTTCTGGCTCGTCTTCGGACTCGGTTTGCTGATGGCTCAGTACACGATCACCGGATTCGATGCATCGGCGCACATGGCCGAGGAGACGCAGCAGGCATCCCGAACCGCGGCGGTCGGCATGTACATGTCGGTGGTCGTCTCGGTGATCTTCGGGTTCATTCTGCTTGTCGCCGTGACCTTCGCAGTCCCGAGCACGAGTGGTGCATTGACGAACATCGGGACGGTCGTGCCTTGGATCTGGTCAACGTCCATGAGCCAGAACTGGTCCGATGCATTGCTCTTCATCTGCATCGTCGCGCAGTTCTTCTGCGTCACCGCGTCGACGACGTCGGCGTCGCGCATGATGTTCGCGTTCTCGCGCGACGGCGCGGTGCCCGGTCACTCGTACTGGCGGCGCGTCTCCAAGCGTCGTGTTCCGGTCCACGCTGTCTTCGCCATCGGGGTCCTTTCCGCGCTGCTCATGGTTCCGGCCATCTGGAACTACCTCGTCGGCTATGCAGCTGGAACGGCGATCGCCGTGATCGGGCTCTACATCGCATTCGTCTTGCCGGTGTTCCTCCGCCTGCGGCTCGGTGACCGGTTCGAGCAGGGAGCGTGGAGCCTCGGTAAGCACTACAAGTGGATCGACGTCATTGCGCTGGCGTGGGTCGCCTTCATCGCCGTCCTCTTCAGCCTGCCGCTCTTCAAGGCGGGGCTGCCCTGGGAGTCGGACTTCTCCTGGTCGCTGACGAACTACACGATCCTGTGGTTCGCGGGTATCGGACTGTTCTTCGGTGGCTGGTGGGTCTTGTCGGCGAAGAACTGGTTCAAGGGGCCGGTTCGGATGGGGACCGAGGCCGAGCTCGAGCAGATCGAGCGCGGAGGGACGGTCGAGCTCGGAGGCACTCCGGGCACGGTGTAAGGCGCTCGCACAGTCGGTTGTGGACGGAGGGCGCCGCGAGGCGCCCTCCGTCTAGGCTTGGAGCATGCGGCGTTTCCGCTACGTGGTCTGTGACGTCTTCACCGACGTCCCTCTCGCCGGCAACCAGCTCGCCGTGTTCACCGACGCGCGGGATCTCGACGAGCTGACGATGCAATCGCTCGCGAAGGAGACGAACCTGTCCGAGACGGTCTTCGTCCTCCCGCCCTCGAACGACGAGGCGGACGTTCGCATCAGGATCTTCACGCCTGCCGTCGAGCTCCCGTTCGCCGGACACCCGACGCTCGGGGCCGCGTTCGTGCTCGGCGGTCCGCTGTCGAAGATCGTGATCCGGCTCGAAACAGCGGCCGGCGTCGTCCCCGTCGAGCTCGAGCGGGACGGTCCTCGCATCGTTTTCGGGCTGATGGATCAGCCGCTTCCCCGTTGGCAGACCGTTGCCGACCCTGCACCGATCCTGAACGCCGTCGGCGTCTCCGGCTCGTCGCTGCCGGTGGAGCGTTACGACCTCGGGCCAGGTCATGTCTACGTCGAGCTCGAGTCGGCGGAAGCAGTGGCGGCGCTTGCGCCCGACATCGGCGCGCTCGCGCGTGCCACGCAGGACGGCACGAACTGCTTCGCGCGCGACGGTTCTCGCTGGAAGACCCGCATGTTCGCCCCGAATCACGGTGTCGCCGAGGACCCGGCGACAGGCTCGGCCGCGGGGCCGCTCGCCGTTCACCTGGCCCGTCACGGGCGGATTGCATTCGGCGAGCGGATCGAGATCTCGCAGGGCGCCGAGATCGGCCGCCCGTCGACGCTCTACGCGACCGCCTTCGGGACGGGTGACTCGATCGAGCGTGTCACCGTCGGGGGATCGGCCGTCGTCGTCGCGCGCGGTGAGTTCAGCTTCTAGGGCTCAGGTGATGCGCACGGCGCGCGTGATGACGAGCGTGCGACCGGCCGCGGTGACGCGTAGACGAACCGCGTAGCGGCCGGGGCTCAGCCGGTGAGCGGGGCGCAGCGTGAGCTTCGCGGTCGCGCGGACCCGAGTCGCGACATGTGCGACCCGCTTGCTGTGCCGGTCGAGAAGATCCGCAGACGCCTGTCCCGGGCGGTTCAGCTTCACCGTCACCAGGATGCGCGACCGTGTGGCCTGGAGCTTCAAGACGCGTGCCGTCAGCTTTGGGGCCGGAGTGCCCGTGACCGTCGTCGTGGTCGTCGGCGCGGTCGTCGTGGCGGCCGCGGTCGTGGTGGCCGTCGTCGTTGTTGTTGTTCCGGGGCTCGTCGTCGTCCCCGTCGACGTGCCTGTGGTCGTCGTCGTCGACGAGCTCGTCGTCGGTGCCGTCGTCGTCCCACCGCTCGAGCCGACCGTGAAGTCGCCGTGCAGCATCGTCGGGTGCGCATCGCACTGGTAGTGGTAGGACCCCGCCGACAGCGTGACCGTCCAGGTCGGCGAGCTGGTCGTGTCGACGTCGGTCGACTGGTTCACGCCCGGCCCGCTCAGGTGGAAGTTGTGCAACGTCGACATATCGGAGACGTTCACCGTGTACGTACCCGGTGCGAGCGTCGTGACGGCGGAGCCGCCCTGGGTCAGCGAAATCGAGAACCCGGGGCCGACCGCCGCCGACAACGTCCCGTCCGTCGATCTGGCCGATCCGCCGCGGGCGGCGAACACCGCCGCGACGACGCCCAGAGCGAAGAAGCCTAGGAAGAGCGACCAGCGCATGCCGAGACTACGGCGCGCGCGTCGAACTGGATTTAGGAGGACCGGGCTACTGCGGCTGGGGCACGATCCTGATGTAGGGCTTCGGCTCGTCCCATTCTCCGAAGACCTCCTTCGCCTCCTCGTTCGAGACCGAGCCGGCGATCACCACGTCGTCTCCCGCCTGCCACTGCGCGGGTGTCGCCACGCGGTGCTTCGCGGTCAGCTGCAGAGAGTCGATCACCCGCAGGACCTCGTCGAAGTTGCGCCCGGTCGTCATCGGGTAGATGAGGATGAGCTTCACCTTCTTGTCCGGCCCGATCACGAAGACGTTTCGCACGGTCTGGTTGTCGGCCGGGGTCCGCGGCGCCGAGTCGCCCGACGTGTCTTCGGGCAGCATCCCGTAGAGCTTGGAGACGATGAAGTCATCGTCGCTGATGATCGGATAATTGGGAGCGTGGCCCTGTGTCTCTTCGATGTCGTTTACCCAATCGGAGTGGCGGTCGAGCGAGTCGACCGAGAGGCCGATCACCTTGACGCCGCGGCGGTCGAACTCCGGCTTGATGCTGGCCATGTACCCGAGCTCGGTCGTGCAGATCGGGGTGAAGTCCTTCGGGTGCGAGAACAGGACGGCCCACGAGTCACCGATCCACTCATGGAACTTGATCGGACCTTGGGTCGTCTTCGCCTCGAAGTCGGGTGCGGTATCGCCGAGCTGCAGCGCCATGCGTGATCTCCTTCTCGTGGAACCGGGACAAAGAGCCTACGAGAAAGAACGCCGACGGTCGATCTCAGCTTCCCGGAAACACGGCCGCGACGATCTCCGGCAGCTCGACGGCGAGCGTGCTCCAGAACACGCCGCCGTTCCGAGAGAGGAAGAGCCTGTTTCGCCCGGCGTAGACGATCAGGTCGGGATCGTCGTCCGAGAT
The DNA here is from genome assembly GCA_963806025.1 of uncultured Thermoleophilia bacterium. Lineage (GTDB taxonomy): Bacteria > Actinomycetota > Thermoleophilia > Gaiellales > Gaiellaceae > PALSA-600. Next base: position 10,630 of record CAWDWI010000009.1, on the reverse strand, counting down.
CGCGACCGCGCGACCTGCGGGCAAGCCGCGGCCGGACTCGCGCCAGGTCGAGCCGGTGTCGTAGGAGATGAGCAGTGGCGGCTTGGCATCGACGACCGCCACGACGGTGGCGCCGGCTGCAGCTGCGGCGACCACCCGTGGCAGGTTGAGAACCGGCGTCGGTGGGAGGCCGAGCTCCCCGTCCCAGGGATCGACCTCGTCCGTCTCGAGGTCGACGGAGAAGCGGCCGGCAACCGTCGAGATGAGCACCTTCATGGCGCTATCAACGACGCGACCACCGCTGTTGCGCGGCGTGCGGCTCCCGCGGGCGCAAACCCTGCGTTGCGCCCGACGACGTAGGCGGTCGCGAATGCGTCGCCCGCTCCCGTCGGATCGCCGGGGAAGGCCCGGGCCGGCACGAGCTCGGCGTGGCCGCCGCAGTACACGGTCGACCCACGTGATCCGTGGGTGACGACGACCTCGCGAACGCCGAGCGCCGCCGGGTCGCCCAGCACCTCAGCCTCCTCATCGGCGAGCTTCAAGACCCAGATGTGGCGCAGCAGGTCGCGGTCGAAGTCGCCGTCGAGCTGGAGCGGCCCGATCCGTGGTGCGCGGACGAGCCCCTGGCCGTCGAGTGAGACGCGGCGCCGCCTGGCGAGGGCGGCGATCGTCTCGAGCGGGAACTCGTGCCGGGCGAGCGGGGCTACGTGCACCCAGCGTCCCGACGGCAGCTCGGGCACATCCGCGGGCGACCAGGCGTCGCCGAGCGCGTCGATCGTCATCGTGCGCACGTCGCCGTCATACGAGAAGGAGAAGGTCGCGGTCGATTCACCCGGCACGTATCGCACCGGTGTTCCGAGCGTGATCACGGACGGCAGCAGTGTGCTCTTGTCCGCGGTCGCACAGCGTGCAACCACACGCGCGGGCACTCGTAGCCGCTGCAGAGCCCGGGCGCCGTGGTACGAGCCGCCGCCCACACGGGGCGGTTCGCCAGGCAGAAGATCTCGAGAGAGGTTTCCGAGCAGCGCGATCACGCGCTCAGGAGTATGGGCCTCCTCGCGACGACGCGGGCGAGCGCGGCGAGCCCGAACGCCACGGCGAAGCTCGGGAGCGATGCGCCGCCCCAGGGCAGCGCGTGCGGATGGGCGTGCGCTACGACCCGGGTCCACCAGCCGGGCCCTTGTGGATACAGCCACTGGTACACGACGAAGCCGGCGAGCCAAGCACCGATCATCTCGAGGCGCAGGTTGGGCACGTGGAACACGTCGTCGCGCGAGTAGTGGCGGCCCGAGAGCAGCCAGTCGGCCAGCAAGACTGCGAACAGCGGGACGAAGAACGATCCCAGGAGGTAGAGGAACGGCTGGTAGTTCCGCAGGTCGACGATGAGCGCGCCGATGGTTGCCACCGACGCGACGCCCCCGACGAGCGCTCGCTGTGGGACGCGCGGGAGGAGGTTCTGGAGGCTGACGGCACCCGAGTAGACGTTTGCGAACGCCTCGTCGCTCTCGTCCACCGTCAACGCGAGCAGGGCGAGCAGGCTCGCCGCGCCACCGGCGGCGACGGCGGTCAGGAGGGCCGGCGCGTCGCTGATCGACCGGGACATCGCGATCACGGCGCCGAGGGCGAACAGCGGAATCGTCGGCACGAAATAGCCCACGCCGGCACTCCAGAAGCCGCCGGCACGGGTACGTGAGAAGCGGGTGTAGTCGGCGACGAGCGGCGTCCAGCTGATGACCGACGCGAGGACGAGATCGAAGCCGGGCCAGAAGGCATGCGAGCCGCCGCGATGCCAGATCCTGACGGGATGCTGGCCGTGGAGCGACCACCAGGAGATGTACAGCAGCGAGGCGATCACGACCCACACGGCGAACTTGCGCACGTACTTGCGCACGAACCCGACGGGGCCGAGCAACGCCAGGGCCATGGCGACGATCCCGAACGTGATCTTCCAGAACGAGACGCCTCCGAAGCCGAGCACCTGCTTCGAGAGCGCGCTCGCGCCGGTCGCGATGATGATCAGCTCGAACACCGACCAGCCGAGGCACTGCAGGATGTTCAGCCCGGTCGGCAGGTAGGAGCCGCGGCGCCCGAGCGGCGCGCGCAGGAGCACCATGTTCGGCACGCGCGCGTCGGCTCCGATCAGCCCTCCGAGCCCGAGGAGGAGGTTGCCGACGACCGCCGCGGCGACGATTGCGGCGAGTGCGACGGGCAGAGAGAGCGCGAGCCCGAACTGGTCGGCCGGCAGGACGAGAAACGCGCCCGCGACGATGACGAGCAATGACACCGACAGGTTCGCCCAGAGCAGGAAGCCGTCGAACGTGCCCAGCACTCTCAGGCGCTCGGGAACGGGCTCGATGCCCCAGGAAGGCGTGTCGGTATCGGGCACTCGGTCCTCCCTTCGCCGGCATGACCCGGATCAGGTTCGACGGGTGTGATCTCAGCCCCGCGCTGGGGCACCCCGGTGGCCGGAGCGTAGCTAGGCCGCGAGCAGCTTGCGCAGCACGTACGGGAGGATCCCCCCGTGTTGCAGGTACTCGCGCTCGCGCGGCGTGTCGAGACGCACGCGGGCGTGGAACTCCACCTCGTCGGCTCGCACCGTCACCCGGTCGGCCTCGCCGTTCGCCACGCCCGTGATCGAGAAGCGCTCGCGGCCCGTCAGTTCGAGCGACTCCGGCGACTCGCCCTCCTCGAACTGCAGGGGGAGGATCCCCATCATCAGGAGGTTCGAGCGATGAATGCGCTCGTACGACTCGGCGATCACGGCCCTGACACCGAGGAGATTCGGCCCCTTCGCGGCCCAGTCTCGCGACGAGCCCGAGCCGTACTCCTTCCCGGCGAGGACGACGAGCGGCGTTCCTTCCGCCAGGTAGCGCTTCGATGCTTCGTAGATCGTCAGCTCATCGCCCGAAGGGACGTGCACCGTCCACGTTCCCTCCGAGCCGGGGACGAGCTTGTTGCGCAGACGGACGTTCGCGAACGTGCCGCGGACCATGACCTCGTGGTTGCCGCGCCTCGCGCCGTACGAGTTGAAGTCTTTGCGCTCGACGCCGTGCTCGACGAGATACGCCCCGGCCGGTGAGTCGAGCTTGATCGACCCGGCGGGCGAGATGTGGTCGGTCGTGACCGAGTCGCCCAGCCAGACCAGGACGCGCGCGTCCACCACGTCGGGGACGACGGCGGGCTCGCGAGACATCCCCTCGAAGTACGGGGGTTGCCGCACATAGGTCGACCCGGGCTCCCAGCGGAAGAGCTGCCCTTCGGGCACCGCGAGCGCCCGCCAGGCGTCGTCGCCGGTGAAGACGTCCTCGTATGTCTCGGCGAACTGCTCGGCGCGCACCGACGACGCGATCGTCTCGCCGATCTCTCGCGCGCTCGGCCAGAGGTCGCGGAGATACACGTCCTCACCGTCGTTCGAAGTGCCGATCGGCTCTGTCGCGAAGTCGATGTCCATGCGGCCTGCGAGGGCGTAGGCGACAACCAGCGGTGGAGACGCCAGGTAGTTCGCTTTCACCTCAGGATGGATACGCGCCTCGAAGTTGCGGTTCCCCGAGAGCACCGAGCACACGACGAGCTCGCCTTCGTTGATCGCAGCCGAGATCTCGTCGGCGAGCGGCCCGGAGTTGCCGATGCAGGTCGTGCAGCCGTAGCCGACCGTGTTGAACCCGAGCTGGTCGAGATACGTCTGCAGGCCCGCCTGCTCGTAGTAGCGCGTCACGACTTTCGAGCCGGGAGCGAGCGACGACTTGACCCACGGCTTGCGTTGGAGGCCCCGCTCGATCGCGTTCCGCGCGAGCAGGCCCGCGGCGACCATCACCTGCGGGTTCGAGGTGTTGGTGCACGACGTGATCGCCGTGATCACGACCGAGCCGTGATCCAGCTCGTAGTCGGCCCCCGACACCGGAACTCGGTGATGGCCCGTGCCCGCGACGGTGGCCACGGGCGCCTCGTCGGACAGCGGCTCGCCTGCCGGCTGCTGTTCGGTCGTCGGGTCGGACGCGGGGAACGTGTCGGCGACGGCACGGTCGTGCGATCCGTTGCGGTAGTCGGCGCCGAACGAGCCGAGCGTGTCGATGAACGACTGCTTCGCCGAGGCGAGGGGCACGCGGTCCTGCGGCCTGCGCGGGCCGGCGAGCGAAGGCTCGATGTCGCCGAGATCGAGCTCGACGACGTGCGAGTAGGTCGCATGGTCCGACGGGTCGTGCCAGAGCAGGTTCTCCTTGCAGTACGCCTCGACGAGCGCGATGCGCTCCGGGCTGCGCCCGGTCAGCGCGAGGTAGTCGAGCGTGACCTGGTCGACCGGGAAGAAGCCGCACGTCGCTCCGTACTCGGGCGACATGTTCCCGAGCGTCGCCCGGTCTGCGAGCGGCAAGGAGGGAACCCCTTCCCCGAAGTACTCGACGAACTTCCCGACGACGCCCGTCTTGCGCAGGATCTCGGTCACCGTCAGCACCAGGTCGGTCGCGGTCGCTCCCTCGGGGAGCGCGCCGCTGAGCTTGAAGCCGACGACCTGCGGCACGAGCATGGAGAGCGGCTGGCCGAGCATCGCGGCTTCCGCCTCGATGCCGCCCGCGCCCCAGCCGAGGACACCGAGGCCGTTCACCATCGTTGTGTGCGAGTCGGTCCCGACGAGCGTGTCGGGGAACGCGACGCCGTTGCGATCCTCGACCACGCGTGCGAGGTACTCGAGGTTGACCTGGTGGCAGATCCCCGTTCCGGGAGGCACGACCTTCAGGCCCGCGAACGACTCCTGGCCCCAGCGCAGGAAGAGGTAGCGCTCGTGGTTGCGCTCGAACTCGAGCTCGACGTTGCGCCCGAACGCCGTCCGCGAAGCGAACGCGTCCACCTGGACCGAGTGGTCGATCACGAGCTCGGCCGGGATGAGCGGATTGATCTTCGCCGGATCGCCGCCGAGATCGGCCATTGCATTCCGCATCGCGGCGAGGTCGACGACTGCGGGCACGCCCGTCAGGTCCTGCAGCAGGACGCGCGAGGGCGCGAACGAGATCTCGCGGGACGGCTCGGCTTTCGCGTCCCACCGCGCAACCGCCTCGACGTCTGCCTCGCTGCCGTTGCGCAGCACGTTCTCGAGCAGCACGCGCAACGTGTAGGGCAGGCGCGCGATGTCGTACGAGGCCTGCAGCGCATCGAGCCGAAAGATCTCGTAGGAACGGTCTCCGACTTGCAGCTGGGACGGCGAGGCCATTGCCCCGATTGAAGCAGACGCACGAGAGCGGCCGCCCTGGCAAACTCGTGCTGTGGCGATGGAGCGGCACATCGTCGGCCTCGGGGGAGGGGGCGACACGGCAGAGCAGACGAGGCTTCTGCACGACTACGTGCTCGGCCTGACGGAGAAGCCGACGCCGAGGCTGCTCTACGTGCCGACCGCTGTCGCGGAATCGGCGGAGGCGATCGTCGGCTTCTACGAACTGTTTCGTGGCCGTGCCGAGCTCAATCACCTGTGCACGTTTCCTTGGCCGCCCGAGAATCTGCGCGACCTGATCCTGTCCCAGGATGCGATCTGCGTCAGCGGCGGCAACACGGCGAACATGCTGGCGATCTGGAAGACGCACGGGATCGATGTGCTGCTGCGCGAGGCGTGGGAGAGCGGGATCGTCCTCTGGGGCGCGAGCGCCGGGATGATCTGCTGGTTCGAAGCCGGCGTCACCGACTCGTTCGGCCCGCAGCTCGCGGGTCTCGACTGCCTGGGCTTCCTGGCCGGCAGTGCCTGTCCGCACTACGACGGGGAGGAGCAGCGGCGGCCGAGATACCACGCGCTCGTCGACGCCGGGTTTCCCGAGGGAATCGCTGCAGACGACGGCGTTGGCTTGCACTACGTCGGCTCCGAGTTGCGGGAGATCGTCACGTGCCGGCCCGGAGCGGCGGCCTATCGCATCACGCGCGAAGCGGAAGAGAAGCTGCCCGCGCGAGAGCTCGGTTAGCCGACGGCCGCGAGCGCGACCTCCAGCGCCTGGAGATCGGCCTCGTCGTTGTACCCCTGCACCGAGACGCGCAGCGTCCAGCCGTGCGCCGTCTCGAACACGGGCACCTCGATTCGATGCTCCTCGTAGAGCCGCCGCTTCAGGGTCTCTGGGTCGGGGTGGTCGATCCGGAAGCCCCGCATCTGCACGAAGTCGCCGGTCAGCGGCTCGAGCCCGAACTCGTGTGCCGCGAGGAGCTCGTGGCAGCGCCGCCGGACCGCCGGCCAGTCGTGCTCGGCCTGGAAGTCGATTGCGGCCGGCACGGCCAGGAACGCGGACGGGTCGCGCGTCCCCTGCCAGCGGTGCAGCTCGTGGAACGCGGCGCCGTCGAGCCAGTCCCACGAGATGACAAGCGGCTCGATCCACGCCTGCGCTTCGGGCCGGGCGTAGAGGAAGCCCGCGCCCTTGGGCGCACAGAGCCACTTGTGGCAGTTACCGGCGTAGACGTCGGCCCCGAGCAAGTCGAGGTCGAGGTCGATCTGCCCGGGCGCGTGGGCCCCGTCGACGATCGAAAGCGCACCTGCGGCGCGCGCACGCCGGCAGATCTCCGCGACGTCGTTGACACGCCCGCTCGTCCATTCGATGTGGGAGCAGAAGACGACCCGGGTCCGCGGTCCCGGATCGAGCTCCGCCGCCGGCCCGTGCACCAGCCTGGCCCCGGAGCGCTCGGCCACGTAGCGCCACAGCAGCTCCATCCCGCCGTACTCGGCGTCGCCGAGCAGCACCTCGTCGCCGGGGCCGAGCGAGAGCGAGCGGGCGACCGCGTTCAAGGCGGAGCTCGCGTTCGGAGCGAAGGCGAGGTTTTCGGGGCCCGAACCGACGTGCTGCGCGAGCCGCGTTCGGGCTGTCTCCAGTAGCTCCGGGAAGCGTCGCTCGAGCGCGAGGAACTCCACCGGCTGCCGCTCCAGGTCGCGCTGAAACCGTTGATAGGCCTCGAACACGGGTGCGGGGCAGGCGCCGAACGAGCCATGATTCAGGAACACGACGTCCGGATCGAGGAGGAACTGCTCTTTCAGCACTCTTAACTGCCTTTTAATCGCCGCACACAGACATTGAACTTCCTGCGGTTATAACGGGACTTGTGGCTCGCAGCCGCATCCTCTCTGCCCGCGTCGCCGAGCTCCTGGTCGTCGCAGTCGTCGGTGGCGCTCTCGCGCTCGGCGGTGCAGCGGCATTTGGAAAGCTTGGCAGCACGACGACCGTTCAGCAGGTCACGCGGTCGGCGACAATTCCCACCACCTCGCAGACGCCGGCAACCGGGGGAGCGCTGACGGCGGAGCAGATCTACCATCGCGATGCCCCCGGAGTGGTGCAGATCACCGCGACGTCGGTCGCGCAGGTGTCGACCGATCCGTTCAACCTGCTGCCGACGACACCGCAGACGAGCGAGTCGCTCGGGTCGGGCTTCGTGATCGACAAGGCCGGTCACATCGTCACGAACTACCACGTGATCCAGGGCGCGAAGAAGGTGCAGGTCTCGTTCTCCGGTCAGGACGAGATCACCGCCACCGTCGTCGGCAAGGATCCGTCCACGGACGTGGCGGTCCTCAAGATCGACGCGCACGCGCGTGCTCTGACTCCGTTGGAGCTCGGCGATTCCGATGCCGTCGTCGTCGGCGATCCCGTCGATGCGATCGGTAACCCGTTCGGTTTCACGCGCACCCTCACAACAGGTGTCGTCAGCGCTGTGCAGCGCGAGATCGAGGCGCCGAACTCGCTGCCGATCGACCATGCGATCCAGACCGATGCCGCCATCAACCACGGCAACTCGGGCGGGCCGCTGATCGACTCCCACGGGCGCGTGATCGGCGTCACCTCACAGATCTCCACCGGGACGACCGGAGGCCAGGGCAACGTCGGCATCGGCTTCGCGATCCCGATCAACACCGTTCGCAACGTTGCGGCCCAGATCATCTCGAGCGGCAAGGCCGAGCATGCGTACCTCGGGCTCGACGCCGCGCCGGTCACGCCCCAGCTCGCGAAGCTCTTCCACCTGCCGTCGAACAGCGGTCTCCTGATCCAGGACATCACAGCGGGGAGCGGGGCCGACAAGGCCGGGCTAAGGGAGGGCAAGACAGCGGTCGTCGTGCAGGGCGAGAGCTACCAGGTCGGAGGCGACCTGATCGTCGCGATCGACGGCACGCCGGTGACCACCTACCAGCAGCTCCGCGACGCGATCTCGCAGCGTAAGCCCGGCGACAAGCTGAAGCTCGAGATCTACCGCAACGGCTCGAAAAAGACGGTCACCGCCAAGCTCGGCCAGCGAGGCTGACCCGGGGCCGGCCTCGCGCCGGTCTCCATCTGCCCTTCCCCGCTACCTTGTCCCCGATGGAGCGCGGGCAGATCGTCCTCGAGCACACGGTTGTCGAGGGTGAAGAAGAGCTCTGGCAGGAGGACGGCGGGAACTACGACGGGTGGTTCTGCGTGCGCACGGACCCGTTTCCGTGCCCGGCATCCGGCTGCTCGTTCGTTGCGGAGTTCATGACGGCCGCCCATCTGATCCTCGTCTGGCAGGAACTGGACGACATCAACCTGCTTCGGCACGCCGCGCGGGCCCGCGACGTCGGACGCAACCCACGGGTCACCGGCTACCGCACCGAGTTCGGACCGAGCGCGTCGTACTACGCCTGGGTCGCGGCGGGCCGTCCAGTGCACGGGGTCAAAGCGCACACGCAGTCGTGATCGGCGAGCAGCGGTTCGGCGAGACCGCGCCGTTCTCGCTCGGTGTGGAGGAGGAGCTGATGATCCTCGACGCCGAAACGTTCGGTCAGGTCGCTGCGGTCGACCGGATCCTGCGCGGCGTCGAGGGCCTGGAGCTGCCCGGCTCGTTGAAGACCGAGCTCTTCGCCTCGGTGTTCGAGATCAACACGAACGTCTGTGCGTCGGCCGTGGAGGTCGACGAGGCGCTGCCCGCTCTTCGGCGCGCCGCGGCTGCTGCCGCCGGCGCGGAGGGTCTCGCGATTGCAGCCGCCGCGACGCATCCGTTCGCCCGCCCCGAGGCGCAGCCGATCGTCAAGGAGGAGCGCTACGTCACGTTCGTCGGCTACGGCGGCATCTCGGTGCGCCGCCAGGGCGTCCAGGGGCTGCACGTGCATGTCGGCATGCCGTCGGGTGAGGACTGCTGGCGCTGCCTCGATGCGATCGTCCCGTGGCTGCCGGTCGTGCTCGGCATGTCGGCCAACTCGCCCTGGTTTGCGGGGGAGCTCAACGGGATGGCATCGAACCGTGCGCCGATCCTCGCCGAGCTGCCGCGGGCCGGGGCGCCGCCCGCATTCGCGTCGTATGAGGAATGGGAGTCGTGGGTCGAGAGGCTGGCCGCGCTCGGGGTCGCCGAGGACTACACGCGCATCTGGTGGGACGTCCGCCCGCATCCAAAGCTGGGCACGCTGGAGGTGCGGGTCCCCGACCAGCCCACGGACGTCCATCTGTCGGCGGCGTTCGCGGCGCTCCTGCAGGCGCTGTGCGCGACCGCGCTCGACGGCGGGCTGCCGGTCAACGCCCTGTTGCTGGCCGACCGCGGACGGGCCGACTACAGCCAGAACCGCTGGTCGGCAGCACGGTTCGGGCCTCGTGCGCGGCTCGTGCATCCGGACGGCTCGAGCTATGTGACGGCGGACGAGCTCGGGGCCGAGCTGCTGGAGCTCGTCCGGCCCGCGGCGCGCGCACTCGGCGGCGCCGAACTGCTGGCGCGCCTCGATCCCGGTGCGTGCGAAGCCGACCTGCAGCTCGCACCGGAGTCGGCGCGGGCCGCGGCGGCGGATCTCGTCACCCGCTCGCTAGGCTGACGGTATGGCTTCGGTCTCCGAGACGATCCAGGTCAGCGGCATTCGCTGCGAGAAGTGCGTGATGCGACTCGCGAAGACGCTCGAGGGCACGGCGGGGCTCGAGGCCGCCAACGCCAACCTGATGGGCCAGGTCGTTCTCACCTACGACGACGGGTTGACGTCGCGGGACGCAATCGTCGAGGCGATGGCACGCGGTGGTTTTCGCGAGCAGCAGTTCGCCTGAATTCGTCGGGAATCCAGGGACGCGGGTGAGCGTTTATACCCCTGCTAGGGTGGCCGCCGGATGAGCGAAAGCGCATCGTCAGCCGCCGACAGCCGTAGGCTCGCCCAGGAAGCGAGGGACCGTGTTCGCTTCGAAGAGGAGGCGCTGGAGTTGAGTGACCAGGTCTACCGCGTGGCCCGTCGCCTGGTTGGCTCCCGTGAGGAGGCCGACGACCTCGTGCAGCAGACCTACGAGCGCGCATTCCGTTCCTGGCGGCAGTACACGCCGGGGACGAACCTCCGTGCCTGGCTCCTCCGGATCCTCACGAACCTGAACATCGATCGCGGCCGCCGCCAGCAGCGGACCCCGCAGACGACGTCGCTCGACAACGAAGCCGGCGACTACTTCCTCTACAACAAGCTCGAGTCGCAGGTGCCCGACGAGAACCCGGACGAGGAGCGCGTGCTCGAGCGGCTCAGCCAGGACTCCATCGTCGAGGCCCTCGCCGACGTCCCGCACGACTTCCGCGACACGATCGTCCTCGTCGACATCGGCGAGTTCTCCTACGCCGACGCGGCGCAGATCCTCGACATCCCGATCGGGACCGTGATGTCGCGCCTCCATCGCGGCCGGCGGATCCTGAAGAAGAACCTCGCCGACCGGTCGGTAGCGGCATGATCATGTCG
>CAWDWI010000008.1:0-325589 GCA_963806025.1 uncultured Thermoleophilia bacterium | reverse complement strand
GAGCGGTCGCCTTCAGCGGCACGCTGACGGCACACGTGAGCCTCGGTACTGACGTCGCGACGACGTATGACCCGGCCGACCTGAACACTCCGAACGGTCCTCTGCCGGTGTCCGTCAAGTACACGCCGACGCCGGGTGGATCGACAGTCTCGTATTCGCTCAGCGGCAATATGACCTTCAACTTCGATGGGTGCGTGGATTGCCCGAAGACGCTGACCTTCGATGCGAGTTCGGCTCCCACCACCTTCACTGCACCGATGGGCTCGGATTCGCCGGTCACGATCCCGGCCACGAGCTCCGGCATCACCCTGAGCGTGGCGGGGCTCAAGGTCATCACCGCGTCGCTCGCGGGTTCGCTCACACTCGCGCCGGCTTCTCCGGGTCTCTTCCCGGGGCTGGGTGGGGCGGCTGCCGTCGTGCAGGCCACGGGTGCCAGTGGTGCGCCGGCGCTTCCGATCGAGTGGGACTCCTCCGGTTCGGATCAGGCGTTCACGCTGACGACGCCGGCCAGCCCGGCGCCCGTCGGGATCTCGCTCTCGCCGCTCCTGCACTGGGTGGCGACGTCCGGAAATGCACAGATCAACCTTCACTGGACGAGCGACTTCCAGGACGCCGTGGCCGTTGTCGCAGACATCGTCACCGCTGGTGTCTGCGTGTTCGCCGACTGCTCGATCGGCGACCCCGCTCCGATCAGCTTGTTCTCGGGAGGGTTGGGGCCGGTCTACAGCTCGGCTGGTCTTGACACGACGATCGGGAACGCGGTCGGGGGTGTTGCGGGACCGTTGGTCGCAGCCCGCGTCGGAGCGGGATTCGTCCCGGTGCCGTTGACCTCGCCACCGCTCGACTCGATCCCGCCCCTGAATGTGGGCTCGCTCGACTTCGCGGTGCCGTCTGCCTCGATCACGGGTGCGCCTGCCGGCGTTGTGCTGAGCGGCGATTCGGTCAGCCTGACCGGGGCCGCGAGTGGAGGTACCGGTCCGTACACCTACGCGTGGACGAAGGACGGAGCGCCCTTTGCGACCTCGCAAACCATCACCGACACCCCTTCGCTCGGCGATACGACCTACGCCGTGACGGTGACCGACTCGCTGGGCGCCGTGTCGAATACCGCGACGACGGTCGTCCACGACTACGACTTCACAATCGCCGGTAGCCCAACAAGCCAGCAGATCCTGACGACCGGGACGAACACGTACGGCGTCACGGAGAACCTGGTTTCCGGCTCGGCAACCTCCGGGCTGCCCACGATCGTGCCGTCTCTTTCGGGCTTGCCCGCGGGAGCAACAGCGAGCTTCGCTCCCCCGAGTGGAAACGCCGGCGGGTTCTCCTCGACCCTGACGATCACGACCGCCGGGGCACCGCCCGGAACCTATTCCCTCACCCTCACCGGTACCGACGCCAGGTTGCTGATCGGCGGGACGAGATCAACGACGTTGACGCTCACGATCCTCACTCCCGCCCAAGCGATCCCGAACGTGATCACGACGATCCAGGGCCTGCAGGCAGCCGGGGTGCTGAACGGCGGCCAGGCGAATTCTCTGATCGTCAAGCTGAACCACGCGATCGACAGCCTGAATTCGAAGCCGGGCAAGCAGACCGGGTGCAACCAGCTGCAGGCGTTCGTCAACGAGGTCAACGCTCGCGTGTCGGCGGGCACCCTGACGCAGGCGCAGGCCGACACGTTGCTGGGCGGGCCGCTCGGTGTCCTCGCGATCATGGCGTCCATACCGTGCTGAACTAGCAAGTCCGAGCACCACGAGAGAGGGCCCGCCACGGCGGGCCCTCTCTGTTGCTCCGACAAAGCGCGTCGAGTGCGAATTCCTCGTCAGCCGCTGTTGAGCTCGCGCCTGACGATCTCGAGGTTGGCGCGCCACACGTCTTCCGGCACCGGCGGGAGGACGTCGTCCCAGATCGCCGCGAACGAGCTTCGGAACTGCTCCATGCGCGCGGGGCGTGCCATGAACCAGATGTGGCAATGCTCGCTGCCCTCGCCCCATCGTCCGACATGCACGTTGCCGACGCCCGGCACCGTGAGCACGGCGCGTTGAACCTTCAGCAGGAGTGGCCCAAGCTCCGCTGCGCGGTGCTCGTCGAGGTCGGTGAAGTCGACGTGCTCGCGCGTCTCGAGCAGGACGACGACCGGGAGGCCGCTCGGTTTGCTAAGCGGCCGCACCGTCCAGTGCGCGTCCGACCAAAGTGTTTTGTCGTCTTCGTGCGCGCAACGCCAGCAGTCGACACCGCCGGTGCCGTTCCGCGGCCGCTCGGCATCGACCGGCGGCGCCAGCTCGCGGACGCGGAGCTCTCCGTCGAACGGCCACGAATCCCACTCGTCGACGGGCGGAACCTGGAGAGCGGCCCGGGTGCGCTCCCAGAACTCTTCCGGCGTCTCGGGCACCGTGCAATTCTACGCGCGATGGAGTGGCCGGAACGGTTCTACGACCTGAAGCGCGGCGAGGGCTGTCCGATCTGCGCGGAGGGACGGCCCGACGAGACTCCTCATGGCATTCGCTTCTTCGCCGGCAAGCTGACGGACGCGTATCTGCACCGCGGCGGCATTCAGCGCGGCCTCACGCACGTGTACTTCCGGGGCCGCCACGTCGTCGAGCCCACGGAGCTCGACGAGCATGAGTCCGCGGAGTTCTGGCGGGAGCTGCTGATCGTGGGCGCCGCGATCGAGCGCGTGTTCAGCCCGGTGAAGATGAACTACGACATCCTCGGTAACTCGGTGCCGCACCTGCACGTCCACGTCGTGCCGCGCTACGCGGACGACCCCCGGCCCGAGTGGCCGTTCCCGTTTCCCGAACAGGATCCGCCGCCGTTCCCGGACGAGCTAGTGCGTTCCGACGTCGCCCGGCTTCGCGCCGACTTGGCCGGCCGCAGCTGAGCCTGCTGCAAATTGCGTCGATCGACGCGTGCTGCCTGCTCCAGCTTCACTCGTTCGGGCGATGCCCGAGCCACGCGTTTCGACGAGGCTGAGTTGCGCGATGCGGCTCGCGATCGACGAGGGTGGAAAACGCACCGGGTGACTCTGGCCCTTTGTCCAGGTTGACGCGGGGCGGTTCCAGAATCACGGTGAGCGGGCGGCTTCGGCCTCGGGTTCCGTACGACCTGCTCGGCAACTCTGGTGGACCTCATTCTGCGGCGATCGGCTAACTCACCCTGTGGCCATGGGGCCTGCGCTGCGGGACCTCGTCCCGCGGCTGCTCTACGGGAGTGGGTGTGAGCTCGATTCACGGGACAGCCGGTGCGCCCGCGCTGGCGGCGATGCTGCAACAGCTATTCGCCGCGGAAGCGCTCGCCGACGTTCGTGAGGCGATTGCGCACGGGTCACACGTGCTGGCGGTGCACGACACGGTCACCCTTCGAGAGGCTGCCGGCAAAGGCGGGTCTCTCGAAGCGACGTTTCACAAGGGCGTGGTGCTCGATCAGGAGGCAAAGTCGATCGAGCGAAACCTTCGCCGGCTGGCGATCTCGACGGGACGCACGAAGAGCACCCTCGACCGGTTCGACGACCCGGGCGTGGAGGCGTTGGCCGCGTCCTACCGGCTCCGTCAGGGCCTGTGCCTGGTGCGCCCGCTCACCGCCTACGGCAATCTGGTCGGGGTGATCTGCTTTCACTTTGGCGGTCGCGGGGCGCTTCCCGACGCTGAGTTCGACTCTCTGCGCAAGTTCTGTGACTCGGCGGCAACCGCGCTGTACAACGCTCGTTTCCGGGCTGGTTTGCACCGCATGGCGTACACCGATCCATTGACCGGGCTCCCCAACCGGCGCAGGCTCGAAGAGGAGATCGAGCGGCTACGCGGTGAGGAGGTCTCCGTCCTCATCGTCGATTTCGACGGTCTCAAGAACGTCAACGACCTGCTTGGCTACGACCGTGGCGACGCGTTGATCGCGCTCATCGGTGCCTCGCTGCAGACAAACCTTCGGGAGCACGATCTCGCAGCGCGGCTGGGCGGCGATGAGTTCGTTGTCGTTCTCCCACACACCGAGGAGCGCGTCGCTTTCATCCGGGCAGAGGAGCTGTCGGTCGCGTTGGACGCTCTCGACGTCCCAGACGACATCAGACCGCACTTCCGCGGAGCGAGCGTCGGCTATGCGACGGCAGCTGCCGGCGAAGACCTGCAGCCGATCCTGCGCCGCGCTACCGATGAGATGCACGCTCGCAAGCGGCGGCGCAAGTCCGATCGGGCCGGCTCACGCAGCGACGAGCCCCCGGCGGACGTCTGAACCTGGTTTCCCCGGACGGTGGCGTCGGCCTCGGTCCTCAGCGGACGACAGGAGCGCCGGTTTCGGCAAGCCGTTCGATCAGATCAGCGACGCGAACAGGCCCTGGTGCACCTTGGATCCGGTCGGCGATCAGACGCATGCGGGCTTGCAGGTCGGTCGCAGCGAGCATGCGCTCGACGGCGTCCAGGAGCTCGTGGTCTTCGAACGAGTACGTCGGTAGACGCACCCCGAATCCGGTTTCGTGCACGCGTTGGGCGTTGTCGTATTGATCCCAGAAGAGCGGTAGGACCACCATCGGCTTGCCGAAGTGAAAGCACTCGGTCGTCGTGTTGTTTCCGCCGTGGGTGATCACCGCATCGACGATCGGCATCAGGGCAGGCTGGGGAAGGAACTCCGCTCCCCACATGTTGTCGGCGAGCGTGTACTGGTCGGCCTGCGGCCCTTTCGAGACGATGAACCGGTGCGGCGAGGTCGACAGAACGTCGACCAGGCGGCGCATCAGGTCGACGTCTGCCGAGCCGAGACTGCCGAGCGAGAGGTAGACCAGGTGCCCCTCGCCGCGGGTGATCTCGTCGGGAACGTCCTCCGTGCCGTCAATCTGCCGCACGGAGGAATCGATTCGATGCCACGTGCGCCCCAGCGGGCGCGAGCGCTCGTAGTCGATCTCCGCGGGGTACAAGTAGACGTTCAGCCAGGGCGACTCGTGGAGGAACTCCCCCGTTGGGAGGGGGCCTGCGCCCCGGTCGGTGCAGAACGCGCTGAACTCGGCGTGGAGGTCGGCATGGGCGCGGAGGTACTCGGTGGCAAATAGGTCCCAGCCGTCGCGGTTGTCCTGCGCGTAGCCCGAGAAGGCAGGAGCGACCCCGGGATCCTTCAGTTCGAGCGGGTTGCACGAGAGCAGGCGCACCCACGGCGTGCCGGAGTGCGCGATCGCCGGGAAGGCGACCACGTTGTCCTCGACGATCACGTCGGCCTCGAGCTCGCCGAAGATCTCGCGCAGCCGCTCATCGGCGTACCGCGAACCGTCGGAGAGTGCACGGAAGGTCGGCTCGATGAACTCAGCGAGCTGTTCGAAGGTCTGCTTGCGAAAGACCGGTGAGGTGTCGCGGATGAAGTCCTTCCAGAACTGTCCCGGTGCTTCCGCCACCTCGGGTGGTGGCCCGAGACGCATCAGCCGCTCCTCGAATCCCTGCGCCTCGAGGCTGCCTGCGAACGACTCCTCGATCACGAAGACCACGCGGTGGCCGCGACCGCGCAGCACCTGCCCGATCCCGACGCAGTTGTTCGTGGGCCCATAGGCGCCTTCGGGAAAGAATACGATCGTCTTGCTCACGCGCCACCCTCACCTTCGTCGCTGTCGTGCCCATGTTCTCGCGCCGCGGACGACGGCGTCGGGGGAGTCGCAAGAACCGGCACGTCGGCGAAGGATGGTGGGACCGTGACGATCTGGATCGACGGAGTCGCACACGAGGCGACCGGGACCACGCGGACGCTGCGCAGCCCGGTCACCGGTCTAGTGCGCGCGGAGGTACGCGACGCTGCGCCCCTGGAGGTCGACGCGGCGGTCGACGCGGCTGTTCGCGCGGGCCGCGGTGATTGGGCAGACTCGACACCGGCAGAGCGCGCGGCGATCCTTCTTCGAACAGCGGAACTCGTCGAGCTCAACGCCGACGAGCTGACCGACCTCGAGGTCGAAGAGACCGGCAAGCCGCGGGCCACGATGCGGGACGGCGAGCTGCCCTTCGGTGTCGACAACCTGCGCTTCTTCGCGGGGGCGGCGCGGACCGAGGCCCCAGGCGGCGCCGGCTCGTACACCCGCGGCTACACCTCGCTCGCGCTGGCGCGGCCGGTAGGCGTCGTCGGCGCGCTCGCACCGTGGAACTTCCCGTTGATCATGGCGATCTGGAAGGTTGCGGCCCCGCTGGCCGCCGGCTGCACGGTCGTTCTCAAACCGGCGCCGGAGACGCCCGGAACTGCCCTCCGGCTGGCGGAGCTCTTCACCGAGGCGGGAGCGCCACCCGGCGTCGTGAACGTGGTCACGGGCGACGCCGACGTCGGCCGTGCGCTGGTCGAGCACCCGGACACAGCGATGATCAGCCTCACCGGCTCGACCGAGGTGGGAAGACAGGTGATGGCGGCAGCCGCGCCGCGCGTCAAGCGGCTCCACCTCGAACTCGGCGGCAAGGCGCCGCTGCTCGTCTTCGCCGACGCCGAGCTGCAGGCAGCCGCCTCGGGCGCCGTGCTCGCGGGGACGTACAACACCGGTCAGGACTGCACCGCGGCAACTCGCGTCTATGTCGAGCGTACGTGCTTCGACGAGTTCGTCACCGTGCTCGCGGACGCGGCCGGCGCGGTGCGGGGCGGCGACCCGCACGACCGCGAGACCGATATCGGTCCGCTGATCGGCGTCGAGCATCGGAAGCGCGTCCACGAGCTCGTCGAACGCGCCGAACGGGACGGCGCGCGCATTGTTCGCGGCGGCAGCCTGCCAGCGGGAACCGGTGCCTTCTATCCGCCGACAGTCATCGTGCCCCGAACGCAGTCGGCCGAGATCGTCCAGGCGGAGGTGTTCGGCCCGGTTCTGACGGTGCTGCCGTTCGACGACGAGCAGGAAGCGATTCGGCTCGCGAACGACGTCGAATACGGGCTCGCGTCATCGGTGTGGACGAATGACATCGGCCGTGCGCTCCGCGTGGGCCGACAGCTCGAGTTCGGGGTGACGTGGGTGAACGACCATCTGCCGATCGTGTCCGAGATGCCGCACGGTGGGCTCAAACAGTCCGGCTTCGGCAAGGACATGAGCGGCGAGGCCATGCGCGATTTCACGGTCACGCAGCACCTGATGATCAAGCACAGCGAGCCCGCAGCGCGAGAGGGCTACCGGCCTGCATGAAGTCGTGAGAGAGCTCGATGCCGTGCGTGACGCCGTCGCAGCGGTCGACCTGGCGGCGATCGGCGCCAGTCGCTGGTACGAGGGCAAGCCGCCCGAGTCGGTCGAGCTCGTCGACACGCTACTCGCGCCCCACCCGATCCTCGCCGTCGTCGACGTCGTCGCAGAGGGAGCCCGAGCGCGCTACAGCCTTCCGCTCGACGACCAACTCTGGGAGCCGCTCGTACGGATCGTCTCGGCAGGCCGTCTCGTCGACGGTTCTTCCGGGTCGTTCGTACCGCGCTCGCACGAACTGCGGGTGCCGGACGGAGACGCGCGGCCTCTCGACCCCGACCAGACGAACACCTCGGCTGTCATCGGGGAGCAACTCGTGGCCAAGCTCTACCGGAGGCTCGAGCCCGGGCATCACCCCGAGGTCGAGGCCGTCTCGGCGCTCCGGGTCGACGAGGTGCCCGCATTCCGTGGAACCCTTGCCTACCGCGAGGCGAACGGCGTCGAGTCGACGCTCCTGCTCTTGCAGGACTACGTTCCGGGCGCGGAGAGCGGCTGGGACGCCTACATCGAACGACTCGTCTCGGTCTGCGCCGACCCTTCCCTGTTGCAAGCCGCAGTCGAAGACACGGCGGCGTTCGCCACTGCCGCGGCTCGAGTTCACCACGCGCTCGCTGACGCGCTGCCGGTGACGAACGCGACTGCCGAGGCGCTCGCGGCGCGGCGGGAGGTCGCCGAGCTGCGGCTGGTCGCGGCAGTCGCCGAGCTCGGTCCGCGCATCCCCGCGGACACGGCTCGGCGTCTCCGCAACGACCTGGCGGCGTTCGACGAGAGTGCGGGCGCCCAGCTCCAGCGAGTGCACGGCGACCTCACCGTTGGTCAGTTCCTCCGCCGGCCCGACGGCGGCCTCTCGATCATCGACTTCGAAGGCGAGCCCGGACGAACGATTGCGGAACGCTCGGCGCCGTGGTCGATCGCGTGGGACCTTGCAACGTTGCTCCTCTCGTACGAAAACGCGGCAGCCGCCGCCCGCCGGCGCGTGCGCACCCGTGGTCTGTCCGAGGAGCCGCTGGATGCCTGGCTCGCCGCAGCCCCCGCGCGAACGCTCGAGGCGTACGGCACACCCGTCGACGAGAACCTGCTGCGAGGCTCACTCGCCGAGAAACAGGTGACCGAGCTTCTGTACGCGGCGCGCCGTCTTCCGGAGTGGCTCTACGCGCCGCTCGAAGTCCTGGAGAGGCGATGGGGATGAACCCGGACGGTTTTCTCCGCGACGTGCTCGCCGCGCCCGCGCGTCTGTCTGCGCTGCTCGACGCCTATGAACGGCCGACGTCGCCGCTGCGGCCGCTCGCAGGGCCGCTGCGCGACGCGCACCGGATTCTCTTGCTCGGAATGGGAAGCTCGCGCTTCGCCGCCGAGACCGTAGCGGCCCGATTGCGCTCGGAGGGTGTCGACGCTGTCGCCGAGCTCGCCTCGACGGGCGCGCCTGCTGCACCGCGGCGCGGCACGCTCGTCGTCGGCATTTCGGCGAGCGGCAGTACCCCGGAGACGGTCGATGCCTTCGCACGCCATCGTGGTTCAGGCGTGCTCGTCGCGGTCACGAACCGGCCGGAGTCTGCTCTGGGTCTCGCTGCCGACCATGTACTGCCCTTGCTTGCGGGTGTCGAGGAGGGAGGCGTCTCGTGCCTGACCTTCCAGGCGACACTCGCCGTGCTGCTGCGACTCGCAGGCATCAGCGGTGACCGGCTACGGCCGGCGGTCGAGGCAGCCGCAGCCCTGCGCGAGACCCGTCATGAGTGGCTCGACGAGCTGGTCGCGCTGTTCGAGCGCGCCTCGACGGTGTACGCGATCGCACCCGCCGAGCGAACATCGTCGGCGCTGCAGTCCGCTCTCATGTTCCGCGAGGGGCCCCGGCGCCCCGCAGTCGCGACCGAGACCGGTGACTGGCTGCATGTCGACGTGTACCTGAGCAAGCGTCCGGGATACACCGCGCTTCTCTTCCCCGGGTCTCGATTCGACGACGCCGTCCTGGACTGGCTGACGCGGCGATCGGCGCGCGTGGTGAGCGTCGGCCGCGCGTCGGCCGGTGCAGACGTGGTCGTGCCGTTCCCGTACGCCGACGACGCTCTCGTGCAGTGCCTCGTCGAAACGGGAGTCGCGGAACTCGTCGCCGCCGAACTCTGGCGGCGTGGAATCGCAGCGGGCGACGAGGCTCTCGTCGGGCTGGATTGATCTCGTCCCAGAAGACCGGCGCAAATGTGAGGTTAGACCGCTTGCGTCGACGCAGACTCAGCGAGCCCTAGCCGAAAGTCGAGAACTGACGCATAGCCGGGGTGAGCCGCTCTAAGGTTCGCGCACTTCATCTGCGAAAACCAGGAGAGGGGTCAGAGTGAAGCGAAACCGCAAATCGCTGATCGCGGTCACAGCCGCGTTCCTTATCGTCGGGGTCCTCGGAGTCGCTGCCTATGCGGCTCACGCGGCGCTCCCCAAGTACGAGCTGAGGCCGGAAGCCGGCAAGGAGGTCGACCGCGACATTCCGAGCTCGAAGAGCAAGTCGACTGCGCCCCGCATCGTGCCGGGTCAGGCGTCGTCGATCGCCAGGTCGAATCCCGGCTCGACCGCATTCACGGGCGTCACGTTCCAGGATCAGCGGACCGCTGACAACGGAAACCAGACGAGCGACACACCGCCCGATCAGGGCCTCTGCGAAGGCAACGGCCTGGTGATCGAGCCCGTCAACACCATCTTCTCGATCTACTCCGCCGCGAGCCACACGTCGAGCGGCGTGGTGTCGCTCACGCAGTTCTTCACCGGCCAGCACGAGATCGACCGCACGGTGGACCCGGCGACGTTCGGTCCGTTTCTCACCGATCCGCGCTGCTACTACGACCCGGACGCCAAGCGCTTCGTCATGACGATCCTCGAGCTGCCGTTCGACTCGAGCGGCAACTTCTTCGACGGCAAGTCGTACATCCTGATCGCCGTCTCGAAGGGCTCGTCTCCGACGACCGCAACGTCCGACTGGTACTTCACCAAGATCGACGGGACCGACGACGGCACCAAGGCCGACGACGCGTCGGGCCGGATACTTCCGAAACATCCGGGTTGCCCGTGCTTCGGCGACCAGCCGCTGCTCGGAGCCGACAAATACGGCATCTACATCACGACCAACGAGTTCTCCACGCTGGGCGATGAGTTCAACGGCGCCCAGGTCTATGCGATCGACAAGACGGCGCTGTGGGGCGGGACGCTGAAGTACCAGGCGATTCAGGGCGCCCCGATTCCGCTCGCCGAAGGCATCGCTTACTCGCTCCAGCCCGCGACGTCACCGACCGCCGCCAGCTGGAACACGCAGAACAACGGAACCGAGTACCTGCTGTCGGCCCTCGACTTCGACGCGACGACGGACAACCGGATCGCGGTCTGGGCGCTCGAAAACACGAAGTCGCTCGACACGACGCCGGCCGTCACGCTGACGAATGCGATCGTCCCGTCCGAGACGTACGGGCAGCCGCCGAACGCCGAGCAGAAGAAGGGGCCGATCCCACTCGGCGCCTCGCTCGGTGAGTCTCTGGAGCAGGTGCAGACCAACGACGACCGCATGAACCAGGTCGTCTACGCCGCCGGGAAACTCTGGAGCGGCGTGAACACCGTCATCCGGACGTCCAACGGTTCGAGCTCGCAGACCGACCGAAGTGGCATCGCCTACTTCATCGTCTCGCCCTCGACGCCGACGGCGACCACAGTGGCCGGCACCATCGCCAAGCAGGGCTACCTCGCCCTCGGGAACAACGACAGCCTGCTGTACCCGTCGATCGGGGTGAACGCGGCCGGCAAGGGCGTGATGGTGTTCTCGATCTCCGGGCACCACTACTTCCCGTCCGCCGCCTACGCACCGATCGACGCGGTCAACGGAGCCGGAGCGATCCACATCTCGGCAGCCGGCGCGTTGCCGACCGACGACCTCTCCGGCTACGAGGCGTTCGGCGGCGACGGCGCTGCACGGTGGGGTGATTACTCCGCGGCCGTCGCAGGAGACGACGGAACGATCTGGACGGCCACGGAATGGATCCCGGGCACCTTCGGGTACCCGGCGTTCCTGGCGAACTGGGGCACGCTGATCGGCAACGTCGCGCCCTAGCTACAGCAGCTCCACACAATCGCACTCGACGAGGGGCCGCCTGGAGGCGGCCCCTCGTCGTTACTTCGGGCTCATCGGCACGGCGCGCCGGCAACTCGAAGAGGTGTCTGACACCAGTGGTGTCAGACACCAGTCGGACGTGACGGCAACTCGAAGAGGTGTCTGACACCAGTGTGTCGACACCAGTCGTGTCAGACACCAGTCGGACGCGGCGGCGAGTGTTCGCTAGGGGTACTGGAAGCGCGAGTCGTGGTTCGCGGCGACGCGCAGCAGCGCGTCGTGCAGGTTCGCGCGGGTCTCGGCGTCGAGCGGTGCGAGGTACTCATCCTCGATCCGCCCGACGATCGTCCGCATCTTGCCGATTTGCTTCTTGCCTGCGGGCGTCAGGCTGACCGTGTGCCGACGGCGGTCGACCTGGTCGCGGCGGCGCTCGATGAGGCCTGCCTCTTCGAGCCCGTCGAGGACACCGACGAGCTGGCCGCGGTCGAGCTTCAACGTGTCGGCGATCGTTGCCTGCGTCGCCTTCGTCCCTTCGCCGAGCACGGCCAGCACGCTGTACTGGTAGAGGCTGAAGCCTGCACGCTCGAACGCCTCGATCGCGCTCAGCTTGATCGCGGAGCCGACGCGGGCGAGCAGGAACGAGGTGCAGGCGCAGAGCTCCTCCGGGAGAGCGTCGGGCTGCTTCAGCTCAGGAAACGGCACCGTCATTGGGAATAAGCGTAGCGCGTAGCATCGTTGTTAGGCTTCATCGTGTAGTGAACAAACGATTGGAGCTTCTAATGACTTCCCTCGATTCCCGTAAACGCTGGCTCGCCCTCGCGGTGGTCGTCGCCGCCCAGTTCATGGTCGTCCTCGACGTCGCGATCGTCAACGTCGCACTGCCGTCGATCAAGACCGACCTGAACTTCAGCCAGGAGAGCCTGCAGTGGGTGATCACCGCCTACGCGATCTTCTTCGGCGGCGCGCTCCTGCTCGGCGGCCGTCTCGCCGACCTGCTCGGGCGCCGTCGGCTCTTCGTCGCGGGACTCGTGGTCTTCACGGTCAGCTCGCTGCTCGACGGGCTCGCCTGGTCGGAGGGGTCGCTGATCGCGTTCCGCTCGCTCCAGGGGCTCGGTGCGGCGATGCTGTCACCTGCAGCCCTTTCGATCTTGACGACGACGTTCGCGGAAGGCCGCGAGCGCAACCTCGCGCTCGGGATCTGGGGAGCGGCGTCGGGCAGCGGCGGCGCAGCCGGCGTGCTGCTCGGTGGCGCGCTGACCAGTGCGTTCAGCTGGTCGTGGATCTTCTTCATCAACGTTCCCGCCGGCCTGATCGTCCTCGCCTCCGTCCCGTTCGTGCTGCGTGAAAGCCGCGCCAACCTCGACCACCGGCACTTCGACACGGCTGGTGCGGCGTCGATCACCGGCGGCTTGATGCTGCTGGTCTACGCCATGACCCGCGCGGCACAGCACGGATGGATCAATCCGGAGACGATCGGCCTGCTCGCAGCTTCGGCAGCGCTGATCATCGGGTTCGTTGCGATCGAGCTGCGCTCGAAGGCTCCGTTGCTGCCGCTGCGGATCTTCCGCCTCAGGACGCTGACCGCGTCCAACGTCAGCGGGCTGCTGCTCGCCGCCGCGGTGTTCTCGCAGTTCTTCCTGCTCACCCTGTACATGCAGCAGGTGCTGCACTACTCCGCACTGAAGACCGGCGTCGCCTACGTCGCGCTGACCGTCTCGATCATCGCCTTCTCGGGGATCGCCCAGGCGCTCACGACCCGGGTTGGCGTCCGCCCCGTGCTGACAGGCGGTCTCGCGCTGTCGGCGGGCGGGCTCGTGCTCTACGCCCAGCTGCCGGTGGGAGGCCACTATTTCTGGGACATCTTCCCGGCGTTCATGCTGAGCGGAATCGGGCTCGCGCTCGCGTTCGTGTCGATGTCGATCGGCGCTCTCACCGGCACCGACCAGTCCGACGCGGGCGTTGCGTCTGGCCTGATCAATACGAGCCAGCAGATCGGCGGAGCGATCGGCGTGGCCGCGGCCACGACGATCGCGACCACGTTCACCACCCGCTACGTCAATACGCACTCGGGAGTGTCTGAGTTCAGCGGCGCGGCGCTCACCCACGGCTTCCAGATCGCCTTCTACGCGCTCGCCGCAATCGCGGCCGCCGGCGCTGTCGTGGCGGCAGTGATGACGGAGTCGCGGGCGGTCACCGTTGCATCCGCCGAGCCGGTCGAGGAGGCCGAGCTCGCGCTGGAAGCGGCCTGAACGACGCTGCCCCTCGTTCGCGCCTCGGATACAGCGAGCGCGAACGAGGGGCGGGCTAGGTCGAGTCGCCGGTCTGGAAAAAGCTCGCGATCGCTCCTGCCGAGCCCGCGACGACGAGAACGGCCCACACCTCGAGGAACAGATCGACGAGCCTGCCCGCGACCGTCAGCGGGTTCTTGATCTGCGACGAGACCGTCAGCAGTTGCACCGTGGTGAAGAAGAACGCGTCGAAGAAGCTGTGGATATCGGTCTGCCTGGCGTTTCGCTCGAACGCGTAGACCAGGATCGTCCCGAGAACGTCGACGGCCGCCGTGAGCAGAACGATGAGGAGCAGCCTGCTGAGGAGGCGCCTGTGTCGCTCCTCCCACGTCCACAGTCGCTGTAGCTCCTCGCTGATCACCCGGGCGACATCCTAGGACCGCTTTTCCGCTTGACGGCCCGTTATTCCCAAGTACTCTTTCACAAGATCTGTTTGGAAACTGACCGCTCCGACGACGACGGCATTGCGCGGGACGCGAAGGCGTTGCGCGCCCTTGCGCATCCCCTGCGGCTTCGGCTGCTGGCGGTTGCCTCGTCCGAGGGCACGATCACGACGACGAGCGCCAGCGAGCACACGGGTGAGAGCTCCGCGAACTGCTCGTTCCACCTGAGGCTGCTGGCGCGGTACGGATTCCTCGAGGCTGCCGGCGGTCGAGATCGTCGCGAGCGGCCGTGGCGACTCGCCGGGTCCCAGCCGCTGACGCACATCTGGCAGCAGCTCTCCGACGGTGGCTGGCAGGGTGCGCCGGAGGAGGAGTCGGAGCTGATGAAGCTGCAGCTGCGGATCTTCGACCCGGCCCCGTTCGAGCTCGCCGCGTGAGGATCAGCTGCGACCGCGAGAGCCTCGCGCGTGTCCTCGGAACGGTGTCGCGCATCGCCACCACGCGAGGCGGTATCCGGATCCTCGAATGCGTCCGGCTCAGCAGTGAGCCCGGAAGCGACAGCCTGACGCTCGCGGCGACCGACACCGAGCTCTCGGGTCGCTGGTCGGTGGCTGTCGACGCGGATGAAGGGGGCGTCGTGGTCGTTCCCGCCCGCTCGTTGTTCGACGTCGTGCGGACGATCAGCGGCGACACCGTGACGCTCGCCGCCGATCCGGCCACCAGCATCCTCAACGTGACCGACGGGCTGTCCGACTACAAGCTGAACACCCACGAAAGCGTCGATTTCCCGGCCATGCCGATCTACGCCGACGGTGTCGAGATCGAGCTCGACCGGCCGTTGTTTCTCGAGGCTGCCGCACGCGTCGTCGGCGCGGCGTCGACCGATGCCTCGCGGCCGGTCTACACCGGCGTCCACATGAGCGTCGGCCGTGGCGAGGTCACCGTCGCAGCCACCGACGGCTACCGGCTCGCCACCAAGACGACGTCGCTGCGAACCTCCGGCGAGCCGACCGAGGCCCTCATTCCCGCGCGAGCGCTGCAAGAGCTGGCGCGCCTCACCGCAGCCGACGACTCCCTGCGAATCACGCTCACGCCAAACCTGATCGCCTTCGAACAACGCGACGTCGTTCTCACGAGCAGGCGTCTCGACGGAAAGCCCCAGAGCCACGAGCACCTCCTCGCCGCGCCGTTCACGCACCACGCGACACTCGCGCGCCACGAACTGCTCGCGGCCGTCAATCGGGCTGCGGTCATCGTCAACCGAGGCTCACCGATCGAGCTCTCGTTCACGGCCGAGGAGCTGCACCTGCGGGTGCGCACCCCCGAGCTCGGTGAGGCAAACGAGCGCGTCGAGCTGCTCGCGCCTGGCCCGACGATGCGCATCGGGTTCAACCCCCAGTACCTGCGTGACGGCCTGGAGCTCGTGGAAGGCGAAGAGGTCGGGTTCAAGATGAACGACGGGCTCGGCCCGGTCGTGCTCCACGGACGGCAGGCCGACTTCGCCTATCTGCTCGCGCCGCGCCGGCTGCCCGAGTGAGCCTGCAGCGCGAGCAAAACCGAGGAAACGGTGGCCGGATCCTGGCCATTCGGCGTAGGCGGGGACCGCCGGGCTGACCTACGAGGAGACTGGCGGCGGCAGGCCCCGGGAGAGGGTTGGGGCCCGCCGTCGCCGTCTCGATTCCGCAGTAGTGCAGACTTTCTCACAGCGTTCGGACGAGCACAGCGGGATCCGTGATTCAGGTTGTCGCGCGCGGTGCCGATGAGAGCAGGATGGACATCAGAATCTCTTTGCAATACCCCAACGGGCGAATCCACGAGGCGACCGTTGAACGCGACAGACCGCTCGAGCGCGGCGACGAGTTCGAGTTGCACGGTCGCAACTGGCTGGTGGTCGCTCGAACCGCGAGGACGAGACGGTCGATCGTCAGCCGGGAGACTCCGGTGCTCTGCCGGACGAACTAGCGGCCTCGGCTAGTCTCGACGCCGTGCCGTCTGCACGCGACATCATCGGCTACATGCGAACCGTGTCACGGGGCAGCCCGGTCGACCCGCGTTGGTCGATTCGCGGCATGGTGCTGTCGCAGATCCGGCACGGCCGCAGCAACGCCCCGGACGACTCGCCGCTCACCCTGCAGGACGTGCTCGCGAGCGAGGACTACCGCAATCTGATGACGGCGAAGGTCGCCGTCGGCGACCGCGCTCCCGACTTCGAGCTCGCTCGTGCCGACGGTGAAGGAACGGTTCACCTCGCCGCGCTCCTCGCGGAGCAGCCCGTTGCGCTCGTCTTCGGCTCGTACACCTGACCGCCTTTTCGCGCCCAGGTTGGGACGCTCGAGGAACTGGCCAAGCGGCACAGCGGCAGCGTGCAGTTTCTGGCCGTCTACATCCGCGAGGCGCACCCCGAGGAAGGTTGGATCCTGCCGGAGAACCGCCGCTCCGGGATTGCCGTGCACGAGCCGACGACCGGTGACGAGCGGCGTGCGGTCGCGGCGACCTGCACCGTCAACCTGAAGATGAGCATGCCCACGGTGATCGACGGGATCGACAACGCCGTCGCCTCCGCGTACGGCGGCTGGCCCGACCGCCTCTACTTGATCGGCACCGACGGCCACATCGCCTACCAGGGTGGGGAGGGGCCGTTCGGCTTCAAGCCGGACGAGCTTGCGCAGGCGATCGAGCTCGAGCTGGCCGGGCGCCGACTCAGCCCGGCGGTGTGATCAGGCGCAGCCGGTGCGCGAGCGGTTCGAGGGTCAGCCCCTGGGCGACCGTCGAGACGAGCACGACGAAGAAGACGGCGTCGAAGATCGTCGCGCTGTCGGAGATGCCGGCCGAGAGGGCGAAGGTGGCGAGCACGATCGGTACGGCGCCGCGGAGGCCTGCCCACGCGAGGAATGTCTGCTCGCGGGCGGAGAATCTGAACGGGACGAGCGAAACGGCGACGGCGATCGGCCGCGCGAGGAAGACGAGCACGCCCGCGAGCGCGAGGCCCGAGAGGGCGACCGATCCGAGCCGGTGCGGGAAGACGAGCAGGCCGAGCACGATGAACAGAGCGACCTGGGCGAGGAACGCGAGCCCTTCGTGGAAGGTCACGATCGTGCGCCGCAGCGGCATCGGGGTGTTGCCGAGCCGGACCGCGACGAGGTAGACCGCGAGGAACCCGCTCGCGTGTGCGGCGGCCGCCAGTCCGTAGCTCGTCGCGGCGACACCGACCGACGCGACGGCCGCGAACGGAGCCAGTTCGGCGGGCATCTTCGGCAAGGCCCATGCGGCCGCGTAGCCGGCGGCGAGCCCGATCACGAGCCCCAGGCCGAGCTGGCGCAGGAGCAGCAGCGACAGGTTCGCGACGCCGTAGGTCGGGTCCTGGATCCAGGCGATGAACCCGAGGGTCAGCGCGACCGCCATCGGATCGTTCAGGCCCGATTCGGCGCCGAGGAGCGACCCCAGATGACCGCGCAAGCGCGTGAAGCGCAGCGTCGAGAAGACCGCGGCCGCGTCGGTCGATCCGACCACCGCGCCGAGCAGAAGCGCCTTCGTCGCCGACAGGTCGAACAACGCTGCCGCAGCAAGCGCCGTGACGACCGTCGTGATCAGGACCCCGACCGTCGCGAGAACGAACGCAGGCGCGATCACCGGGCGCACGTCGTGCCAGTTCGTCGTCAGCCCGCCCTCGAACAGAATCGCGATCAGCCCGACGATCCCGATCGAGCGTGCAAGCCGCACGTCGTCGAACTCGATCCCGCCGAGGCCGTCCGAGCCGAGCAGCATCCCCAGCCCGAGGAACGTCACCAGAAGCGGAAACCGGAGCCGCCTCGTGGCGACGGCGGAGACGACGGCCAGCAGCAGAATGGCGCCGCCGACGAGGATCTGGCTGTCGGTCACGGGCGGCCGCTGACCGACACGATCGGGCCGCAGCTCGAGCAGATCCCCACGGTGAGAGCCTAAACCGGCCGAAGCCGGCTCCGGGGCGGCTCTCGCAACCAGGGCTTGGGTGCGGGCCCCTGGTTGCCGATAGACGGGTGTGCAAACCGACGCGGCGACAGGTCGCGACCTGGAGGTGTACGGCTCCGAGCTCCTGCAGCGGATCGCCGGAACGGTCGCGATCATGCTCTACGAGATGAAGCTCATGCCCGACGGGAGCTTCGAATGTCTGACGTTCGTCGGGCTCGAGACCCTGCTCGGTCCTGTCCCCGCAGGCGTGGATCTCGAGGCGGCGTATGACGCGGCCGTGCACCCGGAGGATCGCGAGGCGTACGACGCAGCCCTGGTGACGCTTGGACGGGGCGAGCCGACCGAGGTCGAGTACCGGCTCATCGGCTGCGACGGCCAGACGCGCTGGGTGCTCGATCGAATGCGGCCCGAAGGCTCGGTCGAGGACGGGTGCATGCTGGTCGGCGGCGTTGTCGCGGACATCACCGCCCGCAAACGAATTGAGGCGGAGGCGATGGAGAAGCTCGCCCACGCCGCGCTCCACGACTCGTTGACCGGTCTCGCGAACCGGACCTCGTTTCTGGAGCATCTGGAGTTGGCTCTCACCCGGGCCGCCCGAACACACAAGGGCGCGGCCGTTCTGTTCATCGATCTCGACAACTTCAAGCTCGTCAACGACAGCTTCGGGCATGCGGCCGGTGATGAGTTGTTGAAGGCGGTCGGGTCGCGTTTGCGCGGCGCGATCCGCCAGATGGACGTGGTTGCGCGACAAGGCGGCGACGAGTTCCTGATCCTCCTCTCCGATCTCGAACGCCACGCAGCTGAGGAGATCGATTTCATGCGTGCGGCAGAGGCGGTCGCCAGCACGCTGCACAGAATCTTGCTTGCGCCGTTTGTCGTCGAGGGGATCGAGATCTACATCAGTGCGAGCGTCGGGATCAGCCTCTACCCCTGCGACGCCGACGACTCCGAGACGCTGCTCAAGCATGCAGATGTTGCGATGTACTCGGTGAAAGACGGCGGACGCGACGGGCATGCGATGTATCGCCGCAGTGCGGATACCGCGCTCGAGCAGATCTCGATGGCCAGCCGCCTGCGGAAGACGGTCGAGGCTGGGCAAGGTCTCGTCCTGCACTACCAGCCGCTCGTGAACCTCGAGACCGGAGCACTCGTCGGCGTCGAGGCGCTCATTCGCTGGGAGGACGGCGAGCGAGGGCTGGTGCAGCCGGGCGATTTCATCCCGCTCGCCGAGCAGATCGGGCTGATCGGGTCGATGAGCGACTGGGTGATCGACGAAGCCTGCGGCCAGGCGCTCGCGTGGCAGGAGCAGGGAATGGATCTGTACGTCTCCATCAACCTGCCGCCGTCCTACTGCCAGGCGACCGGGATGGCCCACCTGGCGGCAGCTGCTGCCGCCGCCGGAGTCGAGCTCGAGCGGCTGATGATCGAGGTGACCGAGTCCGCGCTGATTCCCGACTCCGCACGGCAGATGGAGGCCACTCTGGCCGACATGCACAAGCGAGGGCTCAAGCTCGCGATCGACGACTTCGGAACCGGCTACTCCTCGCTCGGACGGCTCAACAAGACCTGGGTGAGCATGCTGAAGATCGACCGCTCCTTCGTCCAGGGTCTTCCCGACGACGACCACGCCCGCAAACTTGTCGCTTCGATCGTCCAGCTCGCCCATACGCTCGGCCTCGAGCCGCTCGCCGAAGGTGTCGAGACGGAGGAGCAACGCCGTTTTCTCCTCGACAACGGTTGCAAGTACGGACAGGGCTTTCTCTTCAGCCGCCCCGTCCCGGAGCACGAGATCGAGACGATCTACAACGGCTACGAACGGAATGGCCTCGAAGTAGCCTAGAGCCACGGCCGCGTAGGATCTTCAGCCGTGGAAGGGTTGCTCGACCGTCGAAGTCTCTCGCTCGAACTCGCGCTCGAGCTTCTCGCGCGAGCCCGAGCCGAGGCAGAGGCACGTTCGCTCGCGCTGGCGTTGTGCGTTGTCGACCCGGGCGGTCAGCCAATCGCGAGCCAGCGGATGGACGGCGCGGCGCTCGGCGCGGCAAAGCTCGCCGCCGGGAAGGCATACACGGCGGTCCTCTGGGGGACGCCCAGCGGCTACTTCATGAACAGCACGCAGCCCGGTGGAGAGGACTGGGGGTTCAACACCACCGACGATCGCATCGTCGTCTACGCAGGCGGGCTTCCTCTCCTCGCGGACGGCCTCCTGGTCGGCGGCGCAGGCGCAAGCGGAGGGACGGCGGAGCAGGACGAAGAGTGTCTGTCCGCGGCGGCGCTCTCGCTGGGCCTCGGCATCACGTAGCACGCCCCTCTTTGACAACGCCGTCGGAATAGACTCAGCGCGCATGCCGGAGAGAAGCGTCGCAATCGAACTGGAGAGCGTGGGCAAACACTTCGGCAAGGCGGCCGCAGTTCGCAACGTGACGCTCTCGATCCTCGAGGGAGAGTTCTTCTCTCTGCTCGGCCCCAGCGGCTGCGGCAAGACCACGACCCTGCGGATGATCGCCGGGTTCGAGGTGCCGGACGAAGGGCGGATCTTGCTGCAGGGCCAGGATGGCGCATCGCTGACCCCGAACCGCCGGCCGGTCAACATGGTCTTCCAGCAGTACGCCCTGTTCCCGCACATGTCGATCTACGACAACGTCGCGTTCGGGCTCAAGGTGAAGCGCGTTCCACAACGAGAGCACGAGGATCGCATCAAGGAGATGTTGCGGGTCGTCGAGCTCGAAGGGCTGGAGAGTCGCCGCCCTCGCCAGCTCTCCGGCGGCCAGCAACAGCGTGTCGCGCTCGCACGTGCGCTCGTCAACCGGCCGGCTGCGCTCCTGCTCGACGAGCCGCTCGGAGCACTCGACGTGAAGTTGCGCAAGCAGATGCAACTGGAGTTGAAGCGAATCCAGCACGAGCTCGGTACGACATTCGTCTACGTGACGCACGATCAGGACGAGGCTCTTGCGATGTCGGACCGGATCGCCGTCATGAACCAGGGTCGCGTCGAGCAGATCGGACCGCCGCGCGAGATCTACGAGCATCCGGCGACGGCGTTCGTCGCCGACTTCATCGGATCGCTGAACGCACTCGAGTTCACCGCCGACGAGCTCGTCGGCGGCTTTGCGGTGATGCGCCTCGGTGAGCGCGGTCGGATCGTCGTGTCGATCGGGCCAGAGATCCGGGCTCGCGACTCGTTCCGTGTCGCCGTCCGCCCCGAGCGGATTCAGATCGGCCCGGTCGGGAGCGCCGCGCCGGAGACCGGGTCGAGTCTCGAGGGGACGATCGCCCAGATCGTCTATCTCGGCATGTACACCCAGTTCCACGTCGACACGCCGGCCGGCCGTGTCGTCAGCCACCGGCTCGCCGAAGAATCGCTCACACCGCTCGCGCTGGAGTCGCGCGTCATGCTGTCCTGGGAGCCGGAGCACACCTCCGTGCTCGACGCCGTCGCGCTCAGCCTCTAGCCCTCGAGCGTTCCGAGCCGCCGCTCTGCGAGCCGACGCCCGATCTCGGCTGCGACGACGACGAACAGCGAGATCGTGATCACGACGACCGCCACGGCGATCACCTGCGGCAACTGGTTCGGGAACCGAAGCGCCGAGTAGAGGTAGATCGGGAACGTGACGCGTGTTCCGACGACGAACGACGCGACCGCGTACTCGTCGAATGACGTCGTGAATGCGATCAGGTACGCCGACAAGACGGCTGGAAGGAGCAACGGCAGCGTGATCGAGCGGAACGTTCGCATCCGGCCGGCTCCCAGGTCGTAGGCGGCCTCCTCGAGCGACGGGTCGATCTGCTGCAGTCGGGGCATGAGGACGAGGATCGCGTACGGGAGGCTGATCACGATGTGGCCGATCACCACGGTCAAGATCGAGCGCGGGATCCCGAGCTGATGGAACAGCAGGAGGAGCGAGATCCCGAACACGACGTACGGGATCACGAGCGGGCTCAGCAGGAGCGCCGAGGCCGCCGCTTTACCGCGGAACTGGCGCCGCACGAGCGCGATCGAGGCGACGATCCCGAGTGCAACCGCGCCAACGCTCGAGAGCGCCGCGATGATCGCACTGGTCTCCAGCGCCGCCCTCAGGTCGGCGTTGACGATGAAGTCGTGGTACCAGTGGAGCGTGAACCCGCTGAGCGGGAACGACGGCACCTCCGCGTTGTTGAACGAGAAGATGAGCAGGATGACGATCGGCGCGTAGAGGAAGACGACGACGAGTGCGAAGAACACTCGCAGGGCTCGTGCCCCGAACTTCGAGAGCGCAACGTCCATCAGTCGGCCGCCACCCGCCGGGGCTGGAGGAACCGCGAGAAGGCAAACGTCAAGACGGTGACGACTCCGAGCAGGAAGAGCGCCAGCACGGAGCCGGTCTGCCAGTCGGGGAAGCCCGTCCCGAACAGATCGACGATCTGGTTGCCGTACATGTAGCCGGATGCTCCTCCGACGAGCGAGGGCGTGACGAACTCGCCGAGCGTCGGGATGAAGACGAAGAGGAACGCTGCGAAGACGCCTGGTGCGGAGAGGGGGAGCGTGATGCGGCGAAAAGCCTGGAGGCGGCTTGCGCCGAGGTCGTTCGCGGCCTCCAGCAGCCGCCGGTCGAGGCTCTCGAGCGAGACGAAGATCGGAAGTGCGACGAAGGGAAGCCAGATGTAGCCGAGTACCAGCATGACCGCGAACCTGCTGTAGAGGAGCTGCGAGAGCGGGTGATCGGGCGACCGGAGCCCGGTCCAGAACAGGAACGAGTTGATGACCCCGTTGTCGCCGAGGATCACCGTCCAGGCGAGCACCCGCAACAGGTAGCTCGTCAGGAACGGTGCGATCAGCA
Source organism: uncultured Thermoleophilia bacterium (assembly GCA_963806025.1). Classification (GTDB taxonomy): domain Bacteria; phylum Actinomycetota; class Thermoleophilia; order Gaiellales; family Gaiellaceae; genus PALSA-600. Next base: position 302,907 of record CAWDWI010000008.1, on the reverse strand, counting down.
CGAGCAGCAGGATGTACTTGCGCTTGGTGTTCGAGAGCGCCAGGTAGTAGGCGAGCGGGTAGGCGAGCACCACGATCACCACCGACACGATCAGCGACATCTGAACGGACTTCCAGAAGAGGTGGAGGTACACCGGGTCGTGCACGAAGGCGCGCCACGCCTCGAGGGTGAAGCCGTGCGGGCCCGGGTCGAGCGAGTAGACGTTGAAGCTGTACGCCGCGACGATCGCGATCGGCAGGACGAAGAAGACGGCAAGCCAGGCGAGCGGCAGGCCGAGCAGGCCCGGCGTCGTCAGGTCGAGCCGCAGGCGCTTGCGGCGGGTGTCCATGCGTCTGGCTAGTGAGACCTCGTCAGGAGGCCTTCACCTCTTCCCACGCCTTGGCGTACACCGCCCGCCGCGGGACGTCGCGGTCGAGGTAGGCGTTCGGCAGCGTGACGGCCTTCGGGTTGGTCAGCTGAAGTGCCTTCAGTAGGTCGCTCGACGACGGCCGCGCCACGGTGTTGGCATGGCCGTAGCCGTAGTTGTCCTCGAGCCACTTCGCCGAGCGCGCCGAGCTCCACGCGTTGACGTAGGAATGGGCGAGCTGGGGCCGTGGCGTTCCCTGCAGCAGCATGAACATCCCGACCCAGGCGATCGGCTTCTCCTTCGGATGCATGTAGACGACGTTCAGCTTCTTCGCCTTCATCTGCACCCAGTCGTTGGGCCAGGCCAGAGCGATCCACACATCGCCGGCTCCGAATGCCTCATCCAGGTTGGTCTCGGACGACCAGATCAGCCGGACGAGGTGCTTCTTGGAGATGAGGAACTTCTTCGACTGTTCGAGCTGGGCGTCGGTCTGGTTCCACGGATCCTTGAACCCGAAGTAGAGCCCGGCAATGGTGAAGTTCTCCACCGGGTCGTCGTACCAGGCGATCTTTCCCTTGTAGCGCTCGTCGAACAGGAGCCCCCAGGAGTTGCTCTTCGGCTTGACCTTGTCCGCTCGATAGAGAATCGAGTCGAAGCCCCAGTCGTCGGGGATCCCGTACTGCTTGCCGTTGTACTGCCCGGCCTTGACCATGAACGGGTTCAGTTGCTTGAAGTTCGGGATCTGCGACGGATCCCACGGCTGGACGAGCCCGCTGGTCGCGAAGTACTTCACCCAGCCGACGTAGGGGCGGAAGAGATCGACCTTGAGGCCCGCATGGAACTTCGCCAGCGCGTCAGCCTCGTTCGTCATGTACGTGAACTGAGGCTTGTTGTTCGGATGCTGCTTCACGTACTGCGCGAACATCGCCTGACCGCCGTCGTTGCCGTACCCGGCCCAGTCGAGCACCTGGAGTCGCCCGCTTTCCGCCATGAGCCGCTCGAGGGCCGCAGCAGCAGACCCTGCCCTGCTCGCCAGGACACCCGCTCCGGCGGTTGCCGCCGCAAGCTTGAGGAGTCCCTCGCGGCTGACCCGCCGTTCCAGCAAATCCTGCCCCTCCGTCATCGTCCCTCCCTTTGATTCGAACACACCCGGCTTTGATTCGAAACACACCCGGTCGGTTAGTAACTCGGTGGGCTGATCACCCACATCACCTCTGCGACATCGTCTCCGGCGTTCGACACGCGGTGAGGAGTCGAGCTCCAGTAGCCGATGCTGTCACCTGCTTCGAGCTCGTGAACATCGTCTCCTAGTTCCAGGCGCACGGTTCCGGTCAGGACCACGAAGAGCTCTTCTGAGTCGCCGTGCGCGTACAACTCGGCGCCGGTCGATCCGCCTGTCTCGATCTCGCCGACGAACACCTCGAGGTGATGCAGCGGTCCCGGAGTGAGCAGCATCTTTTTCCCGAGGATCCCGAATGCAAGCGTCGGGCGTTCGTCACGACGAACCACCCGCGGTTGCGCGAGGCCGCTCGGCTGAAAGAGGTCCGCCATGCTCACGCCGAGCGCGTCGGCAATTCGCCGCAGCGAGGCGATGCTCGCGCTCGAGCGGCCTCGCTCGACCTGGCTCAGGAAGCTCTCGCTGAGACCCGCACGTTCGGCGACGTCGCGCAGCGTGCGTCTGCGCGCCAACCGGATCGCCCGGAGACCCTTGCCGACATCGACTTCACCCGAGACCTCACGCACGTTCGTCGACAACAGACTCCCTCAGAGTTACTCAAGAAGAATGAAGTGACCCTACGGACTCGCTGAAGCCGGGTCAATGGCGGCCTCCCGAGCCCGGTGGTCGCGCAGGAGCTTCGTGGAGGCGTTCGTTGTAGGTTTGGCCGATCCCCGATCGCGAACCGCCCCCGCTTCCCGATCCCGACGACTGGTTCGCCGAGCCCGCCGCGCCCCTGCGCATGAGCAAGCCGCAGGCCGAGAGCGCCGGCGCGAGCCGGACGAGGGCCGACAATTTCCCCGAGGGCGGCGGTGCGCGCCCTGCCGAAGAAGTGCGCGGGGGCCGCGTGATCGCCGGCCGCGCCGTCGGCACCCGTGAGCTGATCGCCGCTGCCGTGGTCGTCGTCCTGCTGGTCATCGCGGGGCTCGCTCTGGGCGGCGTCTTCTCGGGCGGCAAAAAGCACGCCGACACGCCGACCACCACCCCGTCGACCACCCGGACGACTACGACGAGCCGGGTGACGACGACCGCCTCGACCACGCAGCCGACCAACCCGTCGCCGCTGCCCGTCCCGACGACGACGTTGAAGACCGGGAGCAACGGAGCCCAGGTGAAGCAGCTCCAGCGCGCGCTCGCGCAGCTCGGTTACAAACCGGGAACGGTCGACGGCATCTTCGGCCCGAACACCGAGGCCGCCGTCATGCGTCTTCAAACCTCGTCGAAGCTCGCGGCCGATGGGGTCGCCGGTCCGCTCACCCTGGCCGCCCTCGGCAAGGCGCTCCGGAACGCCGGTTGAGTCCGTAGCGCTCGCGATGGAATATGGTCTTCGCTCATGAGTGACGCCGGCGATGCTTCGGGCTGGGCCAACGTGCTGGCCGGCGTTCCGCTCTTTGCGGGCCTGAGCCGTCGGCACCTGCGCCAGGTGGCCGGAACCGGACGCATCGCGAGATTCGACAACGGCACCGCGATCGTGCGCGCGGGCGACCCCGGCGACACGTTCTACGTGATCCTCGACGGCGACGTCTCGATTCGCCGGCGAGGGGTGTCGGCAATCCCGCTCGGCACGGGCAGCTACTTCGGCGAGATGGCTCTCCTCGACGGCGGTTCACGCTCGGCGAGCGTGATCGCCGACGGGCAGGTCACGTGCCTGACGATCAAACGGCCGCGGTTCCTCAAGCTGCTTCGCAGCGAGCCGGCGATCAGCGTCGCGCTCCTGGCGGAGCTCGCCGGCCGGCTGCGGACGATCCAGTCGTCGGCGTAGAGGTCGAAAATGGATTCGTCGATCAACATCTTCAGCGCCGAGAACGTCGAGGGAAGAATCGACGTGAGCCGTGCGGTGGGCGCGGCGGCGACCGCGATGTTCATCTACGACCTCGACCCCGGTCAGAGCTCGTCGCCGTATCACTACGAGTACGAGGAGGAGTGGCTGCTCGTCGTCGAGGGCACGGTGGTGCTGCGGGCGCCCGACGGCGAGCACACGCTGGCGCGCGGCGACCTCGTGTGTTTCCCGCCTGGTGCGGCCGGCGCGCACAAGGTGATGAACCGCAGCGAGTCACCGGCGCGGACGCTGCTGTTCTCGAACGCGCGCGTTCCGGCTGTCTCCGTCTACCCGGACAGCGACAAGATCGGCGTCTGGCCGGGCGAGGAGGCGGACGAGCTGATCTTCAGGCGGAGCACGGCGGTGCCGTGGTCGGACGGAGAGGACGGCTGGGACACCGCCTGAGTGCGGGTTACGAGTGCCCGGAGACGGCGTGGGGGAGGTAGGGCTCCTCGAGCCGGGCGATCTCATCGTCTCCGAGTGACAGCTGCTCGGCCTTGAGCGCATCCTCGAGATGCTCGATCCTCGTTGCGCCGACGATCGGTGCGGTGACCCCCGGCTTGTGCAGGAGCCAGGCGAGCGCGACCTGCGCCGTCGGCACGCCACGCGCCGACGCGACCTCCTGGGCCCGTTCGACGACTGCGAAGTCGACGTCCGGTGTGTACAGGCTTTCACCGAACGAATCCGTGTTGGCGCGCGTCGTCAGCCGTTCGCCGTCGCGCGTCCGGTTGCCCGCCAACAGCCCGCGCGCAAGCGGGCTCCACGGCAGCACCGCCACGCCCTGGTCGATGCACTGCGGGATCATCTCCCGCTCCTCCTCGCGGTAGACGAGGTTGTAGTGGTTCTGCATCGACACGAACCGTGTCGGCGCGACCGCCTGCGCCTGTGCAAACTGCCACGCGAACATGCTGCTCGCGCCGAGGTAGCGGGCCTTCCCCGCGCGAACGACGTCGTTCAGCGCGTCCATCGTCTCCTCGACCGGCGTCGACGGATCCCAGCGGTGGATCTGGTACAGGTCGACGTAGTCGAGCCCGAGGCGCTGCAGCGATGCGTCGATCGAGGCGAGCACGTGCTTGCGCGAGAGGCCGCGGCCGTTCTCGCCCGGCATCGTCTGTCCGTGCACCTTCGTCGCGACGACGTACTCCTCGCGCATGCCGAAGAACTGGTCGAGCAGGTGGCCGGTGATCACCTCGCTCTCACCGCCGTTGTAGACGTCCGCCGTGTCGAAGAACGTGATCCCGCCCTCGACGGCGCGGCGGACGATCGGCTTGGCTGCCGTCTCGTGGAGCGCCCATTCGCGGCTCTCGTGCGGGCCGTAGCTCATCATCCCGAGGCAGACACGCGACACGCGCAGCCCGGTCCGTCCGAGGTTCACATACTCCATCTACCTTCAACCTAGCGGCGGGAGCCGGGTCTGCGCCGAGCTGATCGCAGGGCCGATGAGTTTTCGTTCCGGCGGTCGTCTAAGAGACAAGTCCCGACGAACGAAGGAGGCTCAACATGCCGAAAGTCGCAGCCAAGCTGAATATCTCGCAGGTCGGCCGCGTCTGCGTCACCGTTGCCGATACCGATCGCGCGATCGACTTCTACGTCGGCACGCTCGGTTTCGAAAAGGTGGTCGACGTCCCGATGGGCGACGCGGGCCGCTGGGTCGAGGTCGCGGTGTCCGGAGCGCCGACGACGATCGCCCTCGCGCCGCCGCCGCAGGGTCAGGATGCCGGTGGCAGCCAGACCGGGATCTGCCTCGACACGTCCGACGTCGATGCCGATCACGCCGCGCTGAAGGCCGCCGGTGCAGACGTCGACGAAGAGGTCACCCGCTGGGGAGGGCCCGTGCCGCCGATGTTCTGGCTGCGCGACCCGGACGGAAACTCGCTGATCGTCGTCGAGCCGTCCGAGTAGGACGAGTCACGAAGGGCGGCCGGCGGCACCGCCGGCCGCCCTTCGGGCTCAGACCAGGCTCAGACGCGGCTCAGAGGAAGCTCAGACGAAGCTCAGACGTCGTCGGCGACGGCGAACCGGCGGCCAGGCGCGGAGGTCGATCATCGTCGACCTGCGCCGCCGAGTGAACGACAGGCGCGAGCGCCGACGAGGAACCGGCTGCAGCACGTTGAGGAGGCTTGCTTTCATCGCGCCAGCTTCGCGGCGGAACACGGACCTCCTGCCCGTCACACCCCCGCCGAGAGGGCATAGTCGACGGCGTCCTCGAGTGAGAGCGCGCGGCCGCGCGCGCGACCGCGTTCGAAGTCGGGGCCGGCCACCCGCTCGACGTACGGCCCGTACTCGAGGAGCGCCTGTTCGGTCGTCGGCTTCGGCTCGCGCTCCGCGACTGCCTCCAGCGCCCCCCAGAGAGTTCCGGCACGCTCCGCGTCGTCTTGGACCGCGGCGATCCTCGCACCGAGCGCGAGCCCGTACGGCAGGTTGACGCGGTCCTGGACGCTGAGCAGCGCTGCGAGTCCCTGGAGGTAGATGCGAAGGGCTCCTTCCGGATCCCCTCCGTCGATCAACCAGTCGGCGGCGCTGATGAGCGACACTCCGCTCCACCAGGTGAACCCGGTGCTCTTTGCGATGGCGGCGCACTCCAGCGCGAGGCGCAGGCCCTCCTCCGGGTCGCCCTGCGCGAACGCCACCATCGCCAGTGTGTGCAATGCGATCGACTCGTCACGCCGGTTGCCGCGCCGACGGTCGCGCTCCAGTGCCTCCGAGGCGAGCCTGCTCGCGCGCTCGAGATCTCCCAGCGAGCGAGCCGAGACGGCGATGCGATGCCTCAGATGTTCGGCCTCGTCCTCGTCCCCGAGTGCCTCGAAGATCGCAACCGCTTGCCCGTACTGCGCCTCGGCGCATTCGGGCTCTCCCGACATGTCGTAGCTCGCCCCCCGGACTCGCAGCCCGGCTGCGAGCAGTCCCGGCTCGATGTCTTCGTCCGAGGCGGCGAGCAGCGCATCGAGGCGCTCGCGCGCGCCGAGCGGGTCGTTCGTCACCCAGTACATCTCGAGCTCCACCACGAGCCGGAGGCCGCCCGCCACCTCGCCGCTCGCCACGGCCCAGTCGAGCGCCACGTCCACGTTCGGCCGCTCGCGCTGCGCGGCCTCGATCCCCGGCCGCTCGGTCGCCTCGGGGCGCAGGTTCAGCCCGGCCGCGAGCTCGGTGAGAACGACGAGCAACCTGCGTAGAAGCCGGTCGCGTTCCTCCGGTTCGAGGCGCTCCGCGCTGAACTCGCGAATCGTCTCGAGCATCCCGAGCCGGCCCGCTTCGAAGCGCCGGAGGAGGCTCTTGTCGAGGAGCGACTCGAGCAGCTCGATGTCGGCGCCGCAGACGCGCTCGGCCGACTCGGGCGTCCAGCCTCCGCGGAAGATCGAGAGCGCCGCGAGCAGCCGCTGCTCCTCTTGCGTCAGAAGGTCGTACGACCACTCGATCGTCGCGCGCAACGTGCGCTGCCGGCTCTCTGCGTCGCGGCCGCCGCGCAGCAGATCGAGCCGCTCGCCGAGCCGCTCGACGAGCTGGCTCGTCGTGAGCAGCGACGTGCGCGCCGCCGCGAGTTCGAGCGCGAGCGGCAGGTCGTCGAGCCGCTCGCAACACTCGTCGACGTGGTCATCCGGCTCGAAGTCCGGCCTGGCTGCCCGCGCTCGGGTGACGAACAGGTTCCTGGCGTCGCTTCGCGCGAGCACCGGCACCTGGTAGACCTGCTCCCCCGCGACGCGCAGCCGCTCACGGCTCGTCACGAGCACATCGAGCCGGTGGCACGACGCGAGCAGTTCGCTTACGTCGGAGGCCGCGCCGACGACGTGCTCGAAGTTGTCGAGCAGAAGCAGCAGCCGCCGGTCCCCGATCAGCTCCGAGGGAGATCCGCTCCCGCCGAGAGCGCGCGCCGCCGCGGTGAGCACCTCGCCGGCGCTCGCGACCGGGGCGAGTGGGACCCACCACACGCCGTGCGGGTAGGTATCCGCGGCCGCGCCGGCGGCCTGCAGCGCAAGCCGCGTCTTACCGCTGCCGCCGGATCCGGTCAGCGTCAGCATCCGCACGTCGTCGCGACCGAGCAACGCTTGCAGATCGTCGAGCTCACTCACTCGGCCGAGGAACGGTGTTGCGGGTATCGGGAGGTTCGTCCGGTACAGGCTCTTCAGCGGCGGGAACGCGGCGTCGCCGAGTTGGTAGAGCCGCTCGGGCGCGGTCAGATCCTTCAAACGGTGCTCCCCGAGATCGCGCAGTCCGTCGTCGCGGGCGAGGTCACCGGTCGCTTGCGAGACCAGCACCTGTCCGCCGTGTCCGACCGCAGCGATGCGCGCGGCGCGGTGGACGTCGAGCCCCACGTAACCCTCGTCCGTGACGATCGGCTCACCCGTGTGCACGCCCATGCGCACCCGGATCGGTCCGGGAGCGAGCGCCTCCTGTCCTGCGGCGGCGGCTGCGAGCGCGTCGGTCGCTCGAGCAAACGCGACGAAGAATGCGTCGCCCTGCGTGTCGACCTCGACTCCGTTGTGCGCAGCGAACACCTCCCGGAGTGCGCGTCGGTGCTCGCCGAGTGCGTCGGCGTACGCAGGCCCGAGCTCGTGCAGCAGTTTTGTCGACCCTTCGATGTCGGTGAAGAGGAACGTGACGGTGCCGGACGGGAGCGCGCGCATCGAGTGAACTATGCGCCCATTTGACGCGCGCGCGAGTTGTTGGTAGAAACAGCGGCTTCATCTCTGGCCGTTTTCTGGCCGACGAACGAAGGGAGGTCGGATGTCCAACACAATTCAGATGGCGAGCTGCGGCTTCTGGCTTCCCGTCGCGGCGTAACTAACACCGCCGCGCTGGGCTCACCAGAGCCCCTTTCCTAGAGGACTGGCCCGCGTCGCTCGTGCGACGTCTCGCCCGGTCCACATCAATCGACGCCGTTTCTCGGCGTCCGAAAAACACGATCCGTCTCGGAAGGAGAACGCACGTGTTCAAAGCGAAGACCGAGCACCAATTTCTCGACGCCACGCCGACAAGACGAAGGGAGGAACAAGATGATTTCTCATCAGCCTGAAGTGAGCAGCCTGCTCCACCAAGACCGCGTGCAACGGCTGGCAGACGCCGCACAGCAGCCGATGCGGCATCCACATCTGCCGTCGCTGCGGATCGCGGGGAAGCTGTCAGGGCTCTCGGTCCTGGCACGGACCGCAGCCGACGTCCGGCACCGGCGTCTGCGAACGAGACCATGAGCGACGGCGCTGGCAGGTCAGGTACCTGGTACCTCCGGTGGAGGTACCAGGTACCGGCCGTTAGGCCCCGCTAGCCGAGGTCGGCGAGCGTGGGCGGCGGCCCGACGATCTCGGCGCCGTAGGACCCGAAGAGGCGGACCAGTTCGGGCATCGGCGGCATGACCGTGTCGGTCGGAGGCTCGGCGTCCGTGACCGGCACACCGAGTGAGACGAAGAGCTGCTCCGAGCCCGACGGGCTGATCGTCACGAGCATGCGCGCACGATCGGAGGTGACGAGGTAGGCGTGGGCGATGCCGCGCGGGCCGAAGCAATAGTCGCCGGCCTCGAGGTCGATCCGCTCGTCCCCGACGAACATCGTGACCTCACCTTCGAGGATGTAGAACGTCTCGTCCTCGTTGTGATGGATGTGGAGGGGCGGCGCACTTCCACGCGGGTCGTCGACCTCGAACTGCGAGAACGCGTTGCCGGTCTCTTCGGGGCCTGCCTTGACGGTGATGCGGCCGGTCTTCCACCAGACGTCGGCGAGGCCTTCTCCCGTGGCGAGGCGGTAGGGCTTGAGGGTGGTGGTCTCCGTGGACATGACGCTCCTTCAGGTCGGGAAACAAGCTCCCCGTGACCGTAGGCTCGTCGCCGAGCTGCGTCTCCTAGGAGTTCGCTACGTCTTCCTTAGTTTGCGCTTACCCGCTCGCAGGCGGCTCGTGTGCAGCGCGCATCGGCCCGGTCGTGGGCACCTCGACGAGGTCAAGCGGCGCCGAGAGCCCGAGCGAGAGCCGGCCGCGATCGACTCGATCGAGCGTGATCCCGCACTCGAGTGCTGCGAGACGTTTGCGCAGGACGAGCAGCCGTGCCTCGAGGTTGTCGTTTCCGGGCGGGAGCCCGAGGCGCTCGTCCAGCCGCAGCTCCCGGTTGGTGAACGAGCTGCGTCCGTCCGCGGCGTGCTCGCGCAGCAGCTTCCACAGGATTCGCCCCGGTACGCCCTTGACCACATAGGCGTCGTCGACGAAGACACTGTCGTCCGCCTGGTAATAGGCGACCGCGAGCGGCTCGCCCTGTGGTGCTGTCGCAGGCTCGGGCTCGTCCGGGCCGCTCTCGCGCCGGTCCGCCTCGAGCACCGCGAGCGTGGCGGCGAGTTGAGCGCCGAGGATCCGAAGCAACCGCTCCTTGCCTGGGCTGAAGTCGCCCTGCCGCTCGCTCTCGAGGTAGAGCACGCCGGTCAGCTCGCCGCGGGCGAGCAGTGGAACGGCCGCGGCGCTCTGCACACGCTCGAGGCCCGGCAGTTCGATCTCGACCGCCGACGGCTCGACGCCGCTTCGTCGGATGCTGTCCTGCAGCGCGGCGCTCATCGCACGGCTGCGCGGAAGGCTCGGGACGCAGACGACTCGGCGTCGCTCCGCCGCAACCCCGACCAGGCCGACACCGACCGGCACTTCGGCTCCCACACCCGACGGCACGTAGCCGTTGCTCGAGACGGCAAACAGCCGGTCCCCGCGTTCGTCTGCAGTGAGCAAGATCGAGTAGGCGAAGCCGAAGAGATCATCGAGCGTCTCGAGCGCGACACGCGCCGCGTCCGCGAAGTCGACGCAGAGCGCGAGCCGGCGCATGAGCTCGTCCAAGAGCGGCAGCGCGTCCCGTTCACCTGCAGGTTCTCGGGGGACTTGCACCGGCTCAACGGTCTCGCCGAACGAAACGCAGCGAAGCACTCGGTGGATGTCGACGCCGCGCAGCCGAAAGACATCGCTCATGCCCATCTGCGAAGCAACGGCGGCGAGATTCGCTTCGACCTCGTCGAAGATCGGACCTTCGCTCTCCGTGTGCAGGTAGCGCAGGTCGAGAGCGAACTGGTCGCCGTTGCCGGGATCGACCACGATCACCTGCGCCTGTGGGTTCGCGTCCAGGTTCGCGCGCGTCTTGTTGAAGAACTGGCGCGTCAACGCCACCCGTTCGAAGTCGACGTACCGGACGATCGACAGGACAGTCGCGTTCGGGACGCCATCCTCCGAGCAGGAGACAAGCCAGGCAGGAAGCACGCCCTGAAGGCAGGGGCCGATCGACTCGAGCGGAACCGAGAGCTCGCTCATAGACGGCGGCCCGCCGTCGGCCCCGGGGTCTGGTCGAACACTTCATCGATCGAGAACTGCACGGCGACCAGCCCCGTGCGGACGAGCATGCGCCGGGAAAGCTCCGCCGAGGCGCCGATCTGTTCGGTCTCGGCGACGAACGAGCGGAGATGCCGCTCCACCCGCTCCAGATCAGCCGCCTCCGGTTCGCTCACCCTGGTGGCCACACCTTTCACCTGCACCGCCCGCGCGATCGTCGGCGGGCTGAAACCGACCGCGAGTGCCCCGTTCCGTTCGAGGTTGGCCCGCATCGGCGAGCCCTCCGGTGCCGTGACACATAGCCGCAGCGACCGGCCGTCGGCCGACACCTCAGGCCCCCAGCCGCGTGCGAACTCCGGTTTCAGGTCGTCGTCGCGCGAGGCGACTCCCACCGCGACGCCGCCCTGGATGAACGCCACCACCTCGGGGTCGAGCACGGGTGGCGCCGGGTTCGTGGGCTCCACCGGACCAACCTACAACGACCCGGCAGATCAGGTACCTGGTACCTCGGGTGGAGGTACCAGGTACCGATCCGTTCAGTGCCGACAGCTACTCGGAGGTGTCGTCGTCCACTTCCGCGACGATCGTGGCGGCCGCCTCGGCCGAGACCTGATGCTTGGCGATCTTCTGGTAGCCGCCGATCGCGGTCTCGAGCTGTGCGACCATCCGGTCCTCCGCGACGGCGATGATCGCCGACGTGCCCGGCGGCATGTCGTTGCCGATCTGCTTCAGGTCCTCGTCCTTGAAGCCCTTGTCGCGGACCTTGCCCCAGACGCCGCCGGCCCCGGCGCCCACGGCGGCGGAGACGATGATGCTGGGCGGGAAGATCAGACCGACGACGCCGCCGGCGATCGCGCCTCGCTTCGCCCACTTCTTGCCGCTCGGATCGGCGGACTCGTCGATCTTCACCTTGCCGTCGGCGGTGTGGACGATCACGGCCGCGTCGATCAGATCGATCGCGCCGTCACGCTGAGCCTCCTTGAAGTCCTTGGCTGCTGCAGCAGCGCCGTCCTCGGTGTCGTACGTCGCAACGAAGAGTTCCATCGTGGTCGAGCTCACTTGCGTCTCCTTTGTCTCGTTTGGTGTCTGTGTTGTCCTACGCTCGGGCCGCGCGCAGGTCACGGCGCTCGGCGAGGGCCGGCGAGAGCGCCGCGGCGAGGACGAGCAGCGTTCCCTCGAGGATGATCCAGAAGAACAGCGCAATGATGATGCCGAATGCTCCGTACGTGGCCGAGTACCAGTTCAGCCAGTGCGTGAAGAGGAGCGACGAGATGAGCCGCAGCCCGACCAGGCCGACCAGCGTGAAGACGGCGCCGGGCAGGAGGTCGCGTGCCGAGACGCGATGGTGCAGGAGCAGCCGCGGCGCCCAGACGAAGAAGAGGAGCAGCAGCGCGAGCCAGCCGACGTCGAGCACCCAGCCGATCCAGGCCGGGTCGCCGCGCAGCGCCCGTGTCTGGACGACGAACAGCATGACCCCGAGCACCATTGCGCCGAGCACCGAGGCATAGCGCGCCTGGTCGGCGATCACCGACTTGCGCAGGTCGATTCCCCACGAGCGCGCCTGCACGAGCTGGTACACGCGCGCGAACCCGAGCCCGAAGAAGAAGAGGTCGATGATCGCGATCGCGACGGCCGAGATCTTGTGCTCCCCGACGCCGACCATCACCGTGGAGAAGAGATCCGCCGTCTGGCCGTGCAGCCCGAGCCGGTGCTCGGTTCGGTGCGCGAGTGCGGTCGGATCGCTGTACACGTAACTCGCTGTCACGAGCAGCACCGGGATCATCGTCAGGAAGAAGTAGGCGCTCAGGAGCAGCGCGTACAGCTGACCGTCCGCGGCCTGGTAGCGGCGCACCCAGCCGATCGTCGCGCCCTTGCGGGAGGCCGGCTCCTGGTTTTCGATCCAGAGCTGTCCGCGCCGCGCCTTCTCTGCGCCCCAGTCGTAGGTGTGGCGTGCGCGTGCCGGAACGCGCGAGGGCTTCGCCGCGGGCGGCTCGGGTATGGGTTGATCGCCGGGCGTCACTGCCATGCGAAAACGACGATCTACCTCGCAGGCAGCCGCCACGTCATCTCTTCTGGATGATCCGGCCTAGCCGTCCTGGGCGAGGAAGGTGTGAACAGCGCCGCCGACCGACTCGACGAAGGTGACGCGCCCTTCCGCGAGGCCGAAGCGGTGCAGGTCGGTGCGCAGCCGGTGGCTCGCCCGCGCCACGACGAGGGCGACACCGGCGGCGTCGAGCTCGTCGACGAGATCGACAACCACGTCGGCGGCGGTCGTGTCGAGCCGCGGGATCGCGGAGGCATCGAGAATCACCTCCCGAACCGGAGGATCGACGCCCACCGCCAGCTTGGTCACCGCGCTGCGCAGATAGGTCGCGTTGGCGAAGAACAGCTCGCCGCCGAAGCGGACGATCACGAGGCCCGGGAACGTCTCGCACTCTGGATGGCGCTCGATGTCGCGGAACCTGATGTCCTCGTCCGCTTCTCCCTCGGGCGCGCGGCCGAGTGTCGTGACCTTCGGCCGGTAGAGCTTGGCGAGCAGTGCAACCAGCGATGCGATCACAGCGGTCGCGATCCCGCCGAGCGCACCGAAGACGAGCACCCCGCCCACGGCCACCGCGGCGAGCACGAAATCGCCCTTCGGATCGATCCGCCACAGGTGCCGGAACCCTGCGACGTCGATCAGGCGGTAGATCGAGCCGATGATCACCGCAGCAAGCGTCGCCTGTGGCAGGCCGTCGAAGAACGGCGTCAGCCAGAGGATCGTGACGATGAGCATGACGAACACCACGAGTCCGTAAAGCGGGCTCCGAACCTTGCTTGTGTCGGCCACGGCTGTCCGCGAGAGGCTCGCGTCCGTCGGAAATCCCTGCAGGAAGCCGGCGACCATATTGCCGCCGCCGAGCGCGATCAGCTCCTGGTTCGGGTCGACCTCGTAGCCGTTGCGCCGCGCGATCGACCGGGCGGCGCCGATCGACTCGGCGTACGAGATGAACGCCAGTGCCAGGCCGCCGCCGAGCACGACCGTCAGGTTGTCGAAGCCGACGTGCGGCAAGGCAGGAGTGGGCAAGCTCGATGGGAGGTTGTTGACGACGGCCACGCCCTTCCCCTCGAGGTCGAGCGCGCGGCTCGCACCGATGCTGGCCGCGACGACGATCAGCGCCGCGGGCAGCGAGGGCGCGAGCCGCTGCAGGGCGACCAGAAGCACGAGCCCGACCAGGCCGACGGCGAGCGGGCGCCACTGCGTGTCCGGTACGTCGGTTGCGAGCGTCCACGCCTTGTGGAGCGTGTGGCCCGTTCCGGAGGGCACGCCGAAGAGCTTCGGCAGCTGGCCGACGATGACGTCGATCGCGATCCCCGTCACGAAGCCGACGAGCACGGGGCGTGAGAGGAAGTCGGCGATGAAGCCGAGGCGCAGGACCCCCGACGCGATCATCACCGCTCCCGAGACGAGCGCGAGCGCCGCCAGCAGCACCGGCACTTGATTCGAGGCAACCGAGGCAGCGGCAACGATCGACGCGGCGGTGATCGCCGGTGTGGTGCTCGGGCCGACCGACAGCTCCTTGCACGTGCCGAGCAGCGCATAGGCGAGGACTGCGGCGGTGGCCGCGTAGAACCCCGCCTGCGGGGGTGCCCCTGCGAGCGACGCATAGGCGATCGCCTGCGGCGTGAGCACCGCCCAGACCGCGATCCCCGCGAGGATGTCGAAACGAAGCCACCGGCGCTCGTAGCTCGGGGCCCAACGAAGGATCGGCACGTACCTTGCGATGGCCGTGCGCACGGGCCGAGCATACGGCGTTCCCGAACCTGATTCGGCTCGTCCGCTTATCCTGCGAGCGTGCCGACGACGCCCGGCCAACCGCTCTTCCACGCCGGCAGTTCGAGCGCCGCCCTCTCGCCGGAGGAGCTGGGCGCGTTCGCGCGCGACCTCGCGGCCGAGGTCGATGCCGCCGGAGCACGGCGTGTGCTGCTCGTTCCGCCCGACCAGACGCGTCTGCACTCGCGCGCAGGAGAGATCGTCGCGCTGCTCTACGGGTTGCTGGCGGGCGAGGTGGAGCGCGTCGATGTCATGCCCGCGCTCGGGACGCATCAGCCGCTCGGCCCGGCCGAGTCGCGGCTGATGTTCGGCGACGCCATCGATCCCGCGTCCCTCCTGCATCACCGCTGGCGCGACGATGTGACGACGATCGGAGAGCTTCCTGCCGACGAGGTCGACGACGTCGTCGGTCGTCAACTCGGCCTCAGCTTGCCGTTCACCGTCAACCGCGCGCTCGTCGACGGCTCCTACGACCTGGTCGTTGCCGTCGGGCAGGTCGTGCCGCACGAGGTGGCCGGGTTCGGCGGCTACACGAAGCACGTCTCGATCGGGCTCGGCGGAGGCGAGACGATTCAGCGCAGCCATTTCCTGAGTGCGGTCTACGGGATCGAACAGACGCTCGGACGCATCGACGCTCCGGTCAGGCTGCTGCTCGACCGCGGCTTCGACCGTTTCCTCGAGCCGCGCTGCCGGGTGCTGTTCGGGCTGACCGTCGTCGAGGCTCGCCACGACGGGCCTGTGCTGCGAGGCGTCTTCGCGGGGGAGGGCGGCACGCGGTCTTCCGGAGGCGCTGCGTTCAGAGCGGCCGTTGCGCTCTCGTCCGCGGTCAACATCGAGACGCTCGCGACGCCGTTTCAGCGCTGCGTCGCGTACCTCGACCCGGACGAATATCGCTCGACCTGGCTCGCGAACAAGGCGATCTACCGAACGCGGCTCGCCATGGCGGACGGCGGCGAGCTGATCGTCCTTGCGCCGGGCGTGTCGCGCTTCGGTGAGGATCCTGTCGTCGATGCGCTGATCCGGCGGCACGGGTACCACGGGCGCGAAGCCGCGCTCCAGGCGATGGCCGACGACCCCGAGCTCGCCGCGAACCTCGCGGCGGTCGCGCATCTGATCCACGGTTCGACCGAGGGGCGGTTCAGCGTCACCTATGCGCCCGCCCCGGAGCTCTCGCGCGCCGACATCGAGGGAGTCGGCTTCCGCTACCTGGCTGCCGGCGAGGCGAAGGAGCAGTTCCCGCCCGACACGGTCGACATCCCCAACCCGGGTCTCGGGCTGTGGCGGATCTGAGCACCGACCGTTACATCGAGGGCTCGGCGGTCGGCGTCGACCTGTACCGCAGCGTCGCCGACCTGCCGATCGTGAGCCCCCACGGGCACATCGACGTGCGGCTCCTCGCTGACCCCTCCGCACGGCTCGATCCGCCGGGCCGCCTCTTCGTCACCGCCGACCACTACGTCGTGCGGATGCTCTACTCGCAGGGCGTGCCGCTCGAACGCTGCGGCCTCGGCGGCGCCGACGTCGACGATCGCGCCGTCTGGCAGCTGCTCGCCGACAACGTGCACCTGTTCGCGCTGACGCCGACCGGGCTTTGGCTGCGCGAGACGCTCGCAACGGTGTTCGGGATCGAGGAGCAGCTCGACTCGGCGTCGGCAGGCACGATCTACACGCGCGTTGAAGAGCAGCTGGCAGCGCCGGTGTTCGCCCCGCGGGCGCTGCTCGACCGGTTTCGGGTCGAGTGCCTGTCGACGACCGATGCCGCAGGCTCCTCTCTCGCGGAGCACCGCGCACTCGCCGCTGTCGAACCGGCGTTTCGCATCCGGCCGACCTTTCGCCCCGACGCGGTGGTCGCGCTCGATGGACCGGGCTGGCGCGCCGCGCTCTCCGAGCTCGAGGCCTCCGCCGACCGCGAGGTGGGCGACTACACAACGTTCGTCGAGGTGCTCGCCGAGCGGCGCTCCGCGTTCAAGGCGCTCGGAGCGACTGCGACCGATCACGCCGCAACGAGCGCTGACACCACGCGTCTTGCCGACCGTGAGGCGTCTTCATTGTTTGCGGCGGCCCTCGCGGGCACGGTTTCTCACGGCGACGCGCGCCGCTTCGAGGCGCACATGCTCAACGAGTTCGCCCGGCTGAGCTGCGACGACGGGCTCGTCATGCAGCTCCATGTCGGCAGCCTCCGCGATCACAACGGCCCGCTTGCCGCACGGTTCGGGCGCGACATCGGCGCGGACATCCCGGTTGCGACCGACTGGACGCGGGGGCTGCGCCCGCTGCTCGAGTCGTACGGAAACGATCCCGGCTTCGCTGTCATTCTGTTCACGCTCGACGAGAGCACCTACAGCCGCGAGCTGGCGCCGCTCGCGGGTCACTATCCCGCTGTGACTCTCGGCTGCCCGTGGTGGTTCCACGACAGCCCGGCGGGCATCGACCGCTTCCTCGACCGGGTCACGGAGACGGCCGGGCTCTACAACCTCGCGGGCTTCGTCGATGACGCTCGCGCCCTCACCGCGCTTCCCGCCCGGCACGACCTGTGGCGGCGCCGGACGTGCGGCTGGCTCGGCCGGAAGGTCGACGCCGGCTTCGTCGGCGAGGACGAGGCGCGCCGGCTCGCGTGGGAGCTCGCCTACGGGCTCGTTCGGCGCGCGTACCGGTTGAACTAGACGCCCGCGAAGGCGCCGAAGCCGCCGTCGACCGGGACCACGACGCCGGTGACGAACGAGGCGGCGGCGCTGCACAGCCAGATGGCCGTGCCGGCGAGCTCGTCAGGCTCCCCGAAGCGCCCGGCCGGTGTCGCGGCGACGATCCGCTCGCCGCGGGCGGTCAGCGCCCCCGTCTCATCCAGCAGCAGAGCGCGGTTCTGCTCGCCGAGGAAGAAGCCCGGTGCGATCGCGTTCACCCGCACGCTGGGAGCAAGTTCGACGGCGAGCCACCGCGTCAGGTTCTCGACGGCAGCCTTCGCAGCTCCGTAGCCGACGACCCGGGTGAGCGCCCGGTGCGCCGCGAGCGACGAGATGTTCACGATCGATCCATCGTCGATCGCGGCGCCGAAGACCTGGCTCGGCAGCACAGTGCCCTGGAAGTTGAGCCGCACGACCTCGTCGAGCGCATCTGCCCGTAGCTCGAAGAACGACCGTTCGCCGACCGTGGCGGCGGGAATGTTGCCGCCCGCCGCGTTCACGAGGATGTCGATCCGGCCGAAGCGTTCGAGCATGGCTGTGCGGGAATGCTCGAGCTGTGCGGCGTCGAGCACGTCGGCCTCGAGCACCGTTGCCGCCGCGTCGAGCGTTTGCGCAAGCTCTTCGAGCGGCGCACGCCGGCGCGCGAGGAGGCCGACCCGGGCTCCCGCCGAGGCGAGGCCGCGCGCGATCGCGCCGCCGAGCGCACCGGACGCGCCCGTCACCACCGCGACGCGGCCGTCGAGGCTGAACAGGTCGGTGAGGGAAGTGGCGGCCATCCTCGTTGAGTCTTCCAGGCTGGCCTGACAGGGGCACGTCCTGCCTGTTCAGCACAATGGCGGCGATTCCGGCGCGGGGAGATTCAGAAGATGGCTGAGGGGCTTTCGGCCGCCGAGGTCGGCGGAGAGATCGGTCACCATGCCCGTCACAGCGGTCACGGCGGCGACGGCCATCACGACCGGTTGATCTCGATCAGCGAGGCGCTCCTGCTCTCGGTCGTCGCGATCATCGCCGCCTGGTCGGGCTACTCGGCGGCGAAGTGGGGCACCGAGTCGTCGCTCAGTCTCGCCAAGGCCTCGGCGACGCGCACGCAGGCGAACCGTGCGTTTCAGCAGGCGTTGACCTATCGCGTCGGTGACGCGTTGACCTTCAACGCGTGGCTCGGAGCTCACGTCAGCGGTGACAAGAGCGCCGAACGCGTCGCGGAGAAGCGGTTCCTACCCGAGTTCCGCCCTGCCTTCGATGCGTGGATCGCAACGGATCCGTTCACGAATCCGAACGCGCCGGCGGGACCGCAGGCGATGCCGCAGTACCACGCGCAGGGAGCGGCCGAGTCGGTCGCCCTCGACGCGCAGGCCGATGCCCACTACGCCCGCGGCGAGCACGCCGCCGAGACTGCCGACAAGTACATCCGCACCACCGTCATCCTGGCGAGCGTTCTCTTCCTCGTCGGCATCAGCACCCAGTTCCCGTTGCGCGGTGTGCGCTACGGGCTGATCGGCGTCGGCGCCGTGCTACTGCTGTTCGCGGTCGTGCAGATTCTCCAGCTGCCAGGCCCGCCGAGCTAGCGCGCTACCTCCTACAGGTCGCAAAGGCGGTGACCTAGGCTCCCCGTGTGAACCGCCTGGCCGAGGAGACATCGCCGTACCTCCAGCAGCACGCCGGCAATCCGGTCGACTGGTTTCCGTGGGGGGAGGAGGCGCTCGCCCGCGCGCGCGACGAGGACCGGCCGATCCTGCTCTCGATCGGGTACGCGGCCTGCCACTGGTGCCACGTGATGGAGCACGAGTCGTTCGAAGACGCCCTCACCGCACGGGTGATGAACGAGCGCTTCGTCAGCATCAAGGTCGACCGCGAAGAGCGGCCCGATCTCGACTCGGTGTACATGGATGCGGTCGTCTCGCTGACAGGCCAAGGCGGCTGGCCGATGACGATCTTCCTGACCCCCGCCGGCGAGCCGTTCTTCGGCGGCACCTACTTCCCGCCGGAACCGCGACACGGGCTGCCGTCGTTCAAGCAGGTGCTCCTCTCGGTCGCCGAGGCCTGGGACGAGCAGCGGGGCGAGGTCGAGCGCTCCGCCGCACAGCTCGCCGAGCACATTCGCTCGGGTGCGCGGCTGCAACCGTCACCGGAGCCGCTCGGCAACGATCTGCTCCTCCTGGCCCAGAACAACCTGCGCGGCGGTTTCGATCCCCAGTGGGGCGGCTGGGGCCGCAGACCGAAGTTCCCGCCCGCGCCGGTGCTCGAGTTCCTGCTTCGCCGCGACGAGGAGGCGATGACGCGCCTCACGCTCGACTCGATGATCCTCGGCGGCATGTGGGACGTCGTCGGCGGAGGCTTTCACCGCTACTCCGTCGACGAGCGCTGGCTCGTGCCGCACTTCGAGAAGATGCTCTACGACAACGCGCTGCTCGCCTCGGTGTATCTCCACGCGGCGCGCCGATTCGGGGACGACCGTTACCGGCGCGTCGCCGACCTGACGATCGACTACGTGCTGCGGGAGCTCGCGCTCGAGGGCGGCGGCTTCGCCTCGGCGCAGGACGCCGACACCGACGGTGTCGAGGGGCTGACGTTCACGTGGGCGCCGGGCGAAGGCGCGCCGGAGGAACTGCTGGAGCCGTTCGAGGACGGCCGCTTCGTCCTGCGCGGCGCGCTCGACGATGAGACGCGCGAGCGGCTCCACGCGCTCCGCGAGCGGCGGCCGAAGCCGCTTCGCGACGACAAGGCGATCGCCTCCTGGAACGGCCTGATGCTCGCCGCGCTGGCCCAGGGAGGCCGCGTCGGGCCGGCGACCGACCTGGCCGGCTTCCTCCTCGGCGGGCTTTCCACACCGGACGGCCGGCTGCACCGCACCTGGAGGAACGGCGTCGCGAAGGGAACGGGCTACCTCGAGGACTACGCCGACGTGGCCTACGGACTGATTGAGCTGCACGTCGCGAGTGGCGACCCGCGCTGGCTGCTCGAAGCACACCGGCTCGCGACGCTCGCGATCGACCTGTTCGCCGACGACGAGGCCGGCGGGTTCTTCCAGACGCCACGAGACGGCGAACAGCTCGTCGCGCGCAAGAAGGAGCTGGACGACCATCCGACTCCGAGCGGTAACGCGATGCTCGCGTACGTGCTGCTGCGGCTCGCCCGCATCTGGGGCGACGACGAGCTGGAGCGGCGCGGCGTCTCGGTGCTCCGGCTCGTGCGCGACTCGTTGACCCGCGCGCCGTCGGCATTCGGCTGGGGGCTCGTCGCCCTCGACCA
Organism: uncultured Thermoleophilia bacterium; assembly: GCA_963806025.1. Lineage (GTDB taxonomy): Bacteria > Actinomycetota > Thermoleophilia > Gaiellales > Gaiellaceae > PALSA-600. The sequence continues at coordinate 282,500 of CAWDWI010000008.1, read as the reverse complement.
GCATCTCGCCCCGCACCGTGAGCTCGCAATCGTCGGTTCTGTCGACGCACCTGTCGCCCGCGCGGCGCTCGAGGCCGCCGCGTCCACCGACGTGGTCGCGTTCGGGCCGGCAGGCGACATCCCGCTCCTCGCGGGCCGGACGGCGGTGGACGGCCGGACTGCGGTCTACGTCTGCGAGCGCTTCACCTGCGCGCTGCCGGTGACCGATCCGGCGGAGTTGTAAGCTCAGCGCGATGGCGCTGCTCTCCGTCCGCAACGTCACTCGTCGCTTCGGCGGCATCGTCGCGATCGACGAAGTCTCGCTCGACGTCGAGCAGGGGCAGATCGTCGGCCTGATCGGCCCGAACGGCGCCGGCAAGACAACCCTCTTCAACCTGATCACGCGTCTCTACCGGCCGGATGCGGGCGAGCTCGAGTTCGCGGGCCGGACCCTGCTGCGCACGCCTGCGCACCGCATCGTCCGGCGCGGGATCGCACGCACCTTCCAGAACGTCGAGCTCTTCCGCACGATGACAGTGCTCGACAACGTGCTCGTCGGAGCGCACACGCGCACGAAGCCGTTCCGCTCGGGGGACGTCAGCGTGCGTGCAAGAGAGGTGCTCGAGTACGTCGGCATCGCGGACGTCGCGAACCGACCCGTGTCCGGACTGCCGTTCGGCACGCTCAAGCGCGTCGAGCTCGCCCGCGCGCTCGTCGCGCAACCGCGGTTGCTTCTGCTCGACGAGCCTGCCGGCGGCCTGAATCACGAAGAGGTCTCCGCGCTCGGCGCGTTCATCACGAAGCTCCGCGACGACTTCGACCTGACGGTCCTCCTGGTCGAGCACCACATGGGCCTCGTGATGGGCATCGCCGAGCGGATCCACGTGCTCGACTTCGGACGCAAGATCGCCGAGGGCACACCCGACGAGGTACAGCGGAACCCCGCGGTGATCGAGGCGTACCTCGGCGCCGAGCCGACCGCGGCGTGACGGCTGGTACAACGGCGTGCCGCTCCTTGAGCTTCGAGACATCGAGGCGCGCTACGGCGAGACGCGGGCGCTCCACGGCATCAACCTGAGCGTCGAAGACGGCGACTTCGTCGCGATTCTCGGCGCGAACGGCGCCGGCAAGACGACCACGCTGCGTGCGATCTCGGGCCTCGTGAGATCGACGGGCGAGGTGATCCTCGAAGGCAGCAGGATCTTTCACCGCACACCTGAGGCGATGGCCCGTCGCGGCGTCACCTACGTGCCCGAAGGGCGCGGCACCTTCGCCACGCTGTCGGTGCTCGACAATCTGCGCCTCGGGGCGTGGACGAAACGCGGCACGTCGCAGCGGGATCTCGCCCGCGTGTTCGAGTCCTTCCCGCTGCTCTACGAGCGGCGTTCGCAGCGCGCAGGGCGACTTTCGGGCGGCGAGCAGCAGATGCTGGCGCTCGGACGCGCGATGATGGCGAAGCCGCGGCTGCTCCTGCTCGACGAGCCGTCGCTCGGGCTCGCGCCGCCGGCCGTGCGCGAGATCTTCGACACGTTGCGGCTGATGAACGAGACCGGCACGACGATCGTGGTCGTCGAGCAGAACGCCGTGCTCGCGCTCGGAGCAGCCAAGCACGCGTTCGTGCTCGAGGCGGGGCGCATCGTGCTCGGCGGCGCCGCGGCGGATGTCGGCGCGAACGAGTCGGTGCGGAGGTCGTACCTTGGCTACTAGTGAACCTGATTCGCGTCAGCGAACCAGATTCACGAGTGCGACATGACGAACTTCGTGCAGCACGTCGTGAGCGGTCTGGCGAGTGGGAGCATCTACGGGCTGCTCGCACTCGGGATCGTCATCGTTCACCGTGCGACGGGCGTGCTCAACTTCGCGCAGGGAGAGCTGGCGACGCTCTCTGCGTTCATCTGCTGGGCCTTGATCGAGCACGGCTGGTCGTTCTGGCCCGCCTTCACGGCGACGTTGATCCTTTCGTTCGGGGGCGGCGTGGCGATCGAACAGGTGTTGATCCGGCCGATGCAAGGAGCGCCACTGGTCGCGATCGTCATTCTCACCGTCGGACTGTTGCTCGCGATCAACGGGTTGACGACGTGGATCTGGGGCGGCGAGGACAGGCAGTTGGCCGGGCCGTTTTCGGCGGCGCCGGTTCATGTCGGCGGCGTCTCGTTCCCGAAGGTCGAGCTCGGTGTGATCGGCGTCTCGGTCGTCGCATTCGCGATCATCGGTCTGTTCTTCGCGCGTACGAAGACCGGCCTCGGGCTGCGTGCGGCCGCCGCGAATCCATTCGAGGCGCGTCTCGTCGGCATCCATGTGGGCGCAATGGCCGCGGTGGGCTGGGGGCTCGCCGCCGCGCTCGGCGCTGTCGCGGGTGTGTTCGCGGCGCCGTCGCTGCTCCTCGAACCCAACATGATGCTGAGGGTGCTCCTCTACTCGTTCGCCGCTGCGCTGCTCGGCGGCATCGACTCGCCGCTCGGCGCAGTCGTCGGCGGGCTCGTGCTCGGGGTCGTCTTGCAACTCGCGGGCACGTACATCCACTGGATCGACAGCGAGTTGCGGCTCGCGTCGGCGCTCGCGGTGATCTTCGGCGTTCTGCTCGTTCGTCCCAGCGGCCTCTTCGGCGAGACCTCGGCGGAGCGGCGCGCATGACGGCCAAGCTCTGGACGTTCTGGGCGGGGATCGGGGTACTCGCCGTGCTGCCGTTCGTGCTCTCGGAGTTCCGCACCGTGCAGCTCGCCACGGTCGGCGCGTACTTCATCGCGATTCTCGGGCTCGATGTGCTCGCGGCCACCGGGCAGATCTCGCTCGGCCAGGGCGCCTTCGTCGCGATCGGTGCGTACACGACCGCGATCCTGATGGCGGATCACGGCGTGCAGGACGTGAAGACGATCCCGATCGCGGCTGCCGTGGCGGGCGGGATCGGCCTCGTCGTCGGAGTGCCCGCGCTGCGGCTCCCGGGGCTCTACCTGGCGCTCACGACCTTCGGCATCGCTGTCGTCTTCCCGACGATCCCGCGCAAGTTCGATCACTTCACCGGCGGCTCGTCGGGTATCGACCTGCTCGGTCGGCCGACCGAGACGTGGCACGGCAAGGGCTTCTGGTTCTTGACGAACGGCGCGTGGCTCTACGCTCTCACGTGGACGATTGCGGTGCTGTGTTTCGTCGTCGCATGGTGGCTCGTCGAGTCGCGCTTCGGGCAGTCGCTGCGTGCAATTCGGGACAGCGAGCTCGCGGCAGTTGCGTCCGGGCTCCACCGCTCGGCGTACAAGGTCGTCGCCTTCGGTATCTCCGGCGCGTTCGCCGGGGTCGCGGGTGCGCTGCTCGCGATCAACGTTGCCGAGGTCAGGCCGGGCGCGTTCCCGGTCCAGCTCTCGCTGCTCCTCGTCGTCGGTGCAGTCGTCGGGCTGTTCGGCTCGATCTGGGGTGCCGCGCTCGGCGCGCTGGTGATCGTCTTCCTGCCGGGCACCGTCGGGCTGCTTCCCAACGTCGACGCCGTGCGCGCAGGCCCGGTCACGTTCTTCTTCGGGGTCGTGTTGGTCGTCCTGATGCTCGCCGTTCCGCTCGCTCTGCGCGTAAAGCGGGGGTAGGTCGGAGGAGGAGGCGCGCGAGGCGGCCCGAAGGGTCCTCTCTCGTGCGTCGCTTGCTCGCGCTCATCGTCGCCGTCGGAGCGTTGGCGGCAGTCCCGGCAGTTCATGCCGGCGTCAACCCGCAGATTGCCGGGTTGCAGGTTGCCCTGCGCGCGCACGGGCTCTATCTCGCACAGATCGACGGCATCGCCGGTCCGCGCACGTCTGGGGCGGTGCACGCGTTCCAGCGCGCGCACCGGCTGCCGGTCGGCCCGGCGGACACCCGTACGCGCCTTGCGCTCGGGCCGCTCGGTGAGCCGCTCTTCGGTTCGCGGATCCTGCGGCGCGGCGACTTCGGCTGGGACGTCTCGGTGCTGCAGTTTCTCCTGACGCGGCGTGGGGTGTACTCGGGCGCGCTCGACGGCTACATGGGGAAGCAGACGACGGCGGCGTTGCGTCGCTATCAGGCGCAGATGCACCTCAACGTCGATGCGATTGTCGGTCCGCGAACGCTGTCGGCGATCGTGCGGCGCGACCGGGTACCGGTGCGCGTCCATCGCGTGGTCGTCGCGGCCGTCGTCCACATCGTGCAGGTCGGCGACACGCTCACCGCGATCGCGAAGAGCAACGGCACTTCGATCGCGGCGCTCGCGCGCGCGAACAGGATCGATCCGTCGAAGCCGATCATCCTCGGCCAGCGTTTGCGCGTGCCGGTCGCGACGGCCGGTCTCGTCCCGTCGCGTGCAGATGTGCGCGCGAAGCTGGATGCGTGGTCGGCGCGGCTCGGCGTCGACCCGCACCTCGTGCGCGCGCTCGCGTGGATGGAGTCCGGGTTCCAGACGCGCATCGTGTCGGACGCCGGCGCGCGGGGGGTGCTGCAGACGCTTCCGGTCACGCGGCAGTTCGTCCAGGACGTGCTCGTCGGACAGCCGCTGCCGCACACCGTCGACGGCGACATCGAGGTGGGGATCCTCTACCTCCGTCATCTGCTCCGGGTCTTCAACGGCAACGAGCGCCTCGCGCTCGCGGGCTGGTACCAGGGCGAGCGGGCCGTGCGCGAGCACGGGCTGTACAAGGTGACGAAGCCGTTCGTGGCGAACGTCCTCGCCCTCCGCGCCCGGATGTAGCCGTCGCGCGGCGCCGCCGGGCCTATGGCACCGGGCGTCGCAGCGAACACCCGGCCCCGCAACTCCGGACGTGCCCAGTCGAGCCACGTCCCCGCTCTGACCCCCGGCCATGTCCCTTGCAGGCAGCTCGTGGTCGCCACGCCGGCCCGCGACGTCGATCGAACCGCGCCACGCCGCGGCCCGGCTCGCTGCTTCGGCCATGGCCGGGGTCTGACCCCGGTCGAAGCGCCCGTCGGAGGAGGACACGGCTGGGGCAGACCAGTCTGGTGGCAGCCGATGAGTAGTGCCCTGCACCGTCTGCGAAGACACGTCCTGCGGGGCCGCGCCATGGGCTCGGCGGAGGTTGCCGGACGTGGCGCTACCCTGCCGCCCGTGAGAGTCCTCGCCTTCGCGCTCGTCTCGACCGCGCTCGCCGCTGCGGCAATCGCCGCATCTGCGCTCGCCGCACCGCTCCCGGGCGTGCGCACTCCGACCCACAACATCACGTGCGCGGTCACGCCCGTCGTTCTTCACTGCGACATCGCGCAGGCCTCGTACCGCACGCGGCTCCAGAAGGGCTGCATCGCTCCGCCGACGGGGCTCGACTGGCACGGCTTCGAACTGACCCCCACCGGCAAAGGGGCGATCACCTGCAGCGGCGGCGTTCTCGTGATGGGGCCGGTGCGCTACGTGACGCTCCGCTACGGACACACCTGGCGCAACGGCACGTACACCTGCCGGTCGCGGATCACCGGTCTGACCTGCACGAATCGCGTAGGTCACGGCCTCGCGCTGTCGCGCGCGTCCTACCGGACGTTCTAGCTCAGGATTCGAGCGCGAGCAGGTCGTCGACCGTCTCGCGCCGCCGGATCACACGCGCCGCACCGTCGGCGACGAGCACCGCGGCCGGACGCGGCACGGCGTTGTAAGTCGACGACATCGCCAGCGTGTACGCGCCCGTCACCGGGACGGCCAGGATGTCGCCGCGGTTGGGTGCCGGCAGTTCAACGCGCTCGATCAGCACGTCACCGGACTCGCAATGCTTGCCCGCAACCGAATAGGCCTCCGTCGGCTCCGCGTCGGCCCGGTCGGCGAGCAGCGCGGTGTAGCGCGCGTTGTACATCGCCGGCCGCGGGTTGTCGGACATTCCGCCGTCCACCGTCACATACGTCGTGGCCGCGCTCGCGCGCTTGACGTTGCCGACGGTGTAGAGGGTCACACCGGCGCGCGAGACGAGCGACCGCCCCGGCTCGAGGATCAACTGCGCAGCGGGCAGGCCCTGCAGATGAAACGCGCGCTGCAGTTCACCGACCATACCGCCGACGAACTCACCGATCGTGAACGATGGCTCCTCGAGCACGTGCCGGACGCCGAGCCCACCGCCGAGGTCGATCACTTGCGGCGTCCAGTCGAACTCCGCCCGCAAACGTGCCGCGAACTGGGCGATCCAGTCGACGGTCATCAGCGCCGCGCCGAAATGCATCAGCTGTGAGCCGACGTGGACGTGCAGGCCTGCCGTCTCGGGCGCGCGCCGGATCGCCTCGACCGCGTCGTCGGGCGGCAGCCCGAACTTCGAGCCGTGATGCGCGGTCTTGATCGCTTCGTGCGTGTCCGCCTCGATCCCGGGCGTGACGCGGACGAGGAATCTGCTCCCGCCGGCGGTCTGCACTCGCTCGAGCTCGTCGAGCGAGTCGAGCACGATCAGCGCGCCCACCTCGATCGACCGCCGCAACAGCTCGTCCTCCTTGTTGTTGCCGTGGATGACGAGCCGCTCACCGGACATGCCGGCGCGCAGTGCGAACTCGAGCTCGCCGACGGTCGAGACGTCCGCGCCGAGCCCTTCCTCGACGAAGAGCTGGAGCACCGCGATCGACGGGAACGCTTTCGTGCCGTAGGCGACAAGGGCACCGGGCGCGGCTCCGAGGTACGTTCGGGCCTGGTTGCGCAATGTCTGCTCGTCGTAGACGACGACAGGCGTGCCGAATTCCCGCGCCAACTCTGCCGCGGGGATGCCGCCGAGGACGAGCCGGCCGCTCTCGACGGTAGCCGTGTCGGGGAAGAGATCGAGTTGGTTCACGCGTGCATTGTGCGCATGCGGAGGCAACCTCGCTCTGCCTACTCTGGCGAGCGATGTTCAGGGCCCTCGCCGATCTCGCCTCACGCCGACCGCGCACGATCCTCGGAGTCGCTGCGGCTCTGGCCGTCATCTCGGTGTTCGTCGGCGCGTCGACCGCACGGCATCTGAGCTCGAGCGACGACGATTTCCAGGATCCCTCGTCTGAGAGCTTCCGGGCCCTGCAGCTCCTCTCGAGCGCAGCCGGGATCGTTCCGGGACCTTCGGTGCTCGTGATCGCAACCCCGCCGCAGGCGGCGATCGCGGCCGAGCGGCTCCGGCGCGAGCCGTCGATCGCCGTCGTCCAGCCGCGCGCAGCGGTCTCACCTGACGGGCGGTTCGTGCTGGTCACCGCGTCGTTCCACGCCGGTACCGGCGACCACCCCGCGCTGGCGAAGCGCCTCGCCGCGACCCTCCCAGGCGAGGTCGGAGGAACCGCCGTCGCGAACGAGGAGGTGCGCGCCCAGACGGAACACGACCTCCTGCGCGCGGAGCTGATCGCGTTCCCACTGCTCTTCCTGCTCGCTCTGTGGGTGTTTCGCGGCGTCGTCGCCGCTGCGCTGCCGCTGGTTGCCGGCGGCCTCTCGATCGTGATCACGCTGGCACTGATCCGAGTGATCAACGACGTGACCCCAATCTCGGTCTTCGCGCTCAACCTCGTCACGGGCGCAGGTCTCGGCCTCGCGATCGACTACAGCCTGCTGCTCGTCTCGCGCTACCGGGAGGAGCTCGTCCGGCACGGTCCCGGGATCGAGGCGCTGCGTGCGACCCTCCAGACGGCCGGGCGCACGGTCGCCTTCAGCGCGGTCACGGTCGCTGCTGCTTTCGCGTCGCTGCTCGTGTTCCCGCTCGGCTTCCTGCGTTCGATGGCCCTGGGCGGGTTGATCATCGCGCCACTCGCCGGCGTCGTCGCACTGACCGTGCTGCCGGCGCTCTTTGCTCTGCTCGGCACGAACGTGAACGCGCTCGCGCCGGCCGCCTGGCAGCGCGCGGCCGAGCGGGCTGCGCGTCCCGACGAGCGGGGAGGCTGGTACCGGTTCGCCCACTGGGTGATGCGCCATCCGCTCCCGATCGCGATCACGAGCGCCACGGTGCTGATCGCGCTCGGCCTGCCCTTCCTGAACGCGCGGTTCATCGGAGTCGACGCGAGCGTGCTCCCGCCGAGTGCGCACGCGCGGGCCGCCGAGGATGCGTTGCGGCTCCACTTCCCGCCAGGCGCCGACTCCCCGATCCACATCGCCGCCACCGTCTCCGACCCTGCACCGACACTCGCGGCGATTCGCCGCCTGCCGGGAATCGCCGCCGTCCCGCCGCCGCAGCGGCTCGGCGCACGCCTCTGGGAGATCGAGGTTGTCCCGCGCGCCTCCGCGATGAGCGGGTCGGCGAAGACGCTCGTGCGCAGGATTCGGCGCCTGCCGAACGTTGCGGTCTCGGGTCGCACCGCGTGGTATCTCGACACGGCCGCGAGCCTCGTACGCCACCTGCCCGCGGCGCTCGGCCTGCTCGCCCTCTTCACGTTCGGCCTGCTCTACGCCGTGACGCGGTCGCTCGTGCTGCCGCTGAAGGCGCTGCTGATGAACGTCCTCGGGCTCTCGGCCGCCTTCGGCCTGCTCGTGCTGATCTTCCAGGACGGCAGGCTCGAGGGCCTCCTGAACTACCGAAGCCAGGGGGCCCTCGAACTGACGCAGCCTGCGCTCCTGTTTGCGATCGCCTTCGGGCTCGCCACCGACTACGCGGTCTTCCTGCTCTCGCGGATCAAGGAGGCACACGACGCCGGCCTCGAGAATCGAGAGGCGGTCGCGCTCGGGCTCGAGCGGACCGGGCGGGTCGTCACCTCGGCGGCCCTGCTCTTCTGTGTCGCCGTCGGCGCGTTCGCGACGTCGTCGATCGTGATCGTCAAGGAGGTCGGGATCGGCATCGCGCTCGCGGTCGCGATCGACGCGACCCTGATCAGGGCGCTCCTCGTGCCGAGCCTGATGGCCCTGCTCGGGGACTGGAACTGGTGGCCCGACCGCCGGCGTGGCTAAGATGCGCGCAATGGGACTGCTGCTTACGTGAACTAGGAAGCACCGCGGCGCGAGCCGCGTCGGCTTCCCCAGCCTCTCATTCGAGAGGCTTTTTCGTCTCTAGGGAGCTCTATGGACGCATACGACGCAAAGGCAATCGAGCAGAAGTGGCAGTCGGTCTGGGAGACCGAGCAGTCCTTCCACGTCGACAATCCAGCGCCGGGCGACGCACCCGACGAGCACTTCTACATGCTCGAGATGCTGCCGTACCCGTCGGGCAGCCTGCACATGGGTCACGTCCTCAACTACACGCTGGGCGACGTCGTCACGCACTTCCGCCGCCGCCACGGCTTCACGGTATTGCGTCCGATGGGCTTCGACTCGTTCGGCCTGCCGGCCGAGAACGCAGCGATCAAGGACGGTGGCCATCCACTCGAGATCACCGAGCGCAACATGGAGGCGATCCGCCACCAGATGCGGATCATGGGGTGGGCGATCGACTGGCAGCGCGAGGTCTCCGCGCACGAGCCGACGTTCTATCGCTGGACGCAGTGGCTCTTCCTGAAGCTCTTCGAGCACGGGCTCGCCTACCGCAAGGAGGCGCCGGTCAACTGGTGCCCGAATGACCAGACCGTGCTCGCGAACGAGCATGTCGTCGACGGCCGCTGCTGGCGCTGTGGCTGGATCGTCGAGACGCGGAACATGGCGCAGTGGTTCTTCAAGATCACGGCCTACGCCGACTCGCTGCTCGAGGATCTCGCAACGATCGACTGGCCCGAGCGCACCAAGAAGATCCAGACGAGCTGGATCGGACGCTCGGAGGGAGCGGAGATCATCTTCCGGGTCGACGACCTCGACATCGACATCCCCGTCTTCACGACGCGGCCCGACACGCTGTTCGGCGCAACGTTCTTCGCGATCGCGCCGGAGTCGCCGCTCGTGCAGCAGTTGACCGACGACGAGGCGGTGCTGTCGTACGCGAGCGTTGCCGCGGCGCGGCCGACCGAGGAGCGCGAGCAGCGCAAGAAGACCGGCATCTTCACCGGCCGTCACGCGACGAACCCGGTGAACGGCGCGCAGATCCCGATCTGGATCTCCGACTACGTGCTGATGGAGTACGGCACGGGCGCGTTGATGGCGGTGCCGGCCCACGACGAGCGCGATGCCGAGTTTGCGGCGGAGTTCGACCTGCCGGTCGTGCCCGTGATCGACGACGACGGGAAGCTGATCAACTCCGGCGAGTTCGACGGCGTACCGGCCGAGCAGGCGAAGACCGCAATCGTCGAGTGGCTGAGCGAGCACGGCAAGGGCAAGCCGGCGATCAACTACCGCCTGCGCGACTGGAGCTTCTCGCGCCAGCGCTACTGGGGCTGCCCGATCCCGATCATCTTCTGTCCGGAGCACGGTGCCGTCCCCGTGCCCGAGTCCGACCTGCCGGTGCTTTTGCCCGAGGTCGACGACTACCGGCCGAAGGGGCAGCCGCCGCTTGCTTCCAACCTCGACTTCATCAACGCGCCGTGCCCGATCTGCGGCGGACCGGGCCGCCGCGAGGCCGACACGATGGACACGTTCGTCGACTCGTCCTGGTACTTCCTGCGCTATACCGATCCGAAGAACGACCACGCGCCGTTCGACCGCGAGATCGCCGACTACTGGATGCCGATCGACCAGTACATCGGCGGCATCGACCACGCGAAGGGTCACCTGCTCTATTCGCGCTTCTTCGTCAAGGCGATGAACGACTTCGGCATGCTCGGGTTCCGCGAGCCGTTCCAGCGGCTCTTCCACCAGGGCTGGGTGCGGCTCGACGGCAAGCGGATGTCGAAGTCGCAGGGCGGCGTCTCGCCGAACGAGCTGATCGACCGCTTCGGCGCCGATGCGATCCGCATCTACATCCTGTTCCAGGGGCCTGCCGACCAGGACATCGACTGGAGCCCGGACGGAATCGAGGCAACGGTGCGGTTCATCCGGCGGTTGTGGCGGGTCGTCCACGAGGCCGCCGCGCAGCCAGAGTCGCCGGCGGGGATCGACACGCCGCTCGCGCGCAAGGCGCACGAGACGATCGCGCGGGTCTCCGACGACATCGATCGCCGCTTCGTCTTCAACACGCCGATCGCCGCGGTGATGGAGCTCGTGAACGAGCTCTCGAAGTCACCGACCGATCCGGCGGCGCGCTTCGCCGCGGAGACTGCGGTGTCCCTCCTGCAGCCGTACACGCCGCACGTCGCCGAGGAGCTGTGGGGAACGCTCGGCCGCACCTCGCGATTGTGGAAGTCGCCGTGGCCGACCCACGACGAATCGATGCTGCAGCGCGACACGATCGAGCTCGTGCTGCAGGTGAACGGCAAGGTGCGCGATCGCATCCAGGTGCCCGCGGGGTTGAGTGAAGACGAGTTGATCGCGCGGGCGCGGGCATCCGAGCGCGTGCAGGCGCATCTCGCCGGTGCGGAGCGGCGCGTGATCGTCGTGCCGGACAAGCTCGTCAACATCGTCGTCTGAGGCGGCGACCGCGCTCGAACTCGATCACGTCCTGATCGCCGTGGCCGACCTGGCGTCGGCCGCACACGAGCTCGAAGCCGCGCACGGCCTGGCCTCGGTCGAGGGCGGGAGCCACCCGGGGTGGGGCACCGCAAATCGGATCGTGCCGCTCGGCGGGGCCTACCTCGAGTTGATCGCGGTCGTCGACGGGAGCGCGGCCGAGCTGAGCCCGTTCGGGCGCTGGATCGCCGCCTCGAGCTCGGCGACTGCCCGGCCGCTCGGCTGGGCCGTGCGCACCGATCGCCTCGACGACGTGGCGTCGCGTCTCGGACTGGCGGTCGGCGCAGGTTCGCGAGTCGGCGCGAGCGGCCGCCCGCTCACGTGGCGGTTAGCGGGCGTCGAGCAGGCCGCCGCCGAGCCCTCGCTGCCGTTCTTCATCGAGTGGGGGCGAGCGACGCCGTTCCCGGGCCGGGCGCGGGTGGCTCACCCGGCCGGTGCCGTTCAGCTCTCGTGCCTGCGGCTCGAGGGCGACGCCGGTCGCCTCACAGCCTGGCTCGGCGACCATCGTCTGCCGGTCAGCGTCCGCGCGGGCGCGTCCGCCGTCGCGACCGTCGTGCTGACGGGAGACGTAGGCGAGATCGTCCTCGGCGAGCCCTGACGGGACACGCGAGTTGTTGCGGTTTCGTGACACTCGCGTTTCCCACGTGTGACAGTTGCACCGGCACGTTTCATTCGTGCCTTCGTTTCCCCTCGGTGTTTCCGGTCGGCGGCTGGTTGCCGTCGCGTTGCTCGCGCTCGTCGTGGTCGTCGTCGCCTGGCGTCACGTGGCGGCCGGTGGGAGCGCGCCCGACGCCGTCCGGGTCGCGCCGATCGTTCCGGCGCCGGCCCGCGTGCGCGGTTCCGGCGCGGGCCCGGCCGGTTCTTCGCCGCCCGCGCTCGTCGTCGATGTCGCAGGGGCCGTACGTCGGCCTGGCCTCGTGCGTCTGCCAAAAGGGGCCCGGGTCGCCGACGCGGTCGCGCGGGCCGGTGGGCTGACACGGCGCGCCGAGCGCAGCGGCGTCAACCTGGCCGCGCTCGTTTCCGACGGCGAGCAGGTGCTCGTGCCCGAGCGCGGTGCCGCGGTGACGGCAGCCGGGGGCGGTGCGGTCGCTGCGGCGGGTCCGGTTTCGCTCAACTCAGCCACCCCCGAGCAGCTCGACACGCTGCCCGGGGTCGGTCCGGTGACCGCTCAGAAGATCGTCTCGTATCGGGAGCAGCACGGGCCGTTCACGTCGGTCGACGGGCTCGACGCGATCCCGGGCATCGGCCCGGCGCGGATCTCGGAGCTGCAAGGGCTCGTGGTGCCGTGAGAGGGGTGCTCCCGGCCCACGTCGTCGCTGCTTCTGCTGTCGCCGGGCTCTGTCTGGCCGATCTCGCGCGTCTCGAGGTGGCAGCGAACTGGTGGCTCGTGCCGGCGGGGCTGCTCGTCCTCGCGGCCGCCCCGCGGCCGGCCACGCTTGCCGTCGGCGCCCTCCTCGTCGTCGCCGCAGGCTGGTGGTGGGGCAGCGCGCGGCTCGATGCGCTCGACCGCAGCCCGCTCCAGGCGGAGGTGGACCGCGCGGCGCGCGTGACCGCCGTCGTCACGGCCGAGCCGCGGGTGGGGATGTTCGAACAACGAATCTTCGCGCGTGTGAGCCGTTTCGGCACACGGCGCCTCGACGAGCCCGTCCAACTCGATCTGCCGCTGGGCCGGGCACCGCCCCAGGGCGCCCGCGTGAGCCTGCTCGCGGTCGTCCGGCTTCCGCGCGGTCCGTCGAACGGCTTCGACGAGCGCACCTGGCTGCGTCGGCAAGGCATCCACGTCGTTCTCAAGGTGGACGAGTGGACGGTCACCGGTCGCCGCGGAGGGATCGGCGGAGCCGGCGATCGTGTCCGGCACTGGCTGCGCGCCGCATCGGCGCCCGGGCTCGCGGGAGAACGCCGCGCGCTCGTGGAAGGGGTGCTGCTCGGCGACGACAATGGGCTCTCGCCCGGCCTGCAGAACGCCTTCCGGCGCTCGGGGCTCTATCACCTGCTCGCGGTGAGCGGCCAGAACGTCGTGCTGCTCGCGGGCGGCGTGCTCGGCCTCGCGCTCTTGCTCGGGGTGCCGCGGGTGTGGTCACATCTCGGTGCGCTGGCCGCGATCGGTGGCTACGTGCTCGCGGTCGGGCCGCAGCCGTCCGTGATCCGAGCTGCCGTGTCCGGGGCAGCTGTCTCCATCGCGTGGCTCGCAGCACGGGAACGCGACCCGTGGCACATCCTGCTCGTCGCCGCCGTCGTCCTGCTCGCCTGGAACCCGTACACGCTGTTCGACGCCGGCTTCCAGCTCTCGTTCGCGGCCGTCGTCGCGATCTTCCTGGCCGTCGGACCGCTCGTGCGGATGCTGGAGGGATATCCGGTGCCGAAGACGCTCGGAGCGGCGGTGGCGGTCTCCGCGGCGTGCAGCGTCGCAACCGCGCCGATCCTCTGGCTGCAGTTCGGAGCTGTCCCGCTGCTGGGGATCCTCGCCAACGCGCTCGTCGAGCCTGCGGTCGGGCCGCTGCTCGGTCTCGCCTTCGCGGCTGCGGCCGTGGATCCCGTCGCGCCGCCGCTCGCAGCCGGGCTCGCGTGGGTGAACGGTTGGATCGCCGCCTACATCGCATTCTGCGCGCGCCTCGTTGCGGCAATTCCGGTCGCGCAGGCGCGCGGCCCCGGCGCCGCGCTCGCTGCGGCCGGCTCACTCCTCGCGGCCGCCTATGCTTGGCGAGGATGGCGGAGGAGCTCAAACCGGCCTACCTGATCGCGGGCAGCGACCGGCCGAAGGTCGACCGCACGGTCGCACGCCTGCGCGGCCGGTTCGATGCCGACGCGATCGAGCTTCTCGAGGCTGTCGACACGAACGGCGACGACGCGGTTGCCGCCTGCAACGTGATGGGTCTCTTCGGAGGGGGCACGCGCCTCGTCGTCGTCGAAGGTGTCGAGACCTGGAAGGCGCCCGATGCGAAAGCGGTTGCCGAGTATCTGAAAGCACCCGCGCCCGGCACGACGCTGGCACTCGTCGGCGCCGAGCTGAAGAAGGACTCGCCGCTCGCGAAGGCCGTCGCGGCGAAGGGCGAGCTCCTCCTCTGGGACGTCGTCATGAAGGCGGTCGCGCGCTGGATCGCCGACCAGTTCAAGTTGCACAAGACAAAGGTCGAGCCCGAGGCTTGCCGGCTGCTCGCAGAGCTCGTGGGCGACGATCTCTACGAGCTCGCAGGCGAGGTCGACAAGATCTCCACCTGGGCGAACGGGGCGGAGGTGACCGAGGCCGACGTCGAGGCGCTCGTCGCCCCGCGGGCGGACTCGCCGCCCTGGACGCTCACCGACGCGTGGGGCGCCCGCGACGTGGCCGGGGTGCTCGGTGCCGCCGAGCGCATGCTCGACCGTACGCCCGACCCGCGCTCCCGCACGATCCCGAAGCTGGTCGGAAGCGTCACCAACCATGTCCGGCGCGCCCGCATCGCGCACCGCCTCGACGAGCAAGGAATGTCGCCGCACGACGCGGCTCCGCTGCTCGGCCTGCGCCACCACTTCCCGGCGCAGAAGCTGTTCGGGCAGGTGCGGAACTTCAGTGCCGACGAGCTCGACGGCGCGCTCGTTCGTCTGGCCGAGCTCGACCGGGCGCTGAAGGGTGGTTCTCGCCTCGCGAACGAGCTCGAGCTCGAGCGCGCGCTCGTCGAGATCACGGTGCCTGCGTAAGCGGCGCGGCGAGCCGCGGACACGAAGCCTGGAGCCGTAGGCGACCCAGGAGCGGAGGTGCCGGCTTTGCCGGGGCCGGAGCGGAGTTAGGCGCCGTAGGCTCGACGGAGGCGACCCAGGAGCGGAGGTGCCGGCTTTTGCCGGGGCCGGAGCGGAGCTAGGAGCCGGAACCGGCCGCGAGCTTCGCGGCCTGCGACTTCTTGCGGGCGCCGGCGTTCCGGTGCAGTGCGCCGCGGGCAACCGCGCGATCGATCAACCGCGCCAGCGCGCGGTGCTCTTCCTCGGTTGCCGCCGCGTCCCCCGCCTCGACAGTCGTCGCCAGGCGCTTCGCGAGCGTCTTGATCGTCGACTGGTAGCGCAGGTTCTCGAGCCGCTCTTCGGCGGCGGTGCGGACGCGCTTTTTCTGTTGCTTGATATTGGGCATATCGCGAAGAAATGCCCGCTCCAGCGGGCGCGGCAAGGGTAGCAGAGGGGGCCCGCCGCCCGCCCCCGCGCGTAACGTTCGCTCCCAAGTGGCCGACGACACGACCACGAGCGGCCCCGGCGGAAGCGAGGGCCCGGCGGCGACGCCGGTCGCCGAGCGGCCGGTTCGCCGGCTCGCCGTCTCGACCGCGATCTTCTCCTTCGCGACCGGGATCTCGCGCGTGCTCGGCCTCTTCCGCGAGGTCGTCGCCAAGAACTATTTCGGCGTCAACGGCCCGGTGAACGCGTTCAACATCGCGTTCCTCGTCCCCAACACGATCCGGGCGCTCGTCGCGGACGCGGCGCTTTCATCGGCATTCGTGCCGGTCTTCAGCGACCTGCTCGAGAAGGGCGAGCGCAAGCGCGCCTGGCGCGTCGCCTCGTCGCTCTTCTGGCTCACCCTGCTCGGTCTCGGCGGCGTGTCGGCGCTCTTCATCCTGCTGGCGCCGTGGCTGATGCCGCCGCTCTATCCGGACTATCACCCGCTGCTGATCGGTCTCTCGCAGGTGCTCTTCCCGATCGTCGCGCTGCTCGGTGCCTCCGGGATCGTGGTCGGGATCCTCAACAGCTACGACGAGTTCTCGATCCCCGCGCTGACGCCGGTCGCCTGGAACCTCGTGATCATCGCGGGACTCGTGTTCGGCGTCCCGCGCGCGGACGGCACCGACAACAAGCTCTATGTCTACGCCGGGTCGATCCTCCTCGGGACGGTCGTGCAGTTCCTGCTGCCGCTCCCGTGGCTGCGCGGGCGCGACGGCCGCCTGCAGATGGTGATCGACTGGCGCGACCCGGCCGTCAAGCGCGTGTTCAAGATGATGCTGCCCGTCACGCTCGGCCTCGGCCTGATCAACATCAATGCGCTCGTCGACGGCGTGATCGGCGGCTGGCTGATCAGCACGAACGCGCCGTCGACGATCGATGCGGCGTTCCGCATCTACATGCTGCCGCAAGGGGTGTTCTCCGTCGCGGTGGCGACTGTTCTCTTCCCGTCGCTCGCGCGTCTTGCGGCGCGGAACGACCTGAACGGCTTCCGGCGGACGAGCTCGCTCGGCCTCAGACAGATCTCGTTCCTGCTCGTACCGGCAAGTGTCGTCACCGCCGTTCTGGCCGAGCCGCTGACGCGTCTGATCTACCAGCGTGGAGCGTTCACGGCACCCCAGACGGCCGCGGTCGCGTCCTGCCTCGCCGCGCTTTGTCTCGGCCTGACGTTCAACGGGACAATGCTGATGCTGAACCGCTCCTTCTTCAGCCTGCAGGACAACTGGGTGCCGACGGCGGTCGCGCTCGGCAACCTCTTCCTCAACGCGATCCTCGACATCGCGTTCGCGCCGCTCGGCATCTGGGGGATCCCGCTCGCGACGTCGTTCGTGAACATCGCGGGCACGGCTGCCTTGCTCGTCGTCATGCGCCGGAGGCTCGACCGCATCGAGTTCGGCTCGATCGCGTCGTCGTTCGTCCGTGTTGTGGTCGCGGCCGCTGCCGCGGGCGCAGTCGCCTTCGGGGTCTGGAAGCCGCTCGACTCGGTGTTGGGCGAGTCCCTCGGGGGCCAGCTGCTCGCCCTGCTGCCGGCGATCATTGCCTCGGTCGTGGTCTATCTCGGCCTTGCTCGCGCGCTGCATGTGCGTGAGATGCACGCGCTACTCTCCTTGCGCAGCCGCTTCCGCAGCGGCTGAGCTCTCATGGACCAGCAGCACATCCGCAACTTCTCGATCATCGCGCACATCGACCACGGCAAGTCGACGCTCGCGGATCGCATTCTCCAGCTGACGGAGACCGTCTCCGTGCGCGAGATGCGCGACCAGCTGCTCGATTCGATGGACCTCGAGCGCGAGCGCGGGATCACGATCAAAGCGCAGGCAGTCCGTGTCGCCTGGAAGGGGCACGAGCTCAACCTGATCGACACGCCGGGCCACGTCGACTTCACCTATGAGGTGTCGCGCTCGCTGCAGGCCTGTGAAGGAGCGCTCCTCGTGGTCGACGCTGCGCAGGGAATCGAGGCTCAGACGCTCGCCAACGCGTATCTGGCGATCGAGAACAACCTGGAGATCGTCCCGGTCGTGAACAAGATCGACCTGCAACAGGCCGATCCCGACGCCGCCTCCGCCGAGGTCGCCGACCTGATCGGCGACAGCGCCGACCGCGTGCTGCGCATCTCGGCCAAGACGGGGCAGGGCGTCGCCGACGTGCTCGACGCGATCATCGAGCGGGTGCCGGCACCGGCCGGCGATCCGGATGCGCCGCCGCGTGCGCTGATCTTCGACTCGTCGTACGACCAGTACCGCGGCGTCGTCGCGTTCGTGCGGGTGGTCGACGGAGTGTTTCGGCCGCGCGACCAACTGCGCGCGATGGCGCTCGGGACGCGGTTCGAAGCGCAGGAGATCGGATTCATGTCGCCCGGCAACCGGCCGGTCAAGGAGCTCTCCGCCGGCGAAGTCGGCTACGTGATCACCGGGCTCAAGGACGTCTCCGAGCTCCGCGTCGGCGACACCCTGACCGCCGAGAAGAACCCCGCGGTCCAACCGCTGCCCGGCTACAAAGACGTCAAGCCGATGGTCTTCGCCGGCCTCTTCCCGACCGACTCCGACGACTACCCCGAACTGCGGGACGCGCTGGAGAAGCTGAAGCTGAACGACGCAGCGCTCTTCTACGAGCCGGAGACGTCGCAGGCGCTCGGGTTCGGTTTTCGCTGCGGCTTCCTCGGGCTGCTGCACATGGAGATCGTCCGGGAGCGCCTCGAGCGCGAGTTCGACCTCGACCTGCTCGTGACGGCGCCCAACGTCGCCTACCGCGTCAAGCCGATGAACGGCGAGTGGGTCGAGGTGCACACGCCCGCCGACCTGCCCGACGCCTTCGACGAGGTCGAGGAGCCCTACATCAAGGCCTCGATCATCGTTCCCAAAGAGTTCGTCGGCGCCGTGATGGAACTGAACAACGACCGCCGCGGCCGTTTCGACCACCTCGAGTACCTCTCGGAGCTGCGCGTCCACCTCACCTATGAGCTGCCGCTCGCCGAGATCGTCCTCGACTACTACGACCAGCTGAAGTCGCGCACGCGCGGTTACGCGAGCTTCGACTACGACGTGTCGGGCTTCCAGCCCGGCGACCTGGCCCGCGTCGACATCCTCGTCGGCGGCGAGCCGGTCGACGCGCTTTCGCTGATCATCCATCGCGACTTCGCCTACGAGCGCGGCAAGCTGCTCGTCGAGAAGCTGCGCGAGGAGATCCCGCGCCAGATGTTCGACGTTGCGATCCAGGCCGCGATCGGCGCGCGCATCATCGCGCGCGAAACCGTGAAGGCCCGCCGGAAGGACGTGCTCGCGAAGTGCTACGGCGGGGACATCTCGCGCAAGCGGAAGCTGCTCGAGAAGCAGAAGAAGGGCAAGAAGCGGATGAAGAACGTGGGGGGCGTCGAGGTGCCGCAGGAGGCCTTTCTCGCAGTGCTCAACCTGAACGAGCCCGCGAAGAGGTAGCGAGTGGGCCTGGAGATGCGCACCGTGTGCGAACGCTGCGACGCCCGGCTCGCCGCTGACGGTGACGCGCGCATCTGCTCCTATGAGTGCACGTTCTGCGTCGCGTGCACCGAGGCGATGGACGGCGTCTGCCCGAACTGCGGCGGGGAGCTCGTCCCGCGCCCGCGTCGCGCTGCCTCGTGAACGGCGTGTCGTGAACGGCGCCCGTCACCTCTACGTCCACCTCCCGTTCTGCTCGTCGCGCTGCGGCTACTGCGACTTCGTCACCGTCGTCGGGCGAAACGGTGAGCACGGGGACTACGTCGATGCGCTCCGGCGGGAGCTCGAGCTCGAACGGCAGCTGCTCGCCGCGGAGCTCGAGAGCGTCTACTTGGGCGGCGGCACGCCGACGCTGACAGAGCCTCAGGCTCTGGAGCGTCTGCTCGAGGCCTTGCCGGCTGCGCTCGAGGTGACGGTGGAGGCGAACCCGGAGACCGTCACACCCGCGCTCGCCGCCCTGCTTGCCGCGCACGGCGTCGACCGCGTCTCGCTCGGCGCTCAGACCTTTTCGCCGCGACTGCTTCGGACACTCGATCGCGTTGCCCAGCCGGACGACGTCCGGCGCGCCGTCTATCGTCTCCGTGATGCCGGAATTGACAACATCTCGCTCGACCTCATCTACGGCATCCCGGGCCAGAAGCCCGCCGACCTGGTGCGCGACCTCGCCGAGGCCCTGGTGCTCGAGCCCGAGCACATCTCCGCGTACGAGCTGGAGGCGAAGCCGGGCACACGTTTCACGCACGCCCACGGAGCCGAGCTGGAACGCCAGGCCGAGTCGCTGGAGTCCTATTTCGAGCGCGTCGTCGAGACGCTCACCACCTCCGGTTACCGCTGGTACGAGACGGCGAACTTCTGCCGGGTGGCGTCGCGGGACGACGCCGGCCGGGATCTACGGGCGCGGCACAATCTCGGCTACTGGCACGGTCGGGACTACCTCGGGATCGGTGTGGGCGCGGTCAGCACAATCGAGAGCCGACGCTGGCGCAACGCGCCCTCGCTCGCCCGCTACGTCTCGGCGCTCGCCCGTGGCGAGCGGCCGCCGCGGGAGCTCGAGGAGCTGCCGGCCGAGGTGCGCGCGACGGAGCGCCTGATGCTGGGGCTGCGTCTCGACGAGCCGCTGTCGCTCGCAGGGCTGGAGCAGGTCGTCGATGCGGACGAGCTCGAACGGCTTGCCGGCATGGGCCTTGCCGAGCCGCGCGAGGGGTCGCTGACGCTGACGAGGCGCGGCCGCTTCCTCGGCGGCGGGGTCACCGCCCGCCTGCTCGCCTGACGCGCCGCCTACCATGGTCGCGATGAACATCCTGCTCTCCGAGCGGCAACGGGCGATCCTGAGGCTCGTGGTCGAGGAATACGTGGCCACCGGGCAGCCGGTCGGTTCGAAGACGCTCGTCGAGAGCGCAGGCCTCGACGTGTCGCCGTCGACCGTTCGGTACGAGCTGGCCGACCTCGAGCGGATCGGCTTGCTGACCCACCCGCACACCTCGGCGGGCCGCGTGCCGACCGAGACCGGGTACCGGCTCTACGTCGACGAGCTGCTCGCGCGGCCCGAGGTGCGCTCGACCGGCTTCGAGCTGGGGCTGCCCGCGGCTCGTGCCGAGGTGGAGGATGCGCTCCAGACGACCACCGAGATGCTGTCGCAGGTGACGAGGCTGCTGGCCCTCGTCTCCGCGCCGCCGGTCCAGGCGGCCACCGTGCGGCATGTCGAGGTGCTGCTGCTCCAGCCCGAGGTGGTGATGGTCGTCCTGATCACGTCGACCGGTGGCGTCACCGATCTTCGCTTTGCGTTCCCGGAGCCGGTCGACCAGGGGCTCGTCACCTGGGCAGCCGACTATCTGAACGAGCGGCTCCAGGGCGCGCACGTCGGCTCGCGCGCGGTCAAGGTCGCGTTCGACGAACCGAGTCTCAGCCCGCGCGAGCGCACGTTCCTGCTCGTGATCCGCAGCGCGTTCGAGCACGCTGCCGACGAGGACCGCAGGCTCTTCGTCGGAGGCGCCGCCGGCCTGCTCGACGAGATGCGCTCCGAGGAGATCGGCGCCTACCGCAGCCTGATGGACGCGCTCGAAAAGCGCGCGGCGCTCCTCGACATGCTTGCGCAGCGTCTCGATCCGCGCCGTCCGTTCGCGCGCGTCGGCGAGGAACTGGAGCAGCCGGGACTGCGCGATCTCGCACTGGTCGGGGCGACCTACGGCATGGGGCATCGCACCTTCGGCGCGGTCAGTCTGCTCGGGCCGTTGCGGATGGACTACGAGAAGGCGCTGCGCACCGTCCGGTCAGCCGCGACCGAGCTGTCCCGCTTCGTCGAAGAGGTCTACGCGGACGACCGATGAGCACTGATCGCGACTACTACGAGTTGCTCGGCGTCCCGCGCGACGCCGACGACGCCACGATCAAGAAGGCGTTCCGGCGGCTTGCGCGCGAGTTGCATCCCGACGTCTCGAGTGAGCCGGAGACGGAGATCCGCTTCCGTGAGGTGACCGAGGCATACGAGGTGCTGTCCAGCTCCGAGCGGCGTGCGCTGTACGACCGCTACGGCCACGCGGGGCTCCGGTCCGGTGGCTTCACGCCGACGCACTTCGACGTCGGCGGTTTGAGCGATCTCTTCTCGGCGTTCTTCGGCGACGACGTATTCGGGGGCGGCGCGCGCGCTGCCGCGCAGAGACGCGGCGAGGACGTCGGAGCGGAGATCGAGATCGAGCTCGTCGCCGCAGCGCGAGGCGCGACGGTCAAGGTGCCGTTCCAGGTGGCGGCGACCTGCAAGGTGTGCGGTGGTGACGGCGTCGAACCGGGAACGCAGCCTCGGCCCTGCCAACGTTGTGAGGGAAGCGGCCGCCTGCATCAGGTCTCACGCAGCCTCTTCGGCGAGTTCGTTCGCACGCAGACGTGCCCCGATTGCCGGGGCCGCGGAGAGATCGTCGATCACCCGTGCACCGAGTGCCGCGGTGCGGGACGCGTCTCCGAGTCGAGAACGATCGACGTCGATGTGCCGGCCGGGATTCACGACGGCCAGCGCATCCGCGTCTCGGGCGAGGGGCATGCGGGCGCGCTCGGCGGCCGCGCGGGTGACGTGTACGTGCTCGTGCGCGTCAACCCCGATCCGCGGTTCGTGCGCGAGGGGAACGACATCTATTCGCAGGTCGACCTGACGATCGTCGAGGCGGCACTCGGGTCGACCGTCACCGTCGAGACGCTGGAAGGCCCGGTCGAGCTCGAGCTTCCGCCCGGTGTGCAGCCGGGCGAGGTGCGGGTGCTCCGCGGCAAGGGCATGCCTGTGCTGCAAGGGTTCGGTCACGGCGACCAGCGCGTGCTCGTCAACGTCTCGGTGCCGCGTCGCGTCACGGACGAGCAACGCCGCCTGCTCGAAGAATTCGAGGCGGCGAGCGACGAGCACACCTACCGCCACGACGAGGGCTTCTTCGACAAGCTGAAGAGCGCGTTCCGCTGAGCGGCCTGCGCCGAGTCGCAGTCGAGGTCGGCCCGGAGCGGCTCGAGGAGGCGCGCGCGACCATGCTCGAGCTCTTCCCCGAGGGATTCGAGGAGGTCGACCGTCCGCAAGGGGTCGAGCTCGCCGCGTATACCGACGCCGGCGGCGAAGAGCGCCTCTGGCACTTCTTCGGCGGAGCGCGCAGCGCCGACGTCGAGGCCGGCTGGGAGGACCGGTGGCGCGCGTTCCATCAGCCGGTCCGAGTGGGGGCGCTCTGGATCGGGCCGCCGTGGGAGACACCACCGGCCGATGCGCTTGCTGTCGTCGTCGATCCCGGTCGCGCCTTCGGGACGGGCTCGCACGCGACGACCCGGCTCTGCCTGCAGTTCCTCCAGGAGGTCGACGTCGGCTCCCTGCTCGACGTCGGCTGTGGATCGGGCGTCCTCTCGATCGCCGCCGCGCGGCTCGGGTTCGCACCGGTCCTCGGTGTCGACATCGAGGAGCCGGCGATCGAAGCGACCCGCGAGAATGCACGCGCGAACGGCGTCGAGGTCGAGGCCAAGCTCGTCTCCGCCGGCGACCCGCTCCCGGCCGCAGCGATCGCCGTGGCGAACATCTCGCTCGCCTCGGTGGAGGCTCTGCCGGAGCGGCTCGACGTGTCGCGCCTCGTCACCTCTGGGTACCTCGTCTCCGAGGAACCGAGCCTGCCGGGGTTCGAGCACGCGGGGCGCAGAACGCATGGCGGCTGGGCCTCGGATCTCTACGAGCGGGTCTAAGCGCATACGATTCGATCCGTGGCGACGTTCCGCGTCGACTTCCTTGGCTGCAAGGTCTCCCACGCCGACGTGCACGAGGTGCGCGAGGCGCTCCTGCGCGACGGCCATGCCGAGAGCACGGCCGAGCGCGCCGACGTCGCCGTGATCAGCACCTGCTGCGTCACGAACGAGGCCGTCGCGAAGAGCCGCAAGGCCGCCGCCCGGGCCGCCCGGACGCACAGCCGTGTCTACCTCACCGGCTGCGGCGCCAATCTCGAGGGCGGAGCCTTCGCAGGACTGCCGGCGAACGTGACCGTCGTCGCGAAGCGGAGCGAGGAGACCGCGTCGTTCGTCGCGGGCGACGTCGGCGCGATCGGCTGCGTCCAGGCAGAAGCTCGCATCGACCGCGTCCGTGCGTTCGTGAAGATCCAGGACGGCTGTTCGTTCTCCTGCAACTTCTGCGTGATCCCGCTCGTCCGCGGCGCCTCGCGCAGCCGCAGCGCGGCGGCGGTGCTGACGGAGATCCGGCGGCGCGTCGAGCAGGGCCATCGCGAGGTGGTGCTGACCGGCATCAACCTCGGCTGCTTCCGTGACCGGTCTGCGGGCCACGATCTGGCGCGGCTCGTGCGTGAGGTCGGAGAGACGCCCGGGCTCGAGCGGCTGCGGCTCAGCTCGATCGAGATCAACCACGTGAACGACGCGCTCGTCGCTGCCCTCCGGGAGACCCCGGTCGTGAGCAAGCACCTGCATGTGCCGCTCCAGTCGGGTGACGATGGGGTGCTGCGCGCGATGCGCCGCCGCTACACGGTCGACACCTATCTCCGGCGGCTCGCACCGCTCGCCGGCGAGTTCAACCTGACGAGCGACGTGATCGTGGGCTACCCCGCCGAGGACGACGCTGCCTTCGCGACCACCATGCGGACGATCGAGCGCGCCGGCGTCACCAAGGTGCACGTCTTCCCGTACTCGCCGCGTCCAGGCACGGTGACGGCGGCAGACGATCCGGTGCCGCCGCGTGTGAAGAAGGAACGCGGCGCAGCGCTCCGCGCGCTGTCGCGTGAGCTGTGCGTCGCGCGCTGGAGCCGCAAGGTCGAGGACGTGGTGCTCGTCGACCGTCCGGGCCGCGGCTATGGCGACGACTACACGCCGTGGCTCGTCGATGCGCCGGTCGGGGAGCTCGTCCGGGTGCGCGCTGCCGCGGTCACCGAGGAGGGCATCCTTGCTGCAGCGTGACGACTGCCTGTTCTGCGTGCTCGTCCGCGACGGCGATCATGTTCATCGAGGCGACGGATTCGTCGCGATCGACGACATCAACCCGAAGGCGCCGATTCACGTTCTGATCATCCCCGAGCGTCATGTGGACACGTTTCGCGAGGTGGACGAGTTCGGCCCGGACGAGTCGAAACGGATGCTCGAGTTCGTTGCGGAGACTGCGCGAATCGTCGGCCTGGAGGATTACCGGATCGTCGTCAACGTCGGTCCGGGCGGCGGGCAGACGGTTTTTCATCTGCATTGGCATATCCTCGGAGGCCAGATGATGCCGGAGACGGATCTGTGAGCTTGATCGGCGAGCTCGAGGAAGAGGTCAAGGATGCGATGCGCGCGCACGACAACGAGCGCCGCGACGCGCTGCGCCTGATCCTCTCGAGCCTCAAGTCGGCCGAGAAGGAGCTCCTGCGCCCGCTCTCGGACGACGAGGAGCTGCAGGTGCTCCAGCGTGAGCGGAAGAAGCGCCACGAGGCCGCCGAGGCATTCCGCAGCGGCGGTCGTGAGGATCGCGCCGAGAAGGAAGAGGCCGAGCTTGCGGTGTTGGAGGAGTTCATGCCCGAGCCGCTCGCCGAGGAAGACCTCGAGCGGATCGTCGACGACGCGATCGCGGAGAACAAGGCGACGAGCATGCGTGACATGGGCCGCGTGATGGCGGATGTGATGCCGCAGATCGCCGGCCGTGCGGACGGGTCGGCGGTCAGCCAGCTCGTACGCGAAAAGCTCGCCTAGCTCGCTTACGTCGGCTGCGGGCGGGCGGAGTCGACGAAATCCTGCGGCCGGACCAGCACAGCCGCGAGCAGCGCGCCGACCGCTGCGACGATCGCACCGACGATCAGGATGTCGTGCAGCCCGTGGACGAACGATGCCCGGGCGGCGAGCGACGGGTGCGGTGCAAACGCCAGGGGGCTTACCTTCGAAGCGAAGATCGCCCCCAGCGCGGCGATGCCGGTCGCGATGCCGATCTGACGGAACGTGTTGTTGATGCCGGACGCCATCCCGGCGCGCTCCTGGCGAACCACCGACACCGCCGTCGTTGCCAGCGGCGCGTTGACGAAGCCGATGCCGATGCCGCCGAGGATGAAGCCCGGCAGCAACACGAGCCAGGTCGAGCTGATCGTGGCGAGGCTCATCGTCCACATCGCGATTGCGTTGAGTGCGAGCCCGAAGCCGAGCAGCCAGCGAATCGGCACGTATGCGGTGAGCTGGCCGGCGCCGTACGCCGCGAAGAACGAGACCAGTGAGAGCGGCAGGAAGCGCAGGCCGGTCTGCAGCGCCGAGAGCCCGAGGATGTTCTGCAGGTACAGCGTCAGATAGAGGAACATCGCGAACATCGACGACGAGATGGCGAATGCCGTCGTCTGCGCGCCGACGAACGCCGGGCGGCCGAAGAGCGTCAGGTCGACCATCGTCGTCCGCTCGACCGACTGCGAGATGACGAACGCCCCGAGGGACACGACGGCGACGACCAGCAGCCCGATGATCAGGCTGCTCGACCAGCCCTGCTTGTTGCCCTCGATCAGCGCGAGGATGAACGTGAACAGCCCGACGGTCAGGGTGACGAGCCCGATCGGGTCGATTCGGCTGTGCTCCGGGTCGCTCGACTCGCGCAGCTTCTTGACGGCGATCACCACCGCTGCGATGCCGATCGGGATGTTGACGAGGAAGATCCAGCGCCACGAGAGCCAGGTCGTCAGCACCCCGCCCGCGAGCGGGCCGATCGCGACCGCGGCCCCGATCGTGGCGCCCCAGATTCCGAACGCGGTGCCGCGCTCCCTGCCGTGGAACTCCTGCGAGATCAGTGCGAGCGCCGTCGCGAACATGATGGCACCGCCGATTCCCTGGACACCGCGCGCGATGATCAGAAAGAGCGAGTCGTTCGAGAGCCCGCAGGCCGCCGAGGCGATCGTGAACAGCACGACCCCGATCACGAAGAGGCGTTTGCGGCCGAAGAGGTCGGCGAGCGAGCCTGCGGTCAGGACGCAGGTCGCGAGGCCGAGCGCATAGGCGTCCACGACCCACTGGAGGTCCGAGAACGAGGCGTGGAGCGCCCGTTCGATCGCAGGTAGCGCCACGTTCACGATCGTGATGTCGAGCAGCAGCATGAACGTGGCTGTGCAGACGGTCAGGAGTGTCCAGCCCTTGCTGCCCATTCCGGCAACCTACACTTGAGGGGTATGCAGGAAACGCTCGAAGTCTCCAATGCGGTCGCGGCCGAGCTGGCCGGGATCGCCGACGGCGTGCTCGACGCGCTGCGCGAGCGGCTGCACTGCACCGTGCGCCTGCGCGGCAATCAATTGACGCTCGAGGGAGACGATCAGCACGTCGAGAGCGCACGGGCGGTGATCGACGAGCTCGTCGAACTGGTCGAGGGCGGTCATCAGATCGGCGGCCATACCGTCGATGCGGTGCTGGGGACGCTCGAGGCGGGTCAGGACGTCCGCGAGGTCTTCGACGCGGTCGTCTGGCGCCATCGCGGCAAGAAGATCGCGCCGAAGACGGTGACGCAGAAGCGTTATGTCGACTCGATCCGCCGCGCGACCGTCACCTTCGGCATCGGCCCCGCCGGCACCGGCAAGACCTACCTCGCGATGGCCCTCGCGGTCGCTGCGCTGCACGAGCGCGAGGTATCGCGGATCATCCTCACACGGCCCGCCGTCGAAGCGGGGGAGCGGCTGGGGTTCCTGCCTGGCGACCTGATGGCCAAGGTCGATCCGTACCTGCGCCCGCTGTTCGACGCCCTCTACGACATGCTCGACCCCGACAAGGCCAACAACCTGATCGAGCGTGGGACGATCGAAGTGGCGCCGCTCGCCTTCATGCGCGGCCGCACGCTGAACGACAGCTTCATCATCCTCGACGAGGCACAGAACACCTCGCCGGAGCAGATGCAGATGTTCCTGACCCGGCTCGGGTTCGGCTCCAAGGTCGTCGTCACCGGCGACATCACGCAGATCGACCTGCCGCGCGAGCAACGCTCGGGCCTCGTGCACGTGCGCGACGTCCTGATCGGGATCGACGGCATCCAGTTCATCGAGTTCGACCACAAGGACGTTGTCCGGCACAAGCTCGTCCAACGCATCGTCGAGGCCTACAAGGAGCACACCGACGAGCGCAACCGATGATCTCGGTCGAAGTCGAGAACCGCAGCGGCGCCGAGGTCGACGAGGGCGGGGCGGTCGAGTTGGCGGGACGCGTGCTGCGTGCCGAGGGAGTCGACGACGGGGAGCTCGGGATCGCGTTCGTCGGGCTCGACGAGATGCGCTCATTGAAGCGGGATCACCTCGGGATCGACGAGCCGACGGACGTGCTCTCGTTCCCCATCGACGGCCGTGATGACATTCCAGAGGGTGTGCCGCGCGCACTGGGCGATGTCGTGCTCTGCCCACAGGTCGTGGGCGACGAGTGGCGCTGGCCGCTCACCCACGGCCTGTTGCACCTCCTCGGCTACGACCACGGCAAGGAAATGGAAGCGCGCGAGGAAGAGTTACTTTCATGACCGCCCGTCGCTCGCCGACGATCATCGACTCGTTCAACAACGCGTTCGAGGGGATCATCCATGTTCTCCGCACACAGCGGAACATGCGGATCCACTTCGCGATCGCGTTCTTCGTCCTGATCGCGGCGCTCATCATCAACGTCACGAAGCTCGAGCTGATCGCGCTTCTCATCTCGATCACGTTCGTGCTGATCGCCGAGATGCTGAACACCGGCATCGAGGCAGCGATCGACATCGCGACGACGTCGTTCGACCCGATGGCGAAGCTCGCCAAGGACATCGCCGCCGGCGCGGTGCTGATCGCAACGGTGAACGCCGTCTTCGTCGGCTACCTGGTGTTCGCAGGCAAGATCGCCGACCGCTCGTCGACCCTGCTCGAACGACTGCGCCAGGCGCCCGCCGAGCTGACGCTCGTCGCGCTCGTCCTGACGGTGATCATCGTGCTCGCGACCAAGGCGTACACCGGCCGCGGGACGCCGCTGCGCGGCGGTCTGCCGTCGGGCCATGCTGCGCTGGCGTTCGCAGGGTGGATGGCGGTCACGTATGTGGCAGGCAGTTCCGAGCGCTTCCTGGTCTCGTCGATCGCGCTCGTGATGGCGTTCCTCGTCGCGCAGACCCGCGTCGAGTCGGGCGTGCATTCGGCCCTCGAGGTCACGTACGGTGCGGTCGTGGGAGCGCTCGCCGCACTCGTCGTCTTCCAGGTGTTCTCGTGAGCGAGCTCGTCGCCCGCGCCGAGGAGGTGGCTCAGCAGGCGTACGCGCCCTACTCGAACTACTTCGTCGGGGCGGTGGTGCGCACGAAGGACGGCCGCGAGTTCACAGGGGTCAACGTCGAGAACGCCGCCTATCCGCTGACGCAGTGCGCTGAGAAGACCGCGCTCGGGGCCGCGGCGACCGCGGGGTACCGGCCGGGCGACATCGCGGCGGTCGCGATCAGCGCGTCGCCGTGCGGCGGTTGCCGTCAGTGGCTGTACGAGTGGCGCGTGCCCGAGGTGTCCTACCGCCGCGCCGACGGGTCGATCGGAACCGCGACCGCCGCGGAACTGCTGCCCGACACGTGGGAGTTGCCCAAATGAAGTCGGGGTTCGTGGCCGTTGCGGGCCGGCCGAACGTGGGCAAGTCGACGCTCGTCAACGCGTTGACCGGGACGAAGGTCGCGATCGTCTCCGACAAGCCGCACACGACTCGCCATCAGATCCGCGGCGTCTACACGACCGACGAGGCCCAGCTCGTGCTGGTCGACCTGCCGGGCTGGCAGAAGCCCATCGACACGCTGACCGAGCGGATGCAGGGGCGTGTCGACGAGACGATCGCCGGTGATGTCGACGTCGTGCTCGTCGTCGTGAGCGCGCGAGAACGGATCGGGGCGGGCGACCGGTTCGTCGCGCGCCGCGTGTTCTCGCTCGAGGTCCCCGTGATCATCGTCGTCAACAAGATCGACCGGTTGAAGGCCGGGCACATCGCGTCTCAGATGAAGGAGGCCGCCACGCTCGGCGAGTTCCACGCGCTGCACCCGGTGAGCGCCGTGACCGGGGACGGCATCGACGAGCTGCGATCCGACCTGATCTCGCTCCTGCCGGAAGGCCCGATGTACTACCCCGCGGAGACCGACACCGACATGTCGGACGAGGCGCGGATCGCTGAGCTCGTTCGCGAGCAGGCGCTGAAGCTGCTCAAGGAGGAGCTGCCGCATGCGATCACGGCCGAAGTGGTGGAGATCGAGGGCAAGCACGTGCACGTTCGGCTCTACACGGAGACCGAGAGCCAGAAGCAGATCCTGATCGGCAAGGGCGGCTCGATGGTGCGCGAGATCGGCCGCACCGCGCGGCCGTTCATCGAGCAGGTGCTCGGGCATCCCGTGTACCTGCAGCTGCAGGTGAAGGCCTCTCCGAAGTGGCGGCGCAACGAGACGATGCTCGAGCGGCTGGGCCTCTGATGGCGTTGCTGAGGCGCATCGGCGACGAGATCGTGGTGACGCTGAACGACCTCGAGAAGACCGGCGCGCTTCGCGGCGACGTGCACGTGCCGTTCTCGGCGGTGCGGTCGGTGCGGGTCTCGACGAGCCCGTTCGTCGACCTGCAGGGGATGCGCGCGCCGGGAACGGGGATCCCGGGGGTGATCGCGCTCGGGACGTGGCGGTCCAAAGGCGCCAAGGATTTCGTTGCGGTGTACCGGGGCGGCCCGGCGGTGGTGGTCGAGCTCGAGGGCGCGGAGTTTCGGCGCCTGGTCGTCTCCGCGCACGACGCCGTGGCCGTCGCAGAGTCGCTCCGGAGCTAGTTCCGCACTGCGGCGAGGAGCTTGCCGAGCCGTTCGCGGTCCGGGTCGCTCCAGATCGTCCGGAGTGCGCCTTCCGCGGCCTCCTCGGCTGTGACGAGCGCCTCGCCGGCGATTCGCCGGCCCGCGTCGGTGAGCGTGACGAGGGCGAGGCGTGCGTCGCGGGCGTTGGACTCGCGGCCGACGAGGCCGATGCGCTCGAGTGGGCCGAGCTGGCGCGCGACGCCGGAGGTCGTCACGCCGAGACGGGTGGCGAGCTCGGCGCGGCGCAGCTTCTCGCCGGGGGCGCTGCGCAGCTCGAGGAGCAGCGCGAGGTCGGACAGGCTGAGCCCGTGGTGGTGGCCCAGGGGCGTGTCGACGTAGCGCAGAACGAGCGTCCGCGCGAGCGCGAGGTCGAGCACGGTGTCGAGTGAAGTAGACATGATCGATCAACAATATATCATCAACCACTCAACGACGTCTCAACCTGGGGTCAGACCCCAGACGTGTCTGAACTGGACACGCTCTCGGCCGCCGCTCACTCGACCTCGTGGAACTGTTCGATCTCCGCGACGATTCCGGCCGGCGGGGTCAGCAGGTCCATCAACGACAGCTCGAAGGCCGGGTCGCCGTGCGGCGTGATGCGCAGGAAATGGACCGTGCCGTAGCGGGCCGGGCGCGTCATGTGCACGATCGACGTGATCTCCGTCCACGCGAACGGGCGAGGCAGTCTGGCGCCGCCGAGACCTTCCTCTTCCACCGTGATCTGCGCCGGGCCGGTGAAGGCGCTGCGGATCAGCAGCACCGTCAGCGTGAAGAAGATCGCGGCCACCGGGCCGCCCACCCACCAGCTCGCTGTGCCGACGAGCAGACCGAGCAGTCCTCCGGCCGCGCAGATGCCCGCATACTTCGCCTGCCTGCGCTTGTCCGCGTGGAAACGCACCGGGGCTACACTCGCATGATGGCCCAGGCGCCGGCACTCCCGAGGGGCTTCGAGCTGCCGCTGAAACAGCGGTTGCCGCGAATCGGCTCGATCGACCAGGTCGCCGTCGAGCAGCGCGCGGCCGAGCTCGCGAAGCGGTCGATCAAGAAGGACGCGAAGGTCTGGGCGCTCGAGCTCGCGCTGCGCTGCTGCGACCTCACGACCCTCGAGGGCCAGGACACACCGGGGAAGGTCGCCGCGCTCTGCTCGAAGGCGATTCGCCCCGATCCGAGCGACCCGAACGTCCCGTCGGTCGCGGCGATCTGCGTCTACCCGAATCTGATCGCGACCGCGAAGCAGCGCCTGGCCGGCAGCAGCGTGAAGATCGCGAGCGTCGCAACCTATTTCCCGTCCGGTCAGGCCCCGCTCGACGTCAAGCTGCGTGACGTCGAAGACGCGGTCGCGCTGGGCGCCGACGAGATCGACATGGTGATCGACCGCGGCGCGTTCCTGTCCGGGCGCTACGCCAAGGTCTTCGACGAGATCGTCAAGGTGAAGGAGGCCTGTGGCGCTGCGCATCTCAAGGTGATCCTCGAGGTCTCGGAGCTCGGCACCTACGACAACGTCCGACGGGCGTCGCTGCTCGCGATGGCGGCCGGCGGCGACTTCATCAAGACATCGACCGGCAAGCTCCCGGGTGCGGCCACGCTGCCCGTGCAGCTCGTGATGCTCGAGGCGATCCGTGACGTGCACGCCGAAACGGGACGCAAGGTCGGGATGAAGCCGGCAGGCGGCATCCGCACCTCGAAGAACGCGATCCAGTACCTCGTGCAGGTGCACGAGACGCTCGGGCCGGACTGGCTGACGCCCGACCTCTATCGCATCGGCGCGTCGAGCCTCGTCAACGACATCCTGATGCAGCTGCGCAAGGAGAAGACGGGCGCGTACCAGTCGAAGGACTACTTCACGAATGACTGACGTCGAACGCCGCCAGGATCGCAGCCCGGTCCCACAAGGACTGGACCTACGCCCCGGCGCCGGAGTCGACCGACATCGTCCGCCTGCAGGAGCGCTACGGCCTCTACATCGGCGGCGAATGGCTCGCGGCGAAGGAGCACTTCACCACGATCTCGCCCCGCGACGAGGCGCCGCTCGCCGAGGTCGCGCAGGCAAGTGAAGCCGACGTGCACGACGCCGTCGCATCGGCCCGGGAGGCGTTCCGGAGCTGGTCGAAGCTGCCCGGCTCGGAGCGGGCGAAGTACATGTTCAGGATCGCGCGCATCCTCGCGGAGCGCTCGCGCGAGTTCGCAGTCCTCGAGTCGCTCAACGGGGGCAAGCCGATCAAGGAGTCGCGCGACGTCGACCTCCCGCTCGCGGCCGC
Source organism: uncultured Thermoleophilia bacterium (assembly GCA_963806025.1). Lineage (GTDB taxonomy): Bacteria > Actinomycetota > Thermoleophilia > Gaiellales > Gaiellaceae > PALSA-600. The sequence continues at coordinate 250,065 of CAWDWI010000008.1, read as the reverse complement.
GCACTTCTTCTACTACGCCGGCTGGGCCGACAAGCTCGAGTACGCGTTCCCGAACCGCAAGCCGAAGCCGCTCGGTGTGGCCGGCCAGATCATCCCCTGGAACTTCCCGCTGCTGATGCTCGCGTGGAAGATCGCCCCGGCGCTCGCTGCGGGCAACACCGTCGTCCTCAAGCCGGCCGAGACGACGCCGCTGACCGCGCTGCTCTTCTGCGATGTGCTGCGACAGGCCGAGCTGCCGCCCGGTGTCGTCAACATCGTCACCGGCGACGGCTCGACCGGTGCCGCGCTCGTCGACGCCGAGGTCGACAAGATCGCGTTCACCGGCTCGACCGACGTGGGCAAGGCGATCCAGCGGCGGCTCGCAGGCACCGGGAAGAAGCTGACGCTCGAGCTCGGCGGCAAGGCCGCGAACATCGTCTTCGACGATTGCGCGGTCGATCAGGCCGTCGAGGGCATCGTCAACGGGATCTACTTCAACCAGGGCCATGTTTGCTGTGCGGGCTCGCGCCTGTTCGTGCAGGAGTCGATCTACGAGCCGGTGATCGACAAGCTGAAGCAGCGCATGGCGACGCTCCGGGTCGGTGACCCGCTCGACAAGAACACCGACGTCGGTGCGATCAACTCGCGCATGCAGCTCGACAAGATCGAGGAGCTCGTCGCCGCGGGGAAGGAGGAGGGCGCCGAGATCTACCAGCCGCCGTGCAAGCTGCCGGAGAAGGGCTACTGGTTCGCGCCGACCGTGTTCACCAACGTCGCGCAGAGCTATCGGATCGCGCAGGAGGAGATCTTCGGCCCGGTGCTCTCCGTGCTCACGTTCCGTACGCCCGACGAGGCGGTCGAGAAGGCGAACAACACGCCGTACGGCTTGAGCGCGGGCGTGTGGACGGAGAAGGGATCGCGGATCCTGTGGATGGCGCAGCACCTCCGGGCGGGCGTCGTGTGGGCGAACACGTTCAACCGTTTCGATCCCACGAGCCCGTTCGGCGGCTACAAGGAGTCGGGCTTCGGCCGGGAAGGCGGCCTCCACGGCATGGAGCCGTACCTCGACTTCGAATGACACGTCTCCCGGTCAAGAAGACGTACAAGCTCTACATCGGCGGGGCGTTCCCGCGCAGCGAGAGCGGCCGTACCTACGAGGCGCAGGAGCAGAACGTCGCGCGTGCCTCGCGCAAGGACGTGCGGGATGCGGTGCAGGCAGCGCGCGGCGCCCAGCCGAAGTGGGCCGCTGCGACCGCCTACAACCGGGGACAGGTGCTCTATCGCATCGCCGAGATGATGGAGGCGCGCGTGCCGGAGTTCGCGCAGCTCTGTTCCGGCAAGGACGAGGTGCATCGCGCGATCGATCGTTGGGTCTGGTACGCGGGCTTCGCCGACAAGCTGTCCCAGGTCCTCGGCGGCACGAACCCCGTCGCCGGCCCGTACTTCAACTTCACGATCCCGGAGCCGACCGGTGTCGTCGCCACGATTGCGCCCGACGATCCGCCGCTCCTCGGCCTCGTCTCGCGGATCGCGCCGGTGCTCACCGGCGGCAACGCGGTCGTAGCGCTTGCATCCGAGACGCAGCCGCTCGCCGCGATCGAGCTGGCCGAGGCGATCGCAACGAGCGACGTCCCGGGCGGCGTCGTCAACCTGCTCACCGGCCATCGGGAAGAACTGGCGCCGTGGCTTGCGAGCCACATGGACGTGAACGCGATCGACGTCACGGGAGCAGACGGACTGCGCGCCGAGCTCGAGACCGCCGCCGCGGAGAACGTGAAGCGCGTAGTCTCGGGCAAGCCCGACAGCCAGTCGCTCTACGAGATCTCCGCGTTCCTCGAGCTGAAGACGGTCTGGCACCCGATCGGTGTATGAGATGACAGCATTCGACAAGCTTCACGACATCGCCCCCAACGTCGTCTGGAACGGCGTCATCGCGCGCTCGCTGCACGGTGCCGAGGCGACGCTCGCGGCGATCGAGCTCGAGTCGGACACCGAGGTGCCGGAGCACCAGCACGTCAACGAGCAGATCGGGATCCTGACGAGTGGCCTGCTGACGTTCCGGATCGGCGACGAGCAGCGGGATCTCGAGCCCGGCGCCACGTGGATCATCCCTGCGAACACGCCGCATTCGGTGCGTTCGGGCCCGAACGGGGCGACCCTGATCGAACTGTTCGCGCCGCCGCGCGTGGACTGGGCGGGACACGAGCGGCTCCCGCCGAGTTCGCCCCAGGGCTTCTAGCCAGTACGCTTCGGCCAAGTAGTGCCCGGTCCACGCCGACTCAGCCACCACATCTCCGAGGGAGATGGAATCGCGATCATCGTGTGCGTCGAGGACGCGGGCGGCGCGCGAGACGCCGAGGAACAGGGCGCGAAGGCACTTGCGATCTCCTCGGTGATCACCGGGATCCGCGAGGCGACCAGCCTGCCGCTGCTCTGGATCGGCCGCGGGCTGCCTGCCGAAGCCGACGCTGTGATGATCCGCCCCGACGACGACCGCGAGCACGGCCAGCTGGAGTCGGTGGTCGACGTGCGTGACGAGGAGGAGCTCGAGCTCGCGCTCGACCGGCTCGACCCCGAGATCTTCCTGCTCACGGCAGGTGAGGTGGACGACGACGTCGATCCGCTCGACGCCGTGCTGGAGCTCCTGCCCGATGTCCCCGCCGGGAAGCTCGCGATCGCGCAGGTCGACGTCGAGAACCGAGACGAGGTGCTCGCCCTGGAACGGGCCGGGATCGATGCGGTGCTCGTCTCCGCCGGTGACGTCCGGGGCCTGGTCGGTCACCAGCCCGTCGACGTTTAACGAGACCTTCCATTTTCGGAGCTACCATGGGCGCCCTGGTGAGAGGGCTCCTCACGTTCTCCCTGCTCCTGGGGCTGTGCGCGCTGCTGGCGACGGGCTGCTCCGGCGGCGCGAACAAGGCCGCCGCGGCTCCCGCAGCGGCTCCGAAGCCGCATTGCCCCGGCCGTGCCGGTTGGCAGAAGCTCGCGAACCGGATCAAGGCGCCCGTTTACTGCCCGGGCTGGCTGCCGGATCCCCTCGTCGGGAAGCTCGGCGGGCAGTGGAACAACATCAACTCCGTCTCGCCCGACCGCAGCTACCTCGAGAGCTTCGTCTGGCAGGAGACCGGCGGCGGCGCGGCGGGCGGGGAGCTGCACGTCAACCTGCGCGCCTACCCCGGCCGGACCACGATCCCGACCTGCCGAACGGGCGGCGTCGACAGCCGTAACGTCCCCTGCTTCGACCAGCCTGCGCAGTCGATCACCGAGAACGGGATCAAGACGCGCCTCTACACCGTGAACCAGGATGCTGACCAGTGGCACGCGGCGCTCGTCTGGCACGCAGACGGCAACCTGTACACGCTCTCCGAGCACGTCGCCCCACCTCTGACCTTCGATCACGTCGTGCGCTACCTCAAGCAGGAGCTGAAGTCGCTCGTGCGGATCAAGCCCGCCGTCTGATGAAGCTGACACGGAGGCAGGTGCTTGCCGGTGCTGTGGTCGGTGTCGTCGGCGCGGGCAGCATCTACGAGCTCATCGATCAGCTGAGCGGCAGCACGCCCACCCGGGCGGCCGGGGGGCCGCGGCTGCCCGAGCAACATCTGCTCGACGGCATCAAGGTCGTCCAGAGCGACGGCGTGGAGGTGCTCGTTCCGCCGCTCCATCACGAGATCCTCACGGCGCGCGTCGTCGCGGACCGCGCGGATCTGCACGATGCCCAGGCATCGCTCGCGGAGGTCCTCAGAGGGATCGACGCGGACTATGAGTCGACGCCGGCCGGCCTTGGCGTGACTGCTGCGTGGGGTCTGCCGTACTTCGAGCGCCTGACTCCCGATGCCCTGCGCCGCTATCTCCCGCAGGACCGCCGTGCCGGGAAACCGGTGGTGTTCGACGCCGAGCGGTTTCAGAGCGATCCGGACAACACGAAGCTCGAATCGAACGACGTCGCGTTCCTGATCCGCTCCGACGTGCGCGCACACATCGACGATGCGACCAAGCGCATCCGCGACTCGAAGCTGTTCGAGCTGACGTCGATCCGGCGCGGCTTCGCGGGCGGCGGCTTCGACGGCTCCCGTTCACTGCCGAAGCAGATGGCCGAAGCGGCGCAGATCCCAGGCGCCGATCTCATCCCCGAAACGTCGGAGCTCTACCTGGGCTTCACCTCGACCCAGCGCGCCGGGATGGGGCCGGGCCAGATCGCGAACTTCGAGACGCTCGGCTACGTCGACTTCCGCGGCAGCGACTACTTCGTCCACGGTACCCACATGCACCTGTCGCACATCCACGAGGACGTCGAGGCGTGGTACCTCAACTTCGACTTCGACGAGCGCGTCGCGACCGCGTTCCGTCCGAACCTCGACGTGAAGGAAGGCACGCAGACGGTGCGCCAGGGGCCGCAGGACGTTTCGACCACCGCTGATGTGCACAGCGACTACAAGAGCTCCGGCCGGATCGGGCACAGCGCGGCGATCCAGACGACCTCCCGGCTCGACCGTGACGTCGCCGTCGAGGGCATCGTCTACCCGAAGGGCACAGCGATCCCGGTACGCGCGGACTTCAACACGCTCGACAACCCGTTCATGTGGTCAGTGAACCTCGACGAGATCGGTGAGCTGCCGGCGGCCGGCGTGCATTTCGTCGTGTTCAACCCCACCGGCGATGACTTCCGGCGCAACCGCCGCGCGATGGACGGCCAGCTGCCGGACGGGACGATCGCCTTCACCCCGCAGGATCGCAACCAGGGCTTCAACTCGATCCTCTCGACCACGCATCGCCAGAACTTCCTGGTGCCGCCGCGGCGCCACCGCAGCTTCCCGCTCGCTGAGCTGTAGTGCCGGAATCTGGTTCGCTTCGCGAATCAGATTCCAACCGTGTTCCGAATCTGATTCGGCGCAGCCGAACCGGATTCGCGAGTTTCTGATCTCGCTACCCGAAGAACGTGCGCGCGACGTCGTACCAGTCGGCTGGCACGGTCTTCAGCTCGGCGGTCGCTTCTTCGAGCGAGACCGAGATCACGTCGTCGCCGCGCAGCGCCGCCATCTGGCCGAATTGGCTCTGGTCGACGAGTTCCGCCGCCTTCAGTCCGAAGCGGGTGGCGAGGATCCGGTCGCGGGCCGACGGCGAGCCGCCGCGCTGCACGTGCCCGAGCACGGTGACCCGCGTCTCGAAACCGGTGCGGCTCTCGATCTCGTCACCGAGCTGCTCACCGACGCCCCGTTTGGCGAGCAGCTTGTGGCCGAACTGGTCGACCTCGCCCTTGTCTTCGGCGCCGGGAAGTTCACAGCCCTCGCTGATCACGACGATCGAGAAGTTCTTGCCGCGGCCGTGCCTGCGCCTGATCTCGGCCTCGACCTCGTCGAGCACGACGGGCCGCTCGGGGATCAGGATCACGTCGGCACCGCCGGCGATCCCGCTGTGCACGGCGATCCAGCCGGCATGCCGGCCCATCACCTCGACGACCATCACACGGTTGTGCGACTCAGCCGTCGTGTGGATGCGGTCGATCGCCTCCGTGCAGATGGCAACGGCGGTGTCGAAGCCGAACGTGTAGTCGGTGCCCGACAGGTCGTTGTCGATCGTCTTCGGTACTCCGACGACCGGTAGGCCGAACTCGGAAAAGAGCTTCGCGGCGACCCCGAGCGTGTCCTCGCCGCCGATCGCGACCAGCGCGTCGAGCTGCTCGAATCCTTTGCGCACCCTGTCCACGCCCCCGTCGACCTTGTAGGGGTTGGTCCGCGAGGTGCCGACGATCGTGCCGCCGCGCGGGAGGATCCCCGAGATCTCGTTCGGACCGAGCGGCTCGAACAGGTGCTCGACCATCCCGCGCCAGCCCTCGCGGACCCCGACGACCTCGTGCCCGTTGGCCCACGAGCGTCGCGCGACCGCCCGGATCACGGCATTCAGCCCGGGGCAGTCGCCGCCGCCGGTGAGGACTCCGATCCGCATCGATTCCGAGTCTACGTTCACGGTCGCTTCCGGTGACGTTGAGCCGAATCGTCACGACGCCCTCTCGATTCGTGAGCGCCCGCGCGGCGTACGGCGGCCACGATCTCGCGTTCCGAACGGCCCGCGCGGCTCATCGACTCGATCATGATCTTCAGGTGGTGGTCGTCGTCGATTCGCCTCATGCCGCCTGCTCCTCGAAGCGCAGGATCCCGTCGTCGTCGACGACGCGGTGATCGATGCCGAGAACCTGCGCCGCCGACAGAAGTCCGGTGACATCGAACGGGCGCCGCGAGAGGCCGGCGAGTGCGAGGTGGAAGCCGATCTCGTGCGATGGGATCGGCGCGAGCTCCTCGACCAGCCTGAGCGCGGACTTCGTCGAATTGCAGGGTGCTTCGACCTCGCGAACGTGGGTGCGGACGCGCTCCTCGAGCTGGCGAACGCGCTCCCGCGAATAGCCTTCGGTCGCAGCGGCGACAGCAAGCGTGCACGCGCCCTTGCCGTCCCAGCCGAGCCGGGCGGCAACCGCCCGAGCCTGCCGGTCCTTCAACTTCGCGGCGCGCAGCAGACCTGCGAGCTCCTCCTCGAGAGCCGGCGGCTCGATCCGCCGAAGCTGTGAATACGTCATGACATCGCCTCCTGTTTGTCCGTGCAGGGAAGGCGGCGTCGCCTCGGCGCGGACGACAGTGTCCGGCGGGAAAGCGATTCGGCGTGCGGCCGAACCGTGCAAGCCTTACGACAGGCTGCGCAACGAGAGTAGCCACGGCGTCGGCGGGCACGCAAGAACGTGCGCATGCGCACGTTGGATCAGCCGAGCGCGGCGACGATCGCGTCGGCGATCACCTTGAGCGACTGGCCGCTCACCTGGCTCGCGCGGCGGAGGCGCGCGAACGCGTCGCCTTCGGTCATGCCCTCGCGCTCCATCAAGAGCCCTTTGGCGCGTTCGATCGACTTCCGTGCCGCGAGGGCGTCGCCGAGTGTCGCAACCTCCTCGCGCAGGGCCGCCAGCTCCTCATGCCGTGCGACGGCCGTCTCGATCGCCGGGATCAACTCGTTGGCGCCGAACGGTTTGACGAGATACGCGAATACGCCGGCGTCGGCCGCCCGCCGCACGAGCTTCTCGTCGGTGTACGCCGTCAAGAGCAGGATGGGGACCGAGCGCTCCTGCATGATCCGTCGCGCCGCCTCGATCCCGTCCAGCACCGGCATCTTCACGTCGAGCAAAACGACGTCGGGCTCCGTCGACCGGGCCAGGTCGACTGCCTCTTCACCGTTGCGGGCCTCGCCGCAGACGCGGTAGCCGACGGCTTCCAGCTGCTCCTTCAGGTCGAGCCGAATGATCGTCTCGTCCTCGGCGATCAACACCGCTTTCTGTCTCTCCACGCTTCGATCTCTCCGTTTCCGCCCAAAAAGAAAGGCGCCAGGAAGCTGATTGCTTCCGCGGCGCCGTCGCCAGGACGCTCTGTGCGCGTCCAGCTCCGATCATAGAGGCTGAGGCGCTTGATCCAGATCGCAACTCAATCGCGCCTCGTCCCGCGGTCAGTCAGGGACACTCGCCCATGCGCTTGTTCTCCATCGGCGCCGTGGTTGCCTCTCTGGTCGCCTTGGGCGGCGGGGCCTCGCCGGCCGGCCCAGGGTTGAACGCGTCTCACGCCTGCCCGAATGCACCGGGGTTCACCTGTTCGACGCTGACCGTGCCGCTCGACCACTCCGGCCACCGTCCGGGCACGCTCGCGCTCGCGGTCGCGACCGCAGACAATGCGAATGCACCGCGCGGCGTCCTGCTGCTTCTGACCGGCGGCCCCGGCCAGCCGGGTGTGCCGGCGCTGCCACGCGTGCCGGAGATCGTCGGCGCCGAGCAGAAGGCCTACCGGATCGTCATGCTCGATCAGCGCGGCACGGGTGCGGGCGCGCTCGACTGTCCAGCACTGCAGGAGGCAATGGGGAGCTCCGATCTCGCAGCGCCCCCGGCCGCCTCGGTTCGCGCCTGCGCTGCGCAGCTCGGTGACCGCCGTCAGTTCTTCGGCACCGACGACGTGGTCGCCGACCTGGAGTCGCTGCGTCAGGCGCTCGGGGTCCGGAACTGGGTCGTCGACGGCATCTCGTACGGCACCTACGTCGGGGAGCGCTACGCGCTGGCACATCCAGCGCGCGTGTCGAGGCTGGTGCTCGATTCCGTCGTCCCGCAGGTGGGGGAGACCGATCTCGGCCTGGACGAGTTTCGCGGAACCCGGCGTGTCCTCCGCGACGTCTGCGGCGCCGGCACGTGCGTTGCGGATCTCGCTGCGGCGGTGCGCCGGACGGGCGACGGCCCGGCGATCTTCGACGCGCTGACCTTCGAGAGCATCGTCGACCCGACGTTCCGGACGACCTTCGACCTGCCGCACATCCTCCACGCGGCCGCCCACGGCGATTCAACCGAGCTCCGGCAGTTCCTCCGAACCGTCAAGGCCTGGGAGAAGACTCCGGCCGAAGCGCTCGACCAGGGCCTCCACGCCAGCGCGCTCTGCGCCGACTGGCGGTACCCGTGGGGTGACTCGGCGGCGCCGTCGGCCGGGCGCGAGACAAAGCTTCGCGCCGCCGTGGCCCGTCACCCGGCGAGTGCCTTCTATCCCTTCGACCGCGCGACCGCGCTCGGAAACGGCTTCATCCGCCAGTGCCTGCCGTGGTCGCCGACGCCGCCGACCGCGTTGCCGCCCCCCGGGGCCAAGCTGGAGGTGCCGACGCTGCTCGTGAACGGCGACCACGACCTCTCGACACCGCTCGAATGGGCGCACAAAGAGCTGGCGCTCGCGCCGAAAGGGACGCTCGTCGTCGTGCACGGCGCCGGGCATTCGGTGCAATCGCGGGCGGTCAGCGACGTCGGCCGTCAGGCGGTTGCGCAGTTCTTGCTCCGCTGATCGGCGTCACCCAGACGTGGAGCGCCGGGCGACCAGCTCGGCCTCGACCGCGTCGAGCACGTCGTTCACCGCGCCGTCGCGCTCCTCGGGCTTGCCCCACTGCCACTGCTCGAGGTAGGCGTCGCTTCCGACGAGACCCTGTTCCATCGCCACGCGGTCGATCTCCTGCTGGAACCAGTCGGGCAGCTGGCGCGAGACCTGCGCGCCGTCCGCCGCCGTCGCCCGCACGAGCGACGGGATCTCCTGCCAGTAGAGGACCTGGACCCTGGTCACCGTGGCGGCTTGCGGTTCTGGACGAACTGGAAGCCGAAGCGGCCCTTGATGCACAGGTTGCCGCGCGTCACGTCGTGGTCGTCCGGCGAGGTCACGTTGACGATGTCGCCCTCCTGGACGTGCAGTTCGAGGTTGCAGCCGACGCCGCAGTACGGGCAGATCGTCGTCACCACCTCCTCGGAGCTCTCGGCCCAGGTTCCGGCCTGGCGGCGGTCGTACTCGCTCTTCGACATCAGGGCGCCGGTCGGGCAGACCGCAATGCAGTTGCCGCAGTAGACGCACGCCGACTCGGGAAGCGTCACGTCGAGCTCCGTGGAGATGTGCGCACCGAAGCCGCGTCCCGCGATCGCGATCGCGAACGTGTTCTGAGCGTCCTCGCCGCAGGCCGAGACGCACTTGTAACAGAGGATGCAGCGCGAGTAGTCCCGCACATAGAGGTCGTTGTCGATCTTCACGTCCTGAGCGACGGTCGCCGCATCCGCGCCGAAGCGCTCGGGCTTCGCGTCGTAGCGCTCGATGTACTCGAGCGCATCGTCCGCCAACGACAGGTCGACTGACGATCCGAGCAGCTCGAGCACGAGCTTGCGGCTCGTGCGGACCCGCTCGGAGTCGGTGCGCACCACCATGCCGGCCTCGACCTTGCGCGAGCAAGAAGGCACGAGCGTCCGCGCACCTTCCAGCTCGACGACGCACACGCGACAGACGTTCACCGGCGTCAGCGTGTCGCCGTAGCAGAGGGTCGGCGTGTCGATTCCGAGCAGCCGGCAGGCGTCGAGGATCGTCGAGCCCTCCAGGACGCGCACGGTCTCGCCGTCGACCGTCAGCTCGAGCATCTTCTTCGGCGCAGCGATGGCGACCGTGGTCATGTCGTAAAGACTCCCAGATTCACGATCGCGGACTCGATCGCGTTCGCCGCAGTCTGGCCGAGGCCGCAGATGGAGGCATCGCGCATCACCTGCGCGAGCTCGGCGAGGGTCTCGCGCTCGTCCGCGTGCGGCGAGCCCGCCGCCAGGCGCTTGAGCGCCTCCTCCTGCCGCACGGTGCCGACGCGGCACGGCACGCACTGCCCGCACGACTCGTCGCGGAAGAACTCCGCGATCCGCAGGAGGGCGGGAACGAGCTCGGCCCGATCGTCGTAGACGATCACGACCCCGGAGCCGAGCGTGACACCTGCGGCGCGTGTGTCCTCGTGGGTCAGCTTGAGATCGAGCAGCTCCGGCCCGACGAATGCGCCCGCCGCGCCCCCGAGCAGCACGGCCTTCGGCGCGGCAGCGCCGGCCAGGTCGAGCAGCTCTCGTAGCGTGACGCCGAACGGCAGCTCGTAGAGCCCGGGGCGGTCCACGCAGCCGGAGACGCAAAAGAGCCGCGTGCCGCTCGAGCCCTCTGTGCCGGTCTGCGCGTATTCGGCACCGCCGTCGCGCAGCACCTCGAGCACGTTGAAGAGCGTCTCGACGTTGTTGACGGCCGTCGGCTTCCCGAACAGGCCGACCTCGACCGGGAACGGCGGCTTGTTGCGCGGCTCGCCGCGATAACCCTCGATCGACTGGAAGAGCGCCGTCTCCTCCCCGCAGACGTAGGCGCCGGCGCCGATCCGCAGCTCGATCTCGAGCCCCTCGACGTGAGGGAGGCTCTGCGCGATCGCGTTCGTGATCCGCTCGTGTGCGAGCGGATACTCGGCCCGGACGTAGATGAACGCCTTCGTGGCGCCTGTCGCGAACGCCGCGATCGTGATCGCCTCCACGAGGGCGAACGGGTCACTCTCCATCAGCACGCGGTCCTTGAACGTTCCCGGCTCGGACTCGTCGGCGTTGCAGACGACGTAGTGGGGCTGGGCAGGCTGCCCCGCCACCGCTTCCCATTTCACGCCGGTGGGGAATGCTGCACCGCCGCGGCCGAGCAGGCGCGAGGCTTTCAGCTCGTCGATCACGGCCGCGGCGCCCAGCTCTCGTGCCCGTCGCAGCGCCAGGAAGCCGCCTGCGGCGGTGTACGCGTCGAGCGAGGCGGGATCGATCCCGTCGCCGATCCGGCGCAGCAGGCGGAGAGACGGGTCTCCTGCCTGGGGGAGCGGCGGAGCAGTCTCCGGCAGTTGCAGCTCGCGCGGCTCGACGCCGGCGATCGTGCGATACGAGGCCGGTGCGCGCTCGCAGAGTCCGAGGCACGGGCTCGGATGCTCGCCCGGTCCGACCTGTGCTCCCTTCAGCGCGCACGACAGGTCGGTGCACACATGGGTCACATCCGCCGGGCGCTCCTCGAGCGCTAGGAGTGCGTAAAAGCTTGCGACCCCGTACGCGTCGGCCGGCGGCACCGAGAGGCGGCGTGACGCGTAACCGAGCGCGCCCTCGCTCACCCAGCCGACGCGCAGCTGGGCTGCTCGGAGCGCGGGGAGGAGGAGGTGGCGTCTCGTCCGGTCGGCACGCGCGACGCGGTTGCTCGAATCTGCTTCCTCGCCGACGACCGTGTCGATCGCCTCCCGTTCGGCCTCGGTCGGCGCGGCGTCGAGGAGGTTCAGGTCCATCTAGTGCTTCTCCGGTCTGCGTCGTTCGGTCACTGGCGAGCGAAAAGCAAGCGAGGCAAGGACGCAGGGAGCGCCGATAGCCAAGGCTATCGGCGCGACCGAGGACGCGGCATCGCGCCGGTTTGCAGCCGCCAGGGGCCGGACGAACGCAGGCCGGGGGAGCACTAAGCCCTCTCCACGCGGATCGCCGTCGCCTTGAACTCCGCGGTGCCAGAGAGAGGGTCGGTCGCGTCGATCGTCAATACGTTCGTCTCGACCAGGTCGGGGAAATGCAGGTTCATGAACGCGAGACCGGGGCGCAGGTTCGAAGCGAACGCAACGGGCGCCTCGACCGCGCCGCGGCGCGAGGTGATGAGTGCACGACCGCCGTCGACGAGCCCGTAGCGTTCTCCGTCCTCGGGTGAGACGAGCAGCGCTTCGCCGCCGACGTGCAAGGGTGAGTCGAACCCACCGGTCTGGACGCCCGTGTTGAACGACTCGAGGCGGCGGCCCGTCGTGAGGCGTAGCGGGAAGTCGTCGTCGAGCAGGTCGACCGGCGGCGAGTGCTTGACCGCCATGAACGGAGCCGGCTGGTCGACGACGTCGTCCCAGAGGCGCGCGTGCAGGAACTGGTCGCCGGGATGCTCCTCGTCCCAGCACGGCCACTGGATGCCGCCCAGCTCGTCCAGGCGCGCATAGGTCATCCCGGTGTGCATCGGCGAGAGCGTACGCACCTCGTTCCAGATGTCCTCGGGCCGCGTGCTGCCGAGGTCGGTGCCGAGGCGCTTCGCGATCTCGTAGACGATCTCGATGTCGTCGCGCGCCTCGCCGGGCGGGTCGAGTGCCTTGCGCACGCGCTGCACCCGGCGCTCGCTGGAGGTGACGGTCCCTTCGGATTCCGCCCAGCCGGCACAGCCCGGCAGCACGACATCGGCCAGCTCGGCCGTCTTCGTCAGGAAGATGTCCTGCACGACGAGATGCTCGACCTCCTGGAGCAGTTTGCGCGCCCTCGTCTGATCTGCCTCCGACTGCGCCGGATTCTCGCCGACGACGTAGAGCGCCTGCAGGTCGCCGTGCTCCATCGCCTCGAACATCTCGGTGAGATGCAGCCCCTTCTCCGGCGGAACGGTTGCGCCCCAGGCGGCGTCGAACCTGGCGCGGAGGGCGGCGTCCTCCACGTCCTGGAAGCCGGGCAGCTTGTTGGGGATCGCGCCCATGTCGCCGCCGCCCTGCACGTTGTTCTGGCCGCGGAGCGGCTGCAGCCCGGCGCCGTAGCGCCCGACCCCGCCAACCAGCAGCGAGAGGTTGATCAGCGCGAAGACGTTGTCGACGCCGTTGTGGTGCTCGGTGATCCCGAGCGTCCAGCAGATCTGCGGGTTCTCGGCCCTGCCCCAGGCGAGCGCAAGCTCGCGGATGGCGTCGGCCGGGACGCCGGTGACGCGCTCGGCCGCGTCGAGAGTCCAGGGCTCGACCGACTCACGGAATTCGTCGAAGTTGACCGTCGCGCGGGAGATGAACTCCTCGTTGGCGAGGCCGCTGTGGATGATCTCGCGGGCGATCGCGTTCGCGAGCGGTATGTCACTGCCGACGTCGAGGCCGACCCAGAGATCGGCCCACTCGGCGGAGACGGTGCGGCGTGGATCGACGACCATCAGCTTCGCGCCGCGATGCACCGCTTTCAGCACGTGGTGGAAGAAGATCGGGTGCGCCTCCCGTGCGTTCGAGCCCCAGAGCACGATCAGGTCCGCAGACTCGCGCAGCTCCTCGTAGGAGCTGGTCCCGCCACCTGCACCGAACACCGTCGCCAGACCGACGACGCTAGGGGCGTGTCAGGTGCGGTTGCAGCTGTCGACGTTGTTGGACTGCAGGACGACCCGGCTGAACTTCTGCGTGGCGAAGTTCAACTCGTTCGTGGTCTTGGAGCAACTGAAGATGCCGGTCATGGCGCCTTCGTCGAGCACCTTGCGAAACCCGGACGCGGCGCGGTCGAGCGCCTCGTCCCAGCTCGCAGGCCTCAGTTCTCCGTGATCACGAACGAGCGGCTGGGTCAGCCGCTGGTACTTCGGAGACATCCTCCGAGTCTAGTCCGGAGAGCCACGCGGTCGTGCGGCGTCGCAGCACGTCCTCCTCCGTGCACGCCCATTCATACTGGCGCGCGTAGAGCTCCTGCGCACGCACGTCGGGGCGGCCCGGGACCAGCGGCTCCAGCAGCGACGGATCGTCGAGTGCGGGCTCGAGCACGTCAGCCGCGAGTGACCCGTAGAGGTGCAGCAGGTGCGCGCGGGTCGCAGGGTCGACATCGGCCGTCCATGGGATCTGTGCGAGCCCCGTCGCACCGGGCAGCGGTCGCGGCGCGCGGTCGAGATTGCGCACGCCGAGCTGTTCGAGCGCATCGAGGGCGATGCGCCGGTAGGTGGTCAGCTTCCCGCCAGCGACACTCAGCATCCCCGTCGGCCCGGTGGTGTAGACGGTCTCGCGGCGCGCCTGCTCGGTCGCCCCCGGCCCGCCTGGGAGCACGCGCAGTCCCCAGAACGAGGCTCGAACCTGGCCGAGGTCGCGGACGGCTTCGCTCGCCTCGATGAGGATCGTGCGCACGTCGTCGTCGGTCACGGATCCGTCCTCAGGCTCGCCCTCGTGCAGCGTGTCGGTCGTGCCGAGCAGCAGCTTCCCCTCCCACGGGATCGCGAAGCTGACGCGAACCTTGTCGTGCGGGATCGTGACGGCTGCCGTCCAGCCCTCGCCTCCGTCCACCACCAGGTGCACACCCTTGCTCAAGCGCACCGACGGGGCTGCGTTCGGGTCTTCGAGCCGCCTGATCCGGTCGATCCACGGCCCCGTCGCGTTGACGATCATTCGCGCAGACACCTGTACGGTCTGCCCGTCGACGACCACGTCGGCGGCGCGAGCTCGGACCGCAGTGACCTCCGCGTAGTTGAGGACGACTGCCTCTCGGTCGGCGGCGCCGCGGACGTTCGCGATCGTCAACCTGCCGTCGTTCGTCCACGCGTCCGCGTAGACCGCCGACGAGTGCAGCCCTTCGGTGCGCAGTTCCGGCACGAGTCGCAGAGCGCGCTTCGTGCTCACGCGGCCGTTCAGCTTCGCCCGTGCGAGCGCCGAGTAGACCAGGACGCCGGTGCGCACGACCCACGGCCGGTGAGGGCCGTCGCGGTAGAGCGGAAAGACGAACGGGAGCCGCTCGACGAGATGTGGCGCGACCACGCTCATCAGGTAGCGCCGCTCCTGATGCGCTTCGCGGACGAGGCGCACGTCCCCCATCTGCAGGTAGCGCAGCCCGCCGTGCACGAGCTTCGAGGAGGCGCTCGAGGTGGCACTCGCGAAGTCGCCACGCTCGACGAGCGCCACGTCGAGGCCGTGCGCGGTCGCCGCCTCGGCGATCCCGGCTCCGATGATCCCGCCGCCGATCACCAGCAGGTCGAACTGGCGCGCGGCGAGCTGTTCGATCCTCGCTACGCGGTCCACAGCGGGTTCGTCCAGGCCCGGTTGCCGTTCGCATCCGCCACTTCGACCCGCCCGTACGGCTGGCGGAACGGCCTCTCGAGCTGCACGGCCGTGATCAGGCCGTCGTCCGTGCGCTCGAGCACGCGTGCGTTGTGCGGAAAACCGAGGCGACCCGCGTTGACGCGGGCGCCGCGCCGGCGGCCCGTATAGAGGGTGACGCTCGCCGCGGGGCTGCACTGCACGGTGACGTCTCCGTCTGTCACCTCGACCGCGTCGATCCGCGGCCCCGTCGACCCGTAGAACGAGCCCGTGCGCAACGCTTCGAGCACCGCCGCCTGCGTCTTCTCCCGGGCACGAACCCACGTCCAGGCGAAACCGCTGTCGTAGCCGGGGTGGTGCGAGTCGTCGGTCGCGAGCCCGTAGAAGCACCGGCCACGCTCGAGCGCCTCGTCCCAGTGCAGCGAGGCGTCGCCGCGGCCGAGCTCGAGCTCGCAGCCGGTGTTCCACACCTCGATCCCGAGCAGGCCCTCGCACCCCTCCCACTGGTCGGGTCGCAGGCCGCTCCAGTAGGTGTGGGCGAGATAGGGCACGCCGCCGTTTTCCAGCACCCAGGAGACGACCTCCTGCAGCGGAGCGAACTCGAGCTCGGGAATGACCGGGTCGATCTCGAGGCCCAGAGCCAGAACGTGGGCGTCGTCTTCCCGGGCCGGGGCGATCGCATTCAGCTCCGCCGACGGGATGACCAGAAGTCCCGGGGTGGACGGCTCATCGGTCCGGACCCAGTGGTCGGAGATCCCAAGAACGTCATATCCGGCCCATTCGTAGTGCTTGACCAACAACTCCGGGGCCAGATCGCCGTCTGAGTTGGTGGTATGGGCATGGAGGGCACAGCGAAACCACTCGCCCGGCTCGTCGAACGGGTGCATGGAACGAGCCTACTTGCTCAAACTGGGCGCGAGATCCGGTGACAAATCGATGACAGTTTGGTGAAGTCGGGCATCGGGCCTATTGAAATTCACCGGTCCCGCGTGATCCACTACCCGAACCACAACGTTGAGGGGGAAAGCATGGAGGACTACGAGGCCCAAGAAATCGAGTTCTGGGCCAAGCTCGAAGAAGAAGGTCTCAGCCGTTCGTCGATGCTGCGGCGCAGTGCGGCGGCGGCTTTCGGGCTGACAGTGCTCGGGAGTGCCAGCACGGCACTCGGCGCAACTCGTGCCGGCCTCGCGGCTCCGCCCACGAAGGAGACCGCAGCCGGTCTTCCCGCGCTCATCAAGGCGGCGAAGAAGGAAGGGCACCTCAACACGATTGCCCTTCCGCCCGACTGGGCGAACTACGGCGAGCTGCTGTCGACGTTCACGAAGAAGTACGGCATCGGAATCACCAACGACAACCCGGACGGTAGCTCGGCGCAGGAGAACCAGGCGATCACTTCACTCAAGGGTGATCCACGCGCGCCGGACGCCGTCGACGTCGGTGTCCCATTCGCAATCGCAGGCGCGAACAGCGGCCTGTACGCGAAGTACTTCAACACGAACTACAAGACGATCCCCCGCGCTCTGAAGGACACGCGCGGTTTCTGGATGGGCGACTACTGGGGCGCGATCTCGATCGGCTACAACAAGTCGCTCGTCAGCAACCCGCCCAAGACGTGGAAGGATCTGACGAAGTCCGAGTACAAGGGCAAGGTCGCCATGAACGGCAGCCCGCTCACCTCGAACTCGGCGGTCGCAGGCGTTCTGGCCGCGACACTCGGTGCCGGCGGCACGCTGTCGGATGTAGGCCCGGGAATCGACTACTTCGCAGCGCTGAAGAAGTCGGGCAACTTCATCCCGGTGCAGACGACCCCGCAGACGGTCGCATCGGGCCAGACCCCCATCTCGATCGACTGGGACTACAACAACCTTGCGTACATCAAGGAGTTCCCGGCGGCGAACTGGGGCGTTTCGATCCCGAGCGACGGCGTCTACGGCGGCTACTACGCCCAGGCGGTCAACGCGACCGCTCCGCACCCGAACGCGGCTCGCCTCTGGGAGGAGTTCATCTACTCCGACCAGGGTCAGCTGCTGTACCTGAAGGGCTTCGCGCATCCGGCCCGGTTCAACGACCTGGCCCAGCGCAAGGTCATCCCGAAGGCGCTTCTCACCGCTCTACCTTCAGCGGCGATCTACGCGAAGGTGAAGTTCGCGAGCATCGCGCAGCAGACGAAGGCGAAGACCCTGATCGCAACCGAGTGGCCGACGAAGCTCGGGTAGCCCGATCTCGACGGTTCACGCAGCACCTGAGGTCCTCCGGCCGGACACTTCGTCCGGCCGGAGGCGTCTTTCTCTGGCCTGGATCGGCACGCTGCCGTTCTTCGCGTACACGATCCTGTTTCTCTTCCTGCCGGCGGTGTCGGTGCTCCTCGGCGCCTTCCAGGGGTCGACCGGCGGCTGGACGCTCGCGAACATCCGGCTGCTCTTCAAGCTCCCGTACAGCGACGCGTACAAGACGAGCATCGAGATCAGCCTCGTCACCGCCCTGCTCGGCGGCATCGCGGGTCTCTTCGTCGCGTACGCCGCGATCCGTGACGGGACGCCGAAATTCGTCCGTTCCGGCCTGACGACCTTCTCGGGCGTCGCTGCGAACTTCGGCGGCATCCCGCTCGCGTTCGCGTTCATCGCGACCCTGGGCCCGCTGGGAATCGTGACGGTCTTCATGCGCAACCACGGCTACGACCCGACCGCGCACGGCTTCAGCCTCTTCTCGAAGACGGGGGTCGAGCTCGCGTACCTGTACTTCCAGCTGCCGTTGATGATCCTGGTCATCTCGCCCGCGATCGACGGGCTGCGCAAGGAATGGCGTGAGGCAGCTTCCAATCTCGGTGCGAGCCAATGGCAGTTCTGGCGCTACGTCGGCCTGCCGGTGCTGATGCCGTCGATCCTCGGGGCGATGATCTTGCTGTTCGGCAACGCCTTTGCCGCCTACGCGACGGCGTACAGCCTCACCTCCGGCTCGGTGAACATCGTTCCGATCCTGATCGGCGCCTACTACACCGGCAACGTGCTCAACAACCCGCACCTGGCGCAGGCAATGGCCTTCGGCATGTTCTGCGTGCTGGCGGGGATGATGCTCATCTACATCCCGCTGCAGCGTCGCTCGGCGCGGTGGATGAAATGAGGTCGCGGCGGTACATCGCGCCGTCGGCAGTGATCTGGCTGCTGCTCGCGGCCGCCTACTTCCTGGTGCCTCTCTTCTCGACGCTGCTCTTCAGCCTCAGGTCGAACCAGACGGGCAAGTGCTGCACTCTCCACAACTACGGCTGGGTGCTGCACAACCCCGACTTCTGGAAGACGCTCAGGATCTCGTTCATCATCGCGCTCGAGACGATCGTGATCAGTCTCGCGCTCTTCGTGCCGACGATCTACCTCGTGCACCTGAAGGTGCCGAGGTTGCGTCCCGTGATCGCCTTCCTGGCCCTCATCCCGTTCGTCATCCCGCCGATCGTGATGGTCGTCGGCCTGCTCAAGGTGTTCAAGGGGACGCCGGCGTGGTTCTACCAGCAGCCCTGGGGCTTCCTCGCGGCCGCGTACGTGATCCTCGCCTTCCCGTACATGTTCTTCTCGCTCGATGCCGGTTTCCGCTCGATCGACGTGCACACCCTGACCGAGGCGTCGCAGAGCCTCGGAGCCCGCTGGGGGACTACGCTCTTCCGCGTGATCCTGCCGAACATCCGCGCGGCGGCCCTGGCGGCGTCGTTCCTGACCCTCGCAATCGTGATGGGCGAGTTCACGATCGCAAATCTCGCCGCCTTCCACACCTTCCCGATCTTCATCCAGTACGTGAACGAGTCGCAGGGGTATCCGGCTGGTGCACTCACCCTGATGAGCTTCGGCATTACCTGGGCGGCGATGCTCTCGCTGCTCGTCGTCGTCGGGCGGAGCCGCAGCCAGTCTCGGGTCGTGGCGGCGGGCAGATGACCTACCTCCAGCTCGAGAACCTGCACCGCGACTTCGGCACGTTCAAGGCCTTGAACGGGATCAACATCTCGCTCGGCGAAGGCGAGTTCCTGTCGCTGCTCGGTCCGTCTGGGTGCGGCAAGACCACCGCATTGCGCCTGGTCGCGGGGTTCGACCGCCCCAACCAGGGTCGCATCGTCGTCGACGGCAAGGACGTGACGAACGTCGCGCCCAACAAGCGCGACATGGGGATGGTCTTCCAGGCGTACTCGCTGTTCCCGAACATGAGCGCGCGCCAGAACGTCGAGTTCGGGCTGAAGATCCGCGGCAAGCACAAGCAGGACCGTGGCAAGCGTGTCGACGAGTTGCTCGAGCTCGTCGGTCTCGGGCACGCAGCGACCCGCTATCCCCATCAGCTCTCGGGCGGCATGCAGCAGCGGGTTGCACTTGCCCGCGCGCTTGCGATCGAACCGCGCGTGCTGCTTCTCGACGAGCCGCTGTCGGCCCTCGACGCGAAGGTACGCGTGCAACTGCGCGAGGAGATCCGCCGCATCCAGCTGGAGCTCGGCATCACCACGCTGTACGTCACGCACGACCAGGAAGAGGCGCTTGCAGTGTCCGACCACGTCGCGGTGATGTTCGCCGGCGTGATCGAGCAGATGGGCACGCCCGCGGAGATGTACACCGCGCCGGCGACGCCGTTCGTCGCGGAGTTCATCGGGACGATGAACCGCCTCGAATCGGTCGTGATCGACGGGGTCTCCGGCGAGGTGGAGCACTCGGGCATTCGCCTACAGGTCGACGCCGCGCGGGGCCGGCAGAACGGCGAACGCGTGCTCGTGCTGATCAGGCCCGAGGCGCTCGAGCTGGAAGCCCACACGAACGGCTCAGCGCCGAACTCGTTCTCCGGAGAGGTGCTGACCCAGACGTTCCTCGGGCCGGTGACACGGGTCAAGGTGACGGGCAGCGGCACGAGCCTGATCGCGGACATGTCGACGTCCCGGGCGGCTGCGCTTCCGGTGGGTGCCCAGGTGGTCGCGCGGATCCCGTCCGAAGGCGCGAAGCTGATCAGCCTGCCGGACGACGGCCCAGGGCTGCCAGTGCTCGATCCGGATAATCCGTAAAGACGCCCGTGACCCCGAGCCTGCCGAGCTCGGCAATGCGGTCCTCGTCGTTCACCGTGAAGACGGTCGTTTCCAGGCCGTAGCGCCTCGCGGTCTCGAGCCCGCGCCGGGTCAGGCGATCGTTGCGAAAGCCGACCGCCCACCCGCCGGCCGCCCGCCGAATCGAGACACCGAGCCCGACGTGCTGCACGGTGCGAATTGCGCGCCGAAGAGCATGTGCCTCCTCGATCGCGCGCCGCTGGAAGCAGACGAGCACGTCGTCGTCGTCCATCAGCGCAAGCGCGCGTCGAACGGTGTCGCCGCGCGGCCGCTTGAGCTCGACCATCACGCCGATGCGTCCGTGGCAAAGGTCGAGCACCTCGGCGAGCGTCGGGTAGACGACGCCGCGGCGTGGCGTGTCGTGGGTGACGCTCAGGTCGTTGTGCACGTCGAACTCGACGAAGTCCGCGCCCTGCTCGATCGCCCGCTCGAAGGCGGGCAGCGTGTTCTCCGGGAGATAGGCAGAGGCGCCGCGGTGGGCGATGACGAGCATCAGTCCAGCAAGCGCCGCATCACGTCGATGTCGATCCGGTCGATCAGCTCGTCCGCCCCGGCGAGGCGGCTCGGATCGAGCGTCCCGCGCACCGCGAGCACGTGCCCGACGCCTGCCGCCCGCGCCGACGCGATCCCCGCCTCGGTGTCCTCGAAGACGATGGTTTGCGCCGCCTCCGCGCCGAGCGACGCGATGGCTTTCAGGTACCCCTCGGGGTGCGGCTTGCCCTCGGCGACGTCGTCGGAGGAGACGATGGTCTGCAGCAACGGCGCGATGCCCGCCGCCTCGACCACCGGCTCGATCTCCGCTCGAACCGCGCCCGAGCAGATCGCGAGCGGGACGCGCTCGGCTGCGTAGCCGACCGCCTCGCGCGTGTGCTCGTACACGGACGATCCGTCTGCGACCGCCGTCCGGTAACGCTCGACTCGCTCCGCGATCACGGCGTCCACATCGGGATGGTCGTGCCCCAGCCACGTCCGCACGATCTCTGGGTCGGACAGGCCGGCAAGCTGGTCGAAGTATTCCTGGGCAGACATCGGCCTCCCGTGCTCCGCGAAGAGTCGGACGAAGATCTCGCAGAGAATTTGCTCGTCGTCCGAGAGCGTGCCGTTGAAGTCGAAGATCAGAGCACGGGTGGCCACCGGGTGAAGATCGTAGTGTTGGTGGATGACGACGACGGCGTTGCTGCTGGCGCTCACCGCCGCTCTCGTCCACGCGGTGTGGAACGTGCTGCTGGCGCGAGCGCGCGACCCGCAGGCAGCGACGGCGGTCGCGCTGCTGACGGCCGAGGTGGTGTTCGCTGTCCCGGCCTACCTCGCATGGCACATGGATTCGGCCGTCTGGCCGTACATCGTCGCGAGCGGGGCGCTGCAGCTCCTGTACTTCGCGCTGCTCGTCACCGCGTACCGCCTCTTGCCGCTCTCCGTGGTCTATCCCGTCTCGCGCGGGGTCGCGCCGGTGCTCGTGCTCGTGATCGGCATCGTCGCGCTCGGTCATGCGACCTCGGTCGGGCAGGTGCTGGGCGTCTGCCTCGTCGGCGCAGGGATCCTGCTCGTGCGCGGTCTCAAGCCGACAGGACGAGCCGGAGTGGTCTTCGGGCTCGTGATCGCGTGCGTGATCGCGACGTACACGCTGGTCGACAAGCGGGGCATTACCCACGCTGCTGCGCTCTCCTACCTCGAGATCTCGATGCTCGCCCCGGCGCTTCTCTACGCCTCCTACGTCGGGGGCACGAAGGGGCTGCGCGCGCTCCGCGCCGAGATCACCCCCTCGACCCTGGTCGCCGGCGTCGCGACCTTCGGCGCCTATTGCCTGGTGCTGCTCGCTCTGCAGCGGGCCGCCGCGGCGCCCGTCGCCGCCGTGCGCGAGACGAGCGTCGTCGTGACCGCGCTCCTCGCAGGCCGCTTCCTCGCCGAGCCGGTCGGCAGGACGCGTGTCGCAGGCGCCGTGGTCGTCGCCTGCGGGATCGCGCTCGTCTCGCTCACGTGACACCCCTGAACCTGGTTCACGAGTTTCGAGTTGTCGACCAGCTGCCGAGAGACTCGCGAATCAGATTCAGAAACCGAATCTGGTTCGTCGTTGGTCCGTGGGCTGAACGTCCGCGAGCAGCTTCTCGAACTCGGCTCCGCCGGGTCGGCCCCACTGGTGTCTGACACCTGCGGTGTCAGACACCTCTAGTCCGTGCGCTGGACGTCCGCGAGCAGCTGCTCGAACTCCGGGCCTTCGAACTCCGCGACGGCACGGTCGTACTTCTCCATCGCCCAGCTCCAGAAGTCGAAGTCGAGCTCGGAGACACCGTCCTGGATCGAGCCCCAGAGCGTCCAGCCGTACTTCGACATCAGGCCCCAGAGCCGGGCGCGCGCGACCTTGTTGCGAAGCGGCCGGCCGTAGTAGCGCGTGACCAGCTCCTCGAGCTGGGCGAGGGACAGGTTCGACTCGCTCCAGATGTTCCCGAGCTCGAATGCCGGCTCGTTGTTGCCGGAGTACTCGTAGTCGATCAGGCGCATCGCCCCGTCGACCTCGATGAAGTTCTCCGCGAGCAGGTCGTTGTTGCACGGCACCGTCTCTTCGGAGCGCACGCGCATCGCCCGCTCGAGCTCGCGCACCGCGGGCTCGAACTCGGCATAGCGGTCGGGGAGGCGGAAGCCGTGCTCCTCGACGACGCGGACGTAGCCTTGCTGGATCGCGAACATGTCGAAGTCGTGCAGGAAGCGGCGCCCGCCGTGGAGGCGGCGGCAGGCCGCCGCGATCGACTCGAACCGGTCGCCCCGCCGGAGCTTGTTCGCGTCCATCACCTCGCCGTCGAGGAACCCGAGGACGAGCGCATCGTGCTCCGGCAGAAAAGCGATCACCGGTGCGCCGACACCCGCCTCGGCGGCGGCGATCGTGTTGTGCGCCTCGTTCTCGCGGTCGATCGCGAGCAGCCCCGTGTCCCGGCCCGCGATCCGGACGACGTAACGGCCCGTCGGGGGTGGTGACCTTGTAGTTCGTGTTCGTGAGGCCGCCCGCGAGCGGCTCGACGTCCCGCTCGCCGCGCAGCTCCGGCACCGCCGCCAGGACGTCCTCCAGGGCCATCGGCCGATCTTATATTTGGCCTAGACCAAACCCAAGCAAGCTGATTTACTCGGGCGCGTGATCCCGGAGCGCGCGCGGGCGGTGGTCGTCGGAGGCGGCGTCATCGGCTCCTCGATCCTCTACCACCTCGCGAAGCTCGGCTGGACGGACTCGGTGCTCCTCGAGCAGTACCAGCTGACGCACGGCTCGACGTGGCACTCCGCCGGCCTCGTCGGCCAGCTGCGATCGTCGATCTCGCTGACGAGGATGATGCAGTACTCCGTCGGCCTCTACGCCGAGCTGAAAGAGCTCACGGGCAACGACCCGGGCTGGCACCAGCTCGGCGGTCTGCGCCTCGCCTCGTCGCAGCCGAGGCTCGAGGAGATCCGGCGTCAGGCGGCCTGGGCGAAGACGTTCGGCCTGCCCATGGAGATCGTCTCAGCGGAGGAGGCACAGGAGCGCTTCCCGCCGATGAGCACCGAGGGCGTGCTCGCCGCCGCCTTCATCCCGGACGACGGCTACCTCGATCCGTCGCAGCTGACCTTTTCGCTCGCCGACGCGGCGCGGCGGGTCGGCGCCCAGATCGAGACCCGCGTGCGCGTGACCGGGATCGAGACGAAGGACGGGCGGGTCGCCGCCGTCGAGACGGATGCCGGGCGCATCGAGTGCGAGGTGGTCGTGAACGCCGCCGGTATGTACGCACCCGAGCTCGCCCGCATGGTCGGCGTCGGCCTGCCGATCATCCCGTACGGCCACCAGTACCTGATCACCGAGCCGTTCGACCCGCCGCTCGAACCGCTGCCGACGCTGCGCGATCCCGACAACCTCGTCTACTTCCGCACCGAGGTCGGCGGCCTCGTGATGGGCGGCTACGAGCGCAGGCCGGCGCCGTGGGCGCTCGACGGGATCCCCGAGGGATTCGAGGCCAAGCTCCTCCCGGAGGAGTGGGACCGCATGGAGGAGCTCTTTGCGAATGCGATCACGCGGGTGCCGGCAATGGAGACCGCCGAGGTGAAGATGTTCTTCAACGGCCCGGAGGCGTTCACGCCCGACGCCGACTTCCTGCTCGGTGAGACGGACGTGCCCGGCTTCTGGGTGGCGGCCGGAGGCTGCGCGCACGGCCTAGCCGGAGCCGGCGGGATCGGCAAGGTCATGGGCGAGTGGATCGTCGACGGCCGTCCGGAGTGGGATGTCTGGCCGCTCGACCTCCGCCGCTTCGGACGGCAGTACGCGAGCCAGGCGTACACGCTCGCGCGCTCGTACGAAGCGCTGTCGCAGTACTACGACATCAAGTACCCGGGCGAGGAGAAGCTCGCCGGGCGGCCGTTGCGTGTTTCGCCCGTCTATGCGCGCCATCGCGAGCTCGGAGCCGCATTCGGCGAGAAGGGCGGCTGGGAGCGCGTCAACTGGTACGAGTCGAACGCGGCCGGCGGCCACGAGTCACTGCGGCCGAACGGCTGGGCCGGGGAGAACTGGTCGCCGGCGATCGAGGTCGAGGCGCGTGCCGCCCGGGAGTCGGCGGCGCTCTTCGACCAGTCGTCGTTCTCCAAGCTCGAGGTGCTCGGGCCCGGCGCGCTCGCGTTCCTCGAGCGGCTCTGCGCGAACAGGATCGACCGGCCCGTCGGCACGATCGTCTACACCCAGCTGCTCAACGCTCGTGGAGGCATCGAGGCCGACCTGTCCGTCACGCGACGGGCCGCAGACCGCTTCCTGCTCGTCACCGGCACGGCGTTCGGCAATCACGACCGCGCCTGGCTCGACCGCAACGCGCCGCGCGACGGATCCGTCTACGTGAACGACGTGACCTCCGCGTACGCGTGCCTCTGCCTCTGGGGGCCGCGCGCCCGCGACGTGCTGCAGCCGCTGACGAAGTCGCCGCTGGGCTTCCCGTACATGACCTCGCGCGAGATCTCCGTCGGAAACGTCCCGGTGATCGCGTCGCGGGTCACCTACGTCGGCGAGCTCGGCTGGGAGCTGTACTGCCCCTCCGAGTACGGCTTGCAGCTCTGGGACACGCTCGTCGCCGGAGGCGACGTGACACCGGGCGGCTACCGAGCGATCGATTCGCTCAGGCTCGAGAAGGGCTACCGGGCGTGGGGGAGCGACCTGAACGCGGAGACGACGCCCGACGAGGCCGGCCTCGCGTTCGCGGTCAAGCGGGACAAGGGCGACTTCATCGGCCGCGACGCGCGCCGCAAGGAAGAGCAGACGCTCGTCTGCCTCGTGCTCGACGATCCGCGCGCGATCGCGCTCGGGTCGGAGCCGGTCCGCGCGGCGGACGGCGAGATCGTGGGGCGCGTGACGAGCGGCGGGTACGGCTACGCCGTCGACGCGAGCATCGCGTTCGCCTACGTCCCGCTTGCCAACGGCGGTCAGGGCACGCAGCTCCAGGTCGACATCTTCGGCGACTGGGTGAACGCTGAGGTGCGCGCGGAGCCTCTGTACGACCCGAAGGGAGAGCGGATTCGCGCATGAAGTACGCGCGGATCGTCGCGCACGTCGAGGAGGCGATTGCGGCTGGAGAGCTCGCTCCCGGCGACCGGCTTCCGGCCGAGCGCGAGCTCGCCGCCGAGCACGGTGTCAGCCGGATGACCGTTCGGCAGGCGCTGCAGACCCTCGAGTCTCGCGGGCTGCTTCGACGAGCGATCGGGCGTAACGGCGGCTCGTTCGTCGCACAGCCGAAGCTCGAACGCGACCTCGGGACGTTCAGCGGGCTGTCCGAGCAGCTGCGGAGGCAGGGAGTCGAGGCCGGTGCGCGGGTCCTGTCGGCCCGCGCCGCGCACGGCTCGATCGAGATCGTGCGCATCCGGCTCGCCGACGATGAGCCGCTCGCCCTCGAACGCTCGAGCTTTCCGGCCGACCGGTTCGCGGGGCTGCTCGCACTCGACCTGACCGGATCGCTCTACGAGCTGCTCGACGAGCACTTCGACGCGGCTCCCGTGCGCGCGGTGGAGCGGATCGAGCCCGTGCTCGCCGATGCCGAGGAGGCAGAGGCGCTCGGCCTGCCGGCCGGCGCGCCGCTCATGCTCGTCGACCGGACGGCATACGACGCGGCGGGCGTCGTCGTCGAGACCGCGCGCGACGTCTTTCGCGGCGACCGCACGAGCATCGTCGCCTGGACCTCCGAGCTGCGGGAGCCCGTGTGAGCACCGTCGTCATCGGCGGTGGGATCGCCGGTGTCAGCTGCGCCTACCACCTCGCAAAAGCGGGCGTGCGGGACGTCGTGCTGGTCGAGAAGGGCGAGCTGACGAGCGGCTCGACGCACCATGCGGCGGGCCTCGTGACGCAGTTCAACCCGTCGCCGACGATGATGCAGTTCCGCCGCTATAGCGTTCAGCTCTACCAGGAGCTCGGCGTCTTCGAGACGGTCGGCTCGCTGCGGATCGCGTCGAGCCCCGAGAGTTTCATCGAGCTCCGCCGCGGCGTCAGTCGCGCTCACGGCATCGGGCTCGAGGCGGAGCTCGTCACATCGGAAGACGTACGGCGTCTCCTGCCCGAGGCAACGCCGGACTCGCTCTTCGGCGCCGTCTGGATGCCGGGCGACGGCTACGTCGACCCGCACATCGCAACGTACGCGGTCGCGAACGCCGCGCGTGAGCTCGGCGTCGAGATGCGGATCCATACCCGTGTCACCGGCATCGAGCTCGGGCCCCGTCGCGAGGTGCGTGCGGTCATGACCGAGCATGGGCGGATCGAGGCGGAGACGGTCGTCAACGCCGCCGGGATGTGGGCGCCGCAGATCGCCGCGATGGTCGGAGCGTTCGCCTGCTCGATCCCTGTCGACCACCAGCACATCGCGCTGCACGCTGTCGAGGGACACGAGCTCTCGCGCGAGCTGCCGTGCTTCAGGGATACCGACAACCTCATCTACGGCAAGGCCGAGAGCGGAGGCGTCCTCTTCGGCGGGTACGAGCCGAACCCGGTGTCGCGCTGGCACGACGGCGTGCCGTGGGAGCACGGCTCGAAGATGCTGCCCCCGGACCATGCGCGGTTCCAGCAGCTGATGGCCGGGGCAGTGAGGCGGTTCCCCTTCCTGGACAACGCCGGCGTGACCGCGCTCGTCTGCCACCCGGATGCGATGACGCCCGACGGCAACCCGCTGCTCGGGCCGATGCCGGGCGTGCGCGGGTTCTGGCTCGCAGCGGGCCTGTCGCTGAACGGCTTCGGCGGCGCCGGCGGGCTCGGCCGCGCGCTCGCAGGGCTCGTGACGACCGGGACGACCGACGTCGACGTACAGCCGTACCGGCCGTGGCGCTTCGGCGGCCCTTTTCGCGACCCCGCCTTTGCCGCCGCGGGCGCGCGGGAGGTCTACAAGTACTACTACCGGCAGCGCTACCCGTTCGACGTCTCGGAAGCGGGCCGACCCAGGCGCCTCAGCCCCCTCCACGGCCGCCTGCAGGAGCTCGGCGCGGTCTTCGGGTGCAAGAACGGCTGGGAGCGCGTCGACTACTTTCGCCCGGGCGAGCAGTGGCGGCGCGCAGGTGAGGATCAGCGCGCGTTCGGTTGGGCCCGGCCGCCGTTCCACGACCGGATCGCCGTCGAGCACGCGGCGATGCGGGAACGGATCGGCATCATCGACCTGACGTCGTTCGGCAAGCTCGAGGTGGCTGGAGCGGATGCGCTCGGCCTGCTCGACCGCGTGTGCGGCAACAACGTCGACAGGCCTGTCGGTTCCGTCGTCTACACGCAGCTGCTCGACGAGCGCGGCGGCATCGTCGGCGACGTGACCGTGACGAGGCTCGGCGAGGAGCGCTTCCGCATCGTCACCGGCGCAGGCGCCGTCGACAGCGACCGTGGATTCCTCGAGCTGCATGCAGAGGGCGCTGTCACGATCGACGACGTCACCGACGAGCTCGCAGTGATCGGCATCTGGGGGCCTGCTGCGCGCGAGGCGCTCGCGGCTGTGACCGGCGCCGACGTATCGAGCGAGGCGTTCCCGTTTCGGACCGCGCGGACGCTTCCCATCGGGAGCGCGGTGGTGCTGGCGCAGCGGATCACGTACGTCGGCGAGCTCGGTTACGAGCTCTACACGGCACGCCGTGACGCGGTGCAGGTGTGGGACGCGCTGATGGCCGCGGCGTCCCCCGAGCCGGTGGGCTATACGGCCCTCGATTCGCTGCGCATCGAAAAGGGCTACCGCTACTTCGGCGCCGACCTGACGAGCTCCGACACGCCGTTCGAGGCAGGTCTCGGCTTCTGCGTTCCCCGCGACAAGCGCACCGAGCTCGACCGTGCGCCTGCGCAGCGGCTGCGAACGCTCGTCGTCGGTGCCGACGACTACTTGACGATCTACGGCGGGGAGGCCGTGCAGGGGAACGACGGCGAGGTGATCGGGCGTCTCCGCAGCGCGGCCTACGGCTTCACCGTGCGGCGGAACATCGCGTTGGCCAAGCTGCCGTCGGAGCTCGAGGAGGGGACGGAGGTGCAGGTCGACGTCTTCGGTGAGCTCGTCCCCGCACGCATCGGTCCCGATGCGCTGTACGACCCCGGGAGCGAACGGCTCCGAACCTAGACCGAACCAGATTCGTTCTGTGAATCTGATTCGCGAGTTTCTGGGCGGATGCCGCAGTTCGAAACTCGTGACTCTGGTTCGGCTGCGCCGAATCAGAGTCAGACGAGGGTACCTGCCTTGCGATTCCCCCTTAGAACAAGCCCACCGTCTCGCCGTCCTCGTCGATGTCGACGCTCATCGCGGCAGGCTTCTTGCCGAGACCCGGCATCGTCTGCATGTCGCCGCAGAGGGCGACGATCCAGCCGGCGCCCGTGTAGGCACGCAGGTCGCGCACGCCAACGGTGAATCCGGTCGGAGCGTTTGCGAGCACTGGGTCGGCCGAGAGCGAGAGGTGCGTCTTCGCCATGCAGATCGGCAGCTTGTCGAGCCCGGTCTCGTTGAACGCCTTGATCTTCGCGCGTGCTGCAGGCAGCAGGTTGATCCCGTCGGCACCGTAGACGCGTTTTGCGATCAACTCGATCTTGTCCTCGATCGGTGCGTCGAGGGGGTAGACGAAGTCGAACTTCGACGGCTCGTCTGCTGCCGCGACCACCGCTTCCGCGAGCGCCGCTCCGCCTTCGCCGCCGCGCAGGAAGCCGTTGTTCGCCTCCGCCGCATAGGCACCGTGCTCGAGTGCGATCCGCTTCACCAGTTCGACCTCGTCGGTCGTGTCGCCCGGGAACGCGTTCACGGCGACGACCGCGTTCAGGCCGAACTCCCGGATGATTCCAAGATGGCGCGTCATGTTCGCCGCGCCGGCCTCGATCGCGTCCATTCCGCCGTCCGGGTCGCCCGCGTGGTGCTTGAGCGCCTTGACCGTTGCGACGAGCACGACCGCGTCGGGCCTCAGGTTGCCGAGGCGACAGACGATGTCGAAGAACTTCTCCATGCCCATGTCCGAGCCAAAGCCGCTCTCCGTGACGACGTAGTCGCTGAGCTTGAGCGCGACGCGATCCGCGACGACCGAGTTGTTGCCGTGCGCGATGTTGGCAAACGGACCGCAGTGCACGAACGCGGGCTGGCCCTCGAGCGTCTGCACGAGGTTCGGCTTGATCGTCTCCTTGAGCAGCACGGCCATCGAGCCTGCAGCCTGCAGTTGCTCGGCGGTGACGGGCTCGCCCTCGTAGGTGTTCCCGACGGTGATCGCGCCCAGTCTCGCGCGCAGGTCCTTCAGATCCGACGCGACAGCCGCGATCGCCATCACCTCGGATGCCGCGGTGATGTCGAAGCCGGTCTGACGCGTGTTGCCGTTCGCCTTGCCCCCGAGGCCGACAACGATGTCGCGCAGCGAGCGGTCGTTGATGTCCATGCAGCGCCGCCAGTTGATCGACAGCGGGTCGATGCCGAGCACGTTGCCGTGCAGCAGATGCGCCTCGAGCATCGCGGCGAGCAGGTTGTTGGCAGCTCCGATCGCGTGGATGTCGCCCGTGAAATGCAGGTTCATGTCCTCCATCGGCACGACCTGCGTGTAGCCGCCGCCGGCTGCGCCGCCCTTGATCCCGAACACGGGCCCAAGCGAGGCCTCGCGCAGGCAGAGCGCGACGCTCTTGCCGAGATAACCGAGCCCCTGCGTCAGCGACACCGATGTCGTCGTCTTTCCCTCGCCCGCCTTCGTCGGCGTGATCGCCGTCACGTCGATCAGCTTCCCGTCGGCCTTGTCTGCAAGCCGGTCGAGCACCGACAGCGAGACCTTCGCCTTGTAGCGGCCGTACGGGTCGATCTCGTCCGGCTCGAGCCCGGCCGCGGCCGCGATCTCGGTGATCGGCCTGAGCACGGCCTCCTGGGCGATCTGGAGCGACGATGGCATCGTTGAGGTCACTTGGGGTATTCCTTTCGTCGAAGAATCAGCCGAGAGAATACGCTCAGGTCTGCGGCTTGACGCGACTGCGCGGTCGGTGAAAGAGTCGATCGCTTGCGCGGACGTTGGATAGAGTCACCGGCGACTCCCGTGGGCACGAGAACCGCAGCGACATCTGCATCCGCTCCGCGGCAGATGTGCGCGGCGCCCACGCACTCGGAGCTGAAAGTCCGGTGACGTCGCCGGCGGAGGTCATTCCTCAGAAGACCGGCGTCGGCGGCGATGTTCAGGTCTCGTGCCGCGACGTCTGGAAGGTGTTCGGTCCTCACGCCGACAAGGTGATCGGGAGCAGCGACGCCGATCTGCCGAGAGCGGACCTGATGGCCAAGACGGGCTGCACGATCGCCTCGCGGGACATCTCGTTCGACGTGGGCCGTGGCGAGGTGTTCGTGATCATGGGCCTCTCCGGGAGCGGCAAGTCGACGCTCGTCCGCTGCATCACGCGGCTGGTCGAGCCCACCTCGGGAAGGATCAGCATCTGCGGCCAGGACGTCCTCGGCGCCGACGCGAAGAGGCTGCGCGAGATTCGCCGCACGAAGGTCTCGATGGTGTTCCAGCACTTCGGTCTCTTCCCGCATCGAACGGTGATCGACAACGTCGCCTACGGGCTCGAGGTGCAGGGAATCGACAAGAACAAGCGCCACGAGCGCGCGCGAGAGCTGCTCGGGGTCGTCGGGCTCGCCTCGGTCGAGCGGTCCTATCCCGACCAGCTCAGCGGCGGCATGCAGCAACGCGTCGGGCTGGCGCGTGCCCTCGCCGTCGATCCGGAGGTGCTGATCTTCGACGAGGCGTTCTCGGCGCTCGATCCACTGATCCGCCGCGAGATGCAGGACGAGGTGCTGCGCCTGCAGGCCCGCTTGCACAAGACGGTGCTCTTCGTGACGCACGACCTCGACGAGGCGCTGAAGATCGGCGACCGGATCGCGATCATGAAAGACGGCAGGTTCGTCCAGGTCGGCCTGCCGTCCGAGATCGTCGGTGCGCCCGCCGACGACTACGTGCGCGAGTTCGTGCGGGACGTGCCGCGCGGGAAGGTGCTGACCGCTTCGTTCGCGACCCAGCCGCACACCGGTGCGGTCACGCCCGAGAACGTCGTTCAGCACGACCAGCGCCTGGGCGAGCTGCTCCCCGTCATCTTCGGCTCGACGGGCCCGATCGGCGTCGTCGACGCGAGCGGCGAGCTCGTGGGCGTGCTCGACCGGCGGATGGTCGTCCACGTCCTTGCCGGTCGCGACGAGCGCGACGTCCCCGAGGAGCCCGCGTTCGACGCGGGCCCGACCGGGCCGGCCTGAGGCCACGGCGATGTCCGCGTCGACCGCGACGGAAGCGGGCAAGGCAGGCGCAGACCCATTCGCCCGTGGGCGCGCCCTCGCCGACGGCGGGCAGACGCTTCTGCGGCGTTACATGCTTCCGCTCGCCGGTGCCGCCGTGATCTGCGTGATCGGCATCGCGACGAGCGGCTTCCACAGCGGCTTCCCGACCAACTGGGTGCTTGGCGGCGGCGTCCCGAACTGGTTCGACCGGCTGAGCAACTGGGTCACCGACAACCAGCAGACGAACTTCTTCCTGCACCACGTGATCGGCGGCTTCGCCAACTTGCTGAACGACTCGACGAACTGGGTGATCGATCTCCTCAACTGGATGACGTGGGTCGGCGTGCTCGTCGTCGCGACCGTTGTCGCCTGGCTCGTCGGTACGTGGCGGACGGCGCTGTTCGCTGCGTTGATGGTCGCGTCGTTCGGCGTCCTTCAGATCCCGAACGGCGGTCCGAACGGGATCGCCGTCATGTGGTCGAGCGCGATGACCACGCTCTCGCTGATGGCCGTATCGATCATCCTCTCGACGATCGTCGGCATCCCGCTCGGCATCGCCTGCGCCGTGTGGCCGTCAGTGCACAAGGCACTTCGGCCGGTGCTCGACCTGATGCAGATCATGCCGGCGTTCGCCTATCTCGTGCCCATCGTCGTCCTCTTCTCGATCGGCAACCCGGCCGGGATCGTGGCGACCTTCATCTACGCCGTCCCACCACTCGTGCGGTTCACCGAGCTCGGGATCCGCTCGGTCCGCCGGGACGCGATCGAGGCGGCCCAGTCGTTCGGCGCGACCCGCAGCCAGGTGCTGCGCCGCATTCAGCTCCCGCTCGCCGGGCAGTCGATCATGCTCGGGCTGAACCAGGTGATCATGATGGCGCTCTCGATCGTCGTGATCGCCTCGATGGTCGGCGCCGGCGGCCTCGGCGACCCGGTGCTCGCGGCGCTGCAGAACCAGGAGATCGGCGAGGGCGCGGTGGCCGGACTCCTGATCGTGTTCATGGCGATGTGGCTCGACCGCACCTCGGGCGCGTTCGGGCTCCGCTACGACCGTTCCCACAGCGGCGACTCCGGCCGTCTCTCCCGGCGGGCCCTGCTCGTCCTGTGGGGCGGTGTCATCGTGACGATCCTCGTCGCCCAGTACGCGCTCAATCTCGGCGACTGGCCGTCGTCGTGGGGCTTCTCGATCGTCACGCAGGTGACGAACGGGATGAACTGGCTGACCGAGCACCTCGCGGGGGTGACCGAGCCGATCTCGAGCTTCCTCACGCTCGAGATCCTCAACCCGCTGCAGCGCTGGCTGGGCGACCTGCCGTGGTGGCTCGTCGCCGCGGCGGTGTGCGCAATCGGCTGGGCCCGCGGCGGCATGCGCCGCGGCATCCTGCTCGCAACGTGCGTCGTGCTGCTCGGACTGATGCAGGCTCCGGTCGGCTACACGTTCCAGGGCACGACGTCCTACGACTTCAACGCCTGGACGAGCGCGATGATCACGCTCAGCCTCGTTCTCGTCGCGCTGGTCCTCGACCTCGCCGTCGGCATCCCGCTCGGCATCGCTGCTTATCGCTGGCGCGCGGTCGACCAGGTCCTCCGGCCGATCCTCGACTTCCTGCAGACACTGCCGGCGTTCGTCTACCTGATCCCCGTCGTGGCGCTGTTCGGAGTCGGCAACGTCGCCGGCCTCCTCGCATCGGTGATCTATGCCCTCCCCGCGGCGGTGAGGGCGACCACCCTCGGCCTCAGGGCGGTGCAGCGCGACGTGGTCGAGGCGGGTCAGGCGTTCGGGTCGAGCCGCTGGCAGCTGCTGCTCAAGATCGAGCTGCCGATCGCGCGTCCGTACGTGATGCTCGCCGTGAACCAGACGATCCTGCTCGTGATGGCCGAGGTCGTCGTTGCAGGCCTCGTCGGCGCGGGCGGGCTGGGGCTCGACGTCGTCACCGGTTTCTCGCGCTCAGAGGTCGGCCTCGGTGCAGCTGCCGGGCTCGCGATGGTCCTGATGGGGGTCGTGCTCGACCGCCTCAGCCAGTCCAACCCGAACCGCGGGCGTGCAGCCGCGTCTTAGGACGTGGAGGGTTGAAGAGGGTTAACGTCCACAGCAGGCCACAACGACGGAGGGAACATGACAGTGAAGGAGCAACCCAGGAGGACTTGGCGCCGGCCCGGCCGGCTCGCTGTAATTCTCCTGGTGATCGGCCTCGTGTCGGCCGCGGTCGCCGCGACGTCTTCGGGCGCGCTCACTCGCGGTAAGTCGAGCAAGCCGACGATCGTCCTCGCCGACAACTCGTGGGAGGGGTCGACCGCGAACGACGTCGTCGCCCAGTACGTGATCCAGAAGTACCTCGGTTACAACGTCAATCTGCTGACGATCGACGAGATCCCGGCCTGGCCGGCGATGACCCAGGGCAAGGTCTCCGCCGTGCTCGAGGTGTGGGGCCACTCGCCGCTCTACAGCAAGTACGTGCAGGGCTCGCACCAGGTCGTCAACGCCGGCCTCGAGGGGCCGAACGGCAACATCGGTTGGTATGTCCCCACGTATCTGATGCAGCAGCATCCTGAGCTGAAGACGTGGCAGGGCGTGAAGAAGGACTGGAAGCTGTTCGTGACGCCCCAGTCGTCACCGCAGGGCCAGTTCCTCGACGGCTCGCCGAGCTACGTCACGAACGACCAGGCGCTCGTGAAGAACCTCGGGATCAATCTCAAGGTCGTCTTCGCAGGCACCGAGGCGGCTCAGCTCACCGAGATCGAGACCGACTACAAGGCGAAGAAGCCGGTGCTCTTCTACTGGTACACCCCCCAGTATCAGAACGCCATCTACAAGTTCTCGCAGGTGGCACTCCCGCCGTTCACGGCGAAGTGCGCGAAGTTGAAGCCGGCGGACATCAACTGCTCGTATCCGCCGTACCCGCTGTACAAGGTGATGGACAAGAACCTGGCGCAGACCGCTCCGACGGTGGCGAACTTCATCAAGAGGTTCAGCTGGACGTCGGATGAGCAGAACCAGGTCTCCTACAACCTGGCTGTCAAGAAGATGTCGAACACCGCGGCAGCCGAAGCGTTCGTGAAGGCTCACCAGGCGCAGGTCAATTCCTGGCTGAGCAAGAAGACGCCGTTCACCAAGCCCCAGGCCCCGGCCCCGGGAACGTGAGCTTCGCCGGTGGGGCGCACGGGCTCGTCCGTGCGCCCCACCGGGCTCGACCTCCAACGTCTGAGCCGGCTCAGAGGAAGCTCAGAGGAAGCTCAGACGTCGACCTAGCGGCCTCCGCCGCTGAACGGGGGCGTAATATATCTCCGTGACCCGGACCAGCCAGGCGCGTCTCGCCCCAGACGTCGAAGACGGGTTGTCCCTCGCCGACCGGGCGTACTACGCGATTCGCGCGCTGATCGTGTCGCTCGAGCTGCCACCCGGCTCGGCGGTGCGTGAGCCGGAGTTGACGGCGGAGCTCGGGATCGGCCGGACGCCCGTCCGCGAGGCGCTCCGCCGGCTCGCGCAGGAACGGCTCGTGGAGGTGTTCCCGCGACGCGGGATCTTCGTCACGACCGTCGACGTGCGCGATCTCGCCCGGCTCTGCGAGGTGCGGCTCGTGCTCGAGCCCGAGGCGGCCCGCCTGGCCGCAGAGCGCGCGATCCAGGCAGATCTGGACGAGCTGAACGACCTGCTCTCGCTGCTCGGGCCCGCGGCGGCGCCGTGACAACCGCGCGCTGATCGAGCTCGACCAGCGCATCCACCGCGCGGTCTACCGGGCGAGTCACAACGAGTTCCTGTCGGAGACGCTCGAGACCTACTACGCCCACGCCCAGCGGATCTGGATGCTTGCGCTCGCCCGCACCGACCTCGGCGCGGCGGTCGACGAGCACGCCGGGCTGCTCGAGGCGATTCTGCGGGGAAACGGCGAGCGCGCGGCGGAGCTCATGCGCCGGCACGTCGAGACCTTCGAGGGCGAGATGCGTGACGTGTTGCTCGCCTCGTGATATATCAGTGCCATGACTGAGACCCCTTCCTCCTGGCCGGCCACCGCGCGCGCGGTCGTGATCGGCGCCGGCATCGTCGGGAACAGCCTCGTCGGCCACCTCGCCGAGCTCGGCTGGACCGACCTCGTACTGCTCGACAAGGGCCCGCTGCCGAACCCGGGCGGCTCGACCGGGCACGCCTCGAACTTCATCTTCCCCGTCGACCACTCGAAGGAGATGACGCAGCTGACGCTCGACTCGGTGCGCCAGTACCGCGACGCCGGCGTCTTCACCGAGAGCGGCGGCATCGAGGTTGCGCGCACCGAGGAGCGGATGCAGGAGCTCCAGCGCCGCATGTCGTCGGCAAAAGCGTGGGGGATCGACGACGTGTCGATCGTCACCCCGGCGGAGGTGAAGAAGCTGGTGCCGTTCATCGACGAGTCGGTGATCGTCGGCGGCTTCTACACCAGGTCGGTCGGCATCGTCGACTCGCTGCGCTTCGGGACGATCATGCGCGAGCGCGCGCAGGCGAAGGGTGCACTGAGCGTGTTCGCGAACACCGAGGTGCTCGGGATCGACGTCGAGCACGGGCGGATCACCGGCATCCGCACTTCGCGCGGCGACATCGCGACTGAGATCGTGGTCGTCTGCTGTGGTGTCTGGTCGCCGAAGATCGCCCGCATGGCAGGTGCGAGCATTCCGCTGACGCCGGCGGTGCACCAGATGATCGACGTCGGCCCCGTGCCGCACTTCAAGGAGACGAAGGGCACGATCGAGTTCCCGATCGTCCGCGACATGGACACGAACATGTACGAGCGCCAGGACGGGAGCGGGCTCGAGATCGGCTCGTACGCCCACCGGCCGATCCTGCACGACCCCGAGGAGATCCCGTCGAACGAAGAGGCGGCACTGTCGCCGACCGAGTTCCCGTTCACGGAGAAGGATTTCCAGCAGCAGATGGAGGACGCGCTCGAGCTGATCCCGGACGTGCTCAACGACGAGTCCGTCGGCATCAAGTACGCGATCAACGGGATCCTGTCGCTCACGCCCGACGGCCTGCCGTTGCTCGGTGAGACGCCGGAGGTCAAGGGACTGTGGTCGGCCGCGGCGGTTTGGGTGAAGGAGGGGCCGGGAGTCGGCCGGGCGGTCGCAGAGTGGATGACCCGCGGCGAGTCGGAGATCGACCTTCAGTCGTCCGACATCGCGCGCTTCTACGACTGCCAGCGCTCGAAGCAGCACGTGCAGGCGCGCGCTGCGGAGGGGTTCAACAAGACCTACGGCATCGTGCACCCCGCTGAGCAGTGGGATTCGAACCGCCGCGTGCGGCTCTCGCCGTTCTACGAGCGGGAGCGCGAGCTCGGCGCGGTGTTCTTCGAGGCAGCGGCGTGGGAGCGTCCGCAGTGGTACGAGTCGAATGCGAACCTGCTCGACGAATACGGCGACCGCATCACCCGTCGCGAGGCGGAGTGGGAGTCGCGCTGGTGGTCGCCGATCATCAACGCCGAGCATCTGGCGATGCGCGATCGCGCCGCGATGTTCGACCTGACCGCATTCTGCATCTTCGATGTTGCAGGGCCTGGTGCGCTCGAGACGGTGCAGAAGGTCTCGATGCGCCAGATGGACGTCGCGAACGGCAAGGTCGTCTACACCCCGGTGCTCTCGCCGAGCGGGACGTTCAAGAGCGACCTGACGGTGATGCGCCTCGGCGACGAGCAGTTTCGCGTCGTCACTGGCGGCGCCCACGGCATGGCCGACATGAAGTGGTACGCCGACCACGCGCCCGCCGACGGGAGCGCGCAGATCACCGATCTCACCTCGGCGTGGACCACGCTCGGCCTCTGGGGCCCGCGCTCACGCGAGATCCTTTCGAGCCTGACGAACGACGACGTGTCGCACGAGGCGTTCGGCTTCGCGAGCTGCCGCACGATCGAGATCGACTCCCTGCGCGTGCTCGCATCACGTATCTCCTACGTCGGTGAGCTCGGCTGGGAGCTCTACGTGCCCATGGAGCAGGGCGCCAAGCTGTGGGATCTCGTTCGAGAGGCAGGGGAGCCGCACGGCGTCGTGCCGGCCGGGATCGGCGTCTACGGCACCACGGGGCGCCTCGAGAAGTGCTACCGCGCCTTCGGGTTCGAGCTCGACGCGGACTACAACGTCGTCGAGGCCGGCATGGCCTGGGGCAGGGTCAAGACTCCCGACTTCGTCGGCAAGGACGCGCATGTCGCGCACCGCGACGCCGAGCCGGCTGCGGTGCTGTGCACGCTCACCGTGGACGACCACGCGCCGGCCGGCGGCACGAAGCGCTACATGCTCGGCCGCGAGCCGGTGCTCTCGAAGGGCGGCAAGCCGCTCGTCGACGCACACGGCCGCCGCTCATACGTGACGAGCGCCGGTGCAGGCCCCTCGATCGGCAAGCACATCCTGCTCTCGTACCTGCCGCCGGAGAACGCGGTCGTCGGCGAGGAGCTGCTCGTCGAGTTCCTCGGCGAGCACTACCCGGTCACCGTCGCGTGCAACGACTCGACCCCGGTCTTCGACCCCGATAACTCGAGGGTCAAGGCGTGAGGGTTCTCTGTTTGGTGAAGCGCGTGCCGATCACCGGCGGGAAGATGGTGCTGACCGCCGATGAGCAGGCGATCGAGACGAAGCACCTCGGCTTCACGATCTCGCCGCACGAGGAGTGTGGCGTCGAAGAGGCCGTGCGCATCGTCGAAGCACAAGGCGGCGAGGTCGTCGTGCTGACGCTCGGGCCGGCGGAGGCAGAAGAGCAGCTGCGCGAGTGCATGGCGCTCGGCGCGGACCGCGCGATCCATCTCGTCAGCAGCGAGGAGTGGGACGCACAGGCGACGGCAGCGGCGCTGGTCGAGGCGATCCAATCCGAGGAGCCCTTCGACCTGATCGTGTTCGGCAACGAGTCGGCGGACGCCGGCAACTTCCAGGTCGGGATCCGGGTCGCCTACGCGCTCGGACTGCCGGTCGTCACAGGGCTGAAAGGGCTGACGGTCGCAGACGGCCGGGCGCGGTGCGAACAGGAGGTCGCCGCGGGGCGCGACGTCTACGACGTGCCCCTCCCGGCCGTCGTCACCGTGAAGGAAGGCCTCAACCTGCCGCGCTACCCATCGGTGCCGGCAAAGCTGCGGGCGAATCGAAAGCCGGTCGATGCGCGGCCCGTCGAGCGGAAAGCGTCGCGGCTCGAGAAGCTTCGCCTCGTCGTGCCGGAGGGAGTCGGCAAGCAGGCAGAGGTGCTCGGGCGCGGGCCTGAGGCGGCGCCCGCGATCGTCGAGGTGCTGCAGAAGCTGGGCGTCGCATGAACGTACTGGTCTTCGCGGAACACGACGATGAGCTCTCGCTGCAGGCGGTCACGCTCGCGCAGTCGCTCGGCGAGGTGCGTGCGGTCACGCTCGACGGTCCGTATGCGCCGGCCGCGTGGGCCGCGGCACTGATCGATGCGGCCGCGGGCGACTCGATCGTCGCGCCCGGCTCCGACCGGGGCAACGAGGTCCTCGCCCACGTCGCGGCCCAGCTCGACCTGCCGTTCGCGGCGAACGTCACCGAGGTGCGCGGCGACGAGGTCACGCGCCAACGCTGGGGCGGCACGCTGCTCGAGGAGGCACGGGTCCACTCCGGGCAGAAGCTCTTCACCGCGGCGCCGTTCGCGTTCGAGGCGGGTGCGCTGCCGGCGGCTGTCGAGACCGTGCATCCGGACGTCGGCGACGCAGTGCAGGTGGTGGAACGCGTGATCCCCGACACCGGCGGGAAGGTCTCGCTCGCGGATGCGAAGGTGGTCGTCTCCGGCGGCCGCGGCGTCGGCTCGGCGGAGGGGTTCGCGATCCTCGAGGAGCTTGCCGGCCTGCTGGATGGCGCCGTCGGCTGCTCGCGCGTCGTCACGAGCGCAGGTTGGCGGCCACACACCGACCAGGTCGGGCAGACCGGGACGAAGGTCTCGCCCGACATCTACATCGCCTGCGGGATCAGCGGCGCGACCCAGCACATCGCCGGCTGCAAGGGCGCGAAGAAGCTGCTTGCGATCAACGACGATCCCGGAGGCGACGATCTTCACGCACGCCGACTACGCGGTGATCGGCAACCTGCACGAGATCGTCCCCGCGATCTCCGCCGAGCTCAGGAAGGCTCGGGAATAGCAACGCTCGCCGGCGCGGTTGCGCTCGCGGCGGCGCTCGCCGTCGCGGGCACGCTCTTCGCGCGACGCGCGCTCCTGCTCGTCGGTCTCGTTCGCGCGGGGAAGCCGGTCGAACGCTACGACGACGTTCCACGTCGCGTTCGCAACGAAGCCGTGATCGTGCTCGGACAGCGGAAGCTGTTCCAGCGGTTGGTACCGGGCGCGATGCATGCAGCGATCTTCTGGGGCTTCCTCGTCCTGTTCCCGACGATCGTGATGGCGATGATCTCCGCGGTCGACCGAAACTGGTCGTTCCCGTGGCTCGGCTCGCAAGGCTGGTTCATGGCACTCGTCGACGTGTTCGCGATCGCGGTGCTCGCCGGTGTGGCGACCGCGTTCTGGATCCGCAAGGTCGTTCGTCCCGCCCGCTTCAAGGGCTCGCACATGGGTGAGGCCGACTTCATCCTCGCGATGATCGCGCTCGTCGTGCTGACGCTCCTCGGCTGGCATGCATCGCGCATCGCCGCCGGGCTCAACGAGTGGCCGGCGTCGGCGTCATTTCTCTCGAACTGGATCTCCGGTGCGATCCCGGACCCGAGTGTCGCCGAGCGCTTCTTCGTCTGGGCGCACCTGGTGGTCGTGCTCACGTTCCTCGCCTACCTGCCGTACTCGAAGCATCTGCACATCGCGACCGCCGCGGTCAACGTCTACTTCGGCCGCACCCGCAGGCGCGGCCGCCTCGAGCCGCTGCGCTTCGACGTGCCGGACGACGAGATGCGCTTCGGCGCTGCAACGGTCGGCGATCTGACGTGGAAGGAGATGGTGGACTCGTTCTCGTGCACCGAGTGCGGGCGCTGCCAGGACGTCTGCCCGGCGTATGCGACCGGGAAGACCCTCTCGCCGAAGCTCCTGATCATGGGCATTCGCGACCAGTTGCTGGCTGAGGGGCCGAATCTGCTCGCCGGCGGTGAGTTGACGCCGATCGTCGGCAACGGCGTGCCCGAGGAGATGGTGTGGGACTGCGTCACCTGCGGTGCGTGCGTCCACGAGTGCCCGGTGTCGATCGAGCACGTCGACCATATCGTCGACCTGCGCCGCAACCTGGTGATGATGGACTCGAGCTTCCCCCAGGAGGCCGAGTCGATGCTGCGCGATGTCGAGCGGGTCGGCAATCCGTGGGGCAAGCCGCAGGGCGACCGCGCCGCGTGGGCCGAGGGGCTCGGGGTGCGCGTCGTCGAGGAGGGCGAGCCCGCGCCGGAGATCCTCTACTGGGTCGGCTGTGCCGCCGCGTACGACGAGCGCGCGCGTCAGGCTGCCGAGTCGACGGTGAAGCTGCTGCAGAAGGCGGGCGTCGACTTCGCGATCCTCGGCGCGCGCGAGTCGTGCACGGGCGACCCGGCCCGCCGGATGGGCAACGAGTACGTGTTCCAGTCGTACGCGGAGCAGAACGTCGCGACGTTGAACGAGGCCGGCGTCACGAAGATCGTCGCCAGTTGTCCGCACTGCCTGAACTCACTCGGCAACGAGTACCCGGACTTCGGGGGCAAGTACGAGGTGATGCACCACACGGAGCTGCTCGCCGACCTCGTGCGATCGGGGAAGCTCCAGCCGAAAGCGGGGGAGGGCGAGATCACGTATCACGACTCCTGCTACCTCGCGCGCCACAACGACATCCGGAACGAGCCGCGCGAGCTCGTCGCCGCGGTCGGGAAGCCGATCGAGATGGGCCGGAACCGCGAGCGGACCTTCTGCTGCGGCGCGGGTGGTGCGCACATGTGGATGGAGGAGCGCGGCGCGCCGATCAACGAGGAGCGGGTGCGCGAGGCGGTGGAGACGGGCGCCGAGACGCTGGCGGTCGCGTGCCCGTTCTGCACGGTGATGCTCGACGACGGCGTGCGGTCGATGGGCAAGCAGCTTCGGGTCGTCGACGTCGCCACACTGCTCGTCGAGTCGATCGAAGACTGACCGAGACCCGATCGCGACTGTCGGAGTAGCGCCGCGACTCCGATCAAGGGATCATCGCGGGATGTACCGCAAGGTCGTCACGGTCCTCTTCTGCGATGTCGTCGGCTCGACCGCGCTCGGGGAGTCGGTCGACCCGGAGGCTCTACAGGTTCTGCTCGCCCGCTACTTCGAGCGGATGAGAGGCATCGTCGAGTCCCACGAGGGCTC
Organism: uncultured Thermoleophilia bacterium; assembly: GCA_963806025.1. Taxonomy (GTDB): domain Bacteria; phylum Actinomycetota; class Thermoleophilia; order Gaiellales; family Gaiellaceae; genus PALSA-600. The sequence continues at coordinate 207,977 of CAWDWI010000008.1, read as the reverse complement.
GGTGGAGAAGTTCATCGGCGACGCAGTGATGGCTGTGTTCGGCGTGCCACAGGTGCACGAGGACGATGCCCTCCGAGCGTGTCGGGCCGGGATGGAGATGGTGGCCGCCTTTCCGGAGCTGGGCGTCCAGGGGCGGATCGGCATCAACACCGGCGAGGTCGTCACCGGCACCGAGGAGCGGCTCGCCGCCGGCGACGCGGTGAACGTTGCAGCGCGCCTGCAGCAGGCTGCCGAACCGAACGAGATCCTGTTCGGCGAGATGACGCTCGAGCTCGTGCGCGGCGCAGTCGCGAGCCAGCCGGCCGGGCCCCTGGAGCTCAAAGGGAAGAGGGCGCCGGTAACCGCGCATCGTCTCTTGTCGGTGCAGGACGCACCTGAGCGGTCGCACGACAGCCGGTTCGTGGGCCGCGAGACCGAGGTCGAGCTGATCTGCGACGCCTGGCGACGCGCGGTCGCCGGCGAGCGGTGCGAGCTCGTGACGATCGTCGGCGAGGCCGGCCTCGGAAAGTCGCGCCTGGTCGGCGAGTCGCTCGCCACGCTGGACGCTCGGATCGTGCGCGGTCGCTGCCTCCCGTATGGCCAGGGCATTACGTACTGGCCCGTGGTCGAGGTGGTCAAGCAGCTGGGCGCCCTGCCCTCGGACCCTGCCGCAGCTGCCGCCGTCCGGCTGTTGATCGGCGAGAGCGCCGGGGGGACATCCGCCGAGGAGATCGCCTGGGCGTTTCGGAAGCTGCTCGAGGAGCAGGCGCCGCTCGTCGTCGTCCTCGACGACATCCAGTGGGGCGAGCAGACGTTTCTCGAGCTCGTCGAGGGCATGGCGCTGCTCTCCTCGGGAGCGCCGATCATGCTCGTCTGCATGGCGCGACCCGAGCTCGTCGCGCGCCGCCCCGAATGGCCCGTAACTCTTCGCCTCGCGCCGCTGGCCGCCGAAGCGGCCGACCAACTGATCTCGGGACTGCCGCCTGGGCTGCGGGAGCGGATTGCCCACGCGGCCGGCGGGAACCCCCTTTTCCTCACGGAGATGCTGGCGATGGCAGGCGGGACCGAAGAGATCGACGTCCCGCCGACGCTCCGTGCGTTGCTCGCTGCTCGTCTCGACCAGCTCGAGCCATCCGAGCGCGCCGTGCTGGAGCGGGGGGCTGTCGAGGGTGAGCTGTTTCACCGCGGCGCCGTTCAGGCGCTCGCGCCCGAGGAGACGCAGATCACACCCAGGCTCGCGTCACTGGCCCGCAAAGACCTGATCCGTCCCGACCGGGCACAGCTGCCGGGGGACGACGGGTTCCGGTTCCGGCATCTCCTGATTCGGGACGCCGCTTACGAGGCGCTTCCGAAGTCGACGCGTGCCGAGCTCCACCGGCGCTTCGCGGAGTGGCTCGCGCAGCGTGGCGGAGAGCTCGTCGAGCTCGACGAGATCCTCGGCTACCACTTCGAGCAGGCTCACGGATACGCGGCCGAGCTCGGACACGTCGACGAGAGCGCGGAGTACGCCACGCGCGCCGCCGCTCGCTTGCGGGCCGCCGGTGGGCGGGCGGCGGGTCGCGGCGACGCAGCCGCCGCGGTCACGCTGCTCGAGCGCGCGGCGCGCCTGATCCCGAAGGAGGGTCCGTCGCAGCGCGAGGTGCAGGTCGAGCTCGCCTCCGCTCTGCTCGACCGGGGTGAGCTGCAGGCTGCCCGGTCGATCTTTGCAGCGGTCGTCGCCGAGGCGCTCGCGGAATGTTCGACCATCTCGAGATAGCCGTCTCCGACCTGGAAGCCTCGCGCCGTTTTTACCGGCTCGCCCTCGGTGACCCGACTCACGAGGAGGACGGGCTGGTGGAGTGGGGCGATTTCGGGATCACGCCCGTCTCTGCCGACCATCCCCGTACTCGTCGTGTACACCTCGGCTTCGGCGTCGAAGACCGGCGGGCGGTGGACTCCTGGTGGCGGAGCATGACCGAAGTCGGTTACACGAGCGACGGAGAGCCCGGCCGGCGACCCGAATACACCGAGACCTACTACGGCGGCTTCGTCCTCGATCCGGACGGCAACTCGGTCGAAGCGGTTCATCACTACCGGAGCCGCACCGGTGAGATCGACCACGTTTGGTTACGAACGACCGACGTCGCAGTGGTCAGGGACTTCTACGAGACGATCGCGTCCTCGGTCGGCATCGAGCTCGTACGAGAGCAGCCCGACCTCGTGCGTTACTCGGACGGTGCCGGGTCGTTCACGTTCATCCTGGGCGACGAACCGACGGAGCACGTCCACCTGGCATTCGGCGTCCACGAGCGGGGGGCAGTCGCAGCCTTTCACCGCCTCGCGACGGAGGCGGGATACCCCGACAACGGCGCGCCCGGCGAGCGCCCGCACTATCACCCGGGCTATTACGCAGCGTTCGTGCTCGACCCGCACGCGAACAACGTCGAGGCCGTCTTCCACGACCGCTTCTGACCAAGGCGGTCAGCTCTTGGAGGTCGGCGTGACAAGCCGTCTCGTCGCTTCGACGACTGCGGCACGGCGACGCTTGACCGACCGTGCGTCCAGCCCACGGCGCGGATTTCGCTCCGGCGGCGTCACCGCCCACGCTCTCGCGATCGCGTTGACGAGCGCGAGCAGCTCGGCCGGGGCGATGTCGTTCTCGACCAGGCCGGCCTTCTGCGCTCGCCGGATCTCTCGCGTCCTGACGGCGATCGCACCCTCGATGATCGGGATGCGGTGCTCCGACTCGCCCGGCTCGAGTGAGTGCCAGGCGCCGAGCTGCCAGACCTCCGGGTGAGCGACGAAGAAGTCGAAGACCTCACCCGCCCAGCACGGAAGGTCGGTCGCGTCGAACGGGACGCTCTCCATGAAACGCGTGACGTGGTCGGCCACGACCGCCTCGAACAGCTTGCGCTTGTTACCGAAGTAGGCGTAGAGCAGCTGCTTGTTCGCCCCGGCAGCGGCGGCGATCCGGTCGACCCTGGCGCCTGCGATCCCGTGGGCTGTGAACTCGGCCGTCGCCGCTTCGAAGATCCGACGTCTGGTGTCCTGCGAGTCCCGAGCCATTCCGCGGCGAGCTTAGAGCCTTCTGATCGAGAACGTGGTCATGCCGATCCGGCAACTGTTCGTTATTTGACCGTGAACGAGCCCTTCATGAACGACGCGTGCGGATCGCACACGTACTTGTAGGTCCCCTTCTTGAGCGTCACATTCCAGGTCGAGGTTCCGACGCCTCCGACGGTCGTCTTCTTGTTGACCCCGGGTCCCGTCAGATGGAAGTTGTGGATGTTCGATTTGTCCTGAATCTTGATCGTGTACTTGCCCGCCGGGAGGCTCACGACCTTCTTCGTGCCCTTCTTCAGGGTGATCGTGAACCCGGGCCCGTCGGTCCCGACGAGTGTCGCTGTCGCCGAGCGGGCGGCGAGCGCGGACGGAACGGCAAGCACCGCCAGGGCGGCGGCCAGCGCAATCAGTTTCATCGGATCTCGTCCTCTCTGATAACCAACTGGTTTGTTAGTGTTTTCTACCAGGTCGCCTGCAGGCGGCGCAGGCCGAGGGGACTGACCCCTCATCCGTTCGGACAGTCAGCGATGCAACGAGATTGGAGTTGGAAGTGACTGACGAGGAAGCGACAGGGCAGGGCGAAGAAGCGACTCCCGGCAACAAGCGGATGACAAGGCTGAGCCTGCTGCACCGAGGTGCCGTCGCAGGCGTGGCCGGCGTCGCGGCAGGGAGCCTGCTGCAAGTCGGATCGGCGGAAGCGGCGGCGGAAGCTCCGCCGCCCGCGCTGCAGTTCTTCACCCAGTGGGAGTTCGACCTGGTGACGGCCATGGCGGAGACCATCTGGCCGACCGACGACCTCGGGCCGGGCGCCCGTGCCGCGGGCGTCGGCTACTACATCGACGGCCAGCTTTCGGGCAGCTGGGGGCAGGGGCACCGCTTCTACCTGAACGGCCCGTTCAGTTCGCCCACCGACACCGGCCACGGCTGGCAGATCCCGATGACTCCGGCAGACGTCTATCGGGCGTTTCTGCCGGGCTACGACAACTACGTCCGGCAGACCTTCGGCAACTCCTACCCCAGCCTGACCGCCGCCCAGCAGACCGCGGCGATGACGGCTCTCCAGACCGGCAAGGCCTCCATCCCGATCGGCGGGACGACGGCATTCGCGAGCTCCGACTTCTATTCGATGTTCCGGCAGAACGTGCTGGAGGGGATGCTCGCTGACCCGTCGTACGGCGGGAACAAGAACATGGTCGGCTGGAAGTGGGTCGGGTTCCCGGGCGATCCGATGCGCCGGGGCGACCTCTACCACAACTACATCTTCACCAGCAAAACGTACCCGTACGCCGACAAGCCGCTGCCGCTCATGCCGAAGTACGCGAAGGCCGGCGTCGCGTCGAGTGCCGCCGCGACCGGCTCCAAGAAACCGGCGAATGCCGACACCAACAAGTCGATGGGAGGGATGTAGCCGTGGCGAACAAGAAAGTCGACGTTGCGATCGTCGGAGTCGGTTGGGTCTGCGGCATCATCGCCGCCGAGCTGACCAAGGCAGGGCTGACCGTCGTGGGGCTCGAGCGCGGCCACGACCGCAGCACCGAACAGTTCCAGGACGACCACGACGAGCTGCGCTACGCAATTCGCAACGATCTCTTCCAGAACACCGCCAACGAGACGTGGACGTTCAGGCACAACCTGAACGAACCGGCGCTTCCGATCCGACAGCTTGGTGCCTGGCTGCCGGGCACCGGGATCGGCGGCGCAGGCGTCCACTGGAATGGGCAGACCTGGCGCTTCCATCCGCGCGACTTCACCATCAAGACGAGCACCATCGACCGTTACGGGGCGGCAGCGATTCCCGCGAACATGACGATCCAGGACTGGGGGATCACCTTCGACGAGCTCGATCCGTACTACGACAAGTTCGAGTACATGGCGGGCATCGCCGGCAAGGCCGGGAACCTGAAAGGGCAGCAGATCGACGGCGGGAACGTCTTCGAGGGGCCGCGCTCGCGCGAGTTCCCCGTGAAGCCGCCGGCCGACACGCCCGTGATGGCGTTGTTCAAGCAGGCTACGAAGAACCTCGGCTACCACCCGTTCACCGGGCCGACCGCGAACCTGCCGACGACGTACAAGAACCCGGACGGGATCGAGCGCGGCCAGTGCACCTATTGCGGCTTCTGCGAGCGCTTCGGGTGCGAGGTCGGCGCGAAGGCGGATCCGACCGTCACCGTGCTGCCCGTCGCACACAAGACCGGGCGGTTCAAGGTGATCAACTACGCAAACGCGTTCACGATCAAGAACGACGGCAAGAACGCCCAGAGCATCCTGTACTACGACAGCATGGGCCGCGTTCAGGAGCAGCCGGCGGACATCATCGTTCTCGGCGCGTTCGTCTTCAACAACGTGCGGTTGCTGCTCAACTCAAAGCTCGGCACGCCGTACAACCCGGCGACCGCCACCGGCGTGGTCGGGCGCAACTACGCGTACCAGACCGGTGGCGGCGGGGCGAGCGGCTGGTTCGAGAACGAAGAGTTCAAGCGCTACATGGGCGCGGGCGCTTTGTCCGCTGCGATCGACGACTTCAACGCGGACAACTTCGACCACAGCGGTCTCGGGTTCCTCGGCGGCGGCTCGATCACCGTCGGCCAGAGCGGCGCGCGACCGATCCAGAGCCTGAGCGTCCCTCCGGGTGTTCCCGCGTTCGGCAGCGAATGGAAGGCAGCGGTCAAGAAGTACTACCGCCGTGTCGTCAGCGTCGGCTTCCAGGGCGAGTCGCCGGCGTACCGGCAGCATTATCTGGACCTCGATCCGAGCTATCGCGACAAGTACGGGAACCCGCTCCTGCGCATCACGTTCGACTGGCAGCCGAACGAGCGGGCGATGATCGCCTACGCCGGGAACAAGACGCTGGGGATCATGCAGGAGATGATCCCGAACGGCCAGGTTGCGAAGGGAGGACCGCTCTCACCCACTGCCCCCGGCATCATCTCGGGCGGCCCCGGCTCCCTGCCGGCGCACTTCGACACCACCTCGTATCAGTCGACCCACAACACCGGCGGCGCGATCATGGGCGCCGATCCGGAGACGTCGGTCGTGAACAACTACCTGCAGATGTGGGATGCACAGAACGTGTTCGTCGTCGGCGCCTGCAACTTCCCCCAGAACGCGGGCTTCAACCCGACCGGCACCGTCGGTGCTCTCGCATATCGCGCTGCCGAAGGCATCCTCAAGTACCACAAGAGCGGCGGCAGTCTCGTATGACCGATCTCGACCTCGAGCCCTACGACGGAAGGTGGGTGGCCGTTCGCAACGGCTCGGTCGTCGCCGCCGCCGACGACGAGGAAGGCGTTCGCGGCGACGCGGCCGTCGAGGCCACGGACCTCGTGTTCCCGATCGGCGAGCCTCCGTCAGGCTTCTACCTGATCAACGTCTAAACGGTCCGACGGGCCTGCAGGCGCGCTGTGTCTGCAGGCCCGTCAGCCGAAGAGGTTCTGCAGGCTGAAGCCGCCGCGGACGAGCTGCTCGATCGGCGTGTCCTTGATCAGCCGCTCCAGGAGCGGCGCGGCGAACGAGGGGACGTCGCCTCGCCGAACGGCCTCCGCGAGCGAGCCGAGCAGGCCTGCTCTCACGGCGGCTGTGACGCTCGCCGTCGTCAGGTGCGGCCCGCCTCCCGCCGAGCTGCCTGCGATGGAGAGCACGACCGCCTCCCGCGATGCGCCGAGACTGCACGCGGCCCGGTCGAGGCCGGCAAGGACGACCTCCTGCACCGTTCCGTCGAGGCCGCTCGCCGCCGGCAGCGTGCGCGGCACGCAGGGGTTGGCGATCTGAACCGGATGATTGGAGCGCCCGCGCGCTGCTTCGACCCCGATCAGCAGGACCGCTCCCACGAGCAGGGACGCGAGGACCCCCGTGGCCACGTTGAGTTTCACGTCGGCTCCCGCCGGCGCACGAGTGCCGCAAGCACCAACGCCGCCGCGGCGAGTGCGGCCGAGAACAGGAAGGCCGGCCTGAAGGCGCGGGTGATCGTCTCCTCCACGGCGCCGACGAGCCGGTCTCGCGTCTGCCGCAGCTCGGCATCCGAGCGGGCGCCGTGCTCGTCGAACGGGCCTGCAAGGTTGGGAACCTGACCCGCCCGCGCGCGGTCGAACTCCTGTGCCACGCCGAGCGCGATCGGGATTTTCTTCGTGATCGGGACAGGGGCGTCGAGGAGGACAGCCGTCGCCTGCAGCGTTGCGTGGTGCCCCGCCGTCGGGAGGTCGCGTGCCAGGAGTGGTGCGATCACCGCGAGCGCGAGCACGAGCCCGAGGTGCCTGATCCCGACCGTCAGGGTGCCGCTGCGGGTCGCGCCGGCACCGAGGTCGAGCGCGTCCGCCGACAGCAGCGGCACCGCCAGGCCGAGCCCGGCTCCGCAGAACACGAGCGCAAGCACGACGTAGGCGACTGTCGACGACGGAAGCAGTGCGAGCGCAACGAGCCCGAGTGCGAGCAGTGCCGATCCGCCACAGATCGCGACCGTCGCCGCGAGCCGTCGCGACAGCGGACGAACCGCGAGCGTCGCCGCGGGCAAGGCGCTGACGATCAGCGCGCCTCCGAGCGGCGAGTAGCCCCACACCTCGATGATGAGCAGGACGGCGAGGAACAGCACGCCGACGAGCGCGCCGAACAACAGGCCGAGACAGACGTTCGCGGGGACGGTCCGCCGAAGTGAAGGCCGCCAGCCTTCCTCGAGCGTTCCCGGCGTTCGCGCGAAGAGCACCGCGCCGAGCCCGGCTGCTGCGAGCGGCGCCTGAACCGCGAAGATCGCGCGCCAGTCGAGCGCCTGGGTCACGATGCCGCCGAGCGCGGGCCCGAGGGCCGCGCCGAGTGTTCCTGCAAACGTCCAGACCGCCGCTCCGCGTGCGGGCGAGCCGGTCAGCCCGCCGAGCACCGGCAAGGCCCCTGCGAGGAGGAGCGCCGCGCCGGCGCCCTGGACGCAGCGCGCTGCGATCAGGAACGACAGGCTCCCCGCAGCTGCGCACGCAAGCGAGGCGGCCACGAAGATCACGATCCCCACCGTCAGCACCCGGGCTGCGCGGGCACGATGCACGACAAAGACGAGCGCGAGCGCGACGACGGCGACGGCGAGGTTGTAGGCGGTCACGACCCACGAGACTCCCTCGATCGTCGTGTGGAACCGGCCGTACAGCTCGGGCAGGGCGAGGACGACCACCGAGGAGTCTGCGAACGCGATCGCCACTGCGACCGCGATGAGGCCGGTGGCGACGGCGAGCCTGCGGTCCCCCTGCCCAGCGACCATGCGGCGATCCTAAACCCCGGCCCGCCCGGTGGTTTCGGCGGCGAACTTGACAACCGTGGAACTCATGTTCCACCATATGGGAGAGATGGCCTCCGAATCCGGCACCCAGGCGATCGACCGTGCGGCGGAGCTGCTCGTCAGCGTCGTCCAGTCGAGCCGGCCGCTCGGGGTGGGCGAGCTCGCGGCGAGCTCAGGCCTCCCGAAGTCGACCACCTCGCGGCTCGTCGGTGCACTCGAGCGCCGTGGGCTCGTGCAACGTGCCGGAGATCGTCGCGTCGCGCCCGGACCGGTCTTGCTGCGGTTCGCGCACCAGGACCAATCGGTGAGCCTGGTCGAGTTGGCGCTCCCGGCACTCCGAGCCCTCGCCGATCTCTCCGGCGAGACCATCAACCTTGGCGTCCCGACGCCGCTCGGCGTCGAACATCTCGCGCAGGAGGATTCGCGCCACTTCATGGGCGGCACCAACTGGGTCGGGCGGCGTGTTCCGTTCGAGTCGACGGCGAACGGCAAGGTGCTGACGGCGTTCAACGAGAACGCTCCGGAAGGCAGTGCGATTCGTGAGCGCGGTTACGCGTCGGCCGTCGACGAGCTCGAGCCGGGGCTCGCTGCGATCGCCGCTCCCGTCTTCGGCCCCGACGGTGACGCGATCGCAGCGCTGTCGATCTCCGGCCCGACGATTCGTCTCACCCGCGCGCGCATGATCGAGCTCGCGCCTCATCTGATCACGCAGGCCGCTCAGGTCTCTGAGCGACTGGGACACCACGACAAGCGAGGTGCCGCATGACGCACGAAGAGATTCTGAAGGGTCTCTACGACGAGACACTCGTGGGGAACGCGCCCGAGGTGAAGGACCTCGTCAACAAGGGCCTCGCCGACGGTCTCGGCTGCGAGTCGATGCTCTACGACGCGTTGATTCCGTCGCTCGAAGAGGTCGGGGCACGTTTCGAACGCGGCGACTACTTCGTCCCTGAGATGCTGATCGCCGCCCGCGCGATGCAGGGGGCGCTCGACATCCTGCGGCCGCTGCTCGCCGAGACGGGCGCAAAGCCCATCGGCACCTATGTGATGGGCACCGTCAAGGGCGACGTGCACGACATCGGCAAGAATCTCGTCAACATCATGCTCGAGGGAGCCGGCTTCACCGTCTACGACCTCGGCGTGAATGTCGCGCCCGAGACGTTCGTGCAGCAGATCCAGGAGCACAAGCCCGATGTCGTCGGTTTCTCGGCGTTCCTGACGACGACGATGCCGATGTTCAAGGCGAACATCAACGCGTTGCAGAAGGCGGGCATTCGAGATGACGTGATCGTGATGGTCGGCGGTGCTCCCGTGACGCAGGAGTATGCGGACGCCGTCGGCGCCGACGGCTACGCCGCCGACGCGTCGACCGCCGTGCGCCTCGCCAAGGATCTGATCGAGCAGCGACGCGCAGCCGTCCCCGTTTGATGCGTCAGCCGACCGTCGCCCTGCCAAGCCAACGCGAGAAGAAAGGGCACTGAGTGGAGACAGTCCTCGAGTCGCCGTCCAAGACCGTCGTCATCGGCCCGCAGCGCGCGTTCTGCGTGATCGGTGAGCGCATCAACCCGACGGGCCGCAAGAAGTTTCAGGCAGAGCTGCAGAACGGCGACCTGTCGCGCATCGAGGTGGACGTGGCGCAGCAGGTTGCCGGCGGCGCCGACATGCTCGACGTCAACGTGGGCGACCCGCTCGCCGACGAGATCGAGCTGATGCGGTCGGCCATACCGCTCGTGCAGCGTCTGACCGATCTGCCGCTGTGCATCGACTCGTCGGTGATCGAAGCGCTCGAAGCAGGGCTCGGCGCCTACCAGGGCAAGGCACTCGTCAACTCCGTCACGGGCGAGGACGAGCGGCTCGAGGCGATCCTTCCGATCGTCGCCCGCCACGGCGCCGCGGTGATCGGTCTCGCGAACGACGACGAGATCCCGATGGAGCCCGAGCGCCGGCTCGAGGTCGCGCGCAAGATCGTCTCCGCCGCCGGGGATCACGGCATCCCGCCCGAGGACGTGCTGATCGACCCGCTCGCGATGCCGGTCGGGGCCGAACCGCGGGCGGTGACGCTCTTCCTCGAGACGGTCAGGCTGATCCGCGAGCACCTCGGCGTGAACATGACCTGCGGCGCGTCCAACACGTCGTTCGGCCTGCCCGGCCGCGAGACGCTCGGTGCGTCGTTCCTCGCGGTCGCGGCGAGCCACGGGCTGACGAGCGCGATCATGGACGCGCGCTCCCAGGAGATCGTCGAGGGCGTACGTGCGACCGACTTCCTGCTCGGCCACGACGAATGGGGTGCAGCCTGGATCGCCGCCTACCGCAGGAAGCAGGCAGCTCTCGCATCGTGACGGCTCCTGCCTCGCAGCTCGAGGAAATCCACCCGGACCGCGTTCGGCTCGTCTTCCAGCAGGCGGACGGCGCGACGAAGGAAGCGCGCGTCCCCGCGGGCACGACGCTGTTCGACTGCGCGAGCTGGAACGGCATCGCGATCGATTCGACCTGTGGTGGTCACGGCACCTGCAAGAAGTGCAAGGTGCGGGTCGCCTCCGGCCGGCAGGAGCTCTCGTCGGTCGACCCTCGCGCCTTCTCGCCCGACGAGCTCAAAGCCGGCTGGCGGCTCGCCTGCCGGGCGCAGGCGGAGGAGGATCTCGTGGTAGAGGTGCCCCTGCTGCAAACGCGGCCGAAGGCGGCGCTCGCCGGGGTGGGGCGGCACGTGATCCTCAGGCCGGCCGTGCAGAAGCGCCATCTCGTGTTGAGCGAGCCCACCCTCGAAGACCAGGTGTCGGATCTCGAGCGCGTCGCGAACGCGATGGACGACCTCGAGCTGCGAGTGCCGCTCGAGCTCGTGCGTGCACTTGGCAAGACGCTGCGCGACGCGGATTGGGACGTGACTGCTGTGGTGGTCGACGACCTGTTGCTCGACGTCGAGCCCGGCGACACGACGGCGCGGCGCCACGCGATCGCCTATGACCTCGGTACGACCACGTGTGTGGCCACGCTGCTCGACCTCGAGACCGGCCAGCCGGCGGCCGTGCGCTCGATCCTCAACGCCCAGCAGCCGTTCGGCGCAGACGTGATCTCACGAATCAGCGCCACGATGCTCGACCCGGGAGCACTCGACGTTCTGCGCTCGAAGGCGCACGAGACGTTGGCGACTCTGACCGAGGAGGTCTGCGAGGAGGCGGATGTCGACCCCACCGAGGTCTACGAGATCGTCGTCGCCGGGAACGTCACGATGATCCAGCTCGCGCTCGGGATCGATCCCGAGCCGCTCTCGATGGCGCCGTTCACGATCGCCGCGCGGCAGTTGCCGGCGGCAACTGCCGCCGACCTCGGCGTGCGCGTGCACGAGCGCGCCCCGGCCGTGCTCTTCCCGGCCCTGGGCGCCTACGTCGGGCCCGACATCGTGGCCGGCATTCTCGCCACCGGGCTCACGCTCGACAAGCGCCTGCGGCTTTTCATCGATGTCGGCACGAACTCCGAGATCGTGCTCGGCTCGTCGGCGGGCGCGCTGGCGACGGCCGCGCCGGCCGGCCCGGCATTCGAGGCCGCGCAGATCCGCTGCGGCATGCGTGCCGCCGACGGTGCGATCGAAGGCGTGAAGATCGTCGAGGGCGAGGTCGAGCTGACGGTGATCGGAGACGTGGAGCCGGTGGGACTCTGTGGGTCCGGGCTCGTCGACGCCGTCGCCGAGCTCGTTGGGGCGGGCATTCTCGACCACTCGGGGCGATTCGTGCTCGGCTCGTCGGAACGCCTCGGGAAGATCGGCGAGGAGAACGTCTTCTACCTCTCGGACGAGATCTTTCTCTCCCAGCGCGACGTGCGGGAGCTGCAGTTCGCGAAGGCCTCGATCGCCACCGGCTGGCAGATCCTCTGCAACGACATGGGTGTCGACCCGACCGAGATCGCCCAGGTGCTGCTCGGCGGTTCGTTCGGCTCGTACCTGACCGCGGCGAGCGCGGTGAAGATCGGGCTCGTTCCGAAGCTCGCGCTCGCACGGATCGTCTCCGCCGGCAACGTCGCAGGCGAGGGCGCGAAGATCGCCGCGCTCTCCGTGACCGAGCGCGCCGCCGCGAGCGCCGTCCTCGACGAGGTCGAGTACGTCGAGCTCTCAGGCCGCACCGACTTCAACGATCTCTTCATCGACCAGCTCAGGTTCCCCGATTGACCACTGTCGTCGTGGCCTGCGGCGCGCTCGCGCTCCACATCGACCAGATCGCGAAGCGCCGCGGTTGGGAGATCGAGGTGCGGCCGCTGCCGCCCGAGTTGCACAACCGGCCCGAAAAGATCCGGGCCGCAGTCGACGCGGCGCGGGGAGACGTCGTCGCCTACGCCGACTGCGGGACGCGCGGAGCGCTCGACGACCTGCCGCGCCTGCCCGGCGCCGACTGCTACCAGCTCTTCGGCGGGATGGAGCACGAGACCGGCACGTACTACCTGACCGATTTCCTCGTGCGCTCGTTCGACCGTGTGGTGTGGCGCGGGCTCGGGCTCGACCGCCATCCGGAGCTGCGCGACGATTACTTTCGCCACTATGAGCGTGTCGTCTGGCTTGCCCAATCACCCACGCCCGAACTGCACGAGAAGGCCGAGGCCGCCGCGCGCAAGCTCGGCCTGCCGCTCGAGCTTCGCGAGACCGGCGATACCGGGCTCGAACTTGCCCTCGAACAACTCCTGGAGGTCTAGCCCTTGTTGATCAACGAGCTCCCGCGCTACGAGATCCTCGACGAGCACTCGATGCAGGAGCTCGACCGTGGCTGGCGCCGCATCGTCTCCGAGCTCGGTGTCGACTTCGGGACGTCCGAGCCCCACGAGGAGACCGTCGCTGTGCTCGAGGCGGCCGGGCAGAAGGTCGAAGGGCAGCTCGTCAAGCTCGATCCGGACTGGATCCTCGAGCAGGTCGCGAAGGCGCCGCGCGAGTTCGATCTCCAGGCGCGCAACCCGGCCAACAACATTCACATCGGCGGCAAGCACATGGCGTTCGGTGCGGTGTACGGGTGCCCGTTCGTGCGGGAGGGGATCGAGCGCCGGGAGGCGACATACGCCGACTTCGAGAACCTCGTCCGGCTCTCGCAGGCGTTCCCGCAGCTCGACACGCCCGGCGGGACGATCTGCGAGCCGAACGACAAGCCGCTCGACTCCCGCCACCTCGACATGGTCTACGCCCTGATGACGCTGTCGGACAAGCCGTTCATGGGCTCGGTCACCTCGGGGCCGAACGCAGAGGACACGATCGCCATGGCGGAGATGGTCTTCGGGCGCGAGTCGCTCGAGCAGACGCCGGCGATCATCTCCCTGATCAACGTCAACTCACCGCTTCGCTACGACGAACGGATGCTCGAGGCGCTGCACGCCTACGCGAAAGCGAATCAGGCGCTCGTGATCACGCCGTTCCTGCTCATGGGGGCGATGTCGCCGGTCTCGGTCGCTGCGACGCTCGCGCAGCAGGTGGGCGAGGCGCTGGCCGGCATCGCGCTCGTGCAGACGATCCGGCCCGGCTGCCCGGTCGTCTTCGGCTCGTTCCTGTCGAACACCGACATGCAGTCTGGCTCGCCGAGCTTCGGCACCCCGGAGTCGGCGGTCGGCCTGCTCTGCACCGGCCAGATCGCCCGTCACTACGGGCTGCCGTTCCGCGGCGGTGGTGCGCTCACCTCGTCGCAGACGGTGGACGCGCAGGCGGCGTACGAGGCGGCCATGACCCTGTGGCCGACGTTCCTCGCAGGCACCAACTTCGTCATGCACTCGGCGGGCTGGCTCGAGTCGGGCCTCGTGTCGTGTTACGAGAAGTTCGTCGTCGACGTCGAGCTCCTGCGGATGCTCCACCACGTGTTCCAGCCGTTGCAGATCAACGAGGAGACGCTCGCGTACAGCGCGCACCAGGAGGTCGGGCAGGGCGGCCATTTCCTTGGAGCGGTGCACACCCTCGAGCGGTTCCGCGAGTGCTTCTACCGGCCGCTCCTCTCCTCGACGGAGAACTACGAGCGGTGGTCGCGCCTCGGGGGCAAGGACGCTGCCGCGCGGGCGTCCGACGTCTGGCAGAAGACGCTCGACGAGTACGAGGAGCCCGCGCTCGAGCAGAGTCTGAAGGACGAGCTGAAAGCCTATGTCGACCGGCGGAGAACCGAGCTTGGCGACTAGGTCGGAGATGTTCATCGACGGCGGCTGGTCGCTGTCGCAGAGCGGCGCGACGTTCACGGCCGACTCGCCGGCCACGGGCGAGCTGATCGCCGAGGTTCCGCAGGGAGACCGCGACGATGCACAGCGGGCGATCGACGCTGCCAACCGGGCTGCCGATTCGTGGTCGCGGACGACGGCATTCGAGCGCGCCGCGTTCATGCATCGCGTTGCGGACGAAATCGAGAAACGGCGCGGGACGCTCGCGCACACCCTGACGCTCGACCAGGGCAAGCCGCTCCATGAGTCGCACGACGAGGTAGAGGAGCTGGTGCAGTACTGGCGCAACGCTGCAGAGGACGGCAAGCGGCTCGAGGGCCGCCTCGCGAACTCGTTCACGCCCGGGAAGCGCGTACTGCTCGTGCGCCGGCCTCGCGGGGTGATCGGCGTGATCACGCCATGGAACTGGCCGTACACGATGCCGGCGGAGCTGATCGCTCCTGCGCTCGCCTCCGGCAACGCCGTCGTCTGGACGCCCGCGTCGTCGACCGCAGTCGCAGCGGTGGCTCTGGCGGAATGCGTCGTCGAGGCAGACCTGCCGCCCGGCGTCTTCAACCTGGTCACAGGCCCCGGCTCGGTCGTGGGAGACGAGATCGCGCGCAACCCCGGCACGCACGGAGTGGGCTTCATCGGGTCGACGGAAACAGGGCGCAAGGTCGCAGAGGCTGCAGCCGGCAAGGCTGCGGTCCTCGAGCTCGGCGGGAACGGCCCGGTCGTCGTCATGGACGACGCCGACCTCGAGCTCGCCGCCGAGGCGACGGTCACCGCCTGTTTCATGTGTGCGGGCCAGAGCTGTACGGCCGGCGAGCGGCTGCTCGTGCACCGCGCCGTGCGTGAGGAGTTCGTCTCGCGGCTCGGACGGCTGGTGACCGAGCGGATCGTGCTCGGCGATCCCTTCGCCGCAGGCACGACGATGGGGCCGCTCAACAACGCGGGTGTCGCCGAGAAGATGGACGAGCACGTCGAGGACGCTCTGCGGCGCGGGGCGACCGTCGTCGCCGGAGGAGAGCGCCAGGGTGGGTTCCCGACCGACCTCTACTGGCAGCCGACCGTGCTCGATGGCGTCCCGGCCGACTCACTCGTCGCGCAGGAGGAGACGTTCGGGCCGATCGCCCCCGTGGTCGAGATCGGCTCGCTCGACGAGGCGATCTGGCTTGCGAACGCATCGCCGTACGGGCTCCTCTCCGCGATCTTCACGCGCGACCTGTCGGAGGGACTGCGCTATGCCGACGCGGTGCGAACGGGCTGGGTCAACATCAACGACTCGTCGAACTACTGGGAATCGCACCTCCCCTTTGGAGGACGCGCAGGCACCGCGAGCGGAATCGGACGAGTCGGCGGCAGCGGGCCGATGGAGTCGTTCACGGAGCTGCAGACGATCGTCGTCGCGTGACGTACGACTATCTGATCGTGGGAGGGGGCTCGGCGGGCTCTGCTCTGGCTGCGCGGTTGACCGAGGACCCGGGCACGCGCGTGCTGGTGCTCGAAGCCGGGCGGCCAGACTCCTGGTGGGACCTCTACATCCACATGCCGGCGGCGTTCTCGTTTCCGATCGGCAACCGTTTCTACGACTGGAAGTACGAATCCGAGCCTGAGCCGTTCATGAACGGCCGGCGCATCTACCACGCGCGAGGGAAGGTGCTCGGCGGCTCGAGCTCGATCAACGGGATGATCTTCCAGCGCGGCAACCCGCTCGACTTCGAGCGCTGGGGGCTCGAGGAGTGGGACTACGCGCACTGCCTGCCGTACTTCAAGCGCATGGAGACGTGTCTTGCAGGCGCCGACGAGTGGCGCGGCGGCGACGGGCCGCTGCTCCTCGAGCGGGGTGCTGCCGAGGGGCCGCTGTTCGGCGCGTTTCTCGCCGCCGTGCAGGAGGCCGGATACGAGCTGACCGAGGATGTGAACGGCTACCGGCAGGAGGGCTTCGCACGGTTCGACCGCAACATCTATCGCGGCCGAAGGTGGAGCGCTGCGCGCGCGTACCTTCATCCGGCGATGTCGCGGCCCAACCTCGAGGTGCGGACACGTACATTCGTCGAGCGGATCGTGTTCGAGGGCACGCGCGCCGTCGGGGTACAGGTCGGCGGCGAGGTCATTCGCGCCGGCGAGGTGATCCTGTGCGGCGGTGCGATCAACTCGCCCCAACTGCTGCAGCTCTCTGGTGTTGGCAACGCGGCCGAGCTCGGCGCGCTCGGGATCGACGTCGTGCACGATCTGCCCGCTGTCGGTGAGAACCTGCAGGACCACCTCGAGGTGTACGTGCAGTGCTCGTCGAAGCTCCCCGTGACGGTCGCGCCCGCCTTCAAGTGGTACAACCGCCCAGTCGTCGGTCTGCGATGGCTGATCAGCAAGTCAGGCCCGGGTGCGACGAACCATTTCGAGGCGGGCGGGTTCATCCGGTCGAACGACCGCGTCGCGTATCCGAACGTCATGTTCCACTTCCTGCCGATTGCGGTTCGGTACGACGGCACGGCGCCGCAAGGTCACGGATACCAGCTGCACGTCGGCCCGATGTACTCGGACACGCGGGGCTCGGTGAAGGTCACGTCGACCGATCCGCGCGTGCACCCGGCGCTGCGCTTCAACTATCTCTCCACCGACCAGGACCGGCGCGAATGGGTCGAATGCGTGCGCGCCGCTCGCTCGATTCTCGGCCAGCCGGCGTTCGAGCCGTTCGACGGTGGCGAGTTGTCTCCCGGTGGCGGGGTGGAGACCGACGACGAGATTCTCGACTGGGTGCGCCGTGACGCCGAGACGGCTCTTCATCCGTCGTGCACGTGTGCGATGGGGACGGTCGTCGATCCGGCGACGATGCACGTCAACGGCGTCGACGGTCTCCGGGTCGTGGATGCGAGCGTGTTCCCGAGCATCCCCAACGGCAACATCTACGCACCGGTGATGATGGTCGCCGAGAAGGCGGCGGATCTGATTCGCGGACTGACACCACTCCCTCCCGCCGACGTACCGTTCTACCGCCATGAGGCTGAGCGAGCTCCGAGTCGGTGAGCTGCTCGCGGCGCTGGGCGAGCGAACGCCGGCACCTGCGAGCGGTGCGGCAACCGCGCTGACCGCGGCGCTCGCGGCCGCGCTCGTCGAGCTGGCGGCCGGGTTCGCAGGCGACGACGAGTCGGCGGCGCGTGCACACCAGCTCTGGTCGCGGCTCTCGGAGCTTGCTGACGAGGACTCGGCGGCCTACACGGCCTTCTTGGCCGACCGAAACGACGAGACGCGTGCGGGGACGATCGCGGTCCCGGAGGAGATCGCGGCGTGCGCCGATGAGACCGTGTTGCTCGCGGACCGCGTCCGGGGCCGATTGCGCTCGTCGGTCGTCGGCGATGCGGAGGCGGCTGCCGAGCTGGCGCGGGCGGCGGCGACTGTCGCGCGCCGTCTGGCCGAGCTGAATCGCGGCTGAGCGAGGAGGCGGCCGCCCCCTCGCTCAGCCAGGGGTCTTACGCCTTGCTCTCCTGTTCGAGCTCGGCGATCTCGAGCTC
Organism: uncultured Thermoleophilia bacterium; assembly: GCA_963806025.1. GTDB lineage: Bacteria > Actinomycetota > Thermoleophilia > Gaiellales > Gaiellaceae > PALSA-600. The sequence continues at coordinate 190,046 of CAWDWI010000008.1, read as the reverse complement.
GAGCTCGAGCGCCTTCACGATGTGGCCCAGCGCCGAGGCGACGCGTGCCGTGCCGACGATCGGCGCGACCGCTGCAAGGACGCCCGCAACCCGGTCGGCATCGACGTCCAGGTCGCCCGCGGCGCCGAGGTTCAGGACGTAGGAGACCGGCGGGGCGTCGACTGCGATGAGCGCAGCGATGCGCACCAGCATGAACGTCTCCGGATCGAGGCTCGACGCCTCGACGGAGCCCGCGGTCATCGCCGCGAGGAGGTCGAGGACGGGAGTGTCTGCTGTATCTGCCATGGAAGCTCCTTCTGTTTTTGTGGGCTCAGATCGGCCTGCGCGTCCGCCTGCGCTCGCGGCGGCGGACGCCGCAGACCGAGACGGGTGACAACGGGCGCCCGAACGGGTCGATGAACAGTGTCGTCGGCCCGGCCTTGGCGGGAACGGTTCCTTCGAGGACATTGATGGTGTAGGTGAGGCTGCCGTTCGTCAGACGTGGCTTCTTGATCACGATCACCGTGTCCTCGGGCACCGTGTCACCGGGCTCGATGAACGAGAGGACGGCGTTCGGCGGATCCGATTCGAAGCTGTTCTCTCCCTCCGCCCATAGCTCGACGAAGTCGGTCGTCGACATGTTCCCGACGATCCGATGGGGCCGGTCGGAGAAGTAGAGCGTCGAGGGTGTGACTCCCTGCAGCGTCAGCGTCCCGTTCGCGCTCGTGATGCTCGCTGCCGTCTGCACGAACATCGACTCTTCGGCTTCGAGCTCCGCGATCAGCTTCTGGTCCATAACGGCTGCACTTCCTTCCCAGTCCGAGATTGTCAGCCGGCGTGCCGGCTGCACCCATAAGCGTGGGCCTCAGCCTGTACGTGCGTGTCATCCGATCTGGATGACCTGCGACCTCCGAGACCGGTCAGGCGACCGAATGGCGACGGTGGCGGAGGATCAGGTAGACGGGAATCGCGATCGGGGCGAGGCAGGTGAGGAGCAGAAACCAGACGATCTTTGCGAGCACTGAGATCGAGTCGGCCACGAGGAGAAACAGCGAGACCACCCACGCGACCGCGAGGATCCCGAGGACGAAGATCGAGACCACGACCCCGAATCCGGAGGTCAGCTCGAAGGAGGCGATGACGATGGAGTTCATCGTTCGATTTCAGCAACCTGTCGCAGCCCGGACTTCATCCCAGCAGGATGACCCTTCGAACTCGAACGCAGACCGACGCCGCCGCGAGGCGTAGGCTTCGCCCGTGAGCGGCGATACCGATCGCCCGTCCGTCCGCCTGGCGGAGCTCGTCGCCGCGTTGTCGCTCGGTGTCGACCTCGGATTCGGGCAGCCGATGGAACACGTGCTGCGGCAGTGCCTGATCGCGCTGCGGCTCGCCGATCGCATCGGATTGGACGAAGAGCAGCGCGCCGACGTCTATTACACGGCGCTGCTCGTCAATGTGGGCTGTCATTCCGACGCCCACGAACAGGCGAAATGGTTCGGCGACGACATCGCGCTGAAATCGGGGAAGTACGATCACGAGTTCGGGAGCGCACGCGGCGCTGCCGCTGCATTCCGGCTGGTCGGGTCGGGCAACCCGCCGTTGCACCGGTTTCGAGTCGCGGTCGAGTTCATGCTCGCCGGGCACCGGGACCTCGACGGCATGGTGAGCGAACACGCGCGCATCGCGGGTCGGCTCGCCGAGCAGCTGAACCTGTCCGAGGGGGTGAGCGTGTCGCTCGCGGGCGCCTACGAGCAGTGGAACGGTCACGGCTGGCCCGGTGTCCTGCAGGGAGACGACGTTCCGCTGCCCGCCAGGCTCGCCCAGTTGGCGGAGTTCACCGAGGTTGCGCACCGCGTCGGAGGCGTCGATGCGGCGACCGAGCTCGCGCGCGCTCGCGCCGGAACGCAGTTCGACCCCAACCTGGCTGCGCTCATGTGCTCCGACGCGGAGCCGATCTTCGCCGAGCTCGACGGAGCCGGGACCTGGGAGGCGGTGATCGATGCCGAGCCGGGGCTCCAGCTCGTCCTCTCCGGAGATGACTTCGACGACGCGCTGGGCGCGATCGCGGATTTCATCGACCTGAAGTCGCCGTACACCCTCGGACATGCGCGGGCCGTCGCAGAGCTCGTCGTCGAGGCCGGGACACGGCTCGACCTCTCTGCGCCGGAGGTTCGAACGCTGCGGCGCGCCGGGCTCGTTCACGACTTCGGGCGGCTCGGTGTCTCGAACGCGATCTGGGACAAGCCCGGTCCGCTCGGTGCGGGCGAGTGGGAGCGCGTGCGGATTCATCCGTATCTGACCGAGCGGATGCTCCACCAGTCGGGGTCGCTCGCTCCGCTTGCGGCGATCGCCGTCGCGCACCGCGAGCGACTCGACGGCTCGGGGTATCCACGCGGGCTCTCCGGGTCGTCGATCTCCGGCCCGGCGCGCCTCCTCGGCGCCGCGGACGCCTACCAGGCGATGCGAGAGCCCCGTCCGTACCGCCCGCCCCGAGGCCCCGACGAGGCCGCGGCCGAGCTGCGAAACGACGTTAAGGGCGGCCGTCTCGACGCCGATGCCGTCGAGGCGGTGCTGGGAGCCGCCGGCCACCGGGTGCCCCGGCGACGTGGAGGGCCTGCAGGGTTGACCTCCCGCGAGGTCGAGGTGCTCCGGCTGCTTGCCCGGGGCCTGTCGAACAAGGAGATCGCTGCGCGACTCGTGATCTCACCGAAAACAGTCGGCAACCACGTCGAGCACATCTACGCGAAGATCGACGCGTCGACCCGCGCCGGGGCGAGCCTCTTCGCCGTGCGGCACGGGCTGCTTCCGGAGGGGGCTGTCGAGGTCGCCGCCTGACGCAGCGCGGGCTCAAAGATGGGTCGAACGCCTCATGCGGCCGCGGGTGCGGCTTCCTACGCTCGCTCGTAGTCGAATGGAGGAGCTGAGCGAGATGCCGAAGGTTTCGAGAGAGAGCGCGGCGAACGTCGAACATCACGGCCCGGTCGAAGACCGGCATGAGGACATCGATGACTACACGGTCAACTTCCTGACCATGGGGGTGACGATCGACGCGACCCCGCTCTTCAAGGGGCTGCCGGGCGACCAGTGTTCGTGCCCCCACTGGGGGTACGTCTTCAAGGGCAGGATCACGTACCGCTTCGCCGACCACGAAGAGGTCTTCGAGGCGGGCGACGCGTTCTACGTCTCCGACGGTCACACGCCGCTCGTCGAGGCGGGGACCGAGTTCGTGCAGTTCAGCCCCAGCCACGAACTGCACGTCGTCACCGACGTGATGACGAAGAACGCTGTGGCGCTCGGAATGGCCTGATCGCGCGCGCAAAAGGGGCCGCGCCCGAGCCTTCGATCTGCTCGGTCGCGGCCCCGCTCGCACCAGTTGCGGGTCGGCTCTACCGGCCGTTACCCCGCGAGTGCCTTCTGCTTCAGGGAATCGAACTCGGCCTGCGTGATCGCACCGCTGTCGAGCAGCTTCTTGCCGGACTCGATCTCCGCCGCGGCGCCGCCTCCGCCGCCCCCGGCCGGAGCTGAGTAGTAAGCCTGCTGGGCGTTCGCACGCTCGAGGCCACGCTCGGTCATCCCAGCGTTCTGGGTGATCAGGTAGATGAAGACGCCCAAGAAGGGAAGGATGATCACGAAGATCAGCCAGCCGGTCTTGCCCCAGCCCGAGATGTCGTGGCGGCGGAAGATGTCGGCGAACACTCCGATCAGGAGCCAGAACCAGAGGATCCAGACGAAGAACACGAGCATCGTCCACATCACGTCGAGGAACGGGTAACTACTTGCGAGCACCTAGCGTCTCCTTTGGTTGGTTTCGAACCAGACTATTACGAGTGGCGGGCGGAGTGGCCGACCGCGCAGGCGCAAGCCTACGCGCCCCGTAAGGTTCGGCGGAATGGGATGGAGCGATCAGGGCTGGGCTCAGGTCGAGGAGCCGGAGTGGGAGGCCGCGGAACCGTCCGAGCCGCCCGCTGGGCGGACCTCGAGAACGGTGCAGCTCTCGATCCTGGTGGTCATCGGGGTCGTCTTCGCAGCCGTCGCCTGTGTCGCCGCCGGGCAACTCCCTCGGCATCACCCGCTCGTACCGGCGTTCGCCTTCAAGCTCCCGCATCTCGGCGCCGGCGCCGACGATGGCTCGTCGTCTGCTGCCGCGGCAATCGGACGCGGCCGCATCGTTCAGCTCGGCGGGCCTCCGGTCGCCGCCGACCCATCGACGTACACGCTCCACGGGCGCACTGCTGCGACGGACGGCGTGCACAGCACGGGCAAGGTCGTGCTGCGAGGTCGCTGGGACGATGGGCCGTGGCTCGTCCTCGCGCGAACGCGAACGGACGCGGCCGGGAACTTCGAGGTGACGAGCAAGCTGCGTCGGCGAGGACTGCTCGAGCTGCGGCTGATGCTGCCGGACGGGTTCATCGGCAGGAAGACCGTCCGCGTGGAGTGACCCCGGTACTGAACCAGGTTCATGAGTTTCGAGCTGCCACTGCCTCCCGGGAAACTCGCGAATCAGATTCACAGAGCGAATCTGGTTCGGTGGGAGGTCTCGCCTGTTTACTGAACCTGATTCGGCGTAGCCGAACCAGGTTCATGAGTTTCGAGCTGCCACTGCCTCCCGGGAAACTCGCGAATCAGATTCACAGAGCGAATCTGGTTCGGTGCGGAGGTCTCGCCTGTTTACTGAACCTGATTCGGCGTAGCCGAACCAGGTTCATGAGTTTCGAGCTGCCACCGCCTCCCGAGCAACTCGCGAATCAGATTCACAGAGCGAATCTGGTTCGGTGCTGATTCGGATCAGGTGCCGAAGGTGGGAATCGAACCCACACTCCCCGGAGGGAACCGGATTTTGAGTCCGGCGCGTCTGCCAATTCCGCCACTTCGGCTCGTGCGGGATCGTACCCCGGGTTCGATGCGGTGCCGGTTGTCGCCGGAGGCCGGCTTGGCCGGCCGGGAGGCGAGGTGTCGGTAGTCCTCTGATGTGCGAGGAAGGAGGGGGCTCGTGGGGGAACCATGGGTTCCCCCACGTGAAGTTCCGCCACTTCGGCTCGTGCGGGATCGTGCCCCGGGTTCGGGTATTGCCTCCATCGTGCCGCCGACGTAGGACTTTTCTGCTCGAGGCAGTAAAGTCGCCCTGAACCTTGGCCGCAGATGCCTCCGCACCGACCCTGGCGACCCGCTTCAAGCGGCCCAGCTTGATCTCGATCTTCGGGTTGCTCTTCGTCGGCCTGCTGCTTGCGTGGCTCGCCGTCAACTTCGTGAAGACGCCGTCGACGTTCATGACGGTGTTCCTGATCGGGATCACCACGGGCTGCGTCTATGCGCTCGTCGCGCTCGGTTACACGCTCGTCTACGGCATCCTCGAGCTGATCAACTTCGCCCACGGCGACGTGTTCATGCTCGGCGGCATGTTCACGATCACGATCAGCACGCACTTCTTCAACCTGCACCACGGGCAGGGGGCGGTCACGATTCCGATCGCGATTGCGACGTTGCTGCTGACGATGCTCGCGTGCGGCCTGCTCAACGCGTCGATCGAACGCATCGCCTACAAGCCGTTGCGCAATGCTCCGCGGCTTGCGCCGCTGATCACCGCGATCGGCGTCAGCTTCATCATCGAGGACATCGGTCTGGCGTGGAAAGGCCCGAACTACATCACCGCTCCGGATGTCTTCCCGCACGGGCAGGTGTTCAGCTTCTACGGCATCGCCTTCGAGTGGAACAAGCTGATCGTCATCATCGTCACCATCCCGGTGCTCCTCGCACTGACCTATCTCGTGCAGCGGACGAAGCAGGGCAAGGCCATGCGCGCGACAGCGCAGGACAAGGACGCGGCCGCGATCATGGGCATCAACGTCAACCGCACGATCTCGTTCACCTTCCTGATCGCCGGTGCGCTGGCCGGCGCGGCCGGCTTCCTCTACTCGCTCTACGTGACGACAGTGCGCTTCGACCAGGGCTTCCAGCTCGGCCTGATCGCGTTCACGGCGGCCGTGCTCGGAGGGATCGGGAACTTGCCGGGCGCGGTTCTCGGCGCGATCCTGATCGGCCTCATCCAGGCCTTCAACGAGGCGCTGGGCTGGCACGCTCCCGGCTCCGACTGGACCGAGGCGATCGTGTTCTCGATCCTGATCCTGATCCTGGTCTTTCGGCCCGAAGGCCTGCTCGGCGAACGCACGCCGGAGGGCGGATGACGCAGAGCGCCCAGGGCGCATCGATCGACTCGGCCCCCGAGGTGGTGGGGTTCCGCAACCAGCAGCGCGCCCGCTGGGATGCCCTTCCCGTCCGGCAGCGGGCTGCGATCTCGATCGCCCTCGAGCTCGTGCTCGCCGTCCTGCTCTTCTTCGTCGATCACTCGCTCGGCTATGCGGTCGTCGTGATCTCCGCGCTCTACTGGATTCACCGCCTTCCGCCGATCCCGTGGGAGCTCGCAGGACAAGCCGTGATCGTGGGCGTGTTCCTGATCACCGGCCCTCGCTCGCTGGCTGCGACGTTCGCGATCGCGTTCGGCATCTTCTGGATCCCGCAGCGACAGCGACGCTGGGCGCTGCCCACGATCGCGCTCGTCCTGACGATCCTCTACCCGTTCTACCAGGCGAAGATGTTCACGATCCCCGTGTTCGGTGTCTGGCCGGACGTCGCAACGGGCGTCTACATGATCGTGTTCGTGATGATGGCGGTCGGACTGAACATCGTGGTCGGCTATGCGGGCCTCCTCGACCTCGGTTACGTCGCCTTCTACGCCGTCGGCGCGTACACGGCAGCGTGGTTCGCGTCGGAGCAGTTCGCGCATCACACGTGGCACTTCGGCGCGGTCGGCATCGACCCACATCTTGCGGGCATCCACGCGTCGATCTGGATCCTGTTGCCGCTCGCCGGCGCCATCACCGCCTTCTTCGGGATTCTCATCGGTCTCCCGACGCTCCGGTTGCGCGGCGACTACCTCGCGATCGTGACGCTCGGATTCGGGGAGATCATCTACGACGTCGCGCGCAACAGCGACAACTTCCTCGGCACAGGCTTCAACCTGACCAACGGGCCCAACGGCATCACGCCGCTCGACTCGATCGGATTTGGCAATACCCTCTCGCACTGGACCGGCGGCCTACTGCCGGCCAACTACCTTCAGTGCTGCAACGCGACCTATCTCGGGCACCAGCTCCAGTCGACTGACCTCTTCTTCTGGACGGCGATCGCCCTGCTCGTCTTCACCGTTTTCTGCTCGGCGCGCCTGCAGTACTCGCGACTCGGTCGCGCCTGGATCGCGATTCGCGAGGACGAAACCGCCGCGGCGGCGATGGGCATCCCGCTGATGAAGACGAAGACGTGGGCGTACGCGAGCGGAGCGTTCTTCGGTGGCGTCGCCGGTGCGTACTACGCCGTGTTCAAGAGCGCGACGTTCCCGGGTGACTTCTACTTCAACATCTCCATCTTCATCCTCTGCATGGTCATCCTCGGCGGCATGGGCAACATCGCGGGTGTGATCGTCGGCGGTGCCTTCCTCGCCTATCTGAACCAGGAGGGGCTCGCGAACACCGGAGCGTGGATCAACGCGAACGTCCATCTCGGCAACCATCATCCGAACCTGGACGTGCCGCTCTACGCATCGGGCATCTACGGCCTCATCATCCTGCTCGTCATGCTCTTCCGGCCGGAGGGCCTGATCCCGTCGAAACGGGTTGCCGCCGAATTGCACGAAGGCGTCCACGATGAGCCGCTCTACGACATCACGGCTGACAACCGGGCGGTCACGGAATGAACGTCGTCAGCGACACCACCGACGTCCTCGTCGCAATTGGTCTGCGGAAGGAATTCGGCGGCCTCGTGGCCGTCAACGGCGTCGACTTCACCGTCCCGCGCGGAAAGGTGATCTCGCTGATCGGCCCGAACGGCGCCGGCAAGACGACCTTCTTCAACATGCTGACCGGCGTCTACAAGCCCACCGCGGGCCAGGTCCTGTTCCTCGGGGAGGACGTCACCGGGAAGCCGCCGCACGCGATCACCGCCCGCGGAGTCGGTCGCACGTTCCAGAACATCCGCCTCTTTCAGAACATGACCTCGCTCGAGAATGTCATGGTCGGGATGCACTCGCGGATGAAGGCCAACCTCTTCAACTCGATCCTCCGCACTCCGTCCGTGCGACGGGAGGAGAAGCAGACGCGTGAGCGCGCGCTCGAGCTGCTCGAGTTCACGGGCCTGCACCGGCAAGCGCAGGCGACGGCGCGCAACCTTCCGTACGGCGATCAGCGCAGGCTCGAGGTTGCCCGCGCGCTCGCGACCGATCCTCAGCTGCTGCTGCTCGACGAGCCGACCGCCGGCATGAACCCGCAGGAGTCGGCCGAGTTCACGGCCTTCGTCAGCAACCTCCGCGAAGAGCATCAGTTGACGGTGCTGATGATCGAGCACGATATGCGCGTCGTCATGGGTGTCTCCGACCGGGTGTCGGTGCTCGATTACGGTGAGAAGATCGCGGAAGGCACGCCGAAAGAAGTGCAGCAGGACGAACGGGTGATCGAGGCGTACCTCGGCAAGGCCGCCGTCGCGGACATGAAGAGACAAGGGCTCTCATGAGCGCCAACGGCAAGACCCCGATCCTCCTGATCCAGGACATCCACACCTACTACGGGTCGATCCACGCACTGAAGGGGATCTCGCTGGAGGTGCAGGAGGGCGAGATCGTGACGCTGCTCGGGGCGAACGGCGCAGGCAAGTCGACGACGCTCCGCTCGATCAACGGGCTCAACCATCCTCGACAGGGGCACATCCGCTTCCAGGACCGGGACATCACCACGGTGCCGGCGCACGAGATCGTCAAGCGCGGGATCGCGCAGTCGCCGGAGGGCCGGCGGCTGTTCCCGCGCATGACCGTGATGGAGAACCTCGAGATGGGCGCGTTCCAGCGCAAGGACCGGCACGAGATCAAGGACGACATGGACCGCGTCTTCGAGCTGTTCCCGCGCCTGCACGAGCGGCGCAGCCAGAAGGCGGGGACGCTCTCGGGCGGTGAGCAGCAGATGTGCGCGATCGGCAGAGCCTTGATGGCGCAGCCGAAGCTCCTGCTGCTCGATGAGCCGTCGCTCGGCCTGGCTCCGATCTTCGTCGAGCGGATCTTCGACATCATCAAACAGATCAACGAGCAGGGCACATCGATCCTGCTCGTCGAGCAGAACGCCCTGATGGCCCTCGACCACGCCCACCGCGGCTACGTGCTCGAGACGGGCCGCATCGTCCTCGCGGACGACGCGGCGGCGCTGAAGACGAACGAGCAAGTGCGCAAGACCTACCTCGGCGAGACGTAGCGCCCGGTTCGTTCAGGCGTCGCGCCGCTCCGTCCAGTACCGCCCGACCCCTGAGAAGACTGCGGCCCAGAGAGCGAGGATCAGGATCGCGGCGGCCGTGGACATGGCGATTCGGTTGGAAGAGTTGTTGACCTGGAAGTGCTCGGCCGCCGCCACGTCGATGAACCTGCGCGCTCCACCGAAGCTGTGGAACGAGATGAGGATGTGCGAGATCGCCGAGTTCCAGACGATCAGCACACCGATCACGATCCGCGAACTGACGACGGCGGCGAGGCCGACCGCGAGGAACAGATTGACGACACCGATCGCGAAGATGTACGCAAGCTCATGCCAGACGTCGGATCCCGAGGGCTTGCCGAGATCACCCGCGAAGACAAAGCTCGCCGCGGTCACCACCGCGAACCCGATCAGCGCCATCGGCGCCCAGACGAGGAACGCGCCCGGGGTGCGAGCTCTGAACAACGACGACCGCTTCCGTCCTGTGACGACCAGGTCACGGAAGACGCCGTTGGCGACGTCCTGACTGCCTCCAGTTGCGGCGATCAGCACGGCGGACAGCGTGCCGAGCAGGCCCACGGTGTCAGCTGCGTCGCGGAAGTTCGACGCTCCGCCCGCAGGGCCGTGATGGGCGGGGTTGACCGCATGGAGAGTGACGAGAACTGTCTCGACGATCACGACCACCCCGATCGTGAGCAGGACACACCACACCATGAGACCGCGGCGGCGCACGAGCTTCAGCACTTCGGCCTGGACGAGCCTCACTCGTTGGACTCCAGCCTCGATGTGATCTCCAAGAACTTCTCCTCGAGCGACGCGCGCGCGGGCTCGAGCCTCGAGACAGCGACCCCGGCTTCGACGAGCGCCCGGTTGATCTCCGCCGGGCTGTGTCCCGGCTGCAGCTTGACCCGCAGCGCGTGCCCCTCGGCCTCGATCGAGGAGCCGTCGAGCACGCGCCGCGCCGTCGCCTCGTCGTCGACCTCGATCAAAAGGGTCGGATCTCCGCTCGCGGCGATTTCCTGAACGCCGCCCTGGACGACGATCCGTCCCCGGTCGACGATGGCGATCTGGTCGCAGGTCTTCTCGACCTCGTCGAGCAGGTGGGAGGAGAGGAACACCGTGCGTCCCTCGGTCACGAACGCGCGGATCAGATGCCGCATCTCGAGGATGCCGGCGGGGTCGAGGCCGTTCATCGGCTCGTCGAGGATCAGGAGGGCGGGATCGGCGATCAGGCAGCGTGCGATGCCGAGCCGCTGACGCATTCCCAGTGAGTAGGTCTTGACGCGATCGTCGGCGCGCTGCGCGAGCCCCACCCGGTCGAGCGACTCGGGGATCCGCGCTTCGGCGGCCCGGTCGCGCGCCGCCGCGATCACCTTCAGGTTCTCCCGTCCCGTCAGGTGAGGATGGAACCTCGGCTCCTCGACGATGGCGCCGACTCGAGCGAGTGCCTCGGCGCGCTTGGCCGGCTGCGAGAGGCCGAGGAGCGCGACGGTGCCGGAGGTTGGCTGGGTGAGCCCGACCAGCGTGCGGATCAGGGTCGTCTTGCCCGCCCCGTTCGGGCCGAGGAAGCCAAAGGCCACACCGGCCTGCACTGTGAGATCGACAGCGTCGACCGCCGTCCGGTCGCCGAAGCGCTTGGTCAGCCCTCTCGTCTCGATGACCGTGTCCATCCGGCCCAGGCTACGGGTTTCGCTGAACACCCACGCATCAGGACCCGACGACGAGGGGGAAGAACGGCGGTGTCAGCAGGTAGCCGATGCGACGGGCGCCGCGGCCGTGCGCCATCTCGAGTGCAGCGCCGAGGCCGTGGACCGGAACGAAGCCGAGCTGCCGGGCGGCGAACGCGTCTCTGCAGCCGGCGATCAGGACCGCACCGAGACGATGTGACGCGGCATCGCAGGCGCTCCACTCGACGAACGGCTGCAGCGGATGGCAGGCGCGTCCGGAGCGGTAGTCGTCGAGCGCCGCGTCGTCGAGGACCGCCGCCAGTTCGGCTTCCCGCATCGCATTGACATCGCGTGCGGTGCGTGGCTCGTAGAAGAGCGCGCGGTACGGCGTCTGGGTCGGCCGCTCGAAGCGACGGGGGAGAGGGTGGATCAGGATCACCGTGCCGCCGGCAGCGATCGGCGGTGCGTTTCGCCAGAGGCGCAGCGCGAGCCCGAGCCCGAGGTAGGCGGCGGTGATCGGGTTCGGACGCTCGCGGGGAAGCCAGGGCGTCGTCGGCGGGATCCCGATCACGAGCGCGTCCAGCGGCTCCGCCAGAGAAACCCCTTTCAGGACTGTCGCCCGCAGAAGCGCCTCGGTGTGCGCCACCGAGGGTGTGCCGGCGTACACGGCCGCTGCCGTCTGCTCGCGGGGCAGACGCTCGAGGACCCGCTGCCGGACACGGCCCGGCGCGAACTGGAACAACCGGCGAACCCGCGAGCCGGTCACGCGGTCGATCGCCTCCTGATCATGCGGATACCCGGCGAACGGCCCGCCGAGTCGTGGCGCGTTCAGGGCGAGCGAGACGCCGGTGACCGGCACCCGCTCGCTCAACCGGCGCTCGATCTCGACGGCCAGCTTCCACCCCTGCGACGAGCTCGTCTCGAGCAGGGACAGCGCTCCGGCAGCGCGCAGCGACTCGCGGCCGCTGGCCGCGAGCAACGCTGCAGGTCCGCCGTGGAGGACTGTTTCCGCGGCGGTGACGGTGACGACCAGGTCGGTCTCGACGAGTGCGGGGTTGACGCGGAGGTCGACGTTGCCCGAACGACCCAGGTCGACGAGGTCGGCCGCCTCGGCATCGTGGACGCTCACCCGTCCCTTGAACCGGCGGCGGAAGTCCGGTGGGACCAGCACGCCGATCTCCCGCGGCGTCGTCCGGCGCGAGAGGCCGCCTGCGACGAGAATCGTGATCTGCTTGACGCCGAGCCGCACGAGCTCGTCTGCCACGGTCGCGGTCGCGACATGTCGCGGCCCGGAGCTGACCGAGGGGATCGGCAGAGACGGCTGCTCGATCACGATCGTTGCGGTGCCGCCGGGGCGAACGAGCTTTGCGAGCGGTTCGCCGGCGAGCGGAAAGGCGAATGCGTCGAGCACCGCCCGGCCGACGTCCTCGAGCGATTCGCGCTGTCGAGGCGGGCGCAGTACGAGGTCGCCTTCGTCGGTGTCTGCGATGACGAGGCGCGCGTCGTTCAGGAGAGGAATCCGGGTCACGAAACCCGGCGGGCGGTCGCTGCGGTCACGCCGAGCGCGATGAAGATGCCGCCGGAGACCCAGCGCCGGACCTTCGCGCCGGTGCCGCTGCGCCGGAGCTTGCCGGCCAGCAGGTCGGCGAGCAGCGCATACATCGCATCCGATGTGAACGCGATCACCACGAACAGCACACCGAGGAGCGCGACCTGCTCGGGAACCGAACCGCGGCTCGCGTCGACGAACTGCGGCAGGAAGGCGAGGAAGAACAGCGCCGTCTTCGGGTTGAGCACGTTCACGACAGCTCCCTGCACGTAGAGGCGCCGATGCCGCGTTGGCACGGCCTGTACCTCCGTGTCCTCCTCACTGCTGAGGATGCGCCGGATGCCGATCACGATCAGATAGACGGCGCCCACGAGCTTGACCGTCGTGAACGCGGTCGCCGAGGAGGCGACCAGGGCAGAGAGCCCGACCGTCGCGGCGCCGACGTGAACGAGCCCGCCGCTCGCGACGCCGAGCGCCGAAACGAGGCCTGCCCGGCGGCCCTTGTCGATGCTCTGAGTCACGATGTACGTGACCGCAGGCCCCGGCACGACGGCCAGCGCGAGCGACGCGAGACAGAAGAGTGCGATGGCGGAGGCGGACGGCATGGAGCCCTAGGGGACCCTGCGGTAGAGGCGGAGGTACTGCGGCCGGAAACCGCGGCGCGGCCAGAAGCGCGAGGACAGGAGGTTGACGGAACGCCAGTCGACCGTCATCGAGCGAAAGCCCTGCTCGCGCGCCCACCGGAGGGCGAACGCCGTGAGAGCGACCCCTGCGCCGCTGCCCCGTACCTCGTCGCGCGTCACGGCGAACGCGAGGTCGATGTTGGAGGCGGGCACTCGCAGGTCGCCCTCCGGCCTGCGATAGAGGCCGAGCATGCCGACGGCTCGGCCCTCGACCTCTGCGAGGAACGGGATGTAGGTGTCGTCGTCCCAGATCTCGCTCGCTTCGGCGCGCAGCTCGTCGCGCGGCGGTGCGGTGAACTCCGAGAAGCTCGGCGCGGTCACCTGGTGGTCGTAGAGGAGCTGGTCGAAATCGACGATCGCCTCCAGGTCGTCGGGCGTCGCCCGACGGATCGACCCGCCGAAGTCGACGGGCTCGGCCGGCTCGATCTCCCGCACCGCCCACACCGCCTGGCAGCCGAACGCGAGGCGGAACCACACGTCGATCAGCGCCGGATCGGTGGCCGGAACGGTGAGCATGAAGCGCGAGACACCGAGCTCCTGCGACTGGAACGCGAACAGGTCGCGCAGCGCCTCCGGCTCACGCGCAGCGTGGCTCGCGAAGAGCCAACGCGCCATCCCGCTCTGCTCGTCGACAGCGCCGGCGAGATAGGCGACGACCTCGCCGCCGCGGGTAGCGACGTGCCCCTCCTCCGGCAACTGCGCCTCGAAGTCGACGACGTCCGGCAGGAGGGGCTGGGCGGCGCGTTGGCGTGCGTACCGCTCGTCGAGCAGGTTCGCGGCCTCGTCGCGAAGGCCGGAAAGTGGGTGAATCTCGAGGGTCGCCATCGCGCCAGGACGATACCTTTGCCCTGTGCCGAAAACGCTGACCGGAGCCGAGTTGGAGCTGGACGACGCGCCTGCGCGCGACTCCGAGCTGTTCATCGTCGACGGCAACAATCTCGCCTACCGCGCGTTCTTCGCGCTGCCCGAAGAGCTCGCCACGACCGACGGCCAGCCGACCGGCGCTCTGCTCGGCTTCACCAACATGCTGTTCAAGCTGCTCGCCGACTACCGTCCGAAAGGTGTTGCGGTGGCTTGGGACTCGCGCCCGGTGCACAGGACGGCGACGGCCGAAGCGGCAGACGTGGTGTACAAGCAGGGCAGGAAGCCGATGCCCGATCTGCTGCGGGAGCAGTTCCCGCACTTCAGGCCGATCGTCGAGGCATTCGGTTACCGCAACCTGGAGTTCGAGGGCTGGGAGGCGGACGACGTGATCGCGACGCTCGCCACCCGCGCCGACGCGGCCGGGATCAAGACGTGTGTCGTCTCGACCGACCGCGATGCGTTTCAGCTCTGCAGCGACAACATCTGCCTGATGATGACCCCGCGCGGCGTTGCGGACGTCAACGTCTACACGCCGGAGCGGGTCGAGGCGCGCTACGGCGTGACCCCCGAGCAGGTGCCGGACTTCATCGGGCTCAAGGGAGACACGTCCGACAACATCCCCGGCGTCCCCGGGATCGGCGACAAGACCGCCGGCCAGCTGATCGCGCAATACGGATCACTCGAGTCGGTGATCGAGCACGCCCCGGAGCTTTCTCCGGCTCGCGCCCGCAACATCACCGAGAACGCCGACCTCGCGCGCACGTCGAAGGAGCTCGCGACCATGCGCCGCGACCTCGACATCGACTGCGATCCGGCTCAGCTCGTCCTCGACCCACCCGATCGCGCGCAGCTGAAGGAGATCTTCCGGCGCTTCGAGTTCCGCAATCTCCTGAACCGCATCGACGAGCTCGACGCGGCGGTGCCGAGCGCTCCCATGCAGGTGACCGGCGTCGAAGTGCAGTGGCGCGAGGGTCAGCTCGACTTCCGCGGCGTCGTCGGCTACGGCGCGATCGGCGACCGCGGCGCGGTGGCGACTGGCGACGACGTGATCGTTGGACCGCGGCCCCTGGATCAACTGCGCGAAGCGCAATTGATCGTGCACGACGCGAAGGCATTGCGAGTCGACGCCAGGGAGGACACGCTGCTCGCCGCGTATCTGATCGATCCCGGTCGCGCCGGCTACGAGCTGGACGATCTCGCCGCCGAGTACGGCGTCGAGCTCGTGCCGAAGCCCGAGGCCGAGGAGGAGACGACAGCGCTCGTGCGGCGGGCGGAAACGCCCCGCCGGCTGATCGCTCCGCTGCTGGAGCGCCTCGAGGAGCGTGGCGTCACCGACCTCTACCGCGCCGTCGAGCTGCCGCTCACCGGCGTGCTGGCAGCGATGGAGGACGCCGGTGTCAAGATCGACACCTATCGGATGGGCGAGATCACCGCGCGGCTCGCCGATCGCGTCGAGGAGCTCGAGTCGCAGGCCTACGACCTGGCGGGCGAGGAGTTCATGCTCGGCTCCACGCAGCAGGTCGGGAGGATCCTCTTCGAGAAGCTCGGTCTGACCGCTGGACGCAAGGGCAAGACCGGCTACTCCACCGATGCGAAGGTGCTTCGCTCGATCCGGCACGAGCACGCGGTCATCGAGGTCATCGAGGAGTGGCGCGAGCTCTCGAAGCTCCTCAACACCTACCTCGGTCCGCTGCCGTCGCTGATCTCGGACTCCGACGCGCGCCTCCACACGACCTTCAATCAGACGGTCGCCGCGACCGGGCGCCTCTCGACCTCCGACCCGAACCTGCAGGCGATCCCCGTGCGTACCGAGCTCGGGCGTGAGATCCGCAGCGCGTTCATCGCCGAGGAGGGTCACCGGCTACTGAGTGCCGACTACTCGCAGATCGAGCTGCGCATCCTCGCTCACGTCTCTGGTGAACCGAAGCTGCGCGAGGCGTTCGAGCGCGGTGAGGACATCCACACGGCGACCGCAGCCGAGGTGCTCGGCGTCGAACCGGCGAAGCTGACCTCCGCCCAGCGCTCGATCGCGAAGATGATCAACTTCGGGATCGTCTACGGCATCTCCGCCTACGGCCTCTCCGAGAATCTCGAGATCCCCCGTGACGAGGCGCAGCGCTACATCGACGCATACCTCGCCCGTTTCCCGCACGTCCAGGACTTCATCGCGCGGACGATCGAGCAGGCGGCGGCCGACGGCTACGTCACGTCGCTGCTCGGCCGCCGCCGGCCCGTGCCCGAGATCCGCGCGTCGAACCGGCAGACGCGCGGGTTCGGCGAGCGGATCGCCGTCAACTTCGTCATGCAGGGCTCGAACGCGGACATCATCAAGGTCGCGATGATTCGCATCGCAGCCCGGTTGCGCGAGGAAGGACGAGGTGCGCGCCTCGTGCTGCAGGTGCACGACGAGCTCCTGCTCGAAGTCCCGGAGCCGGAAGTGTCGACGGTCCGTGAGCTCGTGCGCGCCGAGATGTGCGGCGCCTACGACCTCGACCCACCGCTCGCGGTCGACGTCGGCGTCGGCGACAACTGGGCAGAAGCCAAATCGTGAACCTCCCCGCGCGCGTCGGCCTGGTCACGCTCGCGTGCCGGGACGTCGAGCGGATGGCGCAGCTCCTGCGCGACCTCGGCTGGCCCGAGACGCCCGAGAGCGACGAGCACCACCGGACGTTTCAGTGCACGAACGGCGTCGTGATCGCCTGCTACGCGGCGACCCACTACGAGCCCGTCTTCGGCCCGCCGGCCGACGGCTTCCGCGGGATCACGATCTCGGTCAACCTCGAGTCCCTCGACGAGGTGGAGATGGTCTACGAGGCGCTCAGCGGGATCGACGGCGTCGAGCTGCTCGGCGAGCCGGAGGAGGCCGCGTGGGGTGGGGGCTTCAGCTGGCGGGATCCCGAGGGGAACATCTGGGACGTGGCCTTCGCGAACGGCGCGAGCATCGACGACCGCGGCGGCCTGCACTTCCCCTGAGCCGCCAATCCGCGCAGGCTGGCGGTGCGTAATCCCAACGTGGCTATACTTCGCGGCCGCTTTGGCTTCCAACGATCTCATGCAGCTTGAACCCGGTGTCTGGGTCGAAGGCCCGGACGGCGAGCTGATCCCCGACTACGACTCCACCTTCCCCGAGATCAACGAGGGGCAGGTCGTCCACGGGACGGTCGTCAGGGTCGACAAGGACGAGGTTCTCGTCGACATCGGCTACAAGTCGGAGGGCGTCATTCCCGTCTCCGAGCTCTCGATTCGCCGCTCGGTCAACCCCGCCGACGAGGTCACGCTCGGCGACGAGATCGACGCGCTCGTGCTCACGAAGGAGGATGCCGAGGGGCGTCTGATCCTCTCGAAGAAGCGCGCACGGTTCGAGCTCGCGTGGAAGGCGATCGAGCAGGCCGCCGAGTCCGGAGATCCGGTCAACGGCCGCGTGATCGAGGTCGTCAAGGGCGGTCTCATTCTCGACCTCGGCGTTCGCGGCTTCCTGCCCGCGTCGCTCGTCGACATCCGCCGCGTGCAGGACCTCGACGAGTTCATGGGCCAGGAGCTGCGCGCGAAGGTGATCGAGCTCAACCGTTCGCGGAACAACGTCGTTCTGTCGCGCCGCGCCGTGCTCGAGGAAGAGCGCAAGGAGCAGCGGCAGCAGATCCTCGACAAGCTTCAGCCGGGCGACGTCGTCGAGGGCCAGATCTCCAACATCGTCGACTTCGGTGCGTTCGTCGATCTCGACGGGATGGACGGCCTCATCCACATCTCCGAGCTCTCGTGGTCGCATGTCAACCATCCGTCCGAGGTGCTCGACATCGGCCAGACGGTGGAGGTCAAGGTTCTCGACATCGACCGCGATCGCCAGCGCATCTCACTCGGTCTCAAGCAGACCCAGAGCGATCCGTGGCAGCAGGTGATGGAGAGCTACCACGAGAACGACGTCGTCGAGGGGCGCGTGACCAAGGTCGTCACGTTCGGAGCCTTCGTCGAGATCCTTCCCGGCGTCGAAGGGCTCGTGCACATCTCGGAGCTCGCGCAGCATCACGTCGAGAACCCGCGCGAGGTCGTCTCGCAAGGCCAGCCGGTCAACGTGAAGATCATCGAGGTCGACGGCGAGCGCCGCCGCCTCTCGCTCTCGCTCAAGCGGGTCGAGGACACCGATCCCGTCCAGCCGCGCGCGGACGGAGCGGAGTCCGTGCACACCCGGCCGGCGATCGATCTGTCGGAGGACGTCTTCGCCGACGAGGCGCCGCCGCTCGAGCTGGTGGACGCACCGGAGTCCGAGTCCGCGGAAGAATCCGAGGTCGAGGAGGAAGACGAAGCCGAGTCGACCGAGGAAGAGGCTCCAGACGAGCTTCCGGCCGCCGAAGCCGAGGAAGCCCCGGCCGACGAGGCCGCAGAGGTCGCGACGGCCGAGGCCGCCGAGACGACCGACGCCGTCGAGCCCGCCGGCGAGCCAGAAGCGTCCAGCACCGAGGAGTGACCAAACCGGTAGCCGTCGCGATCACCGGCGGCATCGGGGCCGGTAAGAGCGAGGCGCTGCAGGCGTTCGCCCGTCACGGCGCCGCGACAGTCTCGAGCGACGAGATCGTGCACCATCTCCTGCGCCGCGAAGACGTGCGGCAAGCGGTTGTCGAGCACATGGGGAACGGCGTGGTGGCGCCCGACGGCGAAATCGACCGCGGTGCTCTTGGGACAGTCGTCTTCAACGACCGCACCGCGCTCGCCTGGCTCGAGGAGCTCCTGCACCCCCTGGTCTCGCTGGAGTATCTGCAGTGGCGCGAACAGCTCGCTCAGCTGCCGCAGGCGCCCGCTGTCTCCGTGACGGAGGTGCCGCTCCTCTACGAGACCGGAGGCGATTCACGTTTCGACAAGGTCGTCGTCATCACTGCACCGGAGAAGCTCCGCAGGGCCCGCTCGGTCGTCGCGACCGAGAACCGGGAAGCCCGGCTGATTCCGGACGCCGAGAAGGTGAAGCGCGCGGACTTCGCTTTCAAGAACACCGGTTCGCTCGAGGAGTTGGACGCGTTCGTGGCGTCCGTGATGCACGAGCTCGCCCCGTGAGGCGGCTCGTCTGGGTCCTCGTGATCGCGGCCGTCGCGGTCGGCGCCTTCGCCTATGTGAACAGGACCAGCCCGCCGTGGTACCAGCGGCTCCGCTATCCCCTGCGGTACTCGGAGTACGTCCGCGTCCATGCGCGCGAGCATGACCTCGACCCGGCTCTCGTCGCGGCGGTCATCTACCAGGAGTCGAAGTTCCGGAGCGATGCAAAGTCGTCCTCGGGCGCGATCGGACTGATGCAGATCACTCCGTCGACCGCGCGTGGGATCGCGATTCGCACCCACGGAAGCGCGTTTCACACCGACGACCTCTACAACCCGGAGATCAACATCCGCTACGGCGCGTGGTATTTGAAGAACCTCTTCGAAAAGTACAACAGCGAGGAGCTCGTGCTCGCGGCATACAACGCGGGTCAGGGGAACGTGGACAGGTGGCGCGCGAACGGAGAGCCAATCCAGTTCGCGGAGACGCGCGCCTATGTCAAGCGCGTCGAGCGGCTGAAGACCATCTACCGCAAGGCGTGGGCCAAGCAGCTCGGCTACTGATGAACGAGGAACAGCTCATCGAGCTCGCCGAGAACGCCAACACGTACACGCCACTCGGTCCCACCGACGTGCGCATCGTGAACGACCGCTACGTCCTCTGGATGGGGGCAGGCGACGAGCCCGGATGGAATGTCGCGCAGCGCTTCCGCCTTCGGGCGGGCGAGGTGGAGGACGTCCGTGCGGAGCTCCACGATGTTCTCCGTCGGCGCGGCCGCACGGGGCTCACCTGGGAGATCGGCACCCACGCGACCCCCGGCGATCTCACCGAACGCCTGCTGGCAATCGGCCTTGTCGACGACGAGCCCACGCCGCTCGCCGTTGGGATGGTGCTCACCGGGCCTCCTGCGGCATCGCCGGCCGACATCGAGGTTCGGCGCGCTCGGACGCCGGACGAACGCCTTGCGTCGGCGAGAATCGCCGCCGTCGCATTCGGCGGGCCTGTTCCAACCAAGCCGCCGCCTCCGAGCGACGACGCGGACAACGTCGTGTACCTGGCCTTCGTCGATGGCAGTCCTGTGGCGCGAGCGTCTGCCTCGTTCGGTAAGCGCGCCGTGTCCCTGTTCGGCGGCTCGACGCTCCCCGAGGCGCGTGGACGCGGCGCTTATCGGGCGCTTGTGGCCGCTCGCTGGCAGGACGCGGTCGCCCGCGGAACGCCCGTGCTCGTGACGCAGGCGAGCCCGCTGTCGCGGCCGATCCTCGCCCGGCTCGGCTTCCGCGAGCTCTGCGAGATCCGCATCCTGCTCGACAAGTTCGCGTAGACCGAAGCAGAATGCTCGCGTGAGGGTCTCGGCGAAATCCGACTATGCAATCCGGGCAGCGGTCGAACTGGCCGCCGCCGGCGAGGGGCCGGTGAAGGGCGAGCGGCTCGCGCAGGCGCAGGAGATCCCGTCGAACTTCCTCGAGAACATCCTCTCCGACCTCCGGAATGCCGGGATCGTCTCGAGCCGGCGAGGGGCGGACGGCGGCTACTGGCTGGCCCGGCCGGCAGCGGAGGTGAGCCTCGCTGACATCATCCGTGCCGTGGACGGCCCGCTCGCGAACGTCCGGGGCGTCCGTTCGGAGCAGGTCGCCTACCAGGGCAGCGCGGAGAAGCTGCGGGACGTCTGGGTCGCCGTTCGCGCGTCGTTGCGCGGCGTGCTGGAGAACGTGACGCTTGCCGACCTCGCCCGAGGTGAGCTGCCGGAGAGCGTCCGGGCCCTCGCCGCCGACCCGGACGCCTGGGCGCCGCACTGGCGCCGGCGCTGTCGGATCTGATTCGCGAAGCGAACCAGATTCCCGAGTTGCTGGTCTCGGTGCGAAACTCGTGAACCTGGTTCGGCTGCGCCGAATCAGGTTCAGAGCGCGGCCTACGACGTGAAGACGGTCTGCTTGACCGGGCGGGCGTAGACGATCTGGCCGCGCTCGAGCTCGAGCGTCTCCGCCTGCTCGCGGGTCAGCTGCACCGAGAACTCCTCGCCGTCGTCGCGCACGAGCTCGCAGCGCACCTCGAAACCGAGATGGACGACCCGCTCCACCTGCGCCTCACGTGTCGAGCCGTTCGGTACGAGCACGATCTCGAGATCGTGAGGCCGCACCCAGGCGTCCCCGAAGCGGTTCGCCTGGCCGACGAACGACATCACGAACGCGTTCGCAGGCTGGTCGTAGAGCTCGCGCGGTCCGGCCACCTGCTCCACGCGCCCCTTGTTCATGACGACGATCCGGTCGGCGACCTCCATCGCCTCTTCCTGGTCGTGGGTGACGAACACGGTCGTCGTGTGTGTCTCTTCGTGCAAGCGCCGCAGCCAGACGCGCAGCTCGGCGCGGACACGCGCGTCGAGCGCCCCGAACGGCTCGTCGAGGAGGAGCACCTCGGGCTCGGGCGCGAGGGCGCGCGCAAGCGCCATGCGCTGCCGCTGGCCGCCCGAGAGCTGGGCCGGGTAGCGGTCGCCGAAGCCCTGCAGTTGCACGAGGTCGATCAGCTCGTCGACGCGAGCCTTCGTCTCGGCGGCCGGGCGCTTGCGGATCTTCAGCCCGAACGCGATGTTGTCGCGCACCGTCATGTGCTTGAAGGCCGCGTAGTGCTGGAAGACGAAGCCGACGCCTCGCTTCTGGGGCGGCGAGTCGGTGGCGTCCTCGCCCGCGAGGAGGATCTCGCCCTCGTCGGGCTGCTCGAGACCGGCGATGATCCTCAGCAGGGTCGACTTGCCCGAACCGCTCGGGCCGAGGAGCGCGGTGAGGGAGCCTCCGTCGACATCGATCGACACGTCGTCGAGCGCATGGAAGTTCCCGAAGTGCTTCGACACGTGCCGCACCTGGATCGACATCAGCTGACTCCTTCCTTTGGCCTGAGCCTCGTCATGATGACGAGAACGACGACGGCGAGCGCGGCGAGCACGAGCGAGATGCCGTACGACCCGGCGATGTTGAGGTTCTCGTACTCCTCCTGGACTCGCAAAGTCGCGGTTTCGGTCTTGCCCTGAATGCTGCCGGAGACGATTGCGACCGCGCCGTACTCTCCGAGGCAGCGCGCGGTCGTCACGACGACGCCGTAGATGACGGCCCAGCGAATGGACGGCAGGGTGATGCGCCAGAACGTCTGCCAGCCGGATGCTCCCAGCGTGTGCGCCGCCTGCTCCTGCTCCATGCCGATCTCCCGGAGCGTCGGCACGACCTCGCGTGTGACGAACGGCACCGACACGAAGATGGTGGCGAGGATCATCGCGGGCAGCGCGAACAGCACCTGGATCCCGTGGTCGGTGAACCAGGGGCCGAACCAGCCGGTCCGGCCGTAGAGCAGATAGAGCGACAGGCCGACGACCACCGGCGAGAGCGCGAGCGGCAGGTCGACGAACGCGTTCAGGAGCCCCTTGCCCGGGAAACGGCGGCGGACGATCGCGAGCGCACAGACGATGCCGAAGACGGTGTTGAGCGGGACGGTGATGGCCGTGAGCTCGAGCGTGATCCGGAACGCGTGCAACGTGTCCGGGTCCTTGAGCGCGCTCCAGGCCTTGCCGATCCCCTCGACGTACACGCGCCAGAAGAGCATCGACAGCGGCCCCAGCAGCACGACCAGCAGATACCCCAGGGCCGCGAACCGGACTGCGTATCTACGCACGCTTCCCGCTCCTGCGCCGGCCGAGCCGGCGCCTCCGCTCCTGGCGTGCTCCGTCGAGCCTACGCACGCTTCCCGCTCCTGCGCCGGCCGAGCCGGCGCCTCCGCTCCTGGCGTGCTCCGTCGAGCCTACGCACGCTTCCCGCTCCTGCGCCGGCCGAGCCGGCGCCTCCGCTCCTGGCGTGCTCCGTCGAGCCTACGCACGTTCGTACCTCGTCGCGAGCCGGCGGATGCCGCCGATCGCGAGCAGCATCGCGAACGAGATCGCGAGCAGGACGACGGCGACGGCTGCTGCCTGGCTTCCGGCCCCGCTCTGGCTCAGGTTGAAGACGTAGACCGACGCCACCTCGGTCTTGAACGGCAGGTTCCCCGAGAGGATCACGACCGCGCCGATCTCGCCGATCGCACGCGCAAACGCCATCGCCACGCCCGAGAGGATCCCCGGGAGGATCGTCGGCAGCACGATCCTTCTGAAGATCGTGAGCTCGTGAGCGCCGAGCGA
The DNA here is from genome assembly GCA_963806025.1 of uncultured Thermoleophilia bacterium. GTDB lineage: Bacteria > Actinomycetota > Thermoleophilia > Gaiellales > Gaiellaceae > PALSA-600. Next base: position 166,842 of record CAWDWI010000008.1, on the reverse strand, counting down.
TCGAGCGGCCTCTTCCATCTGCGTGTCGAGCTCGAGGAGCACGGGCTGCACCGTTCGCACGACGAAGGGGAGGGTCACGAAGAGCAGCACGAGGTAGATCGCGTAACGCGTATATGCCGCATGGATGCCGACCGGCGAGTGTGGTCCGTAGAGAGCGAGGACGAGGAGGCCCGCGACGATCGTCGGCAGCGCGAACGGCAGGTCGATGATCGCGTTGACGAACGACTTGCCTCGGAAGTCGTCGCGCACGAGGACCCACGCGATCAGCGTTCCGGCGACCGCATTCGTCAGGGCGACGAGTGCCGAGACGACCAGCGTCAGCTTCAGAGCCGCAACGGCCTCGGGCGCGCTGATCGCCGCCCAGAAGCCGGACGAGCCGTCTGCCCGCGAAGACCAGACGAGCGCCGCGATCGGCAGCCCGACGATCACGGTGAGAAAAACGGTGATGAAACCGAGGGAGAGGGCCGTTCCGGCCCTCTCCCTCGTCTCGCTGCTGATCAGCTGCCCCATTGCGGGGGCTCGGTGAGTCACGCTAGCCAGCGCTTGGTCCTCCGACTGCCTGTTCGATCTTGACCATCCGGCCGTTGCCTGAGGCGAACCACACCTTGTCGGCGTTGCGCCAGCCCCCGATGTACTTGTCGTCGATCTTGAAGATGCCGGGCCGCGCCGGGAACTTCTTCAGCGTCGCCGCTTCCTTCGCAACGACCGGGTTCACCGGACGGAACCCGTACTGGACAAGCGTCTCCTGAGCCGGCTGAGACTTGACGTAGCGGATGAACTTGTTCGCGGTGTCGGTGTTCTTGCTGCCCTTCAGCACAGCGATCGGCAGTTGAATGAGCATCGTCTGCCGCGGGATGACGTACTGGATGTTCTTGCCCTGCAGGTTGGCGTTGATCGCCTCGCTCTCGTAGGTGATCAACACATCGCCCTTGCCGGAGAGGAAGGTGTTGGTGGCGTTCGAGCCCGACGAGTCCTGCGACACGACATGCGAGAAGAGCTTCTGCACGTATGCGGTCGCCTGCTTGTCGGTCTTGCCGAGCCGCCGCTCCGCGCCGTACGCGGCGAGGATGTTCCACTTCGCCGAGCCGGAGCTGAACGGGTTCGGTGTCACGACCTGAACGCCGGGCTTCACGAGGTCGGCCCAGCCCTTGATGTGCTTCGGGTTGCCGTCACGCACGGCGAAGACGACCACGGTGTTGGCCGCGATCCCGTCGTAGCTCTGGCGATTCCAGTTCGAGTTGACGAGGCCGGCGTCGACGAGCAGGTTGACGTCGTCGCCCGTCGAGAGAAAGACGATGTCGGCGGGCAGGCCTGCGGCGACGGACTTGGCCTGGTTCGTCGACGGACCGTAGGACTGGCTGAACGACACGCCGGAGCCGTCCGGTGTCTTCTGCCAGGCCTGGATGAGCTTCGCCATCACAGGCTTGGGGGTGGAGTAGGCGACGAGCGAGAGCGACGTCCCCTTGGACGACGCCGTCGCACCGGCGGCGGCCGCGAGCGCCGCCGCGGCGGCGGCCAGGATCAACGTGAGGTTCTTGCGCTTGTTCATAGGCATGCTGAACAAATAACATAAGTGAATCTGATTCGTCAAATAAGAACAATCGAGTACGGGCAGCCAAGACCAGCCGGCCCTTGTGTCCCGGCGGCAAATACGAGAGTGTCTCTCGGCGGCCCCGGCTCGACCTCGGAGCCGCTATACTTGAGGGCGCAATGACTATGAGCGTGCAGCCGATCTCCCCACCACAACAGCTCGAGGCCTGGGTCTCGTTTCTCCGTTCGCATGCGGCGATCACGCGGGAGCTGTCCGCGCAGCTGCAACGCGAGCACGGATTGACGCTGAACGACTACGAGGTGCTCCTGCACCTCTCGCACGCCGACGGTGGGATGCTGCGGCGGGTCGACCTCGCCGAACGGATCCTGCTCACGGCGTCGGGCATCACACGCCTGCTCGAAGGACTCGAGTCCTCGGGCTTCGTCACGAAGGAGACCTGCGCTTCCGACGCGCGCGTCTCGTACGCGAAGCTGACCGAGGCCGGGACGCTGAAGTTGAGGCGCGCCGCCGTCACGCATCTGCGTGGCATCGACGAGCTCTTCGTCGGCCGCTACTCCGGTTCGGAGCTTGCAACCCTCGCCGAGTTGCTCGCTCGGCTGCCCGTCACCGGGGCGGAGTGCAAGTCTGAGCCCGAAGCATCCTGTAGCTGACCCTCCGCGCCCTCGAGCTCCCTCGCGAGCCGCCTGAACGGCCCGTCTGCCTGGAGCAGCTCGTCGAACCGTCCACGCTGCGAGACGCGGCCGTGCTCCATGACCAGGATCTCGTCGGCGCGCCGGACCGTCGCCAGGCGGTGGGCGATGATGATCGATGTGCGGCCGCGGAGCAGCCGGTCGAGCGCACGCTCGATGAGAATCTCCGTCGGGCGGTCGATGTTCGAGGTCGCCTCGTCGAGGATGAGAATGCGCGGATCGGCGAGGAGCGCGCGTGCGATGGAGATCAGCTGGCGTTCGCCCGCTGACAGGCCGGCTCCGCCCTCACGGACCGTGTGTGCGAGCCCGGCGTCGAAGCGGCGGCCGATCCGGTCGACGCCGACCGCCTGTGCGACGTCGGCCACCATCTCGTCCGTCGCCTCGGGTCGCGCGAAGCGGATGTTGTCGGCGATCGTCCCTGCAAACAGGAACGGGTCTTGCAGAACGACCCCGAGTTGGCGACGGTACGAGCGCAGCTGCAGCGTCCTCAGGTCGTGGCCGTCCACCCGGATCGCGCCGTCGTCGGGGTCGTAGAAGCGGCCGACGAGCTTCGCGGTCGTCGACTTGCCGCCGCCCGACTCCCCGACGAGGGCGAGGCACCCGCCCGCCGGAACGTGGATGTCGATTCCGTGGAGCACCGGCTCCTTGCCGTAGGCGAAGGTGACGCGATCGATGTGCAGATCGCCCTCGATGCGATCCGCGCGATGCGAGCCGGGCTCGTCGGTGATCTCCGCTTCTGTGTCGAGCACCGTCGTGATCTTCTCCATCGCGGCGCCGGCCGACTGCACCTGGCCGTACAGGTCGGACAGTTCCTGCAGCGGCTGGAACACGAGGTTGAGCATGAAGACGGCTGCGACGAGCGTGCCGATCGCGAGCGACCCGCTGCCGATCATCTGCCCGCCCACCCAGAGCACGGCCGTCATGGCGACGATCCCGAGGAACTCGATCCCTGGGAAGAAGAGGGAGTTCAGGTACTGAGCGTGCGTGTTCGTGCGCCGGTTCGCGTCGTTTCCTGCGTCGAACTCTCCGAGAAACGCGACCTCCCGGTTGTACGCCTGGATCACGGCCATCCCCGAGACCGACTCCGCGATCTGCGCGGTCATCGACGCAATCGTCTCGCGCACGCGCAGGAACGCTGCGTGCGAGCGCACCTGGAACCACCTCGTGAGGATGAGCGTCGGCGGCAAGATGACGAGTGCGACGAGCCCGAGGCGCCAGTCGAGCACGAAGAGCCCGATCACCGCTGCGATCAGGGTGAGCGTGTTGACGACGAGCGTCGTCAGCCCCTGGGAGAGGACATCCGAGAGCGCGTCCACGTCCGAGGTGATCCGGGCGATGATCCAGCCGGCCTTCTGCTGTGAGAAGTACTTCAGCGACAGCGTGGTCAGGTGGTCGAAGAGGTCCTCGCGGAGCCCGAGCACGACGTCCTGGCCGACGCGGGCGAGCCCGCGGACGAGAGTCGTCTGCAGGATCCAGGCGAGGGCGTTGATGACGAGGTAGACGATGACGTCGCGCGTGAGGCGTGTCTCGTCGTGCGCCTGCATGCCGTTGTTGATCGCGTCCTGCACGACGAGCAGAGCAGCCACGGGTGCAGCCGCGGAGCAGACGCCGACGACGGACAGCAGGCCGACCCGAAGCCAGCGTCCGGAGAGGTAGCGCGTCAGGCGCGTCAGCCCGATGCGCCGTTTCGGCGCATGCCTCGCCGGCACCTCGGGGTTCCCGAGCGACTGGTCGATTCTCCGCCTATGCAGCCGCACTGATCTCCTCCCCGAACAGCGACCAGAAGACACCGCGACGGGCGAGCAGTTCCGTGGGCGTGCCTGCCTCGACGATCACGCCCTCGTCGACCACGACCGCGCGATCGGCGACCTCGACGGTCGAGAGGCGTTGGGTCGCGATGAGCACCGTGCGTCCTGCCAGCGCGGGGCGGAGGTTCTCGACGAGGTGGCGCTCGGTTTGGGTGTCGACCGCCGACATGGGGTCGTCGAGCACGACGACGCGTGCCCCCGCGACCAGTGCGCGCGCGAGCGCAACGCGCTGACGCTGGCCGCCGGAGAGATTGACGCCGCGCTCGCCGATCAGCGTGTCGTATCCGTCCGGCAGGTCGGCCGCGAAGTGGGCGACGCCTGCGGCCTCGGCAGCGGCGACGACCTCGTCCCACGGGGCGTCGGGCCGGGCGGCTGTCAGATTGTCGCGCAGTGGGATCGAGAACAGGACGGGTTTCTGGGTGACGATCGCGACCGCGTCGCGCAGCTCTGAGACCGGCACGTCGCGCACGTCGACGCCGCCGACCAGGACGCGTCCGTCCGTGGGGTCGTAGAACCGCGGCAGCAGATTGAGGAGCGAGGTCTTGCCGGCTCCTGTCGGCCCACAGACGGCGATCACCTCGCCGGGCGCGATCTCGAGGTCGACACCGGACAGAACCTCCGAGCCGGTGCCGTACGAGAAGTGGACGCCCTCGAACCGCACCGCCAGTTCTCCGGCCGGCAGTGCCGTCGGGTAGGCCGGCTCCGGAATCGTCTCGATTCCCTGCAGCCAGGCGAAGCTGCGCGAAGCCGACGCGGTCGCGCGCTGGGCAAGAGAGAGGATCCACCCGAGGGCCTCGAGCGGCCAGACGAGCTGCAGGAGCAGTTGGTAGAAGAGAAAGAACTCGCCGTAGGTCAGCGTGCCGCCGATCACGTCGCGGCCTCCGACGAGCACCACTGCGGCGATCGAGACGGTCGGGAGGAACAACAGGCCCGGCAGGAACGCCGCCTCGACTCGAGCCTGGCGCAGCACGCCGTCGCGGACGAGCTCGGCCTTTCCGGCGAAGCGCGCCTGCACGTCGTCCTCGCGGCCGAACGCCTGCACCATCTCGATCCCGACCACGGCCTCGTCCGCAGCCTCGGTGACATCGGCCTTCAGCTGCTGCACCTCGCGCGAGATCGGCATCACCTTGCGAGCGAACGTGAAGGCGAGCACGAACACCGCCGGCATCGCGATCAGCGCGACCGCCGCCAGCTTGACGTTGACGAAGAACAGCACGGCCGCGATCCCGATGATCATCATCACCGACTGGATGCCCTGCGTCATGCCCCAGCCGATGAAGTACCGAATGGGGTAGAGGTCGTTGGTCGCGCGCGAGACGACCTGGCCGGTTGCATGCTGGTCGTAGAACGCGCGCGGATACCGCAGGTAGGCCTGGTAGAGCAGCTCGCGCATCCTCGCCTCGACCCGGATGCCGGTCCGTGCCGTCGCGTAGCGGCGGGTGAAGTTGAGCCCGAAGCGGAGCGCCCCCAGCACCACGACGATCACGAGGTAGGGCCACAGCGGCTTGGAATGGCCGTTCGTCGGCGCGATCGAGCCGTCGATCGCGTGCCGGATGACGATCGGGATCGCGATCGAGAGCACCGAGTAGGCGAACGCGCACGACAGACCGATGACCACGAGCCGCTTCTCCTCGCGCCAGAGCTTCGCGAGGCCCTTCGCCGTGGGCCAGAAGCCGAGATCCGGAGGGTTGACCGAAGGAGAACGCCTTGTCACCCTAGGAAGCTACCAGGGGTTGTTAACCAGGCTAACGATCGTCCGTGGCCCTCATTGGTTACCGTCGAGACATGGGAGTGATCCCCATCCCGGGGCTCGAGCACCTGCCGTTCGCGGAGGTCTGGTTCCACGAGCTCGACGAGGCGCGCCTCCGGGAGGCTTCGGCCGGGGCGCGCGCTCTCGGCAAGACCGGGCTCGAGGTGTGGACGACGACAAGGACACCCGCAGTCGCCGTGTTCCTCGAGCACCGCGGTTACGAGGAGGTCCGTCGCTACGCGATCTCGGAGCTCGATGTCGCAGCGGCGCCGGATCCGTCCGAGCCGCGATTCGCCCTCACCACGTTCGCGGAGCGTCCCGATCTCGCCGACCGGCTGTTCGAGCTCGCCCGCGTCGCCTACGCCGACCAGCCGGGCCGCTCCGAGTCGGTGATCGGCGAGGCGTGGTACCAGTGGGGCCTCGGCGCGCATCCGGCCGACGCCTACTTCATCGCGCTCGAGGACGGAGAGCTCCTCGGGTACGGCTACCTCGCGCTCGACGACGGGCAGTGGAAGCACGGCTTCACCGCCGTCGCGCGCCCCGCGCGCGGCCGCGGGGTTGCCGGCGCGATCAAACGAGCGCAGATCGCCTGGGCCAAGGAGCACGGTGTCGAGACCTTGCAAACGGCGAACGAGACCCGCCTCGACTCGATGCTCGCGCTGAACCGCCGTTTCGGGTACCGGCCGCTCTACGAGGAGATCGTGCTGCGCGGCCCGCTCACCTGACGCATGCATTTGGAACCTGTTGGCTGGTCGAGGCGCGAAACTCGTGAATCTGGTTCGGCTGTGCCGAATCAGATTCAGGGGGTTCAGCGGTCGGTCTGTAGGAACCTGATTCGCGGAGCGAACCAGGTTCCTGAGTTGGCTGGTCGAGGCGCGAAACTCGTGAATCTGGTTCGGCTGTGCCGAATCAGATTCAGGTGGGGCTCTCGGCCGTCAGCGCGAGAAGATGGCGGTTGCCGTGAGCTCGTAGTCCTTGCGGTTCACCGAGGTGCACCGGATGCTCACGGGGTACTTGCCGCGCTTGGCGATCGTCGCCCCCAGCGTTCTGAGCGTCCGCTCGCCCGGAATGTCGGTGTAGATCTCGCCCGCGATGCGCAGGCTCATCGCGCAGTCCGTCGCCGCCGGGCCGTGGAGCTGCAGCTGGAGCTCGCCGGGATCGAGCGGCAGGACGAAGGTTGCGGACCGGCGCACGGCTCCAGTTGTCACGAGCACCTGCGGCGACGGGCTCACTTTTGGCGTCGGAGCTGCGACCGGGGTGGGGGCCGGGGGCGGCGCCGGCGGAGTTTCAGGGGCGAGCCCGAGGGCGTGGGCCGCCGCCCAGGCGTCGACCTCGCCGCCGGCGATACCGGTCACCGGATGCGCGGTTCCCTCGAGTGCCTGCACGAGTTGGTTGACGGTGAGGCCCGGGTCGAGCGAGAGCAGGAGGCCGGCGATCCCGGACACCGCCGGCGGGCCGAACGACGAACCGCAGCCCAACTCGGGCCCGGATGTCGGGTCGATTACCTCCTCGCAGCCGGGGGCGGCGACGTCGACCCAGGAGCCTCGCGTCGACCAGTCGTAGAGCTGGTCGTTCTCGTCGGTGCCGGCCACCGAGAGCACGTTGTCCCAAAGCGTTCCGTACCAGGCCGGGTAGAGGGGGGCGGTGTTGCCGCCGTTCCCGGCGGCGGTGACGACCAGAACGCCGTGCTCCTGCGCGTACTCCAGGGCCCCGAGCTCGTTCTCGTCGGGCTGGTTGCTTGCGAGGCTGACGTTCACGATCCGTGCTCCGTGGTCGACTGCCCAGCGGATCCCCGCGGCGATGTTCCCGGCCAGCGCTCCGTCGCGCCCGGCCGCGACCCGCACCGGCATGATCGAGCAGTGCCAGCAATAGCCGGCGAACCCGACACCGTTGTTCCCGAGAGCGCCGATGATCGACGAGATCCAGGTGCCGTGGCCGAAGGTGTCGGTGGTGTCGGCGTTGTTGCCGACGATGTTCCAGCCGCCGACGACCTGCGTCAGGTCGGCCACCGGCGTTGACTGGCCGGCGGGTTTGAAGAGCGGCTGGGAGAGGCCGGTGTCGACGACTGCGATCACGATGCTCGGATTCCCCGTCGTCAGGTTCCAGAGGTCCGAGGCCCGTGTCAGACGCGGCCCCCATTCGGAGGGCCAGTACGGGTCGTTCGGGTCGGCGCCCGCCGTGCCGGCGCTACAGGCAAGCAGCAGCCCGGCGAGGAAGATCAGCCAGAACGCGCGCACACGAGGCACTGTAGTTTCGCTCGACCAGGAGAATGGGTGGGTTTTCGACCTGTTCGGAGCGTCGAGCCGCTACCCGCTGAAGCGGTTTCCGTCGGCGGTCAACCCCTGGAACTCGCGGCGGGGATCGAGCTGCTCCGCCACGTCGGCTGCAACTCCGATCTTCTGTACGACCAGGTATCGCGCGGTCCTGTCGACGACGACCTCGACGTCTCTCAGCTCATGGCCGTGCAGCACTGCGAACCGAATGGGGCTTCCGCGCAGTTCTTCGTACTCCTCGCGGCTGAGCAGTATCCGCTGAGTGCAGTTGAGGTCGAGGCACTCGCACACGAACGAGGACCGCAACGAGTCGCGCGCCCATTTGCGAGCGTTGGTCTGCTCGTTCGAGTCGCGAAAGAGCGACTGGTTCTGGGCAGCCCGCACACGGCGTACGTCAAGCTCGGATCCATCCATGCTGCCTCCTCGGTGTCCAGTAGCTGCACCGGGGAAGTGGCCTCGGATACTCCGCAAGAGCGGGATCGAGCCAGGTGAGGGGTACAAAAGGAACCGCCTCGGTCGAGCCAAGGTAGCACCGGCCCCTTAGGATTTGTCCAGGATCGGCTCGCGGCGGGTGTCAACGAAGTCACGCGTCGCCGCGAGCCGATCCCAGACGACACAGCACAGGGAGGGTCAGTGCCGTGAACCCGGCATCACAACAGGCCCGCTTGGTCACCGCATCATCCCGAGAGGGCGAATGAGCTGCACGGGACGTTTCGATGACCAGGTACCTGGTTCACGAAGCTCGAGAATGGAGCGTGCCGGGATCGAACCGGCGACCTCCGCCTTGCAAAGGCGGCGCTCTCCCAGCTGAGCTAACGCCCCGAAGCGCCCGTCAGTGTAGCTCCGTCCGGCACTGCCGCCTCTCGAGGCGCCCCCCGAAGGTTCGGGGGCGCCTCACTGAGTGAGGTGGCCGCTCTAGGCGGCGCGGGAGAGCCGCTCGTCCTGGCGGGCTCTCTGGATGATCAGATCACGATCGCCGTGCCGGAGCATGGCGCGTGCGTTCCGCTGCTCTTCCCAGAGCTCGGCGATCCGCTCCTCGAGGTCCAGATGCTCCGCTTTCAGCGTCGCGTCGTATTCCTCGGAGAGCGCACGCATCACGTCTACCCGGCGCTCGGAGAGTTGATCGATCTCCTGTCTGATGTCGTTCAGCGTTCGCATAACCGGTAAAACGCGGTGCCCCACCTCGATATTCCTACGAGTATCCGAGCTCGTCCAGCCGTTCCTCGTCGATCCCGAAATAGTGCGCCAGCTCATGGAGAACCGTGATTCTGATCTCCTCTTCCAGTTCCTGTGGATCCGGAAACGTCGAAATCAGGGGTTTGCGGAAGATCGTGATCTTGTCGGGCATGAACGCGTCCGTCTCCCAGAGCCCGAAGAGGTCCGGATCGTCCAGGCTCTCCTCCTCGACGACCACGGCGACGTTCTCGAGCGCCTCGGCGAGCCGGGCCGGCAACGAGTCGAGCGCCCGCTGCACATGCTCCTCGAACCTCACGTCCCTGACCGCCGTCGTCTCCCGCCCGGCAGAGCCGGGCTCCGCCGGCGGCTCCAGGAACGGGTCAGGAACGTGAGGGTCACTCGGCGAGGAGATCGCGGAGCTTCGTGAGCGCGGAGAACATGCGGCTCTTGATCGTCCCCAGCGGGACGCCGAGCCGCTCTGCGAGCTCCGACTGCGTCAGGCCTCCGTAGTAGGCGAGCTCGAGCGCCTCGCGCTGGTCGGGCGGCAGCTTGGCGAGGGCGGATTGAACGCGGCGCCGCTCCTCACGGACGGCCGCCTGCTCGTCGATCGTCTCGTGGGAAGCGATGGGCGTCTCGTCGAGGACGTCCGTCCGCCGCCGCTCCTCGCGCCGCACGAGATCCACGGCGCGGCGGTGGACGAGCGTCATCAACCAGGTCGACACCGTGCCGCGCGCGGGATCGAAGGCGGCTGCGGTGCGCCATGCGCCCAGAAACGCATCTTGCACTGCGTCCTCGGCGAGGGTCTGGTCGCGCAGGACGCGCACGGCGAGCGCGTAGGCGACTCGGCCGAACCGGTCGTAGAGCTCCGCGAGAGCCGGTTCGTCGCCGAGCGCCATCTGCGCGAGCAGCGCCTCGTCGGGGAGTTGTGCGAACGGGGGCGGCATCGGCGGCCCGACAAGCCTATGACTTGAGCGGCGGGAAACGAATCAGAACGAAAGGGCGAAGCGCCGGATCACCCGTGGAGGCCTTCGCGGATGCGCTCCGCGACCGAGGCCATCTCCAGCCTCGCTCCGGTGACGTCCTTGAGCAGCTCGTCCGCGGTCGGGCCCTGTCCGAGCGACCAGAGCTCGCGCAGCAGGTCGCCCGCGTCGCGCTTGGCGAACCAGTCGTTGCCGAGCTCGCTGCGCAGGAACTCGCGCAGCTGCGCCTCGAACGCCCAGGAGCGAAGGTAGCCCGTCACGTAGAAACTGCCGTCGATGTCGTCCAGGTAGCTCTCCGGATTGACCGGGAGCTTCAGCGCATCGCCGAGGATCTCGGCATAGCGCGCGCGCATCGGCGTCACATCCTCAGCCTGGAAGAACTCGATCTCGTACATGAGCTTGGCGGCGTACCGCCGCACGAAGTAGAGGAGCGAGACGGCGCCGTCGTGCGCGAGGTCGGCCGGCCGGGGGACGTCGAGCCTCCGGTTCAGCCAGGCGGGCTCGGTGACGAGATGCTGGAGCAGCATCGCCCAGCCCTCGGTCACGGCCATGTCGCCGAGCCGCTTCGCCTCCATCGGGAGGTCATCGTTCGTGTGGGCGTAGTGCTCGGTGTGGCCGGCTTCGTGGAAGAGCGCCTCCCAGTCGTCCTTGCCGCCGATCGGCTGGATGACGAGCATCACCTTCCCCGGCACCTCGATCGGTGCGCAGAACGCGCGTGGCGTCTTGGACGGGCGCGACTCGAGGTCGAGGTGGACGTTCTCCTGCGATCGCAGGTCGACGCCGAGCTCGGTCAACGTCGCCTCGAGCGCCGGCAGCATGCGATCCGACGGGTACAGCTGGTCGAGCTCCGTCGCCCGGAAGAGCCGCGCGACGTCCCACGGGCGCGCCTCCGAGAGCCCGATGCCGAGGCGGGCACGGAACAGGGTCTCTCCTTCTCGTTCCCAGAGCTTCTCGGTGTCGTCGAGGAGGGCGGCGCATTCGTCACGGAGCTCGTCGAGCCGGAAGCCGAAGCGCTTGTAGAGCTCGTAGTAGTTCTTCGAGCCGAGAGAGCGCACTGCTTCTCGGTCGATCTCGACCGCGTCGAGGTACACCGGGTTGAGGTGCTCGTCGAGCAGCCGCAGGCGGGTCGCCTCCAGCCGCTCGCGCTTGTCGCGGTCGGGCTCGTTCGACATCACGACGCGCAGCATCCGGTAGGGATGAGTCTCGCCGTCGACGGTCGCGACCAGCTCGGCCTCGACCTGCGCCATGCGCGCCTGGTGGTCGCGGGTGAGGTTGCCGAGGAACCCCTCACAGGCAAACCGCCACAGCTCGACCGGCGCGCCTTCCATCTGCTGCGCCGTGTCCAGCCGGGTCAGCTCGTCGTAGCGTTCGTAGACCTGCTCGACGTCGAGCGTGTCCTTCAACCCTGCAAAATGCAGGTAGTACTCCTCGTCGATGTCGGCGACGAATCGGTCGGCCCGATCTCTGAATGCGTCGATCTCGCGCGGCTCTGGAGTCACCGGTCCCTAGGATACGGCCCCGTGCACAGGCTGACGATCGAGACCGGGCAGCACACGCAGCTGCTGGACATCACCAGGCAGGTTCGCGAGGCGGTCGACGGAGCGTCCGGCGCAGCAGTGCTCGTCTACGTTCCGCACACGACTGCCGGGTTGACGATCAACGAGCATGCCGACCCGATGGTCGCCCGGGACTTCGAAATGGCCCTCGAGCGGATCGCCCCGGAAGGGTGGGGGTGGCAGCACATCGAGGAGGGCGAGGAGAACGCGCCCTCACACATCCGCGCCGCGCTGATGGGGCCACAAGTGGTGATCCCCCTCGTCGACGGCGAGCTTCAGCTCGGCGTCTGGCAGGGCATCTTCTTCTGCGAGCTCGATGGGCCGCGAACCCGCTCCGTGCTCGTGACCGTGCTGCAGTAGCCACCCCGAAAGACAAGGGGTCGCAGCTGCGCAGCCGGGTGAGCCCTGGGAACGACTACCTTCCGTCTGTGGCCGCCCCCGTCCAGCGAGACCAGGAGCTCGAGCTCACGATCGACTCCCTCGCCTACGGGGGGAACGGCGTCGCGCGCCTCGACGGCTTCGTCGTCTTCGTCAGGCGAGGCCTCCCTGGCGACACGGTGCGCGCCCGGGTGACGAAGGTGCAGCGCCGGCACGCGGAGGCACTCGCAACAGAGGTGCTGTCCTCGGGGCCGCAGCGCGTGGAAGCGCCATGCGCCCACTACCCGGCCTGCGGCGGGTGCCGCTTCCAGGATCTCGCCTATGACGTCCAGGTCGCGACGAAGGAGCAGTGGGTGCGCGACTCGCTCCAGCGACTGGCGGGTCTCACCGAGCTGCCGCTCGAGCCGATCCTGCCGGCGGCGTCGCAGTTCGGCTACCGCAACAAGATGGAGTACTCGTTCACGGAGCTCGAAGCGGGCCCGACCCTCGGCCTGCACCGAGCCGGCCGCTGGGACGAGGTGCTCGACATCGAGAAGTGCCTGCTGACCACCGACCTCGGCAACGGCATTCGCAATCGGATGCGCGACTGGGCGCGCGAGGAGAAGCTTCCCGCCTACGACCAGGAGACGCATGAGGGATATCTTCGGCATCTGCTGATTCGCGAGGGACGTAACACCGGCCAGGCGCTCGTCCAGCTCGTGACGGCCGGCGGGGAGCGCTTCGACCGCGAACGCCTGATCGAGGTGCTGACCGAGTTTCCGGAGGTGCGCTCGATCCACTGGTCCGTGAACACGGGGGTCTCCGAGATCACGAACCTCCCGACCGAGCTCCTCTGGGGTGAGGACGCGATCGAAGAGGAGATCGGCGGCCTGCGCTATCGCGTGCGGCCGAACGCGTTCATCCAGACCAACACGGAGATGGCGGAGCAGCTGTACGCCCTGGCCCGCGAGTATGCCGGGCTCACCGGCGGAGAGACCGTGTACGACCTCTATTGCGGAATCGGCACGATCGGGCTCTCGATGGCCGCCGACGCGCTGACGGTGTGGGGGATCGAGATCTCCGAGGAGTCCGTCGCGTGCGCGATCGAGAACCAGGAGCTGAACGCGATCGGCAACACCGCGTTCTTCGCCGGCAACGTCGGCGAGGTGCTCCGCGAGCTGCGCGACCGCGCAGGAGCGCCTGACGTCGTCGTCGTCGACCCGCCGCGCGCAGGTCTCGCCGGCAAGGCGCTGAAGCGCCTGGGGGAGCTCGAGGCGCCGCGCATCGTCTACGTCTCCTGCAACCCGACCACGCTTGCCGGCGACCTCAAGCGCCTCGGCGACGACTACGGCTACCGGCTCGTGCGGGCAAAACCGGTCGACATGTTCCCGCACACGCCGCACGTCGAGTGCGTCGCGCTGCTGGAGCGCGGTTGACCACCTACCTGTGCAAGGCGTGCGGCACGCAGTATCCGCCTGGCAACGAACCGCCGGGGGCGTGCCCGATCTGCGAGGACCAGCGCCAGTACATCCCGCACGACGAGGGCCAGCGGTGGGTCGAGTGGACCGCTTTCATCGGGGATCACAAAGCCGACGTCCGCGACGACCACGGCATCCTCGGGATCGGGTGCGAGCCGGCGTTCGCGATCGGCCAGCGTGCGCTCCTCGTCAAGTCGCGCGCCGGCAACGTCCTCTGGGACTGCACGCCGTATCTCGACGATGAGATCGTCGCCCGGATAGGCGCCGAAGGGGGGCTCGCAGCCATTGCGATCTCGCACCCGCACTACTACGCCTCGATGATCGAGTGGGCGCACACGTTCGGATGCCCCATCCATCTGCACGAGGCGGAGCGGAAATGGGTGATGCGCTCCGATCCTGCAGTCCGATTCTGGGGCGGGGAGACGAACGACCTCGGCGGCGGGCTGACCCTGATCAGGTGCGGCGGCCACTACGACGGTGGGCAGGTCCTCCACTGGGAGGAGCGCCGAGCGTTGCTGACGGGCGACATCGTGCAGGTGATTCCCGACCGGCGCTACGTGAGCTTCATGTACTCGTATCCGAACCTGATCCCGCTCCCGGCGTCCAAGGTGCGGCACATCGCCGAGGCGCTCGCGCCATACGCGTTCGACGCCATCTACGGGGCGTGGTTCGACCGTGTGATCGAACGTGACGGATCAGCCGTCGTCCGGCGGTCGGTCGACCGCTACATCCGGGCCGTCACCGACCCGGGGCTGCCGTCGTAGTTCCCGCCAGAGCAGGTCCAGGTTCGGGAGCAGGAAGCCGATCGAGATAGCCGGCAGCGCCGGCAGCCCGCTCAGGTTGAGCCAGACGGTCAGCGCGATCGTCGCGCCGAGGGCTGCGACCAGCGTCACCCAGGTCCAATAGACGCGCAGCCCGAAGCGGTCCGCGGCGCCGAGAAAGAGCGCGAAGAACAACAGGTCGGGGACACCGAGGTTGGCGGCGGCGTGCTCGCCCGGGACCGGGAAGGCGAACGACAGGACGCTGAAGACGTGTTGGTGGTGCGCGACGATCTCCTTCGTCGGCCCCCGCCAGACCGAGTACGCGTCGACCCACGGGATGATGCACGCGACCACGACGACCCAGGCGACCGTCTCGAAGTAGCCCAGGAACCACCAGCCGAGGAAGGTGGTCGCCCCGAGGCGGGCGAAGTTCGCCCACACGTCGAAGTGGGCGAACGTCAGCACGGCGGCGAGCACTGCGAAGGCGAGCCCGACCGGGAGCAAGCCGCGGTAGGTGCGCAGCGGGAGCGCGATCAGCACGAGACCGAACACGCACGGCATGAGGACGAACGCGATCCACGCCACGTCCCACCAGAGGCCCATCCGCCAGAGGTCCGGAGAGACCTCGTAGTAGATGAAGAGCGGAATCAGGCACGCAGCGAAGGCCGCCAAGCGCCCACGGCTGGTGGCCCAGACGCGGCGCATCTCGCCCGGCTCGGTCTCGCCCGTAGCCACCGCTACGAGCTGCGCCCGATCCGTGCGAGCTGCTTGGTCTGGGCCATCCCCGTGGGCACTCGCGACCTCCGCTACGTGCCTAGTAGGGCGGCAATTCGGCCCACCAGGGGCCAATTGACTTGAACGCGTTCCAAAAGGCGGTCTTGGCGGGTGCCTCGTCGAGCGAGGAGTCGATGTCGGGGACGGCGAGCGCTTCGATTGTCGGCGTGAAGCGCTGGAGCTCGGTCACCTTACTGTCCACCGTCTGCGCGAGCGGGAAGCTCGCCCCGTTGAGGAATTCGACGGCGTCCTCGCCCATCACGACCACGAGCTTCGGCTCGACGATGCGCAGCTCGCGACGGAGCCACTCGGCGGCCAGGGTCAGGTCGCACCCGGCGAACTTGACGCAGTTCGTCCCGTAGACCTCCATCGGGTCGACGTGGAGGCGCTGCAGCGACTTGATCAACGCGCTGCCGGCCCGCCCATGGAACGCGACTCCCTCCTGCAGTTCCTGGCTCTGCGGCCCGTATTTGAGCAGGAAGATGCTGGCGAGCGGATGCCCGGTCGGGAGCGCGGTCGGGGCCCCGTCGGCCGCTTGCGCGATCTCGTGCGACAGGCGATTGATCTCGTTGATCGCCTTGCGCAGGTAGCGCTCATAGATCTCGTCTGTCGTCACGGTGGAGGCCACGCGGCAGGGGGACCTTTCGCGCCGCGAGGACCTTCTCCTAGCGGACCTTTTCTTTGGCCTGGGCCACCCACTTGAGCGACTGAAGATAGGCGAGCGATTTGGGCCGGCGCAGGATTTCGGCCGTCCGCAGCGACAGCAGGAACTCCTCCTGGTCGTGGAACGCCCGCATTCGCAGCGCTCCCGTCCCGACGCCCTGGAGCACGTGGGCGTCGGAGCCGGCCCCCATCGTCAGGTTGTACTTGCGCGCGAAGCGGAGCGCCTCGTCGTTGTAGCCCTCGAACAGGAGCCGCGCGTTGTACACCTCGAGCACGTCGATGTCGGCGAGGTGCCGGTGCAGCGTGCGCGGGTCGGGGATCGCGTGCATGCGGTCGAACGGGTGCGGCACGTACACGATCCCATCCTGCTCGCGGATCGCCTCGATCGTCTCGGCGAAGCCCAGGCCGCGGGGGATCTCCCGCTGCAGGAAGAGCCCGATCACCTCGCCCTGAGAATCCGTCTTCACCTCCTCGCCCGGAATGACGATGAGGTCACGCTTCCGGGCGTAGTCGGCGGCCTCGAGCGCACCGCCGAAGACGTTGTGGTCAGTGACAGCGATCGCGCCGAGACCCTCTGCCTCGGCGTGGTCGACGAGCTCCGCCGCATCGATGCTGCAGTCGTGCGACCAGGAGGTGTGCATGTGCAGGTCAGCGACGATCCAGGGCCGATCGTCGAGCGGCACCGCGCCGTGCCGCTTGTTGCGCCGGCGTGTTCCGACCGAGGCGTAGATCTCCTCGAGCTCGTGTGCGACGGCCGCGAAGGTGTGCTGCTCGGCCTCGGTGCGGGCTGCCGCAGCCTCGCGCTCGCGCAGCTCCGGGTCCTCGGCGAGCCGCGCCGTCGCAGCTGCCGCGAGCTCCGGCTGCAGATCGACACCCCGCGGTCGGACGATCGCGCAGCCCGACGCTGCCGCCTCGAGTGTCACGCGGCGGAGCCCCTCGACGCCCGGAACGAAGATCGCCGCGGTGTTGAGGATCGCGGCGCGACTCGCACCGTCGCGTTCGGTCCGCGTGTGCACCCGTGCGGTGAGATCGCGCGGTATCGCAGGGCGGCCGATCAGCGAGCGTGTGCGGAGGAGCACGATGTCCCAGCCGGGAAGCTCTCGAAGCATGCGGATGATGCCGCGGGCGACCACTCGTTCGTTCGGGCGGAGCTCGACGACGATCGTCTTCTGCTTGCGCCCGGGCGCGAACAGTGTCGTGTCGACGCCGGGCGACAGCACGCGGTAGTCGCCGGGGAAACGTTCCTCCGCTGCTGCGCGGACATCGTCGGAGAGTGCGATCAGCGCGTCGAGGCGAGCCAGCAGCTTCTCGCGCACCGAGCGTGCCGGTGGATACCCGAGCCGATCCGCGGAGGCGAAGGTGGCGACGGCGAGCGCGTCCGTGTCGCGCAGCGCGAGATACGAGAGGGAGGGCAGCCCGGGCTCGAAGCCGTGGACGACGTCGTAGCTCCCCTGAGCGAGAGCCTGGCGCAGGTTTGCCTGCACGCCGACCGGCACCCCGAGCTGCGACCGGCGCGACACCGGCACCGCGGGGCCGAGGGCGATCACCTCGGCCGGCTCGCCGTGCAGGAGCGCCCGGCGGCCGGCCAGCAGGTCGGCAGCCCGGGTCGAGGGCGCCAGCACGGTCACGGAATGCCCGGACGTCCGCAGGGCGGTCGCCACCCCGGCCACATGCTCGTTCACGTCGTGCGGTTGCGACCACGCGAACGGCGTCACCAGACAGATACGCATCGTCCCCGAGCTTAGCCCGGGGACGATGCGGGAGGCCGAGCTAGACCTGCGCGGGCGCAGGTGTCGAGACTTCGCGGCGGTTGCGCTCGATGAACTCCTCGACGAGCTCCGCGGCGTCGTCGTCCTGGATCTGCCGCGGCGGAGACTTCATCAGGTACGAGCTCGGCCCCTCGAGGGAGCCCGAGATGCCGTTGTTCAGAGCGAGCTTTGCGAGGCGGACAGCGTCGATCACGATTCCGGCCGAGTTCGGCGAGTCCCACACCTCGAGCTTCAGCTCGACGTTCAGCGGCACGTCGCCGAAGCTCGACCCCTCGAGGCGGATGTAGGCCCACTTGCGGTCGGTCAGCCACGGAACGTAGTCGGACGGGCCGACGTGCACGTTCTTCGCACCGAGGTCGTAGTCGAGCATCGAGGTGACAGCGTTCGTCTTGGAGATCTTCTTCGACTCCAGGCGCTCGCGCTCGAGCATGTTGAGGAAGTCGGAGTTGCCGCCGACGTTCAACTGCATCGTCTTGTCGAGATGCACGCCACGCTCGCGGAACAGCGACGTCAGGACGCGATGGGTGATCGTGGCGCCGACCTGCGACTTGATGTCGTCGCCGATCACGGGGACGCCGGCTTCCTGGAAGCGCTTGTTCCAGTAGTCCTCGCGCGCGATGAAGACCGGCATGCAGTTCACCATCGCGCAGCCCGCGGCCATGATCTGCTCCGCGTACCAGCGAACAGCATCCTCCGAGCCGACCGGCAGGTAGTTGACGACGACGTCGACCTTGCGCTCCTTGAGGATCCCGACGATGTCGTCGGTCGGGCTCGGGTCCTTCTCGACGACTTCCGACAGGTACTTGCCGATCCCGTCGAGCGTCATGCCGCGATTGACCTTGAGGCCCGTCGTCGCCACTTCGGCGAACTTGATCGTGTCGTTCGGATGCGCCCAGATCGCCTCGGCGAGGTCGACGCCGACCTTGCCCTTGACGACGTCGAACGCCGCGACCACTTCGACGTCGCGGATGTGGTAGCCGCCGAGGTCGACGTGCATGAGCCCGGGCACGAACTCCTCGGGTTTCGCGTCCTTGTAATAGGTCAGGCCCTGCATGAACGAGTTCGCGCAGTTACCGACCCCGATGATCGCGACGCGGACCTTGTCCTGCTGCCGTCCGCGACCGTTGCCGTTGTCACTCACTGGATGCCTCCATCAGTTGCTTGCGGACGTGCAGGACGCGCTGGCCGACCGTGATCCACGCCGTGCAGGCGAGGAGCACGAGCGCCCACGGGAGCACGCCCCACGGTGCGAGAACGAGTCCGGCGGTGATCACGACGACGCGCTCTGCGCGCGAGCCGATGCCGACATCGCCGCGTAGGCCGATCGCTTCGGCCTTCGCGCGTGTGTACGAGACGAGGAATGAACCTGCCACCGCCGCGACCGCGACTGCGACGAACACCGAGCGGCCCTGTGTCGCGAGGAGATAGGCGATCGCGGTCAGCATGAAGCCTTCGCTGACCCTGTCGGTCGTGGAATCGAGAAAGGCGCCGAACGGCGTGGTCTTGCCGCCGGCGCGGGCAAGCGCGCCGTCGAGGATGTCGAGCAGGGATCCGACGACGAAGACGGCAGCGGCGAGCCAGTAGAAGAGAATCTCGTTGCGGCTCTCGAAGAGCACGAGCACGGATGCCACTCCGCAGAGCAGGACGCCGGTCGCCGTCAGGGCGTTCGGCGTGACCCGGGTGCGGGTGAGGCTCGTGACCGAGCGCGAGGCCAGCGTGCGCGCGCCCGTCGTGTAGCCCTGCTTGATCGCAGCCGCTCTCGTCACCGGCTTGACCGTACCACCCTCCGTGCCGAGGCTCTGGCTCGCGTCGGCAGGCGGTCGGTTACGCCCGACGAGCGGCAAACACGCGGCGAGCCCGCCCGCTGTAGACGACGACCATCGAGAGAATCGCCACTCCGATGCCGGCGAGGCAGTCGAGCCAGAAATGGTTGCCGGTCGCCATCACCGAGAAGCAGACCCAGGCCGGCCAGAGCGCCCAGAGCGCCTTGGCCCACCACCGACGGCAGACCGTGAAGAGGACGACGCCGACGATCAGCGCATCCGCGGCGTGCAGGCTCGGCATCGCTGCGTATGGATTGGCGGCCAGGTTGACGAGGCCGTCGCGGTGCGTGTCGACGAAGCCGACGCCGAGCAGCCGCGGCGGAGCGGTCGGCACGAAGATGTAGCCGAACAGCCCGATCACGTTCGCGAGCAGGATCGAGTTGCGGAACGGGACGAACTGTTCGTGGCGCCGCAGGTAGACCCAGAGCACCGCCAGGCCGAGGACCGCGAACTCGGACAGCCAGTACGTCCACGAGACGGCCGTCTCGAGCAGGTGCCGCTGGTCGACGAAGTTCTGGAACGTCAGCTCGTACAGCCGGTTCGCGATCCGCGTCTCGAGATGGACGACGTGGTAGCCGTTCGCGAACGCCTTCGCGGGGTTGCGATCGGCGAACCCGCGCGCGATCTGATAGAGGATGGCGAAGCCGAACCAGATCGCCAGCTGGCGACCGAGGTCCGCCCATCCACGCGGCAAATGACGCCGCCCGGCTGCGACCACGGTGGACATCTCTTCGTATTCTAGACCTTGCAGCGGGGGACGGGCTAGCCGCCGATGTAGCTCATTTCCACCTTCGGCAAGGATTCAGTCGCTTCGGAGCGAAGCTCGGAATAGCGGTCTTTGCGGGAATTCCACACGCCGGCCAGCGCCCCCGCGAGCTCCTCGTCCGAGGCTCCGCCCCGAATCAGCGCCCGCAGGTCGTGCCCTCGGAGCGCGAACAGGCAGGTGAAGAGCTTTCCTTCGGCCGAGAGCCGGGCCCGTGTGCAGTCGCCGCAGAAGGGCTGCGTGACCGAGGCGATCACGCCCACTTCACCCTTTCCGTCCTTGTAGCGCCACCGTTTGGCGACCTCGCCGCGGTATCCCGGGTCGACCGGCTCGACGCCGAACGCCCGGTCGAGCGTGTCGATGATCTCCGCGGCGGGCACGACGTCGTCGAGGCGCCAGCCGTTCGTGTGGCCGACGTCCATGAACTCGATGAACCGCAGCGTGTGGCCCTGTTCGCGGAAGAACTTCGCCATCGGGACGATCTGATCGTCGTTCGCGCCACGCTTGATCACCGCATTCACCTTCACGGGCAGGCCGGCAGCTGCTGCCGCATCGATGCCTTCGAGCACGCGATCGACGGGAAAATCGACGTCGTTCAACGCACGAAACTGCGGGTCGTCCAGCGAGTCCAGGCTGACCGTGACCCTGCGGAGGCCGGCATCGGCGAGCAGTTGCGCCTTCTGCGGCAGCAGCGACCCGTTCGTCGTCAGCGTCAGGTCCACGTCGAGTGCGGACAGCTGTGCGACCAGCCGCTCCACATCGCGGCGCACGAGCGGCTCGCCACCGGTGATCCGGATCTTCTGCACGCCGCGCGCGACGAATATCCCCGCGACCCGGGCGATCTCCTCGAACGTCAGAAGCTCGCGCCGCTCCAGGAACGCGTGGTCCCGGCCGTAGACCTCCTTCGGCATGCAGTAGACGCAGCGGAAGTTGCAGCGGTCGGTGACCGAGATGCGCAGGTCGCGAAGAGGGCGGCCGAACGTGTCGAGCAGCTCCATAGGCAGAACCGTAGCTTCCGCCGCCCGCCCGGGTGTCCGCCGCCCGTTGGTGTCAGACACCGTTTAATGGGGCGGGTGGCCCTGATCGACGACGTGCTCGCCGACTACGACGTGCACGAGGTGCACTCGGTGACGAGCGCGCGCTCGGTCGCCGACGCGCTCGCGACACCGGTTGCGGCGGATCCTGTGATCCGGGCCCTGTTTCGACTCCGCGGGCTGAGCACGACCGGCTCGATCGGCGACCTGTTCGTGCGCATGCGCTTCGACGAGCTCGCCCGCGACGAGAGCGAGGTCGTCTACGGCGTGTCGGGAACGCCGTGGCGGCGTCCCGGGGGCATTCGGGCGATTCGCCGACGCCGGCCCCGGCACCGTGCGCGTGGTCGTGAACTTTCGGAGTGACGGCAGCCGTTTGTCCACGGAGACGCGGATCGCAGCCGTCGACGCCACGGCCCGGCGGGCCTTCCTCCGGTACTGGCGGGTGGTCGGTCCGTTCTCAGCGGTCATCCGCCGGCGGTGGCTCAGGCGCATCGCGGCTTGAGAGGGCTGCTCGTTCTCGTGGCCGTCACCGCCGTCTGGGGCGTGACGTTCGTCCAGGTCAAAGATGCGGTTGCGCTGTATCCGCTCTTTGCGTTCCTCGCGGTGAGATTCGCGATCGCGACCTGCGCGCTCGCGCCTGTCGGAGTGAGGCGGCTGCGCGCGCTCGGGCGCGGCGGGGTGGGCGCCGGAGCGCTGGCCGGGGCGCTCCTCGGCGCAGGCTACGCGCTGCAGACAGCGGGCCTCCAACGGACGTCGGTCTCGTCGACCGGGTTCATCACCGGGATGTACGTCGTCTTGACGCCCGTGATCGCGCTGATCCTCTTCCGGGTTCGGGCGGCGCGCTCGGCGTGGGGCGGCGTGCTGCTTGCGACCGTCGGGCTCGTGCTGCTCTCGGGCCGCGTGCACGCAGGCGGCGTCGGCGGAGACCTGCTCGTGCTCGGCGGCGCTGCCGTCTATTCGCTGCAGATCGTCTTGATGGAGCGGTTCGCGCCTCTCTACGACGCGGTTGCATTCACGCTCGTCGAGATGGGGGCGGCCTGCGCCGGCCTGTTCGTGGTCGCGACCTCGGCCGGGCAGCTTCAGGTGCCACACGGTTTGACGGTCTGGGGCGCGCTCCTCGTCACGGGCGTCTTCGCGAGTGCGCTCGCCTTCCTCGCGCAGACCTGGGCGCAGCGGCGTGCGACGGCGACGCAGACGGCGCTGGCGTTCTCGCTCGAACCGGTCTGGGCGGCGTTCTTCGGGCTCACGCTCGCCGGCGACAGGCTGGGCCTCCTCGCGTGGCTCGGCTGCGCGGTGATCATGGCGGGCATCGTCGTCGCCGAGCCGGCCGCAGGGCACGCGCTGAGGCGGATCGTGCGGAAGCCGAGGCTCGCATGACCGCGGTGCTGCTCGCGCTCGCCTCGGCGGCGCTCTTCGGCGGGATGACGATCGCAGTCCGTGTCGGGCTGCGCGACGGCGGCGACGCGGGAGGTGCAGCGCTCGCGACCGTCGTGTCGGCGCTGTGCGTCACGCTCGTCGCGGCGACCTTCAGGCACGACGTGCATCACGTCTGGCCGTTCTTCCTCGCCGGGCTGCTCGCGCCGGGAGCCTCACAGATCCTGTTCACGCTCGGGGTGCGGGAGATCGGGGCCTCACGCACCTCGGTCACCGTCGGTGCAGCGCCGCTCGTCGCCGTCGCGATCGCGCTCGTCTTCCTCGGCGAGCCCGTGCACATCCCGCTCGTGATCGGCGCCCTCGCCGTTGTCGCAGGTGGCGTTCTGCTGGCCGCCGAGCGTGACCGCCCGGGGCACCTGCGCAGCCGCGGGCTGCTCTACGC
Organism: uncultured Thermoleophilia bacterium; assembly: GCA_963806025.1. Classification (GTDB taxonomy): domain Bacteria; phylum Actinomycetota; class Thermoleophilia; order Gaiellales; family Gaiellaceae; genus PALSA-600. Next base: position 143,820 of record CAWDWI010000008.1, on the reverse strand, counting down.
AGCCGGCGCGGCGGCGCTGTTCGCCACGCGCGACAACGTCGTACGGGCTCTTCACGGGCACGCGAGCCCGGAGACCGCCGCTGCGGCCACGCTCGTCGCGGGAACGGTCGTCGCTGCTCTCTGGGCGAGGCGTGCCCCGACGTCGCAAGAGCTGAGGCGGCTCGCGCCCGCCGGCGTCCTCTTCGGCCTCTCCTACATCTGCCTCTTCGAGGCGTACTGGCGAGGGCGCGTGACCGTCGTCTCACCTCTCGTCGCGACGGAGTCGTTGTGGGGCGTCGCCCTCGCCGCCCTGCTGATCCGTCAGACCGAGGGGATGGGGCGGAAGGTCGCGGTCGGCGCGCTCCTGGTCGTCGTCGGCGGAGCCGTCATCGGCGCAACTCGCTAGCGGTGTGACTCGGCGTAGACGAACACGATCGTCAACGCCACGAATGCCGCGATCAGCCCTGCGAGATGGCCGATCCCCCCGGCGATCGCGATGATCGGGATGCAGACTCCGAGCGTCGCGGGATGGAGCACCGATCCGCCGCGCTTGCGCGGGCCGAGCGCAGCAACCCGCTCGTCGACCCGGCGGTCGATCTCCTTCTCGATCCGGTCGAGGAACCCCGCCACCAGTTCGTCGTCATGTGCCGGCCCCAGTTCCCGGCGGGCGGCGAGCGTTGCCTCGAGCTCCACGCGAGACTCGGATTCCATCTCTGGACTATGGCACAGAGCCACATCCGATGATCTGATACGATCGCGCTTAGATTTTCTCTCAGTACCACCAGAAGGAGACGAACACGTGGCAAAGACCATTGGAATCGACCTCGGGACGACCAACTCGTGCATCGCCACCCTCGAGGGCGGCGAGCCGGCGGTGATCCCGAACGCGGAGGGCGGCCGGACGACCCCGTCCGTCGTCGCGTTCACGAAGGACGGCCAGCGGCTCGTCGGCGCTCCGGCGCGGCGGCAGCAGGTCACGAACCCGGAGAACACCGTGTTCTCCATCAAGCGCTTCATGGGCCGCAAGTTCGACGAGGTCAACGAAGAGATGACCATCGTCCCGTACAAGGTCGTGAAGGGCCAGAACGACGATGTGCGCGTCGAGGCGGGCGGCAAGCAGTGGGCGCCGCCGGAGCTGAGCGCGATGATCCTGCAGAAGCTCAAGGCGGACGCGGAGGCGTTCCTCGGCGAGTCGGTCACCGACGCGGTGATCACCGTCCCCGCCTACTTCAACAACGCACAGCGCGAGGCGACGAAGGACGCCGGCAAGATCGCCGGCCTCAACGTCCTGCGCATCATCAACGAGCCGACGGCCGCAGCGCTCGCCTACGGCCTCGACAAGGAAGGCGCCGATCAGACGATCCTCGTCTTCGATCTCGGCGGCGGCACCTTCGACGTCTCGGTGCTCGAGCTGGGCGACGGGGTCTTCGAGGTGAAGTCGACCAACGGCGACAACCATCTCGGCGGCGACAACTTCGACAAGGCCGTCGTCGACTGGATGATCGCCGAGTTCAAGAAGGACCAGGGCATCGACCTGGGTGTCGACCCGATGGCGCTGCAGCGCTTGTACGAGGCGGGTGAGAAGGCGAAGATCGAGCTCTCGTCGACGATGACGACGCAGATCAACCTGCCCTTCATCACCGCTACTCAGGACGGTCCGAAGCACCTCGACATGCAGCTCACCCGCGCGAAGCTCGAGGAGCTCACGCACGCGCTGCTCGAGCGGACCGTCGCGCCGACCAAGCAGGCTCTCTCCGATGCAGGCCTCTCCGCAGCGGACATCGATCACGTCGTGCTCGTCGGCGGCATGACCCGCATGCCGGCGACCCAGGCGAAGGTGAAGGAGCTGATCGGCAAGGATCCGCACAAGGGCGTGAACCCCGACGAGGTCGTCGCGATCGGCGCGGCCATCCAGGGTGGCGTGCTCAAGGGCGAGGTCAAGGACGTGCTGCTGCTCGACGTCACTCCGCTCTCGCTCGGTATCGAGACCAAGGGCGGCGTGATGACGAAGCTGATCGAGCGCAACACGACCATTCCGACCCGGAAGACCGAGGTCTTCTCGACCGCGGAGGACAACCAGCCGTCGGTGCTCGTGCACGTGCTCCAGGGCGAGTCGGAGATGGCCACCTACAACAAGACGCTCGGCAAGTTCGAGCTCGTCGGCATCCCGCCCGCGCACCGCGGCACGCCGCAGATCGAGGTCGCGTTCGACATCGATGCGAACGGGATCATCAACGTGTCGGCGAAGGATCTCGGCACCGGCAACGAGCAGCAGATCCGCATCGAAGGCGGCTCGGGGCTCGATCCGAACGAGGTCGACCGCATGATCAAGGAGGCCGAGGCGCACAGCGACGAGGCGCACAAGCTCCGCGAGTTGGTCGACACGCGCAACAACGCAGAGTCGCTCGCCTACCAGATCGAGAAGTCGCTCAAGGAGAACCGCGAGAAGCTCGACGAATCCCTCGCGTCGACCGTCGAAGGGCGGATCATGGAGCTGCGCGCCGTGCTCGAGTCGAGTGACGCCGCGGAGATCAAGGCGAAGACGGATGCACTGCAGGAGGCCTGGACCCAGGCGGCCCAGGCGCTCTACGCGCAGGCCTCCGCGTCGCAGCCCTCGAACGGCGCCGACGGCTCGGCTGCGCCCGCCGACGACGAGGTCGTCGAGGACGCCGAGTACGAGGTGGTCGACGAGTGACCGAGGATCGGAACGTCGAGCACGACGTCGAGCAGGAAGAGGCTGTCGAGGAGCCCCAGCAGCCCGAGGAGCCGCTCGACGAGCTCGCGGCGGCGCGGAAGGAGCGCGACGAGTATCTCGATGCGCTCCAGCGCCTGAAGGCCGAGTTCGACAACTACCGCAAGCGGGTGGCGCGCGACCAGCAGGAGCTGGCCGCGCGCGCCCACGAGCGGCTCGTCAAGGAGCTCGTCCCGATCCTCGACGACCTCGAGCGCGCGCTTGCGCATGAAGCGGACCTCGACGAGGGCATCCGCCTGATCCACCGCCAGTTCTCGGAGGCGCTCGCGAAGGAGGGGCTCACCGAGGTACCGACCGACGGCAAGTTCGACCCGCACACGCAAGAGGCACTGCTCTCGCAGCCGTCGGAGGCGGAGGAGGGCGACGTGATCCAGGTCCTGCAGAAGGGCTACCGGCTCGGTGACCGCGTGCTGCGGCCGGCCCGGGTCGTCATCTCAGCAGGGGCTGATGGCTAAGTCGCTCTACGAAGCGCTGGGCGTCTCGAAGAACGCGTCGCAGGACGAGATCAAGAAGGCGTACCGCAAGCTCGTCCGCGAGGTACATCCGGATACGAACCCCGGCAACGAGGAGCGGTTCAAGGAGGTGCAGGGCGCGTACGACGTCCTGTCCGACCCGGACAAGCGCAAGCAGTACGACAGGATGGGCTCGACGAACGGGCGGGTGTCGCCCGGCGGAACGACCTTCGACTTCGGGGACTTCGATCTCGGAGACATCTTCGGCGGCATCTTCGGCGGCGGCCGCGGCGGTGGTCAGCAGCCGCAGCGCGGCCAGCGCGGGAACGACGTCGAAGTCGAGGTGCGCGTGTCGTTCGAGGATGCGCTCCGCGGGGTGCAGGTCACCGTCCCGGTTCAGCTCGAGCTCGCGTGCCACACGTGCCACGGGACGGGCGCTGCGCCCGGCACGGCACCCACGATCTGTCCGCAGTGCGGTGGTTCGGGCGTCGTTGCGACGTCGCAGGGCCTCTTCGCGCTGCAGCAGCCGTGCCCGCGCTGTCACGGAATGGGCTCGATCGTCGAGACGCCTTGCCCGACGTGTCACGGCTCGGGCCGTGAGCGCCGGACGAAGCGCTACACCGTGAAGATCCCGGCCGGGGTCAAGGACGGCACGCGGATCAAGCTGAAGGGGAAGGGCGAGGCGGGCTACGGCGGCGCGCCGGCCGGCGACCTCTACGTCGTCTCACGGGTCGAGCCGTCGAAGATCTACGAGCGCCGCGGCGACGACCTGATCATCTCGGTCCCCGTCTCGTATCCGACTGCGGCTCTCGGCGGAACCGTCGAGGTGTCGACGCCGGAGGGCGCGGTCTCGCTGAAGGTGCCGAGCGGCACGGAGGACGGCAAGCTTCTGCGCATCAAGGGACGCGGCGCGCCCCGGCTCAAGGGCTCGGGCAAGGGCGACGTGCTCGCGCGGATCAAGATCGAGGTCCCGAAGCGGGTCTCGAAGAAGCAGCGCGAGCTGCTCGAGCAGCTGCAGAAGGGCGCCTAGCCGTGCCGGATCGTCCTCGCTACATGATCAGCGTCGCGGCCGAGCTCGTCGGCATGCATCCGCAGACGCTGCGCATCTATGAGCAGCGGGGCCTCGTTCGCCCGCAGCGCACGGCGGGCAACACACGCCTGTATTCCGACCGCGATGTCGAGCGGCTGCGGCTCATCCAGCGACTGACGACGGAGCTCGGTTTGAATCTTGCGGGCGTCGAACGCGTGCTTGCGATGGAGGACGAGCTCCAGCGCATGCGCCGCAGGCTCGAGCGGATGGAGCAGGAGATGCGCAGCGCGCTCGACGAAGTGCATCGCCAGTACCGCCGCGACCTGGTGCTCTACCGCCCCACGCAACTCCCGGCCCAACAGAGGGCTCACTGACGCGAATGGACAAGGACTGAACGGACATGGATTTCAACAAGCTGACCATCAAGGGACAGGAGGCCGTCGCGGCGGCGCAGGAGCTCGCCCGGCGGCGGGGGAACCCCGAGATCACGCCGGACCACCTCTTGCTCGCGCTGCTCGACCAGGAGCTCTTCGCCGACTGGCGCGCCCTGCGCGCCGAGGCGGAGACGAAGCTCGCGGCCCTGCCGACGCTGCAGGGCGGCCTCCAGCAGCCGAACGTCTCCGGCTCGTTCTCGCGCGTGCTCGACCGGGCCGACGACGAGCGCCGCAGGCTCGAGGACGACTACGTCTCGACGGAGCATCTCTTCCTCGCGATCGAGCCCGTGCCTCGCGACGAGATCGTCGCCTGGATCGAGAAGGTGCGCGGCGGGCAGCGCGTCACCTCGCAGGACCCGGAGGGGAGCTACCAGGCGCTCGAGAAGTTCGGCCGCGACCTCACCGAGGCGGCCGAGGCGGGCAAGCTCGACCCCGTGATCGGGCGCGACGAGGAGATTCGGCGCGTCATCCAGGTGCTCAGCCGCAGGACGAAGAACAATCCGGTGCTGATCGGCGAGCCCGGCGTCGGCAAGACGGCGATCGCCGAAGGGCTCGCGCAGCGGATCGTCGCGCGCGATGTTCCCGGAAGGGCTGAAGGATCGTCGCGTCTGGGCGCTCGACCTGGGTGCGTTGCTCGCCGGCGCGAAGTACCGCGGCGACTTCGAGGAGCGGTTGAAGGCGGTCCTCACCGAGATCAAGAACTCGGAGGGCCGGATCGTCCTCTTCATCGACGAGCTGCACACGATCGTCGGCGCCGGAGCCGCCGAAGGCGCCGTCGACGCCGCAAACCTGCTCAAGCCCCTGCTCGCGCGCGGCGAGCTCCGCTGCGTCGGCGCGACGACGCTCGACGAATACCGCAAGCACATCGAGAAGGATGCGGCTCTCGAGCGACGCTTCGCGCCGGTCTACGTCGGGGAGCCGTCCGTGGCCGACACGATCGCGATCCTGCGCGGCCTGAAGGAGCGCTACGAGGCGCATCACGGTGTGCGCATTCGCGACGCGGCGCTCGTCGCGGCGGCGGTGCTCAGCCACCGGTACGTCGCAGACCGCTTCCTGCCCGACAAGGCAATCGACCTGGTCGACGAGGCCGCGGCACGCCTGCGGATCGAGATCGACTCCAGCCCGCTCGAGCTCGACGAGGCAAACCGCAGGGTGATGCAGCTCGAGATCGAGCTCGCCGCGACGGCCACGGAACCCGCTGCGCGGGTTCCGCTAGAGAAGGCACTCGCCGACGCGAAGGAACTGCGCGATGAGTTGTCGGCGCGTTGGGCAAAGGAGAAGGAGGCGCTCGAGCGGGTCAAGTCCGCAACGCGCCGCATCGATGAGTTGCGGATGGAGGCAGAGCGTGCCGAGCGTGACGGCAACCTCCAGCGCGTCGCGGAGATTCGTTACGGCGAGATCCCGGAGCTCGAGAAGGCACTCGCCTCGCGCGACGCGACGATCGAGAACCCGATGGTGAAGGAAGAGGTCGACGAGGACGACATCGCAACCACGGTCTCCCGCTGGACGGGCATCCCCGTTGACCGGCTGCTGGAGGGTGAGACTGAGAAGCTGATCCACATGGAGGCGCGCCTGCACCAGCGTGTCGTCGGCCAGAGCGAAGCCGTCGGTGCGGTCGCGAACGCACTCCGTCGTGCGCGCACCGGCTTGCAGGATCCCGACCGGCCGATCGGATCGTTCGTGTTCCTCGGGCCGACGGGTGTCGGCAAGACGGAGCTTGCGCGCGCACTCGCCGAGTTCATGTTCGACGACGACCGCGCGATGGTGCGGATCGACATGAGCGAGTACCAGGAGCGCCACACGGTGTCGCGTCTCATTGGTGCGCCGCCGGGCTACGTCGGCTACGACGAGGGCGGCCAGTTGACCGAGGCGGTCCGCCGCCGCCCCTATTCCGTCATCCTGCTCGACGAGATCGAGAAGGCACATGCCGAGGTCTTCGACGTCCTCCTCCAGGTGCTCGACGAAGGGCGCCTGACCGACGGCCAGGGCCGCACCGTCGACTTTCGAAACGCCGTTCTGATCATGACGTCGAACATTCGGAGCACCGAGGGGCTGACCGAACATTTCCGGCCCGAGTTCCTGAACCGCATCGACGAGATCGTCGAGTTCAAAGCGCTGTCGCGTGAGCAGCTCGCCGACATCGTCGAGCTCCAGCTCGGACGCCTGCGTGGGCGGCTCGCCGAGCGTGAGCTCTCGCTCGAGCTGACCGACGCCGCGAAGGAGACGATCGCCGAAGCCGGCTGGGACCCCGCGTACGGCGCCCGCCCACTCAAGCGCGCGATCCAGCGGCTGCTCGAGAACAGGCTCGCGCTACGGCTGCTCGAGGGCGACTTCGGCGACGGCGACACGATCCGGGTCGACGCGCAGAACGGCGACCTCGTCTTCGAGCGGCTCGAGTCCGCCGTCCCGGCCTAGCCGGGCTACGGCTCCGACCGCGTCCGCTCAGCCTGAAACTCGAGCCGCAGCTCGGCGAACGCGTACACGACCAGATAGGCGATGAGTAGAAACGAAGTCAGGACGACGAGCACGGCGACGAGTCGAGGATGGCGAAACGGGTCCTCCAGCTGGTGGCTGATGACATGTGCGACCCGGCGGGGCCGTAGGAGCGCGTCCCAGCTGTTGAAGCGCACGAACCGGCCGAGGTAGACGCCGAAGCTCGCGAGCGCCAGCACCAGGACGACGACAGCCCACGACCACGCGGCGCCGACGACGCTCCGAACGATCATCTGCACGAGATAGAGCGACGCAAACCCGAGTAGGAGCGCCGTCCACGCGAACGACGAGAGCATGAGCGCGTCGTACCAGAGCGGCACCGACGGGCTTTCGCCCACGTGGATGAAGTCGGTCAGCATGTACGGCGCGTTCGGGAAGAACAGCAGCCAGAGCAAGAGCAGCGCGATCACGATCCCGTCGATGCCGCGCCGCGCCCGTGCGAATGCGGCTCCTGCACAGACGAGCGGGATCCACGCGAGGAAGAGGTTCCAGATCAGAAATCTGTAGAACGCGTCATTCGTTCGCTCGATTCGGAGCTCGAGCGTCGCGATGCACAGCGCGGAGGCGGCGAGGAGCGCGAGTACGGCGAGCGCGCGACGGTCGCGAGCGAGAGACAGCGGTCGGCCTACCGGGCGGGAGGCAGCTCGACGTCGTCCAGCATGTCGGCGCCCTCCTGCACGGCCGGCGAGCCGTAGACGAACACGACGAGCTCCTCTCCCGTCTCGTTTCGCATCTGCAGGGGCGTCATCGGCTCGACTGCGACCACGCCGCCCGGTCCGAGATCAACGCGCTCCGGCGTATCCCCGAGGAGCATCGTGAGGGTGCCGGAGATGACGACGAACACTTCCTCCTGAGCGTGGTCCTGGTGGCGCCGCCCGGTCGAGTGCGGTGGATAGCGCCAGAGCCGTGCTCTCGACTGCTGCAGCGCAACCGCGGTGGTCAGGTCCGCCGCCCGCCGCGGCTCCTCGCCCTCGTTCGCCGGCCGTTCGGCGTACTCCAGATCGTCGACGGAGATCCAGTGATAGCCCATGCCGCCAGTCTAGGCCGATACGGTGCGCGCGTGATTCTCGTCGTCGCTGCGACCCAGGACGAGCTTCGGGGCGCCGGGGGAGGCTCGACGCTCGTCTGCGGAGTCGGCCCGGTCGAGGCAGCCGCGCGCACCGCCGCCGAGCTGCAGGCCGTACAACGGCTCAAAGCGGTCTTGAACGTGGGGATCGCGGGCGCTCGGACCTTCGACGAGCCCGAGGCCGTCATCGGCACCGAGGCGGTCTACTGCGATGCCGACGACCCGCGCTGGATCGAGCTGCACACGCCCGCCGATGCCACGCTGCTCGAGGCCGCGCGTCGCGCCTTGCCGCGGGCACGCGCCGAGGCGATCGGGACCTCGGCCCGCGTCGGCGGCTCGACCGGCTGCGAGGTCGAGGCGATGGAGGGCTACGCCGTGCTGAGGGCGGCGGCGCTGGCCGGCGTACCGGCGATCGAGGTGCGCGTGCTTGCAAACGCGATCGGCGAGCCCGACCGACGCCTGTGGCGCTTTGACGAGGCGAAGGCGCAGCTCGCCGAGCTGCTGCCCGGCCTGATCAGGGAGCTGGCACATGCCTGAATTGCCCGCGGCGCTTCCGCCCGCGGAGCGCACCGTCGGGCAGCTGGTCGCAGAGACGATTCGCGCCTATAGCGGGAACTTCTGGCGCGTTCTGCCGCTCGGGATCCCGATCGCCATGTCCAGTCAGATCTCGCTCGGTTACGACGCGAACGTCCAGACGGTGGTGCTGTTCGCGTTCGGGCCGTTGATCTCGCTGGCGTATGTGTACGCCTGCCACCTCGTGCACCATGTGCGTCCGACCCTGATCGCGTATGCAACGGCGGTCCTGGTCTTTGCGCCGGTGCCGTTGCTCGAACGCGCAGCGGTGCTTCCGGCGGTGGCGTGGCTGGCGCTGTTCGGGCTCGCGCCGGCGGCAGCGATGATCGAGCGGCTCGGATTCCGAGCGTCGCTCGACCGCGGCCGTAGGCTGGGCACCGCCGACTACGTGCACGCGCTCGGTTCGCTCGCCACCCTGGTGATCGTCGTCGTCGTGTCGGAACTGACCCTGATCGCGCTGCTGCGGTCACAGGGCGACAACGGGCAGCGAATCGCCCACGCGCTGTCGGATCTCGTGCTGAGCCCGCTCCTCTACCTGGGAGGCGCTCTCCTCTATACCGACCAGGCCGCGCGGGTAGGCTCCCGCCGACCACACCGAAGGAGCACCCCAGATGCCGATCTTCATCCTCCTGTCGACGCTGACACAACAGGGCGTCCAGACCCTCAAGTCGAATCCTGAGCGCCTGCGCCAGGTGAACCAGGACGTCGAAGAGCTCGGCGCCAAAGTGCTGCATCAATGGGCGACGCTCGGCGAGTTCGACTTCGTCAACGTCCTCGAGGCGCCTGATATCGCAACCGTCGCCAAGGTGTCCGTCGCGCTCGGCGCGCGCGGCTCGACGAGGATCGAGACGCTGCCCGCCCTCGAGATCGAAGACTTCCTGCGAACGCTCGAATAGTCCGAAAGGACAAGTGTGCCCCGGCCCAGGCACGTATAGGACTGCGACTGTGCGCGATCCTCGCATCGATGAGTACGCCCGACTGCTCGTGGAGCGGTCGGTGGCGATCGAGCCGGGCTGGCAGGTCTCGGTCCGCGGCACGCACCTCGCGCGGCCTCTGATCGAGGCGGTCATCGAGCAGATCGCGCGGATCGGCGCCTATCCGATGCTGCAGCTGTCGTTCGAGCAGATCGGTGGCCCGTTCGCCCGCGAGGCGCCGATCGAGTTGCTGCGGGTACCGGCGCCGCTGCAACGGCAGATCTGGGAGGAGGTCGACGCGTTCATCGTCATCGTGGCACCGGAGAGCGCACAGGAGGGGGCGGATCTCTCCGACGAGCGCCGCTCGGCGCTGCAGCAGATGTCGACCGTGATGCGGGAGCGGACCATGGCGATGGCCGCGCCGTGGGTCATCGCCGAGTATCCCGTCGATTCGCTCGCGCGACACGCTGGGATGACGCTCCCTGAGTACACGCAGTTCATCTTCGACGCTGTGCTGCGTGACTGGGATGCCGAAGAGGCCCGCATGCGCGTGATCGCAGACGTCTTCGATGCCGCGGCGGAGGTGCGTGTCGTCGGCCCAGGCACCGACCTGACGATGTCGCTGGCCGGCCGAACCGGCGCGGTCGAGGACGGGCACGTGAACATGCCGGGCGGCGAGGTCTTCTACTCGCCGGTCGAGGATTCGGCCGAAGGCGTGATCGAGTTCTGCGAGTTCCCCGCCGTCTACTACGGGCAGGAGGTCGAAGGCGCGCGCTTCGTGTTCGAGGCGGGGCGCATCGTCGATGCCACCGCGCGCTCCGGTGAGGACTTCCTGATCGACACGCTCGACACCGATGAGGGTGCACGGCGCCTCGGCGAGCTCGGGATCGGCTGCAACCCCGGCATTCAGAGGTTCATGAAGAACACCGCCTTCGACGAGAAGATCGACGGCACGGTGCACCTCGCCGTCGGCAACTCCTACACGTTCACCGGCGGGATGAACAAGAGCGCGATCCACTGGGACATGGTGAAAGACCTGCGTAACGCCGGGCGCGTCTACGCCGACGGCAGGCTCGTGCAGGAGAACGGAGCCTGGCTGCTCTGATCAGATAGCGGCGATCTCGCCGGCGAGGCGGGCGTTGTCGATGATCAGCTCGCGGTTTGCCGCCAGCGTGCGCCCGCCGCTCTCGCGGTGGAGGTACGACAGGACGAAGGGCGTCACCCCCTGCCCGTGCACGCCTTCTCCCGCGGCTGCGGCAAGCGCCTCCTCGATCAAGGGCTCGACGTCGTCGAGACTGTGAGCGGGCGGCCGCCCGAGCAGCAAGCCGCCCCGGCCGAGCTCCCAGTGGCCCCGAGCGACGCCGGCTGCCTCGGCCGCGGATTCGACTCGGGCCGAGACCGGCGGTCCTCCCTGCGCGGCGTAGAAGAGCGGCAGCGAATCGGTGCGCCAGCCGAGCACCGGAACGCCGAGTGTCTCGAGCAGCTCCGAGGTGGCGGGCACGTCGAGCAGCGACTTCACGCCGGATGAGACGACAAGCGTCTGCGCCCCTGCGAGCGCGTGCAGATCGGCGGAGACATCAGGCGGGGTCGGCCAACCACGGTGCACCCCGCCGAGCCCGCCGGTCGCCATGAACCGGATCCCCGCGGCGCTGCAGACGGCGAGAGTGCCGCCGACGGTAGTGGCTCCGACGGCGCGCTGCACGACGGCGACTGCGAGGTCGCGCGGGCCGATCTTGCGTGCGGACGCGTCGAAGCGCTCGAGCTCGGTCGCGGTGAGTCCGACGCGGATCTCCCCGTCGAGCACGCCGACCGTGGCAGGCACCGCACCGCCGTCGCGCACGGCTCGTTCCGATTCGCGCCCGACCTCGATTCCCTCTCCGGGTGGAAACCCGTGCGCGATCAGCGTGGTCTCGAGAGCGACGACTCCGCGCTCCTCGCGAAGCGCCTGCACAACCTCGTCGGAGACGATCACGGCATCGCTCCGAGCCGTGCGCAGCAGCGTGCGGCCGCTTCCAGGCCGAGCTTGGCTCCGCCGACGAGGAAGCCGGCGGCCAGGGCGTCGCCCGCCCCCGTCGTGTCGACGACCTCCGTTGCCGCTGCCGGGTAGTCGCGACCGTCCACGCGCAGTCCGTCGGCCCCTCGCTTCAGCACCCAACGCGTTTCGAGGTCGCCGACGGCAGCCTGCTCCGGTTCCGTCGCGAACACCACGTCGGGCGCGAGCTCGCGCAGTCGCGCGCGGAACGGCTCGTCCACCAGCGACCACGTCGAGACGTCGACGGCAACGATCCCATCCCGGAGGCGAGTCGAGCGAGCGGCCTCGACCGCGGCCGAGGAGATCGGTTCGCGCAGGAGCGAGTACCCGGACACGTGCAGCACGTCGCAATCGAACCACGACTCGTCCAGGTCCTGCGGCGCGAGGTCGGGTGCGTTTCCGCGGTCCGACGCCATCGTGCGATCGCCGTCCGACGCGATCGAGACCACAACGCCCGTCCTGCCCGACACGGGGCCGACGACCTGGACGCCGTAGGAGCTGAGAGCGCGTGCGACGATCTCGCCCGCGTCGTCGTCGCCACGACGACCGACGAACCGCGCCTCTGCTCCGAGCGAGCTCGCCCAGGCAGCGACATTGGCGGCCTGGCCGCCGGCAACCACACGGGTCTCTGCCATCCGGTCGTCTCCGAGCACCAGTGGGTCGTCGAGTCGGACGATCACGTCGAGCAGCAAATCGCCGAGGGCAGTCAAACGCATGTTGAGTACGATCGTCGCATGGACGGCGCAAGTCGCGGGAGCAGGCTCCGTTCGTTCGCGATCGGTGGCCTGGTGGGGGCCGCGGGCGCGATTGCGGCGGCGAGGCGCGCCTCGAACCGCTCACGCCGCCCTCGCAACGCGCCTGTCGGGCTCGCCGCGTTCGAAGACGCACCGTGCTTCCTCGAGCTCGTGGGCGAGGAGGCGCAGCGCTACCGCGAAGGCGGCGACACCTCGAGCGGCCCGTTGAACTCGACGTAGCGGTCGGTCATGAAGTGCGCCGCGGCCGTCATGTGCATCTGCGCCGGCAGCTGCCCGGCGAGGGTCACGCGGAACCAGGCCGGCACGCGCCGGTCAAGGAACGTCAGGACGCCGGGAGCAACGAGATGCACGTTGGTGGTCGTCTGCCAGTAGGGCTGCGTCACGTCGAGTGGAGTCTGCTGCGACTTGAGCCACGGTTCGCTCGGGCGGTCCCGGTCCCAGCGCACCGCGCCGATCACGATCGCCGACGGGCCGCCGTCGATCGCGTACGACAGACGATCGGGAGCGACGATGTCGAAGCGCGACTTCTGAATGTCCGTGGGTGACGAGGCAAGCGACTCGTCGAAGACGATCGTTTTCGCCGTGCGGTAGCGCTTCGTGATGTTGCGCAGGAGCGCCCGGGCGTCGGGTGCGCGGGCCGGGCACGACGAACGTCAATGTTCGGCCGGTCACCGTCACGCGGAGCGGGCCGGGCCGGGCCGGGCCGCTGTAGCAGCCCGCGCCGCAGCCGACCGCACGGATGCCGTCGACGAGAACCGTGCGGCCGGAGACGCCGGTGCCGTCCGAACCGAGCAGGGTGATGGTGGCGCGACCAGGTGTGCGCGCGACGCCGACGGCAAGCGTGCCCAGCTCGCGCGCGTCGACGACCGCGTCGAGCGGCGGCAGCACCGGCGGCTGCGCGAGCTGCGGTGTCGAGACGGCAGCGGCAGCGCGTGCTGCGTCGCGCCCCGGGCGGAGCTCGGTCAGGACCGCGACCGCGATCACGATCCCGGAGAGCATCGTGATCTCGATGAGCACCGACCGGCGCAGACGTGCGAACACTCCGAGCAGAAGCGTGCGGTTCAGCCAGCCCAGCCCCAGGAGGGGGATGAAGAGCACGGTCTTCGCGATCAACGCTCGACCGTAGGAGGTCGTCCAGATCTGGTGCACCGCCGAAAGCTCGGTCAGAGCCCGCGCGACCCCGGTGACGCCGATCACCAGCACCGCGGTTAGCGCCACCGTCGAGAAACGACGCGCCACGGCGACTCGCTTCGGCTCGTCGCCGGTTGCGCGCGGGACGACGTAGATCAGGGAAAGCAGCCCACCGAGCCAGACGGCTGCCGCGGTGAGGTGCGCGAAGTCGGCGGCAACCGACAGGACCCGCGGCTGGTTACGGTCGAGCGCGTGACCGGAGAGGGTTGGGGCGAGCAGCAGCAGGAGCGAAGCCGCACCTGCGACCGGAAGCAGCGCCCGCACGGTCGGCGCGAGCGCGGCCGCGGCGCCGCCTGCGAGCGCAAGCGTCACGGCGACCTTCATGACCAGCGCGTAGCGGGTGCCGGGCGGCGCGGAGTGGACGATGCCGCTTCCGCCGAGGAACACGAGCAGGAGCGAGAAGAACAGCAAGTGTGCGAGCGGCTTGCGCAGCGCCTCACCGAGCAGGCTGCTCATCAACAGTCCGAAGACCGCGGCACCGGCGCCTGCGAGGAGGCCGAAGTAGAAGAGCGTACGGAGCGCGATGTCGTTCCACGTCAGCGTCGCGCCCGCGCCGAGCACCGAATGCGGTGACGGGCTCCCGGCCCCGACGGCGAAGGCGATGACGCCTTCCTCGCGATGGCCGTCGTCGGAGACGATGCTCCACCGCACGCTGTAGTCGCCGTCCCGCAGGCCGGCGCGCAGCGGCAGTCTCAGTTCGTGGCCGTGCACAGAGGGCGCCCCGCCGAGGACCGAGCCGCTCGTGACGTTGGAGACGGCTTCGTTTCCGGGCGCGACGCGGATCGTGTCGTCGAACTCGACTCGCACGACCCGCGGAGCCTTCGCCAGGACTGCACCGTTCTCGGGGGTGGTTGCGATCAGCGTGGCGTGCGCGGCGGCGCCCGCCGGCAGAAGGAGCGCGACGAACGCGAGCAGAGCAACGGCGACGGCGCGCTTCACGTGTGGCGAGGCTACCCGGCGGGGTTGCCCGGAGGCCTCGGTGCTAGCCTTGCCCGTCCCATGCCGATCTATGAGTACAAGTGCCCGAACGGTCATCTGTTCGAGGTGTTCCACGGCATGACGGAAGCAGGCCCGACCGCGTGTGAGGTTTGTGGGGAAGGGCCGCTGCAGGTCGTGCTCCATCCGGTGGCTGTCCACTACAAGGGCTCGGGCTTCTACTCGACCGACTACGGCCGCAAGTCGAAGCAGCCGTCCAAGGACGGCGGCGGCTCCTCCGAGTCCGGGTCCTCGGACTCGTCATCGTCTGATTCCTCTTCAGCATCGTCCGACGGTGGGTCGGCGTCGGGCGGCGAATCCAAGAAGGCGGCCGAGGCGTAGCCGACGTCCCGGCACTACTACGCACGACGTAGTAGTATGTGGTCGTGCGCGCGAACGATCCGACCCTCCTGATCCTGACGAGCCTTTCGTCCGGCCCCAAGCACGGCCACGCGCTGCTGCTCGACATCGAGTCGTTCGCGGGAGCCCGCCTTGGCCCCGGAACGCTGTACGGGGCGATCACCCGGCTCGAGGAGCAGGGGCTGATCGAGCCGCTCGGCGCCGACGATCGCCGCCGCCCGTACCGGATCACCGCGGCCGGCTCGGGCGCGCTGAGTGCATCGCTCGCCGATCTACGCAAGCTCGTCGACGAGGGAACCTCGCGACTGCGGGCGGCGCGGGCGTGAGCGCGTGGCTGCTCAGGGCCTATCCGGCCGCCTGGCGTGAGCGTTACGGCGCCGAGCTCGTCAGCCTGATCGAAGCCGGGGCCGACGGCGGTCGGGTCTCGGTGCGTGTGCAGCTCGACGTGATCGCGGCCGGCATCGGTCAGCGGCTGCGGAGCTCGGGCCTGGTCGGCTGCGACGGGCCGCCGGAGCGGCGGATCCGCGCGGGCGTCTTGGTCGTGCTCTCGGCCTGGGCGGCATTCGTCGTCGCCGGGCTCGGGTTCGCGAAGACCGCCGAGCACTGGCAGGCGATGACACCGCGGCCGGACCGAGGCGTGGCTGCCGCGGCCTACGGTGGCGTTCTCCTCGGAGCCACGCTCGGTACGCTCGCGGTCCTGCTCGGGATCATGCTCGCGGTTCCGCCGCTGGTTGCGTTTCTGCGCACGGGTGGCTGGAAGATGATCCATCGCCCTGTCCTTCGTGCGTTGGGCGCGACAGGATTGACCGCGTTCGTGCTGCTCGGGGTCATCCTCTGGGCGCACCGGTTGACGGTCGAGCAACGCAACGGCGGAGACGTGCTCTACGCCACTGCGTTCCTCGCGCTCTGTCTGTGCGCGACTGGCTCGATCGGGCTGTGGACGCGGGCCGCGGTCGTGACCGCGGAAGAGCTGGCGCTGAGCAGCGCATCGCTCCGGTGGGAGACGGTCCTCGCGGTGGCGACGACCGTGACGATGGTGGGGATGACGTTGTCGTCGACGCTCTGGTGGGCGTCCGTCGCAGGCTCGTCGCCGGGGCACATGCTCGGCCTGACGCTTCTGATGATCGCTGCGACCTCGCTTGCGACGGCAGGCACGTTCCGCTCGGTTCAAGCCCTGCGCTCGTGAGCGTCGAGGTTTGCTTCGAGACGCACTCGACGAGCATCGACAACGAGCTCGGGATCGCAACCGGTTGGAACGAGGGCGAGCTTTCCGAGGCAGGCCGCCGGCAGGCTGTGCAGCTCGGAGACCGTCGCCGCCACGATCGCCTCGCCGTCGTCTTCACATCGGATCTTCGCCGCGCCGTTCAGACGGCCGAGCTTGCCTTCGCCGGATCGAAGCTGCCGATCGTCAGCGACCGCCGGTTGCGCGAGTGCAACTACGGCGAGCTGAACGGCATGCCGCGCGCACAGCTCGAGGCGGAGCGGCTGCTGCGGATCGACGAGCCGTTTCCAGGTGGCGAGAGCTGGCGGCAGGCTGTCGACCGGGTCGCCGGCTTCCTGCACGAGCTGCCGCGTTCACACGACGGCGAGCGAGTTCTCGTCATCGGTCACGTCGCGACCAGGTGGGCGCTCGACCAGGTCGCGCTCGGGGTCTCTCTCGATACGCTCGCGGCGACGCCGTTCGAATGGCGCGAGGGATGGGAGTACACCCTGTAAACGAGGGAAGGGGGACCTTTGAGCCTTGAACGTCCGCAGATCGAACAGCCGGTGGGCGACATCCCGTTCGAGCTCGGGATCGAAGACCTCGTCGTCGGCGAAGGCGAGGAGGCAACCGCCGGGAAGAAGGTGACTGTTCACTACGTGGGGGTGTCGTTCTCGACCGGGGCCGAGTTCGACGCCTCGTGGAATCGAGACACCCCGTTCGAGTTCAAGCTCGGGAAGGGGCAGGTGATTCCGGGCTGGGACGCGGGTGTTCAGGGCATGAGGGTCGGCGGCCGCCGCAAGCTGACGATTCCATCTGCGATGGCCTACGGTGCGCGTGGCGCCGGCAGCGCGATCAAGCCGCACGACCCGCTCGTGTTCGTCGTCGACCTGCTGTCGGTGAGCTCCTGATGGCCACGAACCTCGAGCGTGCATTCACGGATCGGCCCGAGGTGTATGCCGCCTGGGCCGAGTTGAACGGCTCGATCAAGGCCGGGATGGATCTGCGCCGCTACGAGCTGGCGACGCTCGCCGCTGCGAGGCGTCTGCGCTCGAGCTATTGCTGTCTGGCGCACGGGACCGTCCTGCAGGAGAAGTTTGGCGAGCCGGTGCTCGCGATCGCACTCGACCATCGTGCCGCCGGCCTCGACGAGGTCGACGTGGCGGTGATGGATCTCGCCGAGCGGGTCGTCGACGACGCGACGTCGATCGGCGACGAGGACCTGCGGCGTTTGCGCGAGCTCGGTCTGTCCGAGACGGAGATCATGGACGTCGTTCTCGCCGCCGCCGCCCGCTGCTTCTTCTCGAAGACTCTCGACGCGTTGGCGGTTCTCCCGGACGCGAGCTATCGCGCGCTGGACGAGGAGCTGCGCGATGCGCTCGTCGTCGGCCGGCCGATCGCAGACGGTTGAGCTTCAGTGACCGAGGTGATCGAACGCGGCGGGATAGACGATGCGGCCGGCGAGGCCTGCGTCGTAGCCGGGTAGCCGCTTGACCATGAAGGCCGCATCGGGGGTCGACGCGTCCGGGGCGACAAACCCGAGCGGGCTTGCGCGCTCGAAGCCGAAACGCGGGTAGTACGCCGGGATCCCCTCGACCATCACTGCCGGCTCGCCTTCTTTCTCCGCCCGGCCGAGCACGTCGCGGATCAGGAGCGAGCCAACGCCGCGGAGCTGGCGGTCGGGCCGCACCGACATGGGGGAGAGGTTGAGGATCCTGCTCGACGAACTGTCCTCGATCCCGACCCAGCTCAGCATCACGTGGCCGATCACTCCCGAGTCGTCTGCCGCTACCAGCGTGAGGTCGGGGACGAAGTTCTCCGACGAGCGAATGCGCTCGACCAGCAGCGCGACCTCGTCGGGATGCCGCGCGAACGCCGCGCGCACGACCGCGTCGACCTCGGCGTGGTCGGCGGCCTCCTCCGCACGGATGACGACGTCGGCTGACACGAGGCCCGATGGTGCCAGAGCATGCGAGGATCGGGTGGTGACCGACCCGCCGTTCGTGATCCGTCCAGGGCTCGAGGGCGACCGCGTGCCGTTGGCGACGCTGTTCGCTGCGGTCGCCGAGGAGCGCGACGGCATCGCGACAGAGCCGCCCGTCGACGTGCAGGCGCGCGCGGCCGGCTGGATGCTCGACGGCACGCTCGTCGCCGTCGCCGACGGTGCGATCGTCGGGTTGCTGCATCTCCAGGCGAGCCGGCATGGGTTCGGCGAGCTCGGGATGGCTGTGGCCCGTGCCTGGCGTGGCCGCGGAGTCGGCTCGGCGCTGCTCGCTGCCGGGATCGAGTGGGCGCGCGAGCGAGATCTTCACAAGGTGACCCTTGCCGTGTTCCCTCACAACACTGCTGCAATAGCGCTGTACGAGAAGTTCGGCTTCGTGGAGGAGGGCCGTCGTGTCAAACAGTTTCGGCGCGCGAGCGGTGAGCTGTGGGATGCGGTCGAGATGGGACTTCTCATCTAGAAGGGGTCTGCGCCGGCACCGATACTTCAATTCGTATAGTGGTACGGCTGCCAATCCGAAGGGGGTCTCATGACCGCAACAGACGACCTGCTCAGGAACGCCGAGAGCTATGCGAAGACGTTCGACCGAGGCGATCTGCCGCTACCGCCGGCGAAGCACGTTGCGATCCTCGCCTGCATGGATGCGCGCCTCAACGTGTACGGACTGCTCGGGCTGCAGGAGGGAGACGCGCACGTGATCCGGAACGCCGGGGGCGTCGTCACCGACGACGAGATTCGCTCACTCGCGATCTCGCAGCGGCTGCTCGCGACGAAGGAGATCGTCCTCATCCATCACACCGACTGCGGCATGTTGACCTTCAGCGACGAAGACTTCCATCGCCAACTGCTCGAGGAGACGGGGGTCGAGCCCGGGTGGGATGCCGAGGCGTTCAGCGATCTCGCGGTCGACGTGCGGGAGTCGATTGCCCGCATTCGCGACAGTCCGTTCATCCCGGAGAAGGGAAGTATCCGCGGCTTCGTCTACGACGTGCACACCGGTCGCCTCGACGAAGTGACGTAGGCCTGGACGGCCGCTAATTCTGCAGGGGGTGCCCGGTGATGCAGCCCGGGTTGAACGGGCCTGTCGGAGGCTGAGGTGCCGACTTGCCGAGGAACATCGCGATCGTCGCCGGATCGTCCTCGCTCGGGCTGCCCGTGCCCCCGCCGCCGAGGTCGCCGCCGAGCCGGCAGTGGATCGAGCCGGAGCTCGACGCGCGGAACTTCACCCAACCGAGTTGTACGAGCTGGCTCGCCGTGAGGTCGGTGGTCAGCGGCTTGGCCAGCGAGCTACCGTCGAACGGCACGCCGATCAGCGTTCCGAGCGACGTGAATTTCGCGGCGGTTGCGTCGAGCACCGCCTGCTGTCGCGCGCCGCGAGTGACGTCCGTCTCCGCGGGGTCGAGCAGGTTCTCACGGATGCGCGAGTAGATGAGCGCACGCTCGCCGCTCATGTGCTGAGGCCCTTTGCGGAAACGCCAGCCCTGCCAGCGCTCGCAGCGCGCCTGAGTCGGGAACGGGCAGTCGAACCGGTTCGAGCGGATCGGCTTCGGCACGTTGACGGTGATTCCGCCGAGCCGGTCGATCAGGTCCTTGAAGTCGTCGAAGTTGACGACCATGACGTGGTTGATCTCGAGGCCGGTGAACTGGCGGATCGTCTTGATCGCGAGCGCTGCGCCTCCGATCTGGAATGCGGCGTTGATCTTCTGCGTCGACGCCCCGGGGATCGCCACCTGGAGGTCGCGCGGGATCGAGAGGTAGTACAGCCGGTGGTGCGCCGGGTCGGTGCGCAGGAGCAGGATCGAGTCGGAGTGCATGTCTCCGGCTCGGCTGGCGAGCTTGGCGTTGTTGTCGGTGCCGAGCATCAGGATGGTCGTGGAGTTCGAAAGCAGCAATCCGCTCTGGTGGTTGAGCGCAGCCTTGGCGTTCGGGTCAAGGCGTTTGTTCGCGTCGGAGACGCCGCTCGAGAAAGCGAACCAGCTCGCGACCGCCCAGACGACGATCAGGAGGAAAACGACGAGCGCCGCGATGCCGATCCGGCGGCCCCAGTGTGGTTTGCCGCGACCCGGGCGGGCGCCCGGACCGCGGTACTCGGCCGGCGCTCCGCTCCCGCCGGAGCCGCCGCGGCCCCCTTCCGCGCTCCCTCGCTGCCGGCTCGGCCGGTGTGTCGACGGCACCTTCCCCTTGGCGCGACCACCCCGATAGACGCGATACGGCTTTTCGTCCGGCGCCATTCGGCGGGGTAGGTTACCCGCCGACCATGACCAACCAACGCGTGATCGGGGTCGACCTCGGCGGAACCAAGATCCTGGCGGGGCTGATCGAGGATGGGCGCGTCCTGCAAACCGTGGCGCAGGCAACACCGACGACCTCGCAGGACGCACTGTTCGACGGTCTTGCAGCAGCGGTCCGCGAGTTGCCGCTCGACGGCGTCGACACGGTTGGCTTCGGTATCCCTTCGCGGTTCGACTACGTCACCGGCCATGCGCTCGGCGCCGTCAACCTCCCGTTGCGAGAGGTCGATTTCATCGAAGCGATGAACGCTCGCCTCGATCTCCCGATCGGGGTCGAGAACGACGCGAGCTGTGCGGCCTACGCCGAGCACGCGCACGGGGCCGGGCGGGGGACGTCGTATTTCGGGACGCTCACCCTCGGCACCGGCGTGGGTGGGGGAATCGTCTTCGCCGGCGAGCTTCTCCACGCGTGGAGCGAGCTCGGGCACATGGTGATCGTTGCGGACGGCGTGCCGTGCCAGGGCGCCTGCGCGGGAAGAGGGCACGTGGAGGCCTACTGCTCGGGCACGGCGGCCACCCGCATCGCGCAGGAGGAGATCGGACCGCAGGCGACCGCGCGGGACCTCATCGACCAGCACCATCCCGCGCTGGAGACGATCGGCCACTATCTCGGTATCGCAATCGGTTCCCTCGTCAACATCTTCGGGCTCGAGCGGATGGCGATCGGGGGTGGATTCGGCATTGCTGCTTTCGAACAGCTTCTGCCGGCGGCCCGCGGCGCGGTGCTGCGCGAGGTGCTCGGTGACGGCGGCCGTGCCCTGCAGATCGAGCGTGCCGTCCTCGGTGAGGCGGCCGGGATGATCGGTGCCGGGCTGATCGCTCTCGAGGCGCTCTAATGCTCCTCCCGGTGAGTCACTAGTGCCTCTCGCGGTCTGCGCGACGCCGATCGGGAATCTCGAGGACATCACCCTGCGCGTGCTGGCCGAGCTTCGCGCCGCCGACGTGGTGCTCGCCGAGGACACCCGCCACACCCGCGGCCTCCTCGTGCGGCACGGGATCGAGGCGCGGCTGCTCTCGTATCACGAGCACAACGAGGCGGTCCGCGTCGCCGAGGTGGTTCCGCGCCTCGAGGCGGGTGAGCGCATCGCGCTCGTCACCGACGCCGGCATGCCGGGCGTCTCCGACCCCGGCGCTCGGCTCGTCCGCGCAGCGCTCGACGCCGGGGTCGAGCTGACGGTGCTCCCTGGGGCGTCGGCGGTCGAGACGGCGCTGGTCAGCAGCGGGCTCGCGGCCGGGCGCTACACGTTCCTCGGGTTCCTGCCGCGCAAGCAAGGAGAGCTCCTCGCCCTCTGGCGGGAGACCGCAGGCTGGACGTGGCCTGTCATCGCCTTCGAGTCGCCCAAGCGCCTCCCGGCGTCGCTCGGTTCGCTCGCTTCCTTCGATCCGGTTCGCCGGGTGGCCGTCTGCCGCGAGTTGACGAAGCGCTTCGAGGAGATCGCGCGCGGGAGCGCCGCGGAGCTGGCCGTGCGCTTCGCGGAGCCGCCGAAGGGCGAGATCACCGTCGTTATCGGGCCCGGTTCGCGAGAGCCCGATTTTGACGAGGCCCGCGCGGCGGTCGCCGAGCTCGTCGAGGCCGGGACGCCGCGGCGGGTGGCGGCCGACGTCGTCGCGCGGCTGACGGACGGCTCCCGCAACGAGCTCTATCGGGGCTCTCTGTGACAATTTTGTAATCTCGTTTGACAACAACTCGGCGCCGTCTCTACCGTGATCTGAACGTTCTCATTCCAGACAACGAAGCAGACAGCAGAGGTGATGTCGATGCGCCGAGCCCTCCTTCCAGTGGTTTTGGCTGCGCTCTTGCTCGCTCCCGGGGCAAGCGCCTGGACGTGGCCCGCAGGTGGTCCCGTGCTCCAGCCGTTCCTGTTCGACCCTTCGCATCCGTACGCCGCGGGGCAGCACCGAGGTATCGATCTCGGCGGTGCCGAAGGCTCACCCGTGCTCGCGCCCGCGGCGGGAACGGTGAGCTTCGCCGGCACGGTCCCGTCCTCGGGGAAGAGCGTCACGATCGAGACGCCCGACGGGTACTCCGTCACGCTCACGCATCTCGGCTCGATCAGCGTGGCCAGGAACGCGGAGGTGGCCGAAGGTGGCCCCGTCGGCACGATCGGCGCGAGCGGCGACGGCGAGGTCCCGCAGCCCTACGTCCATCTCGGCGTGCGCTTGACCGCGCAGGTGCAGGGGTATCTGGATCCCTTGACCCTGCTGCCGCCGCATGGCGCTGCGCCGGTCGAGCCTGCGCCCGTCCCGATCCCGGCGCCGGTTTCACCGTCGGCGCCCGTACCCGTCCCGGCTCCGCCGCCGGTCCCAACGGCCGGCGCGGCCGCGCCGTCGGCCACGCCGTCGCCCGAGCCGGCCGCTTCGTCCGCCCCAACGCCGGCCCCAGCAACCGTTTCGCCGCCTGCAACCGTGGTGGCGGCGTCGGCCGGGGCACATACCGCGCCGGTTCAGGCACACGGGGCCTCGCTCGAGGTGGACGCCGCGCCGGCGCTCGAGGGCACGGCGGCGACGCGCACTGTGCGGCGGCCCGCTGCTCGGCAGGGCGCTGTTCAGCAGGGGGCTGCGGGGCTCGCCCTGACGAGCGCGACGAACGTGACACGCCCAGCAGAGCGGTCGCGGCTCCGCGTCCGGCCGGCAGCCAGCTCGAGCACGATCGCGTCACGCGCGCGCTACCCCGGTTCCGGGACTGGCGCACCGCGGTCGGTCGCTCGCCCGCGAGGAGTACGTCTGAGCTCGTCCCAGATCGTCGCGAGCGCCCACGTCAGCCGGGTCGGAGCGCGCCGTACGCGGCCTCCAGCGCAGCCCTCGTTCGCACCGGATCCCGGTACCCCTCGGGCTGCGGCCGCGGCACGCCAGAGCGGCGCAACTCCCGTCTCGAGCCCCGCGGGCTTCCTCCTTGCGCTCCCACTCGTCCTCGGAGTGATGGGCCTGGCGGCGAGCCGGCGAAAGGGCGCACCTATCATTGCTCCCGATGCGCTTCTACGTGACCACGCCGATCTACTACGTGAACGACAAGCCCCACATTGGCCACGCGTACACCACGATCGCGGCCGACATCCTCGCGCGGCATCATCGTCAGCGCGGCGACGAGACCTTCTTCCTCACCGGCGTCGACGAGCACGCGACGAAGGTCTGGCGAGTCGCTGAAAGCCAGGGCCTCGGCGCTCAGGAGTACGTCGACCAGATTGCCGAGGCCTGGCGCAGCCTCCCTCCGCGGCTGAACGCAGAGACCGACTTCTTCATCAGGACGAGCGACGAGGGCCACAAGCGTTTCGTGCGCGAGTTCCTGCAGCGGATCTACGACAACGGCGATGTCTACGAAGACGTGTACGCCGGGCTCTACTGCGTCGGCTGTGAGGCCTTCAAGACCGAGGAGGAGCTGGTCGACGGGCTGTGCCCACTCCACAACACGAAGCCCGAGTGGATCGAGGAGAAGAACTACTTCTTCCGTCTTTCCGCCTATCAGGACAAGTTGCTGGCGCTCTACGCCGAGCGGCCGGACTTCGTGCAGCCGCCCTTCCGGTTCAACGAGGTGAAGAGCTTCGTCTCGAGCGGCCTCCGCGACTTCTCGATCAGCCGCGCGGGCCAGCCGTGGGGCATCCCCCTGCCCTGGGACGAAGGGCAGGTCGCCTATGTCTGGGCCGACGCGCTCGTCAACTATCTGAGCGCGCTCACGTTCGCACGGCCAGGCGAGGATCTGCGCGACGCGTTCTGGCCCGAGGTACGGCATCTGATGGCGCAGGACATTCTGCGATTTCACTGCATCTACTGGCCGGCGATGCTGCTCTCCGCGGGCTACTCGGTGCCGAAGCAGATCTTCATCCACGGCTACCTCCTGCTCGACGATCTGAAGATCTCGAAGTCGCTCGGCAATGCCGTCGACCCGCTCGAGCTGATCGACACGTACGGCGCAGATGCGCTTCGCTTCTGGTGCGCGCGGGCGGTCTCGTTCGGCCAGGACGGCAGCGCGTCGCTCTCGGGCATCGCCGATCGCTATGAGCGGGAGCTCGGCAACGACCTCGGCAATCTGCTCTCGCGCACCACCGCCATGGTCGCCCGCTATCGCGACGGCACGATCCCGGGCGGGCCTGCGCGCGGATCCGAGCTCGAGGCGCTGATCGCCGACGTCCACGACAACGTGCCGCGCGACCTGGACGCCTTCGACATCACCGGTGCCGTCGACCGCATCTGGCAGCTCGTTCGCTATCTGAACCGTCACGTGACCGAACGTGCGCCCTGGACGCTGGCCAAGGACGACGCGAAGGCCGCCGAGCTCGACCAGGTGCTCTACGACCTCGTCGAGGGGCTGCGGGTGAGCGCGATCGCGCTCTGGGCCTACCTCCCGGAGACCGCGCCCAAGATTCTCGCAGCGCTCGGACAGCCGGCGTTGTTCGACTGGGAGCTGGTCGAGTATGGACGGCTCGCGCCGGCCACGACCGTCGAGGCGGCCGCACCGCTCTTCCCGCGGTTCGACCCAACCCCGGCGTGATCGACACGCACGCGCACCTGGGCGACGATGCGCCCGAGGTGCTCGCACGGGCGCGAGCAGCCGGAGTCACACGGGTGATCGACGTTGCGACCACGATCACGGCCGCGCGCGCGACGCTCGTCCGCGCCGACGAGGAGGACGGCGTCTATGCCTGCCTCGGCGTGCATCCGCACGAGGCCGCCGAGCCGGGCGATCTCGACGAGCTGCGAGAGCTGCTCGCGCATCCCAGGGCAGTCGCGGTGGGCGAGACCGGGCTCGACTACTACCGCGACTACGCGCCACACGAGGCCCAAGCGCAGCTGTTCGACCGGCAGCTCGCGCTGGCGCGAGAGGTCGGCAAGCCCGTCGTCATCCACACGCGTGCCGCCGACGAGGACACAGAGGCTCGGCTCTTGCAGCACGACGGCGCCGTTGTCCTGCACTGCTTCTCCTCGCCGAAGCTGCTCGACAGCGCGCTCGAGCGCGACTGGTACATCTCGTTCGCCGGGAACGTCACATACAAGAACGCCTACGACCTGCGTGCGGCCGCGAGGCGGGTCCCCGCCGACCGGCTGCTCGCAGAGACCGACAGCCCGTACCTCGCGCCACAACCGGTGCGCGGCAAGCGCAACGAGCCCGCTTACGTCGCGCACACCTATCGCTTTCTGGCGGAACTGCACGGCGAGGCGATCCGCGCGCAGATCGTCGCGAACGCCGAGGCGGTCTTCGGGCTGTGAAGGTCACGCCGAAGAAGTCGCTGGGCCAGCACTTTCTGGTCGACGAGAACATCCTGGGTGTGATCGAGCGACTCGCCGAGCTCGGCCAGGAGGACGTCGTGCTCGAGATCGGCCCGGGGCTGGGTGTGCTCACCCGTTTCCTCGCCGACCGTGTCGCCCACGTGCATGCCGTGGAGCTCGACCGGAGACTCGCGCCGCACCTCGCAGGGATCGAACGGACCACCGTCCAGTGGGGCGATGCCATGCGGCTCGACATCTCCCGCCTCGATCCACCGCCCTCGAAGCTCGTCGCGAACCTGCCCTACAACGTCGCAACACCGTTGGTGGCCGAGAGCCTGCAGGTCGAACAGATCACGAGTTGGTGCGTGATGGTGCAGCGAGAAGTGGCCGACCGCTTCTTCGCGAGCCCGTCGACCAAGGCGTACGGCAGCGTGTCCGTGCTCGTCCAGCTCGCGACCGAGCGAACCGGCTTCCATCCCGTGTCGCGCGAGGTCTTCCGGCCGAGGCCAAACGTCGAGTCGGCCCTGGTCGCGTTTCGCCGCATCGCGCCCGGCTCGTCGCTGCCGGTCAAGCGCATCGTCGAGGGCGCGTTCGGCCACCGGCGTAAGACGCTCGCCAACTCGCTCTCTCTGTCCGGCCTCGTCACGAGAGAACGTGCAGTGGAGGCGCTCGCAGCGATCGGCCGCGATGCGAGCGTGCGCGCCGAGGCACTCACGCCGCCGGAGTTCGTCGCACTGGCTGACGCGCTGACGTGATCGGGCCGGCCCCAGCCAAGATCAACCTCGCGCTCGTCGTCGGGCCGCGCCGGGAGAACGGCAAGCACGAGCTGGCGACGGTGTACCAACGTGTCGACCTCGGAGATCGCATCAGCGTCGGGCCGGCGGCCGAGACAACGGTCGCCGGCTTCCCCGGGGACACGATCGTCCGCGCGGCGCTGGATTCGCTCGGCGCGCCGCACGGCTGGCAGGTTCGGATCGAGAAGCACACTCCGGTCGCGGCCGGGCTCGGCGGTGGCAGCTCGGACGCAGCGACCGCGCTGCGGCTCGCCAACGAGCAGCTCGATCCTCGAAGGACTGCCGAGGAGCTGCACGAGCTCGCGGGACGGGTCGGAGCGGACGTGCCGTTCTTCCTGCGCGACGGGCCACAGCTCGGAACCGCCGACGGCACCGTGCTCGAGGCGCTCGACCTGCCGCAGGACTTCGTCGTGCTGCTCCTCTTGCCGAAAGCGACCTCGAAACGGTCGACGGCGGAGGTCTATGCCGCGTTCGACGAGCGTGGGGGGGAGCTGGGCTACGAACAACGCCTCGAGACCCTGCGCACAGCGCTCGCGGGAGTGCGGCGGCCGCGCGACCTCGCCGCCCTGCCGCCCAACGATCTGGCATCCTCGCCGCTCGCCGGCGAGCTGCTCGCCCAGGGCGCGTTTCGCGCCGACGTCAGCGGCGCAGGCCCGACCGTCTACGCCCTTTTTCACCGGGCGGCGGACGCCGACGTCGCCGCCCGCCGGATGCGTCGTGCCGGGCGCGTTTGGGTGACCATGCCTGCGTGGTACGGTTGATTTGCAATGGTCGGAACGACCGCAATCGAGCATGGTTCCAGCCGTTCCGGCCGCTGGCTCCGGGAGCGGCGGCTGCGCTTCACGCTGTGGATCGCGGCAATCGAAGGGCTGCTCTACCTCTTCGGCGTCCTGCACTGGTGGGCGGCCTTCGGGCTCGCCGTGGTCGCGGTCGGCTTCTGGTGGTTCGTCGGCCGGGGCAACCGCAACGATTCGGTGCGGCATGTCGCCTGGATCTTCGCGGCGTCCCAGTTGCTCGTGCTCTGCGTCCCGATTGCCCTCTCGCTCGTCAAGGCGGTGGCGATCGCAGTGATCGCCCTCCTCGCAATCGCCGCACTGATCTTCCTGTTCACCGAGCGTTCATAGTCCGCCAAACGCTCCTAGACTGTCGCCCATCGGTGGGGCGTAGCCAAGCGGTAAGGCAGCGGGTTTTGGTCCCGCGATCCCAGGTTCGAATCCTGGCGCCCCAGCCTCAGTGAGCACCACGCCCCTAGCAGCCGTCGTCATGGCCGGAGGTCTCGGCACGCGAATGCGGTCGTCCGTCCCGAAGCACTTTCACGAGCTGCTCGGGCGCCGCATGGTCGACTGGATCATCGAGGCCGGCCGGTCCGCAGGCGCCGATCCGATTGTGGTCGTTGCGTCGCCCGCGACACGGGACAAGTTTGCAGCGAGCCCGGTCGAGGTCGCGGTCCAGGAAACGCCGCTCGGGACCGGCGACGCCGTCAGGTGCGCGCGGCCCGCCCTCGCGGGGCGCGACGGCGACGTGCTCGTTCTGTCGGGCGACACGCCGGTGCTCACCGCCGGCCTCCTCGAGCAACTCGTCGCCACCCACCGCCGCGAAGGAGCCGCAGCCACGGTGCTGAGCGCGGAACCGCCCGACCCACGGCTCTACGGTCGCATCGTCCGTGGCCCGGACGGCTCGGTGCTGCGCATCGTCGAGGGCACGGATGCGAACGAGGAGGAACAGCAGATCGGGGAGATCAACTCGTCGATCTACGTCTTCCGCTCCGAGGTGCTCTGGGCCGCGCTCGAGCGGATCGAACCTCACAACGTCCAGGGGGAGCTCTACCTCACCGACGCGATCGCGATCATCGTCGGAGACGGTGGGAAGGTTGCTGCCCACGTCGCGGCCGACTCACGCGAGGCAGACGGCGTCAACACGCGTTCCGAGCTCGCCCGCGCCGCAGCCGTCCTGCGCGACCGGATCAACGAGGAACACATGCTGGCGGGCGTGACGATCGTCGATCCGTCGACGACCTGGATCGAGCCCACCGTCGAGATCGAGTCGGACGTGACGATCCAGCCGTTCTCGATCCTGCGCGGCGCGACCCGGGTCGCGGCCGGGGCGGAGATCGGTGCCAACACGGTGGCGATCGACGCGCACATCGGGAGCAATGCGACGATAGGCCCGTTCTGTTACCTTCGCCCTGGGACGGTCCTCGGCGACTCCTCCAAGGCGGGCACCTTCGTGGAGATCAAGAACTCACGTATCGGCGACCGCACGAAGGTGCCTCACTTGTCGTACATCGGTGACGCCGTGATCGGCGACGACACGAATGTCGGCGCCGGAGCGATCACGGCCAACCTCCCGCACAAGCCCGGCGAGCCCAAGGCGCGCACGACGATCGGCAGCAACGTCAGGACCGGCATCCACAATGGCTTCATCGCGCCGTTGGAGGTGGGTGACGGAGCATGGATTGCAGCCGGATCGGTCATAACGCAGGACGTTCCGGCCGACGCGCTGGGAATCGCACGATCACGCCAGGAGAACAAGGAGGGCTATGCAGCCCGGCAGCGGGACAACTGAGCTCGTTCTCCCCGGCCTCGGGGCCCCCGACGTGATCACCCAGGAGCAGCCGGGTCATTGGATCGAGCGCGGGCCGCAGAAGCGCCTGATGGTCTTCTCCGGCCGCTCGCACGCCGATCTTGCGAACCGCATCGCGGACCAGCTCGGGGTTCAACTCGGCGAGGTCGAGCTGAGCACGTTCGCCAACGGCGAGACCTACTGCCGCTTCGACGAGTCGATCCGCGGGGCCGACATCTTCATCGTCCAGACGGGCTGCGAGCCCGTCGACCGCAACGTGATGGAGCTCCTGTTCATGGTCCAGGCAGCGAAGCTCGCCTCCGCGAAACGGATCACCGCCGTCATCCCGCTGTTTCCCTACGCGCGCCAGGATCGCAAAGCCAAGCCGCGCGAGCCGATCTCGGCGCGCCTGATCGCCGACATGCTCCAGCTCGCCGGCGCTGACCGGGTGCTGACGATGGACCTGCACGCGGGCCAGATCCAGGGTTTCTTCACGATCCCGGTCGACCACATGACCGCGGTGCCGCTCTTTGCGCGCCATTTCCGTGATCTCGGCCTCACGGGCGAAGGGGTGGTCTCCGTTTCGCCCGACGCCGGGCGTGCGAAGCAGGCCGTTCGCTTCGCGGAGATGCTCGACGCCGACTTCGCCCTGATGCACAAGTCTCGCCCGGCCCACGATGTCGTCGAGGTGACGGAGGTGACCGGCCGCGTCCGCGGCAAGACAGCGATCCTGGGCGACGACGTGATCATGACCGGCGGCACACTGCTCGCGAACGTCAAGGCGCTGCAGGAGCACGGCGTCGAGGATGTCTGGGTGTTCGCGACCCACGGCCTCTTCTGCGGGAACGCGCTGGAGAAGTTCGATGCTTCCGACATCAAGGGCATCGTGGTCACGGACACGGTCCCGATCGATCCGCTCGCCCGGCCGGACAAGATGACCGTCCTGCCGGTCGCGCCGCTTCTCGCCGAGACGATCATGAACGTCTTCGCCGACGATTCCGTCTCGGCGATCTTCGGCGGCGAAAACCAGCTCTTCTAGGTTTTCGCTCAACCATGCGGGTTGCGGTTCCCGGGTTTTACGCCCGAGCGCGCTGGCGAGGACCTAGTTCGATCGGCCCGTGGTGAAGCTGCGGCTTAGTTGACGCCCGCCACGGGTCGATCGGAAGCAGTGGGCGAAAAGTGCGGCGGCGACCCGGGGAGAGGTAATTGGGTCGCCGCCGCTGTGTCACTCCCAACCTGCGACTCGCGGGAATGACACGTCTCCGCGTTCGGCGCGCGGCCGCAGGCCCCTTTGATTCGTCCCTCGATCGTCGATCTGGCTACACTGCTGCGTCGTGGCTGGAGAGCGCGTCAAACTGATGGTCCAGAACCGTGCCGTGCTCGGCTCGGCGGAGTCGCGCCGCCTGCGGCGCCAGGGTTTGATCCCCGGTGTCCTCTACGGCCGTGAGGCTCCCGTGTCGATCACGATCGCCGACCGCGATCTCCGCACCGCGCTGACCTCGAAGGGCGGGCTGAACGCCGTGCTCGACGTGGTCGTCGACGGCGGGAAGGAGCATTCGTCCGTGCTCAAGGACTACCAGCAGGATCCGGTGCGCGGGCTGATCACCCACGTCGACCTGCAGGAAGTGCGCCTCGACCAGCCGATCCACGCCACGGTGCCCCTCCACCTGCACGGCGAGCCGGTCGGTGTCAAGGAAGGTGGCGTCCTGACGCAGGTGACGAACGAGTTGAACGTCGAGGCGCTGCCGATGGAGGTCCCCGAGCACCTCGAAGCGGACGTCTCGGCCCTGGGGATCGGCGATTCGCTCCGGCTCTCGGCGCTCACCGCGCCGGCAGGAGTCACGCTCCTCGACGATCTCGACGAGACCGTCCTCGCGACGGTCGCCGCTCCGACCCGCGAGGTCGAGCCCGAGCCGGTCGAGGGCGAAGAGGCGGCCGAAGGCGAAGAGCCTGCCGCCGCGGGCGAGCCCGCCGCAGGCGACGACGCCGACGGCGACAGCGCCGACTCCGGCGCCTCCGGGGAATAGCCCGCTGCCATGCGGCTCTGGCCGCGCCGCCACGGCACCTCGTACGACCTGCTCGTCGCAGGGCTCGGCAACCCCGGCCGCGAGTACGCACGTAACCGTCACAACGTGGGGTGGGTCGTCGTCGACGAGCTCGCGCGGCGGCACGACGGTCAGTGGCGCTCGAAGTTCAACGGCCGGCTGGCCGAAGTGCGCATCGACGGCCACAAGGTCGCACTGCTCAAGCCCGAGACGTTCATGAACGACTCGGGCCGCTCGGTGAGGGCCGCCATGCAGTTCTTCAAGCTCGAGCCGGACACCGTCCTCGTCGTTCACGACGAGAGCGACCTCGAGCTCGGCCGGCTCCAGGCACGGCTGGGGGGCGGCACCGCGGGCCACAACGGCGTGCGGTCGGTCGCCGAGCACCTGGGCACCCGCGACTTCCTGCGCCTGCGCGTCGGTGTCGGCCGGCCGGGACGCGGCGACCAGCGCCAGCTCGCCGACTGGGTGCTCTCCGACTTTGCCGCGGCCGACGATGCCGAGCGGCTGGTCCGGGACGCGGCGGACGCCGTCGAGGTGCTCGACGCCGAGGGTCTCGAGGCGGCGCAGCGCGCCGTGAACACGAAGCGCTTGTAACACCAGGCACGTAGGCCGCAGCTCGCCCGCTGTGCGGCGGAAACGTCCGCAGGCCGGTCGAAAGGGCCGCCCGGCCCGGGTTTGGCTGCCCGACCGGCCTCCCCCTTTCGAAGGACGTCGCTTCAATCGAAAGGGTGATAGCCGGGCGTGGCCTCGCATGCCTAACTGCGCCGGCCATCGACAGCAAGGCGCGTTCTCCTCCTGGCCGCGCCGCCTCTGCCGGAGGGACCCTTCCCGTGACAAACCGCATTCGCTTTGCGCTGCTTCTCCTCGCCGTACTCGTAGGCGGCGCCGCGCGGACCGGCGGCGCGTCGGCGGCGCGCGAGCATGTCACCCACGGCAGCAGCCCTGTTGCGAACGAGCAGGCGGAAATCGTTCGCTTCGCGCGCCACTACCTGGGCGTCCCCTACGCCTACGGCGGCACCTCGCCCTCGAGCGGATTCGACTGCTCGGGCTTCACGCGCTTCGTCTACGCCCATTTCGGGATCACCCTCCCGCACTATTCGGGCGGCCAGTTCGACCTCGGTCGCCAGGTCTCGCGCGGGCGGCTTCGTCCCGGTGACCTCCTCTTCTTCGACGGCGTCGGTCACGTCGGGCTGTACATCGGCCACGGCCTGTTCATCCACGCCCCGCACACGGGCACACGCGTCTCGATCGACTCGCTCGCCGGGTGGTATGCCGGCAGTTACGACGGCGCTCGCAGACTCCTCTGACCGCGTACGATGGCGGCCCGGCCGAACGCCCTGTTCGGCCCATCGTCATGGACCGGCCCGTTCTCTACAGCCTCGTCGAACGTCTTCGCGCAGAGGAGCGGCTCCAGGAGCTCGCCAAGGCGCTGCCGACGCGCGCCCGCGTGTCGGAGCCGGTGCTGCCGCTCGTTCTGGCCGCTCTGCACGACGAGTTGCAGCGCGGCCTCGTGGTGCTGCTGCCCGAGGACGCCGATGCGCGGGACGCAGCCGAGGCGACAGGCTGGTTCCTCGGCGATGAGAACGTGGCGCTGTTCCCTTCGCGCGGCGTCCACTGGGGATCGGGGTTGGAGCCGCCGCCGCATCTCGTCGGTGAGCGGGCCCGAGCGCTCGCGGTGCTCGAGCACGGCGGTCTCGTCTGCGCATCGGCGACGGCCGTGGCCGAAGGCGTTCCCCCGCCCGGCGAGCGGGCGGCTGTGGTTCGCGTCGCGCCGGGCGACCAGACCGGGATCGACGCGCTCGCCGAGCAGCTTGCCTCCGCCGGCTACGAGCGGGTCGAGCGCGTCGAGGAGCGCGGCCAGTTCGCGGTCCGCGGCGGCCTCGTCGACGTGTTCGCGACCACCGGTCGCGAGCCGTTCCGCATCGAGTTCTTCGGCGACGAGATCGAGCAGATCCGGGCGTTCTCGCCGTTCACACAGCGTGCGCTGCGTGCGGTCGAGGAGGCGACGATCTTCCCCGCCGCCGAACGGCGGCGCGAGCTCGTCGAGATCGACCTCGGGCCGGATGACGGCGAAGAGCCGGCGCTTCAGGCTCCCGACGATCTCGTGCAGGCGTTCGACCGTGCTCCGGACTTCGTCTGGTCGCTCGACGAGGTGCAGGCGGTGTGGTCGGAGGAGGGCCTGACGCCGATCGCGCTCGATCGTGTGACGGAACTGACGCCGTTGCCCCAGGGTCAGCCGCATTCGTTCGACGCGCAGCGTCCGGCGCTCGCCGCGCGCGGGCTGGCAGAGGCGGAAAATGAGCTGGGCGGCCTGCTGCGCCAGGAGCTCGACGTCGTGGTGGCCTTCCCGCATCGCGGCGAGGCTCTCCGCCAGCAGTCACTTCTACGGCGGGTGCAGGCGGGGCTGCTCGACCCGGGCGAGAAGCCGAGCGGCCTGCAGTTCGCAGTGTCGCCCGCGCGCCGTGGCTTTGTCTGGCGCGAGCTCGGGTTCGCGCTGCTCCCCGACACACAGGTCTTCCGGAAGCGGCCGCCGCGCGCGTCGAGCTCGCCGGGCCGCGCGCTCCAGAGCTTCTCCGACCTCCGCACGGGCGACTACGTGGTGCACGAGGACCACGGGATTGCGCAGCTGCTCGGCTTCGAGACGAAAGAGGTCGCCGGCGTCACGCGCGACTACCTCCTGCTCGCCTATCGCGGAGACGACCGCGTTTACGTCCCGCACGAGCAGATCGGCAAGGTCAGCCGTTACATCGGCGCAGACTCGAAGGCACCGGCGCTCTCGAAGCTCGGCGGCAAGGCCTGGGACAACCTCAAGACGCGCGCGCGTGCCCATCTCCGGGAAATGGCCGGGGAGCTGCTGAAGCTGTACGCGCAGCGCCAGACCCAGCCGGGGATCGCCTACGACGTGGAGCACGAGTGGGTCGAACGGCTCGAGAACGAGTTCCCGTACCGCGAGACCGAGGACCAGCGGACCGCGATCGAAGCGGTCAAGGAAGATCTCGAGTCACCGCACCCGATGGACCGCCTGGTCTGCGGCGATGTCGGCTTCGGCAAGACCGAGGTCGCGCTGCGGGCGGCGTTCGCCGTCGCGGTCAACGGCAAGCAGGTCCTGATGCTCGTGCCGACGACGGTGCTGGCCCAGCAGCACTGGAACACCTTCAAGGACCGGTATCGGGACTTCCCGGTCAGAGTCGAGATGGTGTCTCGGTTCAGGACCGCGCGGGAGACCAAGCAGGCGCTTCTAGACTTTTCCGAAGGAAAAGTCGAAGTGCTCATAGGCACCCATCGCGTCCTCTCGAGGGATGTGATCCCGAAGGAACTTGGGCTCGTGATCGTCGACGAGGAGCAGCGGTTCGGCGTGGCACAGAAGGAGCTGCTGCGGCAGCTGCGCCTCGAGGTCGACGTGCTCGCAATGAGCGCCACGCCGATCCCGCGAACGCTGCACATGTCGCTCTCCGGACTGCGTGACATCTCGGTGATCGAGACCCCGCCCGAGGGGCGCCGCCCGATCCGCACGTTCGTCGGGGAATACGACGAGGATCTGATCAAGCAGGCGCTCGATCGCGAGGTGCAGCGGAACGGCCAGGCGTTCTATCTGCACAACCGGGTCGACACGATCGAGGAGGCGGCGGCAAAGCTGCAACAGCTCTGTCCCGATCTACGCTTCCTCGTCGCGCACGGTCAGATGCGGGAGCACGAGTTGGAGGAGCAGATGATCTCGTTCCTCGCCGGCGATGCGGACGTGCTCGTGTCGACGACGATCATCGAGTCGGGCCTCGACATTCCGCAGGCGAACACGTTGATCGTCGAGCGCGCCGACACGCTCGGGCTGAGCCAGCTCTACCAGATCCGCGGGCGCGTCGGCCGGAGCGACGTGCTGGCACACGCATACCTCTTCTACCCGGACGCCCACGAGCTGACACCGGAGGCACGCGCACGGCTCGCGACGCTCGCCGACCACACCGAGCTCGGCGCCGGCTTCGCAATCGCCATGCGCGATCTCGAGATCCGCGGGGCAGGTGACCTGCTCGGCGCCGAGCAGTCGGGTCACGTCGCCGCGCTCGGCTTCGAGCTCTACGTCGAGATGCTGCACGAGGCGGTCGCCGAGTTGTCCGGGCAACGGCGCCTCGCCACCCGCCCGGTCAGGGTGGATGCGCGGGTCGACGCGTTCGTTCCGGCAGCGTACGTCGCGGCCGAGGCGCTGAAGATCGACCTGCATCGCAGGATCGCTCTGACCGAGACGGAGGACGAACTGCACGAGCTGCGTGTGGCGACCGAAGACCGGTACGGGCCGGTGCCGGAGCCGGTGGAGAACCTCTTTGCCATCCAGGCGGCGAAGCTCAAGCTCGCCCGGCTCGGCGCGGACTACCTGGTGTTCAGGGGCGGTCGGGCGTCGGTCGGGCCGGTCGTTCTCGGCTCTGCCGAACTGCGCGATTTGCGTGCGCAGGTGGAGACCGCGGTGTACTCGTCAGGCAATCGTGAAGTGACGTTAAGGGGCGATGAATTCAAGGGAGCGCTCGATTTGGTCGATGCTATGCTGGCCGCGCGCCAGGCTGCCTAGCCGGCGCTTCCTTATGAAGAAGCTCACATTCCCGCTCCTGCTCGTCCTCGCCGCCGCCCTCCTCGCAGGGTGCGGTAGCGGCAGCAGCGCGAGCCTGAAATCGGACGACGTCGCGACTGTCGGGAAGGTGCACATCAGCAAGGCGGCCTTTGCGGCGCTGCTCGTCCAGGCGAAGAAGAGCTTTGCGTCCCAGACGCCGCCCAAGGCCTTCCCGAAGCCGGGCACCGCGGACTACGAGACGATCAAGGGCCAGGCTATTGCGCTGCTCGTCCAGCAGGCCGAGCGCGAACAGAAGGCCAACTCTCTCGGGGTCACGATCTCGAACTCCGATGTCGAGAAGCGCCTCAACCAGATCAAGAAGCAGTATTTCGGAGGCAGCGAGACGAAGTACCAGGCCCAGTTGAAGAAGCAGAGCCTGACCGACGCCGAGGTCCGCGAGGACGTCCGACAGCAGTTGATCTCGGAGGCGCTCTTCACGAAGGTGACGAAGAACACGAAGGTCTCGGACAGCGCGGTGCACGCCTACTACCTGGCGCACCAGGCCGACTACTCGACAGCTCAGTCGCGCGCGGTGAAGTACATCCTGGTCAAGTCACCGACCCTCGCCAGCTCGCTCTACACCCAGCTGAAGGCCGGCAACGCCGGGACGTGGTGCACGCTTGCGAAGAAGTACTCGCAGGATCCGAGCTCCAAGGCAACGTGCGGTAAGGCGACGTTCACGAAGGGGCAGACGGTGGCCGAGTTCGACAAGGCGCTGTTCAGCGGCGCCACGAACGTCATCCATGCGCCCGTGCACAACGCGCAGTACGGCTGGTTCGTGATCGAGCCGACGTCGAACGTCAAGCCGAAGAGCACGACGCCGGAGAAGAAGGTCGCGCCCTCGATCAGGCAGCAGCTGCTGACGTCGGACAAGAACCAGGCGATGACCGACTGGATTGCGGCGCTCACGAAGAGCTTCTGCTCGGGGTCGAAGATCAAGTACGCGGTCGGCTTCGTGCCGAGCCCGGATCCCTGCACGTCGACGACCACCAACGCGACGACGACCTAAAGACCCGGAGTCGTGTCTCTCGCGGAAGCGCTCGTCGAGCTCCAGGAGCTGACCGAGCGGCTGCGGCGCGAGTGTCCCTGGGATCGTGAGCAGACGACGCGCACGATCGTCCCGTATACGGTCGAAGAGGCGTATGAGGTCGCTGACGCCGCGGTCGCAGGCGACGACGCAAAGCTGCTCGACGAGATCGGCGACCTGCTGTTTCAGTGCGTCTTCCTGGCGCTGTTGCTCCAGGAGAACAGCGTGGGAGACCTCGAGGAGGCGATCCGCATCGTCACCGCGAAGCTCGTCCGCCGCCATCCGCACGTCTTCGGCTCGGGCGACGCGCAGACCGCCGAGCGCGTGCGCGAGCGCTGGGAGGAGATCAAGCGCGACGACGAGGGCCGCGAGGGGATATTCCACGACGTGCCCGAGGGCCTGCCCGCGCTGCTCTACGCGCGCAAGGTGCAGCTCCGCGCCAGGTCGGTCGGCTTCGAGTATCCGGATCTCGCAGGAGCGCTCGCCGACTTCGACGACGAGCTGCGCGAGCTACGGGCCGAGCTGCCGCGCGAGGATCCGCCGGCGGAGGCAGAGGCGGACGCCCGGATGGCCGCCGAGCTGGGCGACGTGCTGTTCGCCGCAGTCAATGTCGCGCGCCGGTTGAATGTCGACCCCGAGCTCGAGTTGCGTGCCGCTGCGAAGCGCTTTCGCGCTCGCGTGGAAACTGCGGAGGCGCTGGCCGCTGCCGCAGGCAAGGATTGGACGACGCTCCCGCTCGACGAGCAGGACGCCTACTACGACGAGGCAAAGGGGACGAACTCGTGACAGCCAGGATCGCCGCAGTGCAGGGACGCCAGGTGCTCGACTCTCGTGGCAACCCGACCGTCGAAGTCGATGTGCGGCTCGAATCGGGCGCCTTCGGCCGTGCGATCGTCCCTTCGGGTGCGTCGACCGGCGTCCACGAGGCAGTCGAGCTCCGCGACGCGGCACCCGAGTGGGGCGGCAAGGGCGTCGGTCAGGCCGTCGGACATGTGAACGGCGAGCTGGCCGCCGCCGTGAAGGGGCTCGACGCGCGCGACCAGGCCGCAGTCGACCACGCGCTGATCGAGCTCGACGGCACCCCGAACAAGGGCCGTCTCGGCGCGAACGCGATTCTCGGTGTCTCACTCGCCGCCGCCAAGGCCGCCGCCGCTTCGGCCGAGAAGCCGCTCTGGCTGCAGCTCGGTGGCGAAGCCGCGGCGACCCTGCCGGTGCCGATGCTGAACGTCATCAACGGCGGGGCGCACGCGTCGAACTCGATCGACCTCCAGGAGTTCATGGTCGTCCCCGCCGGCGCCGACTCGTTCGCCGAGGGGCTCCGCATCGGCGCCGAGGTCTATCACTCGCTGAAGAAGGTTCTGACCGAGCGCGGGCTCTCGACGCTCGTCGGCGACGAGGGCGGGTTCGCGCCAGACCTCGACTCCAGCGAAGCCGCGATCGATCTGATCCTCGAGGCCGCCGAGCGGGCGGGCCATCGCGACCGCGTCGCGATCGCGCTCGACCCGGCGACGAGCGAGGTCTTCGAAGACGGCGTGTACCGCTTCGAAGGGCGCGAGAAGTCGAGCGCGGAGATGCCAGGCTTCTGGGCGGAGATCGTCGAGCGCTACCCGATCGTCTCGATCGAGGACGGTGCGGCCGAGGACGACTGGGAGTCATGGCAGGCTCAGACGACGCTGCTCGGCGACCGGGTCCAGCTCGTCGGCGACGATGTCTTCGTCACCAATCCGGCCCGGCTCCAGCAGGGCATCGACCGCGGCGTCGCCAACTCGATCCTCGTGAAGGTCAATCAGATCGGCACGCTCACCGAGACGATCGCCGCTGTGCGGCTCGCCCAGTCGAACGGTTACACCGTCGTGATGTCGCACCGTTCGGGAGAGACCGAGGACTCGACGATCGCGGATCTTGCGGTGGCGCTCGGGACCGGCCAGATCAAGACGGGGGCGCCCGCTCGGTCCGACCGCGTGGCGAAATACAACCAGCTGCTGCGCATCGAAGAGCAGCTCGGCGCGAAGGCGGAGTACCCGGGCTGGGACGCTTTCCCGCGCGCCCGCCGCTGATCGATTCATTGATCGCTACGCTGGGGCGAGATGGCAGCGGAGCGCAGGAGAACCAAGATCGTCGCGACGATCGGGCCGGTGTCGTCGAGCCACGACGTGCTGCGTGAGCTGGTCGAGGCCGGGGTGGACGCGATCCGGCTCAATCTCTCTCACGGCACGCAGAAAGACCACGCCGTGAGTGCCGGCGTCGTCCGCGAGGTTCAGGAGGAGACCGGCAAGCCGCTCGCGCTGATCGCCGACCTCCAAGGCCCGAAGCTCCGCATCGGCGACCTCGACGAGCCTCGCATCCTGCTGAAGGGCGAGGAGATCCTCGTCGTCGGCGAACAGCACACGGTCAACGGCTCGTTGCCGATCGCACCCGCCGTGATCGGAGAGGTGCTGCGCCCCGGCCACGACATCCTGATCGACGACGGCCTCGTCCGTCTCGCGGTCCAGGAGGTCGAGCAGGGACGCGCCCGCTGTCTCGTGGTCGTCGGAGGCGAGGTGAAGTCCCACAAGGGAGTCAACCTTCCCGGCGTGCCGGTGCCCATCCCGTCGCTCACGAAGAAGGATCTCGACGACCTCGAGTTCGCACTCGGGCTCGGGGTCGATTTCGTCGCGCTCTCGTTCGTGCGCGCGGCCGCGGACGTGCGGGATCTGCAGGCGATCATCCGCCAGCACGGTTCGCCGGCGCGTGTGATCGCGAAGATCGAAAAGGCCGAGGCGGTCGAGGCGCTCGAAGAGGTCTTGCTCGAGGCCGACGCAGTGATGGTCGCGCGTGGCGACCTCGGAGTGGAGATCGGCGCGGCGACCGTTCCCCTGCTGCAGAAGCGGATCATCCTGCGCTGCCTGGAAGCGGGCAAGCCCGTGATCACCGCCACGCAGATGCTCGAGTCGATGATCGAGCATGCCGAGCCGACGCGGGCCGAGGCGAGCGACGTCGCGAATGCCGTGCTCGACGGGACGTCGGCCGTCATGCTCTCCGCCGAGACCGCCACCGGGAACTATCCGGTGCAGGCGGTGCAGATGATGGACCGGATCGCGCGTGCCGTCGAGCCGTCGATGGGCTATCGCCACCAGATGCCGGAGGCCGGTGAAGGCTCGACCGTCGGCCGTGCCATGTCGAACGCCGCGTGCGACCTTGCAGAGGCCCTCGGCGCCCGTGCGATCCTCGTGCCGACGTTCACAGGACGTACCGCATCAGGTGTCGCTCGCCTGCGGCCCCGCCGCCCGATCCTCGGCCTGTCACATCACCGCACCGCGGTGCAGCAGATGGCACTGGAGTGGGGGGTCACGCCGGTGTTGATGCCGCCGAGCGACGACGTAGAGGATCTCTGGTCGCGCTCGCTCGAGTCGGCGCTCAAGTCGGGACTGGTCGACGCCGGCGACCGGGTCGTCCTGACGGCCGGAACGGCGGTCAACCTGCCCGGCTCGACCAACGTGATCAAGGTCGACATCGCTTAGGCAACCCGAGGAACACCGACCCTGATTCGCGAAGCGAACCGGGGTCGCGAGTTTCTGGCTGGATTCGCATAGGGATTGCTCCGGTCGCGCCGAAGCAGTCGCCGTGCCCCGCCTTCGTCCCACGCGGCTGCTCGCGATCGGCGGGATCGTGCTCGTCTCGTTCCTCTACTGGAAGCCGCTGCATACATACCTCCACACGAAGAGCGAGCTCCAGTCGCGCGTCGCCGACGTGCATGCGCTCCAGGCGGAGAAGAAGCAGCTCCAGGCGCGCATCGCCGCCGCCGACAGCGGGGAGCAGCTCCTGCGGGAAGCCCGCCGGATGGGGCTCGTGAAGCCGAACGAGCAGCTCTTCATCGTGCGCGGCATCGACGCCTGGCGTCACAAGAAGCACTAGCGTCTCCCCGTGGGCGATGTGGAAGTCGTGGCGCGGCAGATCGGCCGCACACCGCGTGCGTTCAAGCGCGTGGCCGTTCGCTGTCCGTTCGGGAAGCCCGCGGTGACCGAGCAGGCCCCGTTCGACGCCTCCGGCCGGCCCTTCCCGACCCAGTTCTACGTCACCTGCCCGTTCCTCGTGGCGGCGATCTCGCGGCTCGAGGCCGGAGGCGGGGTCGAGCGCTGGACTCGCGCCGCCGAGGGAGACGCGGTGCTCGCGCGGAGCCTCGACGACGCGAACGCGGAGCAGCGCCGCATCCGGCCAGAACTGGACGCCGGCATCGGCGGCTCGACGCGCACCGGGAGCCTCAAGTGCCTGCACGCCCATGCCGCGTTCGCTCTCGCGCGGCCCGGCTACCAGCTCGGTGACCGCATCCTCGCCGAGTTGCCCGCTCTCTGGCCCCAGTCCTGCTGTACTCCGTGACATGGACGTCGACCTTGCGCGCCATCAATGGCAGGACGGGATCCGCCGCATCGAGGGCGTGCGTGCCGATCACGGCCGCTACGCGGACCGGATGGCACAGGTGGACGTTCTCGTGAACGCGCTCCGCCAGCGTGTCGGCCAAGTCTTCACGCTCGAGGAGCTTGCCCAGTCGTACGACGGCGCCGACGACTGGGCGCGCGCGGTGCTCGACGAGGCGAACCCCGAGGCTCCTCCCGTCAGCGAGGCGGGCACGGTCGCCGACGCCGCGTTCCATCTCTATGCCCGCGGGGCGACGGACTACCGGCCGTGAAGAGGGTCGTGCTGCTCGTCGTGGGTGTCGTCGTCGTGTTCGCCGTGGGGGTCGCGGTGGGCGAAGCGCTCCACGACAACCCGAAGCCGGGCGGCACTCAGTCGCTCGTTCGCACCCTGCAGCCGCTGCCGCTCGCCCCGGCCGCGCGCGAAACGGTCACCGTTACGGTTCGGAATCCATAAACCTGTTTAGGAAGCGGAAGCTTTGGCTACGTTTGGCCGGTGACCGATCCAGCGAGACGAGCCCTGACCGACGAGCCCGACTGGCTCACGCTCGGGCAGGCCGCGAAGTTCCTCGGGGTAGCCCAGTCGACGATCCGCAAGTGGTCCGATCAGGGGCGCGTGCCGGCGTTCTACACCCCCGGCGGCCACCGCCGCTACCGGCGGCGCGACCTCGAGACGTTCCTCGATCGTTCTGGGCCGGGCGGCCGGCCGAGCGGCCCGCTCGTGCTCGTCGTCGACGACGACGCCCGTCTGCGCGAGTTCGTCCGCGTCAATCTCGAGCTCGAGGGCTACACGGTGCGCGAGGCGTCGAGCGCAGAGGACGCCCTCGACGCGATCGAAGATCAGGCTCCGGCGCTCGTCCTGCTCGACGTCGTCATGCCGGGCGTGGACGGCTGGCAGATGCTGCAGCGGATGCAGGAGCGGTACGGATCGATCCCGGTGATCATGTTCAGCGGCAAGGTCGACCCCTCGACCGCGGACGACGCGGAGGAGCGCGGCGCTCGCGGCTTCATCGGCAAGCCGTTCGATCCGCGTCAGCTGATCGAACGCGCCAAGCAGCTCGTACCGGCCTGACCCGCGGGTCGCTAACCGCCGCTGATCGCCGCGATCACGTCGACCCGCGATTGCGGAGCGAGCGGCGTTTCGAGTGCCGCCCGCTCACGATCGACGTACACGTGGATGTGGGGCCGAATGGCCGGGCCCGGCTCGCAGAGCCGGTCGCGCACGCCCGGCCAC
Organism: uncultured Thermoleophilia bacterium; assembly: GCA_963806025.1. GTDB lineage: Bacteria > Actinomycetota > Thermoleophilia > Gaiellales > Gaiellaceae > PALSA-600. Next base: position 101,468 of record CAWDWI010000008.1, on the reverse strand, counting down.
CGCGCGTCCAGCTGGTCGATCGCCGCCTCGACCGTCGGGGCTTCCAAGTCGATACGCCGAGGAAGCTCGGGAAACAGCGGCGTCAACGTCATCGGCAGGTGCAGCTCGGCCATGGCGTCAGTCGATCACCGCGACCTCGACGGATGAGATCGCCGGCAGGTAACTCGCGATCTCGGTCCACGACTCGGCGTCGTCGGCGCTCGCGAACAGCTGGCCGGTGCTCGTTCCGAAGTAATAGCCGGGCGTGTCGTAGGGGTCGCCCGCCATCGCCTCGCGCAGCACCCCAAGATAGGCGTCGCGCTGCGGCAGGCCCTGATCGGCCCGCTGCCAGCTCGAGCCACCGTCGCGCGTGCGCCAGACGGACGCCTTGCCGTCCGGCATCGTGCGGCCGTGACCGGGGTCGAGCGGGATGACGAAGAAGGTGTCGCGGTCGTGCGGATGCGCTGCCGCCGCGAAGCCGAACTCGGTCGGCAGGCCCTCCGTGATCTCGTTCCAGTTGGAGCCCCCGTCGTCGCTGCGGTGGACTCCGACGTGGTTCTGCTGGTACATCCGGTCGCCGTCGGCGTTCGAACGCACGAGCTTGTGCACGCAGAAGCCGACGTCCTCGTGCGGGCGTGGCCAGTCGGCGCGGAGCCCGCGGTTGCGCGGCGTCCACGAGCTTCCGTCGTCGGTGGTCTCGAATACGCCGACTCCCTGGACGATCGCCCAGAAGCGGTCACGGTCGGCCGGGTCGGCCATCAGCGCCGACACGCCGAGATGTCCGGGAGGCTGGTTCGCCGGGTCGTCCCATTCTTCGCTGCCCGGTTGGCCGGCGAGGGTGCTGAGGAGCGACCACGTGGCACCGTCGTCCTTGCTCTCGAAGATCCCCGGCGCCTCGACGCCGACGAGCACCCGGCCGTGCGCGACCGAGAGTGTCGAGACCTTCGACAGCTTCCGGCCGCCGTCTTCGTAGGCGATCCCTTCGCTCGAATGCGTCCAGGTCTCGCCCAGGTCTCCGCTCCGCCAGACGGCCGAGCCGTGCCACTCGCTCGCGGCGGCGGCGTAGATCGCGCCCGATCCGGCATCGAAGACGGCGTGGTAGACCGGCCACCCTTCACAGAAAGGCCCGCGGACCTGCCAGTCGCGACGGTCCTGGTCGCTCTCCAGCACGAAGCATCCCTTCCGGGTCCCGATCACGAGCAAAGTACGTGGCACGTTCCCTCACCTCCGGCGACGACAGCGTGGTCCTAGTCTCCCAAAGACTCCCGCCGGCTTCCGGATTCATCGGTCATCTGCATGAGGAGAGAAGAGATCCGCGTTGAAATCGTCGGGATGCCCGACGAGCCCCGGATGCACATGTCCCTGATCGACCGCCGGATCAGCAAGATCGTCAACGCGCGCTCGGTCACCCTCGGGCTGGCGATGACGTTCTTCCTGCTCTCCCTCGTCGCGGCGGTCGTGATGCGGATCGTCGACCATCACGACTTCCCGACGATCGGGCTCGCAATCTGGTGGTCGCTCCAGACGGTCACAACCGTCGGGTACGGCGACATCGTCCCGACCACGCACATCGGTCGGGTGATCGGCGGCGCCGAGCTCGTGCTCAGCATCTCGTTCATCGCCTTCCTCACCGCAGGCGTGACCAGCACCGTGATCCACAATCAGGAAGCCCGCACCAAGGAAGCGGACCGATCGAAGCAGGCCGAGGACTCGCAGGCGATCCTCGACGCGCTGACACAGGTACGAAAGGCGATCGAGGCGCTGGACACTCGGCTCGAATCGATCGAAGTCAAGCTCCCGAGCTGACGACCGCCCTCGCCAAGCGTGCGGGGCTCGCTAGGGGATCGAACGGTAGAGCCGCAGGAACGAGCGGCGGAACCCGCGGGCCGGCCAGAAGCGCGACGAGAGGAGATTCGTCTCTCGCCAGTCGGTGACCATCGTCGCGTACCCCTGCTCGTGCGCCCAGGCAGACGCCGCTTCCGTCAGGGCGACGCCGGCGCCCGACCCGCGGACGTCCGGCAAGCTCGCCGCAAAGCCCAGGAGGGCAGCCCGATCCGGCTGCGCGAGCGACCGGTGCATCGAGCCCTTCTCGGCGGAGACGAGCTCGAAGTGTGCGACCACGCGGCCGTCTCGTTCGTAGACAAGTTCGCCGAGCTCGTCGTCTGCGATCTCGGCGGCGAGCATCGTGCGCAGCTCGTCCGCGTCTTCGTTCCAGTCGACGCCGCTGAAGACGGGTGCCCGCCCGTGGTGATGGCCGATCAGCGGCACGATCTCCATCAGTGCCTCGATGTCGCCCGGTTCTGCACGCCGTGTGCCCGGCGGCCATGTCCGTTGGTCGACTTCCTTGATCCCGTGTGCCTGCTGCGCGCCGAAGCTCAGCCGAAACCAGGCACCCACCTGATCGTCGAGCGCAGGGACGAGGGCGTAATGGCGCGTTCGGCCTTCGTCGACCCACCGTTGCGAGCAGAACGCATAGAGGTCTCGTACAAGCTCGGCCTCGTCGACGGCGTAGCCTGCTGCCTCGATCCAGATGTTCGCTCCCCAGTTCTGATCGTCCCTTCGCGTCCCGAGCAGGAACCCGGCCACGTCTCCGTCGCGGAGCGCGACTCCGCCGGACACCTCCTCCTGCGACCACAGAGACGCCACCTGTTCGCGCGTCGCGGCCGCATCCTCGAAGCGCTCCGAGAGCAGCGGCTCCGCGGCTCGGTGCTGCCGGTGCCTGCCCGCCAGAAGTCGCGCCGCCGCATCGAGATGGTCGTCCGCGAACGCGCGAAGCTCGGGCCGGCTCACCGGGCGTCGAGCGGCCACGGGAGCCGCACCGGCGTGTGGTCGCCAGGCCAGTCGGCGTACGCCTCGTCCGGGTCGTACGTCTCCTTCGCGGCCGATGCGTCGTACTTCGCTGCGACCTCGCTCAACGGGTAGTGCAACGTCTCGTCGGCCGGCCGCGCGCCGATCATGAGGACCACGCAGGGCTCTTCTCCGCCGACGATCACGTGGCGGGTCATCGAGGGGCAGTGGAAGTAGTCCCACTGCCTGAGTGTGCGCTCTTCTTCTTCGACGACCAGCGTGCACTCGCCCGAGAGCACGAGGAAACCTTCTTGGCCGGTCTCGGCGTGGTAGAGCGCGTTCGGCTGGCCGGCGGAGAAGACGCGCACGTTGACGCCGAAGTCGCGGAACGGTGCGTCGCGGGCTTCGAGCGGGTAGACCGCGCCGCCCTTCTCGTCGTTCCGCACCGCGAGGGCGTCGCAGAGGTTGAGGACGAACCAACCGTCGGAGGTCACGTAACGCCCGTACGGTGTCTCTTCCGAGCTTGCCTCGTTCACGGGCATGTTCTGTCGCCTACCCGGCGTCCTTCAGGAACGCCAGGACGCGTTGCATGAGCAGCCCAGCGGCCCGCTCGTCGTAGTCCGGCAGGCTGCTGTCGGCGAACAGGTGCCGGTCACCGGCGTAAAGAAACAGCTCCGCGTCGTCGGCGATCTCGGTGAGCTCGCGTGCGGCGGGCAGGTCTTCCTCGGCCCACTCGTCGTTCTCCATCATGTGAATCTGGAGCGGGACTCCTTGCGGCCACTCCCCTCCGAACTCCGAGGCCGGGAACGCGGCCGAGAAGAGCAGCGCTCCGGTTGCGCCGGGACGCGTCTGCGCAAGCTCCTGCGCCGGCATCACGCCGAGTGAGAAGCCGGCGTAGACGAGCTCGTTCGGGAGGCCGTCGGCGGCCAGTCGACCGCGCTCTCCGATCGTGTCGAAGCCGATCTGCCTGGCGTAGCCGACACCCTCGTCGAGCGACGAGAACGTCTTGCCGTCGTAGAGATCCGGAGTGTGGACGTCGTGTCCGGCCGCACGGATCTCGTCGGCGAACGCGAGAAATCCCGCTGTCCGGCCATGTGCATGGTGAAAGAGCAGTAGCTCGGCCATCCGGTGCTTCCTACCACAGAGGAGATCGTTTCGAACCTGCTTGGTCAGGGCCTTTTTGGTTTGACGACTCTCGTCACGACCCACCGGTGCTTGCCGATCTTGCGGTCGCGGCTGAAGTGGAGCTGCTCGTACGTCGACAGAGCCCCGTTGAAGAGGAAGCCGGCGGGCACCGAGCCGGCGTCCTCCGGGTAGCCCTCGACCGTTCCCCCGCCCAGGTCTGCGATCAGTTCCACCGCGCCCGCGAGCGCAGCGGTGGCAACGCCCTGTCGGCGGTGCCCCTTGCCGACGTAGCAGCAGGCGATCCGCCAGTCCGGCAACGTCGTCCTGCTCTTTTCGTACGCAGCGCGGCTCTTGATCCGCGGCACCTCGTCGGGCGCGCCGAACTGGCACCAACCCACGCAGTCTTCGCCTTCGAAGACAAGCGCTGCGTGGGCCGTTCCCGCTCGAACGCGAGCAAGCTTTCGTTCGCGGTTGAGCGACGGCGTGGTCTCGTTGCCGACTCCGTCGGGATGAAATCCCATGCACCAGCAGCCGCCGAAGACGCCGTTGTTGCGCTCGACCAGCGCCGCGAACGCCTCCCAGGTCGACTCGTCGAGTGCCCGGACGGTGTACCTCGCCATGAAGCCGTCCAGCCTAACGAGCCGGGAAAGGGAGATCGGCTCTTGACATGTGACCAATCAGTCACATAAGATTGCGACGGTGGACGATGACCGAGTCTTCAAGGCGCTGGCCGATCCGACCCGGCGGCATCTGCTCGACCAGCTCTTCGAGCAGGACGGGCGGACGCTCGGGCAGCTGGAGGAGGGCGTCGAGATGACCCGCTTCGGGGTGATGAAGCATCTGCGTGTGCTCGAGGACGCGGGCCTCGTCGTCACCCGGCGCGCCGGCAGAGAAAAGCATCACTTCCTCAATCCGGTGCCGATCCGCGAGCTCCACGACCGCTGGATCGACAAGTACACGGAGCGTCGCGTGAGCACGCTCCTCGACCTCAAGGCACAACTGGAGGAGACCGCATGAGTACGTCAGTAGAGACCGAGGTGCAGACGACCCAGGTCTACCAGCTCTTCATCAAGGCATCCCCGGAACGCGTGTGGGAGGCGATCACGAAGCCGGAGTTGATCGTGCGCTACTTCTACGGGGCGATGTTCGAAGGTGCCCCTGTCGCGGGCGGCCGCTGGCGCGCCTGGACGCTCGACCATTCGCAGGCGCTGAACGACGGCGAGATCATCGAGATCGACCCGCCACGCCGGTTCGTGCACAGCTGGAGGGCCCTCTACGATCCCGAGCTGGCGAGCGAGGAGGAGAGCCGCGTCACCTGGGAGATCGAGCCGCAGGATGGCGGCTACTCGAAGCTCACCGTCGTCCACGACCGTCTCGAGGGCGCGCCCAAGACCGCTGCAGGCGTTGCGGGCGGCTGGATGCTGATCCTCAGCGGGCTGAAGACGCTGGTCGAGACCGGCGAGCCGATCGTCGACTTCGCGTCGGCCTGACGATCTCGGCACCTGGGTCGCCGCCGGCGCAGGCGGCGACCCGGGTGCCCAAACTGGTGTGTCAGACCTTGACCGTGACCCGGAGGAACGTTGCCGGGATCGAGGTCGAACCGTCTGCGGAGCTCGTGTTCTGTTCGTTGAACAGTGCAGCCAGTTCCGCGTCGAGCTCGGGCTCGCGGTCGTTGGCTGCCGCGGCCGCGTAGGCGTTCATCGTCGGCCCGTAGTAGGTCTTGAAGTCGGCGAGAAGCTCCGACGGCGTGGCCGGAGACCTGAACACGTAGGTGTCTCTGGCGAACGAGATCTGCTCTGGGCGCACGCCTGCGCTGCCGAATCGTTCGGTGACGTCGGCCTCGATGCCCCAGGTCATCGGGCTGACGAACCCGTCGGGAGGCGGCGGTGAGTAGGCCGAGCTGATCCTGAGGATCTGTGCGACCAGGGTCGGATCGCCCGGGATCCAGTTGCCCATCACGATCCGCCCACCTGGCCGGGTGACGCGAACGACCTCTTTCGCCACGTCCGCGGGCCTGGGGGCGAACATGGCGCCGAAGATGCTGACGACCAGATCGAAGCTTTGATCGCCGAGTTCGTTCAGGTCGGAGGCGTCGCCCTCCTGGAAGCGGCAATTGCTCAGACCAAGACTTCTGGCACGGGCGTTGCCCGCCTCGACGAGGTTCTTCGCGATGTCGACGCCGAGGACGTTCGCGCCGAGCCGAGCCGCGGGCACGGCGGTGGTTCCGTCCCCGCAGCCGAGGTCGAGCACCTCGAGCCCGGGCGTGATCGCCAGCGTCGCGACGAGAGCCTCGCCGCTCTCGCGCATGGTCGCCGCGATGCGCGTGAAATCGCCCTTCTCCCAGAGCGCCTTGTTCGCGTTCACTCCCGGCACCGGCTCTAGAGTTCTTCCGCGGCGCGGACGAGGCCGCCGAAGATCACACCCGCGGCCGCAATCAGGCTGATCCAGATGCCGATCCCGCGCCCGTCGGCGGGGAGGACCGCATCCGGGATCGAGATGATGCGGATCAGGACGAAGATCGCCGCGAGCGCACCGAGGCCGAGCACCACCAGGCTCTCCGGGATCGCCGGCGGCAACTCGAAGCCGGCCTCGCGCAGCACGACGATCAGGACCACGGCAAGCCCGATGAAGAAGACGAGCTTGCCGAGAATGCCCGTGTGCCAGCCGATCACCGCGAGCTTGACACCGACGCCCGAGCCGGCGTACCAGCCCATGAACGAGGACAGCGCCAGAACGAGTCCCGCGACCCAGGTGATCCGCTCGCCTGCGGCCCAGAGGCCGCCGGGCGCAGGTTGCGGATAATCGGGCCGCGTGGGTGAGCCGGGCCCGCCCGGACCGGCGGGCAACTCGAGCTCGAAGAACTCAGGGGTCTCCACTGCCGCTAAGTATGGGGATCATTCCGGTCGGAAGTTGCCGGAACCGGCCGAGCTTCGGCGAGCGAAGGTCCTAGACGCCGAACAGCGTCTGAATCTCGTGCCACGCGGCGACGAGCGCAAAGGCGGCCAGGAATGCCAGCACGAGGAGGCTGACCCAGAACCTGACGTTCGACCGCTTGACGGCGCTTCGCCGCTCGGTCCTCGCTCTGCGACGGGCACGCTCCCGCCGGTAGTTGTGCTCGATCGCCCGCGGGTCGAGCGAGGGCGGGTCCTCCTCGAGGGCGGCTGGGGCATTTTGAGCCGGCACAGGCATCCCCGGATTGTAGGCAATACTTCTCCCCGGGATGGTCGTCGAGGCCCAGCGGCTACCGGTCGAGCGCCTGGCAGAGGCGGCGGCGCAGGTGGCCGAAACAGAGGATCTGAGGGTCGCGCTGGAGGCGGTCGCCGCTGCGATCGCCGACGCAACGCGTGCCGATCTGGCCGTTCTGCGGGTGGTGGACGAGGAAGGGCGTCTCGCGACACGAGCCGTGGCACCCGCCGGTTCGTCCCTCGCCGCCGAGGTGGCCGGGACACGCGGGCTCTGTGAAGCGGTCGCCGCCGGCGACGCGACCGAACCGACGCATCGGGCTGCGAGGCTGGCTCGGGCGGCCGGGCTGCTCGCCGTGGCCGCGAGAGCCGGCGGACACACTGTCGGATCGGTGGAGCTGATCAGGGTCGGCGACGATTTCGATGCCGACGACCGTGCGCTCGCGGGACTTGCCGCCGGGCAACTCGCGCTTGCCGTGCGGACGCTGGCTCCGGAGGTCGCCGGTTCGCGCGTCCGCGCCCACCGGCTCGAGCTCGCGGGCGAGGCCCTCGCGGCAGGCGGCGATCCGCGCCGCGCCGCGCAGCAGGCAGTCCGGATCGCCGTCGAGACCACCGGCGCACGTGGAGGAGCTCTCTGGCGCCTGGGCCTGGAAAGGCCCGAACTGGTCGCCTCGCTCGGCCCCGTCGAGTCGAGCCTCGGCCGGGCCGCGGCGATCGTCGGCGAGGCGGTCGAGCGGCGCCGTCCGGCCGGGATCGCCCATGACTCGGGGACGGCCCAGATCGCAACGTTGACGCTCGGGCAGCCGCCGTTCGCCGCCCTGCAGCTCTTCTTCGCGGAGGATGTCGCACCGCCCGAGGCCGACCTGCCCGCGCTGGCGGCGTTCGCTGCGCGCGCCGCACACGCCCTGCGCTCGGCCGAGCGAGCGCGCGACCTCGAGCTCGAGCTCGAACGCACGCGCTCGTTGCTCGAGGTAGTGGCCGAGGCGATCTCGCGGCTCTCGCTGGCCCACACCCTGGAGACTGCGGTCGAGCGAATCGCCGAGCTCCTGCAGGTCGAGCAGGTGGGGGTGTTCCTGCAGGAGGACGGCCGCCTTCGGACGGCGGCGGGTCGGGGTGATGCGGCCGCCGACGGCGATGTTGCCGCCCGCCTCCTCGAAGCGCTGCATGGACCTTTGCGGGCGCGGGGAACGCTGTACGCGACCGTCGGAGACCGCGAGCCTGCACTCACGGCGGTGCGGGCGGCGCTCTCGGCTGCCGGCGAGGAAGCAGTGCTCGCCGTACCGCTGACCGCGCAGGAGGAGTCGATCGGCCTGATCGTCGCCTACCCCGGAGCGCGGCGTTTCGGCGAGAGCGAGACGGCGCTCGTCGCCGCCCTGGCAGCGCCCCTCGCGATCGCCGTGCAAAACGCCCGCCTGCACGAGCAGGCGCGCGCGCAGGAGGATGAGTTGACCGCGGTGCTCGAGACCGAGCGACTCGTCTCGCGCCGCGTGAATGCGCTCTACGAGATCTCACGCTCGTTCGCCCAGACGCTCTCGCTCGACCACACCCTCGCTGTGCTCACCGAGACGCTGGTGAAGGAGCTGAACGTGGACGCCGCGGTGATCCGAGTCCCAGATGAGCGAGGAGACCAATTCGTTCCCCGAGCGGTCCACGTCGCCGACGCCCGGCTGACGGCTGCAGTTCGCGCGATCCTGGAGCGGCCGCAGCCGCGCCCGCCGCGCAGCCACGAGCCCTCGATGCTCGATCCCGAACTGGCGAAGCGGCTCGGTGGCGCTCATTCGCTCCTGCTCCCGTTCCTGCTCGGTGGTGCGACGGCTGCGTTGCTTCCCGTCGCGACGGCGGGCGAACTGCTCGCTCAGTTGACGATCGTGTCGCTCGATCCCGCGGCGCCGATCACACGCGAAACGCTCGCGACCGCCCGCACGATCAGTCAGCAGGCTGCGCTCGCGATCGACAACGCCCGCCTCTACCAACAGCAGAAGCAGTTCGCGGAGACGATGCAGCGGTCGCTGCTGCCCCGCGAGCGGCCGTCGATGGCCGGGCTCGAGGTCGGTGCGGTCTATGAATCCGCGGCTCAGGTCGATGTCGGCGGCGACGTGTTCGACTTCCTCGAGCTCCGTGACGGCCGGTTGGCCGTCGTGCTCGGCGACGTCACGGGGCACGGCATCGATGCCACCGCCGACATGGCGATGGCGAAATTCGTGTTCCGGTCACTGGCGCGTGAGCACACCGAGCCCTCGGCGTTCCTTGCCGCCGCGAACGAGGTCGTGGTCGGGGAGATCGCGATCGGCAAGTTCATCACAATGGTGTACGTGACGGTCGAGTCGAACGGGGAGGTGCTCTGCGCGAGTGCGGGCCACCCGGAGCCGCGGCTCGTCGGGGCCGACGGAACCGTCACCGGACTCGCGTGCGGGGGCCTCGCGCTGGGAATCGACGCGCCACAGACGTACGACCAGGTGAGTGCGCAGCTTTCGCACGGCGACATGGTCGTCCTTTACACCGACGGAGTGATCGAGTCGCGGGCGGGGCGTGAGCTCTTCGGCCTGGAACGGCTGGACGAGGTGCTCTCGACCCACGCCACGCGGCCGGCGCAGGACGTCGCGGACTCCGTGCTCGCGGCCTGCCGGGACTTCGCCGGCGGCGATCTCCCGGATGACTGCGCGATCGTCGTGCTGCGCCGGGCATGAATCTCTTCACGGGCGAGCGCGGCCGCCCGCTCGTGATCGGGCACCGCGGCGCAGCCGCACTCGCTCCCGAGAACACGCTCGCCTCCCTCCAGGCAGCAGTCGACGCACGTGCGGACGTCGTCGAGTTCGACATCTCGCCCGGTCTCCGGCTGGGCCACTCACTCGGAGAGCTCCCGGAGCAGGAGCTCTCGCTCGACGCGGCGCTCGAGTTTCTCGGCGGCCACGACGTCCTGCTGCACCTCGATGTGAAGATCCCCGGATACGAGGAGGGAGTCCTCGACGCTGTGCGGCGGCACGGGCTCGAGGACCGGGCCTATCTGTCGACCGCGTTCGCGCGCACCGCCCGGCGGATCGCGGCCGAGGCGCCCGGCTGCACCGTCGCGATCGGCTACCCGCGTGACCGCGTCGGGATCTCGAAGCTCCACTGGCCGCCTGCCCTCACCCGCGGCGGAGCCACCGCGCTCCGCCAGGTGATGCCGGTCCGGGTGCCGGTGCTGCTCCGCTGGGCCAGGGCCAATGCGGTCTCGCTCCACCACACGCTTTGCTCGCGCGCCGCCGTCTCGGTTGCTCACAGGCTTGGAGCCCCCGTGCTCGCCTGGACGGCGAACGATCCGGCCACCGTGAAGCGTCTGATCGCCGCCGGCGTCGACGGCATCGCGTCCGACGACCCTGGAATGGTGGTGGAAACCCTGGCTACACTGCTTGCGCAGTGAAGCGTCTGCACGCAGTCGTCCTCTTCGTGCTCGGTTTCGCGGTGGCGGGGGCGTTCTCCGGCGCCGTGATCGCCGACGTCACCACGTCGACCACCTCGTCGACGGTCTCGACGACGACCGATTCGACGACCACCGCCGCAACGACCACCGCCGCAGCGACGACGACCACGACCAGCACGGAGACAACGCCGTCGGCCGGCAGGACGCTGCCACCCGGTGTGCGCGTCGCAGGCGTCCGGGTCGGTGGCCTCGTTCCGGCCGAGGCCGTGGCCTCGGTTCAGGCGGCGTTCCGCCGTCCGCTGCCCGTCGTGGTCGATCGCAGCAAGCTCCTGCTCGATCCGACCAAGGTCGCATCGGCCTACAGCGCAACGGCGGTCGCCCGCGCGCGCATCGCAGCGCCCGGTTCGAGCGTGCAGCTCGTGGTCGCAGTACGCGGCCCTGCCCTTCGCGCGTGGCTCGCTGCTGCGTCCCAGCGGTTCGCCCGAGCGCCGGTCGACGCCTCGTTGAAACTCAAGAACGGAAAGCCGTTCCTCACCAGGGACAGGCCGGGACGCCGGCTCGACACCGCGCGCCTGGCAGCGAAGATCGTGACGGCCCTGCGGGCGAACACGCGGCTGACCGTACGCGCGCGCACGAAGCCGCTCCCCGCGAAGGTGTCTGTCGATTCGTTCGCCGAGACGATCGTCATCAACCGTTCGACCAACCGTCTCTCCCTCTACGACACGGGCAAGCTCCGGCGCATCTTCAAGGTCGCGACGGGGCAGGCCATCTACCCGACGCCGGCAGGCGTCTGGCACATCGTCGTCAAATGGAAGAACCCGACCTGGTACCCGCCCGTCCAGGACGCCTGGGCGAGGGGCTTGAAGCCCGTGCCGCCCGGCCCCAACAACCCGCTCGGCACACGCTGGATGGGACTCGACGCGCCGGGGGTCGGCATTCACGGCACCGATGAGCCGGCCTCGATCGGCTACAGCGCCTCCCACGGCTGCATTCGCATGCAGGTGCCCGACGCCGAGTGGCTGTTCGATCACGTCGAAGTCGGGACCACGGTCTACATTCTCTGATGCGCATCGTTCGCGTCGCCGTCGTCGCCGGAGTCCTCGCGTTGCTGGGGCTACTCGTGTGGGACGTCGCGCACGGACGGGGGTCCGGGGTCGCGCAGAAGGTCGACAAGGGCAAGATCGTTCCCGCTCCGAAGCTCGACCTGCCCCGGCTCAACGGCAACGGGCGCCTCAGCCTTGCGTCATTGCGCGGCAAGGTCGTCGTCGTCAACTTCTGGCAGTCGGATTGCCTCCCCTGCAAGCAGGAAGCGAAGACACTCGACGCCGCCTCACGCGCCTGGAGCTCGAAGGGCGTGGTGTTCGTCGGGGTCGACGCACTCGACTTCAAGGGCCCAGCGCGCGCCTATCTCAAGCACTACGGCGTCAGCTACGTGAACGTCCGGGATGCGTCCGGCAACACGTATCCCGGTTGGGGTGTGACCGGCACGCCCGAAACGTTCTTCATCGACCGGCATGGGAATGTCGTGCCGCCGCACATCGTCAGCGTCGCATCGCGCGCGAAGCTCGACGACGGAATCAGGCGGGCGCGCAGCTCGTGAGAGCGCTCGTGGTCGTCGTGGCGGCACTCGTGCTCGCCGCGCCGGCCGCCGCCTGCACCACCCACGCCAGCCAGTCGCACCTCGAGACGCTTCTCGTCTGTCTCGAATGCCATACGACGCTGGACGAGTCGAACTCCCCGTTTGCGAACGAGATGAAGGCGGACGTGGCCCGGCGGATCGCGGCCTGCCAGACCGAGCAGCAGATCCTCGACGCGATGGTCGCCCAGTTCGGCACCGAGGTGCTCTCGACGCCGCAAACGCACGGATTCGACCTGCTTGCCTGGCTGCTGCCGCTCGGCGGTATCGCGCTCGGCGCGGCTGCGATCGCCGGTGGTGCCTGGCACTGGTCACGCAAGCTTGGTGGCCGCGACGGGTCGCCGGCCGCCTCGACGATGGCGCCGGACGAGGAGCGTCTCGTCGACGACGCACTCGCCCAGTTCGATGATTGAGAAGCTCCCGATCGCGTTCGCCGCCGGGCTCGTCTCCGTCGTGACGCCCTGCGTGCTGCCGTTGATCCCCGGGTATCTCTCCGCGATCTCGGCTGTCGAGATCGATCGGCTCGGCGACCGAGGTGTGGGCCGGAGGATCGCCGTCGCGAGCGTTCCGTTCATCGTCGGCTTCACGATCGTCTTCGTTCTGCTCGGCGCCGGCGCCGCGGCCGTCGGCAGTGCGGTGGACAAGCCGACGCAGCTCAAGATCGCCGGGTTCGTGCTGATCGTCCTGGGGCTCGCGTTCATGGGCCTGCTGCCGTGGCCCGAGCGGGCCGTCGCTCCCGGCCTCCTTCAGCACGCGCGTCGTCGTGGCTCGAAGGCCCTGCTCGGCGGCGCTTTCGCAGTGTGCGCAGCACCGTGCATCGGCACGGTGCTCGCTTCGATCCTCGTTCTCGCGTCCGGGTCGGGGTCGATCGCTCGCGGCGTCGTCCTGCTCGTTGCGTATTCGCTCGGCCTCGGGGCAGCGTTCGTTCTCGCCGGCATCGCTTTCGCCCATGCGATGACCGCGTTCGGTTGGGTGCGCGACCACTACGGGGTGATCCGTTTCTGTTCGGGCGCGACACTCGTCGCTCTAGGTCTCCTGCTCTTCTTCAACCGGAACTGGTGGCTCCAGATCGCGCTCGACCAGGTGCTGACGAAGATCGGGCTCGGCTCGCTCTAGCCCGGCGAGCAGCGCGGCCACGTCCAGCCGACGGTGCGCGGGCGCGAAGGCCGCGAGCCGCCGCAGGGCCTTGACGCGCTGGCGCTCGGCTGCAACCGGCTTGCCGCGGCCGCTCTGATAGGCCGAGACGACGACGTGCACCAGCCCCTGGAAGAAGTCGCGCTCCTCTTCTGCGCACGCGCGCCACGCGGTCTCGAAGGCTTCATGGGCATTGAAGTAGGCACCGGCGCGTGCGAGCCTCAGGCCCTCTTGGTAGGCCGTGACGACGGTGGTAGGCTCGCGGTCAGGCATGGCGACGATCCTGCTGTGTGGGGTCGACCTCTTCATCCGAGCGAAGCTCGAAGCGCTCCTTCATGAGCATCGCTTCGAAACATCGGATGGGGTCGAGCCACCCGATCTCGTGATCGCGGACATCGCGCGCATCGACGCGAACGACGTCGCGGAAAACTATCCGGACGTGCCGATCCTCGGCTATACGAACCACACTGACACGGCCGGCCTGCGACGCGCTCACGCTGCCGGCTTCGACCAGGTCGTCGCGAAATCAGCGCTCTTCGAGCGCACTCGGGAACTGATCGATCCTCTGCTCGCGTCGGTAGAGTAGGCGCCCGTGACGTACATCATCGCCGAGCCGTGTATCGACATCAAAGACCGCTCGTGCGTCGACGTTTGCCCCGTCGACTGCATCCACGAGGCGGGTCGCATCCTCGTGATCGACCCGGAGGAGTGCATCGACTGCGGTGCCTGCGAGCCCGAGTGCCCGGTCGAGGCGATCTTCCCCGAGGATGCGCTGCCGGAGAAGTGGGCCCCGTTCATCAAGATCAACTACGCCTACGCCGACGGCATGGAGGCCGTGAACGGTCTGACCGACGAGTACGCGACCGAGCACAACGTCCAGAACGAACCGCTGGAGTAGTTCCGAACCGACCGGAGACGTCGGACGAATCCGGTTTTGGATCCGTATGGTCGAAGACCCTCACGAGCTCTCAGCCCTCTATGCCCTCGATGCGCTGACGGGCGAGGATCTCGAGCGCTTCGAAGCCCATCTCGCCGAATGCGGCCCCTGCAGGCGCCAGCTGGACGGGTTGCGGGGAGCCGCCGGCTCCCTCGCGTTCGCCGTCGAGGGGCCTGCGCCGCCTCCGGCACTGCGCGGGCGGATCCTTCAGGCGGCGCACGACGAAGGGCAGAACGTCGTCCCGCTGCGTCCTCGCCGGTCGGCCGGTGTCGCGATCGCCGCAGCCGTCGCAATCGCCGCGTGCGCTGCGGCGGTCGTTCTGGGCTTCTGGGCAGCCTCGCTTCATCATTCGCTCGCGCACGATCGAACGGCGCTGAACATTCTCGGTGACCCGAACGCGCAGCGCGTCGCCGTCTCGGGAGCTCCGGGTCAGCTCGTCGTGTCGTCGTCCGGTGCGGCAGTGCTCGCCGTGCGACTCCCACCGCCGCCGCACGGCAAGACATATGAAGCATGGGTCGTCGACCCCGCCGTGCATCGCGCTGGTCAGTTCTCCGGAAAGACGTTCGCATTGCAACATCGCGTTGCGCCCGGTGCACAAGTATTGGTGACGCTCGAGAACGCAGGCGGAGTCGACGCACCGACGTCGAAGCCATTGCTGAGCGCACGCGCGTAATGTGTGCGTAGAAAGGGAACGTTTGCCTTTTCAGCAACGTGCGGAGGAAGTTGTCCGTCCGCGTTGCACGATACAAACGAACATGGTAGGGAATCGTGCACGCGCAAAGCGACCCAGGAGGTCAGTTGTGACCCAAGAGGATTGGAGCGAGACCGGCGAGTCGTCACAGACGTCAGCCGGCTTGTTGAGCGAACCGTCGACGCACGCCGCCGGCGAAACGTGGGGAGAGTCTGCCGCCGGCGACTCGCAGGAGATCGCAGAGCCCGTTGCGGCCATTCCGGCCCGCACGCGGTCTTCGTCACGCTCCGGCTCACGTAGCTCCTCCAAGAGCTCGACGTCGCGTACGTCTTCAGCCAGAAAGTCAGGCGCAAAGAAGACTGCGGCAAAGAAGAAGACGGCCGTCAAGAGAAAGTCAGCTCCGAAGCGGAAGACCGCGGCGAAGAAGACAACCGCGCGTAAGACCACGGCGCGGAAGACGACGGCCCGGAAGACGACGGCGCGGAAGACGACCGCCCGGAAGACCGCGGCGCGGAAGAAGACCGCTGTGCGGAAGACCACGGCCCGCAAGGCGTCGACGGCGCGGAAGAAGACCACCGCGCGCAAGAAGACGACGGCCCGTAAGAAGACGACCGCACGCAAGACCGCGGCGCGGAAGACGACGGCGCGGAAGAAGACCACCGCCCGCAAGAAGACGACCGCGCGGAGAAAGACGACCGCCCGGAAGGCTTCGACCGCGAAGCGGGGCGTCGCTCGCAAGAAGACCACCGCGCGGAAGAAGGTCACCGCGCGGAAGACGGCGGTCAAGCGGAAGACCACGGCCCGCAAGGTCGGCGGGGCCCGCAAGAAGACCGCTGCTCGGAAGACCACGGCCCGCAAGGCCAGCCCGGCTCGCAAGAGCGGCGCGCGGAAGTCCGCGTCTCGCTCGCGCACGGCGCGTCGGCGCACTCGGTAAGCCGCGAGAACTGCGTCCAGGCCCCTTCGCGTGCGGGGCCTGGACGCGGCGCTCGCCTGGCCCTTCGGCACCCCGGTAACGGTCGCTAACGTTCTTGGTGGTGCAGCCGAGGACTCTCGACCATGTTGCCTTCTGGGTCGCCGACCGTGCGCCCATAGTCGCGTTCCTCGAGCGGCACGTCGGCATGCACGTCATCGCGCACGAGGACAACTTCACCCTGCTCGGCAGCGATGCCCGGCGCGGCAAGCTGACGCTGTTCGATGCCGATGGCCCGCGTGAGCACGGCGCGCTGAAGCATGTCGGGCTGCGCGTCTCCGATCTGGCCGCGGCCCGCGACTCCCTGCCCGCAGGAACAGAGGATGTGTTCGACGCCGGAGAGGGAATCTGGCTGACCCTCGTTCAGGCGGAGACGGATGTCGAGTACGACCTCGACCACGTTGCCCTGTGGTCGTCCTCGCCGGTCGAGACCGCGGGTGAGTATGAACGGTACGGATTCGCCCCGGCGGGGAATGGGCGCGTGGAGGTCGGCGGTGCGTTCGTCGTGTTCCACGAAGGCGATCCGGGTGAGCCGGAGCGGCCGCTCCTGAATCACCTGGCGGTGCTGGTGGACTCCGCGGAAGGTGTGATCGCCGACGCTTCCGAGCTCGGGATCGAGGTCGAGTCCGTCGTGGATGCCGCGAACACGTATGCGGCCTTCCTCTGGGGGCCGGAGCGCGTGCGCATCGAGTACGTCGAGCACAAGCCGACGTTCTCGCTCACGTAGTGCGCGTCGCCGGTGCCGGCATGGCCGGCCTCGTCGCTGCCGCCCGGCTCCGTGAGCTCGGTTGCGCCGTCACCGTTCGTGAGAAGGGAACGCGGATCGGCGGTTCGATGCTCCTGTCGTCGGGCGTGATCTGGCGGCATCGCGAATGGGAGGAGTTTCGCGGTGAATGCCCGGCCGGTGACGAACGTCTCCAGCGATTGATCTGGGAGCGCCTCGACGAGGCGATCGAGTGGCTGGAGTCGAGGGGCGCACCCGTCGACTGGCACGAGACCGGCAACCCCCGCACTGTCGGCAAGCGGTTCGAGCCACACGGCCTGGCCGCTGCGCTCGCGGGAGAGGTCGAGCTCGGTAGCGACGGCTGCGCAGATCAGCCGGCGATCCTGTGCACCGGCGGCTTTGCCGCCTCGCCGGAGCTCGTGACGCGGTACGTCGCTCCCGCGGCGCCGCTGCGACTGCGGGCGAATCCATGGTCGCAGGGAGACGGACTGGGCGAAGCACTGGCCCGCGGTGCAGCTCTCACGCCCGGGATGGACGAGTTCTACGGCCGCAACATGCCCGATGCGTCCTGGGACGAGACCGAGTTCGTCTCGCTTGCGCAGCTGTACGCGCGCTTCGCACGGGTCTTCGACGAGGACGGGATCGAGTTCTTCTCGCCCGGAGAGGTCTCCTGGTCGGAGACGAACGTCGTACAGGCAACTGCGCGCCGCCCCGGCGCCAGGGCGTACTACCTCGTCGGCGCAGAGGCGCTGGAGCAGCGTGTTCGCGAGCGCACGGTGGCGCAACTGGTGGACGCTGCACCGGCGGAATCGCGGGTGGCGCTCGACGATCTGCCGTTCGATCCGCCGGCGGGCACGGTCGCTGCCGTCCGCGTGGCTGCGGCGATCACCCACACGATCGGTGGGCTCCGTGTCGACGAGCGGGCGCGTGTCCTGGGGGAGGACGGTGCGCCGCTCGACGGGCTGTGGGCGGCGGGCGTCGATGCGGGCGGCGTGTCGACGGGCGGCTACGCGAGCGGCCTTGCCCAGGCGCTCGTGCTGGGCCTGGCAGCAGCGGAGGACGCGGCACGCTGAACTCGCGAACCTGGTTCCCGGCTTCGCCGGCAATCAGGTTCGATTGGCCCAACGAACCTGATTCGGCGCAGCCGAACCAGGTTCGCGAGTTTCGAAGGGGCCGCTGCCTAAGGAGGGCTGGTCGGCGTCACTTCCCGACGGAGAAGACGCACTGGCGCGTGTCGCCGGGAAGCGGCGAGGCGCCGATCTTGTTCACGACGAGCAGCCGGTCGCCCTCCTCGAACTCGCTCCCCACCGCAGGAGGGTCGCCCTGCTGCTCGCGCAGCGAGTATCCCGCAGGCGACCAGACGAAGAGGAGATAGCCGTTCCCGTCACTCATCGAGCGCGGAGCTTACCGCCGGGTGGCGTAGGGCGGCAGCGTCACCACGATCTGCGTGCCCGCGTCGCCCGCGTCGCCCGCATCGACCGCAATCGTGCCGTGGAGCTGTTTGACGCGCTCCTCGATCGCCTCGAACGAGCGGCGCCGCCGCTCCGGCTCGGCGTCGTCGGCGATCGTCGTCGCGGCGCCTCCGTCTTCCGTCTGGCGGATGCTCACCGAGATGCGGCTCAACGGTCCGCGGCGGACCGCCTGATCGAGGAGCTCGCGGACGATCGTGTAGATGGCGACCTGGGCCGTCTGGCCGATCCGGGTCGCCGCTTCGACGTCGAGGTCGACGCGAATCTTGTTCGTGGTGCCGAGCTGCTCGGCCAGCGCCTGAAGCGCGGGCCCCAACCCCTGATCGCGAAGCACGACGGGCTCGAGCGCGAAGGAGAGGTCGCGCAGCTCCCTGATCGTGGCCCGCTGGCGCTCGAGGGCGGTTTCGACGACGCTCGCCGCGTCTTCGAGCTTGCCCGTCTGGACCGCGTGCAGGGCGGCGTCGAGCATGAGGGCGATGCCCGCCAGGTTCTGCACCGGGCCGTCGTGCAGGAAGAGGGCGATGCGGCGCCGCTCATCCTGCTCGGCTGCAATCAGCCGGTCGAGCCCGTCATCGGTCAATCGATGATGGCTTCGCGCAACGCGATCGCGACCGCGTGCGTTCGTGTGTCGGCCTCGAGCTTCGTGAGGATGTGCCGCACGTGGCTCTTCACGGTCTCCTGCGAGATGAAGAGCCGCCCGGCGACGTCGGCGTTCGACATGCCGTCGGCGAGCAACTGGAGGATCTCGCGCTCCCGCCCCGTGAGCATGTCGGTCTGGTCCTTGCCGGCGAGGAACGCGGGCATCAGCGCCGGGTCGACGTAGCCGTCGCCCTGCGCGACCTTCTCGATCGCGCGGACGAGCGTCTGGTGCGGGGCCTCCTTGAGGATGTAGCCCTTCGCGCCCGACTCGAGTCCGCGGCTGAGCAGCGATCGCTCCGAGTACGCCGTGAAGATCAGGACCTTCGACTCCGGCACACGCTCGGTCAGGAGCTTCGTCGCCTCCAGCCCGTCCATCCCGGGCATGCGCACGTCCATGATCACGACGTCCGGCTTCCGGCGCTCGGCCATCTCGACGGCGGAGGCCCCGTCCGATGCCTCGCCGACGACGCGGATGTGCGGTGCGCGCGAGAGCGAAAGGCGCAAGCCTTCGCGCACGACCTCGTGGTCGTCGACGATCAGCGTCGTGATCTCGTCGGGCATGGGGTGCAATCCTATGCTGAAAGGAGCGAAAGCTGTTCAGCGCGCGCCGGCGGCCGCAAAGGCTCCGGCCTGCGGTCGCGGATCCCATGGGCTCGCGCGAGACGGCGCACCTCATCCTTTGCAGGCTGAGCCGCGCTTTGCGGCAGGTATGCCCTGCGTGCGTAGAGGCGTTCGTACTCGGGCAGCAGCTCGGGCCAGTCGCGGGCGAGGCACGAGAGAAAATGCTCACGTGTTCCGGGACGGAGGTAGAGCAGGTTCGCCCACACGCCGCAGGCGCCCGCGTCGCGTGCTGCTTCGACGACTCTTGCAAGCTGGCTCGGATGGTCGGAGAGGCCAGGCAGGATCGGAGCAAGGCCGACCCCGGCTCGCACACCGGCCTGCACGAGCTCCCGCAAAGCCCGGAGGCGCTGCCGCGGCGGGGCGGTCCCGGGCTCCGTCGTGCGCCAGACGGCGTCGTCGACCGTCGGGACCGAGAACGTCACCGAGACGTCCGCGCGGCGCGACGCTTCGACGAGCACGTCCACGTCACGGACGATCAGCGGCCCGCGCGTGATGATCGAGAACGGCTGACCGAAGTCGCGCAGCACTTCGATGCACGCGCGTGTGAGCCGGTAACGACCCTCTGCCGGCTGATAGGGGTCCGTGGCGGCCCCGATCGCGATCCCTTCCTCCCGCGGGCCCGTGCGCTGGAGCTCGCGCCTGAGCACGTCGGCGATGTTCGGCTTCACCCTGATCGACGTGCCGTAGCGGTCGTCGGAAGGGCGGTCGGCGCGCTGCTCGAATCCGCGCACGTAGCAGAACGTGCAACGGTGGACGCAGCCCATGTACGGATTCAGCGACCACTCGAAGGGCATGCCCTTGACGTGATTGAGCGCCACCTTGCAGGGCTCTTCACGGTAGGAAACGCGCATCCCACGATGATACGAACACCTGTTCGATCTGTCCAGCGGGCGGCTATACTCCGCCCACTGATTTGCGTGGACGACGATCTGCCGCCCAGTACGCGCGCGCCTGACGGGCGCCAACTCCTGTGACCTTTCTCCTGCAGATGCTGGCCCTGCTCGGGCTGGTGTTCCTGAACGCGTTCTTCGTGGCGGCCGAGTACGGCCTCGTCACGTCGCGCCGTACGAGGATCATGGAGCTGGAGCACGAGGGCAACCGTCGCGCTCGTGCCGTTCTGAGGATCACGAGCAATCCGCCGCGCTTCATCTCGGCCATGCAGCTCGGTGTGACGATCTCCTCGCTGGCCATCGGTGCTCTCGGCGAGCAGGTGCTCGCGCACCACCTCGACTCGGTGATGGCGTCTGTGCTCGCCGTGATCGTCGCTCTGCTCATCGTCACCTACTTGCACGTGGTGATCGGCGAGCTCGTGCCCAAGGGGATCGCGCTCGGCCATCCCGAGCGCACCGCGCTCGCCCTGTCGACACCTGTCCACTGGTTCTTTCTCGTCTTCCGGCCGCTGATCTGGGTGCTCCAGGAATCGACCGCGCTGATCCTGCGCGCGCTCGGCCTGGAACCACCCGGCGCCGAGCATGAGGCGCATTCCGAGGCCGAGCTGCGCATGCTCCTCAGCTCGTCGGCGGAGCAGGGAGAGATCGAGCATGAGGAACAGGAAATGCTCTACAAGGTCTTCGACTTCGCCGACAAGGAGGTCTCCGACGTGATGGTCTCCCGCCCCGAGGTGGTTGCGATCTCGATCGCGCTGCCGCCTGAGGAGGCGCTGAAGGCGGTGCTCGAGTCGCCGTACACGCGCTATCCCGTCTACCGCGACACGTTGGACGACATCGTCGGCGTCCTGCACATCCGTGACCTGATCGAAGCGATGCACGACCGCGGTATCAGTCTCGTGGACGTCGAGTCACTCGTGCGGCCGGCCTACATGGTCCCGGAGACCAAGGATCTGGGCGCCCTCCTGACCGAGTTCCGCCGCACGAATCAGCATCTGGCGATCGTCATCGACGAGTACGGCTCGATGGAGGGCATCGTCACGCTCGAAGACCTGCTGGAGGAGATCGTCGGCGAGATCGAGGACGAGTTCGATCTGCCCGACGAGACCGTTGAGCGCGTCGACGACGACACGATCCGGATCGACGGCACGTTCCCGATCGACGACTTCAACGAACGGTTCCATTGCGACCTGCCGGAAGAGGACTACCACACCGTTGCCGGGTTCGTCTTCGGCGAGCTCGGACGCGCTGCCGAGCCGGGCGACGAGGTGTCACACGACGGCCTCCGCTTCCTCGTCGACTCGGTCGAGGGGCAGCGGATCGAGCGGCTGACGGTGACGTTTCAGCCGTGGCATCAGCGCGAAGCCCCGGTGGCCGGCGACCAGCCCGAGGCCTAGCTCCCCGGAGACGACGGCGTTACCGGCGCTCCTCGAGCGGGAGCAGCGCGGGATAGAGGGTGCGGTAGCGGTCGTAGCCGTGGTCATAGGCGGCGACCCAGCCGGGTTCGGGCTCGATCCGGTCTCGCACCCGCACGCAGCGAGACACGGCGTCGTCTGCGTCGGCGAAGACGCCGGACCGCACCCCTGCGAGGAGTGCCGCGCCGAACGCCGACCCTTCTTCCGAGACCGTCCGCTCGAGCGGCAACCCGAGCACGGCGGAGACGATCCGCAGCCAGAGCTCGCTGCGCGCGCCGCCGCCTGAGACCCGACCCACCTCCGGTTGGACGCCGAGGGCGCGGAGCAGCTCGAGCGAGTCACGCAGGCCGTAGGCGACGCCCTCGAGCATCGCGCGCCACAGAGCGCCGCGGTCGTGACGAACCGAGAGCCCTGTGAACGCGCCCCGTGCGTCCGCGTCGGCGTGCGGGGTGCGCTCGCCGGCGAGATACGGCGCGAACAGGAGCCCCTCGGCGCCCGGCTCCCAGCCGGCGGCCTCGCTGTCCAGCGTCTGCAGGTCGGCGCCCAGTGCGTGCCGGAGCCAGGCAGCCGAACCGGCGGCGCTGAGCATGACGCCCATCGCATGCCACGTCCCGGGCACCGCGTGGCAGAACACGTGCACCCGCGCCTCGGCATCGGGCGCGTACGCGGGCAGCACGGCGAAGACGACACCCGATGTTCCGAGCACCACCGAGACCGGCCCGGGCGCCGTGATGCCGATCCCGAGCGCCGCGGCCGCCTGGTCGCCGGCCCCGGCGATCGCCGTCGACTCGTACGCGGGCGGCAGCCACTCCGCCGGAATCTCGAGTGCGTCGCAGACCTCCTGCGACCAGCGCCTGCCTGCGACGTCGAACAGCAGCGTTCCCGAGGCATCGGCCGCGTCGATCGCGTGCTCGCCGGTCAGCCGAAGCCGCACGTAGTCCTTCGGCAGCAGGATGTGCCGGATCCGCGCCCAGGTCTCCGGCTCGTGCTTGCGAAGCCAGAGCAGCTTGGGGGCCGTGAACCCCGTCAGGGCGCGGTTGCCGGTCAGCTCGATCAGCCGGTCGAGCCCCACACGCGCCTCGATCTCGGCACATTCGGCCGTCGTTCGCTGATCGTTCCAGAGGATCGCCGGACGCAGCACCTGCTCGTCGGCCCCGAGCGCGACGAGGCCGTGCATCTGCCCGGAGAGGCCGATCGGCCCTTCCGGCAGTCGGGCGAGGCACGATTCGGCGGCGCGCCACCAGTCCTCCGGATCCTGCTCGGCGAAGCCTGGTTGGGGGGTGGAGAGCGGATAGCTCTCGTCGGCCGTCGCGAGGATCTCCCCGTCCGGAGAGAGGGCAATCGCCTTGACGCCGGAGGTCCCGACGTCCAACCCGATGAGCGGTGACGTCACGCGCCGAGTGCGGCGTACACGAGCTCGTACGCCCGAACGGCGTCTTTCGACTTCTGCGCCTCCCGCAGGGCGGGCTCGTCGACCTTCGCGGCGACGCCGTCGATGAACCGCCACTGCAGGACCGAGCGCTTCACGGCGCCGACGGCGTCCTCGGTATACGGATAGAGGTCGAGGCCGAGCCGTTCCCCGTTGGAGCCGTAGCCGACGCGGCGCAGCTCGAGCGCGAGCTCGAGGGTCTCCATGAAGGCAGTGGCGCCGACCATGTTGTCGTCGTCGAACGTGCCCCAGCCGGAGTTGCCGTGTTGGTGGCCCAGGAGCCCGTCTGCGGCCAGCAGAGCGGCGTACTCGGCGAGGTTCTCGCCGTTCATGATCAGGTGCTGCCAGTCCATGTTGACCTTGATGTTGCCGATCCCCTGGGCCCGCAGGGTGTGGATCACATGCAGTGTCATGCCGATGTTCCGCATGAAGATCTTCATCGCCGGCTCGGAGTTCTTGTGCTCGAGGAACACCGTGACGCCCCGCCCGTTCGCATGCTGAGCGGCCTCGCCGACGCCATCGATGAAGCGCTTCCAGGCGTCCGCATAGCCGGTCTGGAACGGGTAGTTGTAGCCCTCGATCCCGGGCCAGATGATGAAGTGGGCGCCGACGTCGGCGGCCAGATCGATCCCCTCCGCGGTGATCCTGAGCGCCTCCGCCCGGGTCGTGTCGTCCGGCGAGGAGAAGCCGCCTTTGGCAAAGAGTGGATTAAGGTGCAGGCCGCTCGCGACGCAGTACATTCCGTGCCCGTCGAGCGCCTGCTGTACCTCTTCGAGATTCTCGCGGGACACTTCCTGGGGATAGTGGAACTCGTAGTCGTCGATCAGGTCGCCAAGCCCCTCGACCGCAGTGCGCACCTTGCTCACGGTCGATGCGCCGGCCAGTTCGGGCTTGTAGCCCCCCGGGTTGAAACGGGTCGCCATCGCGCCGAAGGCCCAGATGCCCAAGGAGGTTTTCATCGGGCGAGCCTATCCAACTCCGCTATTTGGCGTCACAACTTGACTTGAAGGGCAAAATTCGCGAAGTTGCCGAGTACTGGCCCCCCGTCCGCCAACCAAGGAGACAATCTTGAAGACAGTTTTCCGTAGGTCGACGGTCCTTGCGCTCGTTGCGCTTGCGACCGCCAGCCTCGCCGTGTTCATCGTGGCAAACGCCACGGCGAGCACCAAGAAGAAGACGGCAAGCGTGCAGGTCTGCGTCCTCCTGCCGGACACGAAGTCGTCCGTGCGCTGGGTGCAGTTCGACGCTCCCGACATGAAGGCGGCCTTCAAGAAGGCCGGCGTTACTGCCTCGATCAACAACGCCCTCAACGACCCGCTCAAGCAGAAGGCACAGGCCCAGGCCTGCATCGCCGCCGGCGCGACGGTCGTCATTGAGACGGCGCTCGACAACGGCTCCGCGGCGTCGATCGAGAAGCTCTTCACCTCGAAGGGCGGCAAGGCGATCGACTACGACCGCCAGGTGACGGGTGGGACCGCATCGGTGTACGTGACCTTCGACGGCAAGGCAGTCGGCAAGGCTCAGGCCGCCGGCGTCATCGCCGCGATGAAGGCGAACGGCACGTACAAGGGCGGCACGGTCGCGCAGCTCTGGGGCGGCCAGACCGACCAGAACGCGTACTGGTTCCAGTCCGGCAACCTCGCGGTCTTCAACCCGCTCTTCAAGATCCACGCGATCAAGAGGGGCCCGCAGCAGTTCGTGCCCGACTGGGATGCGAACAACGCGGCGACCATCTTCAGCCAGATGCTCGTCAAGACGAACAACAACATCCAGGGTGTGCTGGCGGCGAACGACAACATCGCCGGCGCGGTCATCGCCGATCTGAAGGCGAAGCACCTCAAGCCGCTCCCGCTCTCCGGGCAGGATGCGTCGGTGGGTGGTGTCCAGAACATCATCTCCGGCTGGCAGACGGGCACCGTGTACAAGTACGTGCCTGACGAGGCGAACGCTGCAGCTGCTGCGGCGGTCGCGCTCATCAACGGCAAGAAGCCGGTGTCGAACGGGACCCGGCCGAACGGCAAGCATCCGGAGCCGACCAACGCGCTCCCGGTGGTCTGGATCACGAAGCACAACTACACGCGCCTCTTCAAGGACAAGTTCCTGAAGCGGAGCGACGTGTGCGTCGGCGAGTTCAAGCAGTACTGCAAGTAGGATCACGAACGATCCGCGGTGGAGGCGCCTCTCGGGGCGCCTCCACCGCGACTAAAGGCCGATGAGCGAGACGCCCCTTCTTCAACTCCGTGGCATCACGAAGACCTACGGTTCGGTCGAGGCGCTGACCGACGTCGACTTCGAGGTCAATCCCGGCGAGGTGATGGCGCTCGTCGGCGACAACGGCGCCGGCAAGTCGACGTTGATCAAGTGCATCGCCGGCACGCATGCCTACGACAGTGGGCAGATCTTCTTCGAGGGCCAGGAGGTCAACATTCACGGCCCGAAGGACGCGGCCCGCCTCGGGATCGAGGTCGTCTACCAGGATCTCGCGCTCTGCGACAACCTCGACGTCGTCCAGAACATGTACCTCGGCCGCGAGCTGAACCGGTGGCAGATCCTCAACGAGGCGGCGATGGAGAACACGACCGCCTCGACTCTCAAGAGCCTCGCGGTGACGACGATCTCGTCGATCCGGCAGCCGGTGGCGACGCTCTCCGGTGGGCAGCGACAGTCCGTCGCGGTGGCGAAGGCGGTGCAGTGGAACTCGAAGCTCGTCATCCTCGACGAGCCGACAGCCGCCCTCGGCGTGGCGCAGACGGAGCAGGTGCTCGCGCTCGTCCGCCGCCTCGGCGAGCAGGGCCTCTCGGTCGTGATCATCTCGCACAACCTCCATGACATCTTCGAGACGGCGGACCGGATCACGGTGCTCCGGCTCGGACGGAACGTCGGTATCTTCGAGCGCCGCGCGACGACACAGCAGGCCGTCGTCGAGGCGATCACAGCCGGCGTGCCGACGAAAGTCTCGGGCATCCCGGCGGCGCCGGCTCCCGGAGGCGTGGCATGAGCTCCGTCGACGTCGTCGGCCCTGACAGCCCGAAGTCGCTCGAGGAAGAACAGCTCCCCGGCGGCCTTGCAGGTCTCTACCACAGGGCCTGGCTCAACCTCAGGACGGGCAACCTCGGCCCGGCTCCGATCATCCTCGGCGAGGTTCTCGTCGTCATCCTCTTCAGCCTGACGGCGACGAACTTCTTCACGGCCGTCAATTTCACGAACCTGATCAACCAAATGGCCGGCACGGCGATGCTCGCCTTCGGCGTTGTCTTCGTCCTCCTGCTCGGCGAGATCGACCTGTCGATCGGTTATCTGGCGGGAATCGGCGCGCTGATCGTGGCGGAGCTTCAGCTGCCGGGTAGCGGACACCAGTTGAACGGGATTCTCGCGATGGTGATCGCCGTAGCCGTCTGCGCGGCGATCGGCGGCGTGCAGGGATCGATCGTCGCGTACGTGGGGGTGCCGTCGTTCGTCGTCACGCTCGCGGGCTTCCTGATCTGGCAGGGGGTGATCCTGAACCAGCTCGAGCAACGCGGAACGATCATCATCCAGGACCGCTGGATCAACTACACCGACAGCTACGCCTTCTCGCACGTCGGCGGCTACGTGGTCGCGCTGATCATTACCGTGCTATATCCGCTCAGTGTCGCGTACAGGAGGGTGGCCGCCCGCGGCACACACATCGCCAGGGTGAACTGGACATCGTTCGCGGTGAAGACGGTCGGGATCGCCATCGCAGCGTTCGGCACGGTCGCGATCGCGAACCACGGCAAGGTGATCGCGACGTCGCTCGGAATGCCGCTCTCGGGTGTGATCGTGATCGTCTTCTTCATCCTGCTGACGTTTCTGGCGAAGTGGACGACGTTCGGACGTCACGTCTACGCCGTCGGCGGCAACGCCGAAGCCGCGCGTCGGGCCGGCATCAACGTCCCGCGCATTCGCGTCCTCGTCTTCATGCTCTCCGGCGCCATGGCGGCCCTGGGCGGCATCATCTTCGCGTCGCAGGTCAACTCCGTGGCGCTGACGTTCCCGCCGGGCAACCTGCTCCTGAACGCCATCGCCTCGGCTGTGATCGGCGGCGTCAGCCTGTTCGGCGGCCGCGGCGAGGTGCGCGGTGCGCTCCTCGGCGCCATCCTGATCGGGACGCTCCAGAACGGGCTGAACACGCTCAGCGTGTCGAACGGCTGGATCTACATCATCACCGGGCTCGTCCTCCTGGCCGCAGTGACGCTCGACACGGTCGCAGTTCGGCTGCAGGCGCGCTCCGGCCGGTAGGCGACACAGCGCAGCGATCGCACCATGGCCAAGGTGATCGCCCTCATGTCGATGTCTCTCGACGGCTACGTTGCCGACGCCAACGACGGGGTCGCCGAGGTGTTCGACTGGTATGTCTCGTCGGGCGACGTCGAGGTGGCGACAGCGAGCATGACGGAATCGGGGATGGCGTTCCACGTCTCGCCGCCGAGCGCCGACCACCTGAGGAGCTTGATCGCCGAGGTCGGCGCCATGCTCACCGGCCGGCGGACATTCGAACGCGCCGCCGGCTGGGACGGCCGGCACCCTTGGGGCATTCCCGCGTTCGTCGTCACCCACCGCGTGCCCGACGGTTGGCCGCGACACGGCTCGACGGTCGAGTTCGTCACCGACGGCATCGAAAGCGCCGTTGCTCGAGCGAAATCGGCTGCCGGCCCGAAGGCCGTCGGAGTGCACGGAGCCCAGACGATCCAGCAGTGCCTGGACGCCGGGCTGCTCGACGAGATCCACATCGATCTGGCGGCCGTGTTGCTCGGCGCAGGCGTGCGGCTGTTCGACCGCCTCGCGAAGACACCGGTCGTCCTCGGGAATCCGACCGTCGTCACCGGTGTGGGGGTCACGCATCTGCGCTACCCCGTGCATACGTCGTAGTCAGGCGATGGTTCCCTTGACCTTCCTGTGGGGGAAAGCTTCATGCTTCCGTCCATGCAGGTCGCGAATGAAGAGCTCCTCTCGATCGGGCGGTTCGCGCAGCTCACGGGACTGACGGCGAAGGCGCTGCGCCACTACGACGAGCTGGGCTTGCTCCGGCCTGCGCACGTCGACGAATTCACCGGCTATCGCTGGTATTCGCTCGAGCAGGCGCGTGATGCGGTTGCGATTCGCCGTCTCCGTGCCTTCGAGCTGCCGCTCGACGAGATCGCCGAGGTGCTGCGCGGCGACGACGCGTTACTGCGCGAGCGGCTCGCCGTCCAACGCGCCCGGCTCGAAGGGCGTGCTGTCGTGACCGCTCGGATGATCGACGAGCTCGACCGGTTGCTGCGTGGCGAAGCGGAGCTGGTCCCCGCGCGCAGTCTCGACTACCGCGTCCAGGACGTGCCGGAGCTCGTGCTCGCGGCCATCCATCGGCCGGCACGCCTCGGCGAACTGCCGATTCCCGAGCTGATCGGCGAGACCGGGAAATGGGCGTATGCGCACGACCGCGTTCCGGGGGCGCCGGTCGCGATCTGCCCTGCCGACGACGAAGGCATGGTCGATCTGCGGGTTGGCTGGCCGGTGCGCGGAACGGTCGACCCGCCCGCGCCGTTCGAGCTCTTCGTGTGCCCGGCCGGACGCGCCGTCGTGCACATCTATGTCGGCGACTTCACGGGGCTGTGTGACGAATGGCGGCTCCTCTGGGAGTCGCTGCGAGCGGACGGGATTCTTCCGGGCGGCGAGCCGCGGGAGCACTACGAGACGAGCCCCGAGGAAGTAAACGACCCGTCCGAGCACGTCACACGCCTTGTGTGGCCGCTCGAGCCGAAGAAGGAGGAGTGAGATGGACTACGAGATCCAGGAGATCCCGGAGGCGACATATGCGGTGATCAAGCGGACGGTGGCGTTTCCGGACGTTCCGAAGGTGATGCCGGAGCTGATGACGAATGTGCAGAACTGGGCCGACACGGTGCCGCACGGCGCGCACATGTGCATCTCGTCGACAACCGCCGACGGTCAGCTGAACATCGCGCCCGGCGTCGAGGTCGAACGGGGCGCGGTCGAGCCGCCCGAGGGCTTCGACCTGGTGACGCGGCCCACACAGCGGTCCGCAGTGCATCTCTACATCGGGCCATACGAAGGGCTGCCGGGCGTCTATCAGCAGCTCTACGACCAGCTGCAGCGCGACGGGTACACGGAGCAGGGAGAGCCGATCGAGATCTACGAGAAACACGACCCGGTGCCGGAGACCCGGATCATCTGGCCGATCGCCTGAAAGGCCGCGCCGTGAGAGGCATCGCGGTGAGGAGATCGAGGAAACGATCATGCGCCTCGACCGAGGAACGACACCGGGCCGACCCTTCGCGAGCTCGTCGCCTACTGGAACCATGAGAGACGATGAGAACGATCGAGCTCGTCTTCGCTGTCGGATGGGCGGCGTTCTGGCTGTACTGGCTGGTGGCGGCCTTTTCCATGAAGAGGGGGCGCGTGCCGTGGTCGCGCGAGCTGCGGATCAGGGTGATCCTCGTGATCATCGTGATCCTCTTGATTCGCCTCGGGGTGTTTCGGGGCCACGGCCTCAACACCGATCCATGGCGCGCCGGCATCGGCCTCGTCTTCTTCGCCGTGGGACTGGGGCTCGCGATCTGGGCACGCATGCACATCGGGCGCAACTGGGGCCCCCCGATGACGCAGAAGGTCGAACCAGAGCTGGTGACCAGCGGCCCCTACCACCTGGTTCGTCACCCGATCTACTCGGGCATCCTCGCCGCGGGTCTCGGCACCGCGGTGGCGCTGAGCTGGTGGTGGCTGATTGCCGTGGCCCTGGCCGGTGTCTACATCCTCTACAGCGCGCAGATCGAGGAGCGCTACCTGACCGACCAGTTCCCGGACGACTACCCGGACTACAAGCGCTCGACCAAGATGCTCGTGCCGTTCATCTTCTGATCTCGACCTGCCGGGCGCGGTCAGGTGCGGCTGCGCACTACGCTGATGTCGTGGGCTTCCACATCGTTCAGCGAGACGCGCTCGAGTGGATGACCCGGCCGCACGAGCCCGGTGAAGCGGCGCGGCACGTTGCCGAGCTCAGTGATCTCGCGGGTGTTCAGCACACGCGCGTGAATGTGTGGCGGTTCGAGCCTGGCGCGGCAGGACGCCGTCACCGACACAAGCTCCAGGAGGAGACGTTCATCGTCCTCTCCGGGACGCTCTCGATGTACCTGGGCGAGCCGCCTGAGCGTCACGACGTGGCCCCTGGCGGCTTGATCAACGTCGATCCTGGGACTGCGCTTCAAACAGTGAACCACGGCGACGATGACCTGATCGTCTATGCCTACGGCTATCCGCCGGAGAACGAGCACGCGGAGCTCCTCGACTCGGCGGTCTGAGACCCATGGAGCCGCGCGGAGTACTGCTGGTCGAGGGCACGAGCGACCGGAACGCCGTCGAGACGCTGGCGCGCCGCCGTGGCCGCGATCTTCAAGCCGAACGCGTCGCCGTCGTGCCGATGGGCGGCTACGGGAACCTCCCTCGCCTCCTCGGGCGGTACTGCGACGTCCGGCTTGCCGGGCTGTATGACCTCGGCGAGGAGCGGTATTTCCTGCGCGCGCTCGGATGCGCCGACCGTGACGAGCTCGAGCGCGCGGGGTTCTTCGCCTGCACGCGCGACCTCGAGGACGAGCTCACACGGGCGGTGGGGCCGGAAGGTACGGAGCGCGTGCTCGCCGAGCAAGGCGAGCTGCGCGCGTTCCGGACGTACCAGAAGCAGCTCGCGCACCGCGCACGGCCGCTCGAAGAACAGCTGCACGGCTTCATGTGGAACCGCAAGCAGCGGTACGCAGTGCTCCTGGTGAACGCTCTCGACCTCGAGTGCGTCCCGCGGCCGCTCGACCGTGTCCTGGAGCAGTTCTAGCTCGGCGTTGAGTTAACCCTTGCGAGGCAAGTGTTTGCCTGCTACCATGCGGCGCATGGCACTGGGCTCGCAGAGACGAACGGAGCTGCTCCGCGGTGTCCTCGACCTGTGCCTGCTCGCCGTGATGGACGAAGGGCCGGCCTACGGCTACGAGATGACGAAAAGACTGCGTGACCGCGGTCT
This sequence comes from uncultured Thermoleophilia bacterium, assembly GCA_963806025.1. Lineage (GTDB taxonomy): Bacteria > Actinomycetota > Thermoleophilia > Gaiellales > Gaiellaceae > PALSA-600. The sequence continues at coordinate 70,417 of CAWDWI010000008.1, read as the reverse complement.
CGCGATCGTCGGCGAGGGCTCGATCTATCCGTTGCTGGGACGGCTGGAGCGAGACGGTCTGGTCGAGACCTACCGGGGCGCGAGTAACGGAGGGCCGCCTCGGAAGTACTACCGCCCCTCGAGCACCGGGCGACTGGCCCTCGCGCTCGGAGTGTCCGAATGGCGAGCTGCCCGCGATGCCGTCGATGCGGTGCTCGCTCCCGTCAAGGTAGAGGTGGTCTCATGAGTGATTTCGTCGAGCAGTGCCTCCGGGAATGGAAGCGCCTCGGTGTCCCCGATCCGCTCGCCGAGGAGATGGCGTCAGACCTGGCGTCCGACCTCAGGGAAGCCGAGGCCGAAGGCGTCTCGGCCGACGAGCTGCTCGGAAGCAGCGTCTTCGATCCACGCTCGTTCGCGGCCTCCTGGGCAGCCGAACGGGGGATCATCCCCGACCCGCCGAATCGAGGAAACGCGCGTCGCAGACCGCTCGTCCTCGTCGCGTTCACTGCCCTCGCAGCGATCGCCGTGATCGTTTCGGCGCTTTTGCTCGCGACCGGAGAGCCGAAGCTGTCGCTCGTCAAGTCCAGTCTAGGACCACACCTTCCTGGAGCGGGGGCCGGCGTAACCCCGACCGTTCACCAACAGGTCCTCCAGACGAGCGCATCCACCCCGGTCGAGTGGATCTTGCTGTTGCTTGCGATCGCCGCGCTCGGCTTCGCTGCCTGGCTGTGGTCGAACTGGCGCCGCTCGCAGCCCGGCATCCCGGCCTAGCCGGCAATTCGCACGTCATGCCCGTTTCGATCGTTCGAGGCGATGATTTCAAATCGCCGGCGCTGTCTAGAACAATGACAACGCGATCGAAAGGTGCTCACCATGGAGAAAATCACGACCTGTCTCTGGTTCGACACGGAAGCCGAGGAGGCAGCGCAGTTCTATGCGTCGATCTTCCCGGATTCGCGGATCACCGACGTCTCGTACTACGGTGAGGCCGGGCCGCGGGAGGCCGGGACGGTGATGACCGTGAGCTTCGAGCTGATGGGCCGGACGTTCGTCGGCCTCAACGGAGGGCCCGAGTACAAGATCGGTGGTGGCGGGATCTCGTTCGTCGTCCCGTGCGAGTCGCAGGACGAAGTGGACGCGTTCTGGTCGAGGCTCGCCGACGGCGGCGAGGAGATCGCCTGCGGTTGGATCACCGATCGCTACGGCGTTACGTGGCAGATCGTCCCGACGCGGTTGCAGGAGCTCCTGAGCGATCCCGACCGCGAGAAAGCCCAGCGGGTCATGGGCGCGATGCTGCAGATGAAGAAGATCGAGATCTCCGACCTCGAACGCGCGGCGGCGTAGCTTGCGTCAACCGGTGTCTGACACCTCCAGGTGTCAGACACCGCTGCCCTTCACTTGTCGTTCCGTTGGTTGCGCGCACGTCGTGCGGGAAGAACGCGGAACTTGAGGATCAGCCCGAATCCGGCGATGGCGAACACCGTGCCCACAGAGGGGGAGCCGCTCACCTCGACGATCCCGCCGAGCAGGATCAGCAGCGCACCGATGACCGTGCCCGCAGTGGGAGTCTGGAGCCGCTGGAGCAACGCGCCGGCGACTCTACTGGTATTCCGACGCTGCGTCAGCCGGCGAGCTTGCGCCACACGAGCTTGCCCACCTTGGTGCCGAGGCTACGGCCTGCCTCGACGTCGGTCGGTAGCTCCGTGCCGCGATCGACCCCTTGGCTTGACGCGCGAGCGGCCTGTCCGCCGAACGATCGCCCTGTGAACGCGGTGAGCACCCCGTCGGCTGCGTAGGCGAACGCACTGTCACCGGAGGCCCAGCCGGGCGACGGAGGGGTGGGGGCGAGCGGGCTCCAGCGCGCCCCGGGCAGCCAGCGGCCGTTGCGCAGGACGAGCTGCCGCCCATCGACCCGCTTGATCAACCCGGGGACGAGCGGTAGTTGGTTGTTGAACGCGAGGTAGCGGATCATCGAGATCGGCCGCGGCGACTGGTAGGTGCGCTTCGCCCCCCAGGCGGAGACCGCTGCGTCGTTGAGCGCGGCGTTCAGGGCAAGATCGAGCCGGACGTCGTGTGCGAGGCGCGCGGCCGCGCCCGTCCCGGCGGGGAGCTTCGCAGCGAATCGGTTCCAGCCGACCGGCGACGCGTCGACCAGCGTTCGCGTGCCCGGCTGTGACGCGGCGCGGATCGCTGCAACGGCGGCCTGCTTGTACGCGGCGCTCGACGGATCGCCGAGGCTCGGTGATCCGGCTTCGACGCGCGACGCGAACGTGCGCACGCGGCCCCACTGCGAGTTCTCGAATGTTTGAATGTCCGACGGCACCGAGCCGCCGCCCTGGGCGGCCTTCTGCGAGAGCGCGAGCGGCTGCCAGAACGTCGGGTCGTGCACCGTCGAGACGGCGTTCTCGACCACGAGCGGCTCGTTCACCGGCGTATAGCTCGGGTCGGCGTAGTGGAGCGCCTCATTCGAGCCGTCGTTCCGCCCCTCGGCGATCGCCGCTGCGCCGATGCGGTTGCCGAGCTCCGCCGCGGAGCCGCCGGACGTGCGCGTGAAGTCGGGTGAGAGGCAGAGCCCGCGCAGCCGCCGGGTGAGAAGCGGGAAGGTCCCGTCGAGATTCGCCCCGTACGACGCGCGCCAGACGAGCAGCCGGTAGGCCGCGTAGCTGATCGCGGTCTCGCGGTTCTGCTGGCCGCCGGCCGTGTGCCAGGCCTGCGAGATCGCCGTCGAGAGGTTGAAGAGATCGCGGGCCTGGACCGGCTCCGACACGCCCGCGAGCCGGAGCACGTCGGCGGCCTCTTCGTTCCAGATCCGGGCGACCGAGCGACCGTGTCGGGGCACCGGCGTGCAGTTCGGGAGGTCAGGCTTCGCGACCGTCGTGGCGACGACCTGGACGGGCGGGGGAGATGTGATGTGCACCACATGGTTCGCGGCGACGTTGCGCTGAAGGCTCCGGCCACCCCACGGATAGCGCACGGCGACCGAGCGAACCGAGGTCGCGGAGCCGAGACCGAAGTGGACGCGCTGGTCCTCGGATGAGAGATAGCTGCTCCCCGCCTGCATGATCTGCGTCGAGCGCCGACCGTCCGGGAGCACGATGGTGACGACCGCGCCCGGCGCGAACCGTGACAGCTGCACATCGAGCCAGTGCCCGCCGGGGCCGGACGGGTGCAGGAGCACGAGCTTGCCGCCGATCGTGTTGATCGCGACATCCATCCGACCGTCGTTGGCGACATCCGCCGCTGCGGCACCGCGCCCGTTCAGGCGCACGCTCTTCGCCGCGATCACGCCTTTGGCGTCCCCGAACGTCGTTGCTCCTCCGACCGGTGCCAGGACGCGAACGGCTTCTGCATCAGCGGAGAGATTCGTCACCGGGATCGCGCCCGCGGTCAGCAACAGGTCGGGCGTGCCGGAGTTCGCGAAGTCGACCCACGTCGTGCCCCAGCCGGCAAAGCCGGTCCCGAGCGCCGGGTCGAACCGTGGACGAACACTCGCAAACGCGCCGCTCGCGGTCTGGACGTACGCGGCGGAAGGCTCGTTGCGCGAATTGGTGACGAAGAGGCCGAGGCGCCCGCCGGACGTGACGTTCGTCGCCACGCCCATGCCGGCGAACGGGTCGGCGACGCCGGCGGCGGCCGCGCGCTCCTCGAGGCGGAAGCCGAGACCGGCCGGATCGGCGCTTGCCCCGCCCGGCCACGGGACGTTGACGTAGAGCTCGTTTGGATCCTCGTCGTTCGCGACGTAGATGTCAGGGCGGCCGTCACCGTTTACGTCGGTGAACGTCGCGCCGAGCCCATGGGAGAAGTTGGACGTCTCGAGGCCCGCCTGGGCGCCGACCTCTCTGAAGCGCTCTGCTCCTTCGTTCAGATAGAGCAGGTCGCGAACCCCGGCCACGTTCGTCGGGAACCCGGCGAGTGAGTTCTGCACCGGCTGGTTCAGGTCGGAGTAGCCGGCGACGAAGATATCCGGGCGGCCGTCGCCGTTCACGTCCGCGACGGCGACACCGGTGTACCAGCCGTTCGCCGGAAGGCGCTCGGTGGTGAACGTGCCGTGGCCCGGTGTTCCAGAGCACGTCGACGCCGCTGGTCGTCGTCACCACCAGGTCGGTGTGCCCGTCGCCGTTCAGATCTGCGGCAGCGCAGCCGTCACCCTGGACAGGGAGGTCGGCGTGTGTGGCGCTGCTGACGTCCTTGAAGTCGCCGTCGACGTTCTCGAACAAGGCAGCGCGAGGGAGACCGCCGTTCGCCTCCCACTGCGGGGCGTCGGCGCTCGAGTATGAGTTGACGACGAACAGGTCCTGCCAGCCGTCGTTGTTGTAGTCGAGCCAGCAGAGGCCGCCACCCATCATCGCCTTGGTGTCGTTCGACATGCCGTAGCGGAAGGCGCCCTGCTGGAAGTCGAGGCCGAGCGACGGCGCGAGATCGGTCAACCGCAGGCCCGCGAGCGCGGTGCTCTCCGGGCCGCCCGCTGCGACCTGCGTCGGCGCCGTCACGGCGAGCGTCCAGTGGCCGTTCACGCCCTGGTGCAGCTGGTAGGTCTGGCCGGCAAGCTGTGCGACGGCGACCGGCGGGCTCTGGCCGCGGCCCGGCGCGAGGTGCAGCGTCAGCCGGTCGGCGGCCGTGGCATGGACGCTCGACAGCAGGTCGTGCGCGATGAGTTGCGCCGTGTGGAGATCGAGCCGGGTCTGGACGCCCTGCGAGCCCTGGATCGTGATCGGCGGCAGAGTGCCGGGCGGAAGCGCTCGGAATCCGGCGCTCGCCCTCGTGCTCGAGAGCGCGATCATCGCGGCGAACGCGGCGAGCACGACCGGCGTCGCCAGGATCAGCAGGCGGCGGTCGACCCGGACGGGCCAGCGGCGCAGCATCGGTATCGCGAGACACACGATCGCGAGCGACGAGAGCAGCGCCACCTTGCTTGCGAACTCCGTCGTGGCCGCCGCGATCATCAGCGATGCGAGCAGTCCCAGTGACACCGCGTAGACGATCCGGTGCCTCGGCGAGCGTGGTGCCGTCTTCGGGTCGGTGATCATGAAGAAGAGGAAGACGAGCACCTCGGGCGACGTGACGAGCACGAGCCAGAAATGGAAGCCGGTGATCGGGCCGAGATGCCAGCGGGCGAGCATCGCATGCCCCGTGAGCGCGAGCACGCCGATCCCGGTGGCGAACGTCACCCAGAAGGCAACGGCGAGCCAGAGGAGCTTGAGACGCGACAGAATCAGGAATCCGCCGGCGAGGATCACCGCCAGGGCGAGGACGAGCCACACCGACATCGGGCCCCACCAGAAGTCGAGCGGGTTTGCCCGGCCGCGGCCGAGAATCAGGAAGCAGAGAACGAGCCCGATGTTCGACGGGTTGAAGATGTGGTGGCCGCGCCACTTGATCAGGTACTTGGAGAGCAGCGAGACGGCCGCCGTGCCCGCGAAGATCCACCAGCCGTTCATGCTCCACCAGTCGCCGTGGCGCGTGCCCGGGACGCGCAGGATGAACGCGACGCCGTTGCCGGTCAGAAGCGCGCTCGCGGGCCACATCAGCACGTGCTGCTTGTGCATGGTGATGGCCACCTCGAGGACGGCGCAGGTCACGAGCGCGACGAGGATCTGTGCGATCGACAGCTGGAAATGGAAGCCGATCTGGCCGATCACCTGCAGTGAGATGATCGTGGCGGCGAGGTGCAGCCGCGGATCGCTCAGCTTCGGGAGGACGACGGGGTACGGCGTGCCCCGAATCACGACCGCAGTCATCCCGTCGAATCGTAGCCCGCGCTTGCGAGTGTTTACGATTAAGCGATGCGGTTGGAGCGCGCTCTAAGGATCGTCGACTTCGTCGTCTCGACGGCCTCCGGGCCGGTCTCGGTCTTCGTCGCCGACGGCCATGGAGAGCTCGTCGCGGCAGCGACCATGGACGGCGCGGCGCCCGACACGCGGCTGAACGCGCAGAGAAAGGCCTACACGGCCGCTCGGAGCGACGCGCGGACGACCCGTGAGCTCGCCGCCAAGGCCAAGGACGACCCGGTGGAACGCGCGAGCTTCGATCCGTTCTTCACGTTCTTCCTGGGCGGCGTGGCGGTCTTCGACGGCTCCGAGCGGGTCGGAGCCGTCGGGGTCAGCGGCCTCCCCGGCGAGGTCGACGAGCAGCTGGCGCTCGCGGCTATCGAACGATCCGCGGATCGGTGAAGACGTCGGTCTCGTCGCGGCTCCGCGTCGAGAACTCCGACACCACTGCGCCTTCGTCTCCGGCCTCGAACCAATGCAGCGTGTCGGGCGGGATCGTCCACTGCTCGCCCGGCCGGAGCACGATTTCGTCCTCGCCCGCAACGTGCAGCCGCACGAGGCCGACGCGGCAGCGGAAGGTCTCCTCCTTGCCCGGATCGTTCCCGACAGGCGGATGGCGGTGCTCGGGACATGTCTGGTGCGGGAACAGCACGAGCTCTTTTGCGCAGACGCGCTCCGTGTTGACGTAGGTGACGATCTGCAAGCCGGTCTCCTGGAGCCGCCCCAGACCGAAGTCGGCCACCTCGATCGCGGCGCGTTCGGCGGCGGTCAGGATGATCCCGGCGTCGGCCAGCATCGCCGCTGCCCGCTCCCGCGCCTCGGCGTCTGTCACAACGAGACGGGACCGCCACCCGTCGCCGACTCGTGCAGCGCCTCGAGCGTGCGTGCCTGTCCGAGCGCGTCCGAGCGCGACAGCAGCAGCTCGCCCTCGCCGCGGATCGCAGCGCTGACGTTCTCCAGTTCCAACTGGTAGGAGTCTTGACGTTCGATGTCGATGCGCTCGACTCCGCCGTCGCGGCGAAGCTCGATCGTCGGGGCGTTGCAGTGCCACGGATCGTCGAGGAAGAGGGATCCTTCGCTCCCGATCACCTCTAGCTCGTCCTGGTTCGGGAGCGCAGTGCCGCAGTGGAAGGTCGCGAGCACGTCGTCCGGGAAGCGGAGCGTTCCCGCGAAGACCCAGTCGGTGCCGGACGGGCCGAACCACGCCGCGCCGAAGGCCAGCTCGGGCTCGCCTCCGAGCAGGCGCGAGCCGCTCACGTTGTAACAGCCGACGTCCATGAGCGCCCCGCCTTCGACGTCGGTCTGCAGCCGGATGTTGTCGTGGTCGTAGAGCGAGTAGCTGAAGACGGAGCGGACGAGGCGGAGCTCGCCGATCGCGCCCTCGGCGACGAGCTCCTGCACGCGCTTCGTCTGCGGATTGTGCCGGTACATGAACGCCTCGCTGAGGTGGCGGCCCGTGCGGTCGGCCGTGTCGAACGCGGCGACCACTTCTTCCGGGTGGCGCGAGAGCGGTTTCTCGCACAGAACGTGCTTGCCCGCCTCGAGGGCGCGCATCGACCAGTCGCAGTGCATCGTGTTTGGCAGCGAGATGTACACCGCCTCGATCTCAGGATCGGCGAGAAGGTCCTCGTAGGCCCCGAAGGCACGCGGGATATCCCACTGGTTCGCGTACTCGTCAGCGCGTTGCTGGTCGCGGCTTGCGACGGCGACGAGCTCGACCTGGTCCGACGCGCGCGCGCCGGGAATCACCTTACGGTTGATGTCGGCGGTGGAGATGATTCCCCACTTCACGGGATTCGTCATGTGCGTACTATCGCCGAATGGAAGAGATCGGCGTCGGCATGCTCGGCTACGCGTTCATGGGCAAAGCGCACTCGAACGCGTTCAAGAAGATCGCCTACATGACCTGGCCGCCGCCGCTCATGCCGAAGCTCGTCGGCATCGCCGGGCGCGACACAGGAGCTGTCGGAGAAGCTGCTGAACGGTACGGCTACGACTATGCGACCGGCGACTGGCGCGACCTCGTCGCCGACGGCCGGATCGGGCTCTTCGACAACGGTGGCCCGAACTCGCTGCACGCCGAGCCGACGGTCGCCGCCGCCGAGTCGGGTAAGCACGTGATCTGCGAGAAACCGCTCGGGCGCGACGCGAACGAGAGCTTCGACATCTGGCAGCGGGTTGCCGCGACCGGCGTCAAGCATCTGTGTGCCTTCAACTACCGCTTCGTGCCGGCCGTGCGCCTGGCCCGGGAGATGATCGACGCGGGCGAGCTCGGGGAGATCCGCCACTTTCGCGGGCGCTATCTCCAGGACTGGGCCGACGACGCGACGCTCGACACGTGGCGGTTCCATCCCGACGAGGCGGGCTCGGGCGCGCTGGGCGACATCGGTACGCATGTGATCGATCTCGGCCGGTTCCTGAACGGCGAGATCACCTCCGTTTCAGGCCTTGTCAAGACCTTCGTCCCCGGCCGGTCGGTCGACGACGCGCTGGAGGCAGCCGTCGAGTTCGAGAACGGCTCGGTCGGCACCATCGAAGGAACGCGCCTGGCGCTCGGCCGACGCAACGCGTTCCAGTGGGAGATCAACGGCTCGAAGGGCTCGCTGGCGTTCGACATGGAGCGGCTGAACGAGCTGCAGGTGTTTCGCGCCGACGGCGACCGGGCGCGCGGCTTCAAGACCGTGCTCGTGTCGGAGACGAACCATCCGTTCTGGGAACACTGGTGGCCGCCCGGCCACATCATCGGCTGGGGCGACACGTTCGTCCACGAGCTCCACCACATGCTGAAAGCGATCGCAGACGGCACCGACGTCGCTCCGTACGGTGCGACGTTCGAGGACGGATACCGCGCCTCCGAAGTGGGCGATGCGATTCTGCGCTCGAGCGAGACCGGCGAGCGCGTCCAGATCTCCTACCGAACCTGATCGGCACGTTCAGTCGGGAGACGCAGCGTCTGCAGATCGAACCTGATTCGGCGTCAGCCGAACCAGGTTCGCGAGTTTCGAACCGCGGCACGCCTCCGAGGAAACTCGTGAATCTGGTTCGCCTACGGCGAATCAGATTCAGTCCGAGATGCGTATCGAACCAGGTCCGCGAGTCTCAGTCGGAGAGGACGAGCGTTGCCTTGCCGCCTCGATGGGCGAAGGCGTCCTCGAACCGGTCGAGCGGGACGCGCAGGCCGACGAACTGCTCGAGCTCGTCCGGCCAGCGCTCGCGGGCGCGGTCGAGATCGGCGACGGCCCTGACCCAGTCCTCGCGGGCCGCGTTGACGCTGCCGAAGAGGACGCGGTTCTCGAGGATCGCGTCGAGCGCCAGGGTGCGGCCTTCGAGCGCGACCGTTGCACGCGGGGATCGATGCCGAGCAGGCAGGCAACGCCGCTTCGGCGCAGGAGCCCGAGGGCGTCGGCCATCAACTGCGCGTCACCCGCTGCCTCGACGACCAGGTCGAATCCGCCCAGGTCCTGTAGCTGCGTCGCGGGGAGCGGAACGTACTGCGCGCCGGATGCGCTCACGAGGTCATGTGTCGGCTCGAGCGAGGCGGTCCAGACCTCGACGCCCGAGAGACGCAACAGGTAGGTCGCAAGCGTCCCGACGGCACCCGCGCCGAGCACCAGCGCGCGTTGGAGCTCCCAGGGCTGCCGGTTGCCGATCGCACGGGCGTGACGGAGCGCGCGCTCGCAGATCGACGCCGGCTCGGCGAGGACACCGAGCCGGCCCAGCGACCGAGGAATCGGGACGAGCTGGCCGGGATCTTCGACGACCAACTCGCTCGCGAACCCGTTCAGCCGTGTGATCCCGCGCTCGACGTAGTCGCCCGTCAGGCACGAATCGGGGAAGCCTTCCGCGCAGGCGAGACAGTGCCGGCAGGAACGTCGCACGGTCGCGGTGACGAGGTCGCCCCGCGTGAAGCCATGGCCGTCGCGCTCGACCAGGCCGAGCAGCTCGTGACCGAGCACGAGCTCCGCTCCGTCGGCCGGTGCGATGCCGAAGAGCCCATGTGAGATCTCGCGGTCGGTGCCGCAGACGCCGACCTCGAGCACGCGCAGAAGCACGCCGTCCCCGTTCGCCTCCGGCACGGCGGCAACGTGCGTCGATCCGGCGACGCCGGGTTGCGTGACGAGGGCCTGCACGCCCTCATCGTCGCACGCTCAGCGTTCCCGGAGGACTGCGCCTTCGGATGCCGAGCCGACGAGGAGCCGGTAGCGCGCGAACACGCCGTGGTCGTACGGAAGCGGCGGCGGCTGCCACGCCGCGAGCCGGGCCTTCGATCTCGGCAGCCTCGAGCTCGAGCGTGAGTGTGCCGGCGTCGACGTCGATCGCGATCGGATCGCCGTCTTGCACGATCGCAAGCGGCCCGCCTCGCGCGGCTTCTGGCGCGACGTGGCCCACCATCAACCCGCGAGTCGCGCCCGAGAAGCGGCCGTCGGTGACGAGGGCGACGGACTCGCCGAGCCCGGCGCCGACGACGGACGCGGTCACCCCCAACATCTCACGCATGCCCGGCCCGCCCGCCGGCCCCTCGTAGCGGACGACGAGCACCTCGCCGTCCTGTACGACGCCGTTGCGAACCGCGGCTGTGCACGTCTCTTCGCTGTCGAAGACACGTGCGGGGCCGCGTTGGTAACGGCGCACCGATCCGGAGGCCTTCACCAGGCTTCCCTCCGGTGCCAGATTGCCGCGCAACGCATGCAGCGCGCCCGTCGTCTTGAACGGATGCTCGATCGAGAAGACGACCTCGCCGTCCGGCGTCGGCGCCTCGCGCGTTGCGTCGGCCAGTGTTTTGCCCGTGACCGCCGGCGCCTCGCCGTCGAACAGGCCGCCGCGCACGAGCTCGCCGATCAGGGCAGCGGTCCCGCCGGCTCGGTGCAGGTCCTCGGCTGCGTAGCGGCCCGAGGGAGCGAGGCTCGCGATCACCGGTGTGCGGGCTCCGATCTCGGCAAGCTCGTCGAGCGTCAGCGGCACGCTCGCCTCGCGGGCGATCGCGAGCAGATGCAGGATCCCGTTGGTCGAGCCTCCGGTCGCGGCGATCCCTGTCATCGCGTTCAGGAGGGCGCGACGGTCGAGGAACGTGCGCGACGCCGGCGGCAGCGACGCTGCGAGCGTGCCGGCGCGCTCGGCAGCCTCGCCCTTCGCTTCGACCTCGTCGGCGGGGATCAAACCGTCTCCGAGGACGGTGATGCCGAGGCAGTCGAGCGCCACGGCCATCGTGTTGGCGGTGAAGTGCCCCGCGCATGTTCCCGCGCCGGGACAGGCGAACCGCTCCAGCTCGTCGAGCTCTGCTCGCGGGATCAGGCCTCGCTCCTCCGCGCCGACCGCCTCCCACACGGTCTGGATCGTCACCTCGCGGCCGTGCAGCCGTCCTGCGCGCATCGGCCCGCTGTAGAGGACGACCGCCGGCTTGTCGACCCGCGCGAGCGCCATCAGTGCGGCGGGAACGGTCTTGTCGCAGCCCACGAGGCAGACCAGCGCGTCGAAGTCGTGCGCGTGCACCATCAGCTCGATCGAGTCGGCGATCACTTCACGAGAGATCAACGATGCGCGCATGCCGGGCGTCGCCTGCGACTGGTTGTCTGAGACCGCGATCGTGTTGAACTCGAGCGCGACACCTCCGGCGGCCGTGACCCCGTCGCTCACGCGAGCGGCAAGCTCGCGCTGGTTCAGGTTGCACGGCATCGTCCCTGTCCATGTCGAGGCGACGCCGACGATCGGGCCGTCCAGCCGAGCCGGATCGATGCCCATCGCCCGGAAATGCGCACGCGCTCCGGCGCGCTCGGCGCCGGCAGCGAGGCCCTGCCGTGCACGCTGCCGCAGCGCATCGTGGCTCACGGCAAGCTCAACGCTTCTTGCCGGGGTTGAGCAGGCCCTTCGGGTCGAAGACGTCCTTGATCCGGCGATGCAGGTCGTAACCGGTCGCACCGAGCTGGTGCTCGAGTTGCCCGCGCTTCAACCAGCCGATGCCGTGTTCGCCGGTGACGGTGCCGCCGAGTCGCAGCGCGAGGTCGAAGAGCTCGTGACAGGCAGCATCGGCCCGTCGTTCCTCCTCGGCATCGCCGGCCGAGAACAAGAACGTCGAGTGGATGTTGCCGTCGCCGGCGTGACCGAACGAGAGCGAGGGGACGCCGTGCCGCTCGCCGATCGCGAGCGTCTCGCGCTCGACGTCGCGCAACCGGTCGAGCGGAACTGCGATGTCCTCGCTATAGGCACCGCCGCGCTGCGCGAGGATCGCGAAGCCGACGCCGCCGCGCCAGCGCCAGAGCTCGGCGACCTTGGAGGGCTCGTCCGGAGCGTGCACCGCGACAGCGTTCTCGGCGAGAGCCTCCTGGAGCTCGGCGGCGACACGCCGAGCCTCGCTCGCCGAGCCGTCGGCCTCGGTGATCACCATGAAAGCGCCACCGTCGGGGACCCCGAACGGATAGGTGTCGCCCGAGTACGCCAGCGTGACGGCGTCCAGGTACTCGACGGCGGCGGGAACGATGCCGGAGCCGAGCACGCGCTCGATCGCGCTGATGCCCGCCTCGGAGTCGCCGTAGAGGCCGATCACGGGCAGCTCGAGCTCGGGCGCGGGGATCAGCCGCAGCCACGCGGCCGTGATGAGCCCCAATGTGCCTTCCGAGCCGACGAGCAGGCTCTTCACGTCGTAGCCCGCGACGTCTTTGCGGATCGGGCCACCGATGTGCACGATCTCGCCGGGCGGGATCACCGCCTCCAGGCCGGTCACCCAGTGGCCGGTCACGCCGTACTTGAAGGCGTGGGGGCCACCTGCGTTGCACGCGATGTTGCCGCCGATCTGCGAGATCTCGGCTGCGCCCGGGTCGGGTGGGAAGCGGAGGCCGCTCTCGCGTGCGAGCCGCTGGACGTCGCCGGTCGTCACGCCCGCCTCGACGTGCATGCGCCAGAGCAGCGGATCGAACTGGCGGATCTTGTTCAGACGCTCCAAGCCGAGGACGACGCCGCCTTCGACGGGGATCGCCCCGCCGGCGAGCCCGGTGCCGCCGCCGCGGGCGGTCAGCGGGACGTCATGCTCGTAGCACCAGCGCATGACCGCTGCGACCTCTTCGGTTGTGTCAGGAAGCACAACCGCATCGGCGGTTCCCTGCACGCCGCGGCCCATCAGATCGGCGAGGTAACGACCCTGCGGCTGCTGCAGCGACTCGGGCGAGACAACCTCTGCGAGCTCCACGTGCGCGAGCGTACCCTGTCGGGGCAGGTCAATCGAACCACTCGAGGAGATCTATGAAGCTCGTTGCACTCATGGTCGTGGTCGCTGCTCTCGCAGCGCCCGCCGCCCTCGCGGGGACGCCGACGCTGAACGGCGTCGTCGGCCCCGGATTCACGATCAAGCTCACGCAGGCCGGCAACAAGGTCACGAAGCTCAAGGCCGGCGCCTACGTGTTCAAGATCGCCGACAAGTCGACGATTCACAACTTCCACCTGACCGGCCCCGGTGTGAACAAGAAGACCACCGTCGGCGGGCAGGGAACCAGCACGTGGAAGCTGACCCTGAAGAAGGGCGTCTACAAGTTCGTGTGCGACCCCCACGCATCGTTCATGAAGGGCTCCTTCGTCGTCAGCTGACCTGCCTGAAACGGTCATGTCCTGGGGACGGTTCCCAGGACATGACCGTTTGGGCTAGGTCGAGGAGAGCGGCAGTTCTTCGACGCCGTCGCGCGCGATGCGCCACGCGCGCAGTTCGTCGAGCTTGAGGCCGTAGATCAGGAACGGCCGGCCCGACCACAGGCCCGCCAGCTCGCGGTCGGTTCTCGACGGGATCGGCTCGGTCTCGGGATGCGAGTGGAAGACGGCCAGCTCGTAGCCCTCGTCCTCGAGGAACCACAGCGCCGGGTCGATCTCGAGCTCGTAGCGGTACGGCGAGGCAAGTGTGTTTCTGCCGCGTTCGTATCGCTCCGCGACCCCGTCCCGGAAGACGAGCAGACCGCAGCACTCGTTCGGAGCCTCTTCCGCGGCGTGCGCGCTCAACTCGCCGCGAATCGCAGCCGGGACTACCACCAGAGCACCGCCTCGTCGATCTCCTCGCCACTCCAGAACGGGGCCGAGAGATACTTCCAGCCGCCGTCGGCCAGCACGGCGACGACGACCGAGCCCTCGGGCAGCTCGTCCGCAATGCGCCGCGCGACATGGACGACCGCTCCGGCCGAGACGCCGGCGAACAGGCCCTCGCGTTCGAGGAGCACGCGAACGGCCGCGGCGGCTTCCGTGTTCGAGACGAGCAGCTTGCGGTCGAGTTGCTCGACATCGAGCACCGGGGGCACATAACCGTCCTCCAGCGAACGTAGCCCCATCACCGGGTCGCCGGGCAGCGGCTCGGCTGCGACGACCTGCACGTCCGGGAACGCCTCGCGCAAACGCGCACCCGTGCCCATCAGCGTCCCGCCGGTGCCGAGGCCCGCGACGAGTGCGTCGACACGCGGCAGGTCGCGGGCGATCTCGAGCCCGGTTCCCTCGTAGTGCGCCCGCGGGTTCGCCTCGTTCGCGTACTGGAACAGCATCACGTAGCGATCGTCCCTGGCGGCGATCTCCTGCGCCAGCCGCACCGCGCCGTTCGAGCCCTCGTTGCCGGGCGAGTCGACGATCGAGGCGCCGTACAGCTCGAGCAGGGCCCGCCGCTCCGGCGTCGCGTTGGACGGCATCACGCACGTCAGCTTCAGTCCCTTCAGCTTGGCGACGAGCGCGAGCGAGATGCCGGTGTTGCCGCTCGTCGGCTCGAGCAGCTCCTGCCCGGGCTCCAGGTCGGCCGCCTCGACCATCGCGAGGGCGACGCGGTCCTTGATCGAGCCGGTCGGGTTCTGTCCTTCGAGCTTGGCGTAGATCGTCCGCCCCGGCGGCGAGAGCGCCTGGAGCTCGACCAGCGGGGTGTTCCCGATCAGGTCGAGGAGGGAAGCGGCTACCACGTCCCTCTCACGTTCCTGATGACCCGCTGGTCGTGCGGGGCCGGAGGGGACAGTGTGATTGACACGGCCCCGGAAGGCCCCGTGCGATCAGCGGGGCAAGGCGACCGCGGAGGGCGGCTCCGCCGCCCGGGAGCGGTCGCCGGTCAGGGGCGTGAGAGAGCCGCCCGCCATGGCGGGCAGAAGAATCACCGTCGAGCTGTCGCGGACGGGCGTGTCGAGGCCGTCGCGTGTTCGCACGTCCTCGCCGTCGACGTAGACGTTGACGAACGACTGGATCTCCCCGTCGCCGTAGACGCGCGACCCGAGCGCCGGGATCCGGCGGACGAGATCCTCGAGCAGTTCGCGCACGGTCGTGCCGGACGCCTCCACTTCCCGCGCTCCACCGGCCTCCGAGCGCAGAACGGGCGGAACCCTGACAACGCTCATACCCGCTCCGGCGCCGGCAAAGCCGACACCTTCGCTCCCCGTGAGGCTCCGTCCAGCCTACGCCTCATCGTGCGCAGAACTCGACGTAGTCGATGTACTCGGTGATCGTCGGGTGCTCGCCGCAGACGGGGCAGTCGGCGCGGCGCTCGATCTTCACCTCGGTGAACTCGGTCGCAAGCGCGTCGAGCAGCAGCAGCCGGCCGACGAGCGGCTCGCCGATCTCCGCGGCCAGCTTGATCGCCTCGTTCGTCTGCAACGTGCCGATGATTCCGGGCAGCACGCCCAGCACGCCGCCCTCGGCGCACGACGGCGCGAGCTCCGGAGGCGGAGGCTCGGGGAAGAGGCAGCGGTAGCACGGTCCCTCGTGGGGCTTGAACACCGTGACCTGGCCCTCGAAGCGATAGATCGAGCCGTGGACGACGGGGATTCCCCGCCAGACCGACGCGTCGTTCACGAGGTACCGGGTCGGAAAGTTGTCTGCGCCGTCGACGATGAGGTCCCAGCCGTCGTCGAGGATCCGGTCGATGTTCTCCGACGTCAGGCGCTCGCGGTACGTGACGACCTCGACGTCGGGGTTGAGCGCAGCGATCGCCCGCTTCGCCGAGTCGACCTTCGGCGTGCCGAGGGTGTCGAGCGAGTGTGCGATCTGGCGCTGCAGGTTCGTCTCGTCGACGATGTCCGCGTCGACGATCCCCAGGGTTCCGATGCCCGCGGCTGCGAGGTACAGCGACGCAGGAGAGCCGAGCCCGCCCGCCCCGATCAACAGGATCCTCGAGTCGAGCAGCCGCAGCTGACCCTCTTCACCGATCTCGGGAATCAGGAGATGGCGCGAGTAGCGCGTGCGCTTCTCCGGCGAGAGCGTGCGTGGCATGACGATCTCGAGCCCGTTGCGCTTCCAGTCGGTGAATCCGCCGGCCAGCGAGTGGACCCGCTCGTAGCCGAGCTCCTCCAGCGACTTGGCGGCGAACGCCGACCGGTTCGCGGCAGCGCAGTACAGGATCACAGGTTGCGTCTTGTCGGGGGCCACGCCTTCGATCCGGCTCTCGAGGTGACCGCGCGGCACGTGCACGGCGCCCGGTAGGTGGCCCTCCTGCCATTCGTCGATCTCGCGCACGTCGACCCAGACTGCTCCGGGCGTCGAGAGAGCGGTTTGGGCGTCGATCTCGGAGATCTCACCCTTGGTCTGCTGGAGCAGCTCGCGATAGGTCGGCATGGCTATATAAACGGTAGCGGGACCTTCCGTATTTCCAGCTACGTTGCGCGCGATGTCGGCGGCGAAACGCGTGCGGCTGCTCGTTGGGGCGATCGCCGTCGTGGTTGCCGCGTCGGTCGCCGTGATCGTCCTCGCGACGCGGCAGGATCCGGCCCAGCCGACGGCCCAGTGCAAGCAGCGGCCGGTGCCGCTGATCGTGCCGGGAGTGCCTTCTGCCAACGTCTCCGCCGTCAGGGCGGCGTTCGCGCACAGCCCGAAGGCGGCCGCGCAGATCCTCGAGCCGATCTCCCAGCGGGCGCCCAAGGACCCGGTCGTGCAGTTCAACTTCGGCACTGCGCTCTTCTGCGCCGGTTACGGCGTCAACGCGGAGCAGGCCTACCGGCAGGCGAAGAAGGCGGGCTACGACACCTACTACGAGATGCGCGCCGACCAGATCCTGCATCCACAGTTCTTCCAGCCGGAGGACGGCCTCTATCCGATTTTCCAGCCGCAGCATCCGACCCCGCTCCTGATCCAGGGCGTGCTCATGCAGCGCCGCGGCAGGGAGCACTCAGCCGAAAAGCTCTACGCGCGGGCCGCTCGCCTGCAGCCGGACGACGACGAGGCCCAGGTTGCCGCAGCGGTCGGCCGCTTCAACGAAGACGATCTCTCGGCGTCGTTCTCGCGGCTCGGCCCGCTCGTCAAGCGTTTTCCGCACAGTCAGTCGGTGCGCTACCACCTCGGCCTGCTGCTCGCCTGGACCGGGCAACGCGAACAGGCGATCAAGGAGTTCCGGCTCGCACAGGCTTTGAATCCGACGAGTACACTTGGCCAGCAATCGGCCGCGTTCTTGAACGGCCTTACCGGGGGTGGGTCCAGTACGACGAAGAAATGAGCCGAGCGGCCTATGGCGTCCGTCCGGTTCTCTTGCGACAGTTCCGCATCCGTTCAGGGAATGCTCGGTCACCGAGGGGGATGAGTGGGCAAGAACACGATCGACGTTGAGGAGACCGCCTTCGAGGAAGAAACCGAAGTCGAGGTCGTCGTCGACGTGGTCTCCGACGAAGAGGTGACTCCGCTCGACGCGGCGGAAGACGCACAGGCCGACTTCTACGCCGCGCAGGCCGAGGAGATCGAGGAGCAGCCGGACCTCGAGTTCTCGGCCGATTCGCTGCAGCTCTTCCTCAAGGACGTCGGCAAGGTCGATCTGCTCACCGCTGCACAGGAGGTCGAGCTCGCGAAGCGCATCGAGCGCGGCGACCATCGCGCGAAGCAGGAGATGGTGGAGGCGAATCTGCGTCTCGTCGTGTCGATCGCCAAGCGCTACCGCAATCAGGGACTGCCGTTCCTGGATCTGATCCAGGAAGGGACGATCGGTCTCGTGCGCGCCGCGGAGAAGTTCGACTGGCGCAAGGGCTACAAGTTCTCGACGTACGCGACCTGGTGGATTCGCCAGGCGGTCGCCCGGGCGCTGGCCGACAAGGCGCGGACGATCCGCATGCCGGTCCATGTCGTCGAGAAGCTGAACAAGATCATGCGCACGGAACGGAAGTTGCGTGCCGAGCGGGGCCGGGAGCCGTCGAACGAGGAGATTGCGGCTGATCTCGAGATGACGGTCGAGGAGGTCGAGTCGATTCGGCGCACCTCGCAGACCCCCGTTTCGCTCGAGAAGCCGGTGGGCGACGAGGAGGAGTCGGAGTTCGGCCAGTTCCTCGAGGACGAGCACACGCCGCCGCCCGACGAGGCGGCCGACACCGCGTTCCGCGCCGCCGCGCTGACGAAGTGCCTCGCAGCGCTCAGCTATCGCGAGCGCCGCGTGCTGGAGCTCCGCTACGGCCTGAACGGCGAACAGCCGTGCACGCTCGACGAGGTTGGGCGCGCATTTCAGGTGACCCGTGAGCGGATTCGCCAGATCGAGAACCAGGGCCTGAAGAAGCTCCGCGCTCTGGCGGACTCGCAGAAGCTTCGCGACGTCGCCTAGCGCCGCATCAGCCCTCGCCGCCGCCGGCTCGGTACCACGTCGTCGTCGCCGTGGGGCGGAAGCCTGAACCGGTGTAGAGAGCGCGGGCGATGTCGGTCGAGTAGCCGACCTTCAGCCTGGTCGCCCCGCGCTGCACCAGGCGGTCGAGGCCGGCTGTGAGCATCGCGCGTGCGAGGCCGCGGCGCTGGTACTCGTCGTTGACGCGCATCGGTTCGAGTAGCCCGACCTTCGTCACGGGGTCGAACCAGTACAACGAGTAGCCCGCGACAGCACCGTCCGGAGCTTCCACGGCGAGGTCGAGCGCGGGGTCGTAGAGGGAGCACTGCTGCAGGCGATCCTCGACGGCGTCGCCGTTTCGCCCGCGCATCGGGTGCGGCTTCCCCCGCGCCGCCCTTCGATCGGTGAGCACGAAGCCCTCGGCGGGCGGCGTCACGGGCGGCCGGTCGCGCGAGTCCATCCACGCGATTGCCGACGGCTCACCTGCGACGAAGCCGGCGGCACGCAGGAACGCGACGAACGAGTGGTCGTCGTCGCGCGCAGGCACCTCGACTGGATCCGGGCGGAGGCGCGCGGCCCGCTCGACCGTGCGCTGCCACAGGGCCTGCGGCTCGATCGGCGCACCGGGGACGAGGAGGGAATCGCACTGCCAGGCGCCGCGGAACTCGGTCGCGAGCACGCCGGCTGCCGGCCCGTCGGCATCCGTCCAGAAGAGCTGCTCGGCCTCGTCCGAGCGCCGGGCGGCGCGCCACCACCACTGCACGTCGGCCGCCTCCCAGAGCCCGACGTCACCGTCGGCGAGCCGGGCGCGCTGCAGCAGGCTCGTCGCGGCCTCCACGGCCGCGAGGCCCGACAGGCGCAGCTCGGTGAGCACCACGCCGGCCGTCACTCCGCCGTGGGCGGCAGCCGGGTCTGCGCTCTGACCTGGTCGATGATCTCGACGTAGGTGCCCTGGACCTTCGGCGGCACCCGCCAGACGTCGACCGTTCCGAACAAGCCGAGCACGCGGACGCGGACCGCGGGTGCATTCGCGGACGGTGCGTCTCGGCCCCAGTCGCGGCGGTGGCCGACGAACGTGAAACCACCGACGTCTGCGTCGACGCCTTCCGGGACGTACACGTCGGTGTTCCCGAAGAAGGCGAACACGCGCACGGTCGTCACCGGGTTCTCGATCGCGGCCTCGCGCAGGTCGAGGTCGACGTCGGCGAACAAGCTGAAGGCGAAGCACCGTCTGGGCAGGCGGAGCCGCCCGCGGCGGACGACGTGCGCCAGGATCGCTGCGGTGAAACGGCTCGGCTTGCGCAGCACGCCTGCCGTGGCAGGCGTCGTCTCCGGTAGGTCGTCGTTGACGCGGACCAGTTCTTGTCCGGTGCGCGCGCCGTAAGCGGCGCCGACACGCTCGGTGAACTCCTCGAGCGTGAGCCGGCCGGCGAGCAGGTGCTCCCGGAGCACGGCGACCGCCTGCTCGCGCTCGGCATCGGAGATGCGAAGCGAAAGCTCGTCCATCGGCGGGACGCTACACCCGTCCGCCGCACGTCGCGACCGCGCGGTAGCCTCTGCCGCGCATGGAGTGGTTCGACGAGCTCGCGGAGTTCCTCCGCATCCCCTCGATCAGCGCGGACTCCGCGCACGCAGCCGACGTCGTGCGCGCCGCCGAGTGGGTTGCTTCCTTCATCCGCGACGCGGGCGGCACCTGCGAAGTGATCGACTGGCACGGCCAGCCGCTCGCGATCGGCGAGCTGCGCGCGTCGAGCGCTGCCGAGAGCGCGCCGACGGTGATCAGTTACGGGCACTTCGACGTGCAGCCGCCGGACCCGCTCGAGTTGTGGGAGAGCGACCCGTTCGAGCCCGAGATCCGCGGCGACTACCTGTACGGCCGCGGCACCGTCGACGACAAGGGCCAGCTCTACATGCTGCTCGCCGCCGGTCGTGAGCTCGCGCGTGCCGGAGAGCTGCCGGTGAACGTCCGCTTCTGCTGCGACGGCGAGGAGGAGACGGGCGGCCACTCGATCGTCGAGTTCCTCGAGGCCGACGAACACGGAGCCGACGCGGCGATCATCTTCGACAGCGGCATGATCCGTCGCGACGTGCCGGCCTTCAACGTGGCGACGCGAGGTATGGCGTACTTCCACGTCACCGTCCGCACCGGTGAGCGCGACCTCCACTCAGGGATGTACGGCGGCGCAGCGCTGAACGCCGCTCACGCGCTGATCAGGACGCTCGACGGGCTGGTCGCGCATGACGGCACGCTGGCCGACGCTCTGCGCGTCGGCCGCGCCGTTCCGACGGAGGAAGAGCTCGCGGGCTGGGCGCAGCTGCCGCCCGGCGCCGACGAGCTCGCCGAGCAGGGGGCGCGGCCTAAGGATTCGGCGGCGGCGGCGGACTTCTACCTGCGCACCTTCGCGGAGCCTGCGATCGACGTCAACGGAATCGCAACGGGCTCGCCGTTGCTGCAGAAGACCGTGCTGCCGGTCGAGGCGGTCGCGAATGTGTCGATCCGTCTCGCGCCGGGGCAGCACGTGGAAGAGGTCGCGCCCGTTGTGGAACGGCTGCTGCGTGAGAGCGCTCCCGCCGGCGCGGAGGTCGGCGTGGAGATGTGGTCATCCGCAGAGCCGGGGCTCGTCCCGCCCGACTCGAGGGTGATCCAGCTCGGGCTGGATGCGTTCGAGCGTGCGCTCGGCCGCCGTCCGGCGCTGGTCCGCTCTGGGGGAACGCTGCCGATCGTGCCGGCGCTCACCGCCAAGGGCATCGACACGGTCATCACCGGTTTCGGCCTGCCCGACTCGCAGATCCACTCGCCGAACGAGCGCCTCGTCGCGGACTACGTCCCGGCCGGGATTCGCGCTGCACGCGAGCTGCTGCTCGCGTTCGCGCAGCTGACCCCCGGTTCCTGACGCGTTGGTGGGTGTGCCCGGCCGGAGGGGACAGTATGAGAATACGGCCCCGGAAGGCCGGGTGCACCCACCGACGCGAGCTGACGACGGAGGCCGGCTCCGCCGGCCGGGAGTCGTCAGCAGTCAGGGGCCGGGGTGATCGATCTGCATAGCCACGTTCTCCCGGGTCTCGACGACGGCGCTGAAGACCTCGACGAGGCGCTTGCGATCTGCCGGGATGCGTTTGCCGACGGCATCTCCGTGCTCGCGGCGACGCCCCACGTGCGCCACGACTATCCGACGACCCCCGAGCAGATGGAAGCGGCGCTCGCCGAAGTGCAGGCGGCGGTGGGTGACACGCTCCGGCTCGTCCCGGGCGGCGAGCTCGATCTGGCGGAGCTCGACCGGCCGCACGATGAGCTGCTCCGCTTCGCGCTCGCGGGCAATCCCGGCTACCTGCTGGTCGAGACGCCGTACTTCGGCTGGCCACTCGACATCGGCGACCGTCTCTTCCGGCTCCGGGCCGCGAGGATCACTCCGGTGCTCGCGCATCCGGAGCGAAACGGCGAGGTGCAACACCGCCCGGAGCTGCTCGAACCGCTCGTCGCGAGTGGTGTGCTCGTGCAGCTGACGGCCGGCGCCGTCGACGGCAGCCTCGGCCGCTCTTCACGCACGTCGGCCTTCGAGCTGCTCGAGCGCGGCCTGGCACATCTGATCGCGAGTGACGGCCACACGCCGTCGATCCGGCAGATCGGGATGAGCGCTGCGGCGGCGGCGCTCCGCAATGAGACGCTCGCCCGCTGGCTGACCGTCGGGGTGCCTGGTGCGATCGTCGACGGCAAGCCGCTGCCGCCGCGACCGGGGCAATCCCGGCCGGGGCGGCAGCGGCTGTTCGGACGCTAGGGGCTAGTTCTGGGTCATCGGGTCGCCGGGCTCGTGGTCGCCCACGTGCGCAGCGGCGATCGCCTCGACCTGCTGGAGCGTCGCGGCGCGAGCAGCGCGGACGCGGATCGTGATCCGGTCGCCCGACTTCAACTGCGACGGATCGATCACCGTCGGCACCTTCCCCTGCCAGAGCAGGAAGATCGTCCCGTCGCCATAGGTGAACGTCTGGTCGAGCGACTGCCCGAGCATCGAGCGTAGGCCGCGCCAATTGCCGCCCGTGACGTGCAGGGCGATGTGGCCACCGGCCTGGCCGCCGGCCACCGTGCCCACGTACAGGAACAGCGCGCGGCCGTTGCCGCCCGAGTTGTTGCCGTGGTCGCCGACGAGCGCAGCTGGCTTCGCCACGAGATCGGCGAGCGACGAGCCGTTCTTGGCCCGGATCGAGACCTGGACGCTGTCGCCGGCCTTGAGATCGCCGATCGAGATCACGTGCGGGACGCCGGCCGTCCAGCCGAGGAACTCGGTCTTGGAGTCGGTCGTGAACGTCTCGTCCTGGCTCTGGCCGATGAGGGCCTTGAGCGCAGCGTGGTTGCCTCCCTCGACCTGGACCTGGACGGTGTTGGCCGAGGCGCCGAGCAGTTCGCCGCGGAACTGGAAGAGCTGGCCCTTGCCGCCACCGGACGCGCCGGCTGCGACGACGGCGCAAGCGAGGGCCGCGAGGGCGATGAATCCGGTCAGACGATGCTTCATGGTCGTTCCTCCTGGTGTGCAGATGGACGAGTGTGCAAGTGGACGACCTGACCATTGCCTGGAAGCAGCAGCTGAACGTCTCGTGTGCGTAAGGCGCATGCAAAACCGAACCAGGTTCGCGGACGCGAATCAGATTCAGCTCAGCGGCGCTTCGACCTGATTCGGCGGAGCCAAGCCAGATGTCTTGTCGCGAGATGGGGCCTCCCGGGGCGTTCAGCGCCCCTACCAGGGCGGCGGGTTGTGGACCCAGCGGCCGCCGACCATTGTGGCGACGACGTTCGCATCGAGGTCGTCCCACGGGTCGCGGTCGAGGACGACCAGATCTGCATGGTGGCCCGGGAGGAGCGTGCCGCGGCGCCGTTCGTCACGCGCGAGCCACGCGGGTGCGACGCACGTCGCGTGGAAGGCCTCATCGACGGTCAGCGCCTGCTCGGGATGCCAGGCGGGTCGGCTGTCGATCGTGCGGCGCACACCTGCCCTGATCCCCGCAAGCGGGTCGAGCTCCTCGATCGGCGCGTCGCTTCCGTTCACCACGACCGCGCCGGAGTGGAGCAGCGAGCGGAATGCGTAGGCCGTATCGGTCTTGCCCGCCCAGTACTCGTCGGCGAGATCGCGATCGGAGGGTGCGTGCGAGAACTGCACCGAGCCGGCGACGCCGAGCTCCGCGAAACGACCGAGATCCTCGGGCGAGAGCAGCTGGGCATGCTCGATGCGCTGCCGGAGCCCGAGCGGGCCCCAGACATCTCTGGTCCGTTCGAACGCGTCGAGTGCCTCGCGGTTTGCGCGGTCACCGATCGCATGGACCGCGACCGGAAACCCCGCAGCGGCTCCACGCCGCACGATCTCGCCGAGTTCGTCGCCGCTCGTGATCTGCACGCCGCTGCCGTCGAGCATCCAGGCGGTCCGAGAACCGAGAGTCCCGTCCATGAAGACCTTCAGGTAACCGAGCTTCACCTGTGGGCTGCCGAACCCGGAACGCAGGCCGACGGAGACTGCTGCGTCGAGCGCGTCGTGCGGGATCGACTGCCACACGCGCAGGGTCAGGTGGCCGCGCTCGTCCAGCTGCTGCCAGAGTCGCAGTGCTCCGAGCCAGCCGTCCTTGTCGTGCACAGCAGTGACGCCACGCGAATTCGCGAGGCGCACACCGGCACGCATCGCCTCGAGATAGTCGGCATCCGAGACGATCATGTGCCGCTCCTTGAAGTGCCACGCAGCTTCTTCGCGCAGGATTCCCGTCGGCTCGCCGTGCTCGTCGCGCTCGACGACCCCGCCTTCGACCTCGAGCTCGCCGTTCGCGAGCTCGAGCGCTGCAGAGTTGAGCCAGAGCGAGTGGTAGTCCTTTGCGATCAGCCCCGCTGGAACTCCGCCCGTGATCGCGTCGAGGTCGTGCCGCGTCGGGTCGCGCTGCGGGTGCCAGTCGCCGCTGCGCCAGCCGTAGCCGCGCAGCCACCGGCCCGGCCGCACCTCGACGCCGCGGATCCGCTGTAGCGCCTCGTCGAGATTCGCGCAGCCGTGGAGGTTGACCTCGTTCTGCGCGAGCGCCCAGGTCGGGAAGTGAACGTGCGAGTCCGTGAAGCCCGGCACGACGACCAGCCCTCCGAGATCGGTCACCTCGGGCGAAGCGAGCGCCGTCTCGTGCACGCCGACGCCGCCTGCGATGAGCTCGCCGGCGATCGCCAGCGCCCGCTGTGTCGGCACTTGAGGGTCGAGTGTACGAATGAGCCCGTTCGCGAGGATCATCGGAGTTCAGTATCTCCCGAACTAGACTTCTCCCGAATGAGCGCTCTGGATCCACTCACCGGCGAGCAGCGCGAGATTCGCGAGCTGGTGCGGGTGATTGCGCGGGAGCGGGTGGCGCCGCGGGCGGCGGAGATCGACAAGTCGGCGGAGTTCCCATGGGATGTGGTGGAGGCGTTCCGCGAGAACGATCTCTTCGGTGTGCTCTTCGACGAGGAGTTCGGCGGGATCGGCGAGAGCTCGTTGTTGGCGCTGGTGGTGATCGAGGAGCTGTCGAAGGTGTGTGCGACGAGCGGGTTGATCATTGCGGTGCAGGAGCTCGGGTCGTTGGGGATCAAGCTGGCGGGCAGTC
The DNA here is from genome assembly GCA_963806025.1 of uncultured Thermoleophilia bacterium. GTDB lineage: Bacteria > Actinomycetota > Thermoleophilia > Gaiellales > Gaiellaceae > PALSA-600. The sequence goes on along the minus strand of CAWDWI010000008.1, from coordinate 45,568 downwards.
CGGAGCAGAAGCGACAGTTCCTGCCGAAGCTCGCGTCGGGTGAGTGGTTGGCGGCCTATGCGCTGACGGAAGCGGGGTCGGGCTCGGACAGTGCGGCGATGCGCAGCACGGCTGTTCGTGAGGGGGACGCGTACGTGTTGAACGGGGGGAAGCGGTTCATCACGAACGCCGGCGTGGCGTCGTTGTATGTCGTGTTCGCGAAGACGGATCCGCAGCAGGGCCACGATGGCATTTCCGCGTTCGTGGTCGAGGCCGGCGCACCGGGGTTCGAGGTGGGCAGGATCGAGCCGAAGATGGGGATCAAGGGCTCGACGACGGGTGAGTTGTTCTTCGACGACTGTCGCGTGCCGGTGGAGAACCTGCTCGGTGAGGAGGGGGACGGGTTCAAGCTCGCGATGCGCATCCTCGACCGCTCCCGGCCGGGGATCGGCGCGCAGGGCCTGGGGCTCGCGCAGGGGGCGACCGACTACGCCGTCGAGTACGCACGCAGCCGCGAGACGATGGGCCGGCCGATCGGCCAGCATCAGCTGATCGCGGGGATGCTGGCCGACATGGAGACCAAGTGTGAGGCCGCGAGGGGCCTGCTCTACAAGGTCGGCCGGATGATCGACGAGGGCGACACCGGGCCGGAGCTGACCAAGCTGTCGGCGATGGCGAAGCTCTACTGCACGGACATCGCAATGGAGGTGAGCACCGACGCGGTGCAGGTGCTTGGCGGCTACGGCTACATCCAGGAGTACCCGGTCGAACGGATGATGCGCGACGCCAAGATCACCCAGATCTACGAAGGCACCAACCAGATCCAACGTCTCGTGATCGCACGCGAGATGCTCAAAGAACACCGCACCTTCCTGCTTGCAGGCTTTGACTGATCGCCGCGAACTGAGCTTCGATCGGGTCGCCGACGAGTACGAGCGAACGCGACCGAGCTACCCGCCCGAGCTGCTCGAGCACCTGCCGCTCGGCGCGGACGCCGTCGTGCTCGATCTCGGTGCCGGCACCGGCAAGCTGACCCGTGTCCTCACCAGGCGGTTCCACGACGTCACGGCAGTGGAGCCGCTCGCGAACATGCGGAAGATGCTGGAGCGGGTCGTGCCGGACGTCGTCACGCTGCCGGGATCGGCCGAGCAGATCCCGCTCGACGACGAGTCGGTCGACGGCGTGTTCGCGGCGCAGGCGTTCCACTGGTTCGACAAGCCCGTCGCGCTACCGGAGATCGCGCGTGTGCTGCGTGTGGGCGGTGTCTTCGCGATCGTCTGGAACCAGGGCGACGACGATCGTCCCGATCCGCGGCCGAGCGACTTCGTGCACGAGGTGCAACTGCTCCACGACGCGGCGTTGCGGCGTTGGGAGAACGAGCCGGATTGGGAGGAGCTGCTGCGCGGCAGCCGTCTCTTCGACGACGTGCACGACCGAACATCCGTCGCCCACGACCACGTGCTCGACCGCGCAGGGATCCTCGACAACCTTCGCTCCGTCAGCTGGATCGCGAGCCGCGACGATGGCGAGGCCGTTATCGAGCGACTCGGAGCACTTTTGCCTGACGCCACCTATGTAATCCCGAACCGCGCGAACCTGATCTGGGCGAGGAAGCGGTGAGGGTCACCCTCTCGTCGGCCGATCGCGTGCTCTTCCCCGACGACGGGATCACGAAGGGCGACCTGTTCGCCTACTACGGCGCCGTTGCCGAAGCGATCATCCCGCATCTCCGCGACCGTCCGTTCACGATGAAACGCTGGCGGGAGGGCCTCGAGGGTGACGCGTTCTTCCAGAAGCAGGCGCCGAAGGGGATCCCCGATTGGATCCCGACACGCGAGTTCCGCACGTGGCCGCGCGGCGGCAAGGGCGAGTCGCGCCTGGTCGACTTCCCGCTCGTGAACTCTCGCGACGCGCTCCTCTGGATGGTGCAGATGCACTGCATCGACATGAACGCCTGGTACTCGCGCGTCGACCGGCCGGAACGCCCGGACTGGGTGCTCTTCGATCTCGATCCGCCGGAACAGCCCGACGCGTTTCAGATGTGCGTGCGCGTCGCGCATTACGTGCACGGTGCGCTCGAAGAGCTCGGTCTCGAATCATTCGTGAAGACGAGCGGCGCCGATGGGATTCACGTTCTCGTCCCGATCGCGCGACGCTCGTCGTACGAAGAGACCTACGAGTTCGCCGAGCTGCTCTCGCGCAAGCTCGAGGCGGAACATCCGGGTGAGGTCACGACGGAGTGGCTGAAGCGCAAGCGCGCGGGGGTCCTCGTCGATCACCGGCAGAACGGGCACGGCAAGACGATCGCGTCGGTGTACTCGGTGCGGCCGAAGCCGGGCGCCCCGGTCTCCACGCCGCTTCACTGGGAGGAGTTGACGGAGGCGGTGCGGCCGCGCGACTTCTCGATGCAGGTCGCGCTCGACCGGGTTGCGAAGCACGGCGATCTGTTCGAGCCGGTGCTGCACGGCAAGCAGGCGCTGGGGCCTGCCTTGCAGGCACTCCGGTGACCGCCTCGGGGCGGGTTACGCGCTCCAGCCGGCCTTCGCGTCTCCCGCCCTGACCTTCGCCTTGTAGGCGCGTTTCGCGGCCTGGTAGTCGGCGAGCGATTCGGGCGAGGTGACGTCACCGAGCGTCGGGTGATTCGGCGCAAGCCCTTTGGCCGCGTCGACGCCGAACTGCTTGGCGAGCACCGCCGCGAGCGACTTGATCTTCATCTCGCCGAAGCCGGGGAGAGCACCGATGCGCTTCTTCAGATCCGCGCTGTCGCTTGCTTCCGTCCAGATGCGCGACGCATCGCCCCCGTAGTCCTCGGAGACGACGGCCGCCAGATCGCGTACGCGGTCGGCCATCGCGCCCGGGAACCGATGGATCGCAGGTTTCTCTGCGAACAGCGGACGGAGGTCCATCGCGGCGAGCTGCTTCGGCTCGAGCGTTCCGGCGCGCTGCTTCAGCACGTACGGGCCTGCAAACGCCTTGGGCACGGTCACCTGCTGGTCGATTGCGAAGCCCACCAGAAGCGCGAACGGGTCGGTGGCGAGCAGCTTGCACGCCTCCGGATCGTCGGTGAAGTGCAGGGCGTCCGGCACGCCCTCGATCTTATCGGTCGGCGGATCGGTGCTACTTGTGCACGCCCATCGCGATCGTGCCGAGGTAGCCGGCGCCGCTCTTGGCCAGCCGGAGCATCCCGTACTTGCCGCCGTTCACGTAGACGGAGTCACGGGCATTCGGCGTGTCGGGATTGCCGCGGGCCGCGTACGGCGCGTGCTTGTAGACGGCTTCGGTGAGGGCATCGGGGAAGAAGAGCTGCCCCGTATGCACGACGTTGCCGCCGACGTGAACCTTGACGTGAATGTGCACCGCGCGTCCCTGATACCAGCCGGGGTAGATCGTGGTGAAGACTGCGACGCCGCTCGTGTCGGTCTTCTGGATCCCGCGCAGAAACGTGCGGCTTGCCGATCCCGCACCGAACCCGGAATAGTTCCCGGCCGCGTCCGCGTGCCAGATGTCCACGACGGCTCCGCGCAACGGTCTGCAGGTCGATGCGCTCAGCACCCGGAGATGGAGCACGAGCAGCGCCCCCGGGTGTCCCTCGCGGATGTCCCGGCGCACCTTCTCACCCGCGATGTAGTAGGGGCCTTCGGTCAGTTCCGGCGTGAGCACGCATGCGACGGCACCGGTCTCGACTGCGCGGTTTCCTGCGGCGCGCGCCGGGTCGCTCGCAAGCGCGTTGCCTCCCGCCGCCACCACCACGAGCCCGCCGATCCGTGCGAGGGATCGACGACGTGTGACTGATTCATCGAAGCTCATGTGGCCGACCGTAACCACCCGACCTGTGGGTTTCCTAGGAGTCGGCGTAGGCCTCGCGAGTAGGCTCCAGGGATGGACCCGCTGAGTGGTTTCTCACCGGCGACGCGGGCCTGGTTCGAGCAGGCCTTCGATGCGCCAACGCCCGCGCAGGCGCAGGGTTGGCCTGCGATCGCGACCGGCGAGCACGTCCTGATCCAGGCGCCGACGGGCTCGGGCAAGACGCTGACCGCGTTCCTCTCCGCCATCGACCGTCTGAACAGCACGCCCGGCGAGGGGCTGCGCCTCCTCTACGTCTCGCCGCTGAAGGCGCTCAATTACGACATCGAGCGCAACCTCCGTGGCCCCCTCGCAGGCCTCGAGTCGAAGTTGAGGGTTGGCGTCCGGACCGGCGACACCCCGCAGAAGGAACGACGCGAGCTCCAGAAGGAGCCGCCGGACATTCTCATCACGACGCCCGAGTCGCTCTATCTCATGCTCACCTCGCAGGCGCGCGAGTCGCTGCGCGGCGTGGAGACGCTGATCCTCGACGAGGTGCACGCAGTTGCAGGCTCCAAGCGCGGTGCGCATCTCGCGCTGTCGGTCGAGCGCCTGCAAGCGCTCGCCGAGAGCCCGATCCAGCGGATCGGCCTCTCCGCGACCCAGCGGCCGATCGAGGAGATCGGCCGCTTCGTCAGCGGTGGTCGGCCGATCACGATCGTGGATGCAGGCACGCGCAAGGATCTCGATCTCGAGGTGGTCGTCCCGGTCGAGGACATGCGCGAGCTCGCATCGACCGCTTCCCTCTCGCAGCCCGTGCCGGCCGACGGTCAGGAGATGGACAGCGGCACCGAGCACGGCGCGCACTCGATCTGGCCGTCGATCTATCCGGAGGTGCTGCGGCTCGTCGAGGAGCATCGCTCCACAATCGTTTTCGTCAACAACCGCCGCCTGGCCGAGCGGCTCGCGTTGCGGCTGAACGAGCTCGCGGAGAAGGAGGTCGCTCGCGCTCACCACGGATCGTTGGCCCGCGAGCAGCGCGTCGTCGTCGAGGAGGATCTCAAGGCGGGGCGGATCCCCTGTCTCGTCGCCACCTCGAGTCTCGAGCTCGGCATCGACATGGGCGCCGTCGACCTCGTGATCCAGGTCGAGTCGCCCAAGTCGGTCGCACGCGGCCTGCAGCGGATCGGACGCGCCGGGCACGAGCTGGGCGCGACGTCGAAGGGCCGGATCTTCCCGAAGTTCCGCGCCGACCTGCTGGAGTCGGCGGTGGTCGCACGCGCGATGCGCGAGGGCGAGATCGAGGAGACGCGGATACCGCGGAACCCGCTGGACGTTCTCGCCCAGCAGGTTGTCGCGATCTCCGCAGACGCCGAGATCTCGGTCGACGACCTTCATCTGCTGGTCACCCGTGCATATCCCTTCAAGGATCTCTCGCGGCAACAGCTCGAGAACGTCCTCGACATGCTCGCGGGCCGCTACCCCTCCGACGAGTTCGCCGAGCTGCGGCCGCGGATCGTCTGGGATCGCACCGGCGGGGTCATTCGGGCGCGCGACGGTGCCCGGCGGCTCGCGGTCACGAATGCGGGAACGATCCCTGATCGCGGCCTCTTCGGCGTCTTTCTCGTCGACGGCGGCGGCCGCGTCGGTGAGCTCGACGAGGAGATGGTCTACGAGGCGCGCGCGGGACAGACGTTCCTGCTCGGCGCATCCACGTGGCGGATCGAGGAGATCACGCGAGACCGCGTGCTCGTCTCGCCTGCGCCGGGGCTCCCGGGTGCCGTTCCGTTCTGGAAAGGGGAGGGCGTCGGCCGTCCCTACGAGCTCGGCCAGAAGATCGGCGCGGCGTCCCGCGAGCTGTCGGCGCTCACGGACGAGCGCGCCGCGACGCGGCTCCGCGGCGAGTTCCATCTCGACGAGCGAGCCGCCAACAATCTGCTGACGTTCCTGCGCGAGCAGGAGCGCGCAACCGGGGTTGTCCCCTCCGACCGCACGATCGTGATCGAGCGCTTCCGCGATGAGATCGGCGATTGGCGCGTGTGCATCCTGTCGCCGTTCGGGAGCCGCGTTCACGCCCCGTGGGCGATGGCGATCGCAGCACGGCTGCGAGAGGCGCACGGGATCGAGGCCCAGTCGATCTGGTCCGACGACGGCATTGCCCTGCACTTCCCCGAGTCGGATGCGCCGCCTCCCACCGACGACCTGATGGTCGATCCCGGCGAGGTCGAAGACCTCGTCGTCGCTGAGGTCGGGGAGACCGCCCTCTTCGGGGCGCGTTTCCGCGAGAACGCGGGTCGCTCGCTGCTGATCCCGCGCAGGCGTCCGGGCGAGCGCACGCCGCTCTGGCAGCAACGGCTGAAGGCCCAGTCGCTCCTGCAGGTCGCGCGGAAGTACGGCAGCTTCCCGGTGATCCTCGAGACCTACCGCGAGTGCCTCCAGGACGTCTTCGATCTGCCGGCGCTCCGCGCGTTGCTCCAGGGGGTGAAGACTCGCGAGCTCGACGTCGTCGAGGTGGAGAGCCAGAGCGCGTCGCCGTACTCGGCCTCCCTGCTCTTCGACTACATCGCGACCTACATGTACGAGGACGACACGCCGCCGGCCGAGCGGCGTGCCCAGGCGCTCTCGCTCGACCGCGACCTGCTGCGCGAGCTGCTCGGGCAGGAGGAACTGCGCGACCTGCTCGACGGCGACGCGGTCGACGAGGTCGAGCGGCAGCTGCGGGGCGAGCCGAGGACCTCCGACCAATTGCACGACAAGCTGCGCCTCCGAGGTGACCTCCGCACAGAGGAGTACGACGTCGCCCTCGCCGCACCGCTGCTCGAGGAGCGGCGCGCCCTCGTCGTGCGCATCGCAGGTGAGGAGCGGCTGATCGCCGCCGAGGACGCCGGCCGCTATCGCGACGCGCTCGGGGTGATGCCGCCGTCCGGTCTCCCCGACGTGTTCCTCGAGGGCGGCTCCGAGTCGCTGCGCCAACTCGTGCTGCGCTACGCGAAGGGTCACGGCCCGTTCACGACCGCTCAGGCGAACGAGCGCTTCGGGCGTGACGTCGGGGATGTGCTGGTCGAGCTCGAGCAGGCCGAGCAGCTGGTTCGCGGCGAGCTGCGGCCGGGCGGCGTCGAGCGCGAATGGTGTGACCCCGACGTGCTGAGACGGCTACGGCGCGCGTCGCTCGCAGCCCTGCGCCGCGAGGTGGAACCGGTCGACCAGGAGGCGCTCGGGCGCTTCCTGCCCTCGTGGCACGGGGTGGATCGTCGCGCTTCGCTTCGCGAAGCGCTCGTTCCGCTGCAGGCGCTTCCGTTGCCGGTCGCACTCTGGGAGCGCGAGATCTTTCCACGGCGTGTTGCCGGCTACCGGCCGGAGCACCTCGATGCGCTGACGGCGAGCGGCGAGGTCGTCTGGGTCGGAGCGGGGCAGGACCGAGTCGCGCTCTACTTCCGCGAGGACGCTGCAGCCCTCGGGCCGGTGCCGGCGGCGGCGAGGCCGGACGGCGTGGAGCACGACGGGATTCGCGCTGCCCTCGCGGGTGCGCTCTTCTGGGACGAGCTCCTGATCGAGACCGGGCTGGCGGACACGGTGGCCTTGCCGGCGCTCTGGGACCTCGTCTGGGCGGGCGAGGTGACGAACGACGCCTGGACTCCGCTCCGCGCAGCGCGCCGCTTCGGCTCGCCGAAGCCGGAGCGCAGGCCGCGCCGGTTCTCGCGGCGCCGTGTCGAGGCGCAGACGGCCACCGCGGGCCGGTGGTCGCGCACCGAGCGCCTCTTCGGCGGCGCGCCCGATCGCCGGGCGCTCGCCGAGCTGCTGCTCGAGCGGCAGGGCATCGTCACACGCGACGGCGTGCGAGCGGAGGGCATTCCCGGCGGCTACGGCGCGGTCTACGCGGAGCTGCGTGCACTCGAGACGCTTGGGCTCTGCCGCCGAGGCTACTTCGTGGAGGGCCTCGGCGGCGCGCAGTTCGCGCTCGGCGGTGCGGTCGAGCGTCTGCGCGAGCTTCGCGACCGCGAACAGGACGGCGGTGCACTGGTCCTGGCCGCAGCCGACCCGGCGCAGCCGTACGGCGCCGCGCTGCCGTGGCCGCGCCGCGCAGGCGCGCGCGCGGCGCGCGTGGCCGGCGCGTATCTCGTCTCGCTCGGGGGCGAGCCGGTGCTGTATGTGGAGCGCGGGGGCCGTTCGCTCGTGCCGCTGCGGGATCCCGAAGAGGCATGGCTGCGACCCGCACTCGCCGCGCTCGTCGCGCACGTGAGGGCCGGGGGAGCCAAGCGGCTCGCTGTGGAGCGGTTCGACGGCGAGCCCGTCGTCGAGACGGATGCGATGCAGCTGCTCGTGGATGCCGGCTTCCTCGCCGGGCCTCGGCGCGCCGTCCTACGCGCTTAGCGCCGACACGATCGAGGCTGCCGGTCGCGCCTCGGCGCGACGGAACCCGGTCCCGGCCCAGAGGTTGATGCGCTGCGAGTCGCCGGCGGCTCGGGCTGCCGCGCGGAGCGGTGCGGTCAGGTGGTGGATCTGGGGATACGCACTGGGTGCGGTGGGATGCAATCGCATGAACTCGTTGACGATTCCGCGCGCCCGGCGGCCGGTGAAGGCGCGTGTCATTGCCGTCTCGCCGCCTGCGGCGAGCGCCTGCCGGAGTGGATCGGGCGTCGCAGCCTCGGGACAGAGCAGAAAGGCGGTCCCAGCCTGTACCGCCGACGCCCCGGCCGCCAGGGCTGCAGCGGCTCGAGCCCTGTCTGCGATCCCGCCCGCCGCGATCAGCGGCAGTGAGACGTCGATGCTCGAGAGCAACGCCACCAACTCGAGATCCGGGCCGTCGTCGTCGCTCCAGGCGCCGCGGTGGCCACCGGCCTCGGCACCCTGCGCGACCAGGGCATCGGCCCCGGCGGTGCCCGCGGCCCGTGCCTCGGCCGCACTCGTAACGGTCGCCCACACCTCGCCACCCGCCTCGTGCACGCGCTCGATCAGCTCCGGCGGCGGAGCGGAGAAGGTCGTCGAGACGACCGGCACGCGCTCTGCCACGACGACGTCCAGCTTCGCCGAGAAGTCATCGTCGTCGAAGCGCGGCTCCCCGAGTGCGACGCCGTAGCGCTCGGCTTCGCCGGAGAGCAGGCTGGCGTAGTCCGCGATCGCACCGTCGTCAACGGGCTCTTCGTGGAGCACGAAGAGGTTGACCCCGAACGGCTTGTCGGTCAGTTCCCGCGTCCGGTGAATCTGTTCGGCGAGCGCGCCGCTGCTCAGGTATCCGGCCGCCACGAAGCCGAGGCCGCCGGCGTTCGAAACGGCCGCGGCGAGCTCCGGTGTCGACGGGCCGCCGGCGAGCGGAGCCAGAACGACCGGAGCGTCGAGGTCGATCACTCCGCCAGCCGTCCGAGCACGAGCCCGAACAACGCGTGACGCAGGGTCGCTTGTGCGAACGCGCGGCCGCCGAACACCCGCTCCACCCCGGGCTCCCCGCGTGCAGGGTGGTAGCGGTCGACCAGAGCTCCGAGTGGGAACAGCAGCAGGTGCTCGGTGAGTGCGAGTCGGAGCGCCAACTGACGCGCCGGGATCGACGTTCGGCGGCGTGCGATGTCGAAGGCGAAGCCGAAGGCGGCGCCGTTTGCCGCATGCACGGCGACACCCACGACCGGCCAGACGCGCGAGCGCGTGACGAACTTGCCGAGCAACGCGACATCCGTGTAGTCGTTTGCGAAGACCTTTCGGTCGATCCGCTCCGCAGTGGCCCAGACGAGCGCCGCCGCGGCACCGGCTGTGGTTGAGCGGGCGCGACTCACCCCGCCACTCTGCCAGGCGTTACCGTGGCGGCCGTGCCCGAAGGGGACACGATCCATCGTGCCGCGAAGCGCCTCCAGGCGCTCGTCGGCCAGCGGATAGCCGCTGAGTCGCCCCATCCGCAGGCCCGCGCCGGACGCGTTGCCGAGCGGATCGACGGCCACGTGCTCGAGGCGGTCGAGGCGCACGGCAAGAACCTGGTCTTCCGCTTCGACGGCGGAGTCGTGCTTCGCTCCCACCTGCGTCTGACCGGCCGTTGGACGGTGGCGCCACACGGCGGCCGACGGACCGGCAGGCCGTGGCTCGTCCTGCGCGGAGACCGAGCCGAAGGGGTGCTCTGGAACGGCCCGGTGCTCGAGCTGCACACACGCGCGATCGCTCGGTTGGGCCCGGACATCCTCGAGCGGCCGCCGCAGCTCGACGCGATGCTCGGGCGGATGCGCGCCGCCGACCAGACGCTCTGGTTCGGCGAGGCGCTGCTCGATCAGTCGCTCGTGGCCGGGATCGGGAACATGTGGCTCGCCGAGGCGCTGTGGCACGCGGAGCTCTCACCGTGGCGCCGGCTGCGCGACACCCCGGAGGGAGACCGTCGCCGCGCGCTCGAAGCGGCGGCCGACCTGATGCGCGGGTCGGTCGACGGCGCCCGGCGTGGCGGCCACCAGGTCTATCGCCGCGTCGGGCGGCCCTGCCCGCGCTGCGGTGCGCGGATCCGCTCGTGGGGTCAGGGCGACGACAACCGCATGGCCTACTGGTGCCCGGGGTGTCAGGCAGGAGACGACCCGCCGCGCGTGTAACTCCAGGACGTGCCTCGCGCCCCGCATCTCTACGAGTCGCTGCGTGCGTTCTGCCTCGCCGCGTTCGCGGCCGAGCGCGGTGCGCAGATTCCCTTCGCGTTCGAGGAGCACGCGACGCGCGAAGGCCCGTCGCTCTATGAGTACCGCCCGCTCGTCCGCAGCTTCGTCGAGGAGCAGGCACCGACACTCCGCCGGCTGCCGGACGCGCGCAACGCGATCGACGATCTGAAGCGGGAGCCTGCGGCGGCGATTTTCGCGCGGGCCCACTCCGGCATCGGCGACACGGGCGACGAGGCGCTCTTCCGCTCGATTCTCGTTCCGATGCTGACCTGGACCGCCGAGCGGAGCGGCGGCTTCGACTGGCACGACGACGCCTTCGACGCCGCGTATGCCGATCTCGAGCAGACGCTCTTCGGCAGCGCGCGCACGTACGTCGCGCTCGCGCCGGTGATCGGGCTCTCGGCCGGGAACGACGCCGACCTCGGGGGCGGCATCACGCTGCGCCCGATCGTGTCGGGCGAGATCTCGCATCTCTGGCCCGAGGCGCAGGGCCTGATGCCGCCCGAGTTCGGCCGCGACACCGACCGGATGCTGCTGCTGGAGCTGAGGCGCGACCTGGAGCCCGACGAGTCCGAGCCTCCGGATGCGGCGGCCGAGCTCGCCGACGCGATCACGGCTCTGCGTCTTGCGACTGCCGGCGCGATCGCGGCCGGCCCCGTCGTCTTCGAACGGCTCGACTTCAGGCCGTTGCGCATTTCGCCTCTGCTTCCGATCGCGGCTACACAGCCTCGCGGCGAAGGAACACGTCTCGACAAGGCGCGCGCCGGGCTGGCGGCCGAACTGCGTGACCGGCTGACGCTGGCGGACACCGACCGTGAGCTAGGAGAGGCGCTCGACCGGTGGGAGCTGTCGCTCTTCTCGGACGAGCCGTTTCGCTCGGCGCAGATCCGCGAAGGCCTGGTCTGCCTGCTCGGCGGAGACGGTGGGGCGTGGGCGGCCACGATGCGCGCCGCCGTTCTCCTGACGGAGAAGGGCCGCGAGCGGGAGGAGCTGCTCGTCACGCTCCGGGCCGAGCGGCTCGGCCGCGATGCGCGCGACGCAGTTCGGCGGGCGCTCGTCGAGACGCTCCTTCGCGGGAGCAGGGACGAGCTGGTGCTCGCCCTGGACGACACGCTGCTCGGGATCCGGCCGCGGCCGGCCTCCGTGCTCCGCGTCGCGTAGCGCCAGTCTTTTCACGGAGCCGGCACAGACACGTCACGGGTGCCTGGCTACGGTCGTCGCATGGACGAGCAGCCACAACTCGCGGAGGGTGTGCTGGCCCGCCTCGCGCGGATCGAAGCGCTGCGGGCGGGCGGGCCTGCGAGCGAGTTGCTGGTCGAGTTGCGGGCGCTCGTGCCCGAGGCCGAGGCGTGGGCGAGGGCGGAGGGCGACGCCAGGGCCGCCGCCGCAGTGGCGAAACTTCGCGTGGAGACGAAGGAATGAGCTGAACCAACCCGAAATGGCGCTTCACATGGGTCTCGCGCGCCTCCTTCCGCGTCCCAACGTTCGCCCTGCGAGCGTGCCTTCGCGTGGCGAAACGCAGGTGATCGCACTCGCGAACCAGAAGGGCGGCGTGGCGAAGACGACGACGACGCTGAACCTGGGCGTCGCCTTCGCCGAGCAGGGCTACAAGGTGCTGCTGGTCGACCTCGACCCGCAAGGCAACCTGACCATGTCGCAGGGCTTGAACCCCGACACCATCGAGACCTCGATGTTCGACGTCCTCGTCCACCGCCTGCCGATCACCGAGGTGATCCAGACCGTCGAGGTGGACATCGCCGTCTCTTCGATCGACCTCGCCGGCGCCGACATGGCGCTGTCGAGCCAGATCGGCCGCGAGCGCGCCCTCGAGAAGGCGCTGGCGCCGATCAGAGACGACTACGACTTCATCATGATCGACACGCCGCCTTCGCTCGGCCTGCTGACGATCAACGCATTCGTCGCGGCGACGGGCGTCGTCGTTCCCGTCCAGACCGAATACCTCTCGCTGCGGGGTCTCGTGCAGCTCGAGAACACGCTCGCGATGGTGCGGGAGAACCTGAACCCGACCGTCGAGATCATCGGCATCGTCCCGACGATGTTCGACAAGCGGATCACGCATTCCCGTGAAGCCGACGAGATCCTGCGCGAGAGCTTCGGCGATCTCGTCTACAACACCCGCATTCGAAAGACCGTGCGTTTCGCCGAGGCGCCGGTCAAGGGAGCGTCCGTTCTCGCCTACGAACCGTCGGGCGAAGCGGCTCGGATGTACCGTGACCTTGCGAAGGAGGTGCTCAGTGGCCAGAAATCGCGCCAGCATGCGTGAAGGGCCGCTTGCCGACCTCTTCCGGGCGACGGAAGCGGCGCAGCGGCAGTCGAAGAACGAGCAGGGTGAGCAGCAGCAGCTCCCGACGGAGCCGCCGGTCACTCCGGCGCCTGTTCTCGAGGAGCCCGAGCCCCCCACGCCCGAGCCGACGCCGATCCGTGCGGTCGCACCGGCGCCCGAGCCGGACACCGGCCCCGAGCCGAGCTCCGCGGAGCACCGTTCGCTCGCACGCTGGCTCGACCCGCTTCCCGAACAGCCTGCGCGGCTCGAGCGGGCCCGCGACAGCGCCTCGTACCTCGCGGTCATCCGCGTCGTCGGCGTCGGCGGGGCCGGCCTGAACGCGGTCGACCGCATGATCGACGCCGGTATCAACCAGGTCGACTTCATCGCGGTCAACACGGATATCCAGCAGCTGCAGATGAGCGATGCCTCGACCAAGATCCACATCGGCAGCGAGATCACCGAGGGCCTCGGCTCCGGCGCGGACCCGGAGATCGGGCGGCGTTCCGCCGAGGACGGCTACGACGCGATCAAACGTGCGCTGCGCGGATCGGACATGGTGTTCGTCACCGCCGGCGAAGGCGGCGGCACAGGTTCTGGTGCGGCGCCCGTCGTCGCGCGGATCTCGCGCGAGCTCGGCGCGCTGACGGTAGGGATCGTGACGCTCCCCTTCAAGTTCGAAGGGACTCGCCGCAAGAAGCAGGCCGACGACGGTCTGCAGGCGCTGCGCGAGGCGTGCGACACGCTGATCGTGGTGCCCAACGATCGCCTGCTCGAGGTGCTCGACAAGTCGACCTCGATGCTCGACGCATTCCGGATCGCGGACGATGTGCTCCGACACGGCGTCCAGGGCATCTGTGACCTGATCACCAATCCTGGCCTGATCAACCTCGACTTCGCCGACGTCCGCACGATCATGGCCGACTCCGGGTCGGCCCTGATGGGCATCGGTTACGCGACGGGCGAGAACCGCGCCAAGGAGGCGGCGGAGCGTGCGCTGCGCAGTCCGTTGATCGAGACCGAGATCACCGGCGCGCGCGGCATCCTGCTCTCGATCGCGGGCGGCGACGATCTGACGCTGTACGAGGTCAACGAGGCCGCGGAGGCGGTGCGCGAGGCCGCGACCGACGACACGAACATCATCTTCGGTGCGACGATCGACGACCGGCTCGAGGGACAGATGTGGATCACCGTCGTCGCGACCGGCATCGGCGGGCGGTCGCCGTCGAAGCGTGGAACATTCGTGACGGCCGCGTCGGCCGGATTCGGCGAGGTGCTCGAGCCGCCGTCCTTCCTGCGCGAGCCCTAGCCCGTTCGCGTCCTAGAACGCGAGGAAGACGGCCAGACCGACGCCTGCCGCGAGCGCGACGGACGCGCCGACCGTTGCGATGCGCAGCGTCCAGCGGCGGACGGCCGACCGAGAGCCCGCGAGGTAGAGCGCTCCGAGGACGCCGGCGGCGACACTGACGAACGTCTCGACCGCCTGGATCGCGAAGCCGACGCCCAGCGCCTCGTTCATGCCGATACCTCGGCTCGCGAGCGCGACCGCAACTGCACCGCTACCGATGCCGATCGAGCCCGGGGTGACGGGGAAGGCGGAAGCGACGTCGAGCGCCGGCAGGATCAGGAGCGCGGCGAGCACCGGGTGCGGAATGTCGAGCGCGGCCGCGACCGCCATCGTCGCGCCGAGGCGCGCGACCACCATGCCGGCCGTCCACCCGAGCACCGTCATGAGCGCGCGCGGAGAACGCTCGAGCGCGGCGAGGCCGGAGAGCACCTGGGCGATCCGCGGATGGCGGCGGAGGCGGCCCGACAGCGCTGCTGCCACGGCGAGGGCGGCGACGATCCCGCAGAGCACGAACACCGGCCAGAGCGGCATCGCACCGGTCAAGGAGGCGACCACCAGCAGCGCCGCGAGCATCAACGAGCGTGCGGCTGCCAGCGCTGCGTAGACCCCGCCTGCCGTCCAGATCCGCCCGGGCGCGTCGATCGACTTCGAGAACAGCGCGATCTTCACGGCGTCGCCGAGCTTGGCCGGCGCGAACGAGTTGACCATCGCTCCGACGCCGAGGCTCGCGGCGGCCCGCTTGGGGCAGACCCGGCCGCCGGCGGCGCTCAGCGCGGCCCGCCAGGCCCCGACGGTGCAGGCGAAGGCCGCCACGAACCCGAGTGCCGCCACCAGAAGCCAGTGCCGCTCGGCGCCGCGCAACGACTCGAAGGCCGAGGCGACGTGTGCGCCGAGCAGCTGCGGCGACGAGGCCACGCCCAGAACGAGGGCGAGGGCCGCCGCGGAGATGAGGAGTTTCCGGCGGGAGAGGATCATGACAGGGGCCTTCGATGTATGGACCCCAAAGGATCGCGGCGAGTTAGTGCGGAAACGGTGAAGATTCGGAGAGGAATGCCCAACACGTTCTCGTCATCGACCGTCAGCGGCCATTCATGAGGGGCGCTGTTGCCGCGGGCCACCCGCTGACCGCCGCTGCGGGCGCGCGGGTGCTCGAGGAGGGCGGTAACGCGGTGGACGCCTGCGTGGCCGCTGCCTTCGCGGCCTGGGTGACCGAAAGCCCGCTCACCGGGCCGGGGGCCGGGGGCTTCGCGCTCGTCGTCCCGTCCGACGGGCGCCCGGCGCGGGTGGCGGACTTCTTCGTCTCGACGCCCGGGATCGGCAGTCCGGCGCCCACCGAGGCAGAGATGCACGCGATCGACGTCGCGTTCGGCGGCGACAGCGAGACCACACAGGTCTTCCGGATCGGGGAAGCCTCCTGTGCCGTGCCCGGGGCTGCTGCAGGTCTCGAGGCCGTCCATCGCGCCTACGGCCGGTTGCCGTGGCCGATCCTGCTCGAGCCCGCGATCGAGCTGGCGCGGAGCGGCGTGGAGGTCTCGCGGCCTCAGGCGCACCTGCACGCGATCCTCGACCTGATCCTGCGTCACACCGACGAGGGCCGGCGCGTGTACAGCCGCCCGGACGGATCACGGCTGGGGCCGGGCGACACGCTGCGTCTGCCCGATCTCGGCGCCACGTTCGAGCAGATCGCGGCCGAAGGGGCAGCGGCGCTCTATCGCGGTGAGCTCGCACGATCGATCGTGCGCACGGTGGGCGAGGGCGGAGGCGGGATCACCGAGCGCGACCTGGCGGACTACCGGGTCGCCTGGCGGCGCCCGGTGCGCGTCGGCTACCTCGGGCACGACGTGATCTCCAATCCGCCGCCGTCGTCGGGCGGCATCCTCATCGCCTACGGCTTGGGGCTGCTCGCCCGGGCAGGGCACGGAGAGGCTGGGAGCGTCGACTCGATCACATCCCTCGTTGAGGTGATGCGCGAGCAGACGCGCATTCGCGCAGAAGGCTTCACCAGCGGCCTGCACCGGGGCGGGCTCGCCCGTCGGCTCCTGTCCGGTGAGGGGATCGCGCGCGGGCTCGCGCGGATGGAGGCGGGCGCGCCGGGGCTCGTCGAGCCCGCACCGGCGGGGACGACCCATGTCTCGGTGGTCGACTCCGAGGGCACGGCAGCGTCGCTCTCCTCGTCCACCGGCTCCGGGTCGGGCGTGATCGTCCCCGGCACCGGCATCCAGTTGAACAACATGCTCGGCGAGTACGACCTGGTCGCAGGCGGTCCCACCGCACCCGGCCGGCGGCTGACGAGCATGATGGCGCCGACGGTCGTGTTGGACGCCGACGGGGGGCCGCGCCTGGTGGTCGGCAGCGCAGGGTCGGTGCGGTTGCGCGGAGCGATCATGCAGGTGATCTCGCACGTCGTCGCCCGCGGCCTCGACGTCGCTGCGGCGATCGACCACCCGCGTGTGCACCTCGACGAACCGCACGTGCACTGCGAGGGCGGCTTCGATCCGGCAGTGCTCGATCGCGTGGAGTCGCTCGGGTACGACGTCGTGCGCTGGCGCAGGCGCAACCTTTTTTTTGGCGGGACGAACGCGGTCGAGCTGAAGGACGGCTCGCTCGCCGCCGCAGGCGACGCGCGCCGCGGTGGGGCGGGGATCGTCACCACCGGCCGACCCTGATCCTGCGCCGGCTCAGACGTCCGGATCGAGCGGCGTGACCTTGCCGTTTCGCCCGGCGCGCTCCCGGAGGAGCTGCTCTGCCTGCATGGCTTCGAGCGCCGTCCCGAGCACCTCCACGAGCCGGGCCATGCGGAGGCGCGGTGAGGTCATCGCGAGGATCTCCTGCTTGGGGTCGACCCCGAAGTCGACACGCGCCGACAGCTCCCAGTCGAAGCTGGGCGAGGACGGATCGGGGACATCGACGTCGCTGTCTGCGAGCGCGGCCAGGTCGCCGAACAGCTCGAGCGCATGTTCGACGTCCGCCTCGTCGGCCGGGTCGTCTTCATCTTCGAGCTGCTCGACGATGCCGGTCGTGAAGGCGCGGCCTGTCGTCAGCTCGAGCAGCCGGAACCGCTCACCGCCCTCGACGATGATGTTCATCCGGCCGTCCTCGAGCACCTCGAGCACGTCCGCGACCCGGGCGCGCGTGCCGACCTCGTGCACCGCGCCGTCGCCCGTCGAAAGCGCCAGCCCGAACTCCGTGTCCGTTGCGGTGCACTCGTCGATCAGCTCCCGGTAGCGCGGTTCGAAGATGTGCAACGGGATCCGTTCGGTCGGGACGAGCACGATCGGAAGCGGGAAGAGACCGAGCTCCGGCATTCCTGCAGCCTAGGCACTCCCGAGGGGTGCCGCGTGTCGGAGGCCGCCGATGCGGAGTCCGGGTAGGGTCCCGCAATGTGACGAGCGGGCTCGAGAACTTCGATGACGCGTTCTTCCGGCCGAGTGTCAACGGGCTGACGCCATACCAGCCGGGAAAGCCCGTCGAGGACGTGCAGCGCGAGCTCGGCCTCGACCGGGTGATCAAGCTGGCGTCGAACGAGGGGCCGTTCGGGCCGTTCCCGTCGGCGCTCGAAGCCCTCGAAAGGACCGCCCGGGACCTGAACCGGTACCCCGACGGCGGGAGCTACCGCCTGCACGAGGCGCTCGCCGCCCGGCACGGTGTCGGGAGCGACGAGATCAGCGTGGGAGCAGGGGCGGACGGGTGCATCGACATGATCAGCCAGGCGATCCTCGATCCCGGTGATCGCATCGTGTGCGGCTGGCCGTCGTTCCCGAGTTACGTGATCTATGCGCGCAAACAGGGTGCCGAGGCGAGGCTCGTCCCCCTGGCCGACCACCGCTACGACCTCGGTGCACTCCTCGAGGCGATCGACGCGCGCACGAAGCTCGTCTACATCTGCCACCCGAACAATCCGACGGGGACGATGAACACCACCGATCAGCTCGATGAGTACTTCGAACGCGTGCCGGGCCACGTGCTCACCGTCGTCGACCAGGCGTATTTCGAGTACATCGACCGGCCGGATTACCCGGATGCAGTCGAGCGCTATCTGAAGGCGGGGCATCGGGTGGCGGTGCTGCGAACGTTTTCGAAGATCTACGGGCTTGCCGGGCTCCGGGTCGGTTACGCAGTCGCTCCGAGCCTCGTGTGCGCAGCGATGGCGAAGGTGCGTCGGCCGTTCGACCTGACGACGTCGGGGCAGGCTGCGGCGGTCGCAAGCATCGGCGACGGCGCCGAGATCGCGCGTCGCCGGTCGGTCAACACGGCGGGGCTTGCGCGGTTGCAAGAGGCGCTGGCCGAGCACGGGCTCGAGCCCGTTCCGTCGGTCGGCAACTTCCTCTACGTCGACGTGGGCACCGACGCCGGTGCGCTCTTCGACCGCCTGTTGCACGAGGGGATCATCGTCCGTCCGCTCGCGGGCTTCGGCTCGCCGACGGCGATTCGGATCTCGGTCGGCACCCCGGAGGAGCTCGACGTGTTCGCAGGAGCACTCGGACGGGCGCTGGCCCGCGCGTGAGCGACGGCGCGGGCGGCCGGTTCTCGCTCAGCCGGCACATGCCGGCGCTTCGTTACGACAACTTCCGGCTGCTCTTCTTCGCAACGCTCGGCTCCGGTGTCGGCACGTGGATGGCCACGATCGCCCTCACCCTCGACATCAAGCAGCGCACCGATTCGCCGTGGTGGGTGAGTGCTCTCTTCATCGTCACCTTCTTGCCGTCGGTGATCGTCGGCCTGGTCGCAGGGCCGCTGGTCGACCTGCTCTCGCGCAAGCGGCTCGTCGTCACCGCAGACGTCGTGCGGCTTGCCGTGTTCTGCGCGCTGCCGTTCGTCGGCACACCGCTCGCGATCATCCTGCTCGCAGCGGTCGCGGGAACCGCCAACTCGTTCTTCCGGCCCGCTGTCCTGGCCGGTGTGCCGAATCTCGTCGCAGAGAAGGATCTCGCAGGCGCGACGTCTCTCTTGCAGGCGACCGACTGGCTGGCGACCGCTGTCGGCCCGATCCTCGGCGGGGCGATCGTCGCCTGGTCGAGCCCGGATGTCGTCTACTGGATCAACGCCGTCACGTTCCTGTTCTCGGCGCTGCTTCTCATGCGGATACCCGCCAGGTTCCTGCAGAGCGAGCAGGGGATCACGCGTGGCCGCTGGCGCGACCTCAGGGACGGGCTCGCCACCTTCCGGCGGTCCCGGCCGCTCCTCATCGTGCTGGTTGCGTTCGGGTTGACGATGCTGGCGTCCGGTCTCGTGAATGTCTCCGAGATCTTCCTGGCGACACGGTCTCTCCACTCCGGCGCCTTCGGGTACGGCCTGCTCTGGACGGCCAGCGGGGTCGGTCTCGTCGTGGGAAGCCTGATCATGGGAACGATCGTCGGGAGGCGCAGGCCTCTACGGGTCTACCCGCTCGGCTTCGTCCCCTGGGCGGCCGGGATCACGGTTGCCGCCGTCGCGCCGAACGTCTGGGTCGCGACGCTCGCGATGGGGGTCGCCGGCTTCGGCAACGGCGTGACGTTCCCGATGACGGTGCTGATCATCCAGGAGCACACGATCGACCGGATGCGCGGTCGGGCCTTCACCCTGGTCATCAGCGCGCACAACGCGCTGCTCGGGCTCGCCATGGCTGCCGCCGGCGCGCTGACCGGTGCCGTCGGCGCGCGCTGGACGTTCGGGGTCGCGGGCGTCCTCGTTGCGACCGGCGGACTGACGGCGTTCCTGCTCGCACGCGGGGTCAGATCCCGCGCAGCTCTGCCCCGCGAGTTGGCTGCGTAGCATCCCGGCGTGAGCGAGCGGCGCAACTGGACGCGCGAGCGTCTCGTCGAAGCGGTGCTGGCAGGCGACCGGCGTGCGCTGGCCCGCGCGATCACGCTCGTCGAGAACGGCGACCCGCTCGCCTACGAGGTGGTCGGTGACATCTATCCGAAGACAGGCCAGGCGTTCGCCGTGGGGCTGACGGGGCCGCCGGGCGTCGGCAAGTCGAGTCTGGCGTCTGCGCTGATTCGCCTCGTGCGCGCCGACGAACAGACCGTCGGTGTGATCTCGGTCGACCCGTCGAGCCCGTTCACGCAGGGCGCACTGCTCGGCGACCGGATCAGGCTCACCGATCATTTCCTCGACCCCGAGGTCTTCATCCGGTCGATGGGCACCCGGGGACATCAAGGCGGGCTCGCCGAGACGACCCTGCAGACGCTGCTCGTGCTCGATGCGGCGGGCAAGGACATCGTCTTCCTCGAGACCGTGGGGACGGGCCAGAGCGAGGTCGGCGTCCTGTCGATCGCCGACACCGTCGTGCTCGCGTTGATGCCGGGATCCGGCGACTCGATCCAGGCGCTGAAGGCGGGGATCATGGAGATCCCGGACGTGATCGCGATCAACAAGATGGATCACCCGATGGCGAAGACGATGCTGAACGAGGTACGGCAGGTGCTGGCCCTCGGCCCGAACGACGGGTGGCGGCCTCCGATCGTGCTCACCGAGGCGATCCGCGGCGAGGGGGTCGAGACTCTGTGGGAGAAGATCGGGGAGCACCGCGCGTGGCTCGAGGCGGACGGCCGGCTCGACGCCCGTCGGCGGCGCAATCTCGCCTCCGAGGTCTTCCAGGTGGCGTCGAATCGGGCGCGTCGTCACATCGAGCGTGCGGTTCAGGATGATCCGCAGCTGCGAAGGCTGCTCGACGAGGTCCAGGCGCGCCGGCTCGACCCGCTGACCGCCGTTCGTGAAATCCTCCAGAAGGTGTTCCACGTTGGCGACACGGACAGCCCCGACACTCCCTGACCTCGAAGCTGCGCGGGAGCGCATCGCCGGCCACGCGCGCGCGACGCCGGTCTACGGGTCGAGCACGCTCTCGCGGCGCGTCGGCCGCCCCGTCTGGCTGAAGGCAGAGAACCTCCAGCGCACGGGCTCGTTCAAGATCCGCGGCGCGGTCAACAAGCTGACGGGGCTCGGAAGCGCCGAACGGGCAGCGGGCGTGGTCGCAGCGAGCGCCGGGAATCACGGCCAAGCGGTCGCCTGGGCCGCACGCGAGCTCGACATCCGGGCCACGGTCTTCATGCCGCAGGACGCCCCGATGGCGAAGGTCGACGCGACCCGCAATTACGGAGCCGAGACGGTGCTGGCCGGCGCGATGTTCGACGACGCGCTGGCCGAGGCGATGGCGCGCGCCGACGAGGCGGGCGCGACGTTCGTGCATGCGTTCGAGGACGAGGCCGTGATCGCAGGACAGGGCACGCTCGGCCTCGAGCTCGCCGAGCAGTTGCCCGACGCGGAGACGTTCGTCCTGCCGATCGGCGGTGGAGGGCTGGCGGCAGGGATCGCGATCGCGCTGCGGTCGCTCCGGCCGGGCGTCCGTCTCGTCGGTGTTCAGGCCGGCCGGGAGGGGCAGGGAACCATCGCCGACGGCATCGCCGTCAAGCATCCGGGCGAGCTGACGATGTCGATCCTCGACGAGTTGCTCGACGAGGTCGTCCACGTCGACGACGAGGAGATCGCCGAGGCGATCACGTTGCTGCTCGAGCGTTCAAAGCTCGTCGTCGAGGGCGCGGGCGCCGCATCGGTGGCGGCTCTGCTCGGAGGGAACGTCGGTGGCACAGGCGGGGTGTGCGCGCTGCTCTCCGGCGGCAACATCGACGCCACGTTGCTCATGTCGGTGGTGCGGCACGGCCTTGCGCGCGCCGGACGGTATCTCGTTCTGCGCACGAGCGTCCCCGACCATCCGGGCGAGCTGCTGAAGTTGCTGCAGCTCGTCGCCGAGCACCGGGCCAACATCGTTGAGGTGAACCATCGGCGCGAGGGGATGGGCATCGGCCTCGTTCGGACCGGGGTCGAGTTGACGCTCGTCACCCGTGACGAGGAGCACTGCGTCGAGCTCTGCAGCGCGCTCGCGGCGGCAGACTACGAGTTCGAACGCCTCAAGTAGCCCAACTGGTGTCTGACACCGCGGTGTCAGACACCTCTTCAGTCACCTGGTTAGACGCCGAGCTTTTCCGAGGCCAGAGCGGTGCCCTCGACGCGGGCGCGGATCTTCGCGAAGGCCGTTTCACGACCGGTCGAGCCGTCGTCGGCGAACGGCGAGAAGCCGCAGTCGTCGGTCGTGCCGAGCTGAGCGACCGGGATGTGCTTCGCGGCGAGCAGGACGCGCTCGACGACCTGCTGGGGCGTTTCGACTTCCGGATCGATCGGGTCGGTGACGCCGACGAACACGCGCTGGCCCGGTCTCAGGCTCTCGGAAACCGCTTCGAGCGCCGACTCGGGGTCGGACTCGCCGGCGAGCTCGAGATAGAACGCGCCTGCGTGGAGCTCGAAGAGCGTCGGGAGCAGCGTCGTGTAGTCGACGTCGGCGCTGTGCGTCGAGTCGTGGTCGCCGCCCGGGCAGGAGTGGACGCCGAGGCGATGGCTTCGCACGTCGGCCGGGAACCGGTCGAGCACCTGGTTGTTCAGCTCGACGAAGCTGCGGAGCAGACCCCCGGAAGGATCGAGCTTGAGTGAGAGCCGCGCCTCCGTGAAGTCGATCTGGACGTTGAACGCACCGGCATCGAGGCAGCGACGAATGTCCGCCTCGGCCTCGTCGACCAGATCAGCCAGAAAGTCCTCACGCGGGTATCCGTCGATGCCGTCGGCCGGGTAGAGAAGGCTCAGCGCCGATGCGGAAATGACCGCCTGCTTCACCGGGCGCGTTGCCACCTCCTGAGCGGCGAGCAGGTACGAATCGGCATACGCCGCATAGCGGAACGGCCCGGACGTCAAGACCGGTAGCCGGCGCGTGTGCCCATCTGCAAACGGGATCACGACGCCGTCTCCGGCGAGTGTGTCGAGGCCGGCGACGGGGTAGGTCACGAAGCTCGGCTTGCGCTGCTCGCCGTCGGTGATCACCGGCGACCCGGTCGCCTCGAGCTCGCTGACAGTACTGCGGACTGCCTGGTCGAAGAGAGCAGCCAGTTCCGTGTCGGAGATTTCTCCCTCCGCCGCTTGTTGCATCCCCGCCACGAGCTCCGCGGGGCGGGGGATGCTTCCGATCGGTTCAGTTGGAATCGTCATCTACGCCACGCTGCCAGGCGCGCGGCGAAGAGTCAACTGACTAACCGCCGCCGCAGCGGCGGAACGACACGGTGTCGGTGAAGTCGGCGGTCCCGCCGTCAGCGACAGCTCGAACGTCGAAGCCGTCGCGCTGTAGCAGCGACGCGGCGATCGCCGCACGTTGGCCGCTCTCGCACACGGTCACCACCGGCTTCGAGCGCTCGAGCGCGCCGCAGCCGAGCTTGCGGATGAGCCGGTAGGGGATGTTGCGAGAGCCGGGGATGTAGCCGTCGTCGCGCTCGGTCGTCTCACGCACGTCGACGAGCTGCACCTCCGCGGTCTCGAGCAGGCGCTTCAGCTCGGCGACGTCCACGGTGGCCAGCGTCTCGGTCGCGTGAGGCGACAGCACGTAGCCCGCGAGTTCGAGCCTGCCGATCGCCCAGAGCCCCCACGCAGCCTCGGTTGCCTCCTCGTGAGAGCGCGCGTGCAGTACCACCGGTTCGTCTGCGACGAGCACGAACCCAGCTTTCGTTCCGAACGACGAGCCGCTGAACGGAACACTGATGGCGCCCGGCACGTGCCCGGCCGCGTGGTCGGCGAACGGCCGAACGTCGAGCACCGTGGCGGCTCCGGGCTGCGCGAGCTCGGCGAGATCGTCGGGACGGCCCACCCACGAGCCCTGGTTGAGGGAGACGACGAGGGCCGTTGTCGGCGGCCGTGGCGCCGACACCGACGCGGACACGAGCACGAACTCCTGCACGTCTCGGAAGGAGAGCGCCGCGTTCGTCGCACGCTCGTGTGCGATCGTCGACGAGCGCTCGCTGCTCATGTTGCCGCCGCACAGCGAGCCGGCGACGTGGCCGGGGTAGACCTCAACGGTGTCGCCGAGCGCCGTCAGCCGGGCCAGCGAGTGGAAGAGATCCTGGGCGCCTTCGCGCGCAGCCACCGCGAGGTCGGGACGCGCTGCATCGCCGACGAAGAGCGAATCTCCCGTCAACGCGATGTGGTCGTCGACCACGAATGCGCAGTGCTCGGGACGGTGGCCCGGGGTGTGCACGACGCGGACCCCGACCGCTCCAACCTCAACGACCTGTCCGTCGGCCAGCGGCTCGAACGGGTACGAAGGCCCCGCGAGCGGTTGGATCGCAACGGGCACATCGTGCTCGAGCGCCAGGCGTCCGTGGCCCGACAGGTGATCGGCATGAGTGTGCGTCTCGAGCGTCCGCTCGATGCGCACGCCGGCTGCCACGGCTGCCTCCAGGTACTGCTCGATCCGAAAAGCCGGGTCGACGACGACGGCGACCCCCGCCTCGGGGTCGCCCACCAGGTAGGAGGCGCACCCGAGATCGTCGTCCACGAACTGCCGAAAGAGCAGCACGGCTCCCGAGGTTAACTCACGGGGGCGGCGGTCGCAGCCAGACGTACAGCGCGACGAACATCGCCACCAGAGCCAGCGCCGCCCCGACCACCGCGACGATCAGCGCGGCCTTGCCCAGCGAGCGCGCCCCGTTGTCGCGCGGGTCGTGGGACGCCACCTGGATGCCGACCCGGTAGGTGAGCGAGGATCCGGCCCGGTCGGCGACGAGAACGTTGAACAGCACCGTGCCCGCCTGCAGCGGGGCGGTGCCGCGGATCCCGAACCGGGCGTACTGGCGCAGCGGGATGTTGCCGCCCTTCCAGGTCAGGGTCTGGCCCGAGCGGGACTGCGTCCAGCCGGCGACCGCCTCGCCGTCGTCGAGCACGAAGGCGGCGGGCGCCGCGATCGTGACCTGGTCGATCCCCGCCGGGTCTGCAGCGTTCGGCACCGAGAAGACGAGATCGACGAGCGCGCCGGTGTGCACCGTGTCGGGGTTGATCGACAGGTGCGCCTCGGCCGGCGCCGCGAAGAGGAGCGCCCCGGCGAGGCTAGAGACCGAGATGGCGAGCGATGACCATCCGCTGAACCTCATTCGTCCCCTCGCCGATCTCCAGGATCTTCTGGTCGCGGTAGAGCCGCGAGATCGCGTATTCGTCCATGAACCCGTAGCCGCCGTGGATCTGCAGCGCCCAGTTCGCGGCGCGATGTGAGAGCTCGCCGGAGAAGAGCTTGGCCATCGCCGCCGTCTTGCCGAAGTCTCGGCCCTGGTCCTTCTCCCAGGCGGCCTTCCAGACGAGGTCGCGGGCAGCCTCGATCTCGGTCGCCATGTCGACGAGCATCGCCTGCACCGACTGGAACTTCGCGATCGGGCGGCCGAACTGCTCGCGTTCGAGTGCGTAGGCCGAGGCGAGGTCGTAGCAACCCTGCGCGAGCCCCACGCCCATCGCCGCGACGGAGATGCGTCCGCCGTCGAGGATCTCCATGAACTGACGGAAGCCTTCGCCGCGCTTGCCGAGCAGGTTCTCCTCCGGGACCCGCGCAGCCTGAAACGAGAGCTCGCGGGTGTCGGAGGCGCGCCAGCCGAGCTTCTGCATCGGTGCTGAGATGACGTAGCCGTCGGTGCCGTTGGGGACGATGATGTTCGAGATCTCGCCGTCGCCGGTGAGCGCGGTGATCGTCACGCAGGCGGTGATGTCGGTGCCGGCGTTGGTGATGAAGATCTTCGACCCGTCGACGACCCAGTTCCCCGCGTCGAGCTCGGCTGTGGTGCGTGTCGCGCCCGCATCCGATCCGGCGTTTGCCTCGGTCAGTCCGAATGCGGCAAGCGCCTTGCCCGAGGCGAGGTCGGGGAGCCACTGACGCCGCTGCGCTTCGGTTCCGAAGTAGTAGATGGGGAGCGTGCCGAGCGAGTGGTGCGCGGCAACGGTGATCGCGACCGACGAGTCGATGCGCGTGAGCTCCTCGATCGCGATCGCGTACGAGAGCGTGTCGGTGCCGCCCCCGCCGTAGGACTCCGGGATCGTCATCCCCATCAGCCCGAGCTCTGCCATCTCGGCAACGAGCTCGTACGGGAACCGCTTCTCACGGTCGAGCTCTTCGGCGACCGGCGCGATCTTCTCCAACGCGAACTGTCGAACCGTGTCGCGCACCAACTTGTGTTCGCGCTCGACGTCGAAGTTCACGCCGGCGCCCTCAGCTCGGCACGCATCGGGGGGCGATGGTACCGAGGAGCAGGGGGCGCTGTGTCGAAACCCCCTTTCGTGGCATGAGAGAACGTTGGCAACAGCCGATTGGCCTGAGGAGACTGATGTATGCGGCGCGTGACAAGCGGGCGGTGACGCACACGGTGGAGACGCTGACCGAGGAGATCGGGCGGATCGTCGCCGAGCGGCAGGAACTGCGCGCGACCGGGGCGGGCCAGTTCGAGCTCGAGGAGAACCGCCGCCGTCTGGCCGCTGCGCAGAGCAGGCTCTCGGACCTGCTCATCGAGCGTTACCTGCCGCAAGCGGGCGCGGCCTAGCCATCCGCTCCGGTAGGTTGACTGACGAGTCAACCGACGACCTAAGGAGCGGATGCAGCAGTGGCAGCCAAGGAATTCTTCGACTCCCTCGCGTCGCGTGCAGACGCTTCGAAGCTCGCGGGGATGACGAACTCGTACCTGTTCGAAATCGAGGGCGAGGGCAAGTGGTTCGTCAATGTGGCCGATGGCGCGATCGCAGTGACGGAAGGTGAGGGCACCGCGGACGCGACGATCGAGACGTCGGCCGAGACGTTCGAGAAGATCATCAGCGGCGAACAGAACCCGACCACGGCGTACATGACCGGCAAGTTGAAGATCAAGGGCGACATGGGCGCAGCCATGAAGCTCCAGAAGATCTTCTAGTCCGCGAGCTCCACGAGCACCGCGCCGCCAACGACACGATCACCTTCCCGCACGTGCACGGCGAGAACCGTTGCGTCGTAGGGCGAGACGAGAGGCGTTTCCATCTTCATCGCCTCCAGCACGACGAGCGGGTCACGGGCCCTGACGACCGACCCCGCCTCGACGTTCACCTTGATCACGGTCCCGGGCATCGGGGCCACGATCGTGCTCGACTCCTCCGCCGGTCTGAGCGCGTGCGCAGGGGCGTCGACGTCCGGCGGTGGCATCGGTGTGGGATCGCGGAGGTTGAGGCGGAACGCCCCGCGCCAGGGGGAGTCGGGGACGATCGCCGGCGGAGCTGACAGAGGTGGGTGCTCGACGAGGAACGCGGTCGTGGCACCCCCTGCGCGCAGCACCGGATGTGAGACGAGCCAGCGCAGGAACGGGAGATTGGTCGTGACTCCGCGGACCTCCGTCTCGGCGAGCGCGCCGGCGAGGCGGTCGAACGCCTCGTCTCGCGTGGCGCCGCTCGAGACCAGCTTCGCGATCATCGGGTCATAGCCGGTGCCGATCTCGTCGCCTTCGGCCACGCCTGCGTCCACACGGATCGATGCCGGAAGCCGCAGCACCTCGATTCGGCCCGCCTGAGGCAGGAAGCTCCGTGGGTCCTCGGCGTAGAGTCGCACCTCGACCGCCGTTCCGTGCGACTCCGGCTGCACGTCGAGGTGTTCACCACGGGCGATGCGCAGCTGCCACTGCACCAGGTCGATCCCGGTGACCGCCTCTGTGACGGGGTGCTCGACCTGGATTCGCCCGTTGAGCTCGAGGAAGAAGAACTCGCCGCCCTCGACCACGAACTCGGCCGTTCCCGCGCCGACGTAGCCGATCGCGCGTGCGAAGCGGACCGCGGCGGCGCTCAGTTGCTCTCGCAGGCCCGGGTCGAGACCCGGCGGCGGCGATTCCTCGAGCACCTTCTGGTGGCGGCGCTGCACCGAGCAGTCACGCTCACCCAGCGCCAGCACCGTGCCGTGCGTGTCGGCAAGCAGCTGAACCTCGATGTGCCGCGGCCGTTCGAGGTAGCGCTCGAGATAGACGCGGTCGTCGCCGAACGCCGCCTGCGCCTCGCGTTGCGCCGCCGCGACCGCGTCGGCGAGCTCGGTGGCCGAGCGCACGACGCGCATCCCGCGACCGCCGCCGCCCGCCGCCGCCTTGACGATCAACGGCGGTTCGGTCGCCTCCGGGATCGTGGGCACTCCCGCGCTCGCCGCGATCTGCTTCGCGGCGAGCTTGTCGCCGCCGGCGCGCAGGGCCCCCGGCGGCGGCCCGATCCAGGTCAGGCCGGCCGCCGCGACGGTCTCAGCGAAGCCGGCGTTCTCGGCGAGGAAGCCGTAGCCCGGATGAATCGCGTCCGCGCCCAGTTGCTTCGCGGCCCGCACGTGCTCTGCGGGATCGAGGTATGAGGCGATCTCGACCACCTGGTCGGCGGAGCGCGCGTGCAACGACCCTGTGTCGTCGGTTGCGACGACGGCGACGGCGCCAAGGCCGAGCTCGCGCGCAGCGCGGAACACGCGTAGCGCGATCTCTCCACGGTTGGCGACGAGCACCTTCTGCACGCGCTGACCCTAGCCGTCCTTTCGCACGCGCCAAAGTGCCGCGAAAGTGAGCGCACAGACGCCCGAAAGCGCAAGGTAGGGAACGGCGTCGCGGGTCGAGCGGGCGAGTGCAGCGCTGCCCGCGGCGCCGAGCGCCTGGCCGGGCGCCCAGGCGAGGGTGACGAGCGCGAACGTGTAGCCGTAGTCGAGCCCTCGCTCCTCGGACAGGTCGGTGAGAAGCGCCATGCCCGGAGTGAAGAACGTTCCGAACGCGAGGCCGCCGCAGATCACGACGACAGCGAGCACGTACGCATTGTCCGGCCACGGATAGATTGCGGCCACAACGACGGATGCTGCGAGCCCGATCCGGATCGGGTAGAGCGGGCCGCGCCGGTCGGAAAGCCGTCCGACAACGACGTTGTTCGCCGCCTCGAATGCAGCCGAGACGAGGAAAACTGCCCCGATCGCGACCGACCCGAATCCGAGCACCGAGAGCCGTAGAGGCGCGAGCACCGAGACCGCGCCGAAGAGCAGCGCCGGGAGAACGACGAACCAGAACGCACCCAGCACGCGTGGATCTCTGAGAGCGCGTCCCAGCATGCGCAGGGGCTGTCGCGCTTCGGGCCGCGCCGACGGCGTCGTTGCAGCCCACGCGACGAGCCCCAGGGACGCGATCCCGACGGCGCTGAACGTCCAACCCGTGCCCGCGACCGCAGCGACACCGCCGAGCACCGGGCCGAACAGGTCACCACCGATCGCGGCCGCGAAGGCGGTGCCGATTAGGCTGCCGCGCCGTGCCGACGGGGCCGCGGCGACGAGCCAGGCGAGTGCGCCGGTCCAGGAGAACGCGCTTGCGAGTCCCTGCAGGAAACGCACGACGTCGAGCTGCCAGGGATCGCTCACGATCCCGAAGAGCACGGTGCAGAGAGCGACCGCCGAGAGCCCAATCACCACTGTGGGCTTAACTCCGGCTCGCGTCGCGACGATACCGCTGGGGATGGCGCCGACGAATGCCCCGGCCGGGTACGCGGCCGCCAGCACTCCTGCGCCGGTCTTGCCGAGGTCGAGTGTTTCGGCATATCGCGGCAGCAGCGGGGTGAGCGCCGCGAAGAAGAGGGTGTCGAAGAAGACGATCGCGCTTGTCAGAAGCAGGAGCCTGCGCACGCGGTTACTCTGCCGATCCGGGATGAGGGTCTGGTTGGTAGCACTTGCCGTCCTCGCGTTCCCAGGGCTCGCGCACGGTGGCACGGTGTTCCTGCTCGACGGCCGAGGGTGGGGTCACGGTGTCGGGATGAGCCAGTGGGGCGCGGAGGGCTACGCGCGTCACGGCTTCGGTTACCGCCGGATTCTCGCTCACTACTACCCGCACACACAGATCACGCCCACGACCCCGAGGGACGTGCGTGTGCTGCTGCAGGAAGACCAGTCGATGTTCCGCGTCGGCTCGTCCGCTCCGTTTCTCGTCGTCGACGCGCGGGGCGAGAAGGTGCATCTGAGCCCGCGGGCGGTGGTAGTGCGCCGCGGCTTCAAGCAGCTCGTCTTTCCACTGCGCTTCGAGCCCGGGGTTCAGCCTCTGCGGCTCGGCGGTGCCGGCTACCGCGGCGCGATCGTGGTGAAGGCGAAGCCCGGCGGGCTGATGGCGGTGAACGTCCTGCCGCTCGATCGCTACCTGCGCGGCGTCGTCCCTTGGGAGGTGCCCGTCGGCTGGCACACGCAGACGTACGAGGCGCAGGCGGTCGCGGCTCGTTCGTACACGCTCGCGATGCTCAAGCCGGGGGCGGACTTCGATCTCTACCCGGACGACCGGTCTCAGATGTACGGCGGCATCAAAGCCGAGCGCACGGAAACGAACCTTGCGATCGGCGCGACCGCAGGGCAGGTGCTCGAGTTCGGCGGCTCGATCATCCCGGCCTACTACTTCTCGTCGTCGGGCGGCAGGACGTCGTCGATCCACGATGCCTGGCCGCAGATGCAGCAGGTGCCGTACCTCGTCTCGGTCGCCGATCCGTACGACTACATCTCGCCGCATCATGTGTGGCCGACCGCCGTGCTGACCCCTGCCCGGGTTGCCGCGGCACTTCACATCAGCGGTGTGCGGGATCTGCGCGTCGTGCACAACTCGTCGGGCCGCGCGGAGGCGGTGCGGGCGCTCACCGCAGGTGGGTGGAAGCAGTTCCCCGGACAGGTGATCCGCACGAGGTTCAAGCTCGGGTCGACCGACTTCGACATCCACGCGATGACCCTCGACGATCTGCCGGACCGCTTGCTCTACGGCAACCACGTCCGGGTCCAGGGCTGGGTTCGCGGGCTCGGCAAGGCGCGGCTACAGGAGCTGACCGCTGCAGGCTGGCAGACGGTGCGTCATATCCACCCTGCGCCTTCCGGGGAGTTCGTCGTCTCGATTCCCGCTGTGCGCTCCACGGAGCTCCGGCTTGCCTACAACGGCGTCGCGGGAGATGCCGTGTCGATGCAGGTAGTGCCACGCGTGTCTCTGAGTGCGCGTGACGGGGATCTTCACGCACACGTCTCTCCGTCCCTTCCACTGCAGGTCCAGCGGCTCACGAACAGCCGCTGGCGTCTCGTAGCGAGCTCGCGCGGAGTCTTCAACCGCAGCCTGCGGCCCGGTAGCTACCGCGTCGAGGTCGCGGGTGGGACGGCCTTCGCGTCGACGGTCACGCGCCCGGTCGCGCTACGCACACAGTCGACGGCCCGTTAGCTCACCGCTCCTTCGGGCCACGGCCGGGGTCTGACCCCGAAGCCGTGTCCCTCCGGGCGAGTCAGGCCTGAAAGCGCGCGTGACCTGTTACGCGCTACAGCTCGTTTCCGGGGTTGCCGACCGTTAGACGCGTCCCGAGCAGACACGTCCGGGGTCTGACCCCGTTGTTGCGCCCCCGTTGCGCCCGGGCGGGACGGAGGTCGGGTTCGGGTGTTACTCGCCTGCCCAGCCGGGCGGGCGCTTCTCGAGGAATGCCCGCAGGCCCTCCTGGCCCTCGGGGCTCGTCCGGTGAGCGGCGATGCGCCGCGCGGTCTCCGCTGCCGGGAGTGGGTCACGCGCGAGCGCCTTGGCCGCTCGCGCTGCCTCCGGGCCGGCCGAGCGAAGCTCGCCCAGCACCCGCTCGGCAGCCAGCTCGAGATCGGCCGCGACCTCGTGCACGAGGCCGATGCGCAGCGCGACCTCGGCGGAGAAGCGCTCCCCCGTGACGAAGTAGCGTCGCGCGGCCGCCGGCCCGATCTTCGCCAGCGCAAACGGTGAGATGACCGCCGGGACGATCCCCAGCTTGACCTCGCTGAAGGCGAACTGCGCTGCCGGCTCGGCGACGACAACGTCGCAGCAGGCGACCAATCCGCACCCTCCGCCGAGTGCATGCCCCTGCACGAGCGCGAGGACCGGCGCAGCACAGCCGTCGATCGCGTCGAGCATCGCACGCAGCCGCAAAGCGTCCGCCACATTCTCCTCGAAGCTGAGATCCACCGACGAGCGCATCCACTCGACGTCCGCGCCGGCCGAGAACGACGGTCCGTCACCGCTAAGCAGCACCGCGTAGACGTCGGGCCCGACACCGCCGAAGGCGCCGGTCAGCTCCTCGATCAGCCCCGCATCGAAGGCGTTTCGACGCTCGGGCCGAGCCATCGCAATCCGAAGCAGCGAACCCTCCCGTTCGACGCGAACAGCGCTCATTCGAACGCGAGCCCGAGCCGGGCGAGCTCTGTCGCGACCGAGACGGACGCCTCGAGGTCGAAGACCTCCACGACGTCCGGCTCCTTACCGATCAACGCACGCACACGCGACGGCAGCTCCTGCTCCGACGCCTCACGCGACTCGAACACGTAGACCGCACCCCAGCGTTCGGTCACCTCGTCCGAGAACCACGCCTTGAAGAGGAGGCCCGGCACCCGCTCGAACGCATCCACCGCTTCATCCTGGAGGTAGCGCCGCAGCTCGCCGATCGAGCTCAGCGAGTCCGCGAGGTTCCACAGAACAATCCGGACTAGAACGGCCCGTGCGCCTCGTAGCTGCCCCGGCGGGAACCGACCGCGACCATGGCGAACCCTTCGGGACCGGCGACCGGCTGCCGCGTCGTCTCCGGGTCGAAGCGAAAGATCGTCGGGGCGGTGAACGGCACTTCCTCGCCGTCGATCCGGTAGATCCCGCTGCCGCGGACGATCACATTGACCTCTTCCTGTCCGGTGTCCACCTCATCGTGCTCGACACCCTCCATGTTCGGGCCGATCTCGAACCAGTTGACGCCGAACGCCTGCACGTCGAGCTCGCGGCGGAGGAACTTGACCATGCCGCCCCGTCCGGCGCCCTCGACGTCGTCGATCTTCAGCACTGAGTAACCCACGGCGAAACCCTAACCCCGCGACTCGGTCACATGCGGAAGATGCCGAAGGTGGTTTCGGGGATCGGTGCGTTCAGTGCGGCGCTGATGCCGAGCGCGAGGACACGGCGGGTGTCGAGCGGGTCGATGATGCCGTCGTCCCAGAGCCGGGCGGTCGAGTAGTAGGGGTTGCCTTCGAGCTCGTACTTGGCACGGATCTCGTCCGGGTCGGCGTCGCCGACCATTGTCAGGACCGTTGCCGCCTGCTCGCCGCCCATCACGGAGATGCGGGCGTTGGGCCACATCCAGAGCTGGCGTGGGGAGTAGGCGCGTCCGCACATCCCGTAGTTGCCGGCGCCGAACGATCCGCCGATGACGACGGTGAACTTCGGCACCTCGGCGCAGGCGACGGCCGTTACGAGCTTCGCGCCGTCGCGGGCGATCCCGCCTGCTTCGTACTCCTTGCCGACCATGAAGCCGGTGATGTTCTGCAGAAAGACGAGCGGCACCCGCCGTTTGCAGGCCAGCTCGATGAAATGCGCGCCCTTCTGCCCGCTCTCGGCGAACAACACGCCGTTGTTGGCGAGGATCCCGACCGGGTAGCCCTCGATGTGCGCCCAGCCGCAGACCAGGGTCTCGCCGTAGAGCGTCTTGAACTCGTCGAAGCGCGAGCCGTCGACGATCCGTGCAATCACCTCACGCGCGTCCATCTGCGTGCGGTGGTCGTCCGGGATCAGTCCGTACAGGTCGGACGGGTCGACCACCGGCGCCTCCGGAGGAAGCCGCGTCCAGGGTGGCTCCGGCTTGCGTCCGTGCGTGTTGGCGACGATTCGGCGGGCGATCGCGAGCGCGTGCTCGTCCGACGTCGCGTAGTGGTCGGCGACCCCGGACTGCCGCGCGTGCACGTCAGCGCCGCCGAGCTCCTCCGCGGTGACCTCCTGGCCGGTCGCCGCCTTCACCAGTGGCGGCCCGCCGATGAAGATCGTCCCGGTCCCGCGCACGATCACCGTTTCGTCGCTCATGGCCGGCACATAGGCGCCGCCGGCGGTGCACGAGCCCATCACGACGGCGATCTGTGGAATCCCCTGCGCCGACATCCGCGCCTGGTTGAAGAAGATGCGGCCGAAATGCTCGCGATCGGGAAACACCTCCGCCTGCAGTGGCAGGAACGCCCCGCCCGAATCGACGAGATAGAGGCAGGGCAAACGGTTCTGCTCCGCCACCTCCTGCGCCCGCAGGTGCTTCTTGACCGTCAACGGGAAGTACGACCCGCCCTTCACGGTCGCGTCGTTCGCGACGATCACACACTCCCGGCCCTCGACCACGCCGACACCGGTCACGATCCCCGCCGACGGCGCCTGCCCGTCGTAGATCTCCCACCCGGCAAGCGCGTTCAGCTCCAGGAACGCCGTCCCCGGATCGACCAGCCTGTCGATCCGCTCACGCGCGAGCAGCTTCCCGCGGGCCCGGTGACGCTCCACTGCCCGCTCACCACCACCCGCGGCCACCAGCGCCGAACGAGCACGCAGCTCCTCGACCAGCGCCTCCAACCGGCTCCGCCGCCGGGCGAAATCATCCGTCTGCTCGACTCGACTCTGGAGGAGCGCCACCCAGGGAGCCTAACTCCCTGCTCCGTGTGCGGGTTTCCACGGAGCCGACGGCGGTGCGGGTCGGGCATGCTGTGGGCGTGGACCGGTCGCGCATGTATCTCCTCGGCGCCGCTGCGGTCGGTGCGATCGTGGTCGTTGTCGTCCTCATCGTCGTCGCCGCGGGTGGCTCGTCGGGGACTTCAGCGGGCGCGGACACGACCGCGACCGCGACTGGGACGACGGCCACGTCGACGGGGCTCTCGCTGGCAGGGATCCCGCAACGCGGCGACACGCTCGGGCGCGCCGCTGCGCCGGTCACGATCCAGGTCTTCGAAGACCCGCAGTGCCCGTATTGCAGGGAGTGGAATCTCGACACGTTGCCGACGGTCGTGAAGGACTACGTGCGCACCGGCAAGGTCAAGCTCGTGTATCGCGGCATCAACATCATCGGCCCGAACTCCGAAAACGGCCTGCGCGCCAACTACGCGGCCGGGGAGCAGAACAGGTTGTGGCAGATGTCCAACGAGCTCTACGCTCGTCAGGGCGAGGAGAACAGCGGCTGGATCAACGACGCGACGATCGCGAGCGCCGCGAAGGCGGCCGGCGTCAACGTCGACTCGCTCTCCGCTGCTTCCTCGACGGCTGCCGTCACCCTGATGCTGAAGAACGCCGGCGCGGCGGCGACGAACTATGCGGTCGCCGGAACGCCTACCTTCATCGTCGAGGCGCCTCCGGCGCTCCCGACCCAGCTGCAGCTCTCCGCACTCGATCCCGCGGCGTTCTCGGCGGCGCTCGATCCGCTCCTGAAGTGAGGCTGCGCGCCTCGATTGCCGCGGCCGCCCTCGTCGGCGCGGCGATCGCGGCATATCTCACCTACGTCCACTACTCGCACACGGCTCCGATCTGCGTGAACAGCGGCTGCGAGACCGTGCAGAAATCGAAATACGCGGAGCTCGGGGGCGTGCCTGTCGCTCTGCTCGGGCTGATCGCCTACCTCGCGATCGTCATGACGACCGCGGTCCGCGGGACCGTCGCGGCGTTCATCGGCGTCCTGATCTCGTTCGCAGGTGTGGCATTCAGCGGCTACCTCCTCTGGGCCCAGCTCGGCCCGATCGGAGCGATCTGCCAGTGGTGCCTCGGGAACGACGTCGTGATCTCGATCGTTGCCGTGCTGTGTGTGGTGCGGCTGCTGACCGAGCCCCAGCCTGATACGTAGTTCCCCGCACCGTCGCGACGGCCCTCGGCGGATGGAGCACCGTCCCGGCTCGTCCTACACTGGCGGCATGGTTGGGATCGCTGACCGAGAAGACGTCGTCCTGCGGGACGGCTCCACGCTCCGCCTCCGTCCCACCAACGCTCCTGACGAACACGAGCTGCTCGAGTTCTTCGAGCGCTTGACGCCGGAGAGCCGCTACCTGCGTTTTCAGGGTGCTGTCCGTGTCGACCCCAACCTGATCGCGTCGTTTCTCCGCAGTGACGGCGACGAGAGCCTGTCGCTGATCGGCGAGCTGGTCGACGCCGACGGCGCCGAGCGCGTGATCGGGCTCGGGACCTGGATCCGGCTGCGCGACCCCTCGCGCGCCGAGGTCGCCTTCGTCGTCGCCGACGAGTTCCAGCACCGTGGGATTGCGAGCCGTCTGCTCGAACGGCTCGCCGCGCACGCTCGCGCTGCGGGGATCGATCGATTCGTTGCGCAGGTCCTCCCCGAGAACGCTGCCATGCTGCACGTCTTCGGCGATACCGGTTTCGAGGTGCGGCGCCGCTACGTGAGCGGTGTCGTGGAGGTCGAGTTCGCTCTCAAGGCGTCCGCCGAGGTGCTGGACCGGATCGCCGAGCGCGACCATTCAGCGGTCTCGGCGTCTCTTGAATCATTCTTCAAGCCGGGCTCCCTGGCCGTGATCGGCGCATCCGCCCGGCGGGGCACGATCGGCGGGGAGCTCTTCCGCAACGTCATCGCCGCCGACTTCTCCGGCGCCGCCTACCCGGTCAACCAGAAAGGCGACCCGGTCGGCGGCGTGCCCGGCTATCGCTCGGTCGAGGAGATCCCGGGCCCTGTCGACCTGGCGGTTGTGTGTGTGCCGGGAGAGCAGGTGCTCAATGCGACGGAATCGGCTCTGCGCGCCGGTGTCCGTGCGGTCTGTGTGATCTCGGCAGGCTTCGCCGAGACCGGATCGGAGGGGCTCGAGCGCCAAGCGCAGCTGCTCGCTCTCGTTCGGCGCTACGGCGCCCGCCTGATCGGCCCGAATTGCCTCGGCGTGGCGTCGGCGGCGTGCCGTCTGAACGCGACGTTCGCGCGCAGCGCCTTCCCGGCCGGTCGCACCGCGTTCTCGTCGCAGAGCGGCGCGCTCGGGCTGGCGTTGCTCGAGCAGGCCGATGCGCGGGGACTCGGACTGTCGGCGTTCGTCTCGATCGGGAACAAGGCCGACGTCTCGTCGAACGACCTGCTCGAGTACTGGGAGGACGATCCCGAGACTGACGTCGTCCTGCTCTACCTCGAATCCTTCGGCAACCCACGCAAGTTCGCGCGAGTCGCCGGCCGGGTGGCCCGCTCGAAGCCGATTCTCGCGATGCGCAGCGGCACGAGCAACGCGGGTGCGCGCGCAGCGGCATCGCACACCGCAGCCCTGGCCGGCTCCGACGCCGTCGTCGACGCGCTCTTCCGTGAAGCCGGCGTGCTGCGGGCGACGACTCTGCAAGAACTGCTCGACACCGCCGTGTTGCTCACCTCGCTGCCGGCGCCCGCAGGGAACCGCGTCGCGGTCCTCACGAATGCCGGCGGCCTGGGCATCCTCTGTGCCGACGCCTGTGAGGCGCACGGCCTCGTGCTGCCGGAACTGACGCCGGAAACCCGGGCCCTGCTGATCGAGAGCATCCCGAAGGAAGCGAGCGTCGCAAACCCGATCGACCTGCTCGGATCGGCCAATGCAGCCACCTACGAACGCACGATCGGCCCCATCCTCGCCGACCCGAACATCGACGCGGTGATCGCTCTCTTCGTGCCGCCGGTCGTCGAGGACCCGCGAGCGGTCGAAGAGCTGCTCGCGCGCTACGCCAAGGAATCCGACAAGCCGCTGCTCTCGGTCGTGATGAGCGCCGACGGCGCGGCGCACGGCGGCTTCGACTACCCCGAGTCGGCGGCACACGCCCTCGGCCTGGCCGCGAGGCGCGCGGCGTGGCTGAGGCGACCCGCCGGCACGACGCCCGAGGTCGACGTCGATCTGGCCGCGGCCCGCGCGATCATCGACGCTGCCGGCGAAGGCTGGCTCGAGGCCGACGCTGCCCATCGGCTCCTGGCCGCGTACGGCATCCCGCTCGTCGGCGAGCGACGCGCGGAGACGCCTGACGAGGCGGCTGCGCTTGCGGAGGAGCTCGGGCTCCCCGCCGTCGTCAAGACTGCGGCGGCCGGTGCACACAAGACGGAATCCGGAGGCGTCGCCCTCGACCTGCGCACCGCCGGGGAGGTTCGTGAGGCCGCCGCCCGGATGGGCGGACCGGTGATCGTCCAGCAGTTCCTCACCGAGGGAGCGGAGCTGCTCGCCGGGATCGTGCAGGACCCAGTCTTCGGCCCCCTCGTCGCGTTCGGTCCGGGCGGCGTGCTCGCCGAGTTGATCGGCTCCGCGAACTTCGCTCTCGCACCGCTGACCGACGTCGACGCCGACGAGTTGCTCGGCACCGGCAAGGCCGCGAAGCTCGTGGACGGCTGGCGCGGAGCCCCGGCCGCCGACAGGACGGCGCTTGCGGACCTCCTGCACCGCCTCTCTCGGCTCGCTGTCGACCTGCCGGAGG
Organism: uncultured Thermoleophilia bacterium; assembly: GCA_963806025.1. GTDB lineage: Bacteria > Actinomycetota > Thermoleophilia > Gaiellales > Gaiellaceae > PALSA-600. The sequence goes on along the minus strand of CAWDWI010000008.1, from coordinate 7,558 downwards.
TGACCGAGCTCGACCTGAACCCGGTGCTCGCAGGTCCCGACGGGTGCGTTGCGGTCGACATGCGCGTGCGGATCGGCCGGCCGGCGCCGGCGGCTTCACCGAAGACCTGGTGAATTCTGCGACGATTGCCCGGTGGAGACCGAGCAGTCAAACAGGCTGCGCGCGCTCTTGCAGACCGGCCTCGCCATCAGCTCGGAGCTCTCACTCGACGGGGTTCTCCAACGGATAGTGGAGGCGGCGGCCCTCGTCACCGGTGCGCGATACGTCGCACTCGGCGTCATCGACCCGACCGGTACGAGCCTCGAGCGGTTCGTCACGCACGGCATCGACGACGACACGCGCGCGGTCATCGGCAACTTGCCTCGCGGGCGCGGCATCCTCGGAGCGTTGATCGCCGACGCCCGGACGCTGCGTCTCCACGATCTGGCGGACGACCCACGTTCCGTCGGCTTTCCGCCGGGCCATCCACCGATGCGCACGTTCCTCGGCACCCCGATCATTCTGCGCGGCGTCGCCTACGGGAACCTCTACCTGACCGAGAAGAGCGGTGGAGCGGACTTCGACGAGGAGGACGAGGAGCTCGTCACGCTCCTCTCGGCGCAGGCGGCCGTCGCAATCGAGAACGCGCGCCTGTATGAGTCCGCGACCGCCTGGTCGAGGCAGCTCGAGTCGCTGCAGGAGATCAGCGCGGCGCTTGCCGGCGAGCTCGAGCTGCCACGCCTCCTGCAGCTCGTCGTCGAGCGGCTGCGCGAGTTGATCCACGCACGGGTCGTTGCAATCGCCTTGCCGACTTCGGACGGGCTGCGGATCGAGGCGATCGCTTCCGAGCAGCCGAACGAATTGCTGCACGATGTGATCCCCTACGAGACCAAGGTCGGCGGTGTGCTCAAACGCGCGCGCAGCGAGCGGATCGACGCAGTGCTCGACGATCCCGAGATCGTCCAGGAGCTGGCGCGCTACTTCGGCGCGACGACGGGCCTCTACGTTCCTTTGCTGATCCGGGACGGCTCGATCGGAGTCGCGTTCGCGCACGATCGCGAGGGGCGCGACCCGCGTTTCACCAGCGCCGACCTCCGGCTCGCAGAGCACTTCGCTCAGCGTGCCGCGGTCGCGGTCGACCTCTCACGCCGCGTCCAGCGCGATTCGCTGCGGCGCGTCATCGAGGGGCAGGAGATCGAACGGCGGCGGCTCGCGCGTGAGCTCCACGACGAGACGGGCCAGGCGCTGACATCGGTGCTGCTCGGCCTCAAAACGGTCGAGAACGCGGACGACAAGCCCGCGGCTCTCGCGCAGTTGCGCGAGCTCGTCGTGGCGACGCTGCAGAACGTCCGGCGCCTGGCCGTCGAGCTGCGTCCGAAGGCCCTCGACGACTTCGGCCTCGTTCCGGCGCTCGAGCGGCTGGTCGAGACCTTCGTAGAGGCAACCGGGATCCACGTCGACTTCGAGTCGCAGCTCGGCGAAGAGCGTTTGCCGTCCGAGGTGGAGACCACTCTTTACCGGATCGTGCAGGAGTCGTTGACCAACATCGCCAAGCACGCGGGCGCGCGGCATGTCAGCGTGCTGCTCGTGCGGCGGGCCGGGTCGGCCACCGCGCTCGTCGAGGACGACGGGCACGGATTCGACGCAGGGGATGAGCTGCGGGGTGGCATCGGGCTGTCCGGGATGCGCGAGCGCCTCGCGCTGCTCGACGGCCGGCTGACGATCGAATCGACTCGCGGCTCCGGGACGAGCCTCGTCGCGGAGGTACCGCTCTCGTGATTCGCATCGTCATCGTCGATGACCATGCAGTCGTTCGTTCGGGCCTCAGGCTGCTGCTCGAGGCTGAGAAGGATATGAACGTGATCGCTGATGCCGGCAACGCGCGCGACGCAGTGTTCGAGGCTCGCGCCGGCAAGCCCGATGTGATCCTGCTCGACGTCGTCATGCCCGACGAGAGCGGCATCGAGGTGCTGCCGAAGCTGCTGCACGAGGCTCCGGCGGCGAAGGTGCTGATGCTCTCGATGCAGGACGACCCGAGCTACGTTCGCGAGGCGTTCGCGGCGGGCGCGAGCGGCTACGTCCTGAAAGAGGCCGCCGATGCGGAAGTGGTGGCGGCGATCCGCGAGGTGGCGGGCGGGAACCACTACGTTCACCCGGCGCTCGGGGCGCGAATGGTTGCCGCGGACGCCGCGGCCCAGCAGGCTGCCGCCTCGGATCCGCTGTCGGATCGCGAGCGGGAGGTGCTGCGTCTCCTGGCGCTCGGCCACACGAACCAGGAGATCGCGAAGCAGCTCTTCATCTCCGTGCGAACGGCCGAGACTCACCGGGCGCACATCATGCGCAAGCTTCAGCTTGCAACGCGGGCCGAGCTCGTTCGCTACGCGATCGAGCATGGGCAGCTCGAGCCGCCCTCGTAGGAGGGCTTACCGGCTGCGGAACTTCCGGGCGAAGCCGTCGAGATCGGGTGGTCCGTCACCGAGCGGGCGGACGTAGATCGGCTCCTCGTCCCGGAGCTCGAGCACCACGGTCGGCTCGCCGTCCACCGTCTCGGCCTTGGTGCTGCCGACGCGAACCGCGCCGATGGCCGTGTGGGGGATCGACAGTGAGACGTCGATGCCGGTGAGCTCCTCGCGGCCGGCCAGTCGGACGCCGTGCTCCGTGACGGTCACGTAGCCGACGTAGTGCCGCTGGGCGTGCTGCCGGCGCCACGCCACTTGCCTGGTGTCGAGAACGCCGAGCATCACGTGACCCCTTTCCCGATCGAAGAAACAGAGGCGGGCCGCTTACGGGCGGCCCGCCTCCGGAGATGCGCAGGTGTTACGCGGCGGGGACTGCCTTCGTTCCCGCCGCCTCCGGCTTGCGCTTGCCGAGGGGCTCGGTGCCCGGCTCGCGGCCGCGGAGTGATCCGAAGAGCACGAGGACTCCGAAGCCGATGCCGGTGAGGAGGAACGCGACGCCGGTGATGATCCCGAAGAGCGCGACGTTCTCGGCGAGGAAGCTCGCGTTGAGCGCGGTGGAAAGCGCCGTCTCGGTCACCCAGGTGTTGCGGGCGGCGTTGTCGAGCGGCTGCCCGTTCGCTCCCTTGGTGGCCTTGGTCGCGACATTCGTCCCCTTGCCGTCGGCGGATGCGTAGCGCGGCATCTGCGAATACGTCAACCCACCGCTCGCCTCGAGCGCGTGGATTCTCATGTACTGCGCGAAGTCACGGGCGAGTGCGCCTGTGGTGATCGCCTTGCCGGCGATGTTCGCGGTCGGCAGCTTGATCGTGGCGGGCAGTCCTGCCGCCTTGGCCTCGGCTGCGATGCCGGCCTTGGTCATGTCGGGCGTGCCGACGATCTGCTCTGCCTTGAGGCTGTCGCGGACGGTGTTGCGGCCGTTGACGCCGAGTGCGATTGCGACGACGCCGAACACGATCAGCACGACCGTTGCGATGGCGCCTCCAATCTCCAGGTACTTGCGCATCTCCAACTCCTTTTCGCTCTGGGCCTAGATGTTCGGTCGGCCTTTTCAGCCACTTTGAGCCTGCGGGCTTCTCCCGCCATCCGGCTTCGTGCGGAACCGCGCTGCGGCAAACCCACATGCCGGAGTCGGCGACGCGGACTAGGCGCCTGTGAGATCGCGGCGGCGGAACAACCAGAGGCTTGCGAACGCCGCGACAGCCCCGATCGCAAGCATCGCCGCCGCGGGGCCGGCGCGGAATGCCTGCGCCGGGACGTATGCGAAATGTTGGAACGGGCTCAGGTCGAGCAGGAAGCGCGGGGCTCCGAGCAGAGCGCCGACCAGTTGCCAGAGAAAGGTGACGGTGACAAGCCCGTAGGCCACGGTGGTCGTCAAGCGAGGAACGACCGCGAAGACGAGCGCCGCCAGGCCGAGGAAGAGCAGTGCGATGGGCAGGCAGTTCGCAGCCGCTTCGAGCAGGCGAGGCAGCGCGACGTGGGCGGACTGGGCCGCGGCGCCGGCCCAGGCGCAGATGCCGGCGGCAGCTGCGAGCAAGATCGAGCCGGCGGTTGCCAGTAGCAGACGGCCGGCGAGAAATCTGCGCCGGTCGACGGGGAGCCCGAGGACGGTGTCCAGTCGCTGCTCGGCCTCGTCGCGGCGCAGAGCCGCGATCTGGGAGCAGGCGAACAGGCTGATGGCGAGCACGAAGAGAAGGAAGTAGAAGCCGAGCGCACCCCGCGGCGTGGTGATCGACGAGGCGCCGAGCTTGTGCAGTTGCCGTTGCAGGTTCGCCGGGAGGTTCGCCGCGGTGAAACTCGTCGAGAGGACGCCGACCACCGCCGCGAAGACCCCCAGCGCGATCGTCCAGACGAGAAGGCTGCCGATCTCCTCACGGAATGCGAGCGCCGTCGGGGACGAGAGGAGCCGCAGCCGGGGCTCTGCGCGGTCTCGGGCCGGCAGCATCCCGGTCCCGATGTCGCGCCGGCCCGCCATCAGGCCGGCGGCGACGAGCAGCACCGCGCCCGCCAGCACGGGGAGCGCGAGGACCGCCGGACGTGGTGCGGCAAACGCGCGCGCCTCCTCGCTCCAGCCGAACGGGGTCGCCCAACGAACCCAGCCGAGCGAGGCCGAGGTGTCGCCGATCACACGCAGCAGATACGCGAGCACGAGCGACCCGGTCGCGATCTCGAGGGCGATCCGGCGCGTGGGGGCGAGCTGAGAGGCAAGAGCTCCGAGTCCCGCAAAGACGATGACGGGTGAGACGATCGCCGCTGCGAGAAACGCTGAGCCGCCAGGTTGCAGCCGCGTCAGCACAAAGCTTGCGAAGAGCGCGATCCAGAGGACGCCCGCTCCGGCTGCAATGGCGACGAGCGCGCCGAGGTACGCGGAGCCGCGGCTCACATACGCCGCTAGCACGAGCTCCTGGCGGCCGGCGTCTTCCTCTGCGCGCAGCGCTCGTACGGCCGCCAGGAGACCATAGACACCCGCGACGATGGCACCGATCCCGCCGACGCGCCATGCGACGTAGCCGCCGACAGTCAGGAGATCGTGCGGCGAGCCGTAGAAGAGCTCGACCGCTCGGTTCGCGCCGAAGCTGCGCGCGAAGTTCATCCTTCCTGCGAGTGTCGGATAGCTACGCCGATAGCCGACCACGTTCGCGGCGGCGACGAACACGAAGAGCGCTGCGAACGATCCGGTGCGCACACGCGCGTCTGCAAACGAACGCCGGGCGATCGCGCCGGCTGGAGTCACCGTCCTCCGACCGCGTCGTAGTGATGGAGGAAGATCTCTTCGAGTGACTGTTCGCGGCTCGTCAGGCCGACCACGTCGAAGCCGGCGAGCGCGGCGAGCAGAGGCTTCGGGCTGCCGCTGACCTCGAGCCGCAGTGCGTTGAGCTCCGAGTCCACGACCCGAACTCCGGGAACGGTCGCCAGGTCCGGGGGAGGTCCGGCGAACGTGACCTCGACCGTCTGCGACGTCAGGTGCCGGAGTTGCGCGAGTGTGCCCTGGTCGACCAGGCGTCCCTCCCTGAGGATGCCGACCCGGTCGCAGAGTGCCTCCACCTCACTGAGGATGTGCGACGAGAGGAACACGGTCTGGCCGTGCTCCTTCGCCTCGAGCACGGTCTGGCGAAACGCCACTTCCATGAGCGGATCCAGCCCGCTCGTGGGCTCGTCGAGGATCAGCAGGTCGGCGCGGGTCGCAAAGGCGGCGATCAGCTGCACTTTCTGCCTGTTGCCCTTCGACAGGGCGCGGATCTTCTTGTCCGTGTCGAGTTGGAACCGTTCGACGAGCAGGTCGCGGTAGTCGGCATCGGTGGAGCCGTGCAAGCGTTCCAGGAACGCGAACGTCTCGGTGCTCGTCAGCGCGGGCCAGAGGTAGGGCTCGCCGGCGACGTATGCGACGTGTCGGTGTGCAGCAACCGGTTCGCGCCACGCGTCGCGGCCGAACAGCTCGGCGCGCCCGGCGGTCGGCCTGTGCAGGCCGAGCAGCAGGCGGATGGTCGTCGTCTTGCCGGAGCCGTTCGGGCCGAGATAGCCGTAGATCTCGCCTCGCTCGATCGTCAGATCGAGAGCATCGAGAGCGAGTGTGCTCCCGTAGCGCTTCGTCAGCCCTTCGGCCCGGATCGCTTGCATCGGTCTGAATCTTCGCGGATCAGGCTGTGCCGGGCGGCTTGCGGTTCCGTCGCGGCATGTCGCGCGGCTTCCACTCGAGATGCTTCTTCGAGAGGCCGCCAAGCAGCATCAGGAGTGACGCAAGGATCATTCCGAGCGCGTTCACTGCTGCAGGGCTCATACCTGAAGTGTCGCGCCGGATGCTGGGTCACGCAATAGGCAAACGCCCAGCAATCCCCTCGTGGCGCAGGATTGGCGGCCTGCGGCGCGAAGAGAGGTGGCTGCGCGCGCGGCAGTCACGGCCGTCGACAGACGGGCGCCTGTGAGACACTGAGCCCGGCGACGGAAAGGGGGATTCCATGATTCGAGCCAAGTGGCGAGTGGGGACGCTGGGAGCCATCGCCTGCATCCCGGTAGCGCTCTTCACGACACTCGGCGCCGCAGACGGCGCTACCGGGCCGGCGCAGATCCGGATCACCGACATCCAAGTGACGTATCGCATGACCCGTCCCGCGAACGGAGGCGCCGCGGGCTCGATCGAGACGATCACGCAGCACCTTTACAACCCCAGCATTTCTCAGAAATCGATCGGTCGAAGCGTCATCGCCTGCACGTTCATCGACGTCCGAAACCGGACGTGCGCCGCGACGTACGTTCTCCCCAAGGGGTCGCTGGTCGCGACGGGTGCGCTCCAGTCGAGGCTCTTCTACGAGATCCCGATCGTCGGGGGGACCGGGCTCTACGACAACGCCCGTGGCACGCTCACTGTCACGGCAACGCACCTTCGGCCCCGGCGCGAGGTGCTCCTTTTCCGGCTGGTCGGGTGACGGACGAGCCAGGTGATGACCGTCCACGCGTGCTCGTCGTCGATGACGAGGCGCCGTTGCGCGAGTTGCTGGTCGTGACCCTCGGCGACGCATTTCGATGCGAGGAGGTCTCCGACGGCGAGACGGCGCTCGACCGCCTACGCGAGTCGCCGCCGGACCTCGTGTTCCTCGACGTGATGCTGCCGGGCCTCGGTGGGATCGACGTGCTGCGCGAGATCCGGGCCGACCCCGCCCTGCGCGACGTGGGGGTGGTCGTCGTCTCCGCCTGGCAGGCGCAGGAGAACATCGACGACGCGCTCGAGAACGGCGCTGACAGCTTTCTGCCCAAGCCGTTTCGCGTCGAGGATGTGGTGTCGATCGCCGAAGAGCTCGTGGGGCGTCGTCGTTGAGGCGTTTCTCGCTCGTACAGCGGGTCGGTCTGTTTGCCGCCTGTGTCGCTGCGCTCGTCGGCGTCCTCTTCGTCGCCGCCCTGTTCGCGATCCTGTCGCTCCGGCAGGCCGAGTCGCGTGAATCAAGGTCGAAGGACGTCACGGTCGCGGCGCTGCGCGTCAGAACGCGCACCGCCGATCTGGAGTCTTCGCTTCGGGGCTACGTGCTGTCGGCCAATCCGCGCTTCGTCGAGATCTTCCACCAGACGAGGGCGGGCATGCCGGGCGACCTCGCGAATCTGCTGAAGCTCGTACAGAACGATCCGCCTCG